>JBITGK010000010.1:0-370775 GCA_044456955.1 Spirillospora sp. NPDC050679 | reverse complement strand
CGGTCCCATCCCGAACCCGGAAGTTAAGCCCTTCAGCGCCGATGGTACTGCACGGGAGACTGTGTGGGAGAGTAGGACACCGCCGGACTCATATTACAGAAAGGCCCCGCCAGTGATGGCGGGGCCTTTCTCATTTCTCAGCCATATTGCGGAAGCGCCAGCCTCCGGTACCACCAGTACTCCGTGCGCCACGTCCCCCGATCCGCGAACGGGTCCGGCAACGTCTTGCGCATGAACTCCTCGTCCAGCGGCCTCACCAGCCGCACCAGCTCCGCGCGAGCCGAGGGCGGCAGTTCCTCCAGCACATCTTCCAGAACGTCTCGTGCGTAGCGGACGTCATCGAACGAGCAGTAGTCGCAACTGCACACCGCGGTCTGCGGATACAGAGGACGCCCCGGTTGGTCCAGGAACTCTCGATACCGGTGCAGCGCCCTCGCGGTGTCCCCGTTGGACAGGTAACCCGAGCCCCGTCGCTCTACTCGGTGGATCGCCAGTACGGCCTCAGCGGACAGGCCCCGGATCGGGGCGGGTGGCTGAGCCGTCCACACGGCGGGCAGCGGTCGTTCGGCGCGTAGCGCGCCTGGCCGTCTACGCGGCATCGGCCTTTCGGTGTTCGGTCATGGTCGTCATGATGCCAGTCCTACGGTCACTTGGGCGAGGGCGCTTTTACTCGATGTCCACATGGAGCACTTCGACCTTCACCGTCATCGTCATCCCGCGCTGGTCGAAGACGGCGTCACCTCTCCGGACGCGGAGCCGAGGTGGTGGTAGTACGAGTAGGGGTAACGCACCGTGTGGCGGTCCCCGTCCGTGACGGCGGGGAGGGGCTCCTCCGCCCCCTCCGTCCAGCTCTCGCTCACGGGCGGCCGCTTCGCCTGGGCGGCCGGCTCGAAAGGGCGGCCGTCGAGCTCGAAGGTCCAGAACGTCTGCTCAGGGTCGTTCAGCGTGCCGGGGCTCGGGTCGTAGGTCTTGCGGAAGTGTCCCACGATCACGCGTCCGTCTTCGAGGCGCGCGAACGGGACCTCGCCTCTCGCCACTTCCCTGATCTCGTCGCTCATGCCGGGCAGTCTGGCAGCGGCCCGACGGGCACGCCCCCGCCACCGCGCGAGTGCCTAACTGGCCCGGCGAGGCAATGCCGGAGGCGAGCCTCGCCGGGCCAGATCGCGAAGCGATGTGGCACTCGCCCAGGCACGGTCAAGGGCGCGAGCCGCCAGGCGAGTGCCCTTGGGCCGGGACGACGGAAACACTGCCGCCAGGCGAGTGCCCTTGGGCCGGGACGACGGAAACACTGCCGCCAGGCGAGTGCCCTTGGGCCGGGACGACGGAAACACTGCCGCCAGGCGAGTGCCCTTGGGCCGGGACGACGGAAACACCGCCGCCAGGCGAGTGCCCTTGGGCCGGGGCCTCAAGGCATACGCTCCTAGATCTCGCCGCCCGACAGCACCGCGTCGGCGTCCACGATCCGGTACGCGTAGCCCTGCTCCGCCAGGAACCGCTGCCGGTGCGCCGCGTAGTCCTGGTCCAGGGTGTCCCGTGCCACCACCGCGTAGAAGCGCGCCCCCTGCCCGTTGGCCTTCGGCCGCAGCAGGCGGCCCAGGCGCTGGGCCTCCTCCTGGCGCGAGCCGTAGGCCCCCGACACCTGCACGGCCACGGTCGCCTCGGGCAGGTCGATGGAGAAGTTCGCGACCTTCGACACGACCAGCGTGTCGATCTCGCCGGCGCGGAACGCCTGGAAGAGGCGTTCGCGCTCCTTCACGCGGGTCTCGCCCTTGATCACCGGGGCGTCCAGGACCGCGCCCAGCTCGTCCAGCTGGTCGATGTACTGGCCGATCACCAGGGTCTGCTCGCCCCGATGCCGGTTGACCAGCGCCTCCACCAGGCGCGTCTTGGTGTCGGTCGTCGCACAGAAGCGGTAGCGCTCCTCCGGCTCGGCGGTCGCGTACGCCAGGCGCTCGGAGTCGGTGAGGGTGACGCGGACCTCCACGCAGTCGGCCGGGGCGATCCAGCCCTGCGTCTCCATGTCCTTCCACGGCGCGTCGTAGCGCTTGGGGCCGATGAGGGAGAACACGTCGCCCTCGCGGTTGTCCTCGCGCACGAGGGTGGCGGTGAGGCCGAGGCGGCGGCGGGCCTGGAGGTCGGCGGTCATCCGGAAGATGGGGGCCGGCAGCAGGTGCACCTCGTCGTAGACGACCAGGCCCCAGTCGCGGGCGTCGAACAGCTCCAGGTGCGGGTACACGCCCTTCCGCCGCGTCGTCATGATCTGGTAGGTCGCGATAGTGACGGGGCGGACCTCCTTCTTGGCGCCGGTGTACTCGCCGATCTCGTCCTCGGTGAGCGAGGTGCGCTTGATCAGCTCCTGCTTCCACTGGTGCGCCGAGACGGTGTTGGTCACCAGGATCAGGGTGGTGGCCGCGGCGCGGGCCATCGCGGCGGCGCCGACGGTGGTCTTGCCCGAGCCGCAGGGCAGCACGACCACGCCCGAGCCGCCGTGCCAGAACGAGTCGGCGGCCTCGCGCTGGTAGGGGCGCAGCGACCAGCCGTCCTCCACCAGGTCGATCGGGTGCGCCTCGCCGTCCACGTAGCCGGCCAGGTCCTCGGCGGGCCAGCCGAGCTTCAGCAGCGCCTGCTTGAGCGCGCCGCGCTCGCTGGGGTGCACGATCGCCACGTCGTCGGAGACGCGGTCGCCGATCATGCCCTTGACCTTCTTGGCGCGCAGCACCTCCTCCAGCACGCTGCGGTCGGAGGAGGCCAGCACCAGGCCGTGCACCGGGTCCTTCTCCAGGCGCAGCCGCCCGTAGCGGGCCATGGTGTCGGCCACGTCCACCAGCAGCGCGTGCGGCACCGGGTAGCGGGAGAACTTCAGCAGCGTGTCCACGACCTGCTCGGCGTCGTGGCCGGCGGCGCGCGCGTTCCACAGGGCGAGCGGCGTCACGCGGTAGGTGTGGATGTGCTCGGGCGCCCGTTCGAGCTCGGCGAACGGGGCGATCTCCTTGCGGCACGCGTCGGCCAGCTCGTGGTCGACCTCCAGCAGCAGGGTCTTGTCGGACTGGACGATGAGCGGGCCGTCGGTCACAGGTGGATGCCCCCGTTGCAAGCGCGGATGGCGGGCGCGCGCACGGCGCTCCCCGGAGCCGTACGGTACCCGGCGGGCGCTCCCGGTGCGGCCCGCACAGACTCAACGGAACCGGGCGCCCGGCTCTTCCCGGTCAGTAGGTGTCGGAGGAGCCGTCGTCGGACAGGCCGATGATCACGATGAGGCCCAGCCACAGCGCCGTGGTCACGCCGAGGATGCCCCAGCTCCACCAGGTGAGCCTGCGGGCCGACTCCGGGTCCCGGGAGGTGCGGCCCATCGCGATGGCCGAGGTGATGATCGAGGCGATGGCCAGCACGTTGCAGCACATGGTGGTCATCACGCACGAGACGATCAGCGCGGCGATGGTGGAGCCGTTGGAGGCGGGCGGCGGGTTCGGGGCGTAGCCGTACCCATAGCCGTAACCGTAGCCGTAGCCCTCGGGGCCGGGCGGCTGGCCGCCGTAGGGGGCGTCGCCCCAGCCTGGCGTCGGGGCGCTGCCGTAGGGGTCGTTCCAGCCCTGTGGACGGCCGTAGGGGTCTTCCCAGCCTCCGTGCGCGCTCATGGGCCTCCCTCGCTCGAAACCGGACCCTACCGTTCTGATCTGACACTGCGAAGGGGCCCTCGGTTCCGGGGCCCGCCGCGTGCGCGGCGGGCCCCGGCCGGGTCAGAACGGCCAGTCGGCGGCGGCACCGGCCTCGATCAGCGGGATCATCGAGAACGCCGCGTCCGACAGGCCGCCGAAGGTGTGCCGGGTCCCGCTCCCGGACGGGCCGTGCCCGTGCCGGTATCCGGCCAGGTTCCAGGTGTAGACCGGCACCCGCTCGGGCGCCGCGGCCGTCGGCTCCCGGCCGCCGTGGCCGGCCCACGCCTGCTCGTCGGTGACGATCACGACGCGGTCGTGGCCCCGGTAGTGCGCCCGGACCGCCGCCGCGGTCTCGGTGCCGCCCAGGCTGCCGAACCGCTCGACGACCTTCAGCACCGACTCGCCCCGGCGGAACCGCACCGGAGCGTGCGTGGTGCCGAACTCCACCAGGTCGGCCTGGGCCGCGCGCAGCGCGAGCGCCGCGCCGAACACCGCCGCCGCGTCGGCGTAGGTGAGGTCCGAGCGCTCCGACATCTTGCTGAAGAACATCGAGCCCGACCGGTCCACCAGCACCAGCGTGCGGCCCGGCAGCGCCGGGACGTTGGCCAGCGAGGCGTCCAGCGCCCGCTGGAGCGGCCACGACCAGCGCAGCGACTCCGCCGCCCGGTAGGCGGCCAGGTACCGCATGGGCAGCACCCGCGAGCGGGCGACCCGTGCGGGGTCGGCCAGCCGCGCCGCGACCCGCTCGGCGACCCGGTCGCCGACCCCGGCCCGGTCGAAGTTGCGCAGGTTGCGCAGCAGCGCGAAGTAGCCCATCGACGGGATGATGCGCTCCCAGAAGTCGGCCGTCAGCGGGCCGCCCAGCCAGCCCGCTAGCGACTCCCAGGTCATCCCGGCCCCCGCCAGGACCTGCTCGGCCCCGGGCCGGCGCAGCAGCGCGGCGCGCCGGTCCTGCGGCATCGCCAGCAGCTCGGCGCGGGCGCGCAGCACGGTCAGCGACGCCGGGATCTCCTCGCCGCGGCCGTGCCGGCGGTCGATGGCGTGCCGGAACAGCTCGCCCTGCGCCGGGGTGCCCGGACGCGGGTGGGTCAGCTCCAGCACGTCGCCGAACCGGAACGCGCCGGTGTCGTACTTGATCAGCGAGCGCTCGGTGTAGAGGCGGCGGACGGCGTCGGCGACGCCGCGCTTGACCGGCTGGGGCAGCGCGCGGCCGTACCGGGAGTGCCAGTAGGCCAGCAGCTCGCCGGGCTCGTCGGCGCGCTGCAGCGCGGCGTCGATGAGCTTGCGGTTGCCGCCGGACAGCTCCCCGCACAGCCGCGACATCACGCCCTCGGCGGCCGCGACGATGCTGGCCGAGCGCATCCCGGCCCCGTCGCGCAGCCAGCCGACCATGCGGGTCAGCCAGTCGACGTCGGCGAGGGCGACCTCGCCGACCAGGGTGCGGAAGCGCGCGTCGCGCTCGCCGGCGCTCTCGTAGAAGGTCTGCTCGCCCACCATGTTGGCGACCGCGAGCAGGAAGAGCTCGCTCTTGGTGTCGCGGCGGTAGGCCGGTGCGCCCTCGTGGGTGCGGGCGTCCGGGGCCGGACGGCTCTTGACGGCGCTGAGCGCGCCGGTGGGGCGGGAACGGTTGAACTTCGCCATGGGCGGACCTCCGGGGGACTTCCCGAGTTCAAGGCGGCCGAAGCTTTTTGCACCTCCCGAAAGAGGTGTTCAGGAATCGAACCCAAATCAACCGAAGTAACTTCGGCCTGCGCACCGGGAAGGGAAAGAAAAGGGTGCGCCCGAGATCAGAGTCGGCTGCGGGAACTGTAGGCGCTCTATCCACTGAGCTACTGTCCGGCGAGTCGGACAGGCAGGAATCGAACCTGCGACAACCCCATTATGAGTGGAAGTATCCGCGTGCCTGCGCATCGGGCGCACCGAAGTGCCTGGTCAGCTCCGCCGTGCGGGGCGGAGGGCCGGTCTCGGTATGCGGTTCCGCAATTGCCGTCTCGTTCGGAGGCGGTTCACCGTCGCCCTCCCTTCGCTGTCGTGCGTCCTGCTGACGACCACAACAGTGCCGCAGTCCCGGAGGGCGCGCAAGCCATTTAACGGGACAATTCTCAATCGGTGGAATCGTCGTCCAGTTCGGCCACGCCGGTGATGCGGTGCAGCGCGAAGCGGTGCACGGCCGCGCGGGTGGCGTCGTAGCCGGTCAGGAAGCCGCCCTCCACCCGGACCGGCTCCACGATGCGGCTGGAGGACTGGCCCTGCTGGTCCAGGTAGCCGATCCACACGCGGGCGCCGCGCTCGACGGCGCCGCGCAGCCGCTCGATCGTCGCCATGGCGGGGGAGCGCGGCGGGTCGCCCGCCGGGGCGTCGGCGCGGGCGCGGGCCTGCTCGGCGCCGAGGCGCGCCGCGTGGTCGCCGGCGCGCAGCGCCCGCACGGCGGCCGCGACCATCGACGGGTCGCTGTCGTCGGAGGGGCGCAGCCGGGCGATCTCGGCGGTCGGCGGCGGCTCGGCGCGGCGCGCGTCCGGCCGGGTCACGATCATCCCGCCGCCGGGCGCCTCGGCGACCGGGGCGAGGCCGAGGGCGCGCAGGCCCTCCAGCAGCTCGGCGCGGGTCAGCGGGGACGCCAGCACGGTGGGCGCGAGCCGGTGCAGGTGCAGCGGCTCGGCGCGCCGGTCGGCCAGGATCTCGTCCATCGCGGCGGTGTCGTCGGAGCGCACGTAGGAGGTCAGCGCGCCCACGCGCAGCCGGCCGTGGCGGCGGGCCACGTCCTCGATCAGGTAGGTCAGGGGCTGCGGCAGCGGCGTGGCCGAGTGCCGGGCCAGCAGCGCGATCAGGTCGTCGGCGCTGTGCCCGGCGTCCAGGGCGCGGCGCACCGAGACGGGCGTGAAGCGGTAGACGGTCGCGCCGCCGGTGGACTCCACGTCGGCGGCCAGTGCCAGCTCGCGGGCCAGCTCGGTGACCAGCGGGCCGGGCGCGACGGCGGTCAGGTCGGCCTGGATCAGCACCCGGTCCACCGGGTCGGGCAGGTGCTTGTCGAGGGCCGGTTCGGGGTCGTCGCCGGCCAGCAGGTCGCGGGCGTGCGGGGCCAGGGCGCCGAAGCCGGTGAGGCCGAGGACGGCGGCCTCGCGCAGGGTCCACTCGACCAGCCGGTCGCGCAGCGCGCCGCCGCGGCGGGGCCGCAGCCACGCCAGCCGGGCGCGGACGGCGTCGGCGTCCACGGCGGTGCCGGGCGCGGCCTCGGCGAGGACGGCCAGCGCGGCGCGGCGGGTGTCGGGCGCGCTGGAGCGCACGACCGCCTCGCTCAGCGCGTTGATCAGGCGGTCGCGGTCGTCGCGCTCGCCGGCCAGGCCCGCCACGCGGTCGGACTTCAGCCAGCCGTGGGCGAGCTCGGTCCAGCGGCCCGCGATGTCGCGCATCAGCCACAGGTCGTAGGCGGGGGTGGGCATCCACTCGCCGTCCAGGTCGCCGCTGCGGGTCAGCAGGCCCGCCGCGTAGGCGATCTCGGCCAGCAGCGCCGCCCGCCAGTCGGGCACGTCCAGCAGCGCGGCGGCGGCCCGCAGGTCGCGCACGGCGAGGCCGCCGCTGCGCAGCACCGGCGGGGGCTCCAGACCCCAGTGCTCCAGCAGCTCCTCGATCTGCCGGACGGCGGTGAACGCCTCCCCGGCGGCGGCCCGCACCACCATGTCGTCGCGCGTGGCGGCGCGGGAGGCGGGGCCGGTGAGCGGCGGCGGCTCGGGCTCCACGTCGCGGAACAGCCGCCCGCCGCGCAGGTGCAGGCCGACCTCGCGGGGCAGGGTGACGGTGCGGTCGTCCTCGGCGGCCAGCAGGCCCCGTGCCAGCAGCCGTTCGACGGGGCTGGCGGCGGTGTCGGCGCGGACGGGGCGGCGGGCGTCGGAGACCCGGCCGACCGGCGGTCCCCAGGCGAGCTGGTCGAGCGCGGCGCGGGCCTCGGGTCCGGCGCCCTCGATCAGCTCTCCGGGGTCGGCGAGCAGGTCGGCGAGCTGGTCCAGCAGGCGCCCGGAGTCGGGGAAGCCGCGCGGTCCGGTGCCGGTGAGGTCGGTGACCAGCGCGGCCAGCCGCTCGGTGGGGTAGCTCGCGAACACCTCGCGGACCGGCGGGCCGAGCCCGGCGGGGTGCGGGAACGCCTGCCGGACGCCCGGCGCGGGCTGCGGGCCGCCGCCGCCCCAGACCAGGCCGCTGCGGCGGAGGTCGGCCAGGGCCGCCTCGGCCTGCTTGCGGCGCACGCTAAGGGCGTCGGCCAGCCGGGCGGCCGCCTTGGCGGCGGTGGCCTGGCGGGGCAGGACGAGCAGGGCCTCCAGCACGGCCAGCGCGAACCGGTCGAGCCGGTCCAGGGCGCGGGAGGTGGCGGCGGGCGTGGCGGCGCGGGCGGCCAACGCGGTCAGGTCGGCCGGCATCGGAGTGATCAGCTCCGGCCGTGCGGACAGCAGCGCGCGCAGCTCGTCGTCGCCGCGGGCGCGCAGCCAGTCCGCGTAGGTTTCCATCCGCTCCAACTTAACGGTGGCGCGCACGTGGCCGTGCGCGCACCGGCGGCGCGGCCGTGCTCAGGAGGCCGGCGAGGGCTTCAGGTCCACCAAGCCGAGGCCGAGCCGGGCCCAGCTCGCCACGAAGCGCTTCTCGTCGATGCGGGTCGGCGGCTCGTACATCGACTCGTTGGCCAGCCAGTAGTTGACGACCGCGCCGCCCAGGATGGAGGCGATGGCCGCCCAGTCCTCCTCGTGGCCCTCGAACTCGGGCTGGGCCGCCAGCCAGGTGGCGATGCCGTCGTACAGCGGGTTGACGATGCCCTCGCGCATCTCCGCCACCAGGTGCGGGAACTGGTCGAGGTCGCGGAACAGCACCCGGATCAGGTCCTGCTCCTCGCGCATCTTGGCGAGGCCCGCCTGGCAGGTCATCCGCAGCCGGACCTCCAGCGGGCGCCCCTCGTAGGCGGTCGCCTGCTCCAGGACCTCGCTGACCTGCTGCCGGGTGCGCTCGATGTGTTCGCGGATGGCGGAGGCCAGCACCTCCTCCTTGGACCGGAAGTGCCGGTACAGGCCGCCGGCGCCGGGCGACAGCCCTGCGGCCGCCTCGATCTCGGCCACCGACGTCGCCGCGTAGCCGCGATCGGCGAACAGGCGGAGCGATTCGGCCACGATCCGCTCGCGGGTAGAACTCGTCATGGTGATGTATGCCTCCGCGAGAACAGTAAGGCATCGGAAGGGGACCCGACCCGTGCCGCCCCCGGCGCGCCCGAAAACGTGATCTGTCTCGCCCGCCGCGAGGGCGGGCTAAGGTTTGTCCCTTCGCTTGTCGCTCCGCGCCCCCGTCGCCGAGGGGCCGTCACCGGAAGGGTCGAGATGGCTGTGTCCGCTCGGACGGAGGGCGTCGCGCCGTTCCTTCCCGAGGACTTCGTGGTGCCGACGCTGGTGGCGGGGCCGCGGTTCCGGATCCGCCCGATCACCGTGCACGACGTGGTCAAGGACTACGGCGCGGTGATGGGGAGCCTGGAGCGGCTGCGCGGCCGGTTCGGGCCCGAGTGGGGCTGGCCGGACAAGGAGTTCACCTTCGAGCAGGCGCTGATCGACGTGGCGTGGCTGCAGAAGGAGGGCCAGCTGCGCCGGTCGTTCAGCTACGTGGTGACCAGCCCCGACGAGGAGCGGCAGTTCGGCCGCATCCACGTCGCGCCCTCCGACGACCCCGCCGCCGACGCGTGCGTGGTGTTCTGGGTGCGCGGGGACGAGCCCGACACCGGGCTGGAGAAGGAGCTGGCCGACTTCGTCCGGGAATGGGTCGTCACGGCGTGGCCGTTCGAGACCGTCCGCTTCCCGGGCCGCGAGCCGGCCTGAGCCCGCTCCCGCCCGGGCCTCAGCCCAGGCGGCGGATCAGCGTCACCAGGAGCCGGCCGATCACCAGGTAGACCAGCGCGGCCAGCCCGTAGTTCACCGCCACCGCCAGCTTGGGGTCCTCCGGCTGGAAGACGTCCTTGAACTGCCACGCCAGGTCGCCCGCCCAGTCGCCGACCCGGCTGACCAGGTCGTTGGAGGCGTTGGCCTCGAACACCACGAACACGATGTGCACCGCCAGGACCAGCACGACGATCGTGGTGACGATCGAGACCAGCCCGGCCAGCAGCGAGACCGCGCGCTTGCGCGCGGCCGCCGCGCCGCCGCCCGGCAGCCGCCGCGCGGGCGTGTGACGGCGGGCGCCCGCGGGCTCGCCGGGCTCGGTTCGGGTGCCACCGGTCATGGGGGTCTCCTGTACTGGGGTCTCCTGCGAGGTGCTCGCCTTCTTGCCCGCGCCGCTCGGCGGAGCCGCGCCCGCCTGGGCCACTGTGCCCGGCCCGGTGCCCGCGCCGGGGGCCGCCTTCCCCCGCTCGGGCGGGGTCTCGGGGGCGGTACCGGGGTCCTTGTCGGCCATCACGCCCTACTTCCGGGGGTCTTTGTCGTGCGTTGGTCTTTTGCGGGAGGGTGTTTTCCCTGGTCAGCGTGTTCGTGCTCGATGCGGCGGGTATATCTGGACCACGAGCGGCCGATCCCGGCGCCCGGACGATCCAGTACCGGGCGGCAGTACGACCGGCGGCCGCCGCAAGTGAGACTCCCGCGCTCTCCTACTCGGATCCCGTCGCATCGCCACTACCAGGAGAGCGCGGGTACTCGCATTGTTGACGTCCTTCCCCCTCTGAAGGAAGGGGAATCCAGCCTGCCCGAGGGCGGTCATGCCCCTCCGGCTTCCGGTGGGTTCCTGTTTCGACGAACCGTGCCACCGCGAACGGTGGTCTGAGTGGTTCTCCGCAGGCGTTTAGCGTCTCCGCATACCCCTGACGTGGGGTGCGTCCAGCGGCGACGACGCGTCGTCCCTCGTGCAGCACGTTGAGCGCGGCATTGTGGTCGCGGTCATGGCGGGTGCCGCATTCCGCGCAGGCCCAGGCACGGATGTGCAGGGGTTTAGGGCCATCACGGTGTCCGCAGGTCGAGCAGATCTGCGAAGACGGGAAGTTCCGCGCGACCTTGGCGAAGGTGCGGCCGTGGTGGGCGGCCTTGTACTCCAGCATCCGCACGAACGCCGCCCATCCGGCGTCGTGCACGCCACGGGCTTGTGGGGTGCGCGCCAACCCATGCACGTTCAGGCTCTCCACGTAGACCGCTTGGTTGTCGCGGACCAGCCAGGCGGAGAGCTGGTGATGGAACTCACGGCGCGCGTCGGCGGCCCGGGCGTGTGCGCGGGCGACCCGATGCAAGGCTTTCTCGCGGTTGCCCGACCCCTTCTGCGCACGCGACAGCGCCTGCTGGGCGCGTTCGAGCTTGCGTTCGCGGCGGCGCAGCCAGCGCGGGTTGCGAACCTTGGTGCCGTCCGACAACACCGCGAAATGTGTCAGGCCCAGGTCGATGCCGACTTCTCGGCCGCCGGTCGGCAACGGCGCGTCACCCACTTCGATGACGAACGAGGCGAAGTACCGTCCGGACGCGTCCTTGACCACGGTCACGCTGGACGGCGCGGAGGGCAGCGGCCGTGACCACCGCACCTCGATCTCGCCGATCCTGGCTACGTACAGGCGGCCGTTCGGGCGCACGCGGAAACCGTCGCGGGTCAGGCGGATGCTCTGTCGCCTGTCCTTGCGCGAGCGGAACCGGGGCGCGGCGAGCCTGGGGCCGCTGCGCTTGCCCGCCAGCGAGGCGAAGAAGTTCCGGTACGCGACGTGCAGATCGGCCAACGCCTGCACCAACACCACACTGGAAACCTCGCCCAGCCACGCCCGCTCCGGCGTCCGCTTCGCAGCGGTGATCACCTGCTTCTGCAGCTCGGTGTCACCGATGTAGGGCAGCCCGGCCTCGCGTGCGGCTCGCCGGACGCGCAGCCCGTCGTTGAACACCACCCGCGCGCAACCGAACGCCCGCGCTAGCAGTGCCCGCTGACCAGGCGATGGATACAGGCGGTAGTTGTATCGCAGCCGCATGCCATCGAACATAGTGGCGAAGAAGATCGGTGGGGGCGGAATCAAAAATCCGGCCGACCTCTCCTGGGCGCCGGAGCCCGCGCACACCGGGTCCGGCGAATCCGTCATACCTCTCCCTTTACCCTGTGGGGCGTGCCGCACCGTGACGCGCCGGAAATCGCCGGCGACCTTCCCTCCGGCCCCGTGGTGGGCTTCGACCTCGACATGACGCTGGCCGACACCCGTACCGCCATCGGCGCGGTCTACGAGGCGCTGGCCGCCGAGACCGGCGTGCCGATCGACCTGGGCGAGGTGGTGTCGCGGATCGGCATCCCGCTGGAGGACGAGCTGGTCCACTGGTTCCCCGCGGCCGAGGTGCCCGCGATGACCGCGCGCTACCGGGAGCTGTACCCGGGCATCGCGATCCCGGCGTCGGTGGCGCTGCCCGGCGCGGTCGAGGCGATCGAGGCGGTGCGCGGGCGCGGGGGGCGCACGATCATCGTGTCGGGCAAGAACCAGGCCGACACCGAGCGCACCGCCGCCCATCTGGGGCTGGCGGTGGACGAGGTCGTGGGCGGGGTGTTCGGGGCCGACAAGGGCGGGGCGCTGCGCGCGTTCGGGGTCCGGGCCTACGTGGGCGACCACACCGGTGACGTGGACGCCGCGCGCGCCGCGTCGGCGACCTCGGTGGGGGTGGCGACCGGGCCGTTCGACGCGGCCGCGCTGACCGCCTACGGCGCCGACGTGGTGCTGCCCGATCTGCTGGCGTTCCCCGGATGGCTGGACGCCGGGCTCGCGGCCGGCGTTTTCACCACGGGCGGAACGCCGGCGGCCTGACCGCCCGGCCGTTCCCGGAAGATCAACTGTGACCTGCGCGGCGATAATTCGGATGCCGCCGGGGCCGGTCGCCGATAGCTTCTGCCCGTCGGCTCGCAGCGGGTCCCGGGCGTCGCTGGTGTTTTCGCCGCCTCGGGCCGTGGCGCTAATCTTTAGGCCAATTCAGGACGAGCAAATAAACGAGGTCTCCCGTGCCCACTGGCAAGGTCAAGTGGTACGACGCCGACAAGGGATTCGGCTTCCTCACCCGTGATGACGGCGGTGAGGTCTTCGTGCACTCCTCGGCGCTCCCGGGCGGGGTGCAGGCGCTCAAGCCCGGCCAGCGGGTGGAGTTCGGCGTGGTCGAGGGGCGCCGGGGGCAGCAGGCGCTGTCGGTGCGCACGCTGGAGACGCTGCCGTCGGTGGAGAAGACCATCGCCAAGCAGCGGCGCAAGAAGCCCGACGAGATGGTGCTGATCACCGAGGACCTGATCAAGCTGCTGGACGGCATCTCCACCACCTACCGGCGCGGCAAGCACCCCTCGCCGGTGGAGGCCAAGAAGATCGCCACCGTGCTGCGCGCGGTCGCCGACGACCTGGCCCCCTGACCGCAGGCCCGCGGCGGCTCAGGCGTTGAGCCTGCTGCCGGGCCGCCCGGCCGGCTCCCGGCGGGCCCGGCGGCGGGCGCCCGCGCCGTGCACCGCCAGCGCCCCCAGGGCCGCCGCCAGCGCGCCCGCGACGATCGCCAGCGCGATCCGGCCGCCCGCCACGATCGACATCCCGAGGCCGAGCAGCCCGCCGAGCACCCACACCAGCTGGTGCAGGGTCTCCGACACCGCGAAGGTGGACGAGCGCACCCGCTCGCCGATCTCGCGCTGGACCACCGCGTCCATCGCCAGCTTGCCCAGCGACTGGCCGAGTCCGGCCGCGACGGCGACCGCCAGCACCGCCCACAGCCCGTAGAACACCGCGGCCGCCGCCGCGACGGCGGTCACCGCCGCCAGCGTCGCGAACACGATCAGCCGGGGCGCCCGCGCCCGCATCCGGACGCCCAGCGCCGTCCCGGCCAGCCCGCCCGCGCCGCCCGCCGCCGCCAGCAGGCCGAGCGCGACGGTGCCCGACACCTCGCCGAAGCCGCGCTGCCGCAGCGTGAACGCCAGGTAGAGGATCAGGAAGCCGGAGAACGCGCGCAGCACGGCGTTGGCCAGCATCGCCTCCAGCACCGTGGGGCCGAGGCGGCGCAGCGTCGCGCGGCTCGGCCGGACGGTCCGGGGCTCCTCGGCGTCGTCGGCGCCGGTGTCGGGGATGTCCACGTGCCGGGGCAGCCGCATGGTGAACACCACGCCCAGCCCGAACACCACGGTGGCGATCCGCAGCAGCCAGTCGGCCCCGACCAGCGCGTTCAGCCCCGCGCCGACCGGCACCACCAGCGCCGCGGTGATCAGCCCGGCGAACGCGGTGCGGCCGTTGGCGGTCACCAGCGTGACCCCGTCCGGCAGCACCCGGGGCGTCACCGCCGCGCGCAGCACGCCGAACGCCTTGGACAGCACCAGCACCCCGAACGCGGCGGGCAGGAAGGTCACCTGGTCGCCGTACAGCACCGCCCCGGCCATCGCCCAGCACAGCAGGGCCCGCGCGGCGAACGTCCCGGCGACCGCGTACCGGCGGGCGTGCCGCATCCGGTCCAACGCCGGGCCGATCAGCGGGGCCACCAGCGCGAACGGGGCCATGGTGACCAGCAGGTACAGCGCCACCTGGCCGCGCGCCTGGGTGAGGTCGAGGCTGAAGAACAAAGATCCGGCCAGCGCCACCGTCACCAGCGCGTCGCCCGCCGCGTTCAGCGCCGCCGCCTCGATCAGGCTGCCGAGGCCGCTGCGGCCGGCCCCGCCCGCGTGGGTGGCGCGGCGGGCGAGCCGCCCCGCGCCCCGGGCGGCGTCGCGCACGCGCCCCGCGCCCCGCCGCGTCCGGCCCGCCCCGGCGCGCAGCGCGCGCCGGACCGCGTCGGTGCGGCCCCCGCCGGAGGGTGGCCGGTCGTCCATGCCGTGGATCTCCCTGGGAGCGCCGTGCCGGATCGTCGTCACAGGTGGGTCGGACGTCATCGAGAGTACGTTCTCGGCGGCCGGAGCGGCCCGGACGGGCCCGATCGGCGCGCCCCGCGGGGCCGCGGCCCGCCCGCCACGCCCTTGATCGGCGGCCGTTTCGGGAGTTCACTGGGGCGGGGAGCGTCCTTGGGGCCCCTGGGGTGCGCGGTCACGTCCATCCATGGGCGAGAATTGACATGTGAGCCCACTCCGTCAGTCCAGCCCCGCGCGTTCCACCGCGGCGGCCGCCGCGCAGACCACCACCGCACGGACCGCTACGGGGCGCACCGCCGCCGGGCCCGCCCGCCGTACCCGCACACCGGCCGTCGACGCCGCCGCCGCCGAGGCGGTCGAGCTGGCGCGGCGGGCCGCCGAGGAGACCGCACACCCCCACGGGGTCGGCGGGCACCTGGGCCTGGTGGCCGAGGCCGACCGCGTGGTCACCCACTACTTCGAGGCGCTGGACCCGGCCTACAAGGGCTGGCGCTGGGCCGTCACCGTCGCCCGCGCCGCGCGCGCCAAGAACGTCACCGTCGACGAGTGCGTGCTGCTGCCCGGCGACGACGCGCTGCTGGCCCCGCCGTGGGTGCCGTGGCTGGACCGGCTGCGCCCCGGCGACCTCGGCCCCGGCGACCTGCTGCCCACCCCGGCCGACGACGCGCGCCTGGCCCCCGGCTTCACCCAGGTCATCGACGGCGCCGACCGCCAGATGCAGTGGGAGCTCGGCCTCGGCCGGGCCCGCGTGCTGTCGCAGGAGGGCCGCGACGAGGCCACCGCCCGCTGGTACGAGGGCGTGGCCGGGCCGCGCGCCTCGATCGCGGTGTCGGCCCCGGCCCAGTGCTCCACCTGCGGCTTCTTCGTGCCGCTGGCGGGCGAGCTGCGCCAGGTGTTCGGCGCCTGCGCCAACGAGTACGCCCCCGACGACGGCCGCGTGGTGTCGGCCGACCATGGCTGCGGCGCGCACTCGGAGGCCGTCGTGGTGCCCGCCGCCTCCGAGCACGGCCCGCCGGTCATCGACGAGCTGGGCTACGAGGACGTCGCCGAGGGCGAGGCGGGCGAGGGCGACGAGGCCCTCGGCCACAGCTAGGTGGACGAGCCGTTCGGCGCCGGCGCGCTGCGGTCCCGGGTGCTGCGCGCCTGGGCCGAGTCCCCGGCGCGCTTCCGCGAGGACGCCAACGCCGAGGAGGACTACGCCCTCGGCGGCTACCGCGACCGCGTGGTCATCGAGCTGGCCCAGAACGCCGCCGACGCGGCGGCGCGCGCGGGGGAGGCCGGGCGGCTGCGCCTGGCGTTCGACGGCGGCACGGGCGTCCTGACGGCCGCCAACACCGGTGCTGCGCTGGACGCTGCGGGCGTGGAGGCGCTGTCCACGCTGCGCGCGTCGTCCAAGCGCGACGAGGCGGGGGCGACCGGGCGGTTCGGCGTGGGGTTCGCGGCCGTGGTCGCGGTCAGCGACGACCCGTCGATCGAGTCCGCGGACGGCGGGGTGGCCTGGTCGGCCGAGCGGACCCGCGCCCTGGTGGCCGGGATTCCGGAGCTGGCCGGGGAGCTGGGGCGCCGCGACGGGCAGGTCCCGCTGCTGCGCCTGCCGTTCGGCCTGGACCGCGCGCCGCAGGTCCCCGAGGGGTACACGACCGCCGTGCGGCTGCCGCTGCGCGACGAGGCGGCCGTGGAGTCGGTCCGGCGGCAGCTCGGCGAGGCGGGGCCCGCGCTGATGCTGGCGCTGCCCGCGCTGGGCGTCGTGGAGATCGACGTCGACGGCGACGTGCGCGTGCTGACCGCCGAGCACGGCCCCGGCCGGGTCACGGTCAACGGCCTGGACTGGCGCGTCGCCGAGGCGGGCGGCGCGCTGCCGCCCGAGCTGCTGGCCGACCGCCCCACCGAGGAGCGCTCCCGCTCCACCTGGCAGGTCCGCTGGGCGGTGTCCGCCGAGAGCGCCCCGGGCGTGCTGCACGCCCCGACGCCCAGCGACGAGCCGGTCAGCCTGCCCGCGCTGCTGATCGCCTCCTTCCCCCTCGCGCCCGACCGCCGCCACGTCGCGCCCGGCCCGCTCACCGACTTCCTGGTCGAGCGCGCCGCCGACGCCTACATCGAGCTGATGCGCGGCGCGCCGCCCGCCCCGGCGCTGCTCGACCTCGTCCCGACCTCCCTCGCCAAGGGCGAGCTGGACGCCCGCCTGCGGCGCGCGGTCCTGGAGCGCCTGCCCGACACCCCGCTGCTGCCCCTCGACGGTGAGCACCGGGCGCGCGGCCGCGACACCGTCGCGGTGGACGGGCCCGCCGAGTTCGTGGAGCTGCTCGCCGAGTCGGCCATGCCGGGGCTATTGCCGCCGGGCTGGCCCGCCCGGCACCCCGCGCTGACGCCCCTGGGCGTGCGCCGCATGGAGCTGGCCGACGTGGTGGACGCCCTGGCCGGGCTCGACCGCGACCCCGCCTGGTGGCGCGCGCTCTACGCGTCGCTGGACGGAGCGCCCACCGACGCGCTCGGCGCGCTGCCGGTGCCGCTGGCCGGCGACCGCCTGGTGCGCGGGCCGCGCGGCCTGCTGGTCGCCGGGGACGGCGTCGACCCGGCCGGGCTGGACGCCCTCGGCCTGCGCTTCGTGCACCCCGAGGCGGTGCACCGGCTGCTGCTGCGGCTCGGCGCGATCGAGGCCGGGCCGCGCGACGTGCTGGCCGATCCGGCGGTGCGCGCGGCCGTCGAGGGCTCGCTGGACGCCGACGAGCCCGGCGAGATCGCCGAGGCCGTGCTCGGCCTGGTCGCCGCGACCAGCCTGGACCCCGGCGAGGAGCCGTGGCTGGCCGACCTCGCGCTGCCCGGCGAGGACGGCGAGCTCTACCCGGCCGGGGAGCTGCTGCTGCCCGGCAGCCCGCTCGGGCGGATCATGGCCGAGGACGCGCCGTTCGGCGTCGCCGACGCCGGGCTGGTCGAGCGCTGGGGCGCCGAGACCCTCACCGGCGCCGGCGTGCTGGACGACTTCGCCGCCGTCCGCGTCGAGTCGATCAACCTGGACGCCCTCGCCGACGGCGTCGACCCGCTGCACCTGGACGACGAGGACCGCTGGGCCGAGGCGGTCCTGGAGCGGCTCGGCGCGCAGGAGATGCCGCCGCTGGTGCTGGAGTTCCAGGGCGTGCGCGACCTGGAGCTGGTCGCCGACTGGGACGCCGCGCTGCGGTCGCTGGCCGGGCCCCGCCACCGCGCCGCCGTGGTCGAGCCCGCGCAGATCCTGCTGGTGGACGGCACGCGCACGCTGGTCCCGTCCTACACCGCGTGGTGGCTGCGGCGGCACCCGGT
This sequence comes from Spirillospora sp. NPDC050679, assembly GCA_044456955.1. Classification (GTDB taxonomy): domain Bacteria; phylum Actinomycetota; class Actinomycetes; order Streptosporangiales; family Streptosporangiaceae; genus Spirillospora. The sequence continues at coordinate 353,004 of JBITGK010000010.1, read as the reverse complement.
GCTGGCGGGCCGCCGCCCCGGCGAGTTCCGGCTGCCCGGCGCGCCCGGCGACCTGCTGGCCGGGCTGTACGAGCGTGCCCCCGAGGGGCTGGACGAGCGCCTGCTGCTGGCGCTGGGCGTCCGCACCGACCTGGACGGCCTGCTCGGCGAGCCCGGCGGGGCGCAGGAGCTGCTCGACCGCATGGGCGACCCCGCCCGCTCCCTGACCCGCGCGCAGCTCGGCGAGCTGTGGACGGCGCTGGCCGAGCTGCCGGGCCCGGCCGTCGAGCCGCCCGAGCGCGTCCGCGCGATCGTGGACGGCGAGGTGGAGGTCGTGGACGCCGCCGACGCGCTGGTCCTGGACCGGCCCGACCTGCTGCCGCTGCTCGCCGGCCAGCCCCTGGTGATCGCCGCGCACGGGCACGCCGCCGAGCTGGCCGAGCTGCTGGACCTGCCGGTCGCGAGCGAGGAGGTCCCGGGGCGGGTGGAGTCGGCGGGCGCCGAGCGGCCCGTTCCCGACGCCGTGCGCGCGGTGCTGCCGGACGCGCCGGACGCCTACGTCGCGCACGAGGAGCTGGTCGTGGACGGCCAGGCCGTCCCGTGGTGGTCGGACGGGGGCCCGCACGCCTCCGGCCCCGAGGGGCTGGCCCGCGCGCTGGCCTGGGAGGCCGGCCGCTGGGCCGACCGGCTGCTGGTGGAGGCGGTGCTGCGCGCTCCCGGGTCGCTCCCGGACCTGCTGGCCGAGACCGACCTGGAGCTCTAGTCCGCGGCGGTGCCGGTGGCGGTCCGCCGCGCGCGTTCGGCGCGCTCGGCGGCCTCCCGGGCGCGGCCCGCCTGCAGGCGCGGCACGTACCAGACGGCGAACAGGCCGATCGCGACGCCCGCGCCGCACACCCACAACCACCAGCGGTCGGCCTCGGGCAGGTCCACGATCAGCAGCACCACCAGAGCGACCGCCCACGCGGCGGTGCCAGCGGCCGCGATCCGGACGTCGTTGGTCTGCAGCGGCGGCGGATCGGGACGTCGCTCACGGGTCATGGGATCAGGTTAACCGGCGGGCGGCGCGGTCAGCGCAGGCCGCCGACCACCATGCGGACGAGCAGGTCGTAGCTGGCCTCCAGGTCCTCCGGCAGCCCGAAGCCCTCGGCGGCCTCCAGGACCGCGAAGCCGTGCACCGCCGAGCGCAGGCAGCGCGCCGCGTGGATCAGCTCCGCGCCCTCCAGCCCGTAGCCGCGCAGCACGGCCAGCAGGACCCCCAGCAGCCGCTCCGCCGCGCCCGCGAGGCGCGGGTCGGTCCCGGGGGTCTGCTCCATCGCGGCGTAGCGGCCCGGGTGGTCCACGACGTAGGAGCGGTAGGCGCGCATCAGGGCGCGCACCGCGTCGTCGCCCGAGCGGCCCATGATGGCGGAGGCGAGCCGGTCGGTCAGCTCCTCCATGACCCGCAGCGTCACCAGGTCGCGCATCTCGGCGAGGTTGCGGACGTGCTTGTAGAGCGACGGCGTCGCCACGCCCGCCTTGGCGGCGACGGCGGCCAGGGTGAGCGCGGCCGGGCCGTCGGCGTCCACGATCGTGAGGGCGGCGTCCACGACGCCGTCGGGGGACAGCCCCACGCGCGGCATCAGTCCAGCCCCTTCAGGAACGCCAGCACGGCGGCGGCGGTCTCGGCCGGGAACTCGGTGTGCGGGTAGTGGCCCGCGCCGTCGATCGTCATGGTCTCGGTCCTACCCGGCATCTCGCGGGCGATGACGTCGGCCTCGGCGCGCGGGTCGGGGAAGTCGGGGTCCGCGCCGCCCATGAGGATCAGCGCCGGGGCGGTGACGCGCGCCAGGCGCCCCTCCAGCTCCCGCTTGGCGCCCGCGCCCATCGCGGCGACCGCGCCCATCCGGCCGCGCAGGCCCGCCTTCATGGCCTTCAGGTCGGCGTCGAAGTCGGCGGGCTTCGGGCCCTTGTGCAGGGTCTTGAAGTACATGCCCCACAGCGCCGGGTGGGACAGCACGACCTTGGCGAGGGCGCGCATGGCCGGGTTCATCGCCACCGGGCGGGTGAAGGCGTTCACCAGCACCAGGCCGTTGACCAGTGACGGCTCCTCGGCGGCCAGCCACACGGCGGTGCCGCCGGAGAACGAGTGGCCCACCACGGTCGCCGGGCCGCCCAGGTGCCGGATCAGCGCGGCCAGGTCGCCCCCGGCGGCGGTGTTGTCGTAGGCGTCCCAGTCGGCGCTGGAGTCGCCGTGCCCGCGCAGGTCGGCGGTGACGACGCGGTATCCGGCGGCGGCCAGCTCGGGCGCGAGGAAGCGGTAGGCGCTCCGCAGGTTGCCCATGCCGGGCAGCAGCACCACTAGGGGGCCGGCGCCGGTGGTGTCGTAGGCGATCCGGCCGCCGGGGAGCTGCAGGTACTCGGTCATCACCGTCTCCTTAAGGTCGATAGCCAGAAAGCTAACAGCATTAGCCAACGCTGTCAACGGGGTGCGTGCGACCATGGAGGGCAGCGCGGACCAGCGACGATCGGAGGAGGGGAAGTCGGCCGCTCGCGCGAACGGTGTGGCGGAATAGCCGGACTCCGCATATCGTTAGCAAAAGCAATGACTTCTGCGAACGACCATGAGCACATCACCGACGCCAAGGCCCGCGGCGGCCCCGGCTCTGGCCGAAGAGCTGCGCATCTCGATCGCCCGCCTGTCGCGCCGCCTGCGCACGCTGAGACCGGCCACCCCCGAAGCCGCCGCGCCGCTCTCGCTCACCCAGTTCGCCGCGCTCGCCGCCATCGAGCGGCACGGCTCGATGACGCCGCGGGAGCTGGCCGACCACGAGAAGGTGCAGCCCCCCTCGATGACGCGGGTGATCGCGCACCTGGAGTCCCAGGGGCTGGTGGCGCGCAGCCCGCACCCGACCGACGGGCGGCAGGTGACGCTGGCGGCGACCGAGCCGGGGCGCAGGCTGCTGGCCGAGGAGCGCCGCCGCAAGCAGGCGTGGCTGACGCAGCGGCTGGGCGAGCTGAGCCCGGAGGAGCGGGAGGTCCTGCGCCGGGCGGCGCCGATCCTGGACAAGCTGAGCAAGGCCTGACGGCCGCCCCGGCGGAGCCGGAGGCCGAAGGCCCCGGCGAGGACGCCGGGGGCATGTTCCGGTCGCTGCGCAACCGCAACTACCGGCTGTTCGCCGCCGGGCAGGTCGTGTCCAACACCGGCACCTGGATGCAGCGCGTGGCCCAGGACTGGCTCGTGCTGGAGCTCGCCAAGGGCAACGGCGGCACCGCGCTCGGCATCACCACCGGCCTGCAGTTCCTGCCGCTGCTGCTGTTCGGGCTGTGGGGCGGAGTGATCGCCGACCGCTACCCCAAGCGCCGGGTGCTGATGATCACCCAGGTGGCGATGGGCGTGCTGGCGCTGGTGCTGGGCGTCCTGGCGGTCACCGGCGCGGCGCGGGTGTGGCACGTGTACGCGCTGGCGTTCGGCCTCGGCCTGGCGACCGTGGTGGACAACCCCACCCGGCAGTCGTTCGTGGTCGAGATGGTCGGCAGGCGCGACCTGCCCAACGCGATCGCCCTGAACAGCGCCACCTTCAACGGCGCGCGGATGCTCGGCCCGGCCGTGGCCGGCGTGCTGATCGCCGTGCTCGGCACCGGCCCGGTGTTCCTGGTGAACGCCGCGTCGTTCGGCGCCGTGCTGTTCGGCCTGTACGCGATGCGCGAGAGCGAGCTGAACCCGTCCGAGCCGGTCAAGCGCGCCAAGGGCCAGCTCCGCGAGGGCCTGCGCTACGTGCGCGGCCGCCGCGACCTGGTCATGGTGCTGGTCCTGGTCGGCTTCGTGGCGACCTTCGGCATGAACTTCCAGATCACCACCGCGCTGGTGGCGCGGGAGGTCTTCCACACCGGCGCGACCTCGTTCGGGCTCGCCTCCACGATGCTGGCGGTCGGGGCGCTCACCGGCGCGCTGCTGGCCGCGCGCCGCGCGACCCGGCCCCGGCTGCGGGTGCTGCTGGTGGCCGCGGCGCTGTTCGGCCTGCTGGAGATGGCCACCGGGCTGATGCCGGTGTACTGGGCGTTCCTGGTCCTGCTGGTGCCGACCGGCATCGCGCTGATGACCTTCACCACGGCCGCCAACGCCACCATGCAGCTCGGCGTCGCGCCGGAGATGCGGGGCCGGGTGATGGGCCTGTACATGTTCGTCTTCCTCGGCACCAACCCGCTGGGCGCGCCGCTGGTGGGCTGGATGGCCGAGCAGTTCGGGCCGCGGCTGAGCATCGTGCTCGGCGGCGCGGTCGCGGTGGCCACCACGCTGGTGGTGGCGATGCTGGCGGCGCCGCGCGGTACGGTCGCCCCCGTGCTGGCGCGGTTCCGCCGGTCCCCGGCGGCCTCGGAGTCCTGACCGCCCGGCGGGGCGTCCGCACGGGGACAAAGTGCTGCGGGCCGGGCGACGGCCATGGTCCGTTCACGTGACAGGAGCGGGCCGGGCTGACAGGCTGATCTGGTGCTGTTCCGGACGTTCGCATGAGGCTTTTCGTCGCGCTGGTACCGCCCCCGGACGTCCTGGACGAACTGGCGGCGTTCATCGAGCCCCTACGGGCCGACTGGCCGGACCTGCGCTGGGTCCGCCGCGACCTGCTGCACGTCACGCTGGCCTTCCTGGGCGAGGTGGACCGCCCCACGCTGGACCGCCTGCTGCCCCGCCTGGAGCGCGCCGTCGCCCGCCACCAGCGCCTCACGCTGTCGCTGGCGGGCGCGGGGGCCTTCCCCGCCAGCGGGGTGCACGCGCGCGTGCTGTGGACGGGCCTGTACGGCGACCGCCGCGACCTGGCGCGCCTCGCGGCCGCCGTCGCCGCCGCGGGCCGCCGCGCCGGGACGCCGCCCGACAAGCACCGCGCCTTCCGGCCCCACCTCACCCTGGCGCGGTCCCGGCAGCCGGTGGACGTGCGCCCGCTGCTCGACCCCCTGGCGGCGTTCGCCGGGGCGCCCTGGACGGCCGTGCCGGTGCACCTGGTCCGCAGCCACCTGTCCGGCGGGGAGCGGCCGCGGGCGGAGTACGAGACCCTCAAGACCTGGTCGCTGAGCTGACCCGCGCCCTCGGGCGCGTTCTTCTCTTGCTTCTCTTGACGAATGAGTGAGTACTCACTCAGGATGGGGGCGAGCCTTTCGAAGGAGGACAGCATGAGCGGCACCTATCCCGACCTGTCCGGCGCGGTCGTCGTCGTCACCGGCGGTTCGCGCGGCATCGGCGCCCGGACCGCCCGCGAGTTCGCCGCCCAGGGCGCCCGGGTGTGCGTCGTCGGCCGCGACACCGCCGCGCTGGACGGCGTCGTGGCCGGCATCACCGAGGACGGCGGCACGGCCCTGGCGGTCGCCGCCGACGTCACCGACGCCGCCGCGATCGGGCACGTTCGCGAGCGCGTCGAGGCCGAACTCGGACCCGCGAGCGTGCTGTGCGCGTTCGCCGGGGGGCAGGGGATGCCCGTCCCCACCCTCCAGCTCACCGAGCGGCGCTGGCGCGAGGTCATCGACGCCGACCTGACCTCGGCGTTCCTCACCGTCAGCGCCTTCCTGCCCGGCATGGCCGAGCGCGGCAGGGGCTCGGTCATCACGATGTCGTCGGCGTCCGGCCGGCAGCCGAGCCGGGCCAACCTCGCCTACGGCGCGGCCAACGCCGGGCTCGTCATGCTCACCCGCCACCTGGCCAACGAGATGGGCCCCCAGGGCGTGCGCGTCAACTGCATCGCCCCGTCGGCGATCGCCACCGAGCGCGTCGACCAGCTCATGCCCGGCGACATCCGCGCGCGGGTCGCCGCCGACCACCCGCTCGGGCGCATCGGCACGCCCCACGATGTCGCGCAGGCCGCGCTGTTCCTGGCCTCGGACGCGTCGGACTGGCTCACCGGCCTCACCATCGACGTGGCCGGCGGGCGGATCACCAACTGAGGGGGCTCACAGCTCCGGCGGCGGGGGAGCGGGCCGGTCGGCGTCGGGCGGGCCCCAGGGCAGGCCGTAGCGCTCGCAGGCGCGGCGCAGGGCGGCCAGGTCCGGCGGGAACGACACCTGGCGCAGCACCCGCCCCGCCGGGCTCCACACGACCAGGCGCGGCATCCGCTCGACCGCCTCGTCGATGCCGACGCCGCCCACGCGGTCGCGGTTCAGCTCCCACTCCACGCGCCCGCGCCGCGTCACCACGGCGAGGCCCGCCGCCGACACCCGCAGCTGGGCCCGGTTGCGGTCGTACAGCCAGTAGCCGCCCAGGCCGATCAGCAGCCCGGCGGGCACCGACCAGCTCGCGGTCACGGCGAAGCCGCCCAGCTCCGGCCCCAGCCACACCGCGCCGAGCAGCGCCACGACCTGGCACAGCAGCACGCTCACGCCGTAGGTGGCGACGCGGGAGCGGCGGGTGGCGTCCAGCAGCGTGCCGGGCGCGGTCACCGGGCCCGGCGGCGGGGTGACGGCCAGCTCGGCGGCCGCCGGGACGGCCTCGGTGAGCGGGACCTCTTCGGGGGCCGGGCCCGCCAGGCCCGACACCGCCGAGTGGAAGGCCGCGCTCAGGTAGGCGTCGTACTCGGCGTCGGTGACCGGCAGGCCCTCGCGGCGGGCGGCCTCGCGCAGGTCGGTGCGGGAGATGCGCAGCGCCGACAGGGGCGCGGCGAAGAACTCGTCACCGTCGGAGTCGTACAGCCGCACCCAGGCGTGCCCGGCGATGGTCAGCAGCTCGATGCCGCCGATGCGGTCCTCGGGCATCCGCAGCACCACGTCCCCGGCGGCGTCGGCCCAGCCCAGGCCGCCGTCGGACACCACCAGGCGGCCGCCGGGCACCTGCGCGAACACCTCCGGCAGGCCCTCCAGGCCGTACTCGGGGGTGCGCGGCGGCCGGGCCCCGGGAGTGATCACGTGGTAGCCGTGGTCGTCCAGGGCGTGCGCGAGCTGGAAGGCGTCCAGGCCGTGCGCGGGCAGCCGCGCCACCAGCCGCAGCCGGTGGTCGAACGCCAGCACCGCGAGGTCGGCGCGGCGCGGCTCGCCGCTCAGCGGGTCCAGGCGCAGGCCGGGGCCGAGCACCAGCGCCGCCACCTCGGCGGCGGCGACCTCCACCGGCTCGCGCGGGCCGGGCCGGGCCAGCACCCGCAGCCGGTCGGCGTCGACCGACCAGCGCACCTGGGCGGCCGCCAGCAGCCGCCGCCGGGTCGCGACAATCGCCGCGATCGCCGCCAGCGCCCAGCAGCCCGCCGCGAGCCGCGCGCCGAAGTCGCCCGCGCCCTCGGCCGCGATCCGCAGCACCATCACCACGCCCAGCAGGCCGGTCAGCGTGCCGAGGGTGGCGATCCGGCGGCGGCTCGGCAGCGGGCCGGGCGTGGCGAGCCGCACCTCCGGCACGGCCTCGCGGCCCGGGTCGCCCGCGCCCGGCTCGTGCGCGGCGGCCAGCAGCGCGGCCTCCTGGTCCAGCAGGCGGCGTTCGGCGGCGTGGTCGGTGGGCAGCGGGCCGAGGCCGTCGCCGAGCGGCGGGCCGTCAGGCGCGGAGGCGACCGGCACGGCGTCGGGCAGCGCCGGGTCCAGCAGGTCGGCGGCGTCGCCGTCCAGCACGTGCACGGGGATGCCGAGCCGCCGCGCGGTCACGAACACCGCCAGCGGCTCCAGGCCCATCGCGGTCAGGCCGCCCACCGCCGTGCGGCCGAACTTGTGGAAGACCGTCAGCACCCCGTCGCCGGAGGTGATCGCCAGCGCCTCGACGCGGTCGCGCTCGTAGCGCACCATGGGCGCGCCGCCCGGCCCGATCCGCTCCAGGCCCGCCGCCGACAGCCGCCAGTACGGCCGGGGCCGCCGCCTGCGCGCCTCGGGGGCCGCGCCCATCAGCCACGGCACCGCCGCCACCAGCGCGATCAGGGCCGCCCACACCCACACCGGCCGGATCGGCAGCAGCGCCAGCGCCACCGCCAGCAGCGTGAACGGCCCGGCCGCCACCGGACGCCACCGGCCGCCGGAGCCGTGCAGGCCCACCAACTCATGCTCCACTGTCCGCATCCTCACACGGGTCCCGGCGGGCCCGTCGCCTCCTTTCACGATCCGATGCCGGCCGTCGCGCCCAGGCCCCGTCACGACCGCCTGCGCACCACGCCGTAGCCGACCACCGCGGCGATCGCCACGGCCAGGAACAGCCCGACCCGCGTGCCGCTCGCGTCGCGCCGGCCCTCGTCGGCGTCACCACCCTTGTCAGCGCCCGCGCCGCCGTCTCCGTCACCGGCCGCCTGCGGCCTGGGCGCCGGCGACGGCAGCGCCTCCTCGGGCAGCGGGACCCGGTGGATCGGCTGGCCCTGGCCCTCCGAGCCGGCCAGCAGCGACTTCCCGTCGGCCGAGTAGGTGATCGACTCGCCCTGCTCCTGCCGGGGCAGCCCGACCGAGGACAGCGACTTCCCGGGGCTGCCGTCGGGCTCGACCGCGTAGGTGCGCGCGCCGAAGTAGGTGCGGATGACCAGGCTGCGGCCGTCGGGCGCGTACGCGCCGTCGGTGGCGATGGCGGGCGCGTCGGCGACCTTGCGCAGCTTGTTGAAGCCGCCGGTGCGCAGGGTGGCGGGGGCCTCGTAGACCGCGCCGGAGAACAGCTTGCTGGCGACGTAGAGCCGGTTGGTCCGCGGATTGATCATGACGGTCTCGGCGTTGCGCGGCCCGTCCTCGTACTTCAGCCGGAACGCGGTCGCGCGGATCGTCTGCGAGGCGAGCCGCGACGGCTCGGGGATGCGGTACACCGTCACGTACGGCCACGCGCCGCCCATGTTGTCGCCGATGTCGGCCACGTAGATCGCCGGGCGGCCCCGCTCGTCGCGGCCGACGGCCATGCCCTCCCAGTCGCGGGCGCTCGCGCCCGCCAGGGTCAGCACGGCCCTGGTGGAGCCGTCCGGGCCGAGGGCGAAGACCTGCGCGACGCCGCCGGAGTCGTTGTGGGTGTAGAGCACGCCCGGATGGCGGCGGCTGACGGCCAGGCCGCTGGACTCGGTGATGCGCGGATCGCTCACCGTGAACAGGACCTTGTCCTCGTCGGCGTGGGCGGCGGGGCCGGTTCCGGCCACCGCCGCGCCGAGCAGGCCGAGCGCGGCGAGGGCCCGGGACGCACGCAGGATCATGTTCTGATCATCCCCGATGCGCGCCCGGATGACCGCCCGGCCGCCGCCCGGATCGGCGGAGGTCAATTCAGCAGCGCACCGATGACCACGGCCAGGACGAGCGCGGTCAGCACGGTGGGAAGCAGCCATTGGGGCGCGCGGTTCACGGACTTGAGCCTATGCGTTCCGGGGGCCCGCTCGAACCGGCCCCCCATGATCTGCATCTCATGTGGCATGTGCGGATTGTTCGGGTTGTTGCGCTCGCCCCTGGCCGGCCGCCCTGAGCGTGCCTCGGACGCGCTGGTGGTCCTCGGCACCCTGGCCGAGGAGCGCGGCACCGACTCGGCCGGCATCGCGCTGCTCACCGGCCGCCCGGCCGCCGGGCCGCCGGCCCCGGACGGCGGGGACGCCGGGGACCGCCGCTCCGACGTCGGCCACGACGGCTGCCGGGTGGTCAAGGGCCGCGACCGGTTCGGCGCGGTGTGGCGGCTGGACCTGCTGCCGGTGCTGGACCGCGCGCCGATCGCCTTCGGCCACACCCGCTGGGCCACCCAGGGCACCCCGCACAGCCTGGCCAACGCCAGCCCCCTGGTGGTCCCCGGCCGGTCCGCGGGGATCGTCGCCACCCACAACGGCGACGTCGAGGCCGCCGAGCTGCGCGCCCGGCACCGGCCGCCGCCCGCCGCCGGCACCACCGACAGCGAGCCGATCTTCCAGGCGCTGGCCGCCTGCCGCGGCGCCGGCGAGATCACCGGCGTGCTGTCCTCGCTGGTCGGCCGGGCGGCGCTGGCCTGGGTGGAGCGCGACCGGCCCGACCGGGTGCACCTGGCGCGCGCCGCGCTGAGCCCGCTGGCGGTGGCCGTCGACACCGAGCACAACCTGTACTGGGCGTCCAACCCGCGCTGGTTCCGCGAGGTCGAGCGGCACACCGGCGTCCGCTTCGCCACCGCCGTCATGCTGCGCGAGGGCACCTACCTGTGCCTCGGGGCCGACCCGGCCGCGCCGTCACGGGTGCTGGACCGGGCCGACTTCACGCCCACCGCCCGCTCCTGGGACCTGGACGACCGGGTCTGGACCGGGTTCACCGCCGCCGACCGCGACCGCGACCGCGCCGGGCTGCGGCACCGCGTCGTGGCGCGGGGGCCGTCCCTCGACGGCCCCGGCGGCGGTCCGGGCGACGGCGAGTTCGCCGCCGCCTGAGGGGCCCGAGAACGCCGCGGGCCGGGCCACCTCGGGGGCGGCCCGGCCTGCGGTCAGATCACCGGTCGGCTCAACCGGTCACTGCTCACTTCAGGCGCTCGACCACGTACTCGATCGAGGCGGTCAGCGCCTCCACGTCGGCCGGGTCGATGGCCGGGAACATGCCGACGCGCAGCTGGTTGCGGCCCAGCTTGCGGTACGGCTCGGTGTCCACGATGCCGTTGGCGCGCAGCGCCTTGGCGACGGCGGCCGCGTCCACCTCGTCGGCGAAGTCGATCGTGCCGACCACCTGCGAGCGCTGCGCCGGGTCGGCGACGAACGGCGAGGTGTAGGAGGTCTTCTCGGCCCAGGTGTACAGCCGCTGCGCCGAGTCGGCGGTGCGCGCGGTGGTCCAGGCGAGGCCGCCCTGCTCGTTCATCCACTCGATCTGCTCGGCGAACAGCAGCAGCGTGGCGACGGCCGGGGTGTTGTAGGTCTGGTCCTTGGCGGAGTTGTCGACCACGGTCTTGAGGTTGAAGAACTCCGGCACGTACCGGTCGGAGGAGCCGATCTCCTCGATGCGGGCCAGCGCGGCCGGGGAGGCCAGCGCGACCCACAGGCCGCCGTCGGCGGCGAAGCACTTCTGCGGCGCGAAGTAGTAGACGTCGGTCTCGCTGACGTCCACCGGCAGGCCGCCCGCGCCGGAGGTGGCGTCCACCAGGACCAGGGCCTCGTCGGCGGAGGTGCCCTCGGGGCGCGCGATCGGCATCGCGACGCCGGTCGAGGTCTCGTTGTGGGTGAGGGCGTACACGTCGACGCCCTGCTCGGCGCGCGCGGCCGGGTGGGAGCCGGGGTCGGCGGAGATCACCGACGGGTCCCCCAGCCACGGCGCGCCCTTGGTGACCTTGGCGAACTTGCCGGAGAACTCGCCGAACACCAGGTGCTGGGACCTCTCGCGCACCAGCCCGAAGGCGGCGGCGTCCCAGAACGCGGTGGTGCCGCCGTTGCTCAGCAGGACCTCGTAGCCCTCCGGGAGGGAGAACAGCGAGGACAGGCCGCTGCGCACCCGGCCCACCAGGGACTTGACCGGCTTCTGCCGGTGCGAGGTGCCGAGGTAGGTATCACCGGATTCGGCGAGCGCGGCGAGCTGCTCGGGGCGCACCTTGGACGGACCGCATCCGAAGCGGCCGTCGGCGGGCTTGAGGTCGGCGGGGATGACGATTGCTGGATTCGCGCTGTCGGTCACCCGCAGAAGGCTAGCTGACCTGCACCGAAGATCGCGGGCAGGTTCACATGGCGAGACGCGCGTCACCTTCGGCGCCGCAGCGCCCATCCGACCAGCGCGATCAGCCCGAGGCCGCACACGGCGGCGATCACGGCGGGCGGGTACAGCCACGGGTCGCCCTTGCCGCGGGCCTCGACGGCGGTGGCGGCCGAGTCGTAGGCGAGGAACGCCAGCAGCAGCGCGGCCAGCCAGGCGGCGACGCGCCCCGCGACGGCGTTGGTGCGCCTGCGGCGCTCCTCGCGCTCGGCCTCGTACCGGCGCAGCTCCTCGGCGGGCGACGGCGCGTCCGCCGCGGCCTGCCGAGACGCCTCCGGGGCCTGCGCCGCGCGGGCGGGCGCGGCGGGGCCGATGTCGCCCTCCAGCGGCTCGTCCGCTTCATCGATCACGGCTCAATGATGACAAATCCCTTCCCCTGCGGTCACCCGATCGTTTTCATGTCGGGCAGCGTCCAAGGGGACAGGAGGCGCCACATGACGATGGGGAACGGCGGCGGGCAGGGCACCGACCGCCTGGAAGGGCTGCTCAGCCTGTTCGAGCGGCTGCGCGAACGGCCGACCGCGCGCGAAGGCGACCGGCTGCGGCCCGTCCTGGTCGTCGCGGGGACGGCGCAGCGCACGCGCCAGTCCTCCCACCTGCTGGTGGAACGCTGCATGGAGGACCGCGGCCCCTACGCGCACATCACCTCCCAGTCGCCCGACACCGAGCGTTTCACCGACCAGTCGCTGCTGCTGCGCCACATCAGCCGGGACCTGTCCACCCACCACCGGCGCTTCGAGCCCGCGCTGCGGTTCCCGCTGCTCAGCATGGCGGTGTGGCTGCTGGAGATCCGCCGGATGCGGCTGCGCCAGGAGCAGGGGGAGCAGGCCCCGCAGTTCGCCTCCAACGCCCAGCGCCAGGTGTGGCAGCTCGCGGGGGACCTGCGCGCCGCCGACGAGGACGCGCACCGGCGGACGCTGCTCGGCCGGGGCATCCTGCGCCGCCGCCAGATCGTGGTGCCCGCCGAGCGCCCCGGCCAGCAGGGCCGGCTGGCCTCGGTCCTGTCGCACCTGGAGCAGATCGCCCCCATCGGCGTGGCGGTGGTCGCGCTGCTCAGCGCCACCGCCGCCAGCACGCTGGACCTGGCCGCGGCGATGCTGGCGGCCGGGGTCGGCCTGTCGCTGCTGCTCGGCCAGCTCGCCGCGCGCACCCGCGACCGGGCGGGCCGCCGCCGCTACCGCTGGTTCGTCTCCGGCGAGCAGAACTACCTGCGCGGCAACCGCTCCACCGACTTCCTCGGCTTCGCGCTGGATGTGATCTACCGCCCCGAGAGCGGCCCCGGCCCGCTGGACGAGGAGATCGAGGAACTCCTGGCCGCCTCGTTCCTGCAGGACCTGCGGCAGGCGTACCGGCGCGGGATCTGGCGCGCCGCCTGGGCGCGGGTCCGCTATCCGGCCGTGGTGCTGGACCAGCTCCCCGCCGCGCACCCCGCGCACGGCACGCTGCGCCGGTTCGTCGAGCTGGTCGAGGGGGTGCGGCGGGGCGAGGAGCGCTTCGACCCGCTGGTGCTGGCGGTCGCGGTGTCCTCCCGGCAGGAGGCCGCCGACCTGGCCGACGCCGTCCGGGTGCCGCTGGACGACCAGAGCCCCGTCCCGCTGGAGGAGCTGCGCGAGACGCCCGCCGGGCAGCCGTTCTGGCACGGCCTGCTGGCCGAGCGGAACCGGGTGGGCGTGCTGGGCACGCGCCGCGCGATCCTGGTGCCGGTGGACGCCGGCGACGGCTCCTCGCCCGAACCGGTGCACCGGGGCCGGCGCCGCCCGCTGCTGACCCATCCGGTGCTGCCGTGGCTGGCGATGGGCGTGGTGCTGGTCGCCTCCGTCACGGTGATCACCTTCCAGGCGGTGCGGTACTGCGAGCCGTTCACCGTCTGGCACGCCGCCAACCGCGAGTGCGTCGGCGTCACCGACGGCGGCCACCGCTTCACCGGGCGGCTCGCGGCCGTCGAGAAGCGCATCAAGCGGCTCAACGACGAGGTCACCTCCTCCGGCAAGCCCTACGTCACCGTCGTCTATTTCGGCGCGATGACCATCGACCCGCAGACCCGCAACCCGCAGGCGGACCTGCTGGCGGGCATCCACGGCGAGCTGGTCGGCCTGTCGATCGCGCAGGAGCGCCACAACCAGGCCAGCGGCCTGCCCCGGCTGCGCATCCTGCTGGCCAACGCCGGGTCGCGCTTCCGCTACGGCCGCGAGGTCGCCGAGCGCGTCCGCGATCGCGCCGCCGCCGACTCCTCCGTGGTGGCGGCGATCGGGTTCGGGCAGAGCCGCAGCCAGACCGGCGAGGCGATCGAGGTGCTGTCCAAGACCGCGCTGCCGATGATCGGCACCACCAACACCTACGACGGCACCGCCCAGCTCAAGGGCTGGTTCTCGCCCTACTTCTTCCGGCTGGCCCCGCCCAACCGGCGGCTGGCCGAGCACGCGGCGTTCTGGGCGCGCAACGGCCAGACCGGCACCCGCGCCACCAGCGCCGATGTCTTCTACGACGCGAGCCGCAACGACCTGTACAGCCAGAACCTGGCCGAGGACTTCGCCAAGGCGTTCGCGCCCGGCAGGGTCCGGATGCTGTCCTACTCCGATCCCAGCCAGGTCCCGGGCAAGGTGCTGGAGGCGTGCCGGAACCCGTCCCAGCTGTTCTACTACGCGGGGCGCTCGGACGAGTTCCGCTCGTTCATCAACCGCCTGGCCAACACCGACTGCCGGGCGCCGCGCATCGTGCTGGCGGGCGACGAGGTCACCAAGTACGTCAGCGACAACGCCGCCGAGATCGCCCGCACCGAGTCGATCAAGCTGTTCTTCACCCCGCTGGCGGCCCGCGAGGCGTGGGGCGGCGACTGGGTGCGGGGCAAGCCCGCCCACGTCTTCTACAGCGACTTCGACCGGGTCGTCGACGACCTGGTCGGCGCGAAGGCCCCCGCCAACGAGCGCCCGTCCCGCACCCACGCCGCGCTCGGCTACGACGCCGCCCGCACGGTGATCAGCGTGGCCGAGCGCATCTACGGCGACCAGGGGCAGGCCCTGCCGACCGCCGCCGCGATCCTGTCGGAGCTGACCGAGCCGGGCGAGGGCGCCCAGCCGCAGGGGGCCACCGGCCTGCTGCGCTTCGGCCCCCGCTCGGGCGGCCACCAGATCGAGGACAAGCCGGTGCTGCTGACCGGGCTGCGGCCGGACGGCGGCCTGGACCTGGTGGCCCTGTGCGGGAGGCTCGTCAGCACGCCCCAAGGCCGGGCGGCCTGCCCGGCGAAGTAGCGGCGGGGGAAAACGGAACAAGCGCCCGCTGCGTCCAATCGGGAGTGCGGAGATCGCCCATCGGGGGTCGATGACGGGGAGGCGCGTTACGGATGACGCCCAACGGCGGACCACTGGACGAACCACGCCTGAGCGGGGTGCTCGACCTGTTCGAGCGGCTGCGCGAGAGACCGGTCTGGCGGCGGCGCGAGCACGCGCGGCCGCTGCTGCTGCTCCTGGGGCCGAGCGGCCACACCCGCCGGGTGGCCGAGATGCTCGTCAAGCGCTGCAAGGACGGCCGCTCGCCGGTGTCGCACATCGCCACCGACACCCCCGCCACCGACATCGCCGGAGTGCTGCGCGAGGCCAAGCGCGAGCTGTCGCACCCCAGCGCGGGCCCGCGCGGCGAGCCGCCGCTGCGGTTCACGCTGCTGGAGATGGCGCTGTGGCTGCGCGACCTGCGGGAGATCCGGCTGGCCGGCGGCCGCCCGGCCCGGCTCGCCTCGGTCGCCGAGCGGGAGAACCACCGGCTCGTCCACACCCTCACCCACCCGCCGGTCGGCGACAGCGAGGAGGCGCGCCGCCGGGAGCTGCGGCAGGTCATCCGGCGGCGCGGCCGCGACGTGCTGCGCGACCTGGAGGACGCGCCGCGTGGCCGGTTCCGGTCGTTCCTGAGCTTCCTGGAGCAGATCGCGCCGATCGGGATCGCGCTGGTCGCGGTGGTCAGCGCCGGGACCGCCGCCACGCTGGACCTCGCGGCGGCGGTCCTGGCCGCCACCGTCGGCCTCGCGTTCGTGACCGTGCAGATCCTGGCGCGCACCCGCGGCTGGTTCGGGGTGCACCGCTACCGCTGGTTCCAGCGCCAGCCCTATCTGCACGAGGACCTGTCGGGGTTCCTCGGCTTCGCGCTCGGCGTCGTCGATCCGCGCCCGGTGGAGCCCGACGACCACGCCGAGCAGCTCGACCTGCTGCTGGTGGCGGCGTTCCTGGAGGATCTGCGCCGCAACCACCGGCGCGACCTGCGCCGGGCCGCCTGGGCCCGGGTCCGCTACCCGGTGCTGGTCTTCGAGCACCTGGTGCCGGGCCACGTCGGCGTGCGCTTCGTGGAGCTGGTCGAACGCGTCCGCGCCGAGAACCAGGCCGACCCGCGGCTGCCCGACGCCGACCCGCTGATCGTCACCGCCGGGATCGACCCGGCCGCGCCCGCCGACCCCGACCCGGCCGCGCCGTCCGGGACGCGCCTGGTGGACCGGATCGTGCGGGCGGTGCGGGTCGAGGTCTCGGCGGGCGAGGCCGAGGACGTGGTCGCCGCGGGCCGCTCCTGGGACCGGTACCGGCGCGAGCAGCGCCGCGTCGGGACGCTGGGCTACCGGCGCGAGATCCGGGTGGACGTCACCGCCGACCCCGGCGGCGACCTGCCGCCCGCCCGGCCCGCGCGGCGGCGGCCCCGCGCGGCCCATCCGGCGCTGCCGTGGCTCGCGATGGTCGCGGTCCTGGGCGGCTCGGTCACCGCGATCGCGGTGCAGGCGGTGCGCTACTGCGCGCCGATGCAGCAGATCGCGCGGACCGCCGGGGGCGAGTGCGTCGGCATCACCGACGGCTCCTTCCACTTCGGCGAGAGCTCGGCCGGCCGCAACAACGACAACCGGCTGTCGCCGGTGCTGGCGCGGATCAAGCGCGAGAACGACGCGGTCGCGGGCTCGGGCAAGCCGCACGTCACCGTCGTCTACCTGGGCCCGGTGACCGCCGACCCCTCGATCAAGAACGAGCAGATCGACCTGCTGGCCGGGGCGCAGGGCGAGCTGGCCGGGGTCGCGATCGCCCAGCGCCGCTTCAACGGCGCCAGCCAGCACCTGCGGCTGCGGGTGCTGATCGCCAACGCCGGGGCCAAGTTCCGGCACGCCCCGCGCGTGGCCCGCGAGATCCGCGAGCTGGCCCGCCGGGACCGCACGGTCGTCGCGGTGATCGGCTTCGAGCAGAGCCGCCGGCAGACCCAGGAGGCGATCAAGGAGCTGGCCGCCTCGGCGCTGCCGCTGATCGGCACCGCCAACAGCTACAACCGCACCGCCCTGCTGGACCGGGGCGGCTACTCGCCCTACTACTTCCGGCTGGCCCCGCCCAACCGCCGCCTGGCCCGGCACGCCGCGTTCTGGGCGCGGGGCGGCCAGGCCGGCGGCCGGCCCGCCCGCACCGCCGACGTGATCTACGACGGCGACCCCGACGACCTGTACAGCAAGGACCTGGCGGCCGAGTTCCGGCGCTGGTTCGGCGCGGACCGGGTGCGGATGTGGCCCTACCGCGACCCCGGCGAGCTGACCGAGGCGGCGCAGCGGGCCTGCAGGGACCCGCGCGACCTGTTCTACTACGCGGGCCGCTCCGACGAGTTCCGCGCGTTCGTCAACGTCCTGGACCTGTCCTGCGGCGGCCGCCCGGTCGTGCTCGCCGACGACGAGATCGCCAAGTACGTCGCCGACAACGCCGCCGAGATCGGCCGCAAGGACACCTACCGGCTGTTCTTCACCCCGCTGGCGGCGCGCGAGGCGTGGACGCCGCGCTGGATCGGCTCCGGCCAGGCCCCGCAGACCTTCTACTCCGACTACGACCGCATGGTGCCCGAGCTGGTCGGCGAGGACGCCCCGCCCGACCGGCGGCCCTCGGTGACCCGCGCCGCCGTCAGCTACGACGCCGCCGCGATGGTCGCCCACGTGGCGCACCAGGTCTACTGGGAGCAGCGCGCGGTGCCGAGCGCGGGCGCGGTGTTCGCCGCGCTGAACGACCCCGAGCGCGACGCGCTGTCGCGCGGGGCGAGCGGGGTGCTGCGGTTCGGGCCGCGCTCGACGGGCCACCAGGTGCCCGACAAGCCGGTGCTGCTGGCGACCGTGCTGCCGAACGGCCGGACCGAGGTCCGCGAGGTGTGCGGGCGGCTCGTGCCGAGCGGCCAGGGGAAGGCGTCGTGTCCGGAGGAGTGACAGCTCGGGGGACGACAAAGGCCCCCGGGGGGACCGGGGGCCTCAGGCGTTGGTGCGGGGGTCATCCAGGCGTTCAGCCGGCGTAACGCTTGAGGGCCTCCGCGGAACCGGTGACGTCCGAGATGGAGCGGCTGCCGGGACCGGTGTAGCGGGCGCTCGGCCGGACCAGGCGGCCGGTGCGCTTCTGCTCCAGGATGTGCGCCGCCCAGCCGGCGGTGCGGCCGCAGGTGAACATGGCGGGCATCATCGCGGTCGGGACCTCGGCGAAGTCCAGGATGACCGCGGCCCAGAACTCGACGTTGGTCTCGATCGGGCGGTCCGGGCGGCGCTCGCGCAGCTCGGCCAGCGCGGCGTCCTCCAGGGCCTTGGCCGCCTCGAAGCGGGGGGCGTTCAGCTCCTTGGCGGTGCGGCGCAGCACGCGGGCGCGCGGGTCCTCGGCGCGGTAGACGCGGTGGCCGAAGCCCATCAGCCGCTCGCCGCCGTCGAGGATGTCGGTGACGACCTTGCGGGCGTCGCCGAGCTGCTCGACCTTCTCGATCATCGGCAGCACGCGGGCCGGGGCGCCGCCGTGCAGCGGGCCCGACATCGCGCCGATGGCGCCGGAGATGCTGGCCGCCACGTCGGCGCCGGTGGAGGCGATGACGCGGGCGGTGAAGGTGGAGGCGTTCAGCCCGTGCTCGGCGGCCGAGACCCAGTAGGCGTCGATGGCCTGCACGTGCCTGGGGTCGGGCTCGCCGCGCCAGCGGACCATGAACCGCTCGGTGATGGTCTTGGCCTCGTCGATCCGCTGCTGCGGGACCATCGGCACGCCGACGCCGCGCGCCGACTGGGCCACGAACGACAGGGCGGTCGCCGAGACGCGCGCCAGGTCCGCGCGGGCCTCGTCGTCGTCGATGTCGAGCAGCGGGCGCATCCCGTAGGCCGGGGCCAGCGTCGGGAGCGCCGCCTGTACGTCCACGCGCACGTCGCCGGAGGTGACCGGCAGCAGGTGCGGCTCGGCGGGGGCCAGGCCCGGGTCGAAGCTGTTGTCGACCAGCAGTCCCCAGGCGTCGCCGAAGGAGACGCGGCCGACGAGCTCCTCGATGTCGACGCCCCGGTAACGGAGGGCGCCGCCCTCCTTGTCCGGTTCGGCGATCTCGGTCTCGAAGGCGACGACCCCCTCGAGACCGGGTTTGAAGTCGGACATGTCGTCCCTGCCTTTCGTCCCCATAAGTGATAAGGCGGTGCCGTGCCATTGAACCCTGTCCGCCCTACTGACCAGTACCCAGGTCCCTGTGAGATGCACAAGGCCCAGGTGGGAGGCTCTGACGCTGTGGATCGCCCAACACCAGACCCCGCACGGCTCCGCGCATCCTACGAGGGCGGGCAACTCGTGGAGCAGGCCGTCCCCGCCGATCCGCTGACGCTGTTCGCCGCCTGGTTCGGCGAGGCCGCGGTCGCGGGGCTGCCCGAGCCCAACGCGATGGTGCTCGCCACCGCCTCCGCCGACGCCGTGCCGAGCGCCCGGACCGTGCTGCTGAAGGGCTACGGCCCCGACGGTTTCCGCTTCTTCACCAACCGGACCTCCCGCAAGGGCCGCGACCTGGTCGCGAACCCGCGCGCCACCCTGCTGTTCCCCTGGCACCCGGTGCACCGCCAGGTGATCGTCTCCGGCCTGGTGGTGGAGCTGCCGCGCGCCGAGTCGGCCGCCTACTTCCGGACGCGCCCCTACGGCTCGCGGATCGGGGCCTGGGCCAGCGAGCACCAGTCGTCGGTGGTCGGCGGCCGGGAGGAGCTGGAGGAGCGGTACGCCGCCCTCGCGGCGCGCTGGCCGGACGAGGGGGACGACCCGGTGCCGCTGCCCGACTTCTGGGGCGGCTTCCGGGTGGTGCCGGAGACCGTCGAGTTCTGGCAGGGCCGCCCCAGCCGGATGCACGACCGGCTGCGCTACCGCCGGGCCGCGGCCCTCGGGGAGGAGGCGGATGCGCTGAGCGAATGGGAGGTGGACAGACTGTCCCCGTGACACCGGAACAGCAGCCAACCCCCCAGGACGCTCCTGACACCCCCGCGGCCGCGGAATCCGCCGCGGCGGCCAGGGAGGCCGCCGCCGAGCAGAGCCCCGCCGAGGCCGGCGCCGAGCGGACCGATACCGAGCGGACCGATACCGAACGGCCCGGCACCGGGCAGAGCGGCGAGCAGGGCGCCCACGACCCTCAGGACGACCCCGGGCCGCAGGACGACCCCCCGAAGAAGGGCGGCCTCCGGCGGCTCGCCATCGACACCCGGCCGCTGGCCAACCGGCCCTTCCGCCGGCTGTGGGTCGGGCACGCCGTCTCGTTCGTCGGCTTCCAGGTCAGCGCCGTGGCGGTGCCGGTGCAGGTCTACGACATGACCCGCTCGTCGTTCTGGGTCGGGGTGCTCGGCGTCGTCGGCCTGGTCCCGCTGATCGTGTTCGGGCTCTGGGGCGGCGCGGTCGCCGACCACATGGACCGCCGCCGGCTGCTGTTCCTGGCCTCCTGCGTGACGTGGGTCTCCACCCTGCTGCTGCTCGCGCAGGCGGTGCTGGGCCTGGAGAACCTGTGGCTGATCATGGCCGTGGTGGCCGTGCAGTCGATGGGCTTCGCGGTCGCCTCGCCGACCCGCGGCGCGATCGTGCCCCGGCTGTTCCCGCCCGACGAGGTCGCCGCGGCCACCACCCTCAACTTCACCGCCAGCCAGGTCGGGATGCTGGCCGGGCCGCTGTTCGCCGGGGTGGTGCTGGCCCGCTGGGGCTACGGGGCGGCCTACGCGGTGGACGCGGTGCTGTTCACCGTCGTGCTGTACGCGGCGCTGCGGCTGCCGCCCATCCCGCCGCTCGGCGCGCCCGGCAAGGCCCCCGGCCTGCGCTCGGTGATCGACGGGCTGCGCTACCTGGGCACCCAGCCGGTGCTGATGATGTCGTTCGTGGTGGACATCATCGCGATGGGCGTGGCGATGCCCAAGGCCCTGTTCCCCGAGGTGGCCGAGGTGCGGTTCGGCGGCGCGGGCGCGGTCGGCTGGCTGTTCGCCTCGATCGCGATCGGGTCGCTGCTGGGCGGGCTGCTGTCGGGCTGGATCGGCCGGGTGCACCGGCAGGGCGCCGCGCTGGTCGCCTCGATCGTGGTGTGGGGCCTCGCGGTCGCCGCCGCCGGGCTGGCGCACTCGTTGTGGCTGGCGGTGGCGCTGCTGGCGGTCGGCGGCGCGGCCGACCTGGTGTCGGCGGTGTTCCGGCAGACCATGCTCCAGACCTACGCGCCCGACGAGATGCGCGGCCGCCTCCAGGGCGTGTTCACCGTGGTGGTGGCGGGCGGCCCCCGGCTCGGCGACCTGCGCGCGGGCGCGACCGCCTCGGTGGCCGGGGTGACGGCCTCCTGGGTGGGCGGCGGCCTGGCCTGCGCCGTGCTGGTGGTGGTCGCGGCGCTGGCCGTCCCGGCGCTGCTGCGCTACGACACGCGCACCGCCCGTCCGGCCGTGCCCGCGCCCTGAGCGCGGGCCCGATTTCCGGAAACGTCCTGACCAGCGACTTTCTGCGGAGATCGGGAAGAAGTCGCGCTCCCCAAACGTTCATCCATACCCGGTACGACAGGGATATGTGCACGACCCGGCCGGAGACGGCCGGAACAAGTAGACTCGAGGCCACAAGACTGGAGGGAGCTGTGACCTCACACGGCCTGATCGACACTACGGAGATGTACCTCCGTACGGTGTTCGAGCTCGAAGAGGAGGGGATCGTCCCCCTCCGCGCCCGCATCGCCGAGCGGCTCTCGCAGAGCGGCCCGACGGTGAGCCAGACGGTGGCGCGCATGGAGCGCGACGGGCTCCTGCGGGTCGAGGGGGACCGGCACCTGGAGCTGACCGATTCCGGTCGCAGCCTCGCCACCAGCGTCATGCGCAAGCACCGCCTCGCCGAGTGCCTGCTGGTGAACGTGATCGGCCTGCCCTGGGAGGACGTGCACATCGAGGCATGCCGCTGGGAGCACGTCATGTCCGAGGAGGTCGAGCGGCGCCTGGTCGCGCTGCTGGACAACCCGACCACCTGCCCGCACGGCAACCCGATCCCCGGGCTGGACGAGCTCGGCGGGCACGGCGGCGACGGCGACTCCGCGCCGCTGTCGGTGATGACCGCCGTCGCGACCCCGGCCGGGTCCACCGCCGTCATCCGGCGCATCAGCGAGCAGGTGCAGAGCGACAGCGACCTGATGCTCCGGCTCAAGCAGATCGGTATCCAACCGGGACGAGAGGTGACTCTTCGGGCGACCGAGGACGGGGTACGGGTGACCGGTGACCACGAGGCCGACGACCCGGCGACCGAGCTGTCGCGCGACATCGCCGAGCACGTGTTCGTCAGCAGGCGCTGACCGGCCGCGCGTGCCGACCCGCCCCCCGCCTTCACCGGTCATTACCGAAGATCTCCGTACCGGTGCGCCGTTCCGGCGTATCCCCATGGCGGGTTCGTCGTTCAATACTTGCGACAGCCTCGCCCGCCCGGCGCGGCCGGGCACCGGACGCCGCGCGGCGGGCGCCGGTCCGGCCGCCGGGGCGGGCACGGGACACGACGAGCGGCCGGCGGCGCCTACCCTCGGTGGACGGGCCAGGATCGTAACGGTAGTCAGGGTGGGCACATGAACGACTGGGGGGACGCGCCGATCGAGGCGCACCTGCCGCCCGAGACCGTGCTGAACCAGATGGAGATGGCGGTCATCGTCTGCGACCGCTTCAGCAACGTCATCTACGGCAACGCGTTCGCGCGCGAACTGTTCGGCTTCGGCGGCGACGACCTCATCGGACACTCGGTGCTGTCGCTCGGCATCGCCGAGGAGGACCACGAGCAGGCCATGGAGCTGGCCAAGCACGTGCTCAAGGGCGGCGTGTGGGAGGGCACCTTCTGCAACCTGCGCGCCGACGGCACCACCGTCTACACGCGCGCGCACGCGGTGCCGCTGCGGCACCCCTCCGGCGCGGTCGACGGCGTGGTGATCTTCGCGCGCGAGGCGCTGCGCTCCAACCAGCGCGAGCAGGACCGCTACGGCCTGCTGGAGCGCATCGGGGAGCGGCTGGCGGGCTCGCTGGAGCTGGAGTCCACGCTGCGCCGGGTCGCCGACACGCTGGTGCCGCAGTTCGCCGACCACTGCCTGATCGACCTGTTCAGCGGCGACCGGCTGTACCGGCGGGTCTCGCGGCACGCGGGCGGCTGGACGCCGCCGCCGGGCACCTGGGCCGAGATCGGCGAGCCGATCTCCTACCCGCCCAGCCACTTCAGCGCCAAGGCGATGAGCCGCCGCGACGCGGTGCTGGTGGAGGACATGCTCCAGTACCGCTACGCCGCGCCGACCGAGTCGTCCCAGCGGCTGGGCGACGCGCTGGGCCTGTCGTCGGTGATCTCGGCGCCGCTGCTGGTGCGCGGCGAGCTGCTGGGCGTGATGAGCCTGGCGCTGTCCAGTCTCACCCGGCGGCCCGACCCGCACTACGACGGCTTCGACCGCGACCTGATCGGCGCCATCGCCAGCCGGGTCGCCCTCGCGGTCGACAACGCGCTGCTGTTCGAGGAGGAGCGCGAGACCGCGCTGGCCTTCCAGAAGCACCTGCTGCCCGGCGACCGGCCGCCCCGGCTCGACGGCCTGCAGATCGCCTGGCGCTACGAGCCCGCGCGGCCCATCGAGTCGCACGGGCACGGCATCCAGACCCAGGTCGGCGGCGACTGGTACGACGTGATCCCGCTGTCGGCGGGCCGGGTCGGCCTGGTCATCGGCGACGTGGAGGGCCGCGGCGCCCGCGCCGCCGCCGTGATGGGCCAGCTCCGCGCGGCGCTGCGCGCGTTCGCCCAGGACGACAAGCCGCCCGCCGACATCCTGCGCAAGCTCGACGAGTGGGTGCGCACCATGACCCGCCCCGAGCGGATGCGCTCGGGCTGGAACAGCGACGACCTGGTCCGCCCGCCGCTGGTGTCGTGCACCTACTTCGTCTACGACGCCTGGTCGCGGGTGCTGGAGTTCGCCAACGCCGGGCACGACCCGCCGCTGCTGGTGGTGGACGGCGAGGTCACCGAGCTGGAGTTCGAGAGCGAGGGCGCCATGCTGGGCGTCCGCGGCCCCGGGCTGGGCGGCGAGATCCTGTTCAACGAGGAGACCGCCGAGCTGAAGCCCGGCTCGACGCTGGTGCTCTACACCGACGGCCTGGTGGACCGCCGCCCCCGGGAGGACGGCGACTACCACACCCGCGAGGAGGCCCGCGAGGCCGTGCGCGCGGCGGTGGCGGCCGTGGCGCGCCGCGACGTGGAGACCATCGCCAACGCCGCCTACGAGGCGCTGCCCGGCGACATCAACGACGACGTGGCGATCGTGGTGATCCGCACCGCGGGCGACGAGCTGGCGGTGGCCGACCGCACCTTCCCGGCCGAGCCGATCATGGTGTCGGAGGCGCGCCGGATGGCCGCCGACGCGTTCGCGGCCTGGGGGATGCTGGACGAGCAGGCCGAGCTCGCCTGCCTGCTGGTGTCGGAGGTGGTCACCAACGTGGTGCTGCACGCCACCGCCACGCCCGCGCCGCGCCGCGAGCTGGTGCTGGACGGCGGGCCGCCGGGGTCGTTCGACAACCCCTTCGACGAGGACGACTGGAACCTCAACGCCGACCTCGCCGAGCAGCTCGGCCGGCGCGAGCCGCCGACCAAGGAGTTCCGGCTCCGGCTGCGCCGCGGCGCCGACTCGATCTGGGTCGAGGTGTTCGACACCGACATGCGGCTGCCGCGCATCCGCAGCGCGGGCGAGACCGACGAGGGCGGCCGGGGGCTGTACCTGGTCGACCAGCTCGCCTCGCGGTGGGGCGCGCGCCCGACGGCCGACGGCAAGGCCGTCTGGTTCGAGCTGCCGCTGACGCCCTAGGCGGGCCCGGCCGGGGGCGCGGTCCCTGGCGGGGCCGCCCTGGCCGGGGTCCCGGCGGGGCTTCGCTAGATGGGCTCGGCGGCCACGTGCGCCCAGGACTGGGTGAACCACAGCTCGCCGCCGATGACGCGCGGCTTGGCGCCGGTCCTGGGACCGCCGTCCACCTCGTCGATCAGCTCGGCGCGGATCTGGTCGGCGGCCCGCAGGTCCCGCGCGCCCGCGAGCCACGGCTCGATGGGCCGCTCCACGGTGAACACGTCCAGCCGCCGGATGCTGGCCCCGGCCGAGGTCACCAGGTCGGTCAGCGCCGCGATGGACGGGGTGCCGGGGTGGTCGGGGTCGCGCAGCCGCTCCAGCCGGTCGCGGTCGGGACCGGCCAGGTTGGAGCGCACCAGGTCGGCGATGATCAGCCGGCCGCCGGGCCGGCAGACCCGCAGCAGCTCGCGCAGCACCCGGTCGGGATCGCCCATGTGGTAGAGCGAGAAGCGGGTGGTGACCAGCGAGAACGAGTCGTCGCGGTAGGGCAGCCGGGTCGCCTCGGCCCGCACGGTCGGGGTGTCGGGGCAGCCGCGCCGGGGCACCGGGCGAAAGGGCCGCGACGACGCCCGGGGCAGGTCCACGTCGGTGGTGATCCGGACCGGGCCGGTGCCGAAGGTGACGGTGGAGCTGCGGCCCCCGTCGCTCCGCCGCGCGGGCGGCAGGGCGTCCACGGCGGCCACGTGGCGGACCTGGGGGCCGAGCGCGGCGGGCATGGGCCCGGTGCCGCGCGCCACGTCGAGGCAGACGTCCTCGGGCACGGGTTCGACGAAGTCCAGCAGCCGCCTCAGATGGGGGGCGATGGTGCCGGTCTCGCGAATCGTGGTCGCCGGTTGCGGCACGTCTGGTCTCCCTCGGCTCGTCGGCCTCACCAGGCGGGGTACACCGCTCACGCTGCCGGGAAGCGCGCCTGGTCAGGACGTAGAGCGGGGTGGGGAAGCCGGTTTCGTCAGTTATGACTCGCGCGCGGGGGAGAAAGTTCGGCCGGGCGGCGGAAATGTCGGGGCGGGGACGTCGCGGCGGGGCGGCCGCTACTTGAGGCTCTGGCCCCACAGCGCCAGCACGACCAGCACGAACACGATGATGACCGCCATCCGGGTGGGGGCCGCCAGCCGCATCCGCGACGCGGCCCACCGTACGCAGAACGCCGCGAGCAACGCCACGACGGCGAGCAGGATGATGCCTTCCATGGCCGCCTTCGTCTCGGGGGGAGGAGCCGTGCCACCAGCCTAACCCCGTAAGAGAAGGCTTACCCCGCCCCCGGTGCGCGGGGCTTCCCCCGCTAACCTCACGCACGTGGCAGATGCGAAGGAAGACACCAAGCGGGACCGGCTGGACGACATCATGCTGAACGTGGCCCGCTCCCGGGTGGCCCTCGGCGCGGTGGCGTTCGCGGCGCCCGGCCTCACCGTGAAGCTCATCGGCATGGGCGGCCAGGCCGACCCGGGCCGCGACTACGTCACCCGCATGTTCGCGGCCCGCGAGATCGCCCTCGGCGCCGGGTACCTGCTGAGCAGGGGCGAGGCCCGCAGGACGTGGGCGCGGCTCGGCTTCGGGGTGGACGCCCTGGACACCGTCACCGGGCTGAAGACCCGCGGGCGGCTGCCGCTGTGGGTGACCGCCGGGGCGGTCGGGGTCGCGGGCGGCGCCGCGGGCCTCGGCGCCGCCAAGGTGGCCAAGGACCTGTTCCGCAGGTAGCCGCGGCACGGGGCGCGGAGACCCGGGCGAGGCGCCCCGTCTCCGCGCCCGTCTCCGTGCCGTGCCTCCGCGTCTCGGGCGGCCCATCAAATGCTCTGAGCTGGGTAGACCTCTCTCCGTAGTCATCGGGGGGAGACTGCGGGATGGCCGCTGAGACCAGGAAACAAGCCGCGCCGGACATGCCTCACGGCAGGGATCTGGGCGTGATCCTCGGCGCGCTGATGCTCGCCATGCTGCTGGCCGCGCTGGACCAGACGATCGTGTCCACCGCGCTGCCGACGATCGTCAGCGACCTCGGCGGGCTCAACCACCTGTCCTGGGTGGTGACCGCCTACCTGCTGGCCTCGACGGCGTCCACGCCGCTGTGGGGCAAGCTCGGCGACCAGTACGGGCGCAAACGGCTGTTCCAGCTGTCGATCGTCATCTTCCTGGTGGGCTCGGCGCTGTGCGGGCTGTCGGGCGACATGCTCCAGCTCATCGTGTTCCGGGCCATCCAGGGGCTCGGCGGCGGCGGGCTGATGGTGCTGGTCGTCGCGATCGTGGGGGACGTGGTCCCGCCCCGGCAGCGCGGGCGCTACCAGGGCCTGTTCGGCGCGGTGTTCGGGGTGTCGAGCGTGTGCGGGCCGCTGCTGGGCGGCTGGTTCGTCGACAACCTGTCCTGGCACTGGGTCTTCTACATCAACCTGCCGGTGGGGCTGCTGGCGCTGGTGGCGGTCGCGCTGGTGCTGCACACCCCGTCCGAGCGGCACAAGCACAGGATCGACTACGCGGGCATCCTGCTGATCGTCGGCTGGTCGGTGGCGCTGGTGCTGATGACGACCTGGGGCGGCAACCAGTACGCGTGGGGGTCGCCGCAGATCATCGGGCTGGGCGCGCTGGCGCTGGTGCTCATCGCGGCGTGGGTCTACGTCGAGAAGCGCGCCGCCGAGCCGGTCATGCCGCTGCACCTGTTCAAGGACTCGGTGTTCTCGCTCAGCTCGGCCATCGGGTTCGTCATCGGCTTCGCGATGTTCGGCGCGATGACGTTCCTGCCGCTGTACATGCAGGTGGTGCACGGGGTCACGCCGACCATGTCGGGCGTGCACCTGCTGCCGATGATGGTCGGCATGCTGGTGGCCTCGATCGGCTCGGGCCAGCTCATCAGCCACACCGGCAAGTACAAGATCTTCCCCGTGGTGGGCACGCCGATCACCGCGCTGGCGCTGTACCTGCTGTCGCGGATGGACGAGAACACCTCCACGCTGTCGATGAGCCTGCGCTTCGCGGTGCTGGGGTTCGGGCTGGGCCTGGTCATGCAGGTCCTGGTGATCGCCGTGCAGAACCAGGTGCCCTACAAGGACCTGGGCGCGGCGACCTCCGGTGTCACGTTCTTCCGGCAGATCGGCGGGTCGTTCGGTGTGGCGGTCTTCGGGTCGGTGTTCGCCAACCAGCTGAACGGCAACATGCAGGAGCTGCTCCGCAAGCAGGAGCTGCCCGCGGGCTTCGACCCCGAGGCGGTGCAGGGCAACCCCGCGCTCATCGACAGGTTCCCGCCGCAGGTGCGCGGCGACTTCCTGCACGCCTATTCGAGCGCCATCGACACCGTGTTCCTGTGGGCGGTGCCGGTGGCGGTGGTCGCGTGCGTGCTGACCTGGTTCATGAAGGAGACGCCGCTGCGCTCCACCGCCGGGGCGACCGACTACGGCGAGGGGCTCGGCGGCGGCCAGTCCTACCGTTCCTCGCGGCACGAGGTCGAGCGCGCGCTGAGCCAGCTCATGCGCAAGGACGCCGGGGCGATGGAGCTGTACGCGCGCCTGGGCAGGCTCGCCGGGGTGGACCTGCCCGCGGGCAGCATGTGGGCGCTGTGCCGGATCGCCCAGGACGGGAGCGTGCCGGGGGAGGCGCTGGCCGAACGCGCCGGAGTCTCGGTCGAGGAGGGGCGCCCCTACGTGGAGCGGCTGCTGCGGGACGGCCTCGTCGAGCGCCGGAACGGGAAGCTGTCCAGCACCGAGGCGGGCGACCGGGTCGCCGAACGCCTCTTCCGGGCCCGTGCCGAAGGGCTGGCCGAACACCTGGAAGGCTGGTCGCCCGAGGAGAGCCCGGAGCTGGCCGAGCTGCTCACCAAGCTCGCCCACGACACGCTGGGCGACGACGCCGCGGGCCGGGAGGTCCATCACGCGCGGGGTTGACCCTTCAACCGGTGGCGTGTCCGTGCCGCTCCCTGTACGCCCTCACGCGCCGGAGACGACCCTGGAGACCGGCCCGCTGGAGGCCGGTTCCCGGGAGGAGAGCACATGAGAAGCCGACATCTGCTGGCGGGCGCGGCGGCGCTGCTCGCGGCGGTCCCGGTCGGCGCGGGCGGCCAGGCCGCGTCCGCCGCCACGGCCCGCGACGACCATGTCGTCGTCGGGGAGTGGGCCGACCCCCTGAACGTCCGCTCCGATCCGGGGGCGACGGGCGTCCCGCCGGGCCGGATCATCGGCGAGGTGCGGCCGGGCGCGCGGCTCGGCGCCCTGTGCCACATCCCCGACGGCGCGTCGATGACCTCCTGGGGCCGGACCCAGCGGGACTGGGTGCGCGTCCGGCACGGCGACGCGGGGTTCGGCTGGGTGTGGGGCGGCGGCCTGAAGCCCTACTCGGTCCGCAGGTGCTGAGCTCCGCCGGCCGTTCCGCGAAGCCGCTTGCGGAACGGCCGGCGCGCGGTGAGCATGGACGCACCGAGACCAGGGTCACATGCGGCGTTGCGCCTACGCCGGGGTAACCTCATACTGACCGAATCTCACTCGGTTTCGGGACGGAACCCCCTAACCCTGCTTTTGGAGGCGTAGTGGCCGAGGCGTACATCGTCGGCGCGGTCCGTACCCCCGTCGGTACCAAGAAGGGCGCGCTGAAGGACGTGCACCCCGCCGACCTCGGGGCG
This sequence comes from Spirillospora sp. NPDC050679, assembly GCA_044456955.1. Lineage (GTDB taxonomy): Bacteria > Actinomycetota > Actinomycetes > Streptosporangiales > Streptosporangiaceae > Spirillospora. Next base: position 323,759 of record JBITGK010000010.1, on the reverse strand, counting down.
CACGTGCTCAAGGAGCTCGTCAACCGCACCGGGGTGGACCCGGCGGCGGTCGAAGACGTGATCATGGGCTGTGTCATGCAGGTCGGCCCGCAGGCGCTGGACATCGCGCGCACCGCGTGGCTGTCGGCCGGGCTGCCCGAGGGCGTGCCGGGCGTCACCATCGACCGCCAGTGCGGCTCCTCGCAGCAGGCGATCCACTTCGCCGCGCAGGGCGTGCTGTCGGGCACCCAGGACCTGGTCGTCGCCGCCGGCGTCGAGCAGATGGCCAAGGTGCCGATGGGCGCCAGCATCGTGCAGGGCCTGGACTTCCCCTACGGCGAGGGCTGGGCCGAGCGCTACGGGATGCAGGAGATCTCCCAGTTCCGCGGCGCCGAGCTGATGGCCGAGAAGTGGGGCTACTCCCGCGAGGACCTGGAGAAGTTCGCGCTGGAGAGCCACCGCCGCGCGGGCGTCGCCATCGAGAAGGGCTACTTCGACCGGGAGATCGCGCCGATCGCCGGGCTGGCCAAGGACGAGGGCGCCCGCCCCGACACCACGCTGGAGAAGATGGCCGGGCTGAAGCTGCTGCGCGAGGGCGGCGTCATCACCGCGGCCGTCGCCTCGCAGATCTCCATCGGCGCCTCGTCGCTGCTGATCGCCTCCGAGAAGGCGGTCAAGGAGCACAACCTGACCCCGCGCGCCCGCATCCACACCCTGGCCATCTGCGGCTCGGACCCGGTCTACATGCTGACCGGCCCGATCCCGGCCACCGAGAAGGCGCTGGCCAAGAGCGGCCTGAAGATCGACGACATCGACGTCTTCGAGGTCAACGAGGCGTTCGCGCCGGTCCCGATGGCGTGGGCCGCCGACACCGGCGCCTCGCTGGAGAAGACCAACCCCAACGGCGGCGCGATCGCGCTCGGCCACCCGCTGGGCGCCACCGGCGGCATCCTGATGACCAAGCTCCTGCACGAGCTGGAGCGCACCGGCGGCCGCTACGGCCTCCAGACGATGTGCGAGGGCGGCGGCCAGGCCAACGCCACCATCATCGAGCGCATCTGATCATCTGATCGCAGGCGTCACCGGCGGGCGGGACCTTCCACGGTCCCGCCCGCCGGCGTCTTTCCGAGGAGGGGTGCTGTGTACGAGACGATCCTGTACGAGGTGGCCGACCGGGTCGCGCGGATCACGCTGAACCGGCCGCAGGCGCGCAACTCGCTCAACGACCAGATGATCGACGAGCTGCTGGCGGCGCTCGGCCGGGCGGACGCCGACGACGGCGTGCGGGTCGTCGTGCTGACCGGGGCGGGCGACCGGGCGTTCTGCGCGGGCGCCGACCTCGGCGGCCTCGGGGCCAAGCAGGAGGCGGGCGGGTCGGTCGCGGACGCGGACGCGATCCGGCAGAGCGCGCCGTTCCGGCTGTTCACCGCCTTTCCCAGGCTCGGCAAGCCGGTCATCGCGCGGCTCGGCGGGCACGCGGTCGCGGGCGGGCTGGGGCTGGCGGCCGCCTGCGACCTGGTGATCGCCGCCGACGACGTCAAGCTGGCGACGCCCGAGGTCAACGTGGGTCTGTGGCCGATGATGATCATGGCGATCATCAACCGGAACGTGGCCCCCAAGCACGCCTTCAAGCTCTACTACACCGGCGAGCGCGTCACCGCCGCCGAGGGCCGCGAGATCGGGCTGGTCACCGAGGTCGTGCCGCGCGCCGAGCTGGACGCGCGGGTGGACGCGCTGGCCCGCACGATCGCCGCCAAGAGCCCGATCGGGTTGCGCAAGGGCCGGGAGGCGTTCTTCGCCATCGAGGGGCGGCCGCTGGAGGACCAGGTCGAGCACCTGCTGGGCGAGCTGGTCGGACTCGCCGCCACCGAGGACGCCAAGGAGGGCGTCACCGCCTTCCTGGAGCGGCGGGAACCCGACTTCCAGGGCCGCTGACCGGGTAAGTCCCTTCTCACCTCCGAGCCAGTTCCCTTCGCGCCGAGTTGGAGCAAACTTGTAACTGAACTTGGAGGTCTCCTCCAGGCGGAGCTGAAGAGATCGGAGATGGAACCCGTTCGGTACGGAGGTGGACAACGATGCTGCTGACGTCGATCGACCCGTTCGTGCAGGAGTTCGAGCGCCAGTTCGACCGGCTCACCCGGCAGGCGTGGAGCGAGGGCGGCGGCGGCCGCGGGATGATGCCGATGGACGGCGTCCGCCGCAAGGACGACGTGCTGCTGCGCTTCGACCTTCCCGGCATCGACCCCGAGAGCATCGAGGTGACCGTCGACCGCGGCGTGCTCAGCGTCAGCGCGAGCCGCGAGGAGGAGCGCCACGAGGACGAGCGGATGTTCGTCCGCGAGCGCACGATGGGCACCTTCACCCGACGCGTCTACCTGTCGGAGCACCTGGACGCCGACGCGATCGAGGCCGCTTACGACAACGGCGTACTGGCGGTCCGCATCCCCGTGCTGGAGCGGGCCAAGCCGCGCAAGGTGGCGATCCGCCACAGTGACAAGAAGGCCATCAAGGGGTGACCTCGCGGCAGGTGGACGGGCAGGGGCGCGGCGCGACCGCCGCGCCCCTCGCCATTGCGGAAGGGGCGCCCGATGGGCCGGCTGCCGGTCGATGACGAGCACGCGCCGCTCTACACCGTGGGGCAGGTCGCCGCGATGCTGGAGCTGCGGCAGGCGTTCCTGCGGCGGCTGGACGAGCACGAGGTGGTCCGGCCGAGCCGCACCTCCGGCGGCCAGCGCCGCTACTCCCGCGTGGAGATCACGCTGGTGAGCTACGTCGCCGGGCTGGTGGAGGAGGGCATGACGCTGGCGGGCGTGCGCCGGGTGCTGGAGCTGGAGCGGCGGGTGCGGGAGCTGGAGGAGCGGCACGTGCGGGACCGGCGGCGGATCGGCGCGCTCCAGGACAGGATCGCCGAGCTGGAGGCGGCGGTCCCCGGCGGGCGGGCCTGACCGCGGGCCCCGGCCGGGGCGGCGGGCCCGGTGCGATGAGGCCCGGCTGATCGGGGGGCTCGGGTGCTGGCGGGGCTCAGCTGATGGTGAGGCTCAGGGTGCGCTGGATGCGCGCGGCGGTCGCCTTCATCCGGTGCACCGACGCCTCGATCTTGGGCAGCTTGGTGGAGCGGCAGGAGATGGCCAGCGCGCCGACCACGGTGCCGGTCGCGTCGGTGACCGGGACGGCGGCGCAGCCGGTGCCGATCGCGTACTCCTCGTGGTCGAGCGAGAGCCCGCCCGGGGTGCTCAGCATGGTCAGCAGGCGGCGCGGCTCGGTGATGGTGTGCGGGGTGAGGTCGACCAGCGGGTGCCGCGACAGGTAGTCGCGGCGGCGGTCCTCGTCCAGCTGGGCCAGCATGCACTTGCCGATCGCGGTGGCGTGCGCGGCGTCGTCGAAGCCGACCCACAGGTCGACCCGGGGCGTGCGCGGGCCGTCGGCGATGTCGATGATGCGGATCTCGTCGTCGACGTGCATCCCGAAGTAGGACGCGACGCCCAGCTCGTCACGGAGCGCGATGAGGGTGGGGCGGATGCGCGCCAGCAGCTGCTGGGTCTTGCTCTGCCCGTGCAGGGACTGGACGCGGTCGCCGAGCACCCACACGCCGTCCGACAGCCGCATGGCGTAGCCCTCGTGGGCGAGGGTGCGCAGCAGGTGGTAGGTAGTCGCCAAGGGGAGCCGGGCCTCGCGGGCCAGCTGCTTGGCCGGCGCCCCGTTGGGATGCGACGCCACCACCTCCATCAGGTGCAGCGCCCGCTGCACGGAGGCGATGAGAGTTGGTCTCCGTGTCTCATCCATCACGCACAGCGAACCCCTCTGACCTCACGGGGTCAAGGACTTTGGCGATTTTCGAATCATTGGATCATTTCCACGGCGGGCCTGTGCGGTGTTCGGCGAAGCCGGACGGGGTTGGAACGGTCCTTTTTCGCTGCGGCCCGCATCGCCCCGAGCCGAACGGGCCTCCCCAGAAGGACAACCGGGGAGTAACTTCGCGGATGACACGGAGGCCACTTTCCAGGAGGCCGGCATGAGCCAGCCGAGTCAGCACTCCAGTCCCGCCGGGTCCGGCGCCCCGCCCGCCGCCGTCGACGAGCGCACCGCCCGCAAGGTCGCCGAAGAGGCCCGCGAAAGTGAATGGCGGCTGCCCAGCTTCGGCAAGCAGCTGTTCCTGGGCGACTTCCGCCTGGACCTCGTGCACCCGCACCCGCGGCCGGACGAGGAGGCGCGTCGCAAGGGCGAGGCGTTCCTGGCCAGGTTGCGCGAGTTCTGCGCCACCCGGATCGACCCGGCCCTGATCGAGCGCCAGGCCCGCATCCCGGACGAGGTGGTCAAGGGACTGCGCGAGCTGGGCGCCCTCGGCATGAAGATCCCCGAGAGGTACGGCGGGCTCGGCCTCAGCCAGCTCCACTACGGCCGCGCGCTGATGGTGGTCGGCTCGGTGAGCCCGGCGCTCGGCGCGCTGCTGTCGGCGCACCAGTCGATCGGGGTGCCGCAGCCGATCAAGCTGTTCGGCACCCCGGAGCAACGGGACCTGTGGCTGCCGCGCTGCGCCCGGCAGATCAGCGCCTTCCTGCTCACCGAGCCGGACGTGGGCTCGGACCCGGCGCGGCTGAGCGCCACCGCCGTGCCCGACGGCGACCACTACGTCCTCAACGGCGTGAAGCTGTGGACCACCAACGGCGTGGTCGCCGACCTGGTCGTGGTGATGGCGCGCGTGCCGAAGCGGGAGGGCGCCCGGGGCGGCATCTCGGCGTTCGTGGTGGACATGGCGAGCGAGGGCGTCACGGTCGAGAACCGCAACGCCTTCATGGGGCTGCGCGGCATCGAGAACGGCGTGACCCGCTTCCACGACGTCCGGGTGCCGAAGGAGAACCTGATCGGCGCCGAGGGCGCGGGCCTGCGGATCGCGCTGACCACCCTCAACACCGGCCGGCTGTCGCTGCCGGCCATCTGCGCCGCCTCCGCCAAGTGGGCCACGAAGATCGCCCGCGAGTGGTCGGCCGAACGGGTGCAGTGGGGCCGCCCGGTCGGCGGGCACCAGGCCGTGGCCAAGAAGGTCGCCTTCATCGCCGCGACCTCCTACGCGCTGGAGGCCATGCTCGACCTGTCGGGCCAGCTCGCCGACGACGAGCGCAACGACATCCGCATCGAGGCGGCGCTCGCCAAGCTGTGGGCCTCGGAGATGGCCTGCCGCGTCGCCGACGAGCTGGTGCAGGTGCGCGGCGGCCGCGGCTACGAGACCGCCGAGTCGCTGGCGGCCCGCGGCGAGCGCGGCGTGCCCGCCGAGCAGGTGCTGCGGGACCTGCGGATCAACCGCATCTTCGAGGGCAGCAGCGAGATCATGCACCTGCTCATCGCCCGCGAGGCGGTGGACGCGCACCTGTCGGTGGCGGGCGACATCATCGACCCCGAGGCCGCCCCGCGCGACAAGGCCCGCGCGGCCGCCCGCGCGGGCGGCTTCTACGCGCGCTGGCTGCCGACGCTGGTCACCGGCCCCGGCCAGCGCCCGCGCTCCTTCAACGAGTTCGGCCCGCTGGCCAAGCACCTGCGCTACGTCGAGCGCGCCTCCCGCAAGCTGGCCCGCTCCACCTTCTACGCCGCGGGCCGCTGGCAGGGCGGCCTGGAGCACCGGCAGGGCTTCCTCGGCCGCATGGTGGACATCGGCGCGGAGCTGTACGCGATGAGCGCCGTGTGCGTGCGCGCCCACGCCGACGCCCTCGACGACGGCCGGGAGCCCCTGGCCGGGGAGGGCGCGACGCCTCCCGGCGCCTCGGCGCTGCGGCTGGCCGACGTGTTCTGCCGGCAGGCGCGGGTGCGCGTGGAGGAGCTGTTCGACGCCCTGTGGCGCAACACCGACGCCCTGGACTCCCGGCTGGCCGAGCACGTGCTGGCGGGCGAGTTCACCTGGCTGGAGGAGGGCGTGCTCGACCCGTCCATCCCGGGCCCCTGGATCTCCGCCGCCGAGCCCGGCCCGACCGCCGGGGAGGACGTCCACCGCACCATCGGCTGACGACACCCTCTGTCACCATTTGAAAACTCTCCGCCTGTGATCTGTGCCGGTGCGCGGATATGTTTCAGGGCACCCGGCGGCGGCCCCGGGTACGCCGGGTTTCGCGCGGGGCCGACGCCTCCGCCCTGGGAGGTGGCGACCGACATGCTCAGCGTGATCGTCGATGACTCGCGCGACCCGGCCTGGAACCAGGCGCTGGACGAGGCCCTGCTGCGCGCCTGCGAACCGGCGCCCCCGGGGAGCGAGGGCGGGGCGCCGCGGCGCCTCGCGGTGGCCGGGCCGCCGGCCGCGCGCCCGTACCGGTCCGCGCCGACGTCGGTGCTGCGGATCTGGCAGAACGCCCCCAGCGTCGTGGTCGGCCGGTTCCAGAACGTGGCCCGCACCGTGGACCTGGCGACCTGCGCCCGCGACGGCGTGCGGCTGGTGCGTCGCGCCAGCGGCGGCGGCGCGGTCTACCTCGACTCCGGCACGCTGGTGTTCAGCCTGGTGCGCCGCACGGCCGCCGGCCCGGCCCGGTACGCCGGCCCCTTCCCGGAGGCCCGGCCCGACCTCGACACCCTGGTCCTGTCGGCGCTGGAGGGCTTCGACCTCCCGGCCGTCGTGCTGCGCGACGGCATCGTCCGCACCGCGCGGATGCGCACGCGCGGGGCCGTGCTCACCCATGTGGCGGTGCAGGTGACGCAGGTCGGGCCGTTCGGCCGCCGCTACCTGGCCGAGGGGGAGGGGCGGACGCTGACCTCGCTCGGCCTGGACGCGTCGCTGGACGCGGTGCGCGCGGCGGTGCTCAGCGCGGTCGTGGACGTGTACGGCATCGGGGCCGCCCGCCGTCCCGACGCCCGCGAGCGCGCGCTCCAGGAGTACCTGTACGGCGTGCGCTACGGCGACGTGACCTGGAACCTCACCGGCCTGTGCGGGGCCCGGCGCACCGTGGAGGCGGTGCGCCGCCACGACGGCGGCGTTCTCAACGCGGGGTGAGAAAGAGGACGATCAACGCGTCCGGGCCGCTTCCGCCGCCGACGAATGTGCTGCACATCATGCTGTTCCGGGGAATCGCCGGCGTCGTGCGCGGGCGCCCGACACCGCACATTCGGCATCGCGGCCTCGTGTGAGGGTTACACTGATCTGAACTTTTGCGCCGGAGATCGGCCGGAGCCCGGGCACGGGCCAGCGATCCGGCGGACGCCGAGCTGAACGCCAGCGGGCGACACACGCACCAGCGAGCGGGAAGTATGCATTCACCAGGTCAGAAGAAAACCGTTTCCGGCACTCTGCTCAAGCTCCTCGGTAGCGGACCCGAACCCCAGAAGCCGTCGGTCCCGACGGCGGGGGACGGCGAACTGGTCCAGCCGGCCGCCGGTGAGGGCGCCCTGGAGAACCACCTGGGCGGCGACGAGGCGCGCAACTACCGCAAGTACGAGTACGACATGGTCGCCCCGCACGTCGGGCGGTCGCTGCTGGAGATCGGGTCGGGCCTCGGCCACTTCTCCGAGCAGTTCGCCGGGCGGCTGGACTACCTGGCCGTGAGCGACAACGACCCCTACTGCGTGGGCGAGCTGCGCAAGCGCTACGCCGACGCCGACGACGTCGAGGTCATCGACCTGGAGCTGCCGGCGGAGGTCGACATCCGGCAGAAGGTCGACACCGTCGTCATGATGAACGTCCTGGAGCACATCAAGGACGACGTCCAGGCGCTGCGCGACCTCGCCGCGGTCACCCTGCCCGGCGGCCGCATCGTCATCTGGGTGCCCGGCTACATGCAGCTGTACGGGGACTTCGACCGCAAGGTCGGCCACGTCACCCGCTACACCCCGGCCACCCTCGGGGCCTCGGTGCGCGCGGCGGGCCTGGTGCCCGAGGTGCTCAAGCCGATCAACTTCCTGGGCGGCATCGCCTGGTGGGCCGCGGTCCGCCGGGGCGGCGCGGGCTACCCCGACCCGCGGCTGGTCAAGATCTACGACCGCACGGTCGTGCCGACCACGCGGCTGATCGAGCGGTTGGTGCGCCCGCCGTTCGGCCAGACCGTCCTGTGCGTGGCGCGCGTCCCCAAGGACTGACGCCCCCGCACCGAGACCGCACGCTCCGCGGCCCCCGCCCGTGCCGGGCGGGGGCCGCGTTGCCTTTTCCGGGCCGTCGCGGGGCGCGTTCCGGGCAAGCTGGGTATGCCGTCGCGTACCCAGATCACTCGGCAGGGGCCGGGACGACGCGGTCTTTAGGTATTCCCATCGGGAGTACTCCCGATGCCCCGGGCGCCGCGTTCCGGAAGACTGGGCAGCGGCCGGACGGGACACGGGCCGCCTCTCCGAGCGGAGGAGTACCGCGTACTTCCGCGGACCGCGCGCCCGAAAGGCCAGCCACTGAAGTTCCCGTGTGGTCCGACGGTCCGGTGACGAGAGCCCGGGAGGGGAGGCCCTCGTCACCGGACCCGCGCCCCGATCGGGCCGCACGCGGAACCGGGTGGAACCGCGCACCCGCAGTCGCCGGGTCGGTCCGCCGGCCGATCAGGCCGCCGGCGGGGCGTCATTCTGGCGCGACGCCCCGCCGGCCTCCGCCTGCGCAGCCCCTGGGGGCGGGGTCAGTGGGCGGCGGTCTCGAACAGGCCCAGGCGGTGCGCGGTCGCGGCCGCCTCGCCGCGGCTGGCGACGCCGAGCTTGCCCAGGATGTTGGACACGTGCACGCTGGCGGTCTTGGCCGAGATGAACAGGGCGGCGGCGATGTCACGGTTGCTCTGCCCCTCGGCGACCAGCCGCAGCACCTCCACCTCGCGCGGGGTGAGGCCGAGCGGGGCCTGCTGCGAGCCGCCGCCGATGCGGGCGCGGCGCATCAGCTCCTCGGCGCGGGCCAGCAGCGGCGGCGCGCCGACATGGCGGGCCAGCTCGCAGGCGCGGTGCAGCCGGTCGGCCGCGGCGTCGCGGTCGCCGTCGTGCAGGGCGCAGTAGGCCGCCCAGATCAGCGTCTCGGCGTGGTTGACGGGCTGGCGCAGCTGCTCCCACGCGGCCGCCGCCCGGTCCCAGGCCGCCCGGTCCAGGCGGCCGTGCGCGCGGGCCAGCGCGGCGGCGTAGGTGAGCCGCCACGCCTCCTGCAGCGGGCCCAGGACGCGGATCGCGGTGGCGCGCTCCTCGATGCGGGGCAGCGCGGGCTCGCCGCCGATCAGCGCCGCGCCGCCCAGCTCGGCGCAGGCCATCATGCCCAGCGCCAGCACGGGCCAGGCGTAGCGGCTGTCGTCGGGCAGCTCGGGGTTGTCCAGCACCGGCTCGACGGCCGCGACGGCGTCGGCGTGCCGGCCCTGCGCCAGCCGCAGCCGGGTCTCCAGCCGCAGCACCGCGAACAGGTCCTGGGTCTTGCGCCACATGACGCGGCGGGCCGGGACGAGCCGCGCCTCGGCCAGCGCCAGGTCGCCCCGGGTGAGCGCGATCTCCCCGGCCAGCACGAACAGCGAGGTGCGGATGGTGAGCGGCGGGTCGCGGTCCAGGGCGCCGGACAGCACGGCCTCGGCCTCGTCGAGGCGGCCCAGCGACACCAGCGGCTCGGCCAGGTTGATGCCGAGGAAGGTGCCCCGGGTGCGGCCCACGCCGAGCCTCTCGGCCTGCTCGACCCCCTCGCGGGCGGCCTCGACGGCCTGCTCGTGCCGCCCGCAGCCCTCCAGGAAGTGCGACAGGGTGACGGCGGCCTGCATCTGGAGGTGCTGGCTGTCGGAGGCGAGGGCCGTCTCGTAGGCGTCGCGCAGCGTCACCGCGAACCGCTCGGACTGCGCGTCGTCGTAGGACAGGTGGTACTCGAAGTCGACGCAGGCGAGGGCGAGCTTGGCCGAGGCGACGCCGGTCGGGTCGTTCAGCCGGGCCGAGATCGCCAGCGACTCGCGGGCGGCGGTCAGGGCCTCGGCCGAGCCGTGCAGCAGCCGCCCGAAGCGGGCCAGCGCGATCAGCGCGCGGGCGCGGTGCGGGGTGGGCGGCTCGGCGGGCAGCAGCCGCACCGCCTCGCGCAGGTCCTCGATGAAGCCGGGCTTGGCGAGGTCGTAGGCCATGCGGCCGCGCAGCTCCAGCAGGGTGGCGCGCCGCACCGCCTGGTCGGCGGCCTCCAGCCCGGCCGCCGCGAGCCGGTCCAGCTCGCGCAGCCCGGCGGTGGCGAGCTTGATCCCCTGCTCGTACTCGCCGGACTGCTCGGCGGCGTTGACGGCCTTGGTGATCACCCGGACGTGGTCGGCGCCGATCAGCTCGGCGGCGTCCGGCACCCGGTCCCACAGCTTCAGCACCCGCGACAGCATGGCGAGGCTCTCGGCGTGCGCGGTGGCCTTGCGCATGTCGGCGGACGCCTTCCAGGCGCTGACCAGGGCCCAGGTGGCGTCGTGCGCGGCGTTCCAGTGGTGGCTCAGCTCGACCCACTGGCGGCCGGGCGGCACCAGGGAGGGGTCCTCCTCCAGCGCCTGGGCGTAGCGGGTGTGCAGGCGGGTGTGCTCGCCGGGCAGCAGGTCGTCGTGCAGCGCCTCGCGGATCAGCGCGTGCCGGAAGGCGTAGCCGTCGCCGTCCACCACCAGGACGTTGGCGGCGACGGCGGGCCGCAGCACGCGGGTGAGCGCGGCGTCGTCCATCCCCGTCACCGCCGACAGCAGCGCGTGCTCGATGCGGGTGCCGCCGCCGGAGGCGTCGCGCAGCGCCTCCTGGGTCTCCTCGGGCAGCCGCTGGACGCCCGCCAGCAGCAGGTCGCGCAGCGACTCGGGCAGCTCGCAGGCGAGGGTGCCGTCGCCGTCGAGCAGCGCCTCCACGAACAGCGGGTTGCCCTCGCTGCGCGTGTACACCGCGTCCACCAGGCCGGGCGGCGGCAGGTGGCCGAGGATGCCGGTGACCAGCTCGGCGACGTCGGCGCGGGCCAGGCGGGCGAGGTCCATGCGGCGCACCCGGTCGACCCGGGCCAGCTCGGCGAGCAGGGGCCGCAGCGGGTGGGCGCGGTGCAGCTCGTCGGCGCGGTAGGAGACCACGATCAGCAGCGGCGCGGCCCCGACGTTGCGGGTCAGGAACGACAGCAGGTCACGGGTGGACCGGTCGGCCCAGTGCGCGTCCTCGATGACCAGCACGACCGGGCCGGCGTCGGCGAGGCGCTCCAGCAGGGTCAGCACCAGCTCGAACAGCCGGGCGCGCTCCTCGCCGGTGGTGGTCGGGTTCTCCGGCTCGCCGAACTCCGGCAGCAGCCGGGCGAGCCCGGCGGTCTCGCCGCGCGGCAGCAGCGCCGCCACGCCGTCGATGCCGATGTCGCGGACCAGGCCGCGCAGCACGGTGGTGAACGGCGCGAACGGCAGGCCGTCCGAGCCCAGCTCCAGGCAGCCGCCGACCAGCAGGCGGGCGCCGTCGGTCTCGCGGACGGCGGCGGCGAACTCGCGGATCAGGCGGGTCTTGCCGAGCCCGGCCTCGCCGCCGACCAGCACGGTGCCGGGCGCGGCGGCCAGGGCGGCGGCCAGCTCGCCCAGTTCGGCCGCGCGTCCGACCAGGACCGGTCCCACCACGCGTGCGTTCACGTCACAAGAATGCCACTCGAATACGACGAACCGACACGAATATTCACCAGCTGAGACGCCAGCCCTCGCCCCGGTGCTCGTCCAGGCCCGCGACCGGGCCGGTGCCGAGGGGCGGGTGCACGGTCGCGCGCACGGCGTCGCCCACGGTGCCGTCGCGGAGCACGCCGCGCTCGCGGAAGTGCGGCAGCTCCATCATCTCGGCGCGGTCGAGGACGGGGGCGACGGGCGCTCCGGCGGCGGTGAGGAGCTTGACGGCCTCGTCGCGGGTGAGGCGGACGACGGCGGCGGCGATCGCGCCGTCCAGCTCGGCCACCCGTCCGAGCCGCTCCAGGAAGGGGACGGCGGCGTGCTCGGCGAGGCCGAGGGCGCGGCAGGCGGCGGCCCACAGGCGCTCCTCGGAGACCACGCCGAGGGTGATCCGCCGCCCGTCGGCGGTGGGATAGATGCCGTAGCCGGGGAGCGGGCCGGTGTCCCCGGCGGGCCGGGTGGCGGCGGGCACGGTGCCCATCCAGTGCGCGAGGACGTCGGCCATGCCGAGGTCGAGCCACTCGCCCTCGCCGGTCTGGCGGGCCTTCAGGCAGGCGGCGGTGATGGCGAACGCGGCCATCGTGGCGGCGGCCATGTCGGCCAGCGGCAGCTCGTCGGCGGTGGGCGGGGGAGCGTCCGGGGCGAGCGCGGCGGTGTGCGCGCGGTAGTTGACGTCGTGGCCGGGGACGTCGGCGAGGGGCCCCTCGGCCCCGTACCCCGACAGCGAGCAGTAGACCAGGCCGGGATTTGCCTCGCGCAGCACGCGGTGGCCGACGCCGAGCCGGTCGGCGACGCCGGGGCGGAAGCCCTCCACGAACACCTCGGCGTCGCGGGCCAGCTCCCGGCACCGGGCGAGCCCGGCGGGGTCCTTGAGGTCCAGCTCGACGCTGCGCTTGTGCTGGTTGAGCGGGTCGAAGTGGCCGCGGAAGGCGCGCATCGGCTCGCCGCCGGGCGGCTCCACCTTGATGACGTCGGCGCCCTGCTGGGCGAGCAGCAGGGTGGCGTACGGTCCGGGCCGCCACATCGTCAGGTCCAGGACGCGCAGTCCGTCCAGCAGCGCCATGGCTCCCTCTCCCGCCCCGAAGCGATCACTCCCGCCCCACGGTGCCGCCTCGCGGGCCACCACGTCAAGCGAGCGCTTGGTCAAAAAAAGAGGAGGCCCGCCGGACGGCGGGCCCCTCGGGGCGGGCGGGACGGTCAGCCGATGAGGCGGTCGAGCTTCTCGGCGACCCAGAGGGCGACGGCGGCGGCCCCGGCATGCCCGGCCGGCCCGCCGGGGACGCCCGCGGCGACCGCGAGGGCCTCGGCGCCGGGGGCGGTGAGGAGGGCGGCCGCGAACGCGGCCAGGACGATGATCGCTTCGCGCGGCGTGAGCAGCTTCTTGTTGTTCATGCGGCCCACTGTGCGGCGGGTGAGGGCGGGGCGGGAAAGGTGCCGAACGCATCCGAACCGGAGAACGAAAGCGCAGGTCAGAGACGTTCTGGAAGGTCGGGATTTCGAACGTCGCCGAACGCCGTACCGGCACCGGGGACGTCGGCGAGCGACCAGGGAGCGGCGGTGGAACCGTCGGGTTCGAGACCGTGGCGGGCGATCGCCTCGGCTTCGGCGGCGCGTCCCTGCCCCCGCAGGAAGTCGCAGAGCTGCGTCTCCACTCCGTACAGCCCGTTCAGCAGGTTCGTGCGCAACAGGCGCTCGGCGTCGGCGGCGCGGCCGAGATCGAGCAGCAGCCCCACCGTCTGGCGGGCGTCTTTGGAAAAGGCGTTGGCGTCGGCTCTCCACAGCCCGAGTGCCTCAGCCGCCCGGCCCTGTTCGCGCAGCAGGTCGGTCAGCTCGCGGCGGGCCTTGTAATCGCCCGGCTCGGCAGCTGCGGCGCGAGCGAGCCACCTCTCGGCCTCGGCGGCCTCGTCGGCGGAGCGGTGCTCTTGGGCCAAGGCGAGCATCGCCCAGACGTCGTTCTCCTCGGCCAGCTTTTCCAGGGCTCGGAACCGCGTCGCGAGGCCGTGCCGGACGAGGAGGTCCACCAGTAGCGGGCCGGCGGCAGCCCGGCCGCCCCGGTGCCGGTCCTCCAGCAGGGCGACGGCGTCGGGCACCCGGTCGTGCCTCTCGTAGAAGTCGATCAGATCGGTCAGGTCGGCGCGCGAGAGGAGGCGTGCGGGCGGGGCGTCCAGCAGGAGGTGTTCGGCCTCGTCCAGGCGGCCTTGCGCCTCCAGGGCCATGACCTGCCGGCGCAGTTCCTCCTGCGGATTCCTGGCGGCGGCCTCTTCCCGGAGCCGCGCGGCCGCACCGGACCTGTCGGCCTCGTCGAACACGGCGGCGAGCTCCCGGAGCACCTCTGGTTCGGCGCACACCATGATCTTGTCGAGCAACGCGGGCCGGTTCGGCACCCAGTCGGTTTCCGCCAGCCATGCGGCCAGCCGCCGAGCGGCTTTGGAGCCGGGTGAGTACTCGTCGAACAAGCGCAGGGTCCGGCTCTCGGCCTCATCGGCGCGGTCCGTCGCCGCCAGGCGCGCGATCAGCCATTGCGCGTCCCAGATGTAGCCCGAGCCGTCGTCCACCACCTCGGTCCAGATCCGCTCGGCTCCGTCGAGGTCGCCGAGATTGGTCAGCGCCTGGGCGATCTGCCGCCGGACGTCGCGGCGCCCGTTCTCGGCGACCTCGCGCCACCAGCGCAACCTGTCTTCGGGCGATGCGCGATTCGGCTCGGGCAGGCCGTCGAGCAGCATGACCAGGGCCTCCACGGCGTCGTGATCGCCCTGATCCGCGGCGGGGCGCAGCCATGCGGCGGCCTGCTCGGCCAGGCCGCCTTGGACGAGGCGGCCGCGCAGGTCGTGCATCAGGGAGCCGTTGCTCTGCTCGACGAGCTTGCGCCACCAGACGAGGGCTTCGCCGACGTCGCCCCGCTCCTGGAGGGCGTCGGCGAGCGGCCAGTAGGCGTACGGTTCGCCGTCTTCGGCGAGCACGCGCAGCCAGGGGACCGGATCTGCCTCATGAGCTTGCACGAAGGAGGTGAGCCGCGCTCTGGCCGCTGCCGAGCCCGCGCGCCAGCCCGAGATCAGCAACGCGGCCTCGAAGCGGTGAAGCGCGCGGTCCTCGGCGGCTTTCGCGAGCGCCACCGGATCGGCGGCGGGCGACCGGTGCTCGACCAGCGCCTCCCACAGGCTCGCCTTGATCCGGCCCTGCGCCTGCACGTTCTCCACCAGGTAGTCGTGCGGGACCACCGCGTCGGCCGCCCCCATGCCCGCGCCGATCCGCACCGGCTCCAGCGCGCGGACGCCGTGGACGGGACGCATCGCCCGCTCCAGCGCCTCCTCCAGCCAGCCGCCCGGCGCGACGCGCTCGGTGCCGGTGAGGTAGCCCGGCACGGCCGCCTCCAGCAGCCCGATCGGCACCTCCCGGGGGTGGTGCGCGCGCCGCGCGTGCAGCGCGACGGTGATCACCGCCCTGGCCCGCGGGTCGAGTTCGTGCAGGTATCGCTCCAGCAGGCGGGTGCCGCCGCTGAGCACCTGGACGACCTTGCCGTCGTCGCGCGCCGCGCGCCGCGCCGCCGCGACCCGGGAGTCGGACCGGGCGATCTCGTCCAGCGCGCGGGACGTCTCCGGGTCGGCGTCCTGGAACGACGTCGGAACCATGACCCGGTCGACGGGCCCGCGCGTCAGCAGCCGGGCGACCGGGTCGTCCCGGTCCGTGACGAGGGCGTCCCACTGCCGCTGCCACAGGCTCGCCACCACGAGGACGGGGGCGTCGCCCACCAGCAGGCGGTGCAGGGCGGCGGCGGCCGCCGGGCCGTCCGCGCCGCCCAGGAAGTACGCCAGCTCGTCCAGCCACAGGACCGAGCCCGGCGGGACGCCCGCCTCCGGCAGCGCGCTCAGCTCGGCGGCGTCGAGCGGCCGCAGGAGCGGCCGGGCCGCCAGGTCGGGGGAGGAGCGCAGAGCCTCGTAGAGCGCCCGCGTCTTGCCCGTCGAGGAGTGGCCCACCGCGACCACCATGCGATTGCCGCCGGTTCTGGCCAGCAACTCGGCGAGGCGGTCGTCGTGCGGGCGCCGCACGTACGGGGTGAGCGGCGGCAGTCGCTCGCCCCTCGGGTTGATGGCGGGGTGGAGCCCCAGCCCGAACGCGTCGAGGTCGGCGATGCTCTGAAGGGGCCGGTCAGGGGGATTCGGTGCGTCCGCCAGGCTCGCCTTCCGGCCCGCCCGCAGCGCCGCCAGCTCCGTCGTCAGCGCACGGTGCTCCTCGGCCCACGCGTCCAGGTCGAGCAGGCGGGCGTCGGGGCGGCGGCCCGCCTCCGCGCCTAGTTCCGCGCACGCGGTGACGAAGTCGCGCAGCGTCTCCCACCTGGGCGGCCTGCGCAGCCCTCCGTTGAGGAGCGTGCTCAGCGACGCGGGGGACGAGCCGCTCGGCATCCGCGCCGCGATGTCCTTCAACGAAGGATTGCCGACGGCCTGCTTGAGGGCGGTCAGCGGACGGCAGAACACCCGCATCCGCTCGGCGACCGGGTCGTCCGCCACCCCGCCTCCTCTCGCCGGCCGTCCATTATCCGGGGGCGCGGACCGCCGGGTCCAGGCGGAGCGCTGCTGTTGACGAGGTGTCCAATTCGGGTGACGCTGGCGGGGACGGTGGGCGGCGCCGTGACGGAGGTGCGGGACATGCGGTTTTCGATCTTCTATGAGCACCAGTTGCCGCGCCCGTGGGACGGCGGCGCCGAGCAGCGCCTCTACCAGGACGCGCTGGACCAGGTGGAGATCGCCGACCGCGTGGGCTTCGACCGGGTGTGGGAGGTCGAGCACCACTTCCTGGAGGAGTACTCCCACTCCTCGGCCCCCGAGGTGTTCCTGGCCGCGGCCTCGCAGCGCACCAAGCGCATCCGGCTCGGGCACGGGATCGTCCAGCTGCCGCCGAGCGTCAACCACCCCGCCCGCGTCGCCGAGCGGATCGCGACGCTGGACCTGGTGTCGGGCGGCCGGGTCGAGTTCGGCACCGGCGAGTCCAGCTCCAGCGCCGAGCTGGGCGGCTTCGGTATCCGGCGCGCCGACAAGCGGGAGCAGTGGCAGGACGCTATCGACGCGATCACGCGGATGTTCGTGGAGGAGCCGTTCGCCGGATGGCGGTCGCGGCACCTGCAGATGCCGCCGCGCAACGTGGTGCCCAAGCCCGTGCAGAAGCCGCACCCGCCGCTGTGGGTGGCGTGCTCGCGCCGGGAGACGATCGAGTTCGCGGCGCGCAACGGGATGGGGGCGCTGTCGTTCTCGTTCGTGGAGCCCGAGGACGCCGCCCGCTGGGTGGACGCCTACTACCGGATCATCGAGTCGGACCGCTGCGTGCCCGCCGGGTTCTCGGTCAACCCCAACGTGGCGGTCGTGCTGCCGATGATGCTGCACGAGGACGAGGCGACCGCCATCGACCGGGGCATCGACGGGGCGCACTTCTTCGGGTTCGCGCTGGCCCACTACTACGGCACCACCCCGCACGACCCGGGCCGCACCGACGTGTGGGAGCAGTTCCGGCGGCGGCGCGCGGCCAAGGGCTTCGACCGCGACCAGGTCATCGCCAACGCCGAGGCGCTGAACGTGAACGTCGGCTCGCTGCGCGGCGCGATCGGCACCCCCGACCAGGTGGCCGACCTGATCCGCCGCTACGAGGCGGCGGGCGTGGACGAGATCTCGTTCGTCATGCAGTCCGGGCCCACCCGGCACGAGCACATCTGCGAGGCCCTGGAGCTGTTCGGCAAGACGGTCCTGCCGCGCTTCGCCGAGCACGGCGACGCCGCCAAGGCCGAGCGCCTGGCCCCCGCGATCGAGGCGGCCCTGGCCAGGCGCGCCCCCGCCCGCGAGCTGCCGCCCGGCTACCGCATCGACGAGGAGGCCGAGATCCTGCGGGCCCGCCGCGCGCGGCGGCAGCGCGTGACCCTGCGCACGGTGCGCGACGAGGCTCGCGCCGGCGGCCGCCGCCGCCTCCAGCAGGGCTTCTACCGCCTGGTGCACGACCGCTCGGACGCGCAGATCGAGCGCCGCTTCGGCCCCCGCGCGCAGCGGGTCTTCTTCACCGGCATGG
Organism: Spirillospora sp. NPDC050679; assembly: GCA_044456955.1. Classification (GTDB taxonomy): domain Bacteria; phylum Actinomycetota; class Actinomycetes; order Streptosporangiales; family Streptosporangiaceae; genus Spirillospora. The sequence goes on along the minus strand of JBITGK010000010.1, from coordinate 306,204 downwards.
CGCGGGCCTACGACCCCAAGCTGGGCGGCGGCTTCGAGGGCGAGCTGGAGTTCCGCCTGACCCGCTCGGACGGCGCCGCGACGCCGTGGACGATCGACGTCCGCGACGGCCGCGCCCGCACCCGGCCGGGCCCCGCCCGCGAGGCGCGCTTCACGCTCGTCGCGGGCACCGCCGACTTCCTGCGGGTCCTGGCGGGCGACGCGAACCCGGCGGTCCTGCTGATGGACGGCCGCCTGAAGGTGCGCGGCGACATCGAGCTGGCCCCGCGCATCAGCGAGATGTTCGGCGGCCCGTCCCCGTACTGACGGCCGGTCGCGGCGGGCAAACACATCCGTCCGCTTTCGGACGGTTTCGTTACCCCTGCTCCCATCGGGAACAGCGGCGGTCATGACGACCTCATCGCACGGGCGGAGTCCCGCCTACACCAGCGCCCCTCCGGCCTCCGCGCGCCGCCCCGTCCCGAGGACGGTGGACCTGGCCTCGAAGCTGATGCTCGCCGGCGCCGCGTTCAGCATCGTCAGCACGATCGCCTCCTTCGCCGCCGCCGACGTGGTGAAGACCTCCGACGCGAACTCCAGCGGCGTCCAGCTCGTCGGCCCGCTGGCCCTCGCGAGCGGCCTCGTCGGCCTCGCCCTGTGGTTGTGGATGGCGTGGGCGACGCGGCGCGGCCACAACTGGGCGCGCGTGCTGTCCACCGTCTTCTTCGGCCTGGGCGTCCTCGGCCTGCTCGGCGACGCGGTCGGCCCCGCGCCGCTGTGGTTGAAGCTGCTGGTGGCGGTACCGCCGCTGATCGGGCTGGCCACGGTCGTCCTGCTGTGGAAGAAGGAGTCCTCCGCCTTCTTCACCGGCCGCTGAGCCCGCTAGGTGGCCGCCTGGTCCTCGGGCGGCAGCGGGGTCAGGAACTTGAAGGCCGGGTCCAGCGGCGCGCGATGCTCGGAGAGCCGCCGGGCGTCGGCGGCGCAGACCTCGATCAGGCGCGGGGGCTCGTCGGGCGGTGTCCAGTTCGCTCGCTCGGTCGCGGGGCCGTGCCGGGCGTCGAAGTAGCACAGCGGGGGACGGCCGGTGCCCTGCCCCGGGGCGGGCGGTGCCGCCGCGGGGAGCCGCTCGGACGCGTTGCCCTCGAATCCGACCTGTGCCGGGTCTTCCGGCTGCTCCCGCCGGAAGAGCCCTTCCAGAGGCTTCCGCATAGCGGGCAATGTAGCTCAAACATCGCCATGGTCACCGGGCCGGAGGAAGGACCTCCCGCCCGGTGACCATGTCAGGACGGCTACTTGCGCACCGCCCGGAAGTACTGGAACACCGCGTGCCCGCTCACGATGAGCACGCTCAACGCGGTGAGGGTGTAGAACTCGTCCCGCACCGTCAGGCCGCCGTTGACGCGGCTCAGGAACTCCGGGTTGAAGAACATGTGCTCGTAGAGCACCCAGGCCAGCGGCAGCGCGAACAGCGCCTCCGCGGCGGCGTACGCGACGGCCAGCGGAAGGGTCTGGCCGCGCGTCGCGACCCGGACCAGGTCGAGCACCGCCAGCGCGGCGAGGCCGCCGAGGATCGGCCAGATCCAGCCCGACCACAGGGCCGGGTCGAGGACCGGGAGCCGGTCGCCGCCGACCCGGACCGGCTCGGCGACGTGCTGTCCGACGATCAGTGCGAGCAGCAGCGCGTTCCAGACCGCCGACAGCACGCCGGACCGGCCGCGGCCCTCGCTCCCGGGCACCTCCGGCAGGTCGTCGGGGGTCCAGGGGTAGGGGTCGGACCGGGGCCCGCCGTCCCGCCGGAACCGTTCGACCAGCGCGAACACGACCGTCGGCCAGGCGATCAACTGGGCCCCGGCGGCGAAGAACGCGCCGATGCCCGCGCCGATCACGGCCCCGGCGCCCGCGCCGTCCAGCAGGTCGACCGCCATCGCGCCGAGGACGATCAGCGGCAGCACCATGCCCAGCAGGAGCTTCAGCAGCCGGAGGTAGGCCGGGTACAGCTCCGGGCCGATCAGGGCGAGCGGGCGGCCCGCGTACCGGGCGGCCAGCCGGACGGGGTCGCCCATCTCGGTGATCACCTCGCGCTCGGCGGCGGCCGGGTCGGCGTCGCGGTGGGCCTCGACGGTGTCGGCGATGGTGGCGCGCAGCTCGTCGGCGATGTCGGCACGCTGATCGGCCGGGATGCGCCGGACGACCTCGTGCACGTAGCGCTCGGTCAGCGTGTTGGTGCTCATGCTGGGGGGATCTCCTTGGTCAGTCGTGCGATCGAGGCGGCCAGGTCCTGCCACTCGCGCAGCAGCCCGGCGCGCACCCGGGTCCCCTCGGGGCTCACCCGGTAGAACTTGCGGGGCCGGGACTCCTCGGTGTTCCACTCGCTGGTGAGCAGGCCCTGCTTCTCCAGGCGGCGCAGCAGGGGGTAGAGGGTGTTGCCGTCGACGGCGACGCCGGCGCCGTTGAGCGTTTCCAGCAGGGCGTAGCCGTACTGGGCTTCCTCCAGCAGCGCCAGGCAAGCCAGGACGACCGTGCCGCGGCGCAGTTCCTGGGCCTGGCTTTGGATCAGCTCTTCGGGGGACACGTGTCACACCATAGTGTGCGTCGCACACTAATGTCGATCACGATTCTCAATATTCACTAATGGTGACAGAATGACCACTCTGTGTCAGAAGGGAGTGGGGCGGATGAACCCGTGGCTGATCCGAGTCCCGGCCTGCGCGCTGGTGCTGGCGCATCCCGCACCGGCCGTCGCCGATGCGGGCGGCGCGGTGGGGCCGCCGCTCCCCGTCGAGGCGGCGTTCGCCCCGCTGCTGGACGCCTCCGCCGACCGGATCGTCCTCGCCGACCAGGTCGCGGCCGCCAAGTGGGGGACCGGCAGGCCCATCGAGGACCCCGCCCGCGAGCAGGCGCTCCTGCGCCAGGTCGCCGAGCGGGCGGCGCGCGCGGGCGTCGATCCCGCCGTCGCGGAGGGGATCTTCCGGGACCAGATCGAGGCCGCCAAGCTCGTGCAGCGCGGGCTGCACCGGCGCTGGGCCGCCCGTCCCGAGCAGGTTCCGGCCCACCGCCCGGACCTGGCCACCGAGGTCCGGCCCGCGCTCGACCGCCTCACCGTCCGGCTGCTGGACGCCATCAGGCGGATGCGCCGCGAGCGCACCGGGCCGTCCTGCCCGGCGCGCCTCGCGGCCGCCCGCGTCCGGTTCAACGCCGAACGCCGCCTCGACGCGCTCCACGCACGCGGCCTGGCCCGCGCGCTGCGCTCGGTGTGCTGAAAGCGACCGCCCCGCCGAGGCGGTCTCGGCGGGGCGGGAGGGTCACTTGGCCATGGCCGCCTTGAGATCGCCGAACAGGTCGGCGAGCCCGGCGGCCAGGCCGTCGGTCCAGCAGACGTAGTCGTGGCCGCCGTTGTACTCGGTGTAGGCGGCGGGATAGCCCTTGGTGCGCAGCGTGCGGTGCAGTTCCCGGTTCTGGTCGGCCAGGGCCCATTCGTGCCGGCCGACGCGCAGGTGGACGCGCAGGTCGCGGCGGGGGGAGCGGGCGTAGCGGCCGGTGAGCCAGGCGTCGGCGGGCGCGGTGGCGGGCGGGGCGCCGTCCGGGTTCCACCACAACGACGCCGACTGCGCGAGGACGAGACCGAACCGTCCGGGCGCCTCGAAGCCGACGTGCAGGGCGGTCAGCCCGCCCAGGCTCTCCCCGGCGATGGCCGTGCGCGCGGGGTCGCCGGTGAGGGGGAGGCGCTCGGCCGCCCAGGGCATCAGCTCCGAGGTCAGGAACTCGGTGTGGGCGGGGTTCCCGCCGTATTCGGCCATCCGGGCCGCGGTGCTGACGGCGTGCGGGGAGACCACGGCGAGCGGCGGGATCGCGCCGTCGGCGATGAGGCGGTCGAACAGGGCCTGCACGCCGCATTTGCCGAACCACATGTCGCCGTCCAGCAGGAGCAGCGTGTCGAGGGGGCCGTTCGGCAGCGGTGCGGGCGGGCGGTAGAGCCACACTTCGCGCTCGTCGCCGAGGGCGGCGCTGCGGATGCGCTCCCTGGTGACCGTGCCTTGCGACGCGGTGCCCGGGGACGGCGGGGTGCGCCAGGGACGCCAGGGCGGGGCGGGCGCGTCCGGAAGCTCGAAGACCGAGGCGCGGGCGCTGTCGTCCCAGCGAAGTGGAACGCTCCAAGGGTTGCGCGGGTCGTGCCCGGCCCGGGTGGCGGCGAGCCGCTTGAGCGACTCGGGGGAGTCGTTCTCGGCCGGCCCCGCCGCGATGCGGTACGACCCGCTGTGGTCGCGGCCGAGCCGGTAGGTGATGTGCCACACGCGGGTGCCCGGGACGCGCCGCATCAGGCTCCCCGCCGGGTCCAGGGGGTCGAACAGCCGGTTCACCATGGCGATGACCTGCGCGGTGTCGTCGTCGCCGCGCCACAGGAAGGTCACCGCGAGGTGGTCGCCGTCGCCCGGGATCGGCTCGACCAGCGGACCGCCGTGCGCGTCGGCCTCGGCCCAGAACTCCTCCTCGGCGCCCGCGCGCCCGTCGTGCACGGCGGCGGCGAGGGCGGCGAGGCGGGGGCTCGCCGCCCGCTCGGCCGGAGCGGGGCGGGGGAGCCGGGGCGGTCCGGCGATCATCGGGGCCGGGGCGCGGAGGCGGTGGGCATGGGACGTCCTCCCAGGTGAGGTGTGGCTGCTAGGTAAGGCCAACCTAACCAGACGGCCATCACCGGAACGCCCTTGGGCACCCTGCAGTAACCCGCCCCCGTCCCGCGCTGCCTGCTGCGCGTCGAGCGGCGGGCGGGCAAGCTGTGACAGCGGCTCGAAATAATCGCCGGACCGAGGCAACCCCGCCCGCCCCCGCCCGCATTAGAGGGGCGTGAACCCTCTGACCGAAGGGCGGTGTGCATGGCGAAGCCCGACGACGAGTACACCGCGTACGTGACGGCCCGGATGGCCTGGCTCCAGCGGGTGGCCTACCTGCTGTGCCAGGACTGGCACCGGGCCGACGACCTCGTGCAGACCGCGATCACGCGGCTGTACCTCAACTGGCGGCGCGCGTCGGCCGCCGAGAACATCGACGGCTACGCCCGTACCGTGCTGGTCCGCGTGTTCCTGGCCGAGCAGCGCGGCGCGTGGTGGAAGCGCGTGCGGCCGTTCCGGGAGATGCCCGAGACCGGCGCGCCCGACGCCGACCACGCGGCGGGCCTGGACCTGCGCGCGGCGCTGGCCGCGCTGCCGCCGAGGCAGCGGGCCGTGGTCGTCCTGCGGTTCTACTGCGACCTGTCGGTCGAGCAGACCGCCGCCGAGCTGAACTGCTCCACCGGAACCGTCAAGAGCCAGAGCGCGCGCGGCCTGGAGGCGCTGCGCCGCGCCCTGCGCCCGGCCGAGGAGATGCGATGAACGATCTGAAGGACAAGCTGGACGGACTCGCGGACGCCCCCCGTCCCGGCCCCTCCCGGGTGGACGTCGCCGCCGCCGTGGCGAAGGGCCGCCGCACCCGCCGCCTGCGCCGGGCCGCGACCGGGACGGGCCTGGCCGCCGCCGTCGCGCTCGGCGCGGTCGTGGTGGTGGACCTGCCCGGCGGCGATCCCGAACGTCCGGCCGTCTCGTCCTCCACGGCGAGCGGCGTCGCCTACCCGAACCCGATCATGCAACCCGCGACGTTCGGCTGGCTGCCGAAGGGCTACCAGCTGACGCAGGTGACGGCCGACCGGCAGAACGGTGCCACGGTCGAGTTCGGCGTCTCGGCCCCGGGCCGCGTTTTCGGCATCAGCCTCATGGTGCACGGTCCGGGCCAGGAGCCGCCGATCGCCAAGCTGCCGGGCGGCAAGCCCGGCAGGAGGACGCCGGCGCCCTCGGTGAACGGGCGGCCGGCCTTCTGGACGATCGAGCCCGGCGGACCCGGCTCGGACCAGGTGCCCGCCGAGTTCCGCTGGCAGTACGCGCCGGGACGGTGGGCGGAGCTGACCGTCAACGACGTGCACCTCGCCAGCGCGGACACCGTTTACCGGCTGGCGAAGAACGTGAAGTTCGGTCCGGGCAGGCCGATGGCGTTCCCGGTGACGATCAAGGGGTTGCCGCCGGGGCTGCGCATGTACAGCACGACCCGCAACCTGGTGCCGATGCGAGAGATGACGGGCCCGACCGGGAAGAGGCACGATCCGATCGTCACCTTCGGCATGACGACGGCGGCGCGGGGCAGCGATCCGGACAGCGACCTCAGCATCGTGGTCACGCGACACGACCCGGCCGCGCCCAAGGAGGCGGGGGTCAACACCGAGATCAACGGCCACCCCGCCTACGACTCCGCGCTCGGCGCGCCCACCAACCAGCCCAAGCGCTCCTATAAGAAGCCCGGCGCGACGTCGGACCGGCGGAACGGGCAGATCCTTCGCGTCTACGGGATGAAGGGCCACGACATCGAGATCAGCGCGTACGGCGAGCCGTGGAAGAAGCTGCGCGCCTCCGGCGGCCTGACCGGCCTCTACAAGAGGATCACCTTGCTCGGCGACGACCCGGCCGACTGGACCACCGACCCGCTGGTGCGTTGACGCCGTCCGGCCGATGCCGACCCCCGGACTCTCCCACGTGGGGAGTCCGGGGGTCGTTTCCTCGGCTATGGCGGTGTCGTCGCGGTCATGCCGCATCCCGCCCGAAGCGGGAGAGAGGCCAGATGGTGCGGGCGTAGGCCGTACGGACCGTGACGCGACGGCCGGGCCCCCACGCCCCCGGATTCTCGATGATCAGGAAGGGCGACACCTCGCGGACGTCCATCCGCGTACGGAAGCCGGGCACGCGGCTCACCCGCCACGCCAGGTCGATCAGCGCGCCCGTCCGCAGCGCCTCTTCCTCAGTCATCGCCGAGCACCGCCCACACGCACTTGCCGCCGGTCGCCAGGGGGTTGCAACCCCAGGACGCGGACAGCTGCGCCACGATCGCCAGGCCGCGTCCCTGCTGGCTGGTGAGGTCGAACGGCCGGACGGTCGGCAGGTCCGCCGACAGATCCCACACCTCCACCACGGGACCGATTCCCGACAGGTAGAGGCGGAGAAGGGCGCCGCCGCGAGTGTGAGTGAGCGCGTTGGTGACCAGTTCGGACACGATGGTGCGCGCGTCGTCCGCCGTGCTCTGGCGGAAGCCGCGTTCCTCGCACCATTGGGCCACGAAATGGCGGCACCGACCGACCTCGGCGCGTTCTTTGGCGATCATGCGCGACACCACGCCCTCGACGGGCCTCGGTCGCATGTTGCACGGTTTTATGATCATGGCTGCTGCCTTTGAGAGGCGTCTGTGACTGGCATCACAGTCGCGCGGAGTGTCATGCTGGAGAAGCGAAAGCGCACGTCACAAGGCATAGACGGAGCATGACCGGCAGGCGACTGGTCGTCGTTGGTCATCACTGGTCATCAGGGGTAGCGATGCCACAGCCTGAAAAACGGCTCACGCCGAGCAACGGGGCGCTCGATCTCTTCGGGGCCGAACTGCGCCGCTACCGGCAGCGCGCTGGAATGTCCATCGCCCAACTCGCCGACGTGATCCCCTATTCGGCGTCTTTCATCGGTGCGGTAGAACGAGCGGAATCCGGCTGCGAGCGCAAGTTCGCCGAGATGTGCGATGCGGCGCTCGAAACCATGGACGCCCTCGCCAATCTGCATGACGGTCTGTTCGACGGCCGGCAGAGCGCGTTTCCCGAATGGTTCCGCGAGTGGGCTGAGATCGAAAGCCTCGCCGTCTCCCTCAAGACCTACCAGCCGTACGTCGTCTACGGGCTGCTGCAAACGCCCCAGTACGCCGACGTGCTGCTGTACGGAGACACCGCCAAGGTCACCGCGCGCATAGAACGTCAGGCCGTCCTGACCCGAGAGGACCCTCGACCGCCGCGCCTCATCGCCGTCATGCCCGAGCACGTTCTGTGGAACGACATCGGCGGCGCGGACGTGATGGGTCCGCAGCTCCAGAAACTTTCAGACGCCGTCTCACCGCTGACCAGCGTCCAAGTCGTGCGTAACGGTGCTCGTCATCCCGGCAACCTCGGCGCGTTCATCTTGGCGACGCTGCCTGACGGATCGGAGGTGGCGTACCTGGAGACGGCGCTGCGTGGCATGATCCTCACTGAACGCGCCGATATCACCCCGCTCAAGGACCAATTCGACGCGATCTGCACGCAGGCTCTGCCGGTCGGCATGTCCGTGGACCTGATCCAAAGCACGAATGAGAGATGGAAGACGTGAACGAAAACACATGGCGTAAGTCGAGTTATTCAGGCAGCAATGGCGGCGACTGCATCGAGGTCCTGGACGTTGCCGCCGCCGTGGCCGTTCGCGACAGCAAGGACCCGGACGGCCCAAAGCTGATCATGGGTCGTGCCGATTTTCGACGCTTCGCAGAGGCCGTCAAGAACGCCTGAGCACAGAAAACACCCTCATCCCGTATGAGACCGAGCGGGGCGACTCCGCCGCCCCGGGCGATGCCGTTCCCGCCGTGGTCAGGGGTCGATCACGGCGAGGCGCGGTGTCAGCGTCTCGGTGATGGTGGTCCCGTCGAGCACCTGCACCCGTGACGGGTCCAGCCGCAGCACCGTGAACGCCTCGCTCTCCGGGCCGGGCACCCCGAACGCCCGTATGTCGTAGCCCATGGGCGGCGGCGCGCCCGTGAACATGTCCCACACGCGCTGCTTGGCGTCCAGGTCCTCCACCCAGCTCGCGGTGGCCTCGCCGAGCACCACGTGCTGCGCGGGCGACCAGTACGAGAACGCCACGTGCGGGTTCTCGGCCAGGTGCCGCGCCTTCACGGGCGTGCGGCCGGTGAAGATCCAGCCGACCGGGCGGCCGTCCACGACCTCCCAGTACGGGTGCAGGATGCGCGAGCGGGGCCGCCCGCGCCCGTCCACGGTCGTCACCGTGCACCAGACGATCTCGTGGGTGAAGCGCAGGAAGTCGTCCTGCAAAGCGCTGAAGGGCACGGCCATGACGCCTCCCGGTCGCTCGAATCCCTGGACGCAGAATCGCACACCGCGCCGACGGCGGCCGCCGCTATGCTGCCGCGACCCAGTAGATGATCATCTGCAAGACGGGACATGCATGAACAACAGCGTTCGCGGGGGAGCCGTCGGCGTCGCCGCCGGTGCCGTGCTCCTCTCGCTCGTCGCGCCCGCCCACGCCGCCCCCGGCTGGCGCGTCACCGCCACCCCCGACCGGGACGCGTACCTGAGCCAGGTGGCCGTCATCAGCGCCACCGAGGCGTGGGCGGTCGGCGGGGCGGGCAAGACCCCGTTGGTCCGGCGCTGGAACGGCCGGACCTGGAACAGGGTCGCCCTCCCCGCCTCCGTCAAGGACGCCCGCCTGTCCGGCGTCAGCGCCACTTCCGGCAAGAACGTCTGGGTCAGCGGCAGTAACGGACGCGACAAACAGTTCTGGATGCGCTGGAACGGCGCCCGCTGGAGCGTCGTCACCGCCAAGATCCCCGCCGACTCGACGCCCGGCGCGCCCGAGCTGCTGGCGGTGTCCGGCAGCGACGTGTGGTCCTTCGCCCGCAAGGGGTGGGGGCCGTTCTCGCCCGACGTCCGGCACTTCGACGGCAAGCGCTGGTCGGTCGTCCGCTCGCCCGGCTGGATCACCGAGGCGAGCGCCGTCTCCGGCAAGGACGTCTGGGCGACCGGATGGGTCGAGGCCCCGGGCGCCCCCGTGCCCACCGTCCTGCGCTGGGACGGCCGGTCGTGGAAGAAGCAGGCCCAGCCGCTGGGCAAGGACGGATCGCTCCACGACGTCCTGGCGTTCAGCGCCAAGAACGTGTGGGCGTCCGGCCAGGACGGCGCGGGCCGCGGCGTCCTGCTGCGCTGGGACGGCAGGACGTGGAAGAAGTCCTTCGCCCCCAACACCAAGAAGGCGCTGACCGGCCTGGCCTACGACGGCGCGGGCGGGCTCTGGATGCGCGCCGGTGACCGCTTCCTCCGCTACCGGGCGGGCAAGTGGTCGTCGGTGGCGGTCCCGGCCAAGCCCGGCTACCGGACGGCCGTGTCCGACATCGCCTACGTGCCGAAGTCCACCTCCGTCTGGGCGGTCGGATCGCTGGAGGACAAGCGCCAGGTCGCGCGGTACGACGCGATCCTCAAGTACGGGAAGTAACCCCCCGTCGGAGGACCCCGGCGTCCTCCGGGCAGGCGGCCGCACGGCGGTCACGTCCGGAGGACGCCGGGTGCATGTCCCCGTGAGCGGCCGCCGCTATGCTGCCGCGACCCAGGGGATGATCCCCTGCAAGATGGGACATACATGAACAACAGCGTTCGCGGGGGAGCCGTCGGCGTCGCCGCCGGTGCCGTGCTCCTCTCGCTCGTCGCGCCCGCCCACGCCGCTTCCGGCTGGCGCATCACCGCCACCCCGGACAAGAACTCGGGGCTGCGCGACATCGCGGTGACCGCCGCCAACGACGCCTGGGCGGTGGGCTACCAGTCCGTCAAGGGCACCGCCGTGCCGGTCGTCCGCCGCTGGAACGGCCGGACCTGGAACAGGGTCGCGCTCCCGGCCGCCGCGAAGGGCGCCTACCTGGAGCACGTCAGCGCCTCCTCCAGCGCCAACGTGTGGGTCGGCGGCAGTGACGGCAGGCGCAAGCAGTTCTGGATGCGCTGGAACGGCAAGGACTGGAAGGTCATCACCGGCCTGCTGCCCGCCAACAGCGACCCGAACGGGCCCCGGCTGCTGGCGCTCGGGGCCAAGGACGTGTGGTCCTTCGCGTCGGCGGGCTCCTGGGACGCCCCCGTGTCCGACGTGCGGCACTTCAACGGCCGCTCCTGGAGCAAGGTCCGCGCGCCCGGCCAGATCGGCTGGACGAGCGCCGTGTCGAGCAGGAACATCTGGGCGACCACTTGGCACAAGGGCGCTCAGGGGCCGGTGCCGGGCCTGCTGCGCTGGAACGGCAAGACCTGGGCCAAGCGCTCCCTGCCGCTCGGAGCGGGCAGCGGGATCGGCGGCGTGCTGGCGTTCAGCGACAAGAACGTCTGGGTCTCCGGCATGAACCCCGGCGCCCTGGGCGTGCTCCTGCACTGGAACGGCAAGACCTGGAAGACCATGGTCGCCCCCAAGACCAGCGGCGCGCTGGGCGACCTGACCTACGACGGCAACGGCGGCCTGTGGATGCGGGCGGGGCAGAGGCTCCTGCACTTCAAGTCCGGCAAGTGGAGCTCCAGCGCCGTTCCGGGCCGTCCCGGCCTCCGGACGGAGATCGGCGGGCTGGCCCGCATCCCCAAGACCACCTCGGTCTGGGGCGTCGGCGCGCTGAACGACAAGGACTGGATCGACACGGCCAGCGTCGTCGTGAAGTACGGGAAGTGACCCGCGGCCGAGGTCCGGCAGGGGCGCCCTGCTGCGTTGCCCCGCCGGGCCTCGGCCGACCACGGGATCGCCGTCACCGCCCGTACATCCGTCGCCAGGTCTCACGGTCGAAGTACTGCGGGCGCAACCACAACGTGGTGTCGTCCGGGCCGCCGACGCGCCGCCAGACGCAGCCGCCGCTGAAGGCGTAGGAGGTGGGCCCGAAATCGTCGTCGGAGACGACGGCGAACGCGGGGGGACGCGACTTGACGATCTTGCGCACCGGTCTGGCCGGACTTCGCTCGATCCGATCCACCTTGATCAAGGTGCCGGACAGGTGCGAGGCGACGCGCCGGTCGAAGGTCTCGAACCTGCAGTGGTCACCTCGGACGGGAAGGTAGAACCCGGCCGGGAGGGCGCCGGCCGAGTACGTGCCATCGGTGATTCCCGGCCCCGAGGCACGGCTCTCCAGATCGTCCGGCATGTCCGGGTACATCTCCCGCAACCCCACCACGATCGGGCCCTCGGACACGGTCAGGCAGCCATACGCGCCGGTCAGCGCTGCAGCGAGGGCGACCCGCCGCAACCATCTCGTGCGGCCGGACCTCCCGCCGCCCCTCACAGGACGCCGAGGAAGCCCGGGGCCGGTTCGCCGGACCGTTCGCTGAACTCGCGGCCGAGGTCCAGCAGCTCCATCAGGGGCGCCCGGCGGCGGCTCGTCGCCGCCATGTCCCGCTGGGCCTCGGCCGACCACGGGAACGGCACCACCGAGATCCCCTGGTCGCCGCGCAGGCCCGCGATCTCCGTCCGCCAGCCCGGCCAGCGCAGCCCGCCGTAGAAGTCGTCCAGCGGCCCGGTGAGCAGCCAGGCCAGCCAGTCGCCGTGCCCGACGTCCAGGGCCTCCCAGCGCAGCGCGTCCGGCGCGAAGTAGATCACCTCGCCCGGCTGCCCGGGGCGGCCGGCGGCGGCCGGGTCGATGCCGTTCAGGGCGAACACCCCGCCCAGCACGTCGTGCGCGACGACCAGGCCGCCCGGCGCCTGCCAGGCGGGATCGAACTCGGCGGGGAAGCCGTTCACCCGCGCCAGTCCCGGCAGGCGCGGCGAGCCGCCCGCGTAGACGCGCAGCCAGCCGCCGTCCAGCAGCAGGCCGCCGCAGTTCAGCACCAGCGAGCCCAGCCACGACCGGGTCGTGATCTGCAGCTGGAGCAGGCACGCGCGGGCCGTGCCGGGGTCGGCCGGCAGGCACTCCAGGGGTGTCCGGCTGTCGGTCAGCCGCTCGGTGAGGGCCGGCCAGGCCGGGTCGGGAACGTCGGCGAGCTCGCTGAGTTCACGCATCCCGAGAGAATCTCACGCGAACGGGCACGGCGCTCCCCGGCGGGGCTCGCGGGCGACGCCGCCGAACCCGGTCCGCCCGGCCGTCTCCTGCGGCACCTCGTCCGATCCGGGCCCGACCGGGTTTTTGTGATCTACGTCGGTAGGGGCCTGACGACGGGTCTGCCGGTTTTATCCGGTACCGGGCACTTTTAACGGTCGTGACCGAAACGGGATTGAGCTGTTTTGTGCCGGTGCCGCGCGTAGGTGATGCTGGGGGAGTGTCAAAGGAGACTCTCACCGGCGCGCCCGCCAGCAGGGCCGAGCTGCGCGCGTTCCTGCACGGGTTGCCGGGTGTCGACCAGGTCGGCGCGGACGAACGCGCCGCACGCCTGGCCACCCGGTCCGTCAAGACCTCGGCCAAGGCCCAGGCGATCGACCTCGCGATCTCCATGGTGGACCTCACCACCCTGGAGGGCGCCGACACCCCGGGCAAGGTGCGGGCGCTGTGCGCCAAGGGCGCGCACCCCGACCCCGGCGACCCGGGCGTGCCGAAGGTGGCGGCGATCTGCGTCTACCCCGACATGGTCGGCGTCGCGGTCGAGGCCCTGAAGGGCACCGGCATCGGGGTGGCGAGCGTGGCCACCGCGTTCCCGTCCGGCCGCGCCCCGATGGAGGCCAAGCTCGCCGACACCCGCGCGGCGGTGGCCGACGGCGCGACCGAGATCGACATGGTGATCGACCGGGGCGCCTTCCTGGCCGGCGACTACGCCAAGGTGCACGAGGAGATCGTGGCCACCAAGCAGGCGTGCGGCGACGCGCACCTGAAGGTCATCTTCGAGACCGGCGAGCTGGTCACCTACGACAACGTGCGCCGCGCGTCCTGGCTCGCCATGCGCGCCGGGGCCGACTTCATCAAGACCTCCACCGGCAAGGTGTCCCCGGCCGCCACGCTCCCGGTCACCATGGTCATGCTGGAGGCGGTGCGCGACTACCGCGCCGCCACCGGCCGCCAGGTCGGCGTGAAGCCCGCCGGCGGCATCCGCACCACCAAGGACGCGATCAAGTACCTGGTGCTGGTGAACGAGACCGCCGGCCCCGACTGGCTGACCCCGCAGTGGTTCCGGCTGGGCGCCTCCAGCCTGCTGAACGACCTGCTGATGCAGCGCCGCAAGCTGGCCACCGGCGTCTACTCCGGTCCCGACTACTTCACCCTGGACTGACGATGACCTTCGAGTACGCCCCGGCCCCCGAGTCGCGGGACGTGGTGGACGTCCGCGCCTCCTACGGGCTGTTCATCGACGGCGAGTTCACGAGCGGGCACGGCGAGCCGTTCAAGTCGATCGACCCCTCCAACGAGGAGACGCTCGCCGAGATCGCCACCGCCGACCAGGCCGACGTGGACCGCGCCGTCAAGGCCGCCCGCACCGCCTTCGACAAGGTCTGGGGCCCGATGCCGGGCCGCGACCGCGCCAAGTACCTGTACCGGATCGCCCGGCTGATCCAGGAGCGCTCGCGCGAGCTGGCGGTGCTGGAGTCGATCGACAACGGCAAGCCGATCCGCGAGTCGCGCGACGTTGACCTGCCGCTGGTCGCCGCCCACTTCTTCTACTACGCGGGCTGGGCCGACAAGCTCGGCCACGCGGGCCTCGGCGCCGACCCGAGGCCGCTGGGCGTGGCCGGCCAGGTCATCCCGTGGAACTTCCCGCTGCTGATGCTGGCCTGGAAGATCGCCCCGGCGCTGGCGTGCGGCAACACCGTCGTCCTCAAGCCCGCCGAGACCACGCCGCTGACCGCGCTGGCCTTCGCCGAGATCTGCCGCCAGGCCGACCTGCCCCCGGGCGTGGTCAACATCATCACCGGCGCGGGCGACACCGGCCGGGCGCTGGTGGAGCACCCCGGCATCGACAAGATCGCCTTCACCGGCTCCACCGACGTCGGCAAGCAGATCGCGCGCTCGGCCGCGGGCACCGGCAAGCGGCTGACGCTGGAGCTCGGCGGCAAGGCCGCCAACGTCGTGTTCGACGACGCGCCGCTGGAGCAGGCCGTCGAGGGCGTCGTCAACGGCATCTTCTTCAACCAGGGCCACGTGTGCTGCGCCGGATCGCGCCTGCTGGTGCAGGAGTCGGTGGCCGAGGAGCTGCTCGACCGCCTCAAGGCCCGCATGGCCACGCTGCGCGTCGGCGACCCGCTGGACAAGAACACCGACATCGGCGCGATCAACTCCGCCGCGCAGCTGGAGAAGATCCGGATGCTGTCGGAGATCGGCGAGCAGGAGGGCGCGCGCCGCTGGGCCCCGCCGTGCGAGCTGCCGCAGCGCGGGTTCTGGTTCGCGCCGACGGTGTTCACCGACGTGGCGCAGTCGCACCGCATCGCCCGCGAGGAGATCTTCGGCCCGGTGCTGTCGGTGCTGACCTTCCGCACCCCCGCCGAGGCCGTCGAGAAGGCCAACAACACCCCCTACGGGCTGTCGGCCGGCATCTGGACCGACAAGGGCTCGCGCATCCTGTGGATGGCCGAGCGGCTGCGCGCGGGCGTGGTGTGGGCCAACACCTTCAACAAGTTCGATCCGGCGTCGCCGTTCGGCGGCTACAAGGAGTCCGGCTTCGGCCGCGAGGGCGGGCGGCACGGACTGGAGGCGTACCTGAATGTCTGAGCGTCTGGCGGTCCGCAAGACCTACAAACTGTTCATCGGGGGCGCGTTCCCCCGGTCCGAGTCCGGCAGGTCGTACGTGGTGAACGACGCCAAGGGCCGCTTCCTGGCCAACGCCTCGCAGGCCTCCCGCAAGGACGCGCGGGACGCCGTCGCCGCCGCCCGCAAGGCGTTCGGCGGCTGGTCGGGGCGCACCCCCTACAACCGCGGCCAGATCCTCTACCGCGTCGCCGAGGTGCTGGAGGGCCGCCGCGAGCAGTTCGCCGCCGAGCTGCGCGCCGCCGGGCTGGCCAAGGGCGCGGCGACCGCCGAGGTGGACGAGGCGATCGACCGCTGGGTCTGGTACGCGGGCTGGGCCGACAAGATCGGCGCGGTCGCCGGGTCGGCCAACCCGGTCGCCGGGCCGTTCTTCAACTTCTCCACGCCCGAGCCCACCGGCGTCGTCGCCGCCGTCGCGCCGGACTCGCCGCTGCTCGGCCTGGTGTCGGTCGTCGCGCCCGCGATCGTGTCGGGCAACACCGTCGTGGTGGTGGCCTCCGAACCGGCCCCGCTGACCGCGATCACCCTGGCCGAGGTGCTGGCGACCTCCGATCTTCCGGGCGGGGTCGTCAACGTGCTGACCGGCCGCCGCGCCGAGCTCGCGCCGTGGCTCGCCTCGCACATGGACGTCAACGCCATCGACCTCGCGGGCGTCGCCCCCGAGGCCGTGAAACCCCTTGCGGAGAAGGCCGCCGACAACCTCAAGCGGGTGCTGCCGCCGGACGGGTCGGACTGGTCCGCCGAGCCGGGAACACGCCGGATGACGGCGTTCCTGGAGACTAAAACGGTGTGGCATCCGGTGGGTGTCTGATCCCCGTGATGGCGAAGTGTGTGTAGAGCGACGGCAAGTGTGGAATAGATCTCTCCGTAGCTGATCATGCACGGGGGGTAGATCAGTGGCATCCACGACCACACCGCGCGCTACCACCGGCCGAAGTGCGGCCAGTCGCGCAAAGAGCACGACCGCCAGGAAGTCCACCACCGCCAAGAAGGGGGCCACGGGGACCAAGCGGACCAGCGCCGCAGCCAAGGGCTCGGCGGCGCGGCCCACGGTCAGCGCCCGCACGACGGGGAGCACCGCCAAGCGGGCGTCCGCCAAGTCGGGCACGACCGGAACCGGCGCCAAGAGGTCGACCGCCGCCAAGAAGACCACCGCGGCCAAGTCGAGCACCGGCAAGGCGTCCACGGCCAGGAAGACGACCACCAGGTCGTCCACGGCCAAGCGCGGCACGTCCGCGAGCGGCACGGCGAAGACGGCGAAGACCGTCTCCACCGCCGCGACGCAGGCCAAGGCCGCCGCCACGCAGATGAAGTCGGTGGCGACCAAGGCCAACAGCTCGGTCAAGGCGATGACCGCCATGTCCAAGGCGATGGCCGGCGCCACCAAGGCGATGGCCGACGCGGCCAAGGCCATGAACGCCGCGGCCAAGGTCATCAACACCGCCCAGACCGCGGCCAAGAAGTCCGCCTCGACCGCCAAGAGCGGCACCAAGGCGGCGAGCGGGAAGTCGTCCACGGCCAAGAAGGCCACGGGCACCACGCGCCGCACCTCGGCCTCCGGCACGTCCCGGAGCACGGTGAGCGCGCGGACCGCCAAGCCCAAGACCGCCGCCAAGAAGACCACGGCGGCCAAGTCGAGCACCAAGTCGGGCACCGCCAAGGCGTCCACGGCCAGGAAGACGACCGCCAAGTCGTCCACGGCCAAGTCGTCCACCGCCAAGAAGCCGGCCTCGCGCCGGACGGCGGCGGCGAGCAGCGGCCGTTCCACGGTCTCGGCCCGCACGGGGACCGCGTCCAAGTCGTCCGCGGCGAAGTCGGGCACGGCCAAGAAGCCGGCCGCGCGCAAGACCTCGGCGGCCAAGTCCACCACGTCCCGCAAGACCGGGGCGTCGGCCAAGCCCAAGGCGAGCAGCACGCGCCCGGCGGGCCGGACGACCACGCGGGCCATGGCGGGCGCCAAGAAGGCGTCCACCGGCGGCCGGCCCGCCGCGCTGGTGGAGGCCAAGACCGACGTAGGCTCGACGGAGCACATGCAGCACTCGTCGAGCGGCGACGGCGGCTTTCTGGCGGGCCTCAACAGGGCCTGACCTGACGGAGCCGGCGGCGGAGCCCCTACCCGACACATCGGGGACGGGGCTCCTAGCCGCATCACGACCCAGTTGGAGGGGCCATGGACGACAACGAGATCCTCGCGCGGATCAACACCCTGGTGGACGAGGAGAAGCGGCTGCGCGACAAGCTGCAGCAGGGCGAGCTGAGCGCGGCCGAGGAGCACGAGCGGCTCCGCCGCCTCGACGTGGCGCTGGACCAGTGCTGGGACCTGCTGCGCCAGCGCCGGGCCCGCAAGGACTTCGGGGAGGACCCCGACCAGGCCGAGGTGCGCCCCGCCGGCGAGGTCGAGGGCTACCTGCAGTAGCCCGCGCCCGCCCTCGCGCCGGGCCGGAACGGGCCCGGTCGCGGGAGGCCGGCGGCCCGGAACGCCGACGGGCCGGCCCCCGGAACCCCGGAGACCGGCCCGCACGGCCGTACCGTCGTCCTACATGCGCTCGGGGACCGGCACGCCGAGCAGGTCGAGCCCGGTCTCCAGCGTGCGCAGCGTCGCCGCGCACAGCGCCAGCCGCGACGCCTTGGTCTCCTCGTCGGGGGCCTTCAGCACCGGGCAGTTCTCGTAGAAGGTGGTGTAGGCGTCGGCCACCGAGTAGATGTAGGCGGCCAGCTTGTGCGGCTCGGCGGCGTCCCCGGCCTGCTTGAGGGCCGCGCCGAAGTCCAGCAGCCGCAGCGCCAGCGCCCGCTCCGCCGGGTGGCCGATCCTGATCGGGCCGGTGGCCTGCTCCGGCGAGGTCCCCGCCCGGTGGAAGATCGACTTGATCCGGGCGGTCGCGTACTGCAGGTAGGGGCCGGTGTTGCCCTTGAACGCGATCATCCGGTCGAAGTCGAAGATGTACTCGCTGTCGCGCGCCACCGACAGGTCGGCGTACTTGACCGCGCCGATCCCGACCTTCTCCACGATGTCGGCGCGGACGGCCCCGTCCAGCGGCTCGTCGCGCTCGATCTTGTCGAACTCGACCCCCGCCCGCTCGACGGCCTCCTCCAGCAGCTCCGACAGCTTGACGGTGCCGCCGGCCCGGGTGCGCAGGATCTTGCCGTCGGTGCCGAGCACGTTGCCGATCTCGGCGTGCTCCAGCCGCATGCCGTCGTTGACCCACCCGGCCATCCGCGCCACCGCGAACGCCATCTGGAAGTGCAGCGACTGCGGCGCGCCCACCACGTAGATCACGCGGTCGGCGTGCTCGGTGTCGGACCGGTACCGGATGGTGGCCAGGTCGGTGGTGGAGTAGTTGTAACCGCCGTCGCTCTTGCGCACGATCACCGGCAGCGGGTCGCCCTCCCGGCCCTTGAACCCCGGCGGGAACACCACCAGCGCGCCCTCGCTGACCTCGGCGATGCCCTTGTCGGTCAGCTCCTGGGCGGTGGGGGCGAGCAGGTCGTTGTAGAACGACTCGCCCTTGATGTCGTCGTCGGTGAGGGTGACGCCGAGCTTGCGGTAGACGAGGTTGAAGTACCGCTTGGAGACGTCGACCAGGATCTGCCAGAGCCGCATGGTCTCGGCGTCGCCCGCCTGCAGCTTGACCACCCGCTGCCGGGACCGGTCGGCGAACTCCTCGTCGGAGTCGAACTTCTGCCGGGCGGCCTGGTAGAAGGCGGTCAGGTCCGACACCGAGGAGTCGTCGGTGGCGGCCTTCTCCACGCCGACGTCGAGCAGCTGCTCGATGAGCATCCCGAACGGGGTGCCCCAGTCGCCCACGTGGTTGTCGCGGACGACCTCGTCGCCGGCGAACTCCAGGATGCGGGCGATGGCGTCGCCGACGATGGTGGTCCGCAGGTGGCCGACGTGCATCTCCTTGGCCACGTTGGGCGAGGAGTACTCGACGATGACCTTCTCGGGCCGCTCCTTGCGGGGCACGCCCAGCCGCTCGTCGCCGAGCACGTCCTGGGCCCGCGCGGCGATCCAGTCGTCGCTGAAGGTGAAGTTGAGGAACCCGGGCCCGCTGACCTCGACGGCCGACACCAGGTCGGCCACCTCCAGCTTGTCGAGGATCTCCTCCGCGACCGCTCGGGGGTTCTGCTTCTCGCCTCGCTCGGCCTGCAGGCGCTTGGCCAGGGGCAGCGCCACGTTGGACTGCAGGTCGGCGAACTGCGACGGCCGGATGACCGGGTCGGCGTCCGCGTACGACGGTCCGAAGGCGGCGCTGAGCGCGGCCTGGACCCGGGCGGCGAGAACGAGTTGCGGATCGGGCATGTCTCCAGGTTATCGGCCTGAGGGTGTGGGACCGGTAATGGTTTCGCCGAAAGTCGCCGGGTTCACGCCGGTACGGCCGCCGCCCGGCCCGGACGGCGGCCGTACCGCCGGATCAGGGCTGCGAGGCCGGGGCGCGGGGCGCGCCCAGGGCGGCCGGGTCTGCGGCCGCGGCGGGGTCGGGGCCGGGGTCCCCGTCGGCCGAGGTGATCATGAGCACGGCGCCGCGCGCGCTGTGCAGCCACACCCGCTCCACCCGCCGGCCGGGGCCGGGGCGCCAGTCGGCGGGCGGTTCGTAGGAGCTGCTGGAGCCGTCCGCGGCGAACTTGCCGATCATGTAGACGACCGTCATCCCCAGCCGGCGCAGCTCGGCCCGCGCCTCGCCCGCCGTACGGCCCTCCAACCGGCGCAGCGCCGGGGGCGGCGGGGTCTGCTGGTCGGGGTCGTCCTGGTAGACCTCGCCGGGCCGTGCCGCCCGGCCCAGCACGACGATCAGGCCGTCGCGGGCGATGCCGCCGCTCAGCTTCACCGTGAGCGGGCAGGCGCGCCCGCCGTCCGGGCACTCCTGCACCGAGATGTCGATCATCCCGCTGCGGTTCTCTCCCCTGGCCGGGGGCGCGAGGCCGAGGTCGCCGGCGGCGAGCACCTTGCCCACGGACGCGGGCGAGGCCGGCACGATCGCCAGCTTGGCGCGCACGCCCAGCTTGGCGAAAGCCTCGGAGAACCGGTCCGCGTCGGCATAGGCGTCCTTGACCCGGACCACGTAGACGTCGCCGGTCCGCTCGATGGCGACGGCAGCGTTGGCGTAGCTGCGCAACGGAGTGGAGCCCGTGTCGTTCAGCCCGACGAACACGGCGGCGGTGAGCGCCGTCGCCATGGCACCGGCCAGCAGCCGCGAACGGCGCACCCGGCGGCGCGGCGCGGCGGGCGCGGCGGGCTCGGTGGACGCGGCGGGCTCGGCGGTGACGGCGGTCAGCAGAGCGCGGGCGCCGGCCGTGTCGGGGCCCGGTGCCTCGTGGCCGGGGGCCAGGGAAGCGACGAGGTCGTCGATGGGGGTCCTCATGTCAGCGCCTCCTGCTGCGAGGTGGACCGGGCGGGGCGTGCGGCCGGGGCGGGGTCGATCCCGGCCTCCTTGAGCGCGCGGGCGAAGCGCTTGCGGGCGCGGTGCAGCCGGATGCCCACCGCGTTGCGGGAGCAGCCGAGCACCTGGGCGATCTCGGTTCCGGTCAGGCCCTCCCACGCGACCAGGGCCAGCAGCTCCCGATCGTCGTCGGACAGGCCGCCGAACACCCGGGACACGGGGGTGTCGTCCGGCGGCGCGGTCTGGGGGAGGGCGGCCAGCTCGGCGCGCAGCACCGCCGTTTTCAGCGCGTGCCGCCGCTCGCCGCGCCGGTGGTTGGCCAGCACGCGCCGCGCCACCCCGTACAGCCACAGCCGCGCCTGGTCGTCGGGCGGCAGTTCGGCGGCGCGCCGCCAGGCGATCGTGAACGTCTCGGCCACCACGTCGGCGGCGTCCTCGGGCGTGGCGCAGCGCCGTAGCGCGTAGGCCAGCAGCGGGCGGTAGGTCCGCTCGTAGACGGCGGCGAACTCGTCCTCATCCATGCGGGAGCCAGGGCATCGTGTCCTCCGGGGTCGGTGTCACCCAGCACATGTCCGGTGCCCCAGAAGATCTTTCAGCCCTCGTGCGAGCGGCTGCGCTTCAGCCAGGAGTCCCAGCGCAGCGCCAGCGTGAGCAGCACGCCCGCCACGATCGCGATCGCGATCGACACCAGGTCGTTGTGCAGGTTGTCGGGGTGCAGCGCGAAGAAGTTCCGCAGCCACGGCACGGCGAGCACGATCAGGAACGCCGCGCCCATCACCCCCACCAGCGACAGCCGCCACCAGTTCCACGGCCGCGCGATCAGCAGCAGCACCCACAGGGCCAGCAGGAACAGCGACAGCGACGCCGCCGAGCTGTCCTCCTCGAACTCGGTCCCCGGGTTCTCGGTGGCCAGCAGGTACCCCGCGAAGGTCGCCACGCCGCAGGCGATCCCGGCCGGGATGGCGAAGCGCAGCACCCGCGGCACGAAGCCGGACCGGGCGCGCTCCAGGTTGGGCGCCAGCGCCAGGAAGAACGCCGGGATGCCGATGGTCAGGCTGCTGATCAGGGTCAGGTGCCGGGGCAGGAAGGGGAAGCGCACGTGCATCAGCCCGACCAGCACCGACAGGATGATCGAGTAGACGGTCTTGGTGAGGAACAGGTTGGCGACGCGCTCGATGTTGCCCAGCACCCGGCGGCCCTCTCCCACCACGTACGGCAGCGTGGCGAACCGGTTGTCCAGCAGCACGATCTGCGCGACCGCGCGCGTGGCGCCGCTGCCCGACCCCATCGAGATGCCGAGGTCGGCGTCCTTCAGCGCCAGCACGTCGTTGACGCCGTCGCCGGTCATCGCGACCGTGTGCCCCTTGGACTGCAGGGCCTTCACCATCTCGCGCTTCTGCTGCGGGCTCACCCGGCCGAACACCGAGTTGCCCTCCAGCACCTCGGCCACGGCCGCCACGTCCGTCGGCAGCGTGCGCGCGTCCACCGGGTGCTCGGCGCCCGGCAGCCGCAGCTCGCGGGCGATCGCGCCGACCGACGCCGGGTTGTCGCCCGAGATCACCTTGACCTGGACGTCCTGCTGCTCGAAGTAGCGCAGGGTCTCGTCGGCGTCGGGCCGCAGCCGCTGGCGCAGCACCACCAGCGCGGCGGGCTCGGCGGTGCCGGCGACGTCCAGGGAGTCGGGCGCGGCGAACGACCCGTCGGGCACCCGGGCCAGCGCCAGCACCCGCAGGCCCGTGGAGCCCAGCTCCTCGGCCTTGCGCCGCGCCGGGTCGTCGGGCCCCAGCAGCACGTCGGCCGCGCCGAACACCCACGAGCCCCGCCCGGCGAACGCGGCGCCGCTCCACTTGCGGGCCGACGAGAACGGGACGGCGTCGGCGACCTTCCAGCCGGGGTCGGGCGCCTCCAGGCCCTCCTTGACCGCCCGCATGGTCGCGTTCGGGTCCGGGTCGCCGCCCGCCAGCGCCGCCAGCGCCCGCTCGGCCTCCCCCCGGTCGCCCAGCGGCACCACCTCGTCCAGGTCCATGCCGGGCTCGGTGAGGGTGCCGGTCTTGTCCACGCAGAGCACGTCCACGCGGGCCAGGCCCTCGATCGCGGGCAGCTCGTTGACCAGCGTCTTGCGCTGCCCGAGCCGCACCACGCCGACCGCGAAGGCGATGCTGGTCATCAGCACCAGCCCCTCGGGGATCATGGTGACGACGCCGGCCACCGCGCCCACCACGGCCTCGGGGACGTCGCGGACCGACAGGAACTGGCTGACGAACAGCAGGATCGCGGTCGGCACGATCAGCCAGGTGATGTACTTGAGGAACTTGTTGATCCCCGCCATCAGCTCCGAGTGCGACAGCGAGAACCTGCTCGCCTCCTCCACGAGCCTGGCGGCGTAGGCGTCCCGGCCGACCTTCTCGGCCGTGAACCCGCCGCTGCCGGCCACCACGAAGCTGCCCGACTGCACCTGGTCGCCGGGGGCCTTGTGCACCGGGTCGGCCTCGCCGGTCAGCAGCGACTCGTCGATCTCCAGGCCCTGGGAGGCGGCGACCGCGCCGTCCACCACGATCTTGTCGCCGTTGCCCAGCAGGATCAGGTCGCCGAGCACCACCTCCTGCTGGGGGACCTCGCGCTCGGCGCCGTCGCGCAGCACCCGCACGGGCGTTTCGCCGATCACCGCCAGCCGGTCCAGGGTGCGCTTGGCGCGCAGCTCCTGGATGACGCCGATCGCGGAGTTGGCCACGATGATGCCGCCGAACAGCCCGTCCTGCCACTGCCCGAAGATCATCACCAGGACGAACAGCGAGCCGATCAGCGCGTTGAAGCGGGTGAACACGTTCGCCCGCACGATCTCGCCGACCGACCGGCTGGACCGGTGCGGCACGTCGTTGGTCTGCCCGGCCGCGACGCGCTCGCGCACCTGCGCGTCGGTCAGGCCGCGCGGTCCCGTCGCCTGTACATCCGTCACGTTGCCCCCGAGGAGGCATTTTCCCCAAGATCGATGTGGGCAATCCCGGGCCGCCGGGGCCGCGCGGTCAGGGCAGGGCGGGCGGCTCGGTGCGGGCGTGCGCGGGGTCGCGCTCGGCGGGCGGCTTGGCGGGCGGCTCTGCGGCGGGGGCGGGGCCCAGCGGCGGGGGAGGGGGCGTGGGGGACGGGGGCGGGAGCTGCTCCAGGGCGGGTTCCGGCTCGGGTTCGGGCTCGGCGGCGGACTCGGGCCTGGGGTCCGGTTCGGCCTTGTCGCCCTTCTCGCTCCGCTCCTTGTCGCCCTTGTCGTGCTTGTCGCCGTCGCGGTCGCCGTGCGGCCAGCGGGGGAAGCGGGAGGTGCGGGTCGCGGCGATCTGCTCGCGGATGCGCTCGACGATCCGTCCCGCCGCCAGCTCGTGCGCCAGCACGCACGCCGAGGTGATCGCCTTGGCGCGGGCCGCGCCGTGCGCGATGACCACGGTGCCGTTCAGGCCCAGCAGCACCCCGCCGCCGTAGGTGTCGGAGTCCAGCCGGTCGCGCAGCTCCTGCAGGCGGCGCCGCTGGAGCAGCGCGCCGACCTTGGCGGTGCGGCTCGCGGTCATGGCGCCGCGGATCTCGCCGAACGCCGTCCGGACGGTGCCCTCCATGGTCTTCAGCGCCACGTTCCCGGTGAACCCGTCGGTCACGATCACGTCCACCGCGCCGGTCAGCAGGTCGTGGCCCTCCACGTTCCCGGCGAACTCCACGTCGTGGTGCCCGCCCGACAGCAGCTCGTGGGCGCGCTTGGCCAGCTTGTTGCCCTTGCCCGCCTCCGCGCCGATGTTGAGCAGCCCGACCCGGGGCCGCTCCAGCCCCAGCCGGATCTGCGCGTAGGCGGTGCCGAGCGCCGCGAACTGCACCAGCGTCTCGGGCTTGACGTCGGAGGTCGCGCCCGCGTCCAGCAGCACCGTGGGGCGCGGCCGGGTCGGCAGCGCCACCGCGATCGCCGGGCGCAGCACGCCGGGCTGGCCCTTCAGCCGCAGCCGCGAGGTGGCCACCACCCCGGCGGTGCTGCCCGCCGACACCAGCGCCGAGGCCCGGCCCTGCTTGATCAGGTGGCAGGCGATCGCGATCGAGGACCTGGGCTTGCGCCAGCTGGCCAGCGCGCCCTCGCCCATGTCCAGGGCCTCCTCGGCGTGCACGATCGGGACCTCGCCCGCGACGCCGAGCCGGTCCAGCTCCCGCCGGATGCGCGGGGCCTGCCCGACCAGCAGCAGCCGCACGCCGTGCTCGCGCACCGCCGCGACCGCGCCGGCGATGATCTCCTCGGGGGCGTGGTCGCCGCCCATGGTGTCCACCGCGATCGGGGCGGGGCCGTCCGCCGCCGCTCCCGCGGCCGCGAGCCGCGACGGCTCGCCGGTGCCGGGCATGGCGACTCCAGGTGGGATGGGAGAGTTCGGGCGGCCGCGGATGACGCGGCCCCTCGAATCGTAGGACGTCCCCCCGGATGCCTCGGCCCCCGCCCGGCCCTGGAACGGTGCGAGGTCAGTCCGCGCGCCGGCAGTCGTCGCCCAGGCAGCGCGCGTTCTGCACGAGCGGCCTGCCGCCGACCAGGATCGTGTAGTAGTGGTCGCCGACGAGGCGCTCACCGGCGCCGATCACCTGGACCGGCCTGCGGTCGGCGGTCCGGCCGGTGCAGGAGGCCCGCAGCTTCTCCTTGCTCCAGCCCGCCATGTCGGCGCAGGCCAGCCCGCCCGGCAGGGACACGCCGCGGGCCCGGAGCTCGGTGCTCGCGGTGGCGCCGAGCGCGTTGCGGAGCCGGGTCTGCGTCTCGTAGCGCAGCTCCTTGCGGTCGGTGAGGGTGACGTAGGCGATGCCGGCGGCGACGCCGGTCACGACGAGGACGAGGACGCCCAGCAGCAGTGTCCGCACGCGAGTGTTCTTCACGCTCGCTCTCGTTACCTGGGCGGGGGCGCGCCACGCCCGGGGACACCGGGGTTTTCCGAGCTCCGGCCGAGATCCTTACGGGATCAGGAACGTTGGGCGCAGCCCAGCCCGAGGCAGTCCCGCCGCAGCACCTCGCGACCCCCGACGGTGATCACGAAGAGCTCGCGGGGGTCGCGCGCCCCGGCGTCGGCGGCGCCCCCGGTGACGCGGACCGGCTCGCCCGCGGTGGTGACGGCCGTGCAGGTGATCCGCACGGTGTCGGCCGGGCCCGATTCCAGCGAGCCGCACTCGGGCCGCGCCCGCAGCCGCACGCCCCGGTCGTCCAGCTCTTTGACCACGCCGTCGGTGACGGCGTTGCGGTAGGCGCCCTCGGAGATCCGCTGCATCAGCTCGCAGCCGCTCAGCGACACCATGGCCACCAGCGCCACGACGGCGATCCGCACCCTGGTCACGCCGCCTCCCGCAGGACCTCGTCGACCGCGTCGGCGACCGCGTCGGGCCGGTCGAGCTGCACCATGTGCAGGCTCTCGGCCAGCTCCACCTGGCGGCCCAGCGGGCTCATCGCGGCGAGCCGGGCGTGCACCTCGGCCCACTCGCGGGCCCGGTCGGGGTCGGAGTAGTCGCCGAGCGCGGTGAGGACCACCACGGGAACGGCCGGGAACGGCCGCCGCTCGCGCAGGCCCTCCAGGTCGGCGGCCATCTCCCGGTAGGCCAGCTCCTCGGCCAGCACGGTGCCGAGCACGGTGCCCCGGCCGTACACCGACCGCACCGTCTCCTCGTCGGCCGGCTCGTCGCGGCGGCTGGTGAACCGCAGCACGATCCGGCGGCCCAGCGGCCCCAGCACCCGCGCGACCCGCGTCGCCTCCAGCGCCGCCCCGGCCGCCCGCGCCACCGGCACCGTCGCGGCCGCCACCCGCACCGAGGGGCAGGCGAGGTCGCTCTCGTAGCTGGGATCGACCAGGACCAGGCCCGTGACCAGCTCGGGGTGCAGCCGCGCCAGCGCCTCGGCGTGGAACCCGGCCATCGAGTGGGCCAGCACCACCACCGGGCCGCCCGCCCACACCGCCAGATCGGCCAGGATGCCGACCTCGCGGCGCAGGCTCGGCGCGGCGCGCCCGGCCGGGCTGAGGCCGAGCCCCGGCCGGTCGAAGGCCAGCACCCGGCACTTGTCCAGCAGCTCCACGGCGGGCGCCCAGTCGAACCAGGCCCCGCCGAGCCCCGAGCTCAGCAGCAGCGGCGGCCCGTCCCGGTCGCCGGACTCCACCACGTGCACCTCCTCGCCGCCCGCCGTGACGATCATGCGTCGGTTCCCCTCCGCCGGTCGGCGTACAGCGCCCACGCGATGGTGAGCAGCCCCAGCACCAGGATGGAGATCTGCACCCGCTGGATGATCCCCAGCCAGCGGCCGAGCAGCATCGCCAGCACGGTGCTCAGTGCGAAGACGGTCTCGACCAGGGCCAGCAGCCAGCCCCAGCGGGCCAGCGCGGGCCACCAGCCGTACCGGCGCGCGGCGATCGACAGCGTCAGCAGCGCCGCCACCCCGAAGAAGATCACCAGGCTGCTGGTGACGGCGTGGAAGGAGTGCGAGAACGACACCTGCCCGGACCGCTCGCGCAGCGCGCACCAGGTCTCCAGGCTCGGCGCGCAGTCCAGCGGGAAGACCGCGTCCCCGATCGCGCACAGCCCGAACAGCGCCAGGAACGTCCAGCCCAGCGTGGACCAGAGCCGCCGCCGCAGGGTGACCAGCGCCGTGGCGGCCACGCCGATGGTCAGCAGGCCGGTGGTGAAGTCGCCGCCGCTGTAGACCCGGTGGTAGGGCTGGTCGAGGGCCGACAGCTCGCTGACGTAGCCGTTGATGACGTCCAGGTCGGGGCTGAGCAGGTGCTCCAGCAGGAAGGTCCCGTAGGTGATCGCGGCGACGACCGCTGCGGCGACCGCGAACCACGGCGCCACCCCCGGCCCGCCGTCGCGTCCGGCCCTGTCCACACGCCCCCCTCGCTCGCCGCCCACTGATCAGTATCGGTGTACCAGCATAAGGAGGGCGTGTGGAGCGCGACTTTCACGTCCCGTAGTCGTTGTACAGGGGACCGGTGACCCCGGAGCGCCGCGCACCCGGTATGTCTGACTCGCTGTTGACCAGCATCTATATACCTTTGCGCGGGTAACTAGGCATTATGGCCGTGCTTCAACCGCTTCAATGGAGGTGCCCCGGGCCGATCTGATCACAGACCGTGACGTGCCCCGGGGCGCGTTCCCCCGCTGACGTTCAAGGAGTACCGACACGTGACAATGGTGAACGACGCGGCTCCCGCGGTGCGATCCACCGGGCGCAAGTTCCGCGCCTTCACGGCCAAGCATCTGGACGAGCTGACCGCCCGCGCCGGCCTGTCGCCCGACCAGCAGCTCGCGACTCGGGCGGTGGCGACGGTCCTGCCCTTCCGGACCAACGCCTACGTCCTGGAAGAGCTGATCGACTGGTCCGCCGCGCCGGAGGACCCCATCTACAAGCTGGTGTTCCCGCAGCCGGACATGCTGCCCGCCGAGGACGTCGCCACGCTGTCGGACCTGCTGCGCCGCGAGGCGCCCAAGGCCGAGGTGGAGGCCGCCGCGCACGCGGTGCGGATGAAGCTGAACCCGCACCCGGCCGGGCAGATGGAGCTGAACATCCCCAGCTTCGGCGACGGCAAGATCCCCGGCCTCCAGCACAAGTACGACGAGACCGTGCTGTACTTCCCCAAGCAGGGGCAGACCTGCCACGCGTACTGCACCTACTGCTTCCGCTGGGCCCAGTTCGTGGGCGAGGCCGACCTCAAGATGGCCGGCGACGACGTGCAGCAGCTGCGCGACTACGTGCTCGCCCACCCCGAGGTGACCAGCGTGCTGTTCACCGGCGGCGACGCGATGATCATGGGCGAGCCGGTGCTGCGCCGCTACGTCGAGCCGCTGCTGGACCTGGAGCAGCTGGAGTCGATCCGGATCGGCACCAAGTCGCTGGCGTACTGGCCGCAGAAGTTCGTCACCGACCCCGACGCCGACGACATGCTGCGGCTGTTCGAGCAGGTCGTGGCCTCCGGCAAGAACCTGGCGTTCATGGCGCACTTCTCCCACCCGCGCGAGCTGGAGCCGCTGGTGCTGACCGAGGCGGTGCGCCGCATCCGCGACACCGGCGCCGTCATCCGCACCCAGGCCCCGCTGATCCGGGGCATCAACGACGACCCGGCCGCGTGGGAGGGCATGTGGCGCACCCAGACCCGGATGGGCCTGGTCCCGTACTACATGTTCGTGGAGCGTGACACCGGACCGCAGGACTACTTCGCGGTGCCGCTGGCCGACGCCTACGGCATCTTCCGCGACGCCTACAAGAACGTTTCGGGCCTGGCGCGCACCGTCCGCGGCCCGTCGATGTCGGCGACGCCGGGCAAGGTGTGCGTGGACGGCGTGCTGGACATGTTCGGGGAGAAGGTGTTCGCGCTGCACTTCATCCAGTGCCGCGACGCCGAACTGGTCGGCAAGCCGTTCTTCGCCAAGTACGACCCGAACGCGATCTGGCTGGACGACCTGAAGCCGGCCTTCGCCGACAGGTTCCCCTGGCAGAGCTGACCGGACCTCCGGCCAGCTTGCCCGCAGGCCGGCCGGAGGCCACCGGACGGATCAGGCGAAGAGCTCGTCCTCGGTAGTGGCGTTGGCCGCACGGGTAAGCCACGCGCGGAGCTGCTCTTCGTCGGTGCAGGAGACGATGCGGTCACGGTTGGCGGCGGAAAGCCGGATGCCGCGGGCTTCCAGGACGACCAGGAGCGACTGGGCTTCGCCCTCGGTCCGGCCTTCGGCTCGGCCCTCGGACTTCCATTCGGCCTTGATGCCGTGCTCGAACGGGTAGGTCTGTGCGGACATCAGTTCGCTCCACTTCTCCTGAGCTTTCGGGTTGATGAGCCCGGCCGTGGTGAGTTCGACCAGCCTGCGGGCGGTCTTGATGTCGACGCCGTTCAGCGCGTTCTCCAGCCGGCTCAGCCGGCTCAGCCGTCTCGGGCGACTTGCCGTGCAGGATCGCGGCGAAGACGGCGAAGGCCACATTGGCGTGGGCCTGTTCGAGGTCGGAGACCAGAGGGACGTTGTCGGGGCCGTAGACCGTCGGGGTGACGTTCATGGTGGTCGGCAGGCCGGGGACCTTGACCGTGAGGGTGCGGCGTGCCCACTTCGCCGTGCCCGCGTCGTTGGTGACCACGATGAGGGCGTTGGGGCGGCGGTATTTGGCCAGCAGGTAGGCCACGTAGTAGGGCCACTGGGTCTCCTTGTCCCTGTCGGGCCTGCTCTGGGCCTCGACCGCCAGGACGCAGGGGACGGCGTCGATGTCGGCGAGCAGGACCGAGTCCACCCTTCCTTCCAGGGGAAGGGTGGTGACGTCTCCTGGGAGTTCCTCCAAGAGCCGGACCTTCTGGATGTCGGCGCCGGACATGTACTGGAGGGCGCTGGTGACCAGCAGGTCGTCGTTTCGGAAGATCTGGTGCATCGCCTCATGAGGGGGTTTGACCATGAGGAGACGCTACTTAGGGTCAATGGGTGGCTACATAGCGTTTGTTAATAGTTATGTGGCCTTTTTCGTGTCAGTCCGGCAGGGGGTAGCCGTACTGCTCCTGGTCCGACGGGCGCGGGGGTTCGGGGCCGTCGGCGCCCAGGCGCAGCATTCGTGAGAAGCGCACGATGCGGAAGCGGCGCTCCAGCACCAGGAACTCGTGGCCCGAGGTCGCCTCGATCTCCTCGGCCGCCTTCGCCCACCCGGCCAGCTCCTCCGGGGACGCCGGGTTGCCCTGGAACTCCCGCTTCCGCGGCAGCAGCTCGGTGAAGTAGGCCGCCAGCCAGCGGCGGGCGTCGTCGGGGCCGTGGCCGCCGCCGATCGGCTGCCAGGAGCTCTCGCCCTTGATCTCCATCATGATGTAGCCGGGCGGCAGCAGCACGACGCCGGGGTGGGTGCGCACCGCGTGCCGCGCCTCCAGCATGACCTGGTCGGACACGGTGCCGGGGATCGGCAGGTAGCCGGCCAGGTTGAGGCGGAGCTGGGCCTCCCACTGGCCGGCCGGGGCGCGCGGGTCGATCGGGTGGTCGTGCAGCAGGTCGGCGTCGGGGCGGTCGATGTCGCTGGGCCGGGGCGGCTCCATCCCGGTCTTGTTGATCAGGCCGAACTTCTCGATGCGGATGACGCGGTAGCGGCGGTCGCCGATCTCCCACTCGTCCTTGGCGAGCTGCTCGCCCTCCTCGGGGTCCAGCCGCGCGGCGGCCGCCAGCATCGCGCGGGCCGTCCCGGGGTCGGCCCCGGGGGCCGCGCGGCGCAGCCGGGAGGCCAGGTCGTAGCGGGCGCCGGAGGGGTCCAGCGCGCCGGTGGCGACGATGCGCCACTCGGCGCCGCGCTGGACGGCGCTGCCGAACTCGGGGGAGCCGGCGGGGAAGATCTTGCCGTACTCCCGGATGCGGTCGCCCAACTCCTGGTCGCGGACGGCCGCGGCGGGGTCCAGGTCGGCGACCACCTGGATGTGGTCGTAACCGGGCATCAGTGGGAAGGCCATGCGGCCATCTTCGCGGGGTACGCCCGGGTAGGGAGGGCTTTTCGGACCGTGACCGAGCGGTCACGGTCCGAGCGGCCGTCAGGACTCGTAGACCGGGACCAGCGTCGCGCGCGCGATGGTGTGCGCGACGATGTTGAACCCCGCCGCGCCCGGCATGGTGTCGGAGTCGATGCCGAGGGTCTCCACGTCCAGCGCGTGCACGGCGAACACGTAGCGGTGGGGGGAGCCGGGTGGGGGCGCGGCACCGCCGAACGCCTTGATCCCGTAGTCGGTGCGCGCCTGGACGCCGATCCCGCCGTCCTCGCTCCCCGCGCCGGTGGGCAGCTCGGTCACGGTGGCCGGCACGTCGAACAGGATCCAGTGCCAGAAGCCGCTGCCGGTCGGCGCGTCGGGGTCGTGGCAGGTCACCGCGAAGCTCTTGGTCTCGGCGGGGAAGCCCGACCAGGCCAGCTGCGGCGACAGGTTCTGCCCCGAGAAGCCCCAGTCGTCGAACACGTGCTTCTCGGAGAGCGTCTCGCCCTCGGCCATGTCGGTGCTGGTGAGCGTGAACGACGGGACCTGCGGCAGGAACTCGTACGGAAGCGGCGGCTTTCCGGGCATGCTGACCTCCTCGTCAAACGATCTGCTGTCCCTCCCATACCTATCAGGGGCTCAGGTCTTCACCGCGCCCATGGTGAAACCGGTCACGAAGCGGTCCAGGAACAGGTTGAACAGGAACGCGATCGGCACCGCCGTCACCACCGTCGCCGCCTGCAGGGACTGCCAGAAGAACACGTCGCCGCGGACGAGCTGGGTCGGGACGCCGGTGCTCACCACCATCTCCGGGCTGGAGGACACGAACGCCAGCGCGTACACGAACTCGCTCGCCGTCAGGGTGAAGCTGAACACCACGACCGCCACGACGCCGGGGAACACCAGCGGCAGCACCGCGCGCACGAAGGCGCCGAGGCGGCTGTGCCCGTCCACCATGGCCTGTTCCTCGATGTCGGCGGGCACCGCCTTCAGGAAGCCGATCAGCAGCCAGACCGAGACCGGCACGGTGATGGTCGGGTACACCACGACCATCGACCAGAGGCTGTCCTCCAGGCCCAGCGCCACCACCACGCGGGTCAGCGACAGGAACAGCAGCGACGGCGGCACCAGGTAGACCAGGAAGATCGCGATGCCCATCGTGGTGCCCCACGGGCGGTTCAGCCGGGCCAGCGAGTAGGCGGCGGGCAGGGCGAGGGCCAGGGTGGCCAGCACGACGGCCGCGCCGACCAGCAGCGTGTTCGCGACGAAGGTCGGGAAGGGGGTGTCGGCGAACAGGAACCGCACGTGGTCGGGCGTCGCCGGCTCGTTGAACGCGAACGGGCTGCTCTCGGGGTCGTACAGGTCGCGGTTCTGCTTGAACGCGCTGACCAGGCTCCACAGGAACGGCAGCGCGCACACCAGCGCGGACAGGACCGCCGTCGCGTACAAAGCGCACCGGGCCGCGACGTGGCGGCGCGCGTAGCGCCTGCGCAGGGCCTCGGTCATCGCGCCTCCAGCCGGCGCACCGCGCGCAGGATCGCCACCACGCCCGCCAGCAGGATCGGGAACAGGAACAGCGCGATCGCCGCGCCCTGCCCCACGTCGCCGCCCTCGATCCCGCGGAAGTAGGCCCACGACGCCAGCACGTCGGTCGCGTGCGTCGGGCCGCCCCGGGTCAGCACGTACGACACCGTCATGTCGGTGAACGTCATGATCGCGCCGAACAGGGCCGCCACCGCGATCACCGGCAGCGACAGCGGGATCGTCACCTCGAACATGCGCCGCCAGAAGCCCGCGCCGTCGATCCGCGCCGCCTCGTCGATGTCGCGCGGGATCGCCACCAGCCCGGCCATCACGATCACCGCCGCCAGCGGGGTGAGCCGCCAGGTCTGCACGAGCACCACCGAGAGCATCGCGGTGCCGGGCCCGCCCAGCCACACCACGTTGCCGTCGATCAGCCCGAGGTGGCGCAGCACCCAGTCCACCGGCGAGTAGATCGAGTCCAGGAACCACAGCCAGGAGATCGTGGACAGCGCGACCGGCGTGGTCCACGGCAGCAGCACCAGCAGGCGCACCAGCCACTTGCCGCGGAAGTCGGCGACCAGGACGTTGGCCAGGATCTTGCCGAACACCACGATCAGCACCATCGAGCAGAAGGTGAACAGCAGCGTGTTCCGCAGCGCGCGCCAGAAGACCCCGTCGTCGAAGACCGCGGTGAAGTTGCCGAACCCGACGAAGTCGAACGAGGGGTCGCCGGTGGTCACGTCCGAGAACGCGAACGCGATCGCCAGCAGGAACGGCACCCCCACCAGCGCCAGGATGTAGACCACCGACGGCAGCAGCATCAGCCATGCCAGCAGCCCCTCGCGGTCGGCGAGCCCCGCGCGCCCGCGCCGCGCGCTCACCGGTCGCCGATCGGGACGGCCGGGGCGCGCGCGCCCGTCCCGGCGTCGAAGAACCGCAGCCGGTCGGCGGCCACCGCGAACTCGTGCGGGCGGCCCGGCTCGATCGGGGCGTCCACGGTGGCGGGCAGCCGCGCGATCACGCGGGTGTCGGCGCCGAGCCCGGTCACCGTGCCGTACACGTGCCGGTCGCCCGACAGGTACTCCAGCCGCTCCACCTGCAGCGTCACGGTGACGCGCACTGCGCCGGGCACGCTCCCGGCCGGCAGCAGGTGCTCGGGCCGGAACCCGACCAGCCGGTCGCCGCGCTCGACCAGGTTCATCGGCGGCGAGCCGATGAACGTCGCCACGAAGGTGTCGGCCGGGTCGTCGTACACCTCCAGCGGCGTGCCGACCTGCCGCACCCGGCCGCGCTCCAGCACCGCGATCCGGTCGCCCAGCCCCATCGCCTCGACCTGGTCGTGGGTGACGTAGACGGTGGTGGTGCCGACGCGCTGCTGGAACCGCTTCAGCTCGTCGCGGGCCGTGGCGCGCATCTTGGCGTCCAGGTTCGACAGCGGCTCGTCCAACAGGAACACCGCCGGATCGCGCACCAGCGCGCGGGCGAGCGCGACGCGCTGGCGCTCGCCGCCCGACAGCTGGCGCGGCTTGCGGCGCAGCAGCGGTTCGATGTCCAGCAGCTCGGCCGCCCACTGCGCCTTGCGCTCGCGCGTCTCCTTCGGGGCCTTCTCGGCGCGCAGCGGGAACACGATGTTGTCGAAGACGGTCTTGTGCGGGTACAGCGCGTACGACTGGAACACCATCGCGATCCGCCGCACCCGCGGCGGCAGCCCGTTGACCACCCGCCCGTCGATCAGCACCTCGCCCTCGGTGGGCTGCTCCAGCCCGGCGATCGTGCGCAGCAGCGTGGTCTTGCCGCAGCCGGACGGCCCCAGCAGCACCAGGTACTCGCCCGGCTCGGCGGCGAGGTCCACCCCGTCCAGCGCGCGCACGGCCTCGGCCCTCCCGCGCCGCGCCCGCGGGTGCCCGTCGAACGTCTTGACCAGCCCGCGGACCCCGACGCTCATGGCCCCGCCTCCGCTCCGCGCCGTGCGCGTCCGCTCGCGGCTCCCACGGCGTTCAGCCTCCGACCAGGCCGCGGGCCCGCCAGTTCTTGAAGATCGCGTTGATGCGCCGCTCCGCCTCGGCGACCGCCTGCGCGGCGGTGGCCTGGCCGCGCGCCGCCCGGCCGAACATCGTCGGCAGCACGTTGGTGTTGAAGACCTCGCCGATCGCCGGGTTGGACGGCCCCGGGTAGCCGATGTTGGCGCTCCAGGACGCCGCGTTCTTCAGCAGCGCCAGCTTGCCCGCCGGCTTGGACCCGTAGGGGTCGTCGTCCAGCCACCCGCCGAGCTGCGGCACCAGCGACGGCCAGCCCGGCAGGTCGTACAGCTCCGAGTGGTAGGTCACCGCCGGGAAGTTGGCGGTGTAGTGCAGCAGGAACTCCTTGGCCGCGTCGGGGTTGGCGGCGTGCTTGGGGACGATCCACTGCTGGATGACGTGCTGGGCCGCCAGCGCCGCCTTCGGGCCGCGCAGCGCCGGGACGAAGAAGATGTCGTCACCGATCTCGGGGTTGGTGCCCGTCGCGGTGCGCCACGCCGAGATCGAGTTCAGGATGTAGGAGGACTTCCCGGCGATCAGGGCCTGGTTGTTGGAGGCGGGGACCCAGGAGAACACCTCCTCGGTCTCGGCCTGCCGCCACAGCCGGGTCATGAACTCCACGGCCGCGACCGCCGCGTCGGAGTTCAGCACCACCCGCTCGTCCCGGTCCTGCTCGGACGCGCCGAACGACCACAGCAGCGCCCGCGCCGCCATGTTGGAGTCGGTCTCGGGCGACAGCCCGATCCCGCACGGCACGCCGGTCGTCCGCTTGATCTCGGTGGCGCCGCGCAGCAGCTCGTCCCAGCTGCCGGGCCCGTTGGGCAGCCCCACCTTCCGCCACATCGACTTCCGGTAGTCGCCGGGGTCGGGCGACCAGCCGGGGCAGTAGGCGTAGAAGCGCCTGGTGTTGGGGTTGTAGCTGGACTTGCGGCACAGCTCCAGCTGCTGGCCCCAGCGCCGCGTCGCCTCCTGGACGAGGTCGGTCATGTCCAGCGCGGCCGGCTCGTACTGGGAGAACGGCGCGATGTGCTGGATGGCGTCGTGGCCCTGCCGCGCCTGGATCTCCGAGGCGGCGCGGCGCGGCACGTCCACGGTGTTGATGTGGTCGACGCGGACCTTCACGCCGACGCGCCTTCCCCAGTCGGCGGCGAACCTGTCGAACCACTTGTCGTGCCGGGGCACGAAGTGGCTCCACATCAGCACGCTCAACGAGCCGCTTAGTTTCCTGGAGGGCGCGGTGAACACCTCCTGCGGGGCCTTGCCGGTGCTCCTGGCCTGCGGGCCGCTGCTCTCGCTCGCGCACCCGGCCGCCAGGCCGTACGCGCCCGCCGAGAGCGCGGCGGCGCCCAGGAAGCCTCGCCTGCTGAACCGATCATCGCCGGTGCCGACCATGGGGGAGCCCCCTCATCGCTGAAGGTCCACCCTCGACGTTAGGTCGGCGCGGGCGTCCCATCCAGACGCGATCCGGTAACTCCGCGCAACCGTGGCCCCACCGGTCGCGGCGGCCGCTCCCGCAACGGCCGGAAGCGGCATCCCGTTCGCGGCGACGGCTCTCCGGACGCGGCGGGGACGGTGTCGCGCCGAAGTCGCCCCGGGAACGCCTCAGGGGCGGCGTCCCGATCGGGACGCCGCCCCTGAGGCGGTGCCGTCGTGCGCCCGGCCTACTTGCCGGTCGCGTCGGTGTAGGCGCGCAGGACCTCCTGCGGGTCGCCGTCCATCTTGACGCGGCCGTCGTCCAGCCAGATGACGCGGTTGCAGGTCTCCTCGATCACGTCGAGGTTGTGCGCGACCAGGAACACCGCGCCGGCGTCCTTGCGCAGCTCGTCGATCTTGGCCTTGCTGCGCCGCTTGAACTTGGCGTCGCCGGTGGCCAGCGCCTCGTCGATCAGCATCACGTCGTGCGTGCGCGCCGCCGCGATCGCGAACCGCAGCCGCGCGCCCATCCCGGAGGAGTAGGTGCTCATCGGGTAGTCGATGAAGCCCGGCTTGAGGTCGGCGAACTTGACGATCTCCTCGTACTTGGCGCGGGTCTCCTCCTGGGTCAGGCCCATCGCCAGGCAGCCCAGGGTGATGTTGCGCGACCCGGTCAGGTCCTTCATCAGAGCCGCGTTGACGCCCAGCAGCGACGGCTGGCCGTCGGTGTAGACGCCGCCGCGCGCGGGCGGCAGCAGTCCGGCGATCGCCTTCAGCAGCGTGGACTTGCCCGAGCCGTTGGTGCCGACCACGCCGATCGCGTCGCCGCGGTAGGCCACGAAGGACACGCCCTTGACGGCGTGGACCTCCTTCATCTGCGGCCGGTTCTCGCGCTTGATAATGCGCAGCAGCGCGGTCGCGGCCGTGCCCTTGCCGCCGCCGCCGCTGTAGACCCGGTAGATGATGTGCAGGCCGTCCACGACCACGATCGGCTCCCGGGTGGGATCGATCACGACCTGGGGCTGCACGCCGGCCGTCCGGGCCTGCTCCTGGACCGCCTTAGCCACGGCCATACCTCTCCTCGGCGCGGTAGAAGTACCAGAAACCCCCGGCGAAGGCGACCACGGCCCAGACGATCGCGTACAGCCACAGGTTGGGCTGGGTCGCGCCGGCGTTGGCCAGGCTCTTCTCGTAGCTGGTCATCATCGAGTTGCGCACCAGCTCGATGAAGACCGCCCCCGGATTGGCCTCAAGGATCTTGCCGAGCCAGCCGTAGCCGGCCTCCTCCAGCTTCTGCACCTTCTCCGGGACCAGGAAGAACACGCCCGACAGGTACAGCCAGGTCCGGGTGATGAACGGCAGCAGCTGCTGGATGTCGCGCACGAACGCGCCGGTGCGCGCGATCGCCAGGCTGATCCCCACGTTGAAGACCAGCTGGAGCAGCAGCGCCGGGATCACCAGCAGCCAGTGCCAGGTGATCGGCTCCCCGGTGGCCACCACGATCACCATCAGCACCGCCATGGAGATCAGCAGCTGCTGCAGCTCCATGATGACGTGCGCGAACGGCAGGGAGGCGCGGGGGAAGTGCAGGGCCCGGATCAGCGACAGGTTGTTGCCCACCGACTTGGCCCCGGCGGTCAGCGACCGCTGGGTGAAGGTGAACACGAACACGCCGGTGATCAGGAAGGCGGTGTAGTTCTGGATGCCCTTGTTCTGATCGAGCAGCAGACCGAAGATCAGGTAGTAGACGCCCGCGTTGAGCAGCGGGGTCAGGATCTGCCACAGCTGTCCCAGCCGCGAGCCGCTGTAGGTCGCGGCGGTCTTGGCGGTGGCGAAGTTCCAGATGAAGGTACGGCGCTGCCAGAGGTCCTGCACGTACTTGCGCAGCGGGGGGCGCGCGGCGCTCTGCTTCAGCCCGTATCGCGCGGCGAAATCGGCCAGTGACTCACCGCTTGTCCCGTTCATGTGAGGAGACTCCGCGATCGTGCCGACCGTCTCGCCACCCGAGGAGCCGAGCCGTTCCGGGTGACTCATGCCGGGAAGCCTATTGCAGTCCGCCTTGTGTGAGGGACGTTCGCCCGCATGTGCACCCCGATTTGAGATCTTCGGGAATCATGTTCCCGTCCTGGGGGATACCCCCGTCATGCATGAGAATCACGCGCGGCAGCCGGCATGGGGCCGGGTCCTGACGATGCGGCGGTGCGGGGGGACGACTCCGCCCAAACCCCCTCCGCCGGTGCTGCTGCGCCGAATGGGCAGGCTGGACCGGTGGGCGTTCGACCGGGTCGCGGCCGCGCGGCTGCCGGGACTGGAGTACGTCCTGCCCCGGTTGTCGCGGTTCGCCGACCACGGCGTGCTGTGGTTCTCGATGGCCGGCGGCCTCGCGCTCACCCGGCGCGCCAGCCTGCGCCGCGCCGCGCTGCGCGGGTCGATCGCGATCGCGGTCGCCAGCCCGGTCGTGAACGTGATCGGCAAGCAGGCGTTCCGCCGCAAGCGCCCGGTGGTCGACCTGGTGCCGCCGATCCGCATCCGCTGGAAGCTGCCGACCTCGCACGCCTTCCCCTCCGGGCACTCCGCCTCGGCCGCCGCGTTCGCGGCCGGGGTGGCGATGGAGGCGCCGCGCGCGGTGTGGGCGCCGATCGCCGCGACGGCGGGCGCGGTGGCGTTCTCCCGCGTCTACACCGGCGCGCACTACCCCGGCGACGTGCTCGCGGGCCTCGGCATCGGCGCGGTCACCGCGCTCGGCACCCGGCTGGTGTGGCCCGCCAGGCCGCCGGTCGCGCACGTCACCCGCACCGGCACCGAGCAGGTCACCGTCACCGACGACGGGCGCGGCGTGGTCGCGGTCGTCAACGTCTCCTCGGGCCGCAACACCGCCGACGGCGGCATCGGCCTGCCCGGCCGCGCCGAACGCGACCTGGCGCTGCTGGAGCGCGAGCTGCCCGCCGCCGAGATCGTCCGGCTGGAGCCCGACGCCGACCTGGGGAAGGCGCTGGACCAGGCCGCCGAGCGCGCCGAGGTGCTGGCGGTGGTCGGCGGCGACGGCACCGTCAACGCCGGGGCCCGCGCCGCGCTGCGCCACCGGGTGCCGCTGCTGCCCGTGCCCAGCGGGACCTTCGACCACTTCGCGCGGGCGCTCGGCATGGAGACGGTCACCGACGCGATCGCCGCCTACCGCGGCGGCTGCCTCGGCCGCGTCGATGTGGCCTTCGTCACTCCGGAGATCAACGGGCACGACCTCGACTCCGAGCTCGACTCCGTCTTCCTCAACACCGCGAGCTTCGGCGCCTACACCGACCTGGTGGACCGCCGGGAGCGGCTGGAGGGGCGGCTCGGCAAGTGGCCCGCGCTCGCGGTGGCCGCGTTCCGCACCTTCCGGCGCTCCGAACCGGTCGACATGCTGGTGGACGGCGAGCCGCACAAGGTGTGGCTGGCGTTCATCGGCAACTGCGCCTACGGCTCGCGGGGGCCCGCGCCGACCTGGCGCGAGCACCTGGACGACGGGCAGCTCGACATCCGCATGGTGACCGCCGCCAAGCGGGTGCCGCGCGCGCGGGCGCTGGCGTCGGTGCTGCTCGGGCACCTGCACCTGACGCCCGGCTACCGGCACTGGCAGGACGGCGCGCTGGAGCTGATCTCGCAGGACGGGCCGCTGCGGCTGGCCCGCGACGGCGAGGTGTCCTCGCTGGCGTCGGCGGTCCGCTTCGGCAAGCGGAGCGGGGCGCTGGCGGTGTTCTGCCCGCACTCCCCGCCCCGCTGACCGCCCGCCGGCCCGGCCGCCCGCCGCTCAGCCGAACGACAGCTCGCAGCGGCGCAGCCCGGTGACGACCGACGACCCGTTGTGGACGGGCTCGCCCGCGGCGCTGATCCGCTCGGTGCGGGGGAGCAGCTCCTCCAGCAGCAGGCGGATCTCCATGCGGGCGAGCGCCGCGCCCAGGCAGAAGTGCGGCCCGAACCCGAACGCCAGGCCCGGGGCCTCGGGCCGCCGCGCGATGTCGAACCGGTCGGCGTCCGGGCCGAACGCGTCGGGGTCGCGGTTGGCCGCCCCGTACAGCAGCATCACGCGGTCGCCCTCGGCCAGCTCGGCCCCGCCCAGGGAGACGGGGCGCGTCGCGGTGCGCAGGAAGTAGACCACGGGGGTGGTCCAGCGCAGGACCTCCTCGACCGCCGTGCCCGCCAGCTCGCCGGGCCGCCCGCGCAGCGCCTCCCACTGCTCGGGGTGCTCGGCGAACGCCCGCAGGCCGCCGGACAGCGCGTGCCGGGTGGTCTCGTTCCCGGCGACCAGGAGCTGGATCAGGAACATCACCAGCTCCAGGTCGGTCAGCCGGTCCCCGTCCAGCTCGGCCAGCGCGAGCTGGGAGATCACGTCGTCCCGGGGCTCCTCCCGCCGCCGGTGCGCCGTCTCGATCAGGTAGGCGCCGCACTCGGTCCGCAGCGCGGTGCGCTCGGCCTCGGCCAGCTCCGGCGCGGCGTCGGGGACGATCGCCTCCGACCAGCGGAAGAAGCGCGGCCAGTCGTCCTCGGGGATGCCGAGCAGCAGGCAGATCACCTGGAGCGGCAGCGGCACCGCGAGCCCGGCGACCACGTCGAACGGCCCGTCCGCCGGCGCGAGCAGCGCCCTGATCCGCTCCCGGACGGCCCCCTCCAGCCGCCGCATGGCCGCGGGCCGGAAGGCGGGCGCGACCAGCGCCCGGTAGCGCGTGTGGTCGGGCGGGTCGGTGTGCATGATCGTCGGCGGCGCGTCGTAGGAGTGCCCGATCTCGGAGACGAGGATGCCGTCCCCGGACCGGAAGGCCGCCGGGTCGGTGGCGGCGCGGTGCACCAGCGCGTGCGTCCCCGCGACCCACACCGGCAGGTCGGGGTGCCGGACGGGCCCTCCGGCCGCCCGAACCCGCGCGTACAGCCCGTGCGGGTGGCCCCGCTCGAAGCAGCCGTCGGGGAAGCCCTGCGGCAGGATCACTGGAGGACGCCCTCGGGGCGGGGTATCCCGGCGGCGTCGCAGAGCGCGTGGTAGGCGGCGAGCGTGGACTCGCCGTCCACGACGCCGCTGACGGAGCCGTCCTCGGCGTACTCGATGAAGGCCCCCTCGACCAGGAACAGGATGTCGGAGTCCTCCTCGATGGTGAGCGTGTGGACGGACCCGGGCGGCTCGTGGATGAAGGTGCCCGCCACGTAGTCCACGCCGTACTCGGCGTACCGCCACCGCCCGGAGAAGGTGAAGGCGTGCACGCTCCCGGTGTGCTTGTGGCGGGGCAGGCGGAACCCGGCCTCGAAGCGGTTGCGGACCACCCAGGAACCGGGGGAGACCCGCAGCACCTGCAGCCCCACCGGCCCGGCGGTGACCCATGGGAGATCGTCGGAGTGCACATGGCCGACCAGCGGCCCCAGCGTCTCGGTCATGTAGCAAACGCTAGGTAGGTGGCCCGTGTGCCGCAAGGGCCTGATTGGCCGACCTTCGACCGGGTACGGGCCGGACGTAGGCCACCACCGGAGGGGAAACGATGACCACGGGAGTCGACCCGAGCGCGCTCAGCGAGAACGACCTGTTCCGCGAGCTGGGCCACCTGTACGAGACCCGCATGGAGGCGCTGCGCCACGCCTCCGACGACGCGCTCGCCGAGCACACGA
Organism: Spirillospora sp. NPDC050679; assembly: GCA_044456955.1. GTDB lineage: Bacteria > Actinomycetota > Actinomycetes > Streptosporangiales > Streptosporangiaceae > Spirillospora. The sequence goes on along the minus strand of JBITGK010000010.1, from coordinate 264,544 downwards.
GCCGGACGGCGCAGATGGAGGCGGAGTACCTGCGCCGCTACCCCGAGCGCGAGATCGACCCGGAGCGCCTCCGCGAGGGCGCCCGCGCCCGCTGACACCGGACGTCCGCTGACGTCCGCCGCCTGCGGCCGACGCCGTGCGCCGCCACCGTGCGCCCCCGCCGAGCCGCACGCGCGTGCCCCCGCCGCGCGCGGCGGACCGGCGGCCGCCTGCGCGAGTAGTTGATCTCGGCGCGGATGCCTAGGCTGGGGGCATGGCAGCGCGCGAGCACACCATCGGACCGGCGGACGGACGACTGCTGATCAGGACCGGGCGCAGCGGCCTCGGCCGCCGGGCCGGGCACGACCTGGTGCTGGAGGCCACCCGGTGGTCGGGCACCGTGACCGAGGGCGACCGGGAGCCGCCCGCCGGGACCTCCGCCGAGGTGCGGGTCGAGGTCGAGGGCATCCGGGTGCGCGAGGGCACCGGCGGCGTGCTGCCGCTGTCGGACCAGGACCGCGCCGAGATCGTCAAGAACCTGCGCCGCGTCCTGCGCGCCGACCGCCACCCCGAGATCGTGTTCCGCAGCACCGAGACCACCGCCGACCGGGCGGCCGGCGAGCTGACGATCATGGGTCGCACCGAGCCGGTCGTGCTGGACCTGGAGGTCGCCGACGACCGGGCCCGCGGTGTCGCGGTCATCCGGCAGACCGCCTGGGGCATCAAGCCCTTCTCGGCGATGTTCGGGGCCCTGAGGCTGGCCGACGAGGTCCGGGTCGAGTTCGAGCTGACTCCCTCCTGATGATCAACATGCACTAGGGTGCGGACCGACCCCCTGTCCGGATCGTTGTCGTCCATGGCTTCGGAGGCGTGATGACGGATCTGCACCCGACCCGGCGCGATTTCGGGAAGTTCGCCGGTGTCGCCGGCCTCGGCGCGGCCGCGCCCGCCCTGCTCGCCGGCTGCTCGGGCGGGACCCGGGAGGCCGACGCGGCCGGGGCCGCGGCCGCCGCGCCCGCCTGGAAGACCTCGGGGACGGCGCTGGCCGGGCTCGGGAGCTTCGACGCGACGATGAAGAAGTTCATGCAGGAGCGCGCCATCTCCGCCGGGCAGCTCGCCGTCGTCCGCAAGGGCAGGCTGCTGCTGGCGCGCGGCTACACCTGGAGCGGCGACGCGGCGTCGGCCGTGCAGCCGACCTCGCTCTTCCGGATCGCGAGCGTCTCCAAGCCCGTCACCGCGACCGCGATCCTCAAGCTGGTGCAGGACGGCAGGCTCAAGCCGAGCGACCGCGTGGCGACGCTGCTCGGCCTGTCCACCGCCGCCGACCCCCGGCTCAAGGACGTCACCGTCCTGCGGCTGCTCCAGCACCTGGGCGGCTGGGACCGGAACGCCTCCTTCGACGTCATGTTCCGCGACCTGCAGATCAGCCGGCGGCTCGGGGTGCCGCTGCCGGTCTCCAAGGCGCACGTCATGAAGTACGCCTCCGGGCTCAAGCTCGACCACGCCCCGGGCACGACCTACGCCTACAGCAACTACGGCTACCTGCTGCTCGGCCGGATCATCGAGAAGGCCAGCGGTATGAGCTACGGGGCCTACGTGCAGCAGAAGGTCCTGGCCCCGCGCGGCATCAAGCGGATGCGGCTGGGCCGCACCCTCGTCAGGACCGCAGGCGAGGTGCCCTACCTGTCCGCCAACAAGGGCAGGACGGTGTTCGACGGCTCGGGCAAGCAGGTGCCCTACCCCTACGGCGCGTTCAACCTGGAGAACATGGACGCGCACGGCGGCTGGCTGGGGACCGCCGTGGACCTGGTCCGCTTCGCCGGGATCTACGACGCCCCGTCGGCGGTGCTGAACGCGGCCTCCATCAAGCAGGCGTTCGCCAAGCCCGCCACCGGCGTCAACCCCAACGGCTACTACTACGGCGCGGGCTGGCTGGTGCGCCCGGTCACCGGCGGCCTGAACACCTGGCACGACGGCAGCCTGAGCGGCACCACCACGCTGCTGGTGCGCCGCTTCGACGGCCTGACCTGGGCGGCGCTGTTCAACAAGCGGCAGGAGGGCGCGGGCACCGGCTACGGCGAGATCGACGGCCTGCTCCACAAGGCGGCGGCCGCCGTCAGGACCTGGCCGGCCGGGAACCTGTACCCGAAGTACTTCTGAGGCGCGCCGCGCGGGCGAACTGGTCGTCCAGCGTGCGCGGGAACGGCAGCACCCGGTGCCGGTCGCGCCAGGGCGCGAGCTGGCGGACGGTGTTGAAGCCCGCCGCCGTGACGATCCGGTCGGCGTGCCGGGCCAGCGGCCACGCCGGGTACACCGCGCGGTGCCCGACGTCGGCGGGCAGCGCGGCGGGACGGCGCGGCGCGGCCACGGTGAGCCGGGGGCGCACGCCCTCCACGGCGGCCATGTCGCGGGCGTAGGCAACCAGCTCCAGGATCTCGGCGTCCGGCCCGGAGTGCATGACCAGCCAGCCGGTCAGCGGGTCGGGCTCGGGGGCGGGCGGGTCGGCCAGGTCCAGCTCGACGACCTCGTCGGAGACCTCCTCCAGGTAGGCGCGGTGCGCGCGGGCCAGGGGCTCCAGTACATAGGTGCGCTCGAAGCGCGGCGGGTCGGCGGGCAGCAGCCGCCGGTAGGCGTCCCAGCGCAGCAGCCGCGCGAGGTGGACGGCGGGGACGCCGCTGCGCCGCAGCTCGCCCCGCAGTCCGGCGGGGAAGGCGTCCACGATCAGCCCGTCCGCGCCCGACGCGTCCGGGACCGCGCGCAGGCCCCCGGTCACGCGCGGGTCGGCGGCGAACGGCGACGGCGACCATACCGCGACCTCGCCGGCGCGGCCGACGGTGTGCAGGAACGCCCGGAGCCGCGTCAGGTGCCCGAGCCCGTCCCCGTGCGCGTAGCAGACGATCACCGGGCGGCCCGCGCGGCGCTCACCGGGCGACCTCCTCCAGCACCTTCAGGTAGCCCGCCGTCTCGGCGGCCGGGGTGAAGACCCTCCGGACCCGCTCCGCGCCCGCCGCGCCCAGCTTCGCCAGGTCGGCGTCGTCCGCCCGCGCGGCCCGGTCGATCGCCTCCCGGCAGGCGTCGGCGTCGCCCGCCGGGAACGTGAACCCGATCTGCTCGTCGGCCACGTCCGCCAGGCCCCCGGCGTCGGAGGCCAGCAGCGGCACGCCCAGCGCCGCGGCCTCCAGCGACACGTTCGGCATCCCGTCGTAGAACGACGGCAGGGCGGCCAGGTCGCAGGCGGCGTAGACGGCGGGCAGGTCGTAGCGCTCCAGGAACGGCAGGAACGAGTGCGCCACCGGCCCCTCGGCCAGCCGCTCCCGCACCTCCTCCTCGACCTCGCCGACCAGCACCAGGTGGAACGCCTCCGCGTGCCCCGACCGCAGCAGCGCGTCCAGGAAGAAGCCCACGCCCTTCTTGTTCTTGAGCTGCCCGATCAGGCCGACCGTGCGCCGCCCCTCGGCGACGTGCCCGGCGCGCCACGCGGCTCCGCGCTCGCGTTCGGAAGGCAGCATCCGCCAGTGGCGGGTGTCCACGCTGTTGGCCACGAACGTCACCGGCGCGTCCGGCACCAGCGCCCGCACGAGCGGCGCGTGCGACCGCGCGACCACGCACACCCGCGCGGAGGCGCGCAGCGCGTCCACGAGGGGGCCGCGCCGCCGCAGCGAGAACGCCCCGACGTCGATGTCGTTGCCCCGCAGCAGCGTGACCAGCGGCGCGTCCAGCAGGGCCGCCAGCACCGGCGCGGCCAGCATCGCGTACGTGCCGCCGAAGCCCGCCACGTGCGTGTACGCCGTCCCGTCGGCGGTGATCGCCGTCCACAGGCGGCGCAGCGCGTGCTCGGGGTCCTCGCCGAGCGGCGCGGTCAGCAGCCGCCCGCCCTGCACGCGCTCGGGCCGCCACGCCGCCCGCCCCGCCGCCCGGGAGGGCCGGTCGCGCCGGGTCAGGTGCGCCACGTCCACCGGCACGCCCGCGTCGCGCAGGCCCCGCACGATGCGGTCGCACGACTCGGCCATGCCGCCCTTGCTCGGCGGATGGTGCTCGGTCACCCACAGGACGCGCATCAGCTGTCCACGAAGCCGGAGTCGCCGTCGAAGTCGCCGCCGCCGTAGGACCAGTCGTCGTCCCCGGCGTCGAACGCCGCGCGCTCCTGGGCGTCGATCGTCGAGTACCAGGCCGCGTCGTTGTAGACCCGCGCGCTGTGCTCGTAGTAGTGCCGCCGGTACCCGTCGATCCAGGCCGGGTCGTAGGCGTCCTCGGGCCGGTGGCCCTGCGCGGCGGCGCACTCGGGGCACAGCTCGCCGAGCCGCACGTGCTCGGCGCACAGCGGCCGCTCGCACCGCGCGCAGGGGCGGGCCGCCGGGCGCCCGCAGCGTCCCAGCACGAAGAAGCCGGAGGTCACGGCACAGCGGTTCACGATGCGCTCCCGGTCGGGCGGAGGGTCCAGCGGAACGGCTCGGCGGCCACCGTCAGGATGTGGTCGGGCAGGTCGCGCTCGACGGCCGGCGACGTCACCGCGATCTTGGCGCCGGCCTTGATGACCATGCGCTCGCCCGGCTTGACCCGCACCGCCAGCCACGGCGGGGGCGGCGTCGCGGGCCGCTGCGCGGCCGCGTCCCGGGGCAGCCGCCGCACGACGCCGACCCGCTGCACGGACTTGGTCTTGGTCTTCCACTTGTGCTTGCCGCGCGGGTTCACCTTGTGGATCTTGCGGTGCCGGGTGCGCTCGGCCACCGACACCTCCAGCACGCTGCCGTCGCGCAGCTCGGCGCGCAGCCGCAGCCAGGGGTCGAAGGTGTACCACTGGGTGACCGACCGGACCGGCCGGTGCCCCGGGTACTTGTGGGCCTGGCTCCGCTTCTCCGGCACGTTCGGGCCGCGCAGGTCGGCGGTCACCCCCAGCTTGCCGCCCGGCCGCATGTCGGCCAGCACCACGCGCAGCAGCGGCACCAGCGCCGTGTGGGTGCGCGCGGGCGGCTGCCATTTGCGCCGCCGCACCGTCTCCCGGTGCGAGGCCAGGCTGGCGAGCAGCCTCTCCCAGTCGGCGGGCGCCATCGTCACCGAGAACGCCCGTTCGTCGATCAGCGCCCGGTGCAGCGGATGGAACGCCTCCATCGCCGCGCGCTGCCTGCGCCAGAACACCTCCGGACCACCCCTCCGTCAGCTCGGCGTCAACGTACGGTAGACCTCGGCCAGCCGGGCGCGCGAGTGCGCCCAGGTGAGCCCGGCGGCGACGCGGTGGCGGGCGGACGCGCCCATCCCCGCGGCCTCGGCCGGGTACTCCAGCAGGATGCGGACGGCCCGCGCCAGCTCGGCGGGCCGGTCGGCCGGGACCAGGCGGCCGTGCACGCCGTCGTCCACCAGTTCCCGGACCGCGGGCAGGTCGGAGGCCACCACCGGCGTCCCGGCGGCCATCGACTCGATCACCTTCAGCGGCGCGCAGCCCTGGTCGAGGTTGCGGGCGCAGCCGGTGAGCGGGGCCAGCGACACCTCGGCGTGCGCGAGCCAGGCCGCGACCTGCTCGTGGGGGAGGGTGAAGCGCCACTCGACCCGGTCGGCCACGCCGAGGCGCTCGGCCAGGCGGCGCAGCGGCCGCGCGCGGCGCTCGGGCACCGACGAGCAGATCACCAGCGGCAGGTCCAGGTCGGCGAGCCGGGCGAGCGCGCGCAGCAGCACGTCCAGGCCCTGCCAGGGCTGGAGCGCGCCCACGTAGACCAGGTAGCGGTCGGGGGCGTCGGCCGGGCGCGGCGGGCGCGGGCCGAGGTCGGCCCCGTTCGGCACCAGGTGGATCTTGCGTTCGGGCAGGCCGAAGCCCCGCACGGCCGCGCCGATCACCGCCGACGGCACCACGATCGCGTCCGCCCGCTCCAGGCAGCGCAGCTCCAGCTCGCGGATCTTCTTGAGCGTGCCGGGCGCGACCAGCGGGCGGGTGCGCGCCAGCTCGATCGACGGCAGCCCGTTGACCTCGTAGACCAGCCGGTGGGGGCCCTCCAGCACCGGCAGCGCGCTCCACGGGTCGCGCACGTGGCACACCTCCAGGGTGCCGCGGTGCGGCGCGACGTGCGCGGCGACCCAGGCGGAGTACGCCTCGGCCCGGTCGATCAGGTTGGGGATCTGCGCGTCGAACCGGACGGTCTCCCGCGCGCCCTCGCGCTGGTGGCGGGGCAGGCCGCCCCCGCCGAGCACGCCCAGCAGCCCGCCGCCGTAGCGGTCGAACAGCTCGTCGGCCATCTGCGCGATGTGCACGGCCGACCCCTTGCTGGAGGGGAAGCGGTCGAAGGCGAAGTAGGCCGCGCGGTGCCCGCCCGGGTGGCCGGTCATGCCGCGCCCACCCGGTCCCGGACCCGCAGCCCGCGGTGCCAGGCGAGCTGGTCGGCCAGCCCCTCGGCCAGGCCCGTGCCCGCCGTCCAGCCCAGCAGCCGCGCCGCCCGGCCGCTGTCGGCCCAGGTGCGCGCGGCGTCCCCGGCCACCGGCTCCTGGCCGCGCACCGCCGGGCGGCCGCCCAGCAGGTCCCCGAGCAGGTCGATCGCGGCCCGCACGGTGACCGGCTCGGGACGGCCCACGTTGAGCACGGTCCCGTCCGGCAGGTCGGCCGCCACCGCGCGCAGCGTCGCGTCCACCGCGTCGGCCACGTGCGTGAACGACCGGGACCGCAGCCCGTCCCCGAACACCGGCAGCGGCCGCCCGTCCAGCGCCGCCTCGATGAACCGGTGGAAGGCCATGTCGGGCCGCTGCCGCGGCCCGTAGACCGAGAAGTAGCGCAGCACCGTCACCGGCAGGCCGTTCCGCGCCGCCCGCGCCGCCAGCCGCTCCACCTCCGCCTTCCCGGCCGCGTACGGGCTGGCCGGGGCGAGCGGGGCGTCCTCGCGCGTCGGCAGGTCCCGCGACCCGTACACCGACGAGCTGGACGCGATGACCACGCGGGGGCGGCGCGCGGCGCACGCCTGGAGCAGCCGCCGGGTGGCCACGACGTTGTCCCGCTCGGACGGCGCGCGGCCCGCGCCCCACGAGGTCCGCACGCCGGGCCGCCCCGCCAGGTGCACCACCGCGTCGGCAGCGGCCAGCGGGGCCAGGTCGTCCACGGCCAGGTCGGTCTCCAGCCGTGCGGCGCGGTCCGCGAGCCCGGCCCAGTTGCGCCGGGAGGCCGCCGGGTTCAGCGAGCGCGCGGGCGCGTCGGCCGCGAGCACCTCGTGCCCGGCCTCCGCCAGCGCGTCCACCACATGGCTGCCCAGAAAACCGGCAGCCCCCGTCACCACGATCCGCACGGATGCACCTTATCCGTGCGATATCCGTGCGGTACCAGCGCGGACTCACCGCGAACGCGCCACCCGCGTCTCGTCCCAGACCGCTTCCGGCGGCTCGTAGACCGCCCCGTCGGACCCGAACACCAGGAAACGGTCGAACGTGCGTGCGAACCACCGGTCGTGCGTGACCGCCAGCACCGTGCCCTCGTAGGACTCCAGCCCCTCCTGCAGCGCCTCCGCGCTCGCCAGGTCGAGGTTGTCGGTCGGCTCGTCCAGCAGCAGCAACGTCGCCCCGCCCAGCTCCAGCAGCAGGATCTGCAGCCGCGCCTGCTGCCCGCCCGACAGCGTCTCGAACGGCTGCTCGGCGCACATCTGCAGCTCGTAGCGGGCCAGCGCGTTCATGGCGTCGCCCCGCAGCCGCGCGTGCTCGGTCATCACGATCTCGCACGGCGTGCGCCCGGCCAGATCCGGCCGCGCGTGGGTCTGCGCGAACAGCCCCGGCAGCACCCGCGCGCCCAGCCGCGCCGCACCGGTGTGCGCGACCGGCTCCACCGGCGTCGCCCCGCGCGGCAGCTGCTCGGCGACCCCGGCGAGCAGCCGCAGGAAGTGGGACTTGCCCGAGCCGTTGGAGCCCAGCACCGCGACCCGCTCGCCGTACCAGATCTCGGCGTCGAACGGCCGCATCAGCCCGGTCAGCTCCAGGCCCTCGCAGATCACCGTGCGCTTGCCCGTCCGGCCCCCGCGCAGCCGCATCTTCAGGCTCTGCTCGCGCGGCGGCACCTCCGGCGGGCTTCCATCCCGCCCCCGGCCAGCTTCGAACTTGCGCAGCCGCGTCTGGGCCGCCTGGTAGCGCGAGGCCAGGCCGTCGTTGAAGGCGGCCTTGTTCTTGAGCGTGTTGACCAGCTGCTTGAGCTTGGCGTGCTCCTCGTCCCAGCGGCGGCGCAGCTCCTCCAGCCGCTCGTTGCGGTCGCGGCGGGCGGCGGCGTAGGTGGCGAAGCGGCCGCCGTGCACCCACACCGCGCCCGCCTCCACGGTCACGATCCGGTCGGCGGCCCGGTCGAGCAGCTCCCGGTCGTGGGAGACCAGCAGGACGGTCTTGGGCGTCTCCCGCAGCCGCTCCTCCAGCCACTGCTTGCCGGGCACGTCCAGGTAGTTGTCCGGCTCGTCCAGCAGCAGCACCTCGTCGGGGCCGCGCAGCAGCGCCTCCAGGACCAGGCGCTTCTGCTCGCCGCCCGACAGCGTCGCGGCCTCGCGCCAGCGGCACCGGTCGTAGGGGACGCCGAGCGCCGCCACGCAGCAGGCGTCCCACAGCACCTCGGCCTCGTAGCCGCCCGCGTCGCCCCAGCCGGCCAGCGCGGTGGCGTAGCGCATCTGGGTGGGCTCGTCGTCGTGCTCCATCATGGCCAGCTCGGCGGCCTCCAGCACGGCCGCGGCCTCCCGCACCCGCGGCGGGGCGGTGGTCAGCAGCAGGTCGTGCACCGAGGACCCGTCGCGGACGTTCCCGACGAACTGCCGCATCACCCCGAGGCCGCCGCTGTGCGCGACCGTGCCCTCCTGCGGGGCCAGATCCCCGGCGACCATGCGCAGCAGGGTGGTCTTGCCCGCGCCGTTCGGGCCGACCAGCGCGGCGGTGAGGCCGTCACCGACCCGGAACGACACGTCGTCCAGCAGCAACCGGCCGTCCGGCAGCGTGTGGCTGACGTGGCCGACCTCGACGTGCCCCACGGTGCTCCCCCTCGAACGTTCCGACCTTCGAGTCTCGGCAGGCCCGGCCCCCGGGGCAAGCGGTTTTCGCCCGGACCGGGCGGCCGCGCGGGCCCGCGCAGCGGCCGGGAGCGCCCCCGGCGGGGGCGCGAAGATCGCGGGACCAGCGTATTCGCGGACCCGGGCGGGCGGGCCGGTCGGACTATTGCGTTATTGGCGGGGGGAGTTCGTTAGTACCCTCATGGGCGTGAGTCGTGAAGGTGTGACGCCGCAGAGCGAAGATTTCTCCGCCTGGTACAACGAGCTGGTCGTGCAGGCCCAGCTCGTCGATCGTGGCCCGGTGCGGGGGACGATGGTCATCCGACCGTACGGGTACCGGATCTGGGAGCTGCTCCAGGCCGACCTGGACCGCCGGATCAAGGACGCCGGGCACGAGAACGCGGCCTTCCCGATGTTCATCCCGGAGTCCTACCTCAAGCGCGAGGCCGAGCACGTCGAGGGCTTCTCGCCCGAGCTCGCCGTGGTCACCGTCGCCGGGGGCAAGGAGCTGGAGGAGCCGCTGGTCGTGCGGCCGACCTCCGAGACGGTCATCGGCGAGTACATGGCCAAGTGGATCGACTCGCACCGCGACCTGCCGCTGCTGCTCAACCAGTGGGCCAACGTGGTCCGCTGGGAGATGCGGCCCCGCATGTTCCTGCGGACCACCGAGTTCTACTGGCAGGAGGGCCACACCGCGCACAGCGACGAGGCCGACGCGATGCGCGAGACCATGTGGGCGCTGGACGCCTACGCGGCCGTCGCCCGCGACCTCGCCGCCATCCCGGTCGTGCCGGGTGAGAAGACCCCCGGCGAGCGGTTCGCCGGCGCGGTCCGCACCTACACGATCGAGGGCATGATGCGCGACGGCCGCGCCCTCCAGGCCGGCACCTCGCACTACCTCGGCACCAACTTCGCCAAGGCGTTCGAGATCCAGTACCAGGACGAGGAGGGCAGGCTCCAGCTCGCCCACACCACCTCCTGGGGCATGAGCACCCGCATGATCGGCGGCGTGATCATGACGCACGGCGACGACAAGGGCCTGGTGCTGCCGCCCCGGCTGGCCCCCTACCAGGTCGTGATCGTGCCGATCGGCCGCAAGGAGCAGGGCGAGCTGGCCGCCGCCGAGGCCCGCAAGCTGGGCGCGGCGATCAAGGCCATGGGCATCCGCGTGCACGTGGACGACAAGCGCGACAACCTGACCCCCGGCTACAAGTTCAACGAGTGGGAGATGCGCGGCGTCCCGGTCCGCATCGAGCTCGGCAAGCGCGACATCGACAACGGCGTGGCCACCCTGGCGCGGCGGCTGCCGGTCGTGGAGGGCCAGGGCAAGGAGCAGATCCCGCTGGAGAAGGTGCCCGAGCTGCTGCCCGGCATCCTGGCGGAGTTCCAGTCGTTCCTGCTGGCCCGCGCCGAGGCGTTCCGCGAGGAGCGCACCGCCGTGGTGGACTCCTGGGACGCCTTCACCGAGCAGGTGCAGACCGGCTGGGCCCGCGCCTTCCACTGCGGCCGCGCCGAGTGCGAGGACGAGATCAAGGCCGACACCGCCGCCACGCCCCGGGTCATCCCGGCCGAGGCGCCGGAGGAGACCGGCGCGTGCGTCAAGTGCGGGCAGCCGTCCGCCTACGGCAAGCGCGTGATCTTCGGCAAGGCGTACTGACCGGACACCGGCCGGACGGCGCACCGCCCGGACGCCGCGAAGCCCGCGGGACCGCCTGGTCCCGCGGGCTTCCGTGCGTCTTGGGTCGTGCGTCTTTCGTGCGTTCGGGGTCGTTCGTTTCGGGTCATTCGTTTCGGGCCGGAGGTCAGCGGCCGGCCGCCGCGGGCCCCGCTCCCGACCCCGCCCCCGGGCTGCCGCTCGTGCCGCCCGCGCCGTCGCCGTCGCCGTCGCCCGCGCCGCCGGGCTTGAGCGCCTGCCCGGCGGTCCCCATCTCGTCGGCGGCCTCGTCCTGGCGCTCGGCCTCCCGCTCGGTGCTGCGCCCGTCGTGCCGGTCGGCGTCGCCGTTGCTCTCCGGCGCGCCGGCGACCGCGCGCCGGGTCAGCAGCGGCTGCACGAACCACATCCAGGACGCCAGCACCCCCACGACCACGGCGGTGGCGACGGCCTGCCAGCCGCCGACCAGCGTCTCGATGATCAGCGTGGTGGAGGCGGTGATCGACACCGCCAGGGCGATCGCCGCCGCGATCCCGAACCGGTTGGCGCGGCGGATCAGCAGCGGCTTCTGCCCCGCCTGGAACAGGATGCGGTGCTGGATGGCCGGGGCGATGAAGCACAGCGACGCGACCGCCGCCCCGAACAGCGAGACGTAGAACAGGACCTCGCCGGGCCCGTCCACGATGCCGAAGCGGGTGGCGAAGGGCACCGTCAGCAGGAACGCGAACAGCACCTGCACGCCGGTGACCGCGACGCGGAATCCCTGCAGTAGTTCCATGAGCTGACGGTCGAGACGCTCGTGCTCGGTCTCGTTGCGCGGGTTCGGGGCGGTGGCCATGCCCGCTCGATACCCAGGCGATATGGGGTTATTCCGGCGACCCGTGGGTCAGTTGAGCGTCGGCGGCAGCACCCGCAGCGCCAGCATCGACACATCGTCGCGCAGGTCGCCGTCGCAGTACTCCAGCAGCGTGCGCTGCACCGCGTCCAGCATCGCCTGCACGGGGCTGGCGGCATGCGCGGCCAGCGTCTCCAGCAGCCGCTCCTGGCCGAACTCCTGCCGCATCAGGTCGCACGCCTCCAGCACCCCGTCCGAGTGCAGGAACAGCGTGTCGCCGGGGGCCAGCTCGATGACGTCGAGCCCGGCGTCGAAGTCCTCGAACAGGCCGAGCGGCACGCCGCCGCGCGAGGCCGAGCGGATCACCCCGTCGCCGCGGATCACGATCGCGGGCGGGTGCCCGGCGATGCCGAGCGAGGCGGTGACGCCCGCCTCGGTGGGGACCAGCGCCGCCAGCACGGCGGTGACGAAGCGGTCCTCCTCCAGCAGGGTCTCGTTGACCATGGCCAGCACCTCGGCCGGCTCGCTCTTCCACCGCGACACCAGCCGCACGCCGTGCCGGGCGGTCGCGGTCACCGCCGCCGCGTCCTCGCCCTTGCCGCACACGTCGCCCAGCACCAGGCCCCAGCCGCCGGGGGTGCGGAACACGTCGTAGAAGTCGCCGCCGATCTCGCCGCCGTGCGAGGCGGCCATGTAGCGGGCGTCCAGCTCCACGCCGGGGATCGCGGGCAGCGTCTTGGGCAGCAGGCTGGCCTGGAGCGAGTCGGCGACCTCCGCGCGCCGCCGGTACAGCCGGGCCGCGCGGATCACCAGCGCCAGGTAGCGGCCGAGCCGCTGCACCACGCCGAGGTCGGTCAGGTCGAACGGGCCGTGCTCGCCCCGGCTGGCCAAGGTGATCGTGCCGAGGCAGCGGTCGCCGTCCTCCACCGGCACGCACAGCACCGAGGTCGCGCCGATCTTGGCGCAGACCGGCTGGCCGTCCGGGCAGGTGCCCAGCAGGTCCAGGTCCTCCACGTGCGGGCGCAGCGCGCTCTGCCGGGTGCGCCACACGGTGTGCGGCAGGGTGCCGGGGGCCGGGTCCAGCTCCTCCAGCATGCGGGCGGCCTCGTGCGCCCGCTCGTCGTCGGCCGGGCCCATCACCACCTGGCGGCGCGGCGGCCCGGGGGTGTTCAGGCGGCGCTCGGCCTGCTGGGACGGGCCGCCGAGCGCCGGCCCGAGGTCCACGCCGGTCAGGTCGATGAAGGCCCAGTCGGCCAGCTCGGCGGCCAGCAGCCGGGCGCAGCGGCGCACCGCGACGGTCTCGTTGAACACCGGCTCGTCGAGCAGCAGCTCGCTGGCGGTGGCCAGCACGTCCATCCGGTGCACGATGGTCGCCACGGCCTCGTCGTCGGCCGGCTCGGCCTTGACCGAGGGGGCGGGCGCGGCCGGGTCGTCGGTGGGCGTGGTGGTGGGCCCGGCCGCCGCGATCACCATCGGGTCGGGCTCGCCGCGGATCCACACCCGCGCCAGCGTCACCACCGCGTCGACCGGGTGCTCGCGGCCCAGGAACCGCACCGGCACCCGCAGGCGCCGCCCGGTCCGCACCACGGCGGCGAGCTGGGAGCGCAGCGCCGCCCGGGTCGCCAGGTCGCAGAAGGCGGTGAACTGCTTGCCCGACACGTAGCCCGAGGAGGTGCCCAGCAGCCCGGCGGCCTGCCGGTTGGCGCGGCGGACGCTGTTGTCGCGGTCCAGCAGGAACAGCGGCACCGGCGCGTCCTGGAACACCGTGCGCAGCACCCGGCGCTCGGTCTCGGCGGCGGCGCCCGATCCGGCCGCGCCGCCCTGCTCGGCGCCCATCGCGCGCAGCGCCGTCAGCGCGAGCTCCAGCTCCAGCAGCGCGGCGTCGAGGGTGGCGCGCAGGTCCGGACGGGGGAGGTTGGCGGCCTGGCGCAGCTCCCCCATGCGCCCTTCGAGATCGGTGATCTCGCGCATGATGGTCTCAGGTTCGAGCTGCTCGGGCATCAAACCTCTCCCCTGGGATGGACCGCACGCGGCCGGTCTCCGGTGGACCGCCGTGCGCAGCCTATTCCCGTTGCGCGCATACGGCCTAGTTCAGTACCAAAGAGGCGCTGGTCACCCTGGTCGGCGGTCCGGTCGGTGGTCCTCAGAGCAGCCCCTGGTCGCCGACGATCCGCTGGGCCAGCGCGGTCAGCTTCACGTGCCGGGTCTGGGAGATGCGGCGCATCTCGGCGAACGCCTGCTCGGCGTCGCAGCCGAGCGCGTGCATCAGGATGCCCTTGGCCTGGTCGACGACCGCGCGCGTCTCCACCGCCTCCTGGAGCTGGGTGGCGGTGCGCTGCACCTGGTCGTACTGCAGGGAGTTGGACACCGCGGCGCTGCCCTGCGCCACCAGCAGCGCCGCCAGGGCCTGCTGGTCGGGGGCCAGCGACCGGGGGGTCACCCCGTACAGCGTCAGCGTCACCAGGACCTGGCCGTTCAGGTGGGGCGAGGTGGCGAAGCAGCGCACGCCGCGCCGCAGCAGGTCGGGCATGGTCTCGGGCCAGCGGGTCTCGGCCAGGACGTCGTCGCTGCTGACCGCGCGGCGGTTCAGCACGACGTCGAAGTCGGGGCCGGAGCCGCGGGCGAGCTGGCGGTCCACGACCTCGGCGAGGTCGGGGTGGCTGGCGGCCGAGGCGAGCGGGTCGGGCCGCTGGTCGTCGGCCAGCGCCCAGCGCACGCTGGAGGCGCCGGCGCAGCCGGGCACGGCGCGGGCGGCCAGCTCGGTGACCCGGTGCAGCGTGCCCACGTCGGACGACACGCCCACCACGCCCAGCCGGGCGATCTCCAGGGCGAGCTGATCGGTCAGGACGGCGTCGGTGGTCGGCACACTCAGAAGGTATCTCCCCGCGGGAGGGTTGCGTACCCGTCGGTACAGAGCGGTGGCGGCGGGGAAGCGCCGGCTCACCGCGGGGACCGGCGCGCGGGGCGGCCGCGGGCGGCTACAGGTTCGGCGGGGCCTTGCTTATGCCGGGCAGCGGCCCGCCCTCCTCCAGCCCCACGCCGGCGAGCGCCAGGTCCCCGACCGTGACGATCCCCACGGGCCGGTGCGCCTCGTCGACGACCGGCAGCCGCCGCACCGCGCGCTCGCGCATCAGCCGGACGGCGGTGTCGGTGTCGTCGTCGGGGCCCACGGTGATCAGGTCGGCGGTGCACACGTCGCCCAGCGGGGTGAGCGCGGTGTTGCGGCTCTCGGCGACCGCGCGCACCACGATGTCGCGGTCGGTGACCATGCCGCACAGGCGCCCGGCGAAGGTCACCAGCACGTCGCCGATGCCCTCGTCGCGCATCACGCGCGCGGCCTCGAACAGCGTCGCGTCGAGCGGGAGGGCCTGGGGATCGGCGGTCATGACGTCGCTGACTCTCCGTGCCATGTCCCGCACACCCTTCCGGTACCGCACCCGTTCGCCACCCACCGCGTCAGCGCGGCTGTACCCCGGCGGCGTGACCCTATGCCCAAGAGAGGGTCAAAAGGCGAAGATGGTGCCGGTGTAGGCGCGTAGCACGCAGCCGTTGGGGTACTCGCGCTGGAACCGTGCCGGGCGGCCACGCCAGTGCCCCTGCGCCTCGGCGATCACCGGCGCGTACTCCAGGGTGCAGATCCGGTCGCCGGAGTCGTGCTCGAACCGCCCGCCCGACCGGGCCAGCTCCGCGCACGCCCGGGCGGCCCGCGGGTGCTCGCCGCCCGCGGGGCCGCAGGTCAGGGTCACCGTCCGCGTTCCGGAGACGGTGGTGCCGGGATAGGTGAGGGTCAGGCGCAGCTCGGTGGCCGGGGCGGATTCGGCGGGGGCGGACCCGGCCGCCGCGGCCGGGCCGGGGGACAGGACGGGGGACAGGGCGAGCGCGGCGCCGGTGAGGGCGGTGGCGATCAGGTGGGGCATCGGGACTCCCGGGGATCACGGCCAGGTCGTCGCCCAATGTATCCATCCGTGCACGCACCGTGCCGGGGAAACGGCCCTCAGGCGGCCAGCACGTGGTCGCCGAGCGCCT
Organism: Spirillospora sp. NPDC050679; assembly: GCA_044456955.1. GTDB lineage: Bacteria > Actinomycetota > Actinomycetes > Streptosporangiales > Streptosporangiaceae > Spirillospora. Next base: position 249,072 of record JBITGK010000010.1, on the reverse strand, counting down.
CGCGGAGCTGCTTGCGGCCCCGGTGCAGGCGCGACATCACCGTGCCGATGGGGGTGCCCATCATCGCGGCGATCTCCTTGTAGGCGTAGCCCTCGACGTCGGCCAGGTACACCGCGTCGCGGAACTCCTTGGGCAGGGCCCGCAACGCGCCGGCGATCCGCTGGTCCGGGATGCGGTCCAGCGCCTCGGACTCGGCCGACCGGAACCCGGCCGAGTGCGCCTCGGCCTGGGCGATCTGCCACTCCTCCAGCTCCTCCGAGCCCGCCCGCTGCGGCTCGCGCTGCTTCTTGCGGTAGGTGTTGATGAAGTTGTTGGTCAGGATGCGGTGCAGCCAGGCCTTGAGGTTGGTGCCCTCCTGGAACTGGTGGAAGTTGGAGTAGGCCTTGATCAGCGTCTCCTGCACCAGGTCCTCGGCGTCGGCGCTGTTGCGGGTCATCCGGACGGCGCTGGCGTACAGGGGATCGGCGAGCGGCAGCACGTCGCGCTCGTAGCGCTCGTCGCGGCCGGTCTCGTGGGTGTGGTTCTCGGGCATGGTGACTGCGGACATCGTCGCTCCCCGTGGCTTGCGGCCCCGCGAAGGGCCTGGTGTGACCGCGCGCGGGCCGGGGCCCGCGCGGGCCGGGCGGACGCGCCGCCCCCCGTGCAGAGGTACGTTCCACCGTTCCCGACGGGTTCGGCCGGGGGACGCGGGCGCGGGCGGGCGGAGGGTCTCCGCGTGCCGCGATGTCGTCCCTCGGTGGGCCGGCCGGTGTCGGGGGGCTCGGCCGCGCATGGAGGGTGGGCCGGGCCTGCGCGCGGATCGGCTGCTGCCAGGGCGACCCCGTTCTCCGGGACGTCGCGGGCTCGGCGCGATCGGCGCTGCACTTCGTCGGTGGTCGTTCTCGCTAGATAAGACGCGCGGGACGCCCTCGCGGGTTGCGTGACGTCGGTCACAAAACGTGAGCTTTTGTCACGTTCACTTCCGTTGACCGGTATAAAACCCCTCTTTTGCCATCAAACCGACCAAGCCGAAGGCCCCCGGGCCGGTGGAGGCGGCCGGGGGCCTTCGGGGTCGGCGGGGAAGCGGTCAGGGATCGGGGACGGGGGTCAGGGGCCCGCGGTCAGCCCAGCAGGTGGCGCAGCGCGCGGGCCATCAGATCGCGCTGCTCGGCGGGGGTGCGGGCCTGCTCGATGCCGAAGCCGAGCAGCACGCTGTCCCGGGTCGCCACGGCCGAGACCGCGTCGATCAGGGCCCGCGACCGCACGAACTCCGACGGGTTGCCGGGGCTGCCCGCCGGGGCGCCCGCGACGGCCCACGGGCCGAGGCCCGACTCGAAGCCCTCGGCGTCGATCTGCCCGCCGCTGGTGGTCACCTTCGTGTCGTCGATGAACAGCCCGGGCTCGCCCACGGCCTGGTCGCTGACGTAGGCGATGGAGACCTCCACCTTCTTGCCCGCGTAGGCCGACAGGTCGAAGGCCGTGGGCACCCAGCCGTTGGAGTCGCCCTGCATGGCGTTCCACTGGCCGGTGGTCCCGGTGGGCGCGCACGGGTTGGCCTGCGTCAGGTAGTGCCGCAGGTGCGGGTGCAACTCCAGGAAGGAGCCGCCGGGGCAGTCGGCCGGGACCTTGGTGCTGGTGCGGCCGTTCTTGTCGGGCAGCGTCGTCCAGTCGTCGCCGCCCGCCGTCCGGGCCTCCAGCAGGACGAAGTCGTAGTCGCCCTCGGTCGCGTAGGACAGCTGCGCCTGCAGGGTGGGCGCCTGCGCGGCGGTGACCGAGGTCAGGTCGATGGTGCGGGTGAGCCGCCGGTACACGCTGTTCTGGTGGGGGCCGGCGACGTACCACTGGCCCTCGACCGGCTCGAACGGCGCGGCCGCCCCGGTGTAGTCGCCCGCCTTCCAGCTCCTGAACTGCGGGAACTGGTCGGGCGGCAGCACCGTGGAGGTCACCTGGAAGCCGCCCGCCTCGTTCAGCGGGTTGGAGGCGGTGCCCGCCAGGCCCGCCTTGGCGCCGTCGAACGGCCGCCCGGCGCCGGTGAACCCGGTCGGCTTGCCCACCTGCTGCCGGTCGTAGCCGCCCAGGTAGTACTGGACGAAGTCGTCCGACAGCAGCTCGCAGTCGTCGCGGTAGTTGGAGCGGACCACGCACGGCCGGTCGGGGTGCCCCTTCAGGCCGTAGTAGATGCCGCCGCCCGCCTTGCCGCTGAGCGGCCCGGTGTAGCCGGTGGTCTCACCGGTGTGCAGCAGCTTGCCGCCCTCGTTCAGGTACGACCGCACCGACAGCAGCAGGTCCTTGGCGCGGTCGGCCACCTGGGCGTCGTGCGCCGGGCCCTCGTAGGTCTGCACCGGGTCGTCGGCGGCGTCCTGGGTGAGCCGGTTGTCGCCCAGGTACCAGACCACGGCCTTGAAGTGCTTGAGGACGCCGAGGTCGTGCGGGACGCCGTCCTTGTCGATGTCCCAGATCTGCGGCTTGTGCTCGGCCGATTTCACCAGGTCGGCGTACTGCTGCGCGTACTTGGGCGCGTTGGTGCCCGCAGGGTAGGTGGGGTTGATGCCCTTGTAGTCCTCGTCGGCGATCACCAGCACGTCGGCGTCGGCCTGGTCGCGGACGGTGTAGGTGAAGTGCTCGCTGTCGACGCGCTTGCCGGCCTTGGTGCCCGAGAACCACACCTCGACCTTGTCGCCGGGTCTCTGCCCGGTGACCTTGCCCCGGTACTCGGCGAAGTAGTGGTCGTTCTCGTCGCCGAACCGCTCGCCGCCGCGCCACTCGCGCGCGCCGTCGTGCCGGACCGGGCCGCCGTTGATGCGGTAGTTGAGGTCCTTGTTGGCCAGCGACCGGCGGACGACCGAGGCGACCTCCTGGGTCGGCCCGTAGGAGGTGGTGAACTTGTCCACCTCGTAGTCGGGCACGGTCTTGCCCACCACCGAGACCGGGTTGTCCGGGGTGTGCGCGGACTTGCCGACCGAGACCGCGAACGGCACGTTGTTGCGGAACTCGCGCTCGACCAGGGCCTCGTCGTCGGGGAACTCGAAGATGCTGCCGCAGTTCTCCGGCGTGTAGGCGTCGTCGGGGTCGTACCCGGCGGCGGTGACGCAGGTGGCCATCTCCGGGGTGATCGACAGCGCGCCGTGCCGGTTGTCGGCCTGGCCGTCGGTGTCGCCGTTGGTGGTGTAGAGCTGGGCGGCCAGCTGCGGGGTGTAGTTGGGCACGGCGGGCCTGTCCACGTCGCCCACGACCGCCTCGTAGATCAGGTCGTCGGGGCTGCGGGTGAGGGCCTGCCAGCCCACGCCGTACAGCAGCAGCTCGGCGGCCGAGTGCCAGTTGACCAGGTACTTGGGCTTCAGCCGCTCGTACAGGCCGGTCTGGGCGCGGGTCTCGGGCTCGGAGGCCGGGCCCTTGCCCCGGTAGGTCTCGCCGACGGGGGAGGGGTCGGAGCCCTCGTTGTCGTAGCCCCACTTGTAGGGGAAGTTGCGGTTGAGGTCGACGCCGTCGCCGGTGGTGATGCGGCCGTCGCCGTTGTTGTCGCGGGCGTTCTTGCGCCACAGCCGGTAGCCCGGCTGGAAGGTCAGGTCGTAGCCGTCGACGTTGACCACCGGGACGAACCACAGGTCCGTGGTGTCGACGATCTTGGTGAGGTCGGCGTCCTTGCCGTAGCCGTTCACGTAGTGGTGCAGCAGCCGCCGCACCATCTCCGGCGTGATCCACTCGCGGGCGTGCTGGTCGGCCTGGTAGACGACCGCCGGCCGCTCGCCGTCCTTGAGCTTGGCCACGTCCTTGCTGACCCGGATCGCGGTGATCGGCTTGCCCTGCACCGAGGTGCCGATGTCCACCGCGGTCGCGATGCCCGGGTGGTCGGCGGCCACCTTGAGGATCTCCTCGCGGATGTTGCCGGCGCCGCTGTAGGGCCGGAACACCTTCGGAGCGGCCTTGGCGCGGGCCTTGAGGTCCTTGCCGCCGGGCTTCTTGACCTGGAGGTCCAGGCCCTTCTTCATCAGGGCGGCGGCCTGCGCGCTGTTCAGCACGGCCTCGACCCTGGTCTTGCCCTTGGCGCTCGCCTTGGCGAAGCTGACGTCCTCGCGGTCGATGCCGGAGGCGTTGAGCAGGGCGAGCTGGTCGGCGCTGAGCTCGCCGGTGTAGACGTCCACCGCGGCCCCGGTGGCGGGCTGGGGTGGTTTCGCCTGGGCGGGGACCGCTGACAGCGTCCCTAGGAGAAGTGTCGCGGCGGCCACGACGGTGGTGGCTCTTCGCCGGAAAAGACTGCGCGTCATCGCGCCTCCTGGCGTGGATCACAACGGGGGCGGCGTGATCGTCTGCCGGGGAGGAGGGGGTGTCAATGCGGCATCAAGGTCGATAGCCGCATTCGGTCACTTTGTGGAATGTGTGCACCGGGGTCGGTACTGGGACGTCCCGGCGGAGGGGGCGGCGGTGCCGACGGGCGGCGTCCGCGCGCGCCGGCCGGGCGGTGATCAGCCGGTGCGGCCGGCGAGCACGGCCCGCACCAGGCCGGTCGCGAACTCCTCCGGGTCGGAGGGCAGACGCGCCCCGTCCGCCACCGCCTCCGGCCCGGCCAGGCGGGTGAGGAAGGCGTGCTGCTGGCAGGCGCCGAGCAGGGCGGCCGCCAGCAGCGGCGCGGGGGCCGCGGCGGACAGCCGTCCCTCGCGCTGCTCGGCCTCCAGGTAGCCGATCAGCGCCGCGTGCCCCAGCACCGGCCCTGCCGCCGCGCCGCCCGGCAGGCCGGAGGAGTCCGGGGCGCCCGGCGCGTCCAGGCGGCCGGGGCGGACGGCGGCTCCGGCCTTGGCGGGGCCGTCCGCGCGCAGCCAGGCGATCAGGCCCGGGTCGGCCAGGACGGGGCCGGTCATCGGCAGCAGCTCGCCGTAGAAGCGCACCATGTGGGCCGCCAGCCGGGCCAGGTTCTCCTCGACGGTGCCGCGGCCGACCGAGCCCAGCAGCGCGGTCATGGCCGTCCGGGCGCCGCCGGTCACCTCCGCCAGCGCGGCGGCGAACAGCGCGGTCTTGTTGGCGAAGTGGTTGTAGAGGCTGCCCTCCGAGACCCCGGCGGCGCGCGCGATCTCCTTGGTGGTCGCCGCGGTGATCCCGCGCTCCTTGATCACCGTGATCGCGGCCGCCAGGATGCGCTCCCGCATCGACTCCGCCACCGCCGCCATCCGCGCCCCTTCCGTCGTGCGGCTGGGACGCTAGCACGCCCGGCACGCCGAGTGGGCGCCCACCCGGCTGTCTGAGTGGGCGCTCACCCATTATGCGGGGCGGGGCGCGCCCGCTCAATGACCGGCCGCGTTCCGCCGGACGCGCGTCCGCAGTGCCCGGCGCAAGCCCGATTCCGAGTTCGGTCAGTTCGTCAGACCTCCAGCGCAGCGCCCTCACGCGAGGTAACGTCCTCTTTACCGCGGGTTGTCGGGGGCATTAACGTCATCGCCGCCCAGGGAGGGGTCCGCGTGGTCATCGCTCAAGGGAGGCCGACCGAGTCGGCCGCAGGTACCGGAACATTCATCACGACACCGGAAGAGGCCGCCGAGACGGCCGAAGCCGATAAACCGGGCGGCGGACGGGCCCATGCGTGCGCCCCCCGCCTCCTCGAACACCATCTGCTCGGCGTCACGCGCATGGCCGTGGTCGCCCTCAACGGACACGGCCGCGTCAGCCACTGGAACCGCGCAGCCACCGACCTGTTCGGCGTCACCGGCGACCAGGCCACCGGCCGCACGCTGGCCACCCTGCTGCGGCTGCCGCAGGAGCAGCGCGCCGCGTTCGAGCTCGGCCCGTCCGCGCGGGTGTGGTGCGGCGCCTGCCCGGTGTCGCGCGCCGACGGGGGCGAGCCGGTCGAGGTCGCCTGGTGGGTCTACCCGGTCGACCGGCCGGGCGAGGCGGGCGACGCCGCCGCGGGCGTCCGGCTCCTGGTGGTCGCCGCCGACCTGCGGCGGCTCCGGGAGGAGGGCCCCGGCCTCGGCCTGGGCGACGTGCTGATGTCCGGTCCGGTCGGCGGGCCGCTGCCCGCCGGCGCCGGGCTGCGGGTGCTGCGCGCCGAGCCCGCGCTGGTCCAGGTCGACGACCGCGACACCGCCAGGTTCGGGCGGCGGCTCACCGAGATGCTGCCCCTGATGGGGCCCGCCGCGGCCGCCCGCGTCACCGAGAACGTGCTGGCCGCCGGGTACCCGGCGGTCAACCTCAGCGTGGCCGTGCGGCTGCCGATCGTCCCCTACTGGCGCGGCATGCCGCGCGCCCTGCGCATCAGACCCCGGGCCGCCGGCGGCGTCCGCGGCCCGATCCTGCCCCGCCCCCGCCGCTCGGAGGGATCGGAGACGATGGCCGTGCGCGAACGTTTGGAGTTCCTCAGCGAGGCCGGGGAGCGGATCGGCGCCGCGGCCGACCACCTCAAGGCCGCCCGCATGCTGGCCGAGGTGCTGGTGCCGAGGATGGCCGACTTCGCGGGCGTCGCCCTGCTGGACCGCGTCGCCGCGGGCGAGCGGGCCGCCGGGCCGGTGGACGCCGCCTCCCGGCTGCGCCGCATCGCCGTCGTCCACGACGGCGAGGACGGCCACCGGGGCGGCGCCCTGGCCGAGGGCGAGGTCACCGTCCTGCCGGCCGGCAGCCTGTGCCTGTCGGCCCTGGCCACCGGCCGCAGCCTGCACGTCCCGATGGTCGACGCCGACCGCGCCGAGCAGATCAGCCGCATGTACGGCGACCGCGACCTGCGGCCGCTGCTGACCGGCCGGCCGCTGCTGGTCATGCCGCTGGTCGCGCGCGGCCAGGTGCTGGGGCTGGTCGCGCTGACCCGGCGGCCGGGCCGTCCCGGCTTCGACGAGGACGACCGCGCCACCACCGAGGAGCTGGTCCGCCGCGCCGCGCTGTGCGTGGACAACGGCCGCCTGTACCGCCGCGAGGTGCAGCTCGTCCAGCGGCTCCAGCGCAGCCTGCTGCCCGCGGGCCCGCCCGAGGTCCCCGGCGCGCGGGTGTGCTTCCGCTACCGGCCCGCCGGGCAGGCCGCCCAGGTCGGCGGCGACTGGTTCGACGCGATCCCGCTGCCGGGCTGCCGCCTCGGGGTGGTGGTCGGCGACGTGATGGGCGACGGCCTGACCTCGGCGGCCGTGATGGGCCAGCTGCGCACCGCGGTGCGCACCCTGGCCGCCCAGGACCTGCGCCCCGACCAGCTCCTGCAGCAGCTGGACGGCCTGGCCCGGCGGCTCGACGAGGACTGCGTGGCGACCTGCGCCTACGCGGTGTACGACCCGGTGGCGCGGCGCTGCGAGTTCGCCAACGCCGGGCACCTGCCGCCGGTGCTGGTGACCCCGCGGGGCGACAGCCGGGTGCTGCCGATCCCGGCGGGCCTGCCGATCGGGGTGGGCGGCGAGCCGTTCGAGACCGTCGAGCTGGAGATCCCCGACGGGAGCCGGCTGGTGTGGTGCACCGACGGGCTGATCGAGCGCCGCGACCGCGACATCGAGCAGGGACTGGAGGCGCTGCGCGGCCAGCTGGCGGGCCCCGCCGCGGAGCTGGCGCCCACCTGCGACGCGATCCTGGCGGCGCTCGGCCAGGCCGTGCCCGCCGACGACATCGCGCTGGTGGCGGTCGGCTGCGACGGCATCCCGGACGCCGACGTGGCCACCTGGGAGCTGCCCGCCGAGCCGAGCATGGTGCCGCGCGCCCGCGCCCAGGCCGCCGAGCGGCTCGCCGCCTGGGGCCTGGCGGAGCTGACCGACACCGTCGAGCTGCTGGTCAGCGAGCTGGTCACCAACGCGCTGGTGCACGGCGCGGGCGAGATCGGGATGCGGATGATCCGCGGCGGGGTGCTGCTGTGCGAGGTGTCCGACGACGGCAACGAGCTGCCGGTGCTGTGCCGCGCCGCCACGACCGACGAGTCCGGGCGCGGCCTCCAGCTCGTCAGCTACCTGGCCGCGCGCTGGGGCACCCACCGCACCGAGCGGGGCAAGGTGGTCTGGTTCGAGCATCCGCTGCCGGACTGAGCGGCCGGCACCGCAGGGCCGTCTGCCCGCGTTGGTAGGAAATTGTCGCTTTCCCGACAGATTCTTTCCAAGGTCCACTTCCTATCTGATCGATAGTGTCGAGCGGGTTCGCCGAGGCCCGCGCCGGGCGGGGGGATCGAGTTGGGTGAGAGTCTGACGCTGCCGGTTCCGGAGACGCTGCACGGCACCTACGCCGTCGCGTTCGCCGAACCGCCCGTCGACCCGCGGGAACTGGCCCGCGAGCAGGTGGCGCGGCGGGTCGCGCCGCCGCTGCGCGACCTGGTCCTCGGCATGCTCGCCAGCCCGATGCTGACCCTGGACCTGCGCGAGGCGGGCGCGTTCCCGCCGCTGCCCTCGGACCTGCTGGCCCTGTACGGCGCGACCGCCGCCGACCTGGCCGCCGTGGCGTCGGCGACGCACCTGCTGGCGGTGCGCGCCGCCTACCGCCCCGGCTGGCCGCCCGCGCACGAGTGGGCGGCCCGCGCGGTCGCGGGCGCGGTCGGGGCGGAGACCGGCGCGCCCGTGGTCGACGTGTTCACCCCGCAGGTGCTCGCCCCCGCCCGCCTGGCCGAGTCACTGCCGGGTCCGGACGGTGAGATCCGCCTCACCGACTGGATGCTGCTGCCGCACACGGCGGGCCCGCACGGCTTCTGGTTCACCACCAAGGGCCTGGCCAGGTTCGGCCTCCCCGAACTTCAGACCGAGCACGTCCCGCCCGCGCTGGTCGAGCCGTGGGGCCGCCTGCTGAACGGCCTGGCGCGCCGCCTGCTGGACCTGTGGCTGGACGAGCTGCCGGCCGGTGAGCAGCCCCTGGTGGTGGACCTGCCGGAGCTGGTCTCGGTCGGCCTGCAGGACGTCGCCGCCGCCCAGGGCACCGCCGAGCCGATGCGCCGCGAGGTGTCGGTGCGCCTGCGCCAGGACACCGTGGACGGCCAGCCGGTCCTGACCGTGCTGGCCGCCGAGGACGGCCCGGACCGCCTGGAGTCGTTGTGCACGGCGCTGTTCGGCGCGCAGGGCGCGGTGTGACGCGCGAAGATCGCCGACGCCTTGCCGTGGGCGCCCTCGCCGACGCAGGATCGAAACCGTGAGATTCGGTCGCCGCGACAGACCCCGCCCCGAGGAACCCGACGAGCCGCGCCCGGCCGCCCCCGAGCGCCCGGTTCCCGAACCCGGCGACGTCCGCGTGGCGGGCCGCCCCCGGACACCCCAGGAGCAGTCCGACTGGGTCCCGGTCCAGCCGTCCGACCCGCCGCAGGAGGCGTGGGGGGCCGACTCCGACGCGTCGGTGGTGGAGCGGGCGGCTCAGCGCCCCTCCGACACCCGCCCGGACATCCCCGTGCAGCCGCCGAGGAGGTCGCCCGAGTCGCCCCTGGCCCAGGACGACTGGTCGCGTGCGACACCGGACGAGCGCCCGCCGCTGAACACCCCGCCGGACGCGGAGACGTACGTCTGGGGGGACACGGGCCCGCCACCGCCGCACACCACTCCGGCCGCTACGTGGTCGGACGCAGGCACGCCGCAGCAACCGCCGTCCGACCCGCTGGACACCGGAACGAACACGCCCCAAGATCCATCCCCCACCTGGGCGGCCGGCGACACGAGCGCGCCGCAGCAGCCGTCCGCCCCCTTGGCCACCGGAGCGAACACGCCACCGGAACCCCCGTCCCCATGGACGGAAGGGGACGCGAGCGCGCAGCACCCGCTGTCGGGGCCCCTGGACGCCGGAGCGGGCACGTCGCCGGAATCCTCGTCCGCTTGGGCAAGCGGTGAGGCGAGCGCGCAGCGGCCGCCGTTCGGCTCTCGGGGCGGCGGAGCGAGTACGGCGCCGGACCAGACGTACACCTGGGGGGACACGGGACCGCAGGCACAGTCCGAGCCGTCCTACACGTGGGCGGATAGGGGTGCGGGCGCGCTACCGCCTGCCGATCCCTTGGACACCGGAACGGGGACGTCCCCGGACCAGTCGTACACGTGGTCGGACGCAGGTTCGGGTACGCAGTCGTCTTCCACGCCCCTGGACGCCGGAACGGGCGCGCAGTCGGAGCCGTCGTCCGACCCGTTGGACGCCAGGCCGGCCGCTCAGGCGGACTCGTCGAACGGTTGGGCGGATACGAGCGCGCCCCCGCAGCCGTCTTCTGAGCCGTTGGACGCCGGGCCGAGTGCCCAGCCGGAGCCGTCGTACACGTGGTCGGACGCGAACTCGGGTGCATCGCCCGACTCCCCGTACACCTGGTCGGATGCGGCTCCAGGGGCGCTCTCGGATTCACCGCCCTTGGGCGCCGACTCGCCGTCCGCGTCCTGGACGCCCCCTCCCAACGAGGTGCGGCCCCGTTTCGAGGCGTCCGCCGACCAGGGAGAAGAGCCGCCCGCGCCCGTGCGGCTTCCCCAGCGCGGGCTGGCCATGGAGCCGCCCCCGGACGCCGACGGGTCCGTCCAGAAGAAGACCCAGGTGGACGCCTTCATCGCCGAGTTCGTCGGCAGCGCCACCTGGCAGGCCACCCTCGCCGTGCTCGAAGGGGCCTTCCCCGGGCTCGGCATGGCGTCGCTGTCCGGGCGCACCGGCGAGGTCTGGCAGGCCATCGGCGGGCTCGACCGCGCCAGCGCCCGCAAGCTCGGCCTGCCCGTCTGGGCCGACCAGGCGGGCATGGTCTTCGACCTCAGCGCGCACCGCGGGTCCGGCGCCGCGCCCCAGGCCGGGCGGCCGCGTGCCACGCGGCCCTACGCGGGCGCGTTCGTGATCGACACCCTCGACCCGCTCCGTTACCACCGGGCGCGCGGCGGCCCGCAGGGGCCGGGGGAGTCGCCGCGCGAGGTGCGGGCGCCGGAGGAGGACGACACCGGCGTCGTGATCGTCGCCGATCTCACCGCCGCCGGGGTCCGCGTGCTGGACTCGGTCGCCCTGTGGCGCTTCGCGGGCCGGGTGGTCACGCGGGCGCTGCACGACCCCATGCGCCCCGAGACCCGCGTGCGCGCCCGCCGGGCCCTGCGGGCGCTGCGGCGCGTGGTGTTCGTCGACCCGGGCCTCGGGCTCGGCCTGTGCCTGCAGATCGACGTCTCCCGCACGCCGCGCTGCCTGCTGGCGTTCGGCCTGGACCGGACGGAGGTGGCCGCGCCGCGCTTCGTGCGGCTCTAGCCGCTCAGTCCTCGCCGCGCAGCCAGGACAGGTCGCACTGCATGTCCTCGGGCAGGTCGCGCAGCCGCGCCGCCAGCTCCCACGGCTCGGCCGGGTCGGCCGAGTCGGGCAGCAGCCCGCACAGCAGCTCGTTGGGGGTGCGCACCACGGTGAACGGGCCCATCCGCACGATCCCGCCGCCGCGCAGGTTCACCAGCTCCGTCAGCAGCGCCGCCAGCGCGGACGGGTCCTGCGGGTCGTACAGGCCGCGCACGTAGGCGAACAGCTCCTCCGCCAGCGCGTCCGCGCGCCGCCCCGACATCTGGAAGGCGGTGCCCCAGTAGCCGCCGTTGGCGGCCTGCGCCATGCGCTGGTCGCGTACGCGGACGCGCAGCCCGTACTCGGCCGCGCACCGCTCGTACGCGTCGGCGAGTAGCGCCTCGGCCTCGCCCTCCTCGCTGAGCAGCAAGCCCGGCACCACGCCCTCCTGGCGGGCGAGCCGGTCCAGCATCTCGCGCTGGAGCTCGGCGACGTCCTGCTCGGCGGCGTCCAGGGAACGCGCCAGCGCGCGCTGCGCGTCGCGGTCCAGCTCCAGGCCGGTGAACTCGCCGGTCAGCGCGGCGAACTCCTCCTCTAGGCGGTCCACCCGGGCGCCCAGCGCCTCGACCTCGTCGAGCACGCCGTCGGGCCGCGGGGCGGGCCGGGCGGCCTCGATGGCGGGGGCGCTGACCTCGGCCTGGAGCGCCTCGTGGCGTTCGGCCAGGTCGGCGAGTTGGGCGCGCAGTTCGCGGATCTCCTCCTGCGCGCGCGGCAGACGTTTGTCGGAGGCCAAGTAGAGCTCACGTCCGGCGATCGCCAGACACAGCAGGACCAGCACGACGGTCGTCAATATCGCTCCTCGGGGGCGGGCTGCGCCTTCGACCCTAACCATCGGGGGGCGGATTGGCCGAGCGTGCGAGAGATCTCGTCCGAAAAGCCCCAAGGGTCGCGGGCGGCCCCGCCCCGGCCGTGCCGTCCGGTCAGCCGAACAGGCCGCCCAGCAGGCCGCCCAGCGCCTCGGCGATCCCTCCGGCGACCTCGCCCGCCACGTCCCCGGCGGCGCCGGCGGCGGCCTCGCCGAAGCCGTTGGCGGCCGCGTCGGCGGCCCACTGCCCGGCCTGCTCGCCGACGTAGCCGCGGACCTGGTCGCCCGCGAAGCCCATCGCGGCCTGCCCGGCCTGGTTGACCATCTGCTCGCCGAACTGCGCCGCCGGGTAGCCCGCCACGTTCTGCGCGAACCCGGCCGCGTTCACGGCGGCGCCGCCGACCGCGCCGACCGCGCCGACCGCGTCGGCCGCGCCGTGGACGGCCATGCCGCCCGCGATGCCCGCCGCGGCCGCGCCGCCGACGATGCCCGCCGCGGCGGCCGCGCCGCCCCAGCCGGGCCCGTGGTGCCCGCCCGGGTGGTGGTGCACGTTGTAGCCGGGAGGCGGCGCGTGGTGCTGGCCGTGCCCCGGAGGCGGCGGGTAGGCCGGCGCTCCGTGGCTCGGCGGCGCCTGGTAGTTCTGCGGCGCGTGGTGGCCCGGGGGCGGCGGGTAGGACGGGGGAGGCGGGGCCGTGTGCCCGTACGGAACGCCGGGCGGCGGCACGGTGCCGTGGCCGGGCATCGGCGCCTGCTGGCCCGGCGCGGGCGCGGGCGGCGGGTACTGGCCGCCGCCGTAGGCCGCCGGGGCCATCGGCGTGTTGTGCTGTCCGGGCGGCGGCGGGTAGCCGCCTTGCCCGGGCGGCGGGGTCTGCGAGCCCGGCGGCGGCAGCGGCGCTCCACCGGGCGGGGGCAGCGGGGCTCCGCCGGGAGGCGGCAGCGGCGAGCCGCCGGACCGGTAGGGCGAGCCGCCGGACCGGTGGGAGGCGCTGCGCGGCAGCAGCGCGGCCGCCTCCAGCCACTGGTCGATCTTGGTGTTCCAGTCGGTCTCGGCGGTCTCGGGGTGGCCGACCTGGAACGCGCCGAACGACGGGTCGTCGTCGGCCCGGTCCTCGGCGCGCAGCTTGAACGCCATCACGCGCGGCGTCGCGGCGAACGTCAGCCCGACCCGGTCCAGCCGCCCCTGGAACCGCGGCGGCGGCTTGAGGTGGATCTCCTGGTGGAACGGCAGCTGCTGCGGGACGCCGCGCAGCTTGGACCGCTGGAACGTCACGTTCTGGATCTTGAAGCCGAGGCGCGCGATGGCCGCCAGCACCCACTGCTGCGACTGCAGCGGCTCCACCGAGATCGGGTCCACGTCGCCCGGGTCGGGCGAGCCCATGACGTCCACCTCGGTGCACAGCCCGATGGTGAAGCCGGGCAGTTCGCGCCCCAGCACGGTGGTGAACGGCAGCTCGTACGGCAGCGGGATCGAGAACGGCAGGTCGCGCTGCTGCCCGGCCTCCAGCCGGAACGCCCGCGTCAGCGCGCCCCGGTAGACCTCCGGCCCGGCGGTCTCGGGGCCGCCGTGCGCGTCGCGCATCCGCGGCATCAGCGCCAGCGTCACGTGCCGGATCTCGGCGGCCCGCGCGCCGCCGCGCAGGTGGACCTTCCCGGCGACGACCCCGCCCGGCCGGCAGTGCGGCTCCGACAGGATCGTCTCGACGGTGGGGCCGCCTCCGTATCCGCCTGCCATCTGCCCGTAGGACACCGGCCGTACCCCTCTCGCGCGGGCGGGGCCGTTCCCCGCTCGTGAGTCAGACGAACACCACCATGCCACGGTTCGCCCGACTCGGGACATCCGGCGCGAAAAACCCCGGGCCGGCACCGCCGAGCCGCCGTGACCGGAGGGCGACCCCCGGTCACGGCGGCGAGGTCACGGCGGTGTCACTCGGCGGGGACGACCACCACGGGCGCGTACCCCAGTTTCTCCAGCGGCTCGCGGATCTGCGCGGCGTCGCCGACCGCGATGACCGTGAGGGCCTCGGGGTCGACGTGCTCGCGGTAGGCGCGGGTGATGCTCTCGGGGGTCGCCGCGCGGACGGCCTCCAGGTAGCGGCGCGTGTAGTCGGCGCCGAGGCCGGTGGCGGCGGTGTCGGCCAGCTCCGCCGCGACCGAGCGTGCCGTCTCGTACTCGGCCGGGGCCCGGTCGGCCAGGGCCCGCACCGACGCGCCGCACTCCTCGTCGCTGATCGGGCGGTCCAGCACGCTGCGCAGCTCGGTCAGCGCGTCGGCCACCGCGTCGCCGGTGACCTCGGTGTGCACCGAGCCCTGGGTGATGAACAGCCCGCAGTGCCGCAGCCGCAGCAGCCCGGCCCGCACCCCGTAGGTGTAGCCCTTCTCCTCGCGCAGCACCGCGTTCAGCCGCGAGGTGAGGCCGCCGCCCAGCACGTGCGAGACCACGGTCAGCAGCGGCCAGTCCGGGTGCGACCGGTCCGGCACGCCGTGCCCGAGGCTGAGGTAGGTCTGCACCGAGCCGGGCCGGTCCACCACCACGATGCGCGGCCCGGCGGTCGGCGGCACGGTGTCGGGCTCGCGCAGCGCCTCGCCGTCGCCGGTCCAGCCGGTGAGCGCGGCGGTGAGGGCCGCGTCGGCGTCGGTGCCGGTCAGGTCGCCCGCCACCACGGCGGTCGCCTCGGCGGGCACCGCCGAGCGGAAGAACGCCCGCACGTCCGCGCCGCTGATCGCCTCGATCGACTCGCGGGTGCCGCCGGTCGGGCGGTGGGCGCGGGCCTGCTCGGGGAACATCGTGGCGCGCAGCTCGCGCATGGCGCGGGTGCCCGGGTCGGCGTCCTCCTGCGCGATCTCCTCCAGGCGCTCGCGGACCAGCCGCGTCACGTCGGAGTCGGCCAGCGCCGCGTCGCGCAGCACGGTCGCGAACAGCTCCAGCGCCGGGCCGAGCCGGGTGACCGGCACGTCCAGCGCGATGCGCAGCGCGGTCAGGTCGGCCGAGGCGTACAGGCTCGCGCCGATCCGCTCGAACGCGGCGGTCAGCGCGGTGCCGCCGCCGGGCTCGGTGCCCTCCAGCAGGGCCCGCGCCGCCAGCGTCGCCACGCCCTCGCGCCCGGCGGGCTCGCGGCCCGCGCCCGCGTTCAGCACCAGCCGCACCGACGCCAGGCGGCGGCCCGGCAGGTCGCAGCGGAGCGTCGCGGGGCCGTCCGGCACCCGGCCGGGCGCGCCGACCGGGAACGCCCAGGCCGGGACCGGTCCGGGGACCGGGCGCGGTGCCAGCTGCATGCCTTCGGTCACGACGCACCTCCGTAGGTCAGCGCGGTCCGGGCGCGCGGCTTCATCCAGTGGCGCGCCATGTCCTTGATCTGGTCGCCGGTGACGGCCGCCGCGCGGCCCGGCGCGGTGAACACCCGGGCCGCGTCGCCGAACTGGGTGGCGTTCTGGGACAGGGCGTTGGCGAGGCCGGTGACGGTCTCGGTCTGCTCCAGGAAGCCCCGCTCGGCCTGCGCGGTGGCGCGCGCGGTCTCGTCGGCGTCGGGGCCGTGCTCGGCGAAGCGGGCCAGCTCCTCGTCCAGGACGGCCGCGATCTTCTCGGCGTCCGGGCCGATCGCGTCCACGATCGCCAGCGACGGCCCGCCGGCCAGCCGCGTCACGCCCGCCCAGACCTCGGTGGCGATCTGGTCGCGGCGCACCATGCGGTCGTACAGGCGCGAGCCGGAGCCGCCGCCCAGGATCTCCACCGCCAGCTCGGCGGCCTCGATGTCGGCGCCGCCGTCGGTGGGCAGCGGGAACATCGCGAAGTAGGCGGGGGAGGGCACGTCCTCGTCCACCTGCTCCACCCGCACCTCCGTCAGCGGCCCGAGGTCGCCGGGGCGCGCGGGCGGCGGGGTGGGGCCGGCGGGCAGGCCGCCGAAGTAGCGCTCGACGGCGGCGATGGCCGCCTCCGGGTCGACGTCGCCGACGATCGACAGCACCGCGTTGCCCGGCGCGTACCAGGTGCCGAAGAAGTCGGTGCAGTCCTCCAGCGTGGTGGCGTCCAGGTCCTCCATCGAGCCGATGGGGGTGTGCGCGTACGGGTGGCCCGCCGGGAACGTCAGGCGGCACAGCCGCTCGAACGCGGTGCCGTAGGGCTGGTTGTCGTAGCGCTGGCGCCGCTCGTTCTTCACCACGTCGCGCTGGTTGTCCAGGTTGGCCTGGGTGAGCGCGGCGGGCAGGGTGCCCATCCGGTCGGCCTCCAGCCAGAGCGCGAGCTCCAGGTGGCTGACCGGCACGGTCTCGTAGTAGTTGGTGCGTTCGAAGGAGGTGCTGGCGTTGAAGGTGGCGCCGGCGCTCTCCAGGAGGGCGGCGTGCTCGCCCTCGGCGACGTTGGCCGAGCCCTGGAACATCAGGTGCTCGAACAGGTGGGCCAGCCCGGTGCGGCCGGCGACCTCGTGCCGCGAGCCAACGCCGTACCAGATGTTGACGGCGGCCAGCGGTACGGCGTGGTCCTCGCAGACCACCACGCGCAGCCCATTGCCGAGCGTGTGCTCATGCAGCGGCTGTTCTGCCACGGAGCGCTCCCGTCCGGTCGGTGGATCGGTTGACGGACAGCCCCGCGCGCCTTGGCGAAAGCCCATGCGGCGGGCTTGATCTGTCCCTCAACCGTACCGGTCCCGGCAGGTCTCCGATCCCGCGAAACCCGGCGGCCGGGGCACGGGGCCGCCGGCTCCGGGCCGCGCGGGCGCGGCGCGGCCGTCAGATCACGGCGGAGGAGTCGTTGTCCCCGGCGGCGCGGTGCGCGGCCTGCGCCTCCTCCAGGGAGTCGTGCAGGACGAAGATCTTGGTGAGCTGGGTGACGTGGAAGACCCGGCGGACGCGGTCGTTGACCCCCATGAACGACATGGAGCCGTCGCGGGCGCGCAGCCGGTGGTAGACGCCGACCAGCACGCCGAGGCCCGTGGAGTCGAGGAAGGTGACCTCGCCGAGGTCCACCACCAGGTGCAGGCCCCCGTTGTCGATGATGTCCAGGAGCATCTCGCGCAGCCGGGGGCTGGTGAAGACGTCGATCTCCCCGTTGATCTTTACGACCGTGAGATCCTGCTCGGTCCGGTGCTCGACGGAGAATTCCACAGGTGCTCCAAGTCCGCTGCTCGTGGTGGAATGTGCCGTATACCCCGTGGATCGTCGCTTATCCACATTGGTCCTATCGAGTTGCGCCGCAGGGGGCCCGTGGGGTGGGACAAGCGCGTGACCTGTGGCGGTGCCGGTGGGGACCGGTGGCGGCGCGGTGCGCCCGTGCCGTCCGCGGGGCCCGTCAGGCCGGGGAGCGGAAGAGCGCCCACACGACCTTGCCGTAGGGCAGGGCGCGCCAGCCCCACTGGCTGCTGAAGGAGTCCACCAGGTGCAGCCCGCGGCCGGTCTCGGCGATGTAGTCCGGCTCCTTGCGGCGCGGCGCGGCGGGGCTGGCGTCCATGATCCCGCACAGCAGCCAGGGCGACCGGTGGGTCATGCGCAGCCGGATCGCCGCCGGGGCCGAGGACAGCGGGTCGGCCGCGTAGGTGTGGCCCGCGTAGTCGTCCAGGCGGCGGCAGGGGGAGGCGCTGCTGTGCCGCAGGGCGTTGGTGACCAGCTCGGAGACCACCAGGCCGACGTCGTCCACCAGGTCGGCCATGCCCCAGTCGCCCAGCCGGGACAGCGCGAAGTGCCGGGCCTCGGTGACCGACTCGGGGTCGGGGTGGACGTCGAAGGAGACCGTCGGGCCGGTCAGCTCCACCAGCGAGCGCAGGGCGCCGTCCAGCCGGGGCGGTAGGCCGGAGGATTCGGGTACGGGGGTCGAGTGCACGCTCAGGTCCTGTGTCTCCGCAGGAGCCGGGGCGCTCCATGGCGTGGTGCTCCACCGCGTGTCGTCGTACGCGTGGCGTGACGTCATTCCCGCGACCCCGCAGAGTGATCTCGTTGTGCAGCCATGGCTCGGAAGTCTCGTGCGTTATCCTGCGCATCGTAGCGTGCGAATGCAAGGCCCAATGCACGTGCATCCGACTTTCCACAGACGGTGGCGGCGGATGATCGGAGGTTGCGGCACGACACCCAGGGCCGGTGGCACACTAAGTTCGCTGTCCGCCATGAAGCCGGGAGGTTGGGCGTGACTCCAGAGACGCCGGGAAGCGGATCCACGGTGCGTCGGATCCTGCTCGGGTCACAACTGCGCCGTCTGCGCGAGCAGCGGGGGGTGACCCGACAGGCCGCCGGCTACACCATCCGCGCGTCGGAGTCCAAGATCAGCCGCTTGGAGCTGGGCCGGGTCAGCTTCAAGGAGCGCGACGTCGACGACCTGCTCACCCTCTACGGGGTGGCGGACAAGACCGAGCGCGAGGCGCTGCTGCAGCTCGCCCGCGACGCCAACACCCCCGGCTGGTGGCACCGGTACAACGACGTGCTGCCGAACTGGTTCCAGACCTATGTGGGGCTGGAGGAGTCGGCGGCCATGATCCGCACCTACGAGCTGCAGTTCGTCCCCGGGCTGCTGCAGTCGGAGGGCTACGCCCGGTCGGTGATCCGGCTGGGCAACTCCGGCGCGGCCGACCACGAGATCGACCAGCGGGTCGAGCTGCGCATGCAGCGGTGCGAACGGCTGAGCGCCCCCGACGCCCCGCGCCTGTGGGCGGTCCTGGACGAGGGGGCGCTGCGGCGCCCCATCGGCGGGCCGGAGGTGATGCGGGGCCAGTTCGAGCATCTCATCGAGATGTCCAAGCTCCCCAACGTGACCATTCAGATCATGCCGTTCCGGTTCGGCGGGCACGCCGCCGAGGGCGGCGCGTTCTCGATCCTGCGCTTTCCCGAGCAGGACCTGCCGGACGTGGTTTACGTCGAGAACCTCACCGGCGCGATGTACCTCGACAAGCGCGACGACGTCGACACCTACCTGCAGGCGATGGAACGCCTGTGCGTGGACAGCGAGACGCCCGAGCGCACCGTCGAGCTTCTCGGTGATTTCCTCAGAGAGACATGATGCTCCAGACCGACAGCACCTACAACGGGATGCCGGCGACCAAGCTCCACGGGGCGCGGTGGCTGAAGTCCGCCCGCAGCAACTCCCAGGGCAACTGCGTGGAGATCGCGCAACTGCCCGGCGACCGGTTCGCCATGCGCAACTCCCGCCACCCCGAGGGCCCCGCCCTCATCTACACCCGCCACGAGATCGAGGCGCTGATCCTGGGCGCCAAGGACGGCGACTTCGACCACCTGATCGCCTCGACCAGCAACTGACCGCGGACCCCGCCCTCCGGGGCGGGGCCGGCGCGTCGTCCGGGCCGCTCAGCCGCAGTTGCCGTAGGGGGCGGCGGCCCCGTTCCCGCCGAACCGCACGCACGTCTTGCGCGCCGAGACGAAGACCGGCCCGGCGTACCACTCGAACGATCCGCTGTCGGCGATCTGGCCGCCGCCCTGTTTCTGGATCCACACCGACACCGGGGAGCGCTTGCCCACGTTGGCCGTCTTCATGGTGACGGCGCAGTTGTAGGTGCCGTTGTAGAGCAGGTAGGCGGTGCCGCCGGAGCCGGCGACCGAGCGCTGCACGTAGTAACCCGAGCCCTTGCCGGCGGTGTTGCACGCGGCCTGGGGCGTGTACTTGTTGGCGGGCTCCTGGGCGGGCGGGACGCCTCCGCCACCGCCGCCGGTGTTGTTGGACGGGGCTCCGCCGCTCTGGTCCTTGTTCGGGTTCTTGTTCTCGCCCTTGGGGTTCTTGCCGCCCTGGTCCTTCTGCTTCTGCTGTTGCTTCTGCTTGTCCTGCTGGCGCTGCTGTTGCTGCTGCTTCTTGGGGTCCTTGGGGCCGCCGCCCTGGGTCTGCCCGTTCAGGGAGTCCCCAGAGCCCGCCTGCCCGGCGGACGCGGCGTTCTCGCGCTGGCCGGCCTTGTCGTCCCCGCCCGAGCGCGCCGTCGCCGCCCATACCGCGCCGCCGCCCAGCACCGACAGCACCGCGACCGCGGCGGCCACCGGCACGAGGCGGCCGCGCCGGGGGGCCGCCGGGGCGGGCGGCTGCGGCGTGGTGTGGCCGTGCATCGGGTGGGGCTGGGGCACGGCGATCCCGTGCGGGGGCGCGGAGGCGTGCGGGTTGGTGGCCCCGTGCGGGTTGGTGGCTCCGTGCGGGGGCGCGGTCTCGTGCGGGTTGGTGGCTCCGTGTGGAGGCGTGGTCTCGTGCGGGACGGTCGCGCCGTGCAAGGAGTAGGGAGCGGTCCCGCTCGTCCGCGCGGGCGCCTCCGGAAGCGGCGCCGGCGCGGGCGGGAACGTTCCCGGGAACGGCGGCGGCGGACCGGGCGCCTGCACGGGCGCGGCCGGGGCGATGCCGGTGGCCGCGTTCACCAGGAGCTCCTGCGCCTCGCGCGCCGAGGGCCGCAGGTGCGGCTCCTTGGCCAGGCACGCCAGCACCAGCCCGCGCAGCGGGTCGGTGAGGTCGCCGAGGTCGGGCTCGCCGGTGAGGATGCGGTGCATGACCGCGGCCATGTCGTCGTTGCCGAACGCGGGCCGCCCGTTCGCCGCGAACACCATCGTGGTGCCCCAGGCGAACATGTCGGCCGCCGGGCCGACCTCGCCGCCGGTGAAGTGCTCGGGCGCCATGTAGGCGGGGGTGCCGACGTTCTGGGTCTCCCCGACCGCGTTCAGCGCCCGCGCCACCCCGAAGTCGATCACGCGCGGGCCGTCCGGGCCCATCATGACGTTGTGCGGCTTGAAGTCGCGGTGCACGATCCCGGCCTGGTGGATCGCGATCAGCGCGGTCAGCGTGCTGATCGCCAGCCGCTCCAGCGCCCCGGCCGTGCGCGGCCCCTCGGCCTGCACCAGCCGGTGCAGCGACCGCCCCGGCACGTACTCGCCCACGATGTAGGGCTGGTCGCCCTCGACATCGGCGTCCAGGACCTGGGCGGTGCAGAACCGGGCGACCCGCTTGGCCACCTCCAGCTCCCGCACGAACCGCGCCCGCGCCGCCTCGTCCCCGGTCAGGCCCGCGTGCAGCAGCTTGATCGCCACGTGCGCCTGGGCGCGCGAGCCGCCCGCGCCGTCGCCGGCCGCCGGACGTCCCAGGAAGACCGCGCCCTGGCCGCCCTCGCCGAGCCGGCCCAGGATCTCGTAAGCGCCCAGCCGCGTCGGATCGCCCGATCGCAGCGGGTGAGCGTCCGGCATCGTCCTGTCGCTCACACCACTGCCTTCCCGTCACTCCGGTCTCGGAACACTCAAGACTATTAGCCAGCAGAGGGTATGCCCTGCGCAAATCGCACGGTCGGCCGCACGCGAAAAAGCCGCGGCGGCGGCCGTGAACATCGGGTTCACGGCCGCCGCCGCGGCGGGGTCGGTCAGGCCGGGTCGGGGGTCCGCCGCGCGGGGCGGTGCTCCGTCCGGCCGTCCTGGCGGCCCGGCGGGCCCTCCGGGGCGTGGTGGCGTTCCATCCGGGCGGCGACGGCGAGGGCGCGCAGGGAACGGGTCCGCACGCCGCTGTGGTCCTTGGTCGGCCGGGGCCTGGGGATGCTGCTGCGCATGGGTGCCTCCTGGGGCTGGTGAGTGGTGGGGCCGCTGTTGCGTCCGAGTAGTTGCAACGGCAAATGATCTACCTTTATTCCGAGGGAGCGTTCGTTTTCCGGGCGCGGGAATCGGGCGGACGGGCCCTCACGGTTGGTGACATCATGACCGCCGTGAGTCCCGACCGCGTCGAGGCCGGGGTGGCCCCGGCGCTCGGTGAGCCCCTCGCCGTCGAGTTCGGCAACACCCGCCACACCGTGCGCGGAGACCTGCGCGAGGGGCTGGCCACGCCCGCCATGCTGGCCGCCTGGCTGCGCGCCCGCGCGGCGGACTTCCCCGGCGACCTGGCCGACTCCGCGGCCCGCGCGCTGGGGGACGGCGACCTGGCCCGGTTCGTGCGGCTGCGCGACGCCGTCCGCGCGCTGGCCCGCGCCCTGGTGAACGGGACGGCCCCGCCCGCGGCCCACCTGGCGACGCTGAACGAGGCCGCGGCCGCCGCGCCGAGCTGGCCCCGCCTGTCGTGGACGGGCGAGCCCGCCGTGCGGGAGGTGACCGCCGCGCCTCCGGTCGACGCGGTGCTGGCCGTGATCGCCGCGTCGGCCGTGGAGGTGTTCGGCGGTCCGCAGCGGTCGGCGCTGCGCGCGTGCGGCGGGCCCGGATGCGTCCTGTTCTTCGTGCGGCGGCATCCGCGCCGCGCGTGGTGCTCTCCAGGCTGCGGCAACCGGGCGCGGGTGAGCCGCCACTACGAGCGCCACCGGGCCCGCTGACCTCCTGTCCGCCTCCTCGCACCGCCGTCCGCAGAGCACGCGGTCCGACATAGGTTGTATTTCTATCTAGCTTGCTCTAGCGTTTAGATCGTTCGGGCAACTACCCCCGCTTGGAGCACCACCATGTCGATCTCCCCTGACCTCTCGGCGCCGGGACTGGCGCTGGCCCTCGTCCTGGTCCTCGGCGCGCTGGTCGGCGAGCCGCTGCTGGGCAAGATCAGCTACGACCGGCTGGTCCGGCGCCGCGACCGCGACCCCCGCGCCCTGGTCCGGACGCTGCGGCTCTGGATGGCCTCCTCCTGGACCATGGCCGGGCTGGCGCTGGCGATCGTGGCGGTCTCGCCGGGCGTGTCCGCCGGGGACGTGGGCCTGGCCCTGACCGGCGGCTTCGCCGATGCCGCCGGGACGGTCACCGGCCTGGTCGTCGTCATGGCCGCCATGGGGACGCTGCTGTGGTGGGCGGGCAGGACCGACCGCCTGCCGGCGCTGCGCAAGCTGACCGAGCGCCAGACGGCGGGCTTCGAGGCGCTGCTGCCGCGCACCCCCGGCGAGCGCTGGGCCGGGCTCGGCATGGCGGTCACCGCCGGGGTCTGCGAGGAGATCGTCTACCGCGGGATGCTGATCGCCCTCGGCGTCGGGGTGCTCGGCCTGCCGGTCAAGGCGGCCGCCGCGCTGGCGCTGGCGGTGTTCGCGGTGGGGCACCTGTACCAGGGCTGGCGCAACGTGCTGATGGTCGCGCTGCCCGGCTACGCGCTGACCATGCTGTACCTGTCCACCGGCAGCCTGCTGGTGCCGATCCTGGTGCACATCGCCATCGACGTCCGGGGCCTGGTGCTCACGCCCGCGCCGCGGCCGGCCGGCCAGGGCGGCTAGATTGCATCCCCCACCCGCACCGTCACCAGGAACGAGGACCATGGCCACCGACCGTCGGGCGAGCTGGCTCAAGGGCGTGCTCGACCTGCTCGTGCTCGCCAGCCTCACCAAGGGCGAGAGCTACGGCTACGAGATCGCCAAGTCGCTGGGCGCGGCCGGACTCGGCCAGATCAAGGGCGGCACCCTCTACCCGGTGCTGAACCGGCTGGAGGAGGCGGGGCTGGTGGCGGCCGAGTTCCGCGCCGCCGACCGCGGACCGGGCCGCCGCTACTACCAGCTCACCCAGGCGGGCCGCGACACCCTCGCCGAGCAGGGCGGGCTGTGGCTGGCGTTCGACGAGTCGGTCCGCACGCTGCTGGCCGAAGGGGGGATCCGATGACGTCCTACTTCGAGGAGCTGGCCGCGCGCCTGGAGGAGCGCGGCGTGCCCGAGGCCGAGGCGGCCGGCACCGTGGCCGACCTGGCCGCCTACACCGCCGAGTCGGGCGCCGACCCCGAGGAGGAGTTCGGCCCCGCCGCCGACTTCGCCGCGCAGCTGTCCCCCGACCGCTCCGGCGACCCCGCCCCGGCCGGCGACCCGGCCGCGCAGACGTGGGTGTGGACCGCCGACGCGTTCCAGGACCGCGCCCTGCTCGACCGGTACGGCGACCAGGGCTGGGAGGTCGAGCGCATCGACCACCTGGGCCGCTTCGTGAGCCGCCGCGCCGCCGACGCCCCGCTGCGCTGGGAGTACCGCCGCGAGACGGTCCTGGCGGGCGGCCGCCGCGCCCTGGCCGAACGCCTGGCCCCCGACGGCTGGGAACCGTGCGGCACGTGGATGTACTTCGAGTACTTCAAGCGCCCGAAGGCGGCCTCCGAGGGCCCGGCGGGCGTCCTGGCGGAGGTGCCCGAGACGCCGTCCCGCCGCCTGTTCTGGAGCAAGCGCCTGTACCTGTTCCTGGCCGGCTACGCGGTCTTCCTGGTCGCGCTGATCGCGGCGGCAGTGGTGTGGGGGGACTCGCTGCACGGCTTCCTGACCGGCCTGGCGACGGGCGCGGTGATAGCCCTGCTGGCGGCGGGGGTCATGCTCCTGCGCATCCGCCGCGACAGCCGCTGACCCGTCCCCGGTCAGGGCGCCGGGCGGCGGGAGCCGATCGCGGCCTCCAGGGCGTCCAGGCGGGAGAGGGCGCGGGGCGTGCTCACGAAGGTCAGCACGATCAGCGCCAGGAAGAGCGCGACCAGCAGGTACCAGCCGGGGGCGTCGTGGAGCACGGCGTTCAGGGTGCTCAGCGCCGCGAGCAGGCCGTAGATCCACGGATTGCGGCGGGCCGCGATGCCCAACTGGTCGCGCCGGTGCCGGGCCTGGGCGAGCGTGGCCGCGTCCAGGCCGGGGTCGGCGGCGGGCTCGCCGGTGCGGAGGGCGCGGGTGACGTCGGTGAGCTGCGCGCGGCTGAGGTGGCCGATTCTGGCCTGCTCGCGGCGGCGCGTCAGCACGAGCACGACGGTCATCACGCCGCCGAACAGCACCCCGAACGCCGCACCGGTGGCGACCAGGGCGCCGAAGGCCAGATCCCGCTGCAGCAGCGCGGTGAGCAGGACCCAGCCCAGCGCCGACAGCACGGCCGTGCCGAGGAAGTAGGCCCACGGCGGGGCGGTGGCGATGCGGTCGCGCAGGTCGGTCATGGGCAGAAGCGTGCGCCCGGCGACCGGGCGCGTCAACCGATCCCCGTCGCCGGGGACCGCGGCGAGGACGTCGGCCCGCGCCCCCTTCTCTTCACCTCTTCGCGGGGGCGGTCGGGGCGCCGGAGGGTGATTCGCAACTGATCGTCCGGGGAGGGACGATGGTCGTCGTTGTCCGCCGGTGGGCGTAGCCCGTGCGCGCCTCCTCCGGGCCGTTGAACGAACGATCGCCGTGATCCGTCCAACCCTGTGACGGAAGAGGAGTCTTGTGACGTTGCGCGAAGAACCGCTGCGGCCCGGCGACCCCGGGCAGGCCGGTCCGTTCCGGCTGCGCGCCCGGCTGGCCGACCACACCGCCGGGGCGGTCTTCGCCGGAGCCGGTCCGCACGGCGAGCCCGCGGCGATCGCGGTCCTGCACCCGGCGGCCGCCGAAGACCCCGCCGTCCGCGAACGCCTGGCCGCCGCGTGCGGCGCGCTGCCCGGCGTGCTGGACGCCGCGCCGCACGGCCCGGTGGCGTGGGCGGCGGTGCCGCACGAGCCGGGCGCGCCCGTCGACGCCGCGCTGGGGCTGCTCGACGACGCGGCGCTCACCGCCGCGCCCGAGCCGTCCGGCGAAGGACCGGCCTTCGCCCCGCACTGGACCGTCCAGCCCGCGCCCGTCTGGACCGCCCCGCCCTCGCAGTCGGACTGGCCGCCGGAACCGCCCCGCCCGACCGGGCTCGCGACGGCACTGGGGCTGGGCGCGCTCGTCCTGGCGTCCGCGCTGATCGCGTTGCTGGTGCTGTGGCCGGACTCCGAGGAGCGGACGCCGATCTCCCTGCCCGCCCCGACCGCGCACGACCTGCCGCCGGACATGGAGACGCCGACCCGCAGGCCCTCACCCTCGCCCGAGGACGGCCCGCCGGGCCCCGTCGCTGGCCCGACCTACGGCAAGGGCGAGGAGACCTACCACATGAAGCTGGACGGGCTCCCGTTCGAGTTCGACGCGCCGGGCGACTGGGGCTGCCTGCGCGGCGACAAGAAGCCGTTCGACAGCCGCTGGATCTGCATGGACGAGGGCGGCGCGTTCCCGCCGCGCAGCAGCGGCGCGGGCGGCATGGTCGCGGTGCAGAAGTGCCCGGCCCCGTGCGGCGAGGGCGAGCGCAAGGCGCTGCGCAAGAACATCGTGGTGGACGAGGAGGACTGGCGGCGCACCGACTCCACCACCATGTACGCGGAGGTGCAGGGCCGGGACGAGGACGACGAGCGCGTGGTGCGCGTGGCGATGAGCCACGTGTTCGCCGCGCGGAAGGGCGGCGCGCTCGACACGGCCGTGGCCGTTCAGCTCACCGGCCCGCCGGAGCAGAAGAAGCCGATGCAGAAGCTCATCAACGAGATCCGCAAACGCACGTCCTGACGAGGGTCATCGAAGGCGATCTCCGACCTGGCGTCGGCCGGCTCCGCCTTCCAGTGAAGGGTGAACAGCACGTCCGACCTGCTCGACGTGTGTGCGCTCGGGCTCCAGGAGCCGGGCGTCCAGATCGCTGTAGTCCATGCGTGACCAGCACGCTAGCCGCCCCCCACCGACACGATCGCCCTGCGGCGGGTCAGAGGTACAGGCCCAGGGATGGAGGTGTCTTGGTCAGGTCCTTGGGAAGGTCCTCCGCGCGCAGGGTGCGGACCTCTTCGGAGGAGTCCTCGGCCGTCAGGCGCTGGGCCTGGGCCGCGATCGTCGTGTCCAGCAGGTTGCGCATCAGGCGGCCGTTGCCGAAGGTCGGGCCCCGGCCCAGGGTGCGCAGGACGCCGCGCAGGGCGGGCGGCAGATCGGGGGACAGGGTGAAGCCCTCGGCCGTCGCCAGGTGCTCGAAGATCGCGACCAGTTCGGCGTCGGTGTAGTCGGGGAACGCCAGGCGCTTGGGGAAGCGGGACTCCAGGCCCGAGTTCGCCGACAGGAACGCCGTCATCTCGCGCTCGTAGCCCGCCGCGATGACGAGGAGGTCGCCCCGGTACTCCTCCATGAGCTTGACCAGGGTCGCCATCGCCTCCTGGCCGTAGGCGTCGCCGGTCAGGGCGTACGCCTCGTCCACGAACAGGACGCCGCCCAGGGCCTGCTCCACCACCGCCTGCACCTTGGGAGCCGTCTGCCCGAGGTAGGGGCCGACGAGGTCGGCGCGGGAGACCTCGACCAGGTGGCCGGACGACAGCAGGCCGAGTTGGGCGTAGACGGCCGCGATCAGGCGCGCGACGGTCGTCTTCGCCGTCCCCGGGCTGCCGGTGAAGACCATGTGGCGGGTCGGGGAGACCGCCGGCTGGCCCGCGGCGCGGCGCAGCTCGGCGCTGCGGGCCTCGGCGATCAGCTTGTGGACCTCGGCCTTCACCTGGCGCAGGCCGATCAGGCCGTCCAGGGTCGTGATCGGGTCGGCGGGCGGCAGGGCGCGGCCCACGCCGGTGAGCGAGGACGGGATGTCCTCGGCGCGCAGCTCGGCCAGCTCGGCGGGGGTCGGGCGCTTGATCGCGCTGACGCGGCGGGCCTGGAGGGCGGCGGCGCGCTCGCACAGGTTGCGCATCAGGCGCGCGTTGCCGAACGCCCGGCCGCGCGGGGCGCGGCGCAGCAGGTCGGCCAGCTTCGCGCGGGCCGGGGGCGTCGGGGTCAGGCCCGCCTTCGCCGACATGCCGGTGAAGATCTCGGTCAGCTCGGCGTCGGTGAAGTCGGGGAAGCGGACCGTGGTCGGGAAGCGGGAGGCCAGGCCGGGGTCGGCCGCCACGAAGCGGGCCATCTCGCGCTCGTAGCCCGCCGCGATCACCACCAGGTCGTCGCGGTGGTCCTCCATCATCTTGACCAGCTCGGCGATCGCCTCGGTGCCGTAGTCCTCGCCCAGGTCGGACTGGGCCAGCGAGTACGCCTCGTCGATGAACAGGACGCCGCCCACCGCGCGCTGCACGGCGGCGCGGGTCTTGACCGCCGTCTCGCCCAGGTACTGGCCGACGAGCTGGGCCCGGGAGACCTCGACCAGGTGGCCGGAGGACAGCACGCCCAGGTCCTTGTACAGGCGGGCCAGCAGGCGCGCCACCTCGGTCTTGCCGGTGCCGGGGTTGCCGGTGAAGATCATGTGGCGGGTGCGGGCCGGGGTGGGCAGGCCGGCGGCGCGGCGCCGCACCGCGGCCTGGGCGGCGGCCGTGAGCAGCTCGATCTCCTGCTTGACCGAGTGCAGGCCGGTGAGCGCGGCCAGCTCGGCCACCGGGTCGTTGGGCGCGCCCGCCGGGTGGAACGCGGCGGGGACGTCGGCCCGCTTCACCACCAGCTCGCCGCCGGGCTCGGTGCGCTCGCGGACGGCTTCGAGGACCTCGTCGGCGAAGCGCTGCGCCAGGCGCGCGTTGCGCAGGTTGCGGACCGGGGGCGCGGCGGCCAGGACGCGGCCCGCGGCCGTGAGGGCGTGCTTGTGCGCGCGGGCGCCCCGCTTGTGCAGGGCGCGCGCGAACAGCTCGGCGTGGTCGGCCGGGGCGAACGGGTGCGTGCGCGCGATCTCGAAGTGCAGCGCCAGGCCCGGGTTCACCTCGCGGACGCGCTCGTCGCCGCCCGGCTCGCACAGGGCCACCACGTGCAGGTCGTTCTGCACGTCCAGGGCGCGGTGCAGCTCCTCCAGGACGGCCTCGCCGCTGCGCGGGTCGTGCGAGATCGCGTCCAGGCCGTCGATCACCATGAGGCGGTGCCCGACCGAGTCGCGCGCGTCGGCGTACAGGTGCAGGGTCGCGGCGGCCACGTCCTTGCCCGCGAAGAAGGTGTCCGACAGCCACAGCGTGGGGCCGCTGATCAGCTGGTCCTCCAGCAGGCGGGCGACCTCCTGGGCGGCGTCGCGCTTGCCGGTGCCGTCCGGGCCGACGATCATCAGCCGGACCGGCCGGCCGGGGCGGCGCGCGATCTCGGCCAGGGCGGCGGTCAGCTCGGGCTGGCCGACCAGCTCGGCGCCGGGCTCGGGGCGGCGCGGCCGCCGGGGGCGCGGGGTGCTCTTGGCCGTGTCCGCCAGGGGGTTGGCGGGGGTGCGGCGCGGGGTGAACAGCCGCCGCAGGTCGGCCTGGAAGTCGCCTACTGGAATCCACTCGGGCTCGGGGAACTTCGCCTCGTCCGGGAAGCCCTGGATCGCGCCGGTCAGCCGCATCGACATGTCCAGCCACGCCCGGCACGCGTCGGCCTCGCCGGCGGCCAGCGCGCGGGCCAGCCAGAAGCGGGTCTTCTCGTACCAGGCGTGCGGCTCGAACGCGGCGCGCACGGCCGGGAAGCGTTCCAGCAGCTCGCCGTAGAGCTCCTCGGGGACCACCGCGCCCAGCTCGGCGGGCAGCTGCGTCAGGCCGCTCTGCGCGACCAGGTGCAGCAGCAGCTCGGCGGTGCCCTCGTCGTACGGGGCGACCTGGGTGAGGCGCTCGTGGACGGGCAGCAGCCCCTGGCACACCCATTCCAGGTAGCCGACGGGCCCGGCGAGCTCCGGCAGGTCGGCCAGGATCTCGTCGGAGGCGTGCGCGACCCAGAGCCTGCGCTGCTCCTCCAGGGGCGCGTTGATGTCCAGCGCGGGCGGCGGGTCGTCGAACAGCCTGATCAGCGCCTGCCGCCGCCGCTCCAGCGGCTCCAGGCCCTCCAGGACGTCCAGCGCCTCGCGGGCCAGGGCCAGCGCGACGCCCTGGTCGTCGGCCTCCTCCAGCCACTCCAGCGGCCGGAACGCGCCGGTCGTGACGCCCCAGCCCAGCAGCGGCCGCAGCGGCTCGCCGGGCTCGCGCCGGTAGCGGTTGAACAGCTGGAACTGCAGCAGCGAGTGGGTCCCGGCGTTGATCGCCGACGCGCCGCACAGGAAGTCCACCAGCACGACCAGGTCACCGATCACCAGCGGCGCGGGCGGGGTGAGCAGCGCGTGCTGGTCGGTGGTCAGCCGGGCGCTGCGGGGATCTCCGACCAGCTTGTCGATCCGGGCGCGGATCTCGTCGTACAGGCCGTCGGGCACCCGCCAGGGGCCGTGGGCGTACAGGTCGAAGACCGGTTCGTCGGTGATCAGCAGTTCCAGGTGCTCGGGCAGCCGCACCGCGTAATCCCTCCTCCGAACGGTCGTCAAGCAGATGCAAAGCCGGGCGAACAGCCTATGGCGTCGTCCGAGCCGTTGAGCCGCCGTCGCGGCGCGGACCGGTCAGGACCGCAGGGCCCGCAGCATCCGGGCCGCCCGCTGGAGCACGGCCGCCCGCGTCCCCTGCGTGTCGTGGGACCGCTCGGTGGCCGAGACCTCGATCATCACGTTGCGGTAGCGGACCCGGACGGTGGCCTCGGTCACCGGGGGCGTGGAGCGGGTGTCCAGCAGGTCCTCCACCAGCACGGCCTCGTCGCCCAGGTCGGCGAGCGGCTCGGGGGCGCCGAACGTCTGGATCTCGCTCTCGATCGTCTCCCGGTCCTTCAGGTTGGCCAGGCCGCTCTGGAAGTTCTGCTGCGTCCTGCCGATGCCGCTCGGCGCGGGGAGGGTCGCCACCACCATGTGGACGGTGACGGCACGGCGCGTGCCGCGCAGGGCGGAGGTCTTCCACCGGCAGCCGCTGAGCCTGCCCTGCCCGGCGAAGAACGCCTGCTGCTCCTGGGTCCTGGCGCTGCCCTCCTTGGTGTCGGCGGCCTGCGTGCCGGGCGGCGGGCGGCCCGCCAGGGTGCACGCGGACGGCGTCTTGGCCACGTGCTTGGCGGGCTTGGCGGCGGGCTTCGCGGGGGCGGAGGGCGTGGGCAGGGCGGTCGTGCCGGTGGGATCGGGCGCGCCGTCGTCCCCGGAGGTGAACGCGACCAGCCCGCCGCCGCCGACCACCGCCGCCAGCGCCGCGGCCCCGGCGATCAGCGGCCAGCGGCGGCGCAGGTACGCGCCGGTCGGCGAGGCGGCCGGCGGCGCGATCGTGCCCACGGTCACGTCCACGCCCCTGCCCGACGCCATGCCGGGACCCCTGCCGGACGCCATGCCCGGACCCATGCCCGGTCCCATGGCCGGCCCTGCGCCCAAACCCGTGCCCGGACCTGCGCCCAAACCCGTGTTCGGACCTGTGTTCGGACCCACGGCCGGACCCACGGCCGGAACCGCGCCCGGGGGCTCGGGCCGCCGCGGCGCCAGCGCCCACTCGCGGTTGATCACCTGGGTGGCGGCGTGCTCGGGGTCGTCGCTGCCCACCAGCGCGACCAGCAGGTCCTCCGCGCCGGGCCGGGCGGCCGGGTCGGGGTCCAGCGCGGCGTGCACCAGCGGCCGCAGCCCGTCCGGCACCCCCGACAGGTCGTGCTTGCGCTGCTGGGCGCGGGAGGCCAGCAGCATCAGCGTGCCGGTGCCGAACGGGTGGACGCCGCCGGTGGCCGCGTAGGCGATCAGCGTGCCCCAGGCGAACACGTCGGCGGCGGTGCCGACCCGGCCCTCGAAGACCTGCTCGGGCGCGATCCAGCCGGGGCTGCCGACCACGAACCCGGTCTGGGTGTGCTGCTCGGTGGAGTCCAGCGCCCGCGCGATGCCGAAGTCGATCACCCGGGGGCCGTCGGCGGCCAGCAGCACGTTGCCGGGCTTGAGGTCGCGGTGCACCAGCCGCACGGCGTGGATCGCGGCCAGCGCGCCGGCGATGCCGACCGCCAGGCCGCGCAGCCGCCCGGGGTCCAGCGCGCCGTGCGCCTTGAGGTGGTCGCCGAGCGAGATGCCGTCGATGTACTCGGTGACCATGTAGGGCAGCCCGTCGGCCTCGCCGTGGTCCAGCACCCGCGCGGTGCAGAACGAGGCGACCCGGCGCGCGCTGGCGACCTCGTTCTCGAACCGCCGCCGGAACGCCGCGTCCATGCCCAGCTCGCGCCGGATGACCTTGACCGCGACCCGCCGGTCGCGGTCGTCCACGCCGAGGTAGACCGCGCCCATGCCGCCCTGCCCGAGCCGGCCCAGCAGCCGGTGGGCGCCGATGAAGCGCGGCTCGCCCTCGCCCAGCGGCTGCACGGCCTCCACGGACGGGGGGCCGAAGCTCAAGGCCGCCTCCCGGGGACGACCTCCGCGGCCGCCGACGGCGGCTGCCCGACGCTCAAGGACCCTCCCCAGGGGTGATCTCTCGGGACACCTGGGGTCGAGGGTAGCGAAAAGCGATCAACCAGGCCGGAGCGGGAAACTTCCGTCCGATCATCGCATCGCGGCGAACCCGGCGGCTTTTCCGCGCCCGGGCCCGTCGCGGGCCCGCTGCCTGGGTAGATACGACTCGTAAAGACGACATTCCCCGCGTTATGTTGGGGCGCGCTCAGCGTTGAGCTCTGGGAGGCCGTCGCCGGTGACGCCCTGCCGCCCCTGACGATCGATCCGTCTCCTGGGAGTGACAACGTGATCAGAAAGCTGCTCGTCGCCAACCGCGGCGAGATCGCCGTACGGGCCTTCCGCGCCGCCTACGAGCTGGGCATCCCCAGCGTGGCGGTGTACGCCCACGAGGACCGCCTCTCCCTCCACCGGCAGAAGGCCGACGAGGCCTACGAGATCGGCGAGCGCGGCCACCCCGTCCGCGCCTACCTCGACGTGGACGGCATCGTGGCGACCGCGCTGCGCGTGGGCGCCGACGCCGTCTACCCCGGCTACGGGTTCCTGTCGGAGAGCCCCGAGCTGGCCGAGGCGTGCGAGCGCAGCGGCCTGACCTTCGTCGGCCCGCCCGCCGCGGTGCTGCGGCTGGCCGGCAACAAGATCGAGGCGGTGGCGGCGGCCCGCCGCGCCGGGCTGCCCGTGCTCGGGTCGGCCACGCCGGAGCCGGGGCGGGAGCTGGCGGCCGCCGACGAGATCGGGTTCCCGCTGTTCGTGAAGGCGGCCGCGGGCGGCGGCGGGCGCGGCCTGCGCCGCGTGGACCGCCGCGAGGACCTCGAGGCGGCCGTGGCGACCGCGCGCCGCGAGGCCGAGAGCGCCTTCGGCGACCCGACGGTGTTCCTGGAGCAGGCGGTGGACCGGCCCCGCCACATCGAGGTGCAGGTGCTGGCCGACGCGACCGGGTACACCGTGCACCTGCGCGAGCGCGACTGCTCGGTGCAGCGCCGCCACCAGAAGGTCGTGGAGATCGCGCCCGCGCCGCGCCTGGACCGCGCGATCGTGGACCGACTGTGCGCGGACGCGGTCGCGTTCGCCCGCGAGATCGGCTACGTCAACGCCGGGACCGTGGAGTTCCTGGTGGACGACCGGGGCCGGCACGTGTTCATCGAGATGAACCCGCGCATCCAGGTCGAGCACACCGTGACCGAGGAGGTCACCGGCGTCGACCTCGTGCAGAGCCAGCTGCGCATCGCCGGCGGCGAGACGCTCGCCGACCTCGGCGTCTCCCAGGAGAACGTCACCGTGTCGGGTTTCGCGGTGCAGTGCCGGATCACCACCGAGGACCCCGCCAACGACTTCCGCCCCGACACCGGCAAGATCTCCGCCTACCGCTCCCCGGGCGGCGCGGGCGTCCGCCTCGACACCGGCACCGCCCACGCCGGGGCCGTGGTCACCCCGCACTTCGACTCGCTGGTGGTGAAGCTGACCACCCGCGGCCGCACCTTCGAGGAGGCGGTGCGGCGGTCGCGGCGCGCGGTCGCCGAGTTCCGCATCCGGGGCGTGGCCAGCAACATCCCGTTCCTCCAGGCGCTGCTGGACGAGCCGGACTTCATCGCGGGCGGCGTCACCACCTCCTACATCGCCGACCACCCCGAGCTGCTGACCGCGCGCTCCAGCGGCGACCGCGCGACCCGCCTGGTCCGCTACCTGGCCGACGTCACGGTCAACAAGCCGCACGGCGACGCCCCCACCGACCTCGACCCGGCGACCAAGCTGCCCCAGGTGGACGTGGCCGGGCCGTTCCCCGAAGGCTCGCGCGATCAGTTGCTCGCGCTGGGGCCCAAGGCGTTCGCCGAGAGGCTGCGCGCGCAGAAGGCCCTGGCCGTCACCGACACCACCTTCCGCGACGCCCACCAGTCGCTGCTGGCCACGCGCGTGCGCACCTACGACCTGGTGAACGCCGCGCCGTACCTGGCCAAGACCGCGCCGCAGCTGCTGTCGCTGGAGGCGTGGGGCGGCGCGACCTACGACGTGGCGCTGCGCTTCCTCGGCGAGTCGCCGTGGGACCGGCTCGGCGCCATCCGCGAGGCCGCGCCCAACCTGTGCATCCAGATGCTGCTGCGCGGCCGCAACACCGTGGGCTACACGCCCTACCCCGACTCGGTCGCGCGCGCGTTCGTCACCGAGGCGGCGCGCACCGGCGTGGACATCTTCCGGGTGTTCGACGCGCTGAACGACGTCGAGCGGATGCGGCCCGCGATCGAGGCCGTCCTGCAGACGCACGCGCTGGTCGAGGGCACCCTCTGCTACACCGGCGACCTGTCCTCGCCCGCCGAGAAGATCTACACGCTCGACTACTACCTGCGCCTCGCCGAGCAGCTCGTGGACGCGGGCGTGCACGTGCTGTGCGTCAAGGACATGGCGGGCCTGCTGCGCGCGCCCGCCGCGCGCACGCTGGTGTCGGCGCTGCGCGAGCGCTTCGACCTGCCGGTCCACCTGCACACCCACGACACCGCGGGCGGCCAGCTCGCCACCTACCTCGCCGCGATCGAGGCGGGCGTGGACGCGGTGGACGGCGCGGCCGCGCCGCTGTCGGGCACCACCAGCCAGCCGCCGCTGCAGGCGATCGTGGCGCACACCGACTTCACCGACCGCGCCACCGGCCTGGACCTGGACTCCCTCACCGCGATGGAGCCGTACTGGGAGGCGGTGCGGCGGCTGTACGCGCCGTTCGAGATGGGGCTGCCCGCGCCGACCGGCCGCGTCTACGACCACGAGATCCCCGGCGGCCAGCTGTCCAACCTGCGGCAGCAGGCGGTCGCGCTCGGCCTGGGCGACCGGTTCGAGGAGATCGAGCGGCTGTACGCGGCGGCCGACCGGATGCTGGGCCGCCTGGTGAAGGTCACCCCGTCCAGCAAGGTCGTGGGCGACCTGGCGCTGCACCTGGTGGCGGCCGGGGCCGACCCGGAGGCGTTCGCCGCCGACCCCGGCGGCTACGACATCCCCGACAGCGTGATCGGGTTCCTGGCCGGCGAGCTGGGCGACCCGCCCGGCGGCTGGCCCGAGCCGTTCCGCACCCGGGCGCTGGGCGCGCGCGGGTACACGCCGCCGCGCGCGGAGCTGACCGGCGACGAGGAGAAGGCGCTGGCCGGGCCGGAGGTCCGCCAGACGCTGGACCGGCTGCTGTTCCCGGGCCCGGCCAAGGAGTACCGCGAGACCCGCGCCGCCTACGGCGACCTGTCGGTGCTGCCGACCGGCCCGTTCCTGTACGGCCTGCGCGCCGGGCGGGAGGTGTCGTTCGACCTGGAGCCGGGCGTGCGCGTGCTGGCCGGGCTGGAGGCGGTCGGCGACGTGGACGAGGCGGGCGTGCGGCAGGTCATCTGCACGGTGAACGGCCAGCTCCGCACGCTGTCGGTCCGCGACCGGGCGGTGGCGTCGGACGCGCCGCCGGTGGAGCGCGCCGACCCGGCAGACCCGGGCCAGGTCGCCGCGCCGTTCGACGGCTCGGTGACGCTGCGGGTGGCCAAGGGCGACACGGTGGCCGCCGGGGACGTGGTCGCGACCATCGAGGCGATGAAGATGGAGGCGTCGATCACCGCGCCGGTCGCCGGGACGGTGACGCGCCTCGCGGTCCCGGCCGCGACGCCGGTGCAGGCCGGGGACCTGCTGCTGACGATCTCCTAGCGCGCCGGGCGGTCACGCCCTGACGGCGTAGCCGCCCAGCGCGGGCTCCAGCAGGTCGAACGCCGCCGCCCCGTCCTCGGCGAGGGCGGCGGCGATCTCCTCATTGCCCTGGCCGTCCAGCGTGCGGCGCACGGTCTCGTTGAACAGCACCCGGTGCGCGCCGCCGAGCTGGGCGGCCGCCAGCCGGGGCAGCACGTCGTGCGGCCCGGCCCCGGTCTCCTCGGCGAGCGCGGCGGCCAGCGCGCCCTCGCGCTCCTCGTGGAACTCGCGCAGCCGCGCCACCAGCGCCGGGCTCTCGGTGATCATGCGGGCGAACGGCTCGC
This sequence comes from Spirillospora sp. NPDC050679, assembly GCA_044456955.1. Lineage (GTDB taxonomy): Bacteria > Actinomycetota > Actinomycetes > Streptosporangiales > Streptosporangiaceae > Spirillospora. The sequence continues at coordinate 213,309 of JBITGK010000010.1, read as the reverse complement.
CGGAGAACCCGATCACCGGGTCGTGCGCGGCCGCCGACGCCAGGAAGGCCCGGCGCAGCGCCGCCAGCGCCGACTCGCCCGCCGCCCGCCCGCGCACGGTCGCCGCCAGCGACGCCACGAACGCCTCGTGCAGGTCGAGGGCCAGGTCCTCCTTGCGCGGGAAGTAGTTGGTCACCGTCATCTTGGCGACCTGGGCGGCCGCCGCGACGTCGGCGATCGTCACCTTGTCGAAGCCCCGCTCCAGGAACAGCCGGGTGGCCTGGTGGGAGATGTTCTCCCTGGTCTGGGCCTTCTTGAGCGCGCGCAGGCCCGGTCTGGTCTCGGTCATGGCGCCAGTGTGCCACAGGTTCGACCTAAAATTAGTGTTGACATATTGCTAGGTCGGTCATAAGTTTAGGTCGCACACCAACGAGGAGGACCTCTGAACCTGCGCGCCACGACCCCCGCCGCCCCGTCCGCCGACCCCATGAAGGACTACCTCGTTCAGATCGGCCGTACACCTCTGCTGACGGCCGAGCAGGAAGTGGATCTGGCCGTGCGCATCGAGGCCGGGCTGTTCGCGCGCGAACGCCTGGACGAGCGCGCCGGGCTGAGCGCCGAGGAGCGCGCCGACCTCGCCGAGATCGCCGCCGACGGCGCGGCGGCCAAGGAGCACATGGTCCGCGCCAACCTGCGGCTGGTGGTCTTCCAGGCCAAGCGGTACGCCGGGCGCGGCCTGCCGCTGACCGACCTGGTGCAGGAGGGCAACCTCGGGCTGATCCGCGCCGTGGAGAAGTTCGAGCACCGCCGGGGCCTGAAGTTCTCCACCTACGCCGTGTGGTGGATCAGGCAGGCGCTGTCGCGGGCGCTGGCCGACCAGGGCCGCACGATCCGGCTGCCCGCCCACGTCGCCGAGGTCGTCAGCCGCATGAACGTCCGCCGCCGGCAGTTGGTGGCCGAGCTCGGCCGCGAGCCGACCACCGCCGAGCTGGCCGCCGCGCTCGACCTCGCGCCGCAGAAGGTCGAGCGGCTGCAGCGCCAGGCGCGCGAGCCGGTGTCGCTGCACGTCCGGATCGGCGAGGACGGCGACGGCGGCGAGTTCGGCGACCTGATCGAGGACACCGACGCCCCCGACCCGGCCGACGCGGTCGCCTCCTCGCTGCTGCGCGGCCAGCTGGACCGGGTGATGGACCGGGAGCTGACCGAGCGCGAGGCCGACGTGATCGCGCTGCGGTTCGGGCTGGGCACCGGCGAGCCGAAGACGCTGGACGAGGTGGGCCGCGCGTTCGGCGTCACGCGCGAGCGCATCCGGCAGATCGAGGCGAAGGGGATGAGCAAGCTGCGCCGCCCCGGCAGCCGCCGCGCGCTGGCCGATCTGCTGGCGTGACCGGCGCGGCCCGGCCGCACCGCTGATCGACAAGGTCACAATCGTATGACCGCCTGCCCGGCGCGCACTGACGCGCCGGGCAGGTTTCGCAGGTCAGGGGCGTGGAGGCGGTCTCCTGGCGGCTTCCGAGCGTGATCAACATCCCAGAGCGCGGCGGCCCGAACGGCTGCCGCGCCGGGGGCCCGGCGTGGACAATGAAGGTCGAAGCGGGCATGACCCGTGGGACGACACGGCGGGGGAGTTGCGTGATGGGCGCGAGCCGGTTCGGACGCCTCGCGATGGCGGCGGCGCTGTTCCTCCCGGCCGCCCTCGCGCCGTCCGCCCTCGCGCCGTCCGCCGCCTCCGCGCAGAACCCCGAGAGCGCCCCGCGGCCCGTGCCCGCGCTCGACGCCGCCCGGCTGCGCGCGACGCTGAACGCCACCCGCGCGGCGGGCATGTACGGGCTGTACTCCACGGTCCGCGCCGGCGACGAGCGGTGGGAGGGCGCCTCCGGCGTCGCCGACCCGCGCACCCGCCGCCCCGTCGCGCCGGGGATGCGGCACCGGATCGGCGCGGTCACCGCCACCTTCACCGCGACCGCGCTGATGCAGCAGGTCGAGCAGGGCAGGCTGCGCCTGGACGACCCGATCGCGGCCCACCTGCCGGACGTGGTGTCCGGCGAGCGCGGCCACCAGATCACCGTGCGGATGCTGCTCAACCACACCAGCGGCATCGCCGACCAGCTGGCCGTCGCGTTCCCGTCGCTGGCGGAACGGTCCACGCGCAGCCTGGACGAGCGCCGCCGGTGGCGCCACCCGGTGCGCACCCTGATCTCCGAGGCCGTCAACGGCCCGCAGGCCGCCCCGCCCGGCAGCGGCCCCGCGCACGCCGGCACCAACGACCTGATCGCCGGGCTGCTGCTGGAGAAGGTCTCCGGCATGCGCGCCGAGGACTACATCGCCCGCAACGTGATCCGGCGCGCGGGGCTGCGGCACACCGCCTTCCCGACCGGGCCCGAGATCAAGGGGCCGCACTCGGGCATGTTCGAGTCGCTGCACCGGCGCGCCCGGCCGCCGCGCGACTACAGCACCTTCGACATGTCGTACGCGTGGACGGCCGGGGCGCTGGTGTCCACCACCGACGACCTGACGCGCTTCTACCGGGCCCTGTTCACCGGCGGCCTGGTGACGGCCGCGAGCCTCGCCGAGATGCGCCGCACGGTCCCCGCGCAGGGCGACCCGGCCGTCCGCTACGGCCTCGGCCTGGTCTCCATGGACCTGCCGTGCGGCACGTTCTGGGGCCACGACGGCACCGTCTTCGGCGCGGGCACGCGCACGCTGACCAGCGCCGACGGCACCCGCCAGATCGCGGTGGGCTGGAACCTCACCAAGTACCAGCGGCTGGACGCGGCCGGGCGCCCGATCGCGCACCCGATCGACAACGCGCTGCGCGCGCACGTCGAGCAGGGGCTGTGCAGCGGCCCCGAGACGCTGACGGTGGACGCCCCCGCGCAGCCCCTGCCGCTGGAGTACCTGACCCCCGAGTCCTGACGGCCGCTCCGCCCGGCGGTCCACGGCCGCCGGGCGGAGCGGAGGGGCTAGTGCGGCTTGGCGTTCGTCCACTCGGTCTTCTCGAAGACCTCGTACGAGGCCACCTCGCCCCGTTTGTGGAACCGGTCGGGCATGTCGGCCACCGTCAGCTTGCGCGGCTTGCCGTCGTCCCCCGGGGGCATCTTCCGGGAGCCGTGCGGCGGGGTGGCGACGACGTTGCGGATCGCCAGCAGCAGGCCGCGCGCCGGGTCGATGACCCACTGGCGGCGGTAGGTGCCGAGCTGCTTGTTCACGGTGTACAGGCCGAGCTCGTTGATCGAGTCGACCGGCAGGGTGACCACCGCGCCGGGGCGGCCCAGCGGGTCGGTGCCGCGCCCCTCGGCCTTGACGCCGGGCAGCGCGGCCATCATCCGGAACGCCGCCGCGCGCACCTTCGGCGGGGCGGGGGCGTTCGACAGCAGCTCGCCCGCCGTCTCGCTCAGCGCGCGGACGCGCTCGGCGCCGCGCAGGGCCCGCATCGGCTCGTCCTTGCCGTCGCCGCGCCCGGCGACGCGCCAGTCGCCCTTGAGGCCCAGCAGGACGTTCTCCAGCGCCTTCGGCTCGGTCGGCAGCGCCTTGACCTGCTGGAGCGTCAGGCCGTGAAAGTTCCAGACCTTGTCGGGACCGGGCCACGGCGGCGTCTTGCTGAACCGGGACCCCGGCATGAACAACACGATCGGGCCTTCCGCGCTGGGCACGCCGTCGAGGCGCGCGGGCGAGCCCGCCGCCCGCCAGCGGGCCTCGTCCTGGGGCGTCACCGGGCGGCCGGGCAGATCGTCGTGGGCGACGGCGTTGTAGCCGTCCACGCCGACCCAGGACCGGTAGCGCTGCCGGTATTCGACCTTGTAGTGGTCGGCCCGGCGCTTGCCGATCGTGAAGACGTCGGCGGAGACGCGCTGGGTGAGCCAGTACCTGCCCTGGGCCGTGGCCTTCTGCGCGTTGTCGGCGGCGACGAGCAGGACGTCGCCGCGGTCGAGCACCCGCAGGTCGGTCCCGGCGTCGGCCCGCCCCGGGGCGGGCGCCCGGTCGTCGGAGGGCAGGGACACCACCGCCACCGCGCCCGCCGCCACGGCGGTCACGGCCGCGGCGCCCGCCAGCGGGAGCTTGAGACCGAACCGGCGGCGCGGCGCGCGGCGGGGGACGGGGCCGGTGCCGTCGGGACGCCAGCCGGTGCGCAGGGCGATGTGGTCCGGGTTCTCCTCCTGGGCGAGGTTCGTGCGCACCTGCCGAAGGGCGTCCAGCTCATCCATCGTGCTCCTCCTGGGGAAGGGCCTTGCGGAGCTTGGTCCGGGCCCGGTGGATCTTGGACTTGACGGTGCCGACGGGCAGGCCGAGGACCGCCGCGATCTCGGTCTGGGACAGCTCGCCCCACGCCAGCAGCAGCAGCGCGTTGCGGTCCACCGCGCTCAGCGACGCCAGGGCCCTGGCCAGGCGCGGGCCGAGCGCGGCCGCCGCCGCGCGGCCGCTGGCCAGGTCGGCGACGCCGTCCTCGGCGGGGTCCGCGCCGGTCCGGGCGAACGCCCGGTACATGCGGGTCTCGTGCCGGTGGTGCTTGGCGACGGTGTTGCTGGCGATGCCCCACAGCCACGCGCCGAACTCGGCCCGCCCGTCGAACCGCGCCCGCTGCCGGAACGCGATCGAGAACGTCTCGGCCACCAGGTCGTCGGCGAGGCTCGGGCCGAGCCGCCGCTTGATGTAGGCGTGCAACCGGGGCGCGTGCCGCCGGAACAGCTCGCCGAACGCCTCGGGGTCGTCCAGGGAGGCGGCGACGATACGGGCGTCGTCCAGTTCCTCCAGGGAGCGGCTCACCGCTCTTGCCATGGCCATGGACCGGTGTGTCCCTTCATGGGGGCGTACCTCCGGGGGAAGGTGATGACATCCCCTCTATCCCGATGGCCCCTCCCGGGTTGCACGCCGTTCGCCGGGCATTCCGTCGGTGCCCCGTGTGACCATGATCCCGTTGCGGAGATCGTCCACCGGGAGGCCCGACCATGGCATGGGGCAAGGTCCGCGCGCTCATCGACGGCATGTCCCCCGACCCGGTGGCCGAGGCCGTGCGCGCCCTCGACGAGGCGGGCCGCCGCGAGGTCGCCCGCGAACTGCCCGGCCACCTCAGGGCGGTGCGCGCGCGGCTGGACCCCTGGGCCTCCTTCGACGGCTACGTCGAGCCGTTCCGGGCGGCGGGCGCGGGGACGATCGCGGGCTCGGCGGCCGTCGCGGCCTGGCTCAACCGCCGCGACCTCAACCCGTCCCGGCGGTGGCACCGCGACACCGAGCGGCTGCTCGGCCTGTGGGAGGACCGGCCCGCCGCCTGGCTCGCGGACCTGGCGCGGCGCACCGCGCTCCACCTGCGCGGCCCCGACCACCGCGGCCGCGACCTGGTGCTGGCCCTGCTCAGGAGGACCGGGACCACGCCGCCCGAGCACGACCCGCTGGTCATCGCCTGGTCGTCGGAGGGCCCCTGGCGCGCCGACGACCCGCTGCTGCCGCACCTGCTGCCGCGCCTGTTCGAGGCCGCCGGCGCGGGCCAGTGGCTCTACCTGCGGGAAGGCCGGCTGGACGTGCTGGCCGACCTGGTGGAGCAGGGCGCGGTGGAGCGGGAGGCGCTGCTGGACGGCTGCGTGCGGCGGCTGCTGCGGTGCGGCGGCGCCCCCACCGAGCCGTGGTTCTTCCTCAAGCTGCACCAGCGGCTGGAGACCGCCGAGGACGTGCCCCGGCACGCGCGCGACTACCTGGAGATGCTGCCCTCCGCCTCCGGCCGGGTCGCCGGGCACGTGCTCGGCCTGCTCCGGCGGCACGGCGACCTGGAGGCGGCGCAGGTCGTGCGGGCGCTGGACGCGGTGCTGTCGAGGCGGGAGGCGGGGCCGGCCAAGGCGGGACTGAGCTGGCTGGACCACACCGTCAAGCGGCATCCGGAGCGCGCCGCCGAGTGCGCGGTGATCCTGGCGCGGGCGTTCGGGAACGCCTCGCCCGCCGTGCGGCGCCAGGCCGTCCGGGTCGCGCTCAGGCTGCCGGAGGGGCTGGGGGCCGAGGCCGAGGACGGGCTGCGCGCGGCCGTACCGCTGCTCCCGGCCGAGCTGGGCGCGCAGCTCGCGGCCCGCTTCGGCGGCGACGTGGCCGAGGCCGAGGAGCCGGGGGCGCCGGGGCGGCTGGCCGCGCCGGTCGTCGAGCCGGTCCCGCTCTACCCGCCGATCGCCACGGCCGCCGGGTTCGCGCACCTGATCACGCTGGAGCGGCCGTCCTGGTCGATGACCGAGCAGCTCATGGCGGGATTCGTGCGGCTGGCGCACGACGACCGGGACGGTTTCGCGGCCGTGCTGGAGCCGGTGTTCCGGACCGGGTTCGGGCGGTGGGCGGACGGTTCGGAGGAGTGGCGGAACGACCGCGAGTGGCTGCTCGCGGCGTCCCGGCGGCTGCTCGGCTTCGCCATCGAGCCCTACCGTCCCCCCGCCTCGGGCTTCTACGACGTGCCCCGCCCCGTCGGCTCTTTCCGGCCGCCCGCGTCCGGCCCGCCCGCCGACGGCGGGGCCGCCCTCCTCGACCGGATGCCCGGCGAGCACCGGGTGTCGGCGATCGACCGGCTGTGGCTGCACAGGTGCGCGGAGCTGGGCAGGGGACTGGAGACCGGCTTCGTCCCGCCCGTCCTGCTGGCCACGCCGACCGAGCCCACGGGCCGCCTCGACCCGGCCGTCCTGGTCGGGCGGCTGGCCGCGCACCAGGCCGCCGGCATCGAGCCCTACCCGGCCGACCTCCAGCAGGCGCTGCTGCGCCTGCCCGCCGAAGGGGACCTCCACGCCGCCCGGCGCGCCTCGGCCCTGTCCCTGACCGCCGCGCAGGTCGCCGCGCGGTGGCTCGCCGACCCGCTCAGGGCCGAGGTCGGCGTGTCGTTCGACGAGCACGGGCGGCCCGGCTTCACGCTGCGCGCCCGGCCGACCGGCCTGCCCCTCATCGACGCGATCTTCCGCACGCCGCAGTGGCACCCGGGCGAGGACCAAGGGCCGAACCGGCACGCCTGGCCGTACGTGCTGCCGTCCCATCCGGAGGCGCTGGCCGCCTACCTGGTCGGCCGCCCCCACGACGCCCACCCCCTCGACCGTCCCGACCCCGTCCGGCTGGCCGGGCTGCTGCCGGGGGACGGGCCGTGGGGCGGGCTGCTGGCCTGGTGCGCGGCCGCCGAGCTGGGCGACCGGCAGCGCGCCGAGGACGCCTTGGAGATCCTGGCGGCGCGGGGCGACCTGCCCGCCGAGGCGCTCGGGCATGCGCTCTCCCGCCGCGTGCGGGACGGCGCGATCAGCCTGGCGCGTTCAGTGGCGGCCTTGGAACGCCTCGCGCGCCGGGGCGGGCACGGCCCCGTCTGGGAGACGGTCGCCGTGATGCTGGCGGACCTGGCACCGGCGCGGGGGGAACGGCCGGTGGCGGCGTTCGCCAGGCTCGTCGCCCTCGGCGTGCTGACCGCCCGGTGGAGCGGGGCCCGGGGGGAGCTGCCGGCGGTGGCGGAGCTGGCGGCGCGCAAGGGGACGGCGAACATGCTGGTGGAGGCGCGCCGCCTGCACGAGTACCTGACGCGCGGGCCGTAATCCGGTGGACGCGGGCGCGGAGGCGTCCGACACTCGGCTACGGACGGCCCGTGGCGCCAAGGGGCGGCCCGAGGTGGGCGCTCGGCACGGGCCTCAGGGGCGCGCATGGAGCCGCACGAGTACGCGCAGCACGACGCCGTCGGCCTGCGCGGGCTGATCGTCAAGGGCGAGGTGACCGCCGCCGAGGCCGAGGACGCCGCGCGGCGGGCGCTGGAGAGGGTGGAACCGCGCCTCAACGGGCTGGCCGGGCCGCCGTTCCCGCAGGCGCTCGCGCATGACGGCGGCGGCGCGCTGGGCGGGGTGCCGTTCCTGATCAAGGACATCGGGCCGGTCGCCGAAGGGGTGCCGTTCCACGTCGGCAGCCGCGCGATCGAGGGCGTCGTCGCGCCGTGCGACACCGACCTGATGCGCCGCTTCCGCGCCGCCGGGCTCGCCGCGCTCGGCGTCACCGCGATGCCGGAGATGGGGATCTCCTTCGCCACCGAGTCCGCCCGGTACGGCGTGACCCGCAACCCCTGGGACCTCGGCCTCGGACCCGGCGGATCGAGCGGCGGGGCGGCGGCGCTGGTGGCGGCGGGGGCGGTGCCGGTCGCGCACGGCGGGGACGGGGCCGGGTCGCTGCGCGTCCCGGCGTCGGCGTGCGGGCTGGTCGGGCTCAAGCCGAGCCGGGGGCGCGTCCCGTACGGGCCGGGCGCGGGGGAGCACGGGTTCGGGATGGTCTGCGAGTTCGCGCTGACCAGGAGCGTCCGGGACACCGCGCACCTGCTGGACCTCGTGCAGGGCCCGGGGGTCGGGGACAAGTACACCGCGCCGCCGCCGCTGCGGCCCTACGCGACGGAGGTGTCCGCCGACCCGGGGACGCTGAGGATCGCCGTCACCACCCGGGCCTGGTCGGGCGTGCCGGTGGATCCGGAGGTCGCGGCCGTCACCGGCCGGGTCGCGCGCCTGCTGGAGGAGATGGGGCACCGTGTGGCCGAGGCGTCTCCGGAGGTCTCGGGCGAGGCGATAGTGGAGGCGGCCCGGGTGCAGTTGGTGGACGTGGCCGCGCCGTTCCTCCTGTTCGGCCCGCCGGAGACGCCGTCACGGTTGGAGGCGGTGTCGCGGAAGGTGGTGGAGGAGGTGCGGGGGCGCAGCGCGCTCGACCTGGTGGTCGGTTTCGGGGTGCAGAACGGGCTGTCGCGCGCGGTGGGGGCGTTCTTCACCGGGCACGACCTGCTGGTCACGCCGACGCTCGCGCTGCCGCCGCGCCCGCACGGGACGTTCCGCTACGACGACCCCCAGCAGACGGTGCGGGGATGGCTGGAGGGCATCTTCGCGTTCGGCCCGTTCACGATGCTGTTCAACGCGACGGGCCAGCCCGCGATGAGCCTCCCGCTCGGCCAGACGGCGACCGGCCTCCCGGTGGGCGTGCAACTCGTCGCTCCTTACGGGCGCGAGGACACGCTCTTCCGAGTGGCGGCACGCCTGGAGGAGGCCCTGCCGTGGGCGCATCGCGTTCCGCCGGTGCACGCCGCCGCCTGACGGACGTGGCCGCTCACAGCGCGGCCTTTTCGGGCTCTGGCTCAGCCGCCGGGACGGTGTGGTCGCGCAGGGGTGCTTGCCGCACGAGCCACGCCGCCGCGAACGCCACCGCGCCCACCGCCCCCGCCAGCAGGAACGCCATCCCGGTGCCGCCCGCGACCGCGTGCTCGTAGGCGTCCCGCACACCCTCCGGCAGCCGGGCCAGGCTCGCCGCGTCCAGTTGCGCGGACCCGCCCCCGGCGGCCGAGGCCGCGCCGCGCTCGGCCAGCACCTCGCGCACCCGGTCGGCGAACAGCACGCCCGCCGCCGACACCCCGAGGGAGCCGCCGATGGTCCGCGAGAGCGTCGCGGTGGACGCGCCCACGCCGATGTCCTGCGGCTCCACGCTCTGCAACGAGAGGATCAGCGTGCTCTGCATAAGGCAGCCGACGCCCAGCCCTAGCACCGCCATGTAGACCCCGGTCAGTGCTGGCGGCGTCCCGGTGTCCATCCGGCCCATCAGCAGCAGCCCGACCGTGACCAGCGCGCCGCCCGCGACGATGACCGGCTTGTAGCGGCCGGTCCGCGTGATGAACGGCCCCGCGACCATGTTCACCAGGACCATCGCCGCCGACAGCGGCAGCCCCAGCAGGCCCGCGTCGGTCGCCGACGCGCCCTGCACCGTCTGCTGGAACACCGGCAGGAACGTCATGCCCGCGAACATCGCGAACCCCAGCAGGAACCCGATCAGTGTCGCCAGCGAGAAGTTCCGGTCGCGGAACAGGCGCAGCGGCAGCAGCGGCTCGGCCGCGCGCCGTTCGGCCGCCAGGAACGCCGCCGTCGCCGCCACGGCCAGCGCGCCCAGCCCCAGGATCGTCGGCGAGGTCCACGCGTGCTCGCGCCCGCCCCACGTCCCGGCCAGCACCACCGCGGTGATGGCCCCCGTCAGCGTCAGCACGCCCGCGTAGTCGATCCGGGCCCGCGAGCGGCGCCGGGGCAGCCGCAGCACCAGCGTGACCAGCACCAGCGCCAGCGCGCCGAGCGGCAGGTTCACGTAGAAGCACCAGCGCCAGCCCAGGTGGTCGGTGATCAGGCCGCCGGCCGGGGGCCCGGCCAGCATCGCCACGCCCATCGCCGCCGCGATCATGCCCTGGAAGCGGCCCTGCCGCCGCACCGGGACCAGGCTGGTGATGATGGCGAGCGCGCCCACCATCAGCCCGCCGCCGCCCACGCCCTGCACGGCCCGGAAGGCGATGAGCTGCGCCATCGACTGCGCGGCCCCGGCCAGCGCCGAGCCCGCCAGGAAGATCGCGATGCAGGCGAGGAAGGCGCCCTTGTGCCCGTACAGGTCGCCGACCTTGCCCCACACCGGGGTCGAGACGGCGGTGGCGAGGGTGTAGGCGGTGACCACCCAGGTGAGCTGGTCCAGCCCGCCGAGGTCGGCGACGATGCTCGGCATCGCGGTGCCCAGGATCAGGTTGTCCAGCGACGCCAGCAGCATCGCGACCAGCACCGAGCCGACCACCAGGTACAGGTTGCGCGGCGCGGGCTCGGGGGGCGGGGGCGCGGGGGGAGCCGCCTCGGACATGGTCGTTCTCCGCTCTGCTTACTTGCCGCCCGGCTAGTTACCAGGCCGGAACGGGACGCTAGCTCGCTAACTAGCCGGGCGTCAAGTAAGTTAGGGAGCCTCGACCCGAGGAGGCGCCGCATGGCTCAGACCCGCCGCAAGGACACCCGCGAGCGCATCCAGCGGGCCGCCCTCGACCTGTTCCTCGACCGCGGCTACGACCAGACCTCGCTGCGGGAGATCGCCGAACGCCTCGACGTCACCAAGGCCGCGCTCTACTACCACTTCAAGAGCAAGGAGGAGATCGTCACCGCGCTGGTCGAGGAGTCGGCCCGGCCGGTCGAGGAGCTGATCGCCTGGGCCCGCGAGCGGCCGCCCACCCTGGAGACCCGCCGCGCGATCGTGCGCCGGCTGAACGAGGCGCTCACCGCAGGCGCCCCCACCTTCCGCTTCCTGCACGAGAACCAGGCGGCGCTGCGCGGCATGGGCGGCGCCGAGCGCTCCCAGGAGCGGATGAGGTCGCTGGGCGAGCTGCTCACCCCGCCCGGCGCCGACGTCCGTGGGCAGGTCCGCACGATGAGCGCGCTGTTCGCCGTCTACTTCGGCACCTTCGCGCTGGAGGGCCTCGAAGGCGGGGCCGAGGAGAAGCGCGCCGCCCTCCTGGAGGTCGCCGAGGGGCTGCTGGCCGCGGCCGACGGCGCGACCTCCGGCTAGGCCGGGCGGCCGCCCCACCACGGGCGTTGCCGCCGCCTTGTGATCGAGTTGCTAAAAGCGGTCGCGCTTGTGTGGGGAGAGTGCATTCTGTCCGCCACTGAGGTGGGTGAAAGTCGTCAGCGTTCACTTTCACCCCCACCCCAGGAGTGGCGATGAAAATTCGTGCTCTGCTCTCCACCCTGGCCGCCGGCGCCGCGCTCGTCGCGCCCGCCGCGGCCGCGGTGCCGCAGGCGTCGGCGGCAGCGCCCCCGGGGTGCACCGCCGCCGACGGCGACATCTACGCCGCGCCCGCGGCCGTCACCGGCAACCCCGGCGACCTGCTGAGCTGCCGCGAGGTGAAGCTGTCCAACATCCCCGGCGACATCCCGATGAAGGCGTGGAAGGTCCGCTACGTCTCCACCGACGTCAAGGGCGCCAAGAACGTGGTGAGCGGCACGGTCGCGATCCCCACCGCGCCCTGGACCAAGGGCGGCTCGCGGCCCACCGTCGCCTTCAACCCCGGCACCCTCGGCTCCGGCCCGCAGTGCGCCTTCTCCAAGCAGCTCGCCGGCCAGTACGTGGACATGTACGAGGGCGCCAACCTCGGGCTGTTCCTCAAGGCCGGGTACGCGGTCGCCGCCACCGACGGCGTCGGCTACCTCCAGGGCCAGGTGCACACCTACATGGTCGGCGCCAACGCCGGGCACGCGCTGCTCGACATCGTGCGCACCTCCCGGCAGATCCCCGGCGGCTCCCTCAAGGCCGACGGCAAGGTCGGCATCTCCGGCTACTCCGAGGGCGGCGCGGCCTCCCTGTGGGGCGCGCAGCTCGCCTCCTCCTACGCGCCCGAGCTGAACGTGGTCGGCGCGGCCGCCGGCGGCGTGCCCGGCGACCTGAAGATCACCGCCAAGGCGCTGAACGGCAGCCTGTTCGCCGGGTTCCTGGCCGACGCGCTGGTGGGCCTCAGCGCCGCCTACCCAGAGATGCCGTTCAACGAGCTGATGAACGAGCAGGGCAAGAAGGCCGTCGCGGACGTCAGGAGCAACTGCCTGTACGGCACGCTCGCGGTGTTCCTCGGCGCGCGGGTCGAGAACTTCTCCAAGCAGAAGCTGACCCTGGAGCAGATCTACGCGCTCAAGGGGCCCGACGGCGTGAGCTGGGGCGAGATCGTGGACCGGCAGAAGCTGGGCGTCAACATCGGCACCCCGGGCTCCGCGGCCCAGTACAAGATCGGCTTCCCGGTCTTCCAGTACCGCGGCTGGCTGGAGGAGATCATCCCGCACGAGACCGAGGACGCCACCCGCGCCGCCTACTGCAAGGCGGGCATCAACACCACCTGGAAGAACAGCTACCCGACCGAGCACCTGTCCACCGACTGGGGCGCGGCGGGGGACGTGACCGACTTCCTCGGCGAGCGCTTCGAGGGCAAGCCCGCCAAGGGCAACTGCTGATCCGGCCTCCCTGAAGAGCACGGCCCGGGCGGGCTCCTCCCACAGCCCCCGCCCGGGCCGTGCGCCGTCCGGGACGCCGCGTTCAGCCGATCGGGTCGTCCGCGCCGACCGGCAGCGCCTCCAGGCGCGGGTCCTCCACCAGCGCCGCGACCAGCGCCGCCGAGCCGCCCACGTAGGTGGAGTCGAGGTCGATGTCGGTCGCCGCGCACCAGGCCCGGTCGCCGGGCCAGAACAGGTTCGGCGACTGCGGGAAGAACGAGCCGAACACCCGGTGCCCGATGTCGGCCGCGCTCGCCAGCGGCCCGGCCAGCAGCAGGTAGTCGCGGTGCGGCAGCTCCACGCGCGGCCCCTTCAGCACCTCCGGCGTGAACGCGGCCGGCATCCGGGCCGGGAGCCGCGGCGGGGCCCCCGCCTCCGCCGACGCGAACACCACCACGCCCGCGCCGTCGATCCAGCCGTAGCCGTCCCACAGGCAGAACCAGCACGTCCGCGTCGTGGCGGTGTGCCCGGCGAGCACGTCCAGCAGCGCGCGCAGGCTCTCCGGCCGCAGCTCGCCCTCCTCCGGGTCGCCGTCCCACGGCGCGGGGCCGGTCACCGTGTCGGGCTCGGGCCGCGACACCTCCCGGAACCGGCTGGTGGGCGCCAGCTCCCGCCCCGCCCAGGCCGCGATCTCCGCCCACGTCACCGGGGAGTCGTCGGGCGCGGTCGCCGGATGCAGGACGCGCGCGTACGCCTCGAAGCCGCGCGGCACCAGCGACGCCACCGTGGAGTCGAACGTCGTGATCGCCGACTCGATCCAGCTGGCGGCCGTCATCGTGGTCACCGCGCGTAGGCTCATACCGGCAATCTAAAACCCCGCGCGTTCCCGGCCCATGCCGGGCCGCACGTCCGGGCGCGTCATCCCAGCCTCCCCGCGCGCTTCAGCAGCGCCCGCCGTTCGGCGGTGTTGCGGGTGAGGGACGCGGCGCGCTCGAACTCGGCCCGCGCCTCGTCCCGGCGTCCGAGCCGTTCCAGCAGGTCGCCGCGCACCCCCGGCAGCAGGTGGTAGTCCTTCAGCGCCTTCTCCCCGGCCAGCCCGTCCACGATCTCCAGGCCCTTATCCGGACCCTCGGCCATGCCGACCGCGACCGCGCGGTTCAGCTCCACCACCGGGGACGGGGTGCACCGCGCCAGCAGGTCGTACAGCGCGACGATCTGCGCCCAGTCGGTCTCCTCGGCGGAGGCGGCCCGCGCGTGGCAGGCGGCGATCGCGGCCTGGAGCACGTAGGGGCCGGGTGGGCGGCCGGGCTCGCGCGCGCGTAGCAGCGCCTCGAAACCGCGCTGGATCAGCAGCCGGTCCCAGCGGCCCCGGTTCTGCTCAAGCAGCGGGATCGGCTCGCCGTCCGGGCCGACGCGGGCGCGCGAGCGGGACGCCTGGATCTCCATCAGCGCCACCAGGCCGTGCACCTCCGGCTCGCCCGGCGCGAGCCCCGCCAGCACCCGGCCGAGCCGCAGCGCCTCCAGCGCCAGGTCCACGCGCAGCCACTGGTCGCCCGCGGTGGCGGCGTACCCCTCGTTGAAGATCAGGTAGATGACCTCGAGCACCGACGACAGCCGGGCCTCGCGGTCGGCGCCCTGCGGCACCTCGAAGGGCACCTTCGCCTCGGCCAGGGTCTTCTTCGCCCGCACGACGCGCTGCGCCACCGTCGCCTCGGGCACCAGGAACGCCCGCGCGATCTCGTCGGTGGTGAGCCCGCCCAGCATCCGCAGCGTCAGCGCGACCCGCGCCGGGGTGCTCAGCACCGGGTGGCAGGCGGTGAACACCAGCCGCAGCACGTCGTCCTCGATGCGGTCGTCCAGGACGGCGTCGAACGCCCCGTCGTCGGCGGTCTCCATCCGGTGGCCGATCTCGGCCAGCTTGCCGGCGTAGTTCTGCTCGCGCCGGATGCGGTCCACCGCGCGGCGCTTGGCGACGGCCGTGAGCCAGGCGGCCGGGTTGTCCGGCACGCCCGACTCGGGCCACTGCTCCAGGGCGGCGACCAGCGCGTCCTGCGCCAGCTCCTCGGCCAGCCCGACGTCGCGGACCAGCCGCGCCACGCCCGCGATGATCCGGGCCGACTCCAGCCGCCACACGGTGGAGACCGCGCCGGCGACGGCGTCGGCGCCGCCCTCCGCCGCGCGGCCGGACCCCTGGGTACTCGTCATGCCGCAGATCAGAGCATCACGGGCGGGCGCGGCGCAAACCCCCGTCACTGTCCGGGCATGTCCTCGGGCCCGAAGACCCGCTGGATGACGCCCTCGCCGTCCCCGACGATCTTCCAGAAGCGCTTGGACAGCTCGATCGCCTCCTCCTCGGTCCGCACGTCGATCAGCGCGAACCCGACCACGACCTCCTTGGCCTCGCTGAACGGGCCGTCGATCACGGTGACCTTGCCGCCCTCGGCGCGCAGCCGGGTGCCGCGCGGGTCCAGGCCGCCGGTGGCCAGCAGCGCGCCGGACCGGCTCATCTCCTCGATGAACGCGCCCATCTCGGCCTGCGCCACCGGGGTCAGCGGGGTGTCGGCGCCGCCGGTGGTCATCATCATGAAACGCATGGGAGTTCCCTCTCGCCCGGGAGCCGGTCCGTCCGGCCCCTCTGCCTACGCGTCGAGCGGCACCCGCTCAGATCGACACTTTGGCACAGGAATTTCGTTCTCCCAGGTCGAGATGGGATCTAGCGGCGGAAGAGGCGCGCACCGCCCCAGAGGCACAGGCCCGCGAGGACGGCGGTCGCCGCCGCGCCCACCGCGACCGTCGCGGTGGCGTAGTGGCCGAGGAAGAGCTGCCGCATCGCGTCCACGGTGTACCGGAACGGCACCGCGCGCGACGCCCCGTCCAGCCATCCCGGGGCCAGCGTCATCGGCAGCAGCAGCCCGGACAGCAGCATCAGCGGCATGACGGCGGTGTTGGCGATCGCCGCGAACTCCGGCGTCGTCCGCACCCGCATCGCCAGCCCGTACGACAGCGCCGACAGCGCGGCCGCCAGCACCGCCACCAGGGCCAGCCCGAGCAGCACCCCGGCGACCGGGGCGCGCAGCCCCAGCGCGACGCCGAGCAGCACCAGCAGCACCGACTGCGCCACGAGCTGCACCACGTCGCGCAGCGTGCGGCCCAGCAGCAGCGCCGCCGGGCTGACGGGGGTGGCGCGCATCCGGTCGACGACGCCGGTGTTGCGCTCCACCAGCAGGCCGAGCCCGACGTAGGAGCCGCCCAGCAGGGCGAGCTGCACCAGCACGCCCGGCACGAACAGCTGCCAGGACGACCCGGACGAGCCCAGGTCGAGCCGGGTCAGCAGCGGGCCGAACAGCGCCAGGAACAGCAGCGGCTGCAGCATCCCGAACAGCAGCGCGGTCTTGGAGCGCAGCGTCGCCCGCAGGCAGCGGCCGAAGATCACTCCGGTGTCGGTGAGAAGGACGGGCACGGTGGGCTCCTCGGTCAGACCGCGACGGGCGCGCGGCCGGTGATCGCCAGGAAGGCGTCCTGCAGGGTGGCGCCGCCGTGGCGGGCCTTGAGCTCGGCGGGGGTGCCCTCGGCGGCCACGGCCCCGGCGTCCACGACCACGATGCGGTCGGCCAGCGCCTCGGCCTCGTCCAGCAGGTGGGTGGTCAGGAAGACGGTGGTGCCGTGCTCGGCGCGCACGCGCCGCACCAGGTCCCACAGCTCGGCGCGGCCGCCGGGGTCCAGGCCGGCGGTGGGCTCGTCCAGGAACAGCACGGCGGGCCGGTTGACCAGCCCGAGCGCGATCTCCACGCGCCGCCGCCGGCCGCCCGACAGCGCGCCGGTCGGCCTGTCCAGCAGGCCGGTCAGACCGAGGTCGGCGGCCAGCTCGGCGGCGCGCCTGCGGGCCTCGACGGGGGACAGCCGGTGCAGCCGCCCCTGCGTGACCAGCTCCTCGCGGACCGGGCACGCCGGGTCGAGGCCGCCGGACTGCGCGACGTACCCGATGCGGCGGCGCACGCCCGCCGGGTCGGTGCGCAGGTCGTGCCCCGCGACCTCGGCCTCGCCGCCGGACGGCGGCAGCAGCGTGGTCAGCATGCGCAGGGTCGTGGTCTTGCCCGCCCCGTTCGGGCCGAGGAAGCCCAGGATCTCGCCGTCGGCGACGGTCAGGTCGAGGCCCCGCACGGCGTGCACGGGGCCGCTCTTGAGGGTGAAGGTCCGGGTCAGGCCCCGGACGGTGATGGCGGCCATGCCGAGAGGAAACCACAACTCACTACAAACTTGCAATGCATTACAAGTTTGGAATGCGGTTAGGATACGGGCATGGCCGAGGGACTGCGGGAGCTGAAGAAGCGCCGGACGCGGGCGCACATCGCGGAGACGGCGACCGCGCTGTTCGTGGCGCGCGGCTTCGAGCAGGTCACGATGGCCGAGATCGCGGCGGCCGCCGAGGTGTCGGTCAACACCCTCTACAACTACTTCGAGGCCAAGGAGGACCTGGTCCTGCCGCCCGACGAGGCGTCCGCCGACCGGCTGGCCGCCATCGTGCGCGAGCGCGCGCCCGGGGAGACGGCCGCCGCCGCCGTGCTGCGCCGCCTGCGCGAGGAGCTGCGCCGCCGCGAGCGCGCGCTGGGCCTGACCGAGGGGTTCGGCCGCTTCCTGGAGATGGTGCGGTCCGCGCCCACCCTCACCGCCCGGCTGGAGAACCTGGCCGGGCAGATGGAGGAGGCCCTGGCCGCCCTGCTGCGGGAGGAGACCGGCGCGCCCCCCGACGACCCGCTGCCCGCCCTGGTCGCGGGCCAGATCGGCTGGCTGCACGCCCGCGTGCTGGGCGAGATCGGCGCCCGGACCCGGGCGGGGCAGGAGCCCGGCGCCATCGCCGAGGCGGTGCTCGAACTGCTCGACGTGATCGAGGGCCTGCTCGGCGAGCGGGTCCTCGCCTATGCCCCCAGGGAGGCCCGATGACCGCGCCCGCCGCGTTCCGAGTGACGATCCGTGGCAAGTTCGGCGACCTCAGCGGCGCGCAACGAGACGCGCTGCGCGCCGACGCCGACGCGTTCCAGATCGCCTACACCGAGGCGGGGGCCTTCGCGGCCGACGCCACCTTCGCGGTCTTCAGCTTCCGCGTCCAGATCCCCGCCGGGCCCGGCGACGACGAGGACACCGCCGGGCTGAAGGCGCTGGCGGCCCTGGAGGCCCATGGCCTCCCGCACGAGGTGCTGCGGATCTCGGTCACCGACATGCGGGAGATCAAGGTCAGGCGCAAGGGGAACCGGAACCGCCCGGCCGTTCGCTGAACGGCCGGGCGGCGGGAGCCGGGGTCCGGGGTCACTCGGCGGCGGGGGCCGCCGGACGGTAGGTCGCGACGATGACGCCGGTGCCGAAGGTGGTGGTGTCGGCTAGCTCGAAGGCCGCGCCGAAGCCGTCGCGGGTCAGCAGCTCCTCGGCCTTGCCGGTGCCGACGATCACCGGGTGGATCCACAGCCGCAGCTCGTCCAGCAGCCCGTGCTCGACCAGCGTGCGCGACAGCCGGCCGAAGCCGTACTGCAGGATCGTGCCGTCGCCCTCCCGCTTGATCCTGGCGACGGTCTCGGGGACGTCCTCGCGGATGACGGTCGTCTCGCCCCACTCGGCCTTCTCGATGGTCGTGGAGACGACGTACTTGGGCAGGTTGTTCATCCGCGCGCCGAACTCGCCGGTCTGCTCCTCCATGCTCGGCCACGCCTCGGCGAAGCCCTCGTAGGTCAGCCGGCCGGCGATCAGCGCCTCGCTGCCGAACAGCAGCTCGCTGGCGTAGGCGGCGGCCTCGTCGTCGAAGTAGGGCATGGTCCACAGGTGCGGGTTCTCGATGACGCCGTCGAGCGAGATGTAGGTCGAGTTGACGATCTTGCGCATGGTGCCCTCCACAGGGGTCGGAGCGGATCAGTAGGTGTACGGGCGTTCGGCGCGGGCCTCGCGCAGGGCGCGGGCCCACCAGGTGAGCTGGTCCAGTGTCGTCGCGACGGCCGCGTTGCAGGCGGCGTTCGGCTTCGGCCAGGACCCGTCGGCGGCGAACAGCTCCCAGTAGCGGGGCAGCAGGACGCCGTCCCGGACGGTCACCGCGTGCAGCTCGGCGAAGACCTGCCGGAGCTGCGCGGCGGCCAGGGCCCCGCCGGACTCGCGGCCGTAGGAGACCACCGCGACCGGCTTGGCCCGCCACTCCTCGTAGAACCAGTCCAGGCAGGTCTTGAGCGGCGCCGGGAAGCTCTGGTTGTACTCCGGCGTCACCACCGCGAACGCGTCGGCGGCCGCGAGCCGCGGCGCCAGGTCCCGCACCGCCTCGGGGCGCGGGTCGTCCAGGTCGGTCAGCTCGGCCGGCAGCCGGGCTTCGGCCAGGTCCAGCGTCTCGACGGCGAGGCCGGGGCGGCGGCGGGCGTGCCCGGTGAACCAGTCGGCCACCGTGGGCCCGAAGCGCCCCGCGCGGGTGCTGGCGATGATGACCGTCAGCCGCAGGCTGTCCGCCATGCTTCCCGTCATGCTCCCCGCCCCCCTTCCTTCGTCGTCGTGATGGGTCCTACTGTGCCGTGGCCCGTTTACGGGATTCTTACGGTCGCTTTCCGGCCGTCTCCGCGATGGGCTGAGGGGAGCCCTGACAGGGCGTTATCGTGCTTTTCATGCGTTTCGGGGTACTGGGTCCGCTGGCGGTGTGGACCGACGACGGCACGCCCGTCGCCGTGCCCGGACTGAAGGTGCGGGCCCTGCTCGCCGACCTGCTGCTGAACGAGGGCCGCCCGGTGCCCGCCGACCGGCTGATCGACGACCTGTGGGGCGAGGCGCTGCCCGGCAACCCCGCCGGGGCCCTGTCGGCGAAGGTGTCGCAGCTGCGCCGCGTGCTGGAGGACGCCGAGCCCGGCGCCCGCGCGCTGGTGGAGTCGCGGCCCGCCGGGTACCTGCTGCGGGTCGGGGAGCGCGCGCCGGTGGACGCGCGGCGCTTCGCCGACCTGGTCGAGGAGGCCAGGAGCGCCGCGTCCGCCGAGCGGCGGAGCGGGCTGCTGGCCGCGGCGCTGCGGATGTGGCGCGGCCCGGCGTTCGCCGACTTCGCCGACGAGCCGTTCACCGCCGCCGCGATCGCCCGGCTGGAGGAGCAGCGCCTCACCGCGCTGGAGGAGCACGCCGAGGTGCGGCTCGCGCTCGGCGAGCACGGCGCGCTGGTCGGCGAGCTGGCCGACGCGCTGGCCGCCCACCCGCTGCGCGAGCGGCTGCGCGCCGCGCACATGCGCGCGCTCTACCGGTCGGGCAGGCAGAGCGAGGCCCTCGACAGCTACGACCGGCTCCGCTCGCAGCTCGCCGACGAGCTGGGGCTGGACCCGAGCGCCGAACTGGTCGCCCTCCGGCAGGCCGTGCTCGCCCAGGACCCCGCCCTGGACGCGCCCGCCGCGCCCGCCCCCGCGCCCCTGCCGCGCGGCAACCTGCCCGTCCCGCCCACCGAGCTGATCGGCCGCGCCGACGCCGTCGCCGAGATCGCCGGACGGCTCGGCGACGAGCGCCTGGTCACCCTCACCGGGCCCGGCGGCGTCGGCAAGACCCGGCTGTCGATCGCCGTCGCGGCGGAGGCCGAGGACCGCTTCCCCGGCGGCGCCCGGCTGGTGGAGCTGGCCGCCTTCGACCGCGCGGCCGCGCCCGAGCTCATCGACGGCGTCATGACCGCGCTGGACCTGCACGACGCCGAGCCCGGCGCCCCGCTGGAGCGCCTGGCCGCCGCGCTCGCCGGGCGCGGCGTGCTGCTGCTGCTCGACAACTGCGAGCACGTGGTCGACGCCGTCGCCGAGATCACCGAACGGCTGCTGGCCGCCGCCCCCGACCTGCGCGTGCTCGCCACCAGCCGCGAGCCGCTCGGCCTGCCCGGCGAGGTGGTGTGGAGCGTGCCGCCGCTGGAGGTGCCCGAGCGCGACGCCGCGCCCGACCCCGGCGAGCTGGCGCGCTCCAGCGCCGTGCGGCTGTTCACCGCCCGCGCGGCCGCCGCCGCGCGGGGCTTCCGGCTGGACGAGGCCAACGCCGCCGACGTCGCGGTGCTCTGCCGCCGCCTGGACGGCATCCCGCTGGCCCTCGAACTGGCCGCCACCCGCGTGCGCGCGCTCGGCGTGCCGGGCCTGGTCTCCCGGCTGGACGACCGGTTCCGGCTGCTGGCCACCGGCCACCGCGGCGCGCCGCCCCGCCAGCAGACCCTGCTGGCGATGATCGACTGGAGCTGGGAGCTGCTCACCGGCGCCGAGCGCACCGTGCTGCGCCGCCTCGCGGTGCACGCCGACGGCTGCACGCTGGAGGCCGCCGAGCACGTCACCGGCGACGGCCTGGACGTGCTCGACCTGCTGGTCCGCCTGGTGGACCGCTCGCTGGTCGTGATGACCGAGCGGCCGGGCCGCGCGCCCCGCTACCGGATGCTGGAGTCGGTGGCGGCTTACTGCGCCGACCGCCTCCAGGAGGCCGGCGAGGAGGCCGCCGTCCGGCAGCGCCACCGCGAGCACTACATCGCGCTGGCCGAACGCGCCGAACCCCACCTGTACGGCCACGACCAGGCGCACTGGCTGGAGTTGCTGGACGCCGAGTCCGCCAACCTGCGCGCCGCGCTCGACGGCGCGTCCGGCGCCGACGCGCTGCGGCTCGCCAACGCGCTGACCTGGTACTGGTTCCTTCGCGGCCGCTGGAGCGAGGCCCGGCGCGCGCTGACCGCCGCGCTCGACCTCACCTCTGCGCCGTCCCCCGAACGCGCCCGCGCCCTGGCCTACCGCGCGGGCCTCGCCGTCCTGCAAGGCGACGACACCGGCTGGCCCGCGCTCCGCGCCGAGGCCCTGGCGGCGCTGGAGGGGCCCGGCGACCCGGTGGTGCGCGCCCGCGCGCGCTGGTTCCTGGTCTACGCGGGTTCGGAACTGGACGACGTGGACGACGGCGCCGCGCTGCTCGCCCCGGCGCTGGCCGAGTTCGAGGCGCTGGGCGACGCGTGGGGCACCGCCGCCGCCCTGGCCATGCGCGCCCACCACGGGCACGCGCGCGGCGAGCCCGCCGCCATCGAGCGCGACGCCGACGCCGCCACCCGCATCTTCACCCGGCTCGGCGACCGCTGGGGCCGCCTCCAGGCGTCGGAGTGGCTGGCCGGGCACGCCGAGCTGGTCGGCGACTACGACCGCGCCGAGCGCCTGGGCCGCGAGGGCGTCCGGATGGCCGAGGAGCTGCGGCTGTGGCCGCACGTGGCGATCCGGCTCGGCTGGCTGGGCTGGGTCGCGCTGCTGCGCGGCGACTTCCCGGCCGCCCGCGACCTGTTCGCGCAGGCCCTGAAACAGGGCACCGAGCAGGGCTACCGGGGCGCGGTGTTCTTCGGCGAGCTGGGCCTCGGCCTGGTGGCGCACCGCCTGGGCGACCTGGACGAGGCCGACGACCGGCTGCGCACGATGCTGAAGATGGTGCCGCCGCCGGACGAGGACACCCCGCCGCCGCTGTTCCTGCCGCTGATCCAGGTGGCGCTCGGCCAGATCGCCGAAGAGCGCGGCGACGCCGCCACCGCGCTGGCCTACCAGCGCGACGCGCTCGTCGTGGCGATCACGCTGGACGCGCCGCGCGACAAGGTGTTCGCGCTCGAAGGGCTGGCCGGGGCGCTCAGCCTGGCCGGCGACCACGCCCGCGCCGCCCGGCTGCTGGGCGGGGCCGCCGAGATCCGCCGCGCGGCGGGCCTCCCGGCCGGCCCCGTCGAGCGGAAGGACGTCGAACGCGTCACCGCCCGCGTGCGTACCGGACTCGATGAGGAGACCTTCGCGGCGGAGGCCGAGCGGGGCGCGGCGCGCACGGCCGAGGAGCACCTGGCCGAGCTGCCGGCCGCCTGACCCCCGGAGGCGGCATGGACGAGCGCGCTGAACGCGGCGGGCGGGTCGAGCACACCGGACGGGACGGGCGCGGCCGGCGGATCGCCGACATCGACGTGCTGCGCGGGTTCGCGCTGTGCGGCATCCTGCCGGTCAACATCGTGCAGATGACCGGCGGGCCCTCGCCGGGCGCGGCGTTCGACGTCCTGCTCCAGGGCCGCTTCTTCCCGATCTTCGCGTTCCTGTTCGGGGTGAGCGCCGTGCTGTTCCTGCGCGGCGCGGGCCGGGCCGCGCTGCTGCGGCGCTTCGCGCTGCTCGTGCCGTTCGGGGCGGTGCACCAGCTCGGGCAGCCGGGGGAGGTGCTGCTGCCCTACGCGGTGATCGGCGCGGTCTTCCTGCTCCCGGCGTCGTACGCGGGCGCGTCCGGCGTGCTGGCGGCGGGGCTGCTGGTGACGGCGGGCGCGATGGGGTTCACCCCGGGCGGCTGGAGCCTGGTGCCGGGGATGTTCCTGCTGGGCGCGGCGGCGATGCGGCACGAGGCGTTCGCCCTGCCGGCCCGGACGCTCGCGATCGCGTTCGCCGTGCTGGCCGCTGCCGCGGCGGGACTGAACGCGTGGCAACTCGGGCCCGCCGACCCGCGCGTGTTCGGCACCGCCGGGGTCGTCACCGCCGCCGCCTACGGCACCGGCCTGCTGCTCCTGCTGCGCACCGGCGCGCGGCGCGCCCTGACGGCGGTGCTGGAACCGATGGGCCGCCTGGCCCTGACCTGCTACATGTCCGCCACCCCGATGATCCTGCTCGCCGACCGCCTGCACGGCGTGGCGGACGGGCGCGACGCGGCCGCGCTGACCGTCGTGATCCTCGCCGTGCAGGCGGTGTTCGCGCGCTGGTGGACGCGGCGGTTCCGCCACGGTCCGCTGGAATGGGCGTGGCGCTCGCTCACCTGGGGGCGGGCGGTGCCTTTGCGGGCGCCCTTTTCCGCGTCCCGCTAACCGTTGGGACAGGTGTCGCGGTATTCGTTGATGGCCGGGCCCGCTTTCGGCGCGGGGCACAGGAACTGGTCGTAGCGGGTGTCGTTGTCGACGAACCGCTTCATCCACGAGATGCCGTACTTCGCGATGGTGTTGTTGGGCGAGTTGAACGTCATGTGCCCGGCGTTCCGCAGTTCCAGATACGCCTTCTCGGGCGCGGACGCCAGGTTCTGGTAGAACGGCTCGGCGTGCGAGGCGACCCCGGCGATGAAGTCGTTGTCGGCGCCCATGATCATGGTGGGGACGGTGACCCCCTGCCAGTCCCGGTCGGTGTGCCAGGGGGCCAGCGGCACCGCCGCCTGGAGCGAGGGCCGCTCCTCCGCCGCGCGCAGGGACGCGCCGCCGCCCATCGAGTGCCCCATGACCGCCAGCCGGGTGGCGTCGATGCGGTCCTTCACGGTGCTCTTGCCGGTCATGTAGTCGAGCGCGGCCAGCAGCTGGTCCGCGCGCGAGTCGGGCACGTCGAAGCGGCTCAGGGTCTCCAGCGTCATGACCACGAAGCCCTGGGAGGCGAGGCGCGGCCCGTACCAGTCGATCCACGCCTGCGGCGACACGAAGCCGGGCGACACCGCGATCGCCCCGAACGTGCCCTGCGAGGTGTCGGTCGGAGCGTAGATCGTGCCCCGGTTGAAGCCGGTGCCGCTCCCGGCGGGCACGTCGATGCGCTCGATGGCGAACGGCCCCTTCTCGGCGGTGACGCTGGCCTCGGTCGGGGCGGGGCCGCGCTCGTAGGGGTTGGCCGGCGCGGCGTGCGCGGCCGGAGCGGTCGCCAACCCGGCCGCCAGCGCGGCGGCGGTCGCGCTCAGGCGCAGGGATGTGAACGGGGACCTTTTCATCGGGGGGAGGACCCGCCTTTCTCGGCCGTTGTCCGCGAGGGGGTGGATGATGAGCGCGGATGGCGTGCCAAGGATTGTGAGGTCTGGCCGGGGGCGGCCGCACTACAGTCGTCGCCGCATTTCACGGCCATTTCTTGTCGGCCGCGGACAAGGCCGCCCGCGCGGTGTCCTGTACCGGTCCACCGGGCGGTCTTGTGAACCGCGTCACCGCAGGTCCATGATCAAGCCCTATGGGGCCTCCGGGGTTGCTGGTCCGGCGGGTCGCCGGCGCGCCCGGCGTCGTCGTGGCCGCCGCCGTCATCGCGCTGTTCGCGACCACCGTGCTGACCGCGCTCGTCGGCCACTCCGACAACGTGACGCGCGAGGGGGCCCGGCGCACGCTGGAGCGGACGACGTTCGCGCAGGCGGGCACCCGCATCTCGGCGCCGGTGCCGCCGGGCGGGTTCGCCGCCGCGCAGCAGCGCGTGGACACCGCGCTGCGCCGCGTCTACCGCGAGGTGCCGCTGACGGTGTCGGCCGGGGCGCGCAGCGGTTCGTTCACGCTGCCGGGCCAGGAGAAGCGCGAGCATCCCGAGCTGGCGGTGTTCGCGACCTACTCCGGGATCGAGCGCCACGCCAAGCTGCTGGCGGGCCGCTGGCCCGCGCCCGGCGGCGAGGTGGAGGCGGTGCTGCCCGCGCCCGCCGCGCAGGCGATGCGGCTGGAGCCCGGCGCCGTGCTGACCATGCGCGGCCGGGTGGACACCGGGCGGACCGTGCGGGCCCGGGTCGTCGGGATCTTCTCGCCGGGCGCGCCGGACGACTACTTCTGGCAGGGCGACCGGCTGGTCGGCGCGGGCGTCGAGCGGCTCGACTACACCACCTACGGGCCGCTGGTCGTGCGGCCGGAGGTGTTCGGCGAGACGTTCATGGCCACCGGCGCCGAGGTGCGCTGGACGGTCCGGCCCGACCTCGGCGGCCTGGACGCCGCCGCCGCGACCGCCCTCGGCCGCCGGGTCCGCGAGAGCGAGAAGGCGCTGGCCGCCGTCGACCCCGGCACCCAGTACGCGGTGGCGACCGAGCTGCCGGTGCTCACCGCGCAGCTGCGCGGCGCGGTGCTGGTGGCGCGCTCCACCATGCTGATGCCGGTGCTCCAGCTCGTGCTGCTGGCCGGGTACGCGCTGGTGCTGGTGGCGCGGCTGCTGGCCGACCACCGGCGGGTCGAGGTCGCGCTGCTGCGCACCCGGGGTGCGTCGCTGCGCCAGCTCTGCGCGCTCACCCTGGCCGAGGGCCTGGTGATCGTGCTGCCCGCCGCCGTGCTGGGACCGCTGCTGGCCGGGCCGCTGCTGGCGGCGGTGGGCGAGGTCCCGGCGGTGCGCGCCGCCGGGCTGCGCCTGACCCCCGGCCCGCTCGCGCCGCTGTGGGGCGTGGCGGTCGCGGCCGCGCTGGCGTGCGCGCTGGTCCTGGCGGTGCCGACGCTGCGCGGCGCGGGCCGCACGTTCGTGGAGACCCAGGCCGGGATCGGCCGGGCCCGCCGGGGCGCGCTGCGCGGCACCGGCGCCGACCTCGCGCTGCTGGCGGTGGCGGCGCTCGGGCTGTGGCAGCTCACCCGGTACGGCGGGGTGCCGGCGACCGGCGCCGACGAGGACGGCCCGGCGGGCGGCGTCGACCCGTTCATCGTCTCGGGCCCCGCGCTCGCGCTGCTGGCGGGCGGCACGCTGCTGCTGCGGCTGGTCCCGCTCACCTCCCGCGCCGCCGAGCGCGCCACCGCGCGCGGCCGCGGCCTGGCCGCCGCGCTCGGCGCCCGGCAGGTCAGCCGCCGCCCGCTGCGCTACGCGGGCCCCGCGCTGCTGCTGGTCATGGCGATGGCGGTCGGGGTGCTGTCGGTGACGACCATGACCACCTGGCGCGCCTCGCAGCGCGACCAGGCCGACTTCCGCTCCGGCTCGGACCTGCGCGTGACCGCGCCCGACGGCGCGCGCGCCCCCCGGCCGGCCGGGCAGGCCGCCCGGTACGCGGCGCTGCCCGGCGTGACGGGCGCGGCCGGGGTGGCGCGCAAGAACGTCCTGCTCGGCAATCGCACGGCCACGTTGCTGGTGGTCGACAGCGCGAGGCTGGCCCCGGTGCTGCGCGTCCGGCCCGACCTGGAACGCGGCCTGAACCTGCCCGCGCTGACGGCCGCGCGCCCCAGGGAAGCGGTCGCGCCGATCCCCGGACGGCCCGCCCGCCTGCGCTTCACCATGCGCCTGGCCCCCGACGGCCCCCGCCCCGAGGGCCGGTTCGCGGCCTGGGCGACGCTGGTGGACGCCGCCGGCCTGCACCACCGCGTCGACCTGCCCGGTCTGGTCCCCGACGGCAGGGACCAGCGGATCGAGGTCCGCCTCGCCGACCTCGCCGGACCCGGCGGGCGGCTCAGCTACCCGCTGGCGCTGCGCGGCCTGCACTACGACCAGTACGTCAACCCCAGGGCCGGGGCGCAGCGCCTCTCCCTGGTGGCGCTCGCCGACGCCGACAGCGGCGCGCGGGTGCCGCCCGTGCCCGGCCCGCGCGAGGCGTTCCTGGAGGTCCGCGGGCAGACCGACACCCTTGACCGGGACAGGCGCACCGATCCGGGCGTGCTGCTGACCATGGGCGTTCCCGCCACCCCTCCGCCGGAGCGGTACGGCGCGCCGATGACCGGCATCGCGCACGTCCTGTTCGCCTCCGGGCGGCCGCCGGTGCGCGTCGCCAAGAGCCAGGGCCGGCCGCGGCTGCCGGTCGTGCGCGGCGTCGTCACCGAGTCCCTGGCGCGCGCCACCGGCGTGCGGACCGGCGGCACCGTCACCCTCTCCACCGCCGACGGCGACCAGCCCGTCACCGTGGCCGCCGTGGTCCCGGCGCTGCCCACCGACGGCGCCGGCCGGCCCGGCGTCCTGGTGGACCTGCGCACCCTCGCAGAGCGGCACGCCGTCTCCGGCCTCGTCACCCCCGACGCCACCCGCCCCACCGAATGGTGGCTGGCGCTGCGCGACGGCCGTGCCGGGCCCGCGCTCAAGGAGCTGTCCGCCCACCCCGACTGGGGCGAACCGGCCGGGGACCGGCTGGCGCTGCGGTCCGAGCTGCTCGACGCGCCGCTCGGCGCGGCCCTGCAGAGCGCGCTGGTGCTGGGGTTCGCGGCGGCGCTGGCGTTCGCGGTCGTGGCGTTCGTGGTGAACGCGGTGGTGTCGGCCCGCGAACGCGCCCGCGAGTTCACCGTGCTGCGTGCGCTGGGCGTCCCGCCCCGGCAGGTCGCCGGGATGCTGGCGGTGGAGCAGGCGTTCCTGGTCGGCCTGGGCCTCGCCGGGGGGCTGGCGCTCGGGCTGCTGGTGGCGCGGCTGGTCGTGCCGAAGATCGTGCTGACCGTGCAGGCGGCCGCGCCCTACCCGCCCGCTGACCTGGTCGTGCGGTGGCCGCTGGTGCTGGGCGTGACGGCGGGCGTCGCGCTGGTGCTGGCGCTGGTGGTCGCGGTGCTGCTGCGGGTGCTGCACCGCCGGGGCCTGGGCGCCGACCTGCGGGCGGGGGAGGACCGGTGAGCGGTGGGCAGGGCAAGGGCGGGCAGGGCAAGGGCGGGCAGGGCAAGGGTGGGCAGGGCGCGGGCGGGCCGCTTCTCGGGCGGCCCTGGCCCCGGCTGGTGCGGGCGCAGTGGGCGCCGCTGCTGGCGCTGGCCGCGCTGGCGCTGGTCACCGCCGCGCTGATGGTCGCCGTCCCGGCCTCGACCGCCGCCGGGTACGACCGGGCGGCGGCCGAGGCGATGGGCCGCGACGGCGAGGTGGTGGTGGCGGGACGCGCCATCACCACGGTCGCCGCCTCGACCGGCTGGGACGAGAACGCGATGGCCGAGCAGGGGCGGAAGCTGCGCGAGCTGCTCGGCCCGGCCTCCCGGGAGACGCTGGCCGGGCCCGAGCCGTCCGTCGCCGGCGCGGAGAGCAGGGTCGTCGGCGACCACCCGATCAGGCGCAGGCTCACCCTGGTCCGCGACCCCGGCACCGACCACCGCGTCCGCTACGTCGCCGGAGCGCCGCCGCGCACCGGCCCCGGCGGGCCGCTGGCCGTCGCGCTGCCCAAGGCCACCGCCGACCGCCTCTCCCACCGGGTGGGCGACGAGATCGAGCTGACCGACCCCGGCCAGACCGGGGGCGGGGCGCTGCGCGTGCGGATCGGCGGCCTGTACGAGCCGGTGGACGCCGGGGACCCGTACTGGACGACCCGCCGCCTGCTGCTCAGCTCCGAGATCCGGCTCATCGACCAGGGCGTCACCGAGATCGAGGTCGGCGCGGCGCTGGTCGACGCCACCGGGCTCCGGGCGCTGCTGCGGGGCGACGCGCGCGTCCTCACCTACCAGTGGCGCTTCCCGCTGCGCCGCGAGGGGGTCACCACCGGGCGCGCCGAGCGCATGGGCGCCGAGCTGGAGGCGTTCCGCACGGCGGTGCGCGGCGCGGTGGAAGGCTTCCCCGTCGGCGTGGACACCCCGCTGGACCAGCGGCTGCGCGTCTTCCAGGCCCAGATGGGCACCGCCCGCGTCGTGGTCAGCCTGGCGTTCAGCGGGCTGGTGGCGGTCGTGGCGGGCGCGCTGCTGCTGGCGGCCGGGCTGGTCGGCGACCGGATCAGGCCGGCGCTGGCGCTCATGCGGGCGCGGGGCGCGTCGCTGCCGCACCTGGCCGCGCCCGCCGCCGGACCGGTCCTGCTGGCGGTGCTGCCCGCCGCCGTCGCCGGAACGGGCCTCGGCGCGCTGCTGGCCGGAGGCCCGGTGCAGGCGTGGTCGTTCCCCGCCGTCGCCGGCCTGGCCCTGCTCGCGGTGGCGCTGCCGCTGGGGCTGCTGGTCCGCGACCACGCCGGGCCGCCCGCGCCGCCCCGCCGCCCCGACCTCGCCTCCGTGCGGCCGTCGAAGCGGCGATTGGTGCTGGAGGCGCTGGTGGTGGCGGTGGCCGGGATCAGCGTGGTGCTGCTGCGGCGACGCGGCCTGGCCGGGCAGACCGAGCTGGGCATGGACCCGCTGATCGCGGCCGTCCCGGTGCTGCT
This sequence comes from Spirillospora sp. NPDC050679, assembly GCA_044456955.1. Lineage (GTDB taxonomy): Bacteria > Actinomycetota > Actinomycetes > Streptosporangiales > Streptosporangiaceae > Spirillospora. The sequence goes on along the minus strand of JBITGK010000010.1, from coordinate 183,919 downwards.
GGGCGTCGCGGCCGGGCTGCTCGCGCTGCGCGTCTACCCCTACCCGTTGCGGCTGGCCGCCCGCATCCTGCACCGGGGCCGCTCGACGGTGCGGTTCCTCGGCGCGGCCCGCGCCGCGCGGGGCCGCCTGGTCACCGCGCTCCCGCTGGTGGTGCTGGTGCTGGCCGCCACCGTCGCGGGCTTCACCACGGGCGTCGGAGCGGCGCTGGAGCGCGGCCAGGAGGACGCCTCCTGGTACCAGGTCGGGGCCGACGCCCGGGTCGCGGCCGACCAGTTCACGCCGGGCATCGCCGACCGGATGCGTTCGGTCCGGGGCGTCACCGGCACCGCCCAGGCCCGGGTCATCAGCGACGGCCGGGCGGAGAGCGGCAGCGGCTCGGGCCTCGCCCAGATCACGATCATCGCGGTGGACCTGGACGCCTACCGGCGCGTCGCCGGGGACGCGGCCCGCTACGTGCCCGCCGCGCCCGAGGGCGACGGGGCGCTGGTGTCCCCGGCGGCCGCCCGGCAGGTCGGATCCGGCGCCCTCCAGGTGAGCTGGCACGGCAACCGCCCCCTCACCCTCGCGCGCGCGGGTCGCGTCACCGAGTTCCCCGGCCAGGACCGGGACTCGGCGTTCTTGATCGTGCCGTACCGGCTGCTGACCGGAGGCGAGGCGTACCCGAACACGGTCTTCGTGCGGGGACGCGGCGCCGACCAGAAGGCGCTGCGCGAGACCGCGCTCGCCTCGACGCCGGCATGGGCGCGCGCGGCCGTCAGCACGAGCCGGATCGTGCGCACGCAGGAGGCCGTGCACAAGGAGCTGGCCGGGATCACGCTGGTGCGGGTGGTGGACGACGCGTTCGCGTCGGGCGCGGCGACCGCCGTCCTCTACGGAGCGTTGACCGTGGCGCTGGTGCTGGTCGTCGGGGCCCGCGCCCGGTCCCGCGCGATCGCCCACCTCCAGGTGCTGGGAGTGGGGCGGCGGCAGCGGCGGGCCCTGGCGGTGCTGGAGGCGGCGCCGCCGTTCACGGTCGCGGTCGCCACCGGCTGGACGCTGGGGACGGCGCTGCCGTGGGTAACCGGGCCGCTGACCGACCTGCGCGCCTACACCGGCGGGTTCCGGACGCCCGCGGTGGTGCTGGAGCCGTCCCTGCTGCTGGGGCCCGTCGCGGCGGTGCTGCTGGCGGCGTCGGCGGCGGCCGCCGTGGACCGGGCGTTCGACGCCCGGGACCGGCTGGCGACCGTGCTGCGAGCTGAGGAGGCCGCGTGATCCCCTCCGTCCTTCCCTACGCCGACCTCGGACCGAAAGGGGGCCTCCCATGAGCGAGAAGAGCGCCGGGCCCGAGCCCGACCTCGCCGAACTGGAGCGGCGCGCCCGCGAGACCGGCCCCGCCTACGGCGAGGGCGCGCACATCGTGTGCGACAACCTGGTGCGCATCTACAAGGCCGAGGGCATCGAGGTGGTGGCGCTCCAGGGGCTGGACCTGCTCGTCGAGCCCGGCGAGCTGATCGCCGTCGTCGGCGCGTCCGGATCGGGCAAGTCCACGCTGCTGAACATCCTGTCCGGGCTGGACGTGCCGACCGCCGGGGTCGCCCGCGTCGCCGGGGCCGACCTGATGGGCATGACCGCCAGGCAGCGGTTGCGGTTCCGGCGGCGGCAGGTCGGGTTCGTGTGGCAGCAGACCGCCCGCAACCTGCTGCCCTACCTGAGCGCCGCGCAGAACGTGGAGCTGCCGATGCGGTTCGCCCAGGGCCGCGGGGCGTCGCGGACCCGCGCGATGGAGCTGCTGGACATGCTGGGCGTGGCCGACTGCGCCGGGCGCCGCCCGGCCGAGATGTCCGGCGGCCAGCAGCAGCGCGCCGCCATCGCCGTCGCGGTCGCCAACGAGCCGCAGGTCGTGCTCGCCGACGAGCCCACCGGCGAGCTGGACACCGCCACCGCCGCCGAGGTGTTCGAGGCGCTGCGGCAGGTCAACCGCGACCTCGGCACCACCACCGTGGTGGTCACCCACGACCCGAACGTGGCCGAGCAGGTGGACCGCACCGTGGGCATCCGCGACGGCCGCACCTCCAGCGAGATCCGGCGGCACGAGCGCGGCGGCGCGCGCGTCAGCACCGAGTACGCGGTGCTGGACCGGGCGGGCCGGGTGCAGCTGCCCCGCCAGTTCACCGGCGAGCTGGGCATGCGCGACCGCGTGCGGCTGACCCTGGACGCCGACCACATCGCCGTCTGGCCCGACCGGGAGGAGCACCGTGACTGAGCCCGCCACCCCCGAGCGGGAGCGCGCCGCGACCGGGCCGATGGTGGTCGTGGCGGACCTGCGCAAGACCTACCGCACCGGCCGCAACGAGGTGCACGCGCTGCGCGGGGTCTCCTTCGAGGTCGCGCCCGCCGAGATGGTCACCGTCAAGGGCCGGTCGGGGTCGGGCAAGACGACGCTGCTCAACCTGATCGGCGGCCTGGAGACCCCCGACTCCGGCACCGTGCGCGTCGCCGGGCGCGAGGTCACCGGCCTCGGCGAGGACGAGCTGCTGGGGCTGCGCCGCGACGTCATCGGGTTCGTGTTCCAGTCCCACGGGCTGATCCCGGTGCTGTCGGCGGCCGAGAACATCGAGGTGCCGCTGCGGCTGGCGCGGACGCCCCCGGCCGACCGCGCCGACCGGGTCCGCACGCTGCTGGCGCTGGTCGGGCTCGCCGACCACGCCGAGCAGCGCCCCTACGAGCTGTCGGGCGGCCAGCGGCAGCGCGTCGCGATCGCCCGCGCGCTGGCCAACCGGCCCCGCCTGGTCATCGCCGACGAGCCCACCGGCCAGCTCGACTCGGAGACCTCCGCCACGATCATGCCGCTGCTGCGCGCGGTGGTGCGCAGCGAGGGCGTCACCGTGCTGACCGCCACCCACGACCCGGTGCTGCTCGGGCTGTCGGACCGCGTGCTCGACCTCAGCGACGGGCGGATCGCCGAGGCGGCCCCGTCATGACGGCTCTGTCATGACGGCCCCGTCATGACGACCGGGGCAGCGGCCCCAGGTAGGGCCGGGCGGGCAGGCCGCGCACGCCCGGCGCGAAGCGGAACAGCCGCCCCGACTCCGGCGGCGGGTCGTCGCCCACGCGCCCGGTCGTGACGACCAGCGCGTCGAGCGCGGGACCGGCGAACGCGCAGCCCGTCACCCGCGCCGCCGGGACGTCCAGCGCCTCCAGCAGACGGCCGCCCGGGGAGTAGCGGCGGACCTGGCGGCCCGTCCAGGTCGCGACCCACACGCAGCCCTCGGCGTCCACCGCGAGCCCGTCCGGCACGCCCTCGCGCGGGTCGAGCCGCACCAGCGCGCGCGGCCGGGACGGCACGCCCCGCCGGGTGTCGAAGGCGTAGGCGGTGATCCGGCCGGGCCGCCCCTCCGCCAGGTACATGACCCGCCCGTCCGGGCTCCAGCCGATGCCGCCCGGCACGGTCAGCCCGGTCAGCACCCGCGTCACCCCGCCCGCGTCGATCCGCAGCAGCAGCCCGGCCCCGGCGGTGGCGTCGGCGGCCGCCGCGCCCACCCACAGCCGGCCCGAGGGGTCGCAGGCGGCGTCGTTCAGCCGCGTCCGGCCGGGCCGCACCAGCGGCGGCAGCAGCGGCCTGATCCCGCGCGCGGTCAGGTGGGCGAGGCCCGTCCCGGCGACGGCCAGCAGCCCGCCCGGCGGCGCGCCGACCGGCAGCACCGCGCTGAGCGCCGGCGTCCAGCCCAGCGGCAGCCGCCTGCCCACCTCCAGCCGCCGCGCCCGGCCGTCCCACGGCGCGGTGTGGAGGAGGGCGCGGTCGCGGTCGGCCCAGCGCAGCACGCCCGCCGCCGCGTCCCAGCGGGGACCGGCGCCGAGCTGGCACACCACGTCGGGATGCACGACCTCCGGCACCCCCGCATCCTGCCCGCCCGGACCCCCGCCGAACAGCGCGCCGGGCCGATCGGGCGGCAAGATCACCCGAAGAACTCCGCGCGCAGCTCGTCGGCCTCCCGCGAGCGCCCGCGCTCGTCCAGCACCCCGGCCAGCAGCGCGGCGGTGCCGAGCCGCTCGTCGTCGGCGGCGGGACCGTCCAGCGCCCGGCGGAACGCCTGCTCGGCCTCCTCCAGGCGGCCGCACTGCTGGAGCAGCTGCCCGGCGAGCCGGTCGGAGCGCGCGGCGGCGGCCCGGTCGCCGGCCGACCGCGACACCTCGGCCGACTCCAGCGCCCTCGCGACCGCCTCCGCCACCCGGCCCTCGTCGGCCAGGACGCGCGCGGTGTCGCTCAGCAGCAGCGCGCGCTCGCGCACCTGCCGCTCGTCCTGCCGCCCGTCTCCGCCGCCGAGCCCGCCGAGGAGCACGCGGGCCTCCTCCAGGCGCGCCAGCGCGCCGTCCAGCTCCCCGGCCCACCCCAGCGCCAGGCCGCTCCTGCGCAGGTGGACGGCCTGCTGGAAGGGGTCGCCGTGCTCGGCGAAGCGCTCGGCCGCCGCGCGGAACAGGTCGGCGGACTCGCCGTCGCGGCCCACCATGCCGAGGATCTCGGCGGCCTGCGCGTCCAGCCTGGCGAGGGCGCCGGGGGAGTCCTCGCGCCCGCGCATCTCGGCCAGCACCCGCAGCGCGTCGTCGTGCTGGCCGAGCTGCGGGTACGCGCAGGCCAGCACCCAGCGCGCCTGCATCCCGGCGTACCCGGCGTCCTCCTCGGGCGGCACGTCGGGCAGCGCCTCCTCGGCGCACTCGGCGGCGTCCAGCACGCGGCCGACGGTGAGGTAGGCGGTGGCCAGGTCGATGCGCGCGAGCGCCGCGAGCCGGGTCTCGCCCAGCGCCGCGAACCGGGCGGCGGCCTCGACGGACGCGGCGACCGCCTCCTCCGCGCGGCCCTCCTCCAGCAGCGCCCTCCCGCGCGTGGCGTGCCCGACCGCGGCCGCGTGCTCGGCGAGCCGCTCCTGCTCACCGGGCCCGGCGGCCGCGCCGGGCCGGTCCGCCGGAACGATCCGGGCATGGCGCGCGGCCACCGGCGACAGCGGCAGCGACTCCACGATCGGCCGCTCCTCCAGGATGGCGCGCGTGCGGGCGCCGATCAGGTCGTGGCCGTTGCGCGCGTCGTAGCGCCCGGCGAGCGCGGTGACCTCGCCGACCAGCTCCTCGTGCAGCTTCCGGTAGCTGTACTCCTCGTCCTCGTCGTCGGGGTGGTCGGGGTTGGCGGGCCAGAGCAGGACCTCGTCGCCGCGCCCGGCCTCCACCAGCGACCGGCACAGCGCGGCGGCCGCCGCGTACAGCTCCAGCTCCGGCCCGATGGTCGGCTCGTCCTCCAGGTCGGCCAGGTGCCCCTTGAGGACGGCCAGCCCGCGGTCGAGGTTGCCCGTCAGCACGCAGAACCGCAGGTGCCGCGCGATGTCGGCGTCGGCGGCCCCGGCGAGGCTCCGGTAGGCGACCCGGTGCGCGTCGCGGGCCTCCTCCAGCGCGCCGGTCCGCAGGTAGCACAGCTGGAGGACGTGCAGCGCCTCGGCGGGCTGCTCGCCGGTGTCGCAGGGGACCTCGCCGCTCAGCAGCGGCTGCGCGGCCGCGATCGCCTCCTCGTCGCGCTCCAGCGCCGCGAGGTAGGAGACCTGGTACATCATCAGGCACGCCGGGCACACGTAGCCCGGGGCGGGCTCCAGCCCCCGCAGGTCGGCCAGGCAGCGCTCGCCCAGCTCGGCGTCGCCGCTCCACTCGGCCAGCACCAGCCGGGCCGACGACAGCGCGTGCAGGTCGTCGCGGTCGGCCCGCGCCCGGCCCGCCATGTCGTCGAACAGGCCGTTCACCACGCGCAGCGGGTACTCCGGGCGCAGGCCCAGCACGATGCCCTGCGCGGCGAACTGCCGCCACAACGAGTCCAGCGCGTCCTCGTCGAACAGCTCGGGGCTCGTCGTGTAGAGCGAGACGCAGCGGGAGAACGCGGTGAGCACCTCCGACAGGTCGTCCAGGTCCTTGGCGGCCAGCATCATGGCGTCCACCATGTCCAGCCGCGCCTCGACCTCCAGCTCGGCGAAGCCCGCGGCCTCGGCGCGCCGCACCACCTCCCGGCACGCCTCGACCTGCGCCTCCCCGGTGGGCAGGTCGGCGGCGTCGGCCAGCTGCTCGGCCAGCTCGCCCAGGGAACGGGTCACGCGGTCACCGCCCCTCCTCGACGTTGTGCACCGCCCATTCGACGAGCCCGAGGAAGGACCGGTTCAACGCGGCGGTGTCGACCGGCCGCATCGGATGGTGCCCCTGCAGCAGCGCGTGCCCGTACAGCGCCTCCACGATCAGCCGGACCAGCAGGGGGTCCTCCAGCGCCGCGACCCGCCGCACCAGCGGGTTGTTGTAGTTGAGGAGCAGCTGCGGGAGGGCGGGCCGCGCGTCGGGGCCCTCGGCGGTCCCGCCCAGCAGGTCGGCCCAGGCGCCCTCGGCCGACTCCAGGGCCGCGTGCCGCTCGGCGCCGCGGGCCGCCTCCCGCCCCTCCAGGTACAGCGCCGACAGCGCGACCGGCTCGAACGCGCGGACCACCGGCTCGCAGCCGAGCCGGTGCAGCGCCTGGGACGCGGTCCGCAGGAAGCCGCGCAGCCCCAGCTCGGCCTCGGGGTCCGGCACGTCCAGGCGGGTGGCCAGCTCGGCGGGGTCCAGCCGGGCCACCTCGGCGTCGGGGTCGATCAGCGGCAGCCGGTTGATGATCTCGGCGTCGTAGGCGTAGCCGCCGTTCACCAGGCCCACGCCCTGCGCGGCGGCGACCCCGGCCAGCTTGCGGAACTCGCCGACGCTGGCGGTGTAGCGGACGACGCGGTGCCGCCGCCGGAACTCCGCCAGCGTCATCTCCCCGTCGCTGGTCTCCAGCGGCAGCCACTGCGCCACCAGCCGCAGCATCTCGACGTCGTGCGCGGCCAGGGCCTTGACCCCGAGGTGGTGCACCGCCAGGAAGCGGCTCAGCCGGGTGGGCGCGGTCGCCGACAGCTTCACCAGCCAGTTCCGCAGCTGGCGGCCGAGGGCCTCGCGGGTGTCGGCCAGCAGGTCGTCCTCGTAGAGCTGCTCGCGGTCGGCGGTGGGCCGCAGCTCGGTCGCGTCCACCACGCAGCGCACGAAGAAGGCCCAGTCGGGCAGCAGCCGCTCGGCCCGGTCGCTGAGCAGCATCCGCTTGAGGTAGACGCGGTGGGCGGCGCGCGCGCCGGCGCCGGAGGGCGTGGGCAGCACGAACGCGACGCCGGTGAGCCCCGCCGCCGGGACGTCCAGGTCGATCGCGTCGAACGGCCGGAAGCCCAGCGCGCCCGCCGCGTACTCCAGCAGGGCCTCCCGCCGCGCAGCGGGGTCGGCGTGCTCGGCCAGCCAGGGCGGCCCGCCCCCGGAGACCGGCCGCTCCCCGACGCGGACCGGGACCGGCAGCAGCGAGCCGAAGTGCTCGGCCAGCCGCAGCACGGTCTCGTCGGAGAGCCAGTGCTCGGAGCCGCGCCGGGCCCGCAGGGTGACGGTGGTGCCGGGCTCGGGCCGCTCGGCGGCGGGCTCCACGCTGTAGTGCCCCGCCGCGTGCCCGGTCCAGCGCACGGTGGCCGCGCCCTCGACGGCGGCGCTGCGCGTGACGACCTCGACCTCGTCGGCGACCAGGAAGCACGCCAGCAGCCCGATGCCGAACTGGCCGAGGAACTGCTGCCGGGAGAAGCCCAGCTCGTCGCGCTTGGAGGAGCGGCCGATCGTGGCGAGCAGCTCGTGCACCTGCTCCTCGGTGAGGCCGACGCCGTTGTCGTGGACGCGCAGCGACCCGTCCCCGGTGGCCGAGGGCGGCTCGATGAGGATCAGCGGCCGCTCCGGCGGGTGCGCGCTGATCGCGTCCACCGAGTTCTGCAGCAGCTCGCGCAGGTAGGCGCGCGGGCTCGCGTACAGGTGGCGGCCGAGCAGGTCCACGATCCCGCGCAGATCGACACTGAAGCTGTGGCGCATCCTCGGCTACCTTCCGCGCGGGAACAGCAGGGCCGACTACTTGACGGGCGCCGCCCCGATCGCCTTCATCATCGACGGCCAGGTCTTGTGCATCTCGCGTTTCCAGTAGGGCCAGCTGTGCGACCCGCTGCCGTACAGGTCGGTCGACACCGAGATGCCCAGTTCCTTGGCACGGCCCACGAAGTCGTGCGTGGTCCGCCAGACCTGGGTCTCGCTAAGGTAGCGGATGTCCCACGGCGCTTTCCCGGGAGGATCGAAAGGTCCCGGTTTGCCGTTGCCGGCCGAGACGAACAGCCGGGTCCCGCGCATCTTGGGCAGCAGGGTGGTGGGGTCGTGCGCGGCCCAGTTGGCCCGGTGGGCGACCGGGTCGCCCCAGATCTTCTTCGGCTCGCGCGCGGAGTTGACGTACATCAGCAGCGAGGGGATGCCGGGCGACAGCATCGACAGCACGCCGCTGTAGGCGGCGGTGTACTTGAACATGCCGGGGTGGCGGCCCGTGTAGGTCATCGCGCCCTGCGCGCCGGAGGAGATGCCGAACGCGGCCCGCATCGACCCGGCGTGGAAGTTGCGCTCCAGGAGCTGGCGCACCTCGGTGGTGTGGAAGGTCTCCCACTTGGGAGTGCCGCCCTTGCCGTCGTTGTACCAGTCGGTGTAGGAGCCGTTGGAGCCCTCGGGCATCGCGACGATGACGTCGTAGCGGGAGGCGACGGCGGCGATGTCGGTGCTGCGCGTCCAGGAGACGTAGCTGTCGTTGCCGCCGTGGAAGGCGTAGACGATCGGCCACACGCGCTGGGCGTTGGCGCGCCAGGAGGCCGGCACGAGGATGCGGACCTTCTGCGTGGAGCCGAGCGAGGGGGACTGCACCGACAGGTCGTACTGCCGGTTGCCCGACTTGGCGACCTTGACGACCTTGGCGCCGGTGTCGGCGGCGCGGTAGGGGCCCGTGCGCGCGCCCTGCTCGGCGTTCTGGCCGCCGCCCACGACGCCCTTGAGCTCCTTGAGCACGGGCGGGGGCGTGGTGGCGATCGGGCGCCCGCCGACCTGCTGGGGCCCCGCGCCGCCGGAGGCGCTCGGCGTCGGCGTGGGCTTCCCGGCAGGGGTGCGCTGCGCCATGGGGACCTGGTCGCCGACCGGGTCCTCGTTCGGGGCCGCCAGGGGGTTGGGCACGTCGATGGGCAGCATGACCAGCACCGACGGGACGAGGACCACCCCCGCGACGGCGCCGATGGCGATCAGGCGTTCAGTCCGTTTCCGCACAAGATCTCCCTCCGCGTGAGGCACCTTACTGTGCGGTACGGGTATTTGCCGACCAAAGTAATCATCTATCCCATAACTAATTAACGCCTCATAGGAGGCTGAACGCCCCCTCGAACCCGCCTGTATGACCCGCATCACACATCTCCATGTCACGGTCCCATCCCGGCCCCCGTCGTTCATGGCGAACCGACGAACGGAGACACGATGCGAGTCCTGGTGACGGGCGCGACCGGCCGCCTGGGGAAGGCGCTGCTGCCCCTGCTGTCCGGATCCGGCCCGGCGGTGCGGGCGATGAGCCGCAGGCCGCGCGAGACCCCCGGCGCCGAGTGGACGGCCGCCGACCTGGCGACGGGGGAGAACCTCGCGAGCGCGCTGAAGGGCGTGGACACGGTGGTCCACCTGGCCTCGGCCCCCTACAAGGGCCGCTACACCAGGAAGGTGGACATCGAGGGCACCGCCCGCCTGGTCGAGGCGGCCCGCGAGGCGGGTGTGTCCCACCTGGTCTTCCCCTCGATCGTCGGGATCGACGAGATCGCCTGGGGCTACTTCAGGACGAAGGCCGCCGCCGAATCCCTGGTGCGGTCGTCCGGCCTGCCCTGGTCCACGATCCGCATGACGCAGTTCCATTCCATGGCGGACGAGGCGTTCACCCAGATGGCGCGCCTGCGCGTCCTGGTCGCCGACCCCGGCATCCCGTTCCAGCCGGTGGACGCGGGCGACGCCGCGGCGTTCGTGCTGAACCGGGTGCTGGAGGGCCCGACGTCGGCGGTGGAGGAGTTCGGCGGCCCGGAGACCCTGACGATGGCGGAGGCGGCCGTCCGATGGCGCGAGTCCAAGGCCGCGAAGTGCCGAATCCTGCGCGTCAAACTCCCAGGAGCCACGGGCCGCACGATGCGAGCGGGCCACCTGGCCACCAAGGCGACCCCGACGGGCACCACGACCTGGCAGACCTACCTGGAACGCCGGACATGACCGATGAAGCGTCCCGAGGCGGTCAGGGGCGCGTCGAGGGTTGGGCGCCCACCGGGACGTAGCCGACGCTGCGTCCCTCGGCGTCCAGCATCCGGCCGATGCGCTTGACCCACCGCAGGGTCACCGAGCGGTCCACCACGCGCACGTCGGGATAGCGGGAGACGACGCGCGCCTCGAAGGCGGCCATCTCGTCCAGGCCGTGCACCCACACGTTCGCCATCAGGTTGGCCTCGCCCGCGACCGAGCACACGAGGCGCGTCTCGCGCATGGTCGCGACGCTGTCGCCCACCGCGTCCAGGTCCGGCGGCGGGACGGCCAGCCACAACATCCCGGTGACCCGCCACCCGGCCAGGCGGTGCGCGGCCTCGCAGCGCAGCACCGCCCGGCCGCTGGACAGCATCCCGGCCATCACCCGCCGCACCCGGGACTCCGGCATCCCGGTCGCCTCGGCCAGGGAGGTGTAGGAGCAGCGGCCGTCGGGGGCCAGCGCCCGCATCAGCGCGATCTCGTCGTGGCGCAGCCGGCCGGGCTCGCGCTCGCCGCCGCCGGGGCGCTCCAGGCCGCGGCGCTGGTCCTGGTCGAGGGAGTCCAGGCGCCAGCGGCTGGCCTCGCGGTGCAGGTGGTGGCCGAGGTGGGTGCGCGTGGACACCACGCCCTCGACGCCGCCCAGGCGGCGCAGGACGTAGTCGCCGAACTCGGTCAGGTCCCAGGTGCTGACGGTCAGCAGCAGGTCGCGGTTGCCGGTGGTGTGCTCGACGCTGATGGCGCAGGAGTCGGTGGCCAGCTCGGCGGCGACCCTCTCGTGGGCGCCGGGGACGCAGCGCACCTCGATCAGCGCGAACGTCCCGTAGGAGACCTGGGACGGCCCGGCGTAGCAGGTCACCCAGGCGTCGCCGGCGGCGGCGAGGCGCGCCCAGCGGCGCGACAGCGTCGCCGCGTCCACGCCGAGCGGCCCGGCCAGGCGGCTCCACGGCGCGCGGGGGTCCAGCTGGAGGGCGTTGACGAGGGCGAGGTCCAGTTCGTCCATCTGACGATTCCGTGCACTCCATGGGGGGTTCACGACGTATTCGTGCAATCTAGCCGATCGTTCGGTCCGGACCCGATCCTGTTCTGCATCGCCTCCCGCCCGGCGTCCCGGCGTCTCCGCACGACCCCCTCCAGGAGAAGTCACATGATCCGACTCCGTACCACCGCCTCCGCCGCCGCGGCGGTCTCGGCGGCGCTCCTCGCCTCGGCCTGCACCACCTCGTCCGCCCCGGACGGCTCGGCCGGGGAGGGGGGCGACCGCGCGTTCCGCGTGGCGCTCACCTCGGACGCCAACACCTTCGACCCGGCCAAGGGCACCGCGGCCTCGGACTACACGATGGCGCGGCTGCAGTACGCCACGCTGGTGAACCGGGACGCGGGCAACAAGATCACCCCCGGCCTGGCCGAGAAGTGGGACGCCGGCCCCGCCTCGGCGACCTTCACCCTGCGCAAGGGCCTGACCTGCGCGGACGGCAAGCCGCTCAGCGCCACCGACGTCGCCGCGTCGCTGCGCCGCTTCGCCGACCCCAAGACCGCCGGATCGGGCGTGGCGCTGGCCTTCGGGCCCGGCGCGCCCGCGACCTTCAGCGCCGACGACGCGGCCGGCACCGTCACCGTCAAGCTCGGCCGCCCCTGGGCCGACCTGCTGACGGGCCTGGCGCTGCCCAACGCGGGCATCGTCTGCGCGCCCGGCCTGAAGGACCCGCAGGCGCTCGCCCAGGGTCCGGTGCCCGGCGCCGGCAGCAGCGGCTACACCCTGAGCGCGGTGCAGCGCGGCCGCTCCTACACCTTCAAGCTGCGCGACGGCTTCAACGCCTTCGCCCAGTACGCCCAGGAGCCGCAGGGCGAGCGCCCCAAGACGCTGGAAGTCTCGGTGGTGTCCAACGAGAGCACGCTGGCCAACCAGCTCAGCACCGGCGCGGTGGACTACGGGGCGTTCACCGGCCCCGACGCCGCCCGCTTCCGCAGCGGCGGCTACACGCTGAAGGCCGCGCCGCTGCTGCGGATGTTCGTGGTGTTCAACGAGCGCCCCGGCCGCCCCGGCGCCGACCCCAAGGTCCGCAAGGCCGTGGCCCAGGCCCTGGACCCCGCCGCCTTCAACAAGGTCTACGGCGGCAAGGGCGAGGTCATGAAGAGCTGGAGCGACAGCACCAGCCCGTGCGCCAACACCGACGCCTCGGCGGTCACCGCGACCGACCAGGCCGCCGCCAAGGCCGCCCTCAAGGGCGTCTCCGTGAAGATCACCGGGACCAACGCCATCGCGGGCGGCGCCGGCAACGCCTACGTGCAGGAGGCGCTGCGCGCCGCCGGCGCCGAGGCGGCCCTGCGCAACGTCGACAACGCCACCTGGGCCACCGACGTGCTCGCCAACAAGGGCGACTGGGACCTCACCGTCATGGCGCACCTGAACTTCCCCGGCACGCTCGCCTCCGGCGCCCTGTCGCTGACCGGACCGGTCCCGCCGGAGGGCCGCAACTTCGGCGCCATCAAGAATGACGACTTCACCGCTGGCATCGCCGAAGCGCAGGCGACCACCGACCAGGCCAAGCAGTGCGCCGGGTGGGCCAAGGCGCAGAAGGCGCTGCTGAGCGGCAACGACGTCGTGCCGCTCGCGACGGTGCCGGTGGCGTTCGTCTTCGGCAAGGGCGCCGACGGCGCCGTGGTCAACGGCGCGGCCGACCCCGGCACCTTCCGGATCAAGGGCTGATGGCCGAGGTGATCGGCGCGGGGACCTCGCCCGGGGGAGCGAGCCCGAAGGCCCGCGCGGCGGGCGGGCGCGGCATGCATCCCTGGGCCGGGTTCCTGCTGCGCCGGCTGGCCGGGCTGGCCGTCGCCCTGGCCGCGCTGGTGGTCGTGACGTTCCTGATGATGCAGCTCATCCCCGGCGACCCCGCCCGCGCGCTGGCCGGGGACACCGCCACCGGCGCGCAGGTGGAGCAGCTGCGGCACGAGCTGGGCCTGGACCGTTCCCTGGGATCGCAGTTCACCTCCTACGCCGGCGGCCTGCTGCAAGGCGACCTCGGGCGCTCGTTCCAGACCCGCGAGCCGGTCGCCCAGGTGATCGGGTCGCGGCTGCCGTTCACCGCCGAGCTGGCCCTGCTGGCGATCCTGCTGGTGCTGCTGCTCGCGGTGCCGCTCGGCATGGCGGTGGCGATCGCGACCCGCGGCGGCCGGCGCGGCCGGCTGGACGCCGGGTTCACCTTCGTCACCGGCCTGGTCGGCGCGACGCCCGAGTACGTGCTCGGCACGCTGCTGGTCCTGGTCTTCGCGATCACGCTGGGCGCGCTGCCCGCCGCGGGCGCCGCCTCGCTGTCGGCGCTGGTGCTGCCGGTGCTGGCGATCGCGCTGCCCGCCACGTGCGTGCTGGCGCGGATCGTGCGCCGCGAGACCGCCGGCGTGCTGGAGCAGGACTACATGCGCACCGCCCGCGGCCGCCGCCTGCCGCCGCTGCGGCTGTACGCCCGGCACGCGCTGCCCAACCTGCTCACCGGCACGCTGACCATGGGCGGCCTCACCCTGGCCGGCCTGCTGGGCGGCACGGTGATCGTGGAGAGCGTCTTCAACTGGCCGGGGCTCGGCAGCCGCGTCGTCCAGGCGATCCTCAACCGCGACTACCCGGTCATCCAGGGCACGGTGCTGGTCCTCGGCGTCCTCGCCACGCTGCTGAACCTGCTGGTCGACCTGCTGCTCGGGCTGCTGGACCCGCGCACCCTCAACGGGAGGAGCGCCCCGTGATCCGCTGGTCGAAGGGGCTGGCCGCCGGCGCGGCGGGCCTCGCCCTGATCGTGCTGCTCGGGATCGTCGCGCCGTGGCTGTGGGGCGAGGACGCCGCCCGCCTCACCGGCGCCGCCCGCGAGGGGGTGTCGGGCGCCCACTGGCTCGGCACCGACGCGCTGGGCCGCGACGTGCTCGCCCGCACCCTGGTGGCGACCCGCCTCACCCTGCTGATGACCGCCGCCGCCACGGCCGTCGCCGGGGTCCTCGGCATCCTGCTCGGCACCGCGGTGTGGGTGGCGGGCCGGCGCGTCCGGGAGGTCGGGCTGCGGCTCATCGACGTCATGGTGTCCTACCCGGCGGTGATCCTGGCGCTGGTGGTCGCGGCCATCCTGGGCGCGGGCCGGGTCGCCGCGGTGGTCGGCATCGGCATCGCCTGGACGCCCGCGTTCGCGCGGCTGACGGCGAACCTGGCGGCCTCGGTCGCCGGCCGCGACTTCGTGGCCACCGCCCGGCTGCTGGGCGTGCCGCCGCACCGGCTGCTGACGCGCCACCTGCTGCCCAACATCGCCGAACCGCTGCTGGTGCTGCTGTCGGTGGCGTTCGCCGGGACGCTGACGGCGCTGTCGGGGCTGTCGTTCATCGGCCTCGGCGTGCAGCCGCCGTCCTACGACTGGGGCGCGCTGCTCAACACCGGCCTGGAGGCCCTCTACACCAACCCCGCCGAAGCGCTCGGCCCCGCGGCCGCCATCACGCTGACCGGCGTGCTCGCCGGGTTCGTCGGCGACGGCCTGGCCGCAGGGCTGGACCCGCGCGGCGCCGCTGCGGTGCAGGCCGCGCGCCGCAGGTCCGCACGCCGCCCGAAGGCCGCGCCCGCGCCGAAGACGACCGCCCCCGCGCCGGACGACGCCCTGCTCGTCGTGGACGACCTGCGGGTCTCGCTGCCCGACGGCACCGACCTGGTGGCGGGCGTGTCGTTCCACGTCCGTCCCGGCGAGATCGTCGGCGTGGTCGGGGAGTCGGGCTCGGGCAAGAGCCTGACCGCGATGGCCGTGGCGCGGCTGCTGCCCGAGGGCCTGGACGCCCGGGCCGCCGCCCTGCGCCTGGACGACCTGGACCTGCTCGGCGACGCAGACCCCCGCCGCCTGGCAACCGAGATCGGCGTGGTCTACCAGGACCCGGCGGCCTCGTTCAACCCCGCGCTGCGCCTCGGCGGCCAGCTCACCGAGGCGCTGCGCCGCCACGGCGGCGTCGGGCGCGCCGCCGCCCGGGAGCGCGCGGCCGCCGCGCTGGAGTCGGTGCGCGTCACCCGCCCCGCCGCCCGGCTGCGCCAGCACCCGCACGAGCTGTCGGGCGGGATGCGCCAGCGCGCCATGATCGCCGCCGCGCTGCTCACCGGGCCGCGCCTGCTGGTGGCCGACGAGCCCACCACCGCGCTGGACGTCACCGTGCAGGCCGAGGTGCTGGAGCTGCTGCGCGAGATCAACGAGCGGGACGGCACCGCGATGCTGTTCATCTCGCACGACATCGGCGTGATCGGCACGCTGTGCCACCGGGTCCTGGTGATGTACGGCGGGCGCGTCGTGGAGGAGCTGACCGCCGGCGACCTGCGCTCCGGCCGCGCCCGCCACCCCTACACCCGGGCGCTGCTGGCCGCCACCCCGCGGCTGGACACCGCCGACGGCGAGCCGCTGGCCACCATCCCCGGCCGCCCGCCCGCCCCGGACGCCCGGCCCGCCGGATGCCCGTTCGCGGGACGGTGCGCCGAAGAGCTGCCCCAATGCGCCGAGACGCCGCCGCCGGTGGAGGAGTTCGGCCCCGCCCACCGGGCCGCCTGCCACGCGCTGGCCGTCGCGGCCGAGACCCGAGGAGGCGACCGATGACGCTGGCCGCCGAGAACGTCACCGTGGTGTTCGGGCACGGGCGCCGCGCCGCCACCGTCCTGGACGACGTCACCCTGGCGGTGCCCGAGGGCACCACCGTGGGCCTGGTCGGCGAGTCCGGATCGGGCAAGTCCACCCTGGCCAAGGCCATGGTGGGGCTGGTGCGCCCCCGCGCGGGCCGCGTCCTGCTGGACGGCGCGGAGATCTCGCGGCTGCGCGGCCGGGAGCTCACCGCCGTCCGCCGCCGCGTCCAGATGATCTCCCAGGACCCCTACTCCTCGCTCGACCCGCGGATGACCGTCGGGCGCGCGCTCGCCGAGGCCGTCGACCCTCGCCGCGCCGACGTCCGCGCGCACGCCGCCGCGATCACCCGCGGGCTGGAGGCGGTCGGGCTGGACGGCGACGCCGCCCGCCGCCACCCCCACCAGTTCTCCGGCGGGCAGCGCCAGCGCATCGCCATCGCCCGCGCCCTGGTCGCCGAGCCGGAGGTGATCGTCGCCGACGAGATCACCTCCGCGCTGGACTGCTCGGTGCAGGCCGAGGTGCTGAACCTGCTGGCCGGCCTGCGCGCCCGGATGGGCCTGACGATGCTGTTCATCTCCCACGACCTGGCCGTGGTGCGCCACGTCAGCGACACCGTCGCGGTCATGCACCACGGGCGCCTGGTCGAGCACGGCGACCGCGACCGGATCTACCGGTCTCCCGCCGACCCCTACACCCGGCGCCTGCTGGCCAGCGCGCCGTCCCTGCCCAAGGAGGCCAGTTGAGCAGCCGCACCGCCGCCGCCACCCGCGAGGTCCTCGCCGACCTCGCGGCCCGCTCCGCCGACCTGGTGGACTTCTACCGGGACCTGCACGCCCACCCCGAGCCGTCCTGGAAGGAGCACCGCACCGCCGGCCGCGTCGCCGACCGGCTGCGCGCCGCCGGCCTCCAGGTGACCGAGGGCGTCGGCGGCACCGGCGTGATCGGCGTGCTGCGCAACGGCGACGGCGCGGTGGTGCTGCTGCGCGCCGACATGGACGCCCTGCCCATTACCGAGGCGACCGGCCTGCCCTACGCCAGCACGGTGCCCGGCGTCATGCACGCCTGCGGCCACGACGTGCACGTCACCTGCCTGATGGCGACCGTGGAAGCGCTCGCGCGGGCGCGCGACGCCTGGTCGGGCACGCTGCTGGTGGTGGCCCAGCCCGCCGAGGAGCTGGGCGAGGGCGCCCTCGCCATGGTGCGGGACCCGGCGTTCAAAGCGCTCCCGCGCGCCGACGTGGTGCTCGGCCAGCACGTCGGGCCGTTCCCGGTCGGGTCGATCGTGCACCGGCCCGGCCTGATGATGTCGGCGGCCACCACCATCGACGTGCGGATCTTCGGCCGCGGCGGGCACGGCTCGTCCCCCGAGGTCTGCGTGGACCCGATCGTCACCGCCGCCCACCTGGTCACCCGGCTGCAGACGATCGTGGCGCGGGAGACCGCGCCGCGCGACGCCGTCGTGGTGACCACCGGCATGATGCGGGCGGGCACGCAGGCCAACGTCATCCCCGACGAGGCGCTGCTGTCGCTCAACATCCGCACCCAGTCGGCGGCCGCGCGCGACCGGGTGCTCGCGGCGATCCGGCGCATCGCCGAGGCCGAGTGCGCCGCCTCCGCCTGCCCGCGCCCGCCGGAGCTGACCCTGTCCAGCGACTTCCCCCTCACCGAGAACGACGCCGCCACCGACGCGGCGGTGTCGGCGGTGCACGCCGAGCTGTTCGGCGCCGAGGCGGTGATCGAGCACGGCCCGCTGATGGGCAGCGAGGACTTCTCGGTCTTCGGGTTCCCCGAGCACAACGGCGGAACGGCCGTCCCCACCAACTTCTGGTTCTTCGGCGGCACCTCCTGGGACGCCTGGGAGGCCGCGCCCGGCGACACCCCCGAAGAGAAGCTGGCCGCGCTGCACGGCAACCACACCGCCCGCTTCGCGCCCGACGCCGAGCCGTCGATCCAGATCGGCACCACCGCGCTGACCTCGGCCGCGCTGCTGTACCTGGCATGAGCGCCGACCTGATCGTCCGGGGCCGCGTCGTCACCGTCGACCCGGCCAACCCGCGCGCCGAAGCCTTGGCGATCTCCAACGGCCGCATCACCGCCGTGGGCCCCAACGCCGAGATATCGGCCCTGCAAGGCCCCGACACGCACGTCATAGACGTCGGGACGAGCTGCGTCCTGCCCGGCCTCGTCGAAGCCCACGGCCACTTCCTGGGCGACGCGACCGTGCAGGCGGGCGTGCTGGTCGACATCCGTCCGGCGGTGGTGCCCGACGCCGAAGCCGTGCTGGCCGCGATCCGGAAGGCGATCGCCGCGAACGGCACCGCCGGGACCTACTGCAACGGCTGGGACGCCCTCCTGCAGAAGGGCCTGCCCGAACCCGACCGCGCGTGGCTGGACGGCCTGGCCCCCGACACCCCGCTGGTCATCCTGCACAACTCGGGGCACTCGGCGTACTTCAACACCGCCGCGATGAGACGGGCGGGCCTGTCGCGCGACACCCCCGACCCGTCCGGAGGCCGCCTGGTCCGCCGCCCCGACGGCGACCTGGCCGGCGTGGCGCTCGAACCGTCCGCCATCGGGCTCCTCACCGCCCACCTGCGCGCCGCCGTCACCCCCGAGGCCGCCACCGCCGCCCTGGCCGCGCAGAGCGCCCGCGTCAACGCCCGGGGCGTGACGACGATGAGCGAGATGGGCTTCGACCCGCACGCGCGCCCGCTGCTGGCGCACGCCCGCGCCGCCGGGGCGATCACCGCGCGGCTGCGCCTCTACGAGGTGGCGACGCCCATGCTGACCAGCGACGCGACGCCGGGCGAGGGCGACGACCTGATCCGCCAGATCGGCGTGAAGATCTGGGCCGACGGATCGGCGTGGACCGGCAACCTGGCCGCCACGTTCCCCTACCTCGACACCGCCGCGGCCCGAGCCCTGGGCGTCCCGCCGGGCCGCCGGGAAGCCCCCAACTACACGCACCACGAACTGCTCGAACTGTCCCGCGCCTACTTCGCCGCGGGCTGGCAGCTGGCCTGCCACGCCAACGGCGACCAGGCGGCCGAACTCGTCCTGTCCGCCTGGTCGGAGATGCTCAACGGCCGAGCACCATCAGGACCGCCCCGCCTGCGGATGGAACACGTCAGCGCGATGCGCCCGGAGCAGTTCACCCGCGCGCACGCCCTGGGCATCACCTGCAGCCTGTTCCCCGACCACATCTACTACTGGGGCGAGGTCATAGCCGACGACCTGTTCGGCCCCGACATAGCCCACCGCTGGGCCCCCATCGCGACGGCCCTGAAAACGGGCATGCGGGTCTCCCTGCACAACGACTCGCCCGTCACGCCCCTGAACCCCCTGCACAACATCTCCGTGGCCGCGACCCGCCTGTCCCGGGCGGGCCACCGCTACGGCCTTTCAGAACGCCTGAGCGTCGCCCAGGCCCTGCGGGCCCAGACCATCGACGCGGCCTGGCAACTCCAGGCCGACGACATCATCGGCTCCCTGACGCCGGGCAAGTACGCCGACCTGGCGATCCTGTCGGGCGACCCGCTGGAGACGGCCCCCGAGGAGATCGGCGACCTGCGGGTGCAGGCGACGTTCCTGAACGGCCGCCAGGTGCACGGCGCCCCCTTGTGATCAGCCGTTGCCGAGCTCCTCGGTCGCGTGGTGCCCGGCGTCGGCGGTGCGGCGGAGGAAGCCGGCGATGAGTTCGAGCTCGTCGTCGGAGTACCGCTCGCACAGCTCGTCCATCCGCGCGTTCATGCCGGAGAACAGCCGGTAGAGCTCGGGGTTGCGCTCGCGGCGCGCCTGGACGGTCACGGCGCGGCGGTCGTCGGGGTCGCGCTCGCGGGTGATCCAGCCGCCGCGCTGGAGCCGGTCGAGGATGCCGGTCATGGTGGCCGGGTGGAGCCCGGCGGTGCGCGCCAGCGCGCTGGGGGTGAGCGGCCCGTGCCGGTTGAGCAGGTCCAGGCAGGTCCAGTCGACGTCCTTGAGCTCGGCGTTGGCGCCGAACTGGCGGTTGAGCAGGGACAGCTGGATGTTGAGGTCGCGCAGGGCCTCCTTCACCTCCCGGAACCGCTGCCTGCGCCCGGGCCCCCCATTTGATACGGAACTCATATTGAATGTCCTTCATATGAACTGCTACGGTTTTCATATGATACGACTCTCCGACCAAGGAGCGCCATGATCCTGGTGACCGGGGCGACCGGCACGGTCGGGCGCCCGCTGATCGACCTGCTCCTCGCCCAGGGCGCCAAGGTGCGCGCGGTGACCCGGGACCCCCTGACCGCGTCCCTGCCCGCCACCGCGCAGACCGTGAAGGGCGACCCGTCCCGCCCGGAAACGCTCGCCGACGCGTTGCAGGACATCACGGCCCTGTTCCTCAACCCACGGGCCCTGGGCCAGACCCCCGATCCGCAAACCGTCAGCGCGACCGCAGCACGACTCCTGACCCTGGCCCGCGACCGAGGCGTCGCACGAGTGGTGACCCTGTCCGCCCTGAACGTCGACCACGACCTGGCAGACCAGCCCTCCCGGCTGCGCGGCGAGTACAACAAGGAGGTGGAGGAGGCCGCCGTGGCGTCCGGCATGGCATGGACGGCCCTGCGCTCGGGCTACTACGCGACCAACACCATCACGTCGTGGGCCGCGCAGATCCGCGCCGGCGACATCGTGCGCGCCCCGTACCCCGACTCCTCGTGGGCGCCCCTGCACGAACGCGACCTGGCAGCAGTGGCCGCCCAAGCCCTGCTGACCGACACCCTGACCGGCCGGCGCCCCACCCTGACCGGCCCGGAGTCCCTGACCCAGCCCCAAATGATCGCCGCCGTCGGCAAAGCGATCGGCAGACCACTGCACTACCAACAAGTGCCCCCGGAAGCGGCCAAGCAAGCCCTGCTGCGCTCAGGAATGCCCGAACCCCTGGCCGAGGGCTTCCTGACCCTGCAAGCCCGCTCCTACCTGCAGCACGACCTGGTCACGGGCGAAGTCGAACGAATCCTCAACCGCCCCGGCCTGCCCTTCACGGAATGGGCCGCAGAACACGCAAGCGCCTTCCGCCCCTGACCAAGCCGCAAAGGCTCTGATGCGACGCCGCTCAGAGCAAGCGGTATCAGCTCTTCGGGGCCTCGGGCAGCTCGGCATGCCGCACGGTGAACCCGCCCTTGGTGACCGGCGCGAACGGCGCGGGCGCCATGCAGGTCCCGACCTTCGCCTCGTGCCACTGCCCCTGGGCGTCCTGGTCCATGTTGCTCACGATCCACGACAGTCCGACCCGGTCGCGGGTCCGGCCGCGAGCGTCCCTGCCGGCGTCCTGGACGCTGAACCCGAGCCGCCGGCCGAGCCACTCCCTGGTGTCCTCATCCGTTTTCGTGATCTTCGCTGTGAAGGCCGCGTACCCGGGGCTGGTGGACAGGCAGTCCACCGCCGCCTCGGCCTCGATCGTCATGCCGTTCGCCCTGACCCAGTGGTAGATCTTCACCGTTCCGCGCGCGTCGGTGGGCATGCCCTGCGGGTAGCCGGGGATGGGGCGCGTGTACGGAACGGCTTGGGCGTCGAACGTGAAGCTGCGGATGTCGTCGTCCGGATAGAACGTCAACCGGAACTCGCCCGACCCCGTCACTTTGGCCGCCCTGCCCCTGTCCCCGCCCTGTTCCGGCGCGGCGGAGGCGACCCCGGAACCGAGCACGGCCGCCGCCGCAACGACCAGGACGGCGCCGCGCCTGGCCGCGGATCGCCCGAAAGACACGCTCATCACGGAAGCCTCCAAGGAACGACTGCTCACCCGAGGCTGGCACCCCGCCCTCGAACCCCACTCGACCCACCACGCCGGAACCCGGCTAAAGCCCGACTCGACCCCTCGGAAACCACGATGGCGGCGGTGCGGCTAGCCGACCTGGTCCACGACGCCGACCTGCCGGGCGTCTACATGACCGCGTGCATGACGAGCTGGCTGTGGGACGACCCCGAGCAGGCCGCCGGGTACCCGGACCTGTGGTGGCTGGACGGTGTCTGGGACGTGTGGTCGGTGGACGCCTACGAGGCCGAGCCGCCCGCGCTGTTCGGTCCCGCCCAGTCGTTCGCCGCCGGCCGGGGCGTGCCGTGGGCCGTCGCGGAATACGGCAAGACCGACAGCGCCAACACGCAGGTGAAAGCCCGCTGGATCGCGCCGATGCCGCCGAATGGTGCGCCACCCACGGCGCGGGCGGCCACCCCAGCGCGGTGTTCGCCTGCTGGTTCGACTCCTCCCAAGCGTTCGCGCCCGAGCTGGCCGAGCAGGCGTTCACGCCGACCTCCTCGGCCGCCAGCGTCCAAGCAGCCTCCCAGGTCGCCGCCCGCTACTACCGCGACCCGCGCACCCTGACCATCCCGCGCCCCGCCTGGAGGTGACTGATGCCGATCTCCTTCGCGCCGCCTCCACCGGCAGCGGCACCAACTCCGCGGCTGCCACGGTCCCAGCCTCGTTGCAGCCCGGCGACGCGCTGCTGCTGATCGCCGCCGCGAACCTGGACGCCACCCTGACCGCCCCGCCCGGATGGGCACCGGTCGGCCCCCAGCAGCAGCCCGCCGCCGCCGACGACGCGGGCTCGGCCGTCGCGGTCACGAACGACGGCGTCACGGGCGTGAAGGCCCAAGTACTGCTGCTGGCGTATGCGGGCACCGACCCGGTGGCCCCCCTCCACCTAACCGCGCCGCTGCTGCACGGCAACGGCCTGGCCTCCCACTCCGCCCCGCAGATCGTCACCACCCTGCCCGACTGCGAGATCGTGCAGGTCTGCCTCTCCAAGAGCAGCAACGCCTTCACCTGGACCGCCACCCCGGGCGGGACCGAGATCCGAGCGCCGCTCATCGGCACCGGCGGCGGCCACATCAACAGCATCGCCGTCTCCCACGGCCCGGCACGGCCCGGAACCTGGGGCGGCGGCGTCTTCACCGAGGACGCCAACGCCAACTCCGCCGTCACCTTCACCATCGCCCTGGCCCCCAAGACCGCCGTGCAGTCACTGCGGCCCGCCCTGGACGTGCGCTCCGACTCCTACACCGCGGTCCCGGTCGCCGAGGCCGGCGTCGCCATGGCGACCCGAATCGGCGAGAGCACCCGCGACGACGGCACCTACCTCCAGACCCCTCCCGGCTCCACCGGAGCGGTGTACGAGACGCGGCTGGCGGCCGGATGGGACCCCAACGTCTCCACCGACCACACCTGGACCGTGGTGCTGTCCAGCGGCGGCGGCGCGACCTCCTCGACGTGCCGCGTGGAACTGCTGCAGGACGCCACCCTCATCGCCGGGCAGACCCTCACCGGCATCCCGACCACGCCCACGCCCTACAGCTACACCCTCACGCCCGACGAGACCGACCAGATCACCGACTACACCAACCTGCGGTTGCGGTTCACCTGGACGGTGACGTGAGCGACGTCCCCGGCAGCGGCCTGATCCACCACGCGCTCCTGCGCCTTCCTCAAGGTGTCACCGGCCGCATCCACCACGCCGTGCTGACGACCCCGCACACCACCACCGGCCGCGTCCACCACGCGGTCCTGTCCACCCCAGC
Source organism: Spirillospora sp. NPDC050679 (assembly GCA_044456955.1). GTDB lineage: Bacteria > Actinomycetota > Actinomycetes > Streptosporangiales > Streptosporangiaceae > Spirillospora. Next base: position 160,597 of record JBITGK010000010.1, on the reverse strand, counting down.
CTCGCCCGCCCAAGCCGCCGCGTCTGGCGTCCGGCAGCTCACCGGCCCCTGGGGTGGGACGTCGAAGTCCGCCAGCTCATCACCGGCCCCACGTGGGCCTGACCCCCATCACCCCTACAGAAGGAACCCCATGTCCCCGTCGTTCATCCGCACGCTGGTCCCGCTGATCGTCGGTGCACTGCTCGGCCAGGCCGCGCGCATCGGCCTGGACCTGCCGTCCGGCCCGGTCACCGAGATCACCACCGTCGTACTGTCGTTCGCCTACTACGCGGTCGTGCGGGCCGCCGAGACGTGCTGGCCCGTCGTCGGCCGCTGGCTGCTGGCGGCTGGGCTCACCGGTCAGTCCCCGGTGTACGTCCCGGCCGCCACCGCTCGCCGTCTCAACAGGTCCATCGAGTAACCCGGGTAGTCCCGGTGTACGTTAGCGCCCCTTCCCCGGCTTCAACGGCCGAGGGAAGGGGCGCTTTCTGTGCCTTTGGTGAGAGGGAGATCTGTTCCGCGTCAGCGGTTCAATCGTCAGCAGGGAAGGTTAGGGGGATGTAATCGTCCTGCTCCCTTGAGAAGATCAGAAAGTGGGCAGCGGGCCGCGATCGCGCCCACCGCAACACCTCTTCCTCGGTCCCCTCGCAATCTTCCAGCCCGGACACGGCACCGTCTTCCCGAGGGGCGGGATAGGTCTCCTGCCAGGAGCCATGCCATGTCCCATCGCGGAACTTCTGTATGAAGACAGTGCCGTGGCCGGGAGTGGGCCTTCCTACTGGTACGGATTTGGAGATGTTGCGCTGTCCCTCAGGAAGGTAGTAGCGAAACGGCGGGGAGTGCTGGCTCATCTCCGCAGGATCGCTCTGTCGCCAGCGACCGTCAAGCGATCATACGGGATTCCAGCCGGCCTCCGTTGGGGTGGACCCTAGATCATCTGCTTCCCCGAAGCGGTAGCTGCTGCTCGTGAGGTGGAAACGGACGCTCTTGCCGAAGAGGTACCAGTGGCCGGGGTATCCGCTGACGGTCCAGGTCGCCTGGTGTACCACGCTGCCGAGCTGCACTGTATTCTCATATGCTTTGTAGCCGTTCGGCGTCCAGAAGACAGTCGGCCCTGGGGCTGCCGCGCCTTTGTTGGTGAAGTTGTAGACGTTCGTGCCCCTGACGGGCTTGCCCTGCGGCTGGGCCGGGCTGTAGTAAAGCCGATCACCTTCGAACATCAGCGAGGACAGGGCGATTGAGGCGCTGAACCCGACGGGCTTGGAGACCGACTGCCCGCCGTTCAGCGTGACGTCGTAGTAGAAGTTCACCGTGCCGAGAGTCTTGCTGTTGTAGCCGAACCAACCGTTGGCGGAGAAGTTGGACTCCGTAGTGGAGAACACGTTCCAGCAGCCGATCGTCTCGCAGTGTCCCGACTGGGCACTCAGTTGCGGATTGCGTTCACGGTTTTGGCGGACCTGCTGGTCGCGGGGAGGAGCGCAGAACCAATTACCGGTACGTTGGCTAACTGGTTTAGCGCACTGATCTTCTCCCGCTGCTCGCTGCCGCACGGACGGAGCGAGGTAGTTGCGATAGGTGCGGTGGCTGCTCGTGGCGTCCAGGGCCGCGGCCGGCGGAGTCGGCTGAGCGCTGGCCGGGGCGGCCGCACTGAGCAGGCTGGCCGCGATGGTCAGCGTTGCTCCCGCCACGCCTGCTCCACGTCCGACGAAGGTGATCATGGGGCGTCCTCTTCCTGATCTTTCGGAGGTCCAAGGGCTCGTCGATCTCGGAAGGTGCGCCTTGAAGATCACATCTGACTATCGTCAAATCAATAGTTATAATTGCGATCTACATCACTCTTGATCTACTTGGATTATTTTGGTAAGTGTTCCAATTTTTTGTGTGCCGTGATGCGCTGGCCCGCCATGCGCTGATGGCGGCCGGACTCGCCTTCCAGCTCTCGGAATGCACCCTCCGGCCGCTTCCCGCCTCCCTAGTAAATCCATCGAGTAGCCCTAGTGATGCCCGTGCACGCCTGCGCCCCTTCTCTTGGATTTACGCCCAAGAGAAGGGGCGCTTTCTGCGTTCAGGGGAACGGGGTTGTTCACAGCTGGCGGGAGTCGAAAACTCCAGCAAGGCCCGCTAGCAGCGCGAACAAGCTCGCCGCACCGGCGAACATCCCTGCACCGGCTTGGAAGATGGTGACCAGCGGGCTATCAGCGGACATCATCACGATGACGGCCGCGAGACCGCAGACGATGCCGACCAGCACAGTGATCAGCGCCCAAAGGATACGAGGGTTACTCACAGACGACCTCAGAGAATGAGGGGCCAGAACGACGGGGACCATATAGCACCGACCAGAACCGGCCCGATCGAACAGGGCGAAATCACACATAGAATTCGCAGCGCGAAAAGTAATGATTTTTTGGTTCAGGGAAATGATCAGTACTTCTAGATCATGTAATCATGGTCGGTCGTCTGTGGTGTGCGCAGAATATTATTAACGAGTAGGATTGCCAGCGAAATTATGATCACAAGCACGGTGTCCAGAGAAACTCCAGTCCAGCGAGCACAGCGTTGGCTCCGGGACCTGAGGTCGTGAAGGTCAACGCTGCGCATCATCGCTTGTCTCCTTGGCCCGTGCGTCCTTGACGGTATGCGACCTACCGCCGGTCTGTCCTGCTTTCCGTAGACATCGAGCAGCGGGCCGGGCTCCCGTCCCTTCGCTGTCCCCGTCAGAACTCCTCGGCGTTGGAGGCGCTCGACAGCCCCGACCCTGTTCAACCCATGTCCCGTTGGTGCCGTGGCTGGTCTCGGTAACTCTGACCGTGCGCGGCAGAAGAGAGCGCTGTGACTAGTCCTTACCATTTAGGGCGGGTCTGGCCTGGCCGTTCGTAGGGTCGGGTGGCCCGGGAGCTCCGGGTGAGGCTCTGACTAGTCCGCCGAACGTGTGGCTCAGTGTGAATGGCCGCCCGGAGCCCCGCGACGACACGGCCGCTGACTTGGGATTCGCGAACTGATCGCTGTGTAAGGACTCGACGGCGTGGTCGTCTGCTGCATCACGAACATCAGCGCGGGGGGTTGGGAAGTGCAGGCCGAACTGTGGGCCGGAGTGGACGCGGGCAAGGGCGCCCACCACTGCACAGTGATCGACGCCGACGGCGCCAAGGTGCTGTCGCGCCGAGTGGTCAACGACGAGGCCGAGCTTCTGGCGCTGATCGGCGACGTGCTGGCCCTGGACAGGCCGGTGTGCTGGGCGATCGACCTGGCCGACGGCGGCGCGGCCCTGCTGATCACGCTGCTGATGAACCACGACCAGCAGGTGGTCTACCTGCCCGGGCGGGTCGTGCACCGGGCCTCGGGCGACTACCGCGGCGACCGCAAGACCGACGCCAAAGACGCCTACGTCATCGCCGACCAGGCCCGCATGGACCAGTCCCGGCCGAACGACAAGACCACCCGCAAGACGATCCCGGTCCGCCTCCCCGAGGAGCTCGGGGCCGAGCTGAAGGTCCTCAACGCCCACCGCGAGGACCTGGTGGCCGACCGCATCCGCGTCATCAACCGGCTCCGGGACCGGCTGCTGGGCTACTTCCCGGCCCTGGAACGCGCCCTGGACTACCGGATGCGCGGGCCTCTGACGCTGCTGACCGGCTACCAGACCCCGGCCGCGCTGCGCCGCGTCGGCGAACGCCGCCTGGCCACCTGGCTGAAGAACCGCGACGTCCGCAAAGCCGAAGAGGTCGCCCGGATCGCCGTCGCCGCCGGCCATGCCCAGCACACCACGCTGCCGGGCGAGAAGGCAGCGGCCGCGATGGTCGCCCGGCTCGCCCAGCAGCTCCTGGCGCTCAACGCCGAACTCGCCGAGATCGAGGACGCCATCGAGGAAACCTTCCAGCAGCACCGCCACGCCGAAGCCCTCCTCAGCCTGCCCGGCATGGGCCCCAAGACCGGCGCGGCGTTCCTGGCCCGCACCGGCGGCGCCCCGCTGGCCTTCGGCTCGCCCGACCGGCTGGCCGCCTTCATCGGCCTGGCCCCGGTTCCCCGCGACTCCGGCCGCACCAGCGGCAACCTGAAACGACCCCAGCGCTACAACCGCCCGCTGCTGCGCGACGCCTACCTCTCCGCCCAGGTCGCCATCCGCCACTGCCCGACATCCAAGGCGTTCTACCTGCGGAAACGCGCCGAGGGCAAGACCCACAAGCAGGCGATCCTGTCCCTAGCTCGACGACGCCTGAACGTTCTCTGGGCGCTCCTGCGCGACGGCCGCACCTTCCAGGCTGCCCCTCCACTACCCGCAGTCGCCTGACCTGCACTCTTGTCGCTCTGTGCCTAGTCACAGCACAAAAACGCGCGCACGTGAGATGACGACCTAGCCTGCGGAATGTCCTCCCGTAAGGTGCATGCCGACAGGAAGGTTCAAGAAGACTGAGCTGATCCGCGACGGGCGCGGTGGTCGACGTACTCGTCACCGATGACGCCGTGATTGACCCATCGGTCCTGAACTGCTCCCAGCTCACGCTCGGCGAGATCGAGAGCGTCGACTGGATCGGTGACGGTGCCGATGACCTTCCCCCAAGCTTCTTCGTCAGGGTCGAGTGGCGGGAACTCCGCCACGTCGCAGAAGGTAGCGCTACCGACATCAACGACCTCGCTCAGGTAGAGCGTGATGCCATCCCGGCCAGGGCTCAGAGCAGCCCAGCGGATGACATGCTCCTCACCGTGGTCGAAGCCGCCGAGGAACTGCTCGATCTGCTTGCCTCGCCGCAGCGCGCCTTGCGCAAAAGTCGAGGTCAGACGCCTCATGGAGTCCATTCCGAAGTTCAGTGGTCGCTCACCGGCTCGTGCTCACCGGGCATCAGCCAGCTTCTCATGGGACGACTTGAGCAACTGACTGGGATTCACACGGCAAAAACGCGCGCACGCGCGAAGACGGTTCGGCCGGTTGCGAAGGACACCGAGGCCGCGTTGGTCCGGCTGCTACGGGAGACCCTGCTCCAGGAAGCGGCCTGACCAGGGGAGCGAGGAGCCGCTGTGCGGCCGTCGCAGCCTCGGAGCGAAGCTCTGACGTCGTGTGCGGCCAGGCTCTGTTTTTGGCTGGTTGAACGAGAACGCCCCCGGATCATCCGGGGGCGTTCTGCCTGGTCAACCGCCCTTTCGGGCCGGTGCCCCCGGCAGGATTCGAACCTGCGACACCCGCTTTAGGAGAGCGGTGCTCTATCCCCTGAGCTACGGAGGCCGGGACGGTGCTCGACGCTAGAGCGTAGCGGACCGCCCCTACAGGGTAGGGGAGCGGGGGGTCTGCGCGCTCCTTCTTATGGGTGTGGTGGGGGCTCTAGGCCGGGTGGGGTGGGGGTCGGTACGCTTCGGGGCTGTGACGGGACGGCATCGCGGGCGCGGGCGGGGCGGGGTCAGGGCCAAGGTGGCCTTGGTCGCCGCGGGTGCCGTCGTGCCCGTCGTGCTCGTGGGGGCTCTCGCGTTCGGGCTGGACGACGACGAGCCCGCCCGGCGGCCCGCGGCGGGGCCGGCGCCGGTGGCGCGGGTGCAGACGCCCAAGCCGTCGGAGAGCAACCCCACCTTCGGGAAGTACGTGCCGCCCAAGCCGGAGGAGAAGCCGCCGGCGCCTCCGGTCAGGACCGTCAAGCCCACCGCGCCCAAGGTCAGGGACACGCCGACGCGCAGGCCGCGGCAGCCGGAGTACCGGCGGTCGTGTCCTCCTTCGTGGCAGGAGATTCCCTTCCTGCGCAGGTGGTGCGAGCGGAACGGGCACCGGTCCCGGTGACGCAGGTCGGCGCGGGTCACGGGTGAACCTGTAGTAGCGTTCCTGCGGCTGTTCAGCATTGGGGCATCAGGAGGAAAAGCACCGTGCCAACCCCCCGGTCGGGTGTGCTGACCGCGGTCTTCCTGGTGATGGCGACCGTCGGCGTGGCGCCTGGGCTGGCCGCCGAGCGTGCGGATCCGCTGGACTCGTTGCGCCGCGAGGCGGCCAAGGCCCGTGTGGACCTGCAGAAGGCGACGCGGCAGATGGAAGGGCGCCAGCGCGATTTGGCGCGTTCCCAGGACCGGCTGCGCGACACGTTGAAGGACCTCGCGGCGGCCGAGGCCGAGCTGAACCGCATCCGGGAGCCGCTGGCCCGGCTCGCCAACACGACCTACCAGCAGCAGGGCGCGGCGGGCTCGATGTCGATCTTCGCGGGCGGGGACCCGGCGCAGGCGCTGCGGTCCACCGCCGACGTCTCGCACATCGCGGCCGGGCAGGAGATGCTGGTCAAGCGGGCCGACGAGCTGCAGAACCGGCGCAAGAAGCTGGTCTCCACGGCGCAGGAGCTGCAGTCGCGCAACGCCGTGGAGCAGACGCGGGTCCAGCAGCAGATCGACGGGTTGAAGGCCAAGTCGGCCAAGCTGACCCGGGACCTCACCGCGATGCTCGACAAGATGCGCGCCAGCCAGGAGAAGCGGCTGGAGATGGCCTGCGACAAGTCGCTGGCCAAGGACGCCCGGAAGTTCCCCAACGGGCTGATCCCGGCCAAGTACCTGTGCCCCCTGCCGCAGAAGGGGGAGCAGCTCCGGGCCGACGCGGCGCTGGGGTTCTACAAGCTGAACTCGGCCTACAAGCGCAAGTTCGGGCGCGACATCTGCGTGACCGACTCCTACCGCAGCCTGTCGGAGCAGCACCGCGTCTACGCGCAGCGGCCCGGGTTCGCGGCGGTGCCAGGCACCAGCAACCACGGCAAGGGGCAGGCCGTCGACCTGTGCGGGGGCGTGCAGACCTCCGGGTCGGTCCAGTTCAACTGGATGGAGGCCAACTCCAAGAAGTACGGGTGGCGCCACCCCGCCTGGGCCTACAGCAACCCGTTCGAGCCCTGGCACTGGGAGTTCGGCACCGAGAGCGAGAACGACTGACGCCCGTCAGCTCGGCATCTCGGTGGCCGGGACGACCTCGCTCGTGCAGTAGCGGCAGCGGCGCGCCCGGATCGGGATGTCGCTGAGGCACTGCGGGCACTCGCGCTCGGTGGCCTCCTTGTGGCGGTCGAGGCGCTCCAGCAGCTTGCTGGTCGGCAGCACCACCAGGAAGTACACGATCGCGGCCGTCAGGAAGAAGGTCAGCGCCGAGGTGACGAACACGCCGTAGGGGAAGGTCGTGTCGGAGACCTTGACCGAGAGGCGGGTGTAGTCGGGCTCGCCGGCCAGCAGCGCGATCAGCGGTGTGATGAACGAGTTCGCGAAGTCCTTGACCAGGGTGGCGAACGCCGCGCCGACGACGAACGCCACGGCCAGGTCCACCAGGTTTCCGCGGATGAGGAACTTCCTGAATCCGCCCATGAGGCCGCTCCGAGGGGGGTAGGGGGTGTGCCTGCGGCCCACCCCCTACCCGGTCGGCGGCCCGTCATGAGCGGGTGTGACGAAGATCCGCTCAGGCGGGGGCCACCTCGTGCGTGCAGTAGCGGCAGCGGCGCGCCCGGATCGGGATGTCGCTGAGGCACTGCGGGCACTCGTGCTCGGTGGCCTCCTTGCGGCGGTCGAGGCGGGCCACCAGCTTGGCGGCCGGGGCGACGACCAGGAAGTAGACCACGGCCGCGGTGATCAGGAAGGAGATCAGGGCGGTCAGGAAGACCCCGTAGGGGAACCTGGTGCCGTTGACGGTGAAGGCCAGGTCGTCGAAGTTCGGCTGCCCGCCGACCAGGGCGATCAGCGGCCCGATGAACGCCCTCACCAGGGCGTTGACCACCGAGGTGAACGCCGCGCCGATCACGACCGCGACCGCGAGCTCGATCAGGTTGCCGCGCAGCAGGAACTTCTTGAAGCCTTCCATGGGTCCCCCGGCATGGTGACAGTGAGTGGATGATCGATTACGCGGTGAGGTTATCAATGCCGGGTGATCGTGATCGCCAGGGACGGCCCCGCCGCGGCCAGGGCCGCCGCCTGCGCGCGGTCGGCGGCCAGGACCACCAGGGCGCCGCCGGGCTGCGGGGCGTCCCCGGCGGCGGGGACGGCCAGCACGGGGATCGCGGTCGCCACCGGGCGGGCCGAGGCGCGAGGAGGAGCCAGGGCGTCGCCCGGGGGCGTGGTGGCCAGGACGTCTATGCGGTCGCCCGGACGCAGCAGGCGTGCCGCTCCGGTGTCGGCTATCCGGACCGGGGCCGCGACCGTGCCCGGGGCGAGGCCGCGCAGCAGGCCCTCGCCCAGCAGGCGCGCGTCGGTGAGCGGCTCGCCGCGCCGCATCGGGCCCGCGACCGTGCGGCCCGCCAGGGGCATGCGGACGAGGCCGTCGGGCACGGCGGAGGACGGCAGTTCCACTGTTGAGATGTCGGTGGCGGTCAGTGTCCGGCCTGCGGGGAGGTCTCGGGCCGCGACGGGGACGCGTCTCCCTTCCTTGGGCGAGGGGTGGAGGGACAGCAGGGCCAGGGCGGTGCCGGCCGCGGCGAACACGGCCGCGAGGGCCCGCCTGGCCCGCCTGCCGGTCATGGGAGGGCGAAGGGCGGCTCGATGCCGTGCAGGGCGTCGGGGCAGGGGCAGGCGCGCTCGGCGGGCAGGGACTTGATCACGTCGGCGACGACGGTGCGCAGGCGGTCGATGTTGTCGGCGAACACCCGCAGCACCTCCTGCATGGTGACGCCCTCGCCCGCCTCGATGCCCGCGTCCAGGTCGGTGACCAGGCACAGCGGCGTGTAGCACAGGGCCAGCTCGCGGGCCAGGACCGCCTCGGGGTGGCCGGTCATGCCCACCAGCGTCCAGCCCTGGGCGGCGAACCAGCGCGACTCGGCGCGGGTCGAGAAGCGCGGGCCCTCGATCACCACCAGCGAGCCGCCGTCCACCGGTGGCCAGCCCGCGGCGGACGCGGCGGTGACCGCGGCGCGGCGGCCCGCGGGGCAGTAGGGGTCGGCGAACGGGACGTGCACCGCCCCGCCCTCGTCGTAGAAGGTCTGCGCGCGGCCGGAGGTGCGGTCGATGAGCTGGTCGGGGACGCACAGGGTGCCGGGGCCGTGGTCGGGGGTCAGCGAGCCGACCGCGCTCGGGGCCAGGACCTGCCGCACGCCGAGCGAGCGCAGCGCCCACAGGTTGGCCCGATAGGGGATGCGGTGCGGCGGGAAGCGGTGGTCGCGGCCGTGCCGGGGCACGAACGCCACCCGGCGGCCGTGCAGCTCGCCGATCGTGACGGGGTCGCTGGGCGGGCCGAACGGGGTCTGCACCTCGACCTCGGTCGCGTCGTCCAGGAACGAGTAGAAGCCCGATCCGCCGATCACGGCGATCTCTGCGGAGGGACGGGGGTCGGTAGCCATGAGGCGACCCTAACCAGCAGGTCGGGACCGCCGCGAGGGGCGGACCCAACCTGTGGATAACTCCCTCAGCCGACCGGGTCCAGCACCCGCGGCGGCTCCCCGGCGGGGACGGGCTTGCGGGCCAGCCGCCCCGGCGCCCAGATGCGGCGGTCCAGGTCGTAGCAGAGCGCCGGCAGCAGCAGCGAGCGCACGACCACGGTGTCCAGCAGCACCCCGAAGGCGACCACGAAGCCCATCTGCACCAGCGGCACCAGCGGCAGCGTGGCCAGCACCGCGAAGGTCGCCGCCAGCACCAGCCCGGCCGAGGTGATCACGCCGCCGGTGACGGTGACGCCCCGGACGATGCCGCGCCGGGTGCCCAGCGCCTGCGCCTCCTCGCGGACCCGGTGCATCAGGAAGATGTTGTAGTCCACGCCCAGCGCCACCAGGAAGATGAACGCCAGCAGCGGGAACCCCGAATCGGTGCCCTCGAAGCCGAAGGCGTGCTCGAACAGCAGCGCGCTGGCCCCCAGCGTGGCCAGGAACGACAGCACCACCGTCGCCATCATCAGCAGCGGCGCCACCAGCGACCGCAGCAGCACCACCAGGATCAGCAGCACCACGCCCAGCACGATCGGGATGATCACCTTGTTGTCGCGGTCGGCGGCCCGCTTGATGTCCAGCGAGGTCGCGGTCGGTCCGCCCACCCGCGCGTCGGCCCCCGGCACGGCGTGCGCGGCCGCCCGCAGCCGGTCGACGGTCGCGCGCGCCGCCATCCCGTCGGCCGGGTCGCTCAGCGTCACCTCGTACTTCAGCAGCCCGGCGGCGCTCTCGGGGCGGCTCACCGACGCGACCCCGGGGACCTTCTCCAGCGACAGCGGCGCCCGGGAGACCACCACGGCGGGGGAGCCCTCGCCCGCGGGGAAGTGCCGCGCCAGGACCTGGCCGCCGGCCACCGAGTCCGGCCGGTCCACGAACTGCCCGGCGTCGGTGAATCCCTCGTTCTTCAGCGAGCCCAGCCCGAACGTCATCGCCAGCAGCCCCACGGCCGTCAGTGCCCACAGCGCGCGCGGCGCGCGGGTGATCAGCCGCCCGACGCGGCCCCACACGCCGTGCCCGGCCTCCAGCGCCCCCGGCTCCAGGTGGCGGGCGTCGTAGCGGGGCACCAGCGGCCAGAACAGCCACCGGCCGAAGATCACCAGCAGGGCGGGCAGCAGGGTGGTCATGGCCGCCAGCGCGGTCAGCACGCCCGCGGCGGCGACCGGGCCGAGCCCGCGGGTCGGGTTCATGTCGGCGGCGAGCAGGCACAGCAGCCCGGCCGCGACGGTGGCGGCCGAGGCCAGGATCGCCGGGCCCGCGCGGTGCAGCGCGAACGCCATGGCCTCGTGCCGGTCGGCGTGCCGGTGCAGCTCCTCGCGGTAGCGCGCCACCAGCAGCAGCGCGTAGTCGGTGGCGACGCCGAACACCAGGACGGTCAGGATGCCCGCGCTCTGCGCGTTCACGGTCAGCCCGCCGTGCTCGGCCAGCAGGTACACCACGGCCTGCGCCAGGCCCAGCGCCGACACCGCCCCCAGCACCGGGACGAGCCACAGCACCGGGCTGCGGTAGATCAGCAGCAGCAGGACGATCACCACGACGCCCGCCGACACCAGCAGCAGCCCGTCCAGCGACTTGAAGACCTCCTCGGAGTCGGCGCTGCCGCCCGCCGGGCCGGTCACGTGCGCGGCCAGTCCGGGCGGGCCGCGGGTGATCTGGGCGCGGGCGGCCTCGACGGTCTCGGACCCGTGGTCCTCGTGCACCGGCACCAGGATCTGCAGCGCCCTGCCGTCCTTGGCCGGGATCGGGCCCTGCGGCGGCCGCACGTTCGGCAGCTTGGCGAACGCGGCGGCGTCGGCCGCCGCCTTGGCGCGGTCGGCGTCGGTGATCCCGCCCGGCCGCTCGTAGACGACGATCGCGAGCGTGGAGTCGTCCTTGCGGAAGCGCTCCTCCAGCGCGTGGACGCGGGTGGACTCGGCCGCGCCCGGCAGCCACGCCGAGGCGTCGTTGTCCTGTGCGTCGCCGAGCTTGCCGGCCAGCGGGCCGAGCAGGACCAGCGCGACGATCCACAGGGCCAGCACGGCCCACTTCCCGCGCCGCCCCGCGATCGCGGAGGCCAGCCGGTACGACCAGGGTCTGGATGGGGTCTGTGTGCTCATGGCGCCATCGTCGGGGCGGAGCGTGCGAGCGCGCGTCGGGCGCGAGAGTGCCGTCGGGCTAGACCTCGGGGTGCAGCGCGCGGCGGCGCCCTACCGCCTGAGAGGTATCCGGACGGCAGGTCCGGTAACCGCATGAACGCCCGGTGTGACGGGAATGATCGGCATGTCGGTGCGGCCGGGAGGCTCGGGGGGAGCGGTGCGCGGCGTTGCGTGGCGGGCGGCAGCACTGCTGCTCGTCTTTCCCGACCAGCGGTTCTACGACCGCCGCCCGATGCTGCGCGCCGCCGTCGCCGACCTGCCGGACGGCCCGGTGCGGCGGCCGCTGACCGGCTTCCTCGACCATGTGGACCGCACGCGGCCGATCGGGCTGGCCGTCCGGTACGCGGAGGTGGTCCGGGGGCGGGGCCTCCATCTGACGTACTACGGCGGGGCGTGCCGCCGGGAGGTGCTGGACGAGCTGTACCGCGCGGCGGGCTGTGACCCGGGCGGCGACGCGGGCATGGAGCCCGACGCGCTACCGGTGATGCTGGAGCACGCCGCGCACTGCGCCGACGACTGGCTGCTCCAGGCGCACCGCGTCCCGATCGAACGCCTGGAGAACGCGCTGCGGGCGCGGCGGACGCCTTACGCGGCCCTGGTCGGGGCCGTCCTGGCGACCCTGGAGACGACGAGGACCGGAGGGGCGTCCGGTGACGTCCCTCCGGTCCCGTGCGCGGTCCCGGTGTCCGGGGAGGGTCAGGCGACCTTCTCCGACGACGACGAGGAGGAGGACTTGGAGGCGGAGTCGCCGGAGCCGCTGCTCGACGACGATTCCGACTTGGCGGGGGCGGACGGGGAGTCCGACGAACCGTTCCCGTTGGAGGACGGGTTCGACGACGACCCGTTGGACGAGGCGCCCACCGTCGAGGACGACTTGCCCGAGCCGCGGCTGTCGGTGCGGTAGAAGCCCGAGCCCTTGAAGATGATCCCCGCGGCGGAGAAGACCTTGCGGAGGCGACCCTGGCATGCCGGGCACTCGGTCAGCGCGTCGTCGCTGAACTTCTGCACGACCTCCAGAGGCTCGCCGCACTCGGTGCAAACGTACTGATACGTCGGCACGGTTCCTCCTCGCTGACTCAGCCCGGCGATCGGGCTGGCACTCACTTCAGACGACTGCTAATGGTACCGATGGATGCAACACCTTTGGCCGCCGCCCTGTTCCCGGGGCCGCGCCGCCCCCTGGCCGGCGCGTTCCGGCAGGTCAGGCGCCGGTCTCTCCGAACCAGCCCGCCAGCTTGCCGCGCCGGCTCACCGCGCGCAGCCGCCGCTCGGCCGCCTCCCGCACCTCGGCGGTCGTCACCACCAGCAGGGTGTCGCCGGCCCGCAGGGTGGTGGTCTTGCCGGGCACGAAGCTGGCCCCGTCCCGCACCACCAGGGTGATCGACGCGCCCTGCGGCAGCCGCAGCTCGAAGATCTCCACGCCGTTCAGCCGGGAGTCGGGCGGCACCCGCACCTCCAGCAGGTCGGCGTGCAGCTCCTCCAGCGGCGCGGCCTCCACGTCCAGCTCGCGGGCCTGCTCGTCGCTCTCCAGCCCGCACCAGCGCGCCACCAGCGGCAGCGTCGGGCCCTGGAGCAGGGTGAACACCACCACGATCGTGAACACGATGGCGAACAGCGTGTCGGAGCCGGGCACCTGGTTGACCATCGGGATGGTGGCCAGCACGATCGGCACCGCCCCGCGCAGCCCGGCCCACGAGGCGAACATCTTCTCGCCCCAGGTCAGGCCGAAGCCCACGGTGGACAGCACCACCGACAGCGGCCGCGCGATCAGCAGCAGGATGAACCCGATCACCAGCGCGGGCAGGATCTGCGCGGGCAGCTCGCTCGGCGAGGCCAGCAGCCCCAGCATCACGAACACCCCGATCTGCGCCAGCCAGGCGATGCCCTCGGCGAACCCGCGGGTGGCGGGCCGGTGCGGCAGGCGCGCGTTGCCCAGCACCAGCGCGCTGACGTAGACCGCCAGGAAGCCGCTGGCGTGCAGCTTGACGGCCCCGCCGTACGCGCCGACCGTCAGCGACAGCACCGCGATCGGGTACAGGCCGGAGGCGGGCAGCGCCACGCGCCGCAGCGCCCACGCGCCCAGCCAGCCGACCGCGACCCCGATCAGGGCGCCGGCGACCAGCTCGTAGACCATGACGCCGAACAGCTCCAGCAGGTTGGGAGCGGCGGCGTGCTTGACGCTGAGCGCCATCACGACGATGACGACGGGCGCGTCGTTGAACCCCGACTCGGCCTCCAGCAGGCCGGTGAGCCGGGACGGCAGCGGCAGCCGGCGCAGCACCGAGAACACCGCGGCGGCGTCGGTGGGCGCGAGCACGGCCGCCAGCAGGAAGGCGAGCTGCCATTCCATGTCCAGCAGCCACATGGCGGCTCCGGCGACCACGCCGATGCTGATCAGGGTGCCGATCGTGGACACCGAGATCGCGGCGGGCACCGAGCCCTTCACATGCCGCCAGTTGGTGGTGATGCCGCCCTCGGCCAGGATCAGGACCAGGGCCGCCAGCCCCAGGATCTCGGCGAGGTGGGCGTTGTCGAACCTGAGGCCGAAGCCCGACTCGCCGATGAGCAGGCCGATGCCCATGTAGGCGAGCAGCGTGGGCAGTCCGGCCTGGTGGGACAGGCGGACGGCGACGATCGCGCAGAGTACGAGCGTCGATCCGAGGAGTAGCCAGGTTTCGAGCTGCACATCCCTCCCCAGGGGGCCGTGGATATAGATCGTTTAGGAATCCTACAGATTCAGGGACGGATCACATATTTTCGGTGACCCGTCGTGGTGCCGCGCCGGGCCGCCGGGGCGGCGTTCCGGCACGTCGTCGCCGGTCAGCGCCGCTTCGGCAGCGGGTCCGCGCCGTTGACGACGTCGGCGACCGGACGGCCCTCGACCGCCGCCCGGACGTTGTCCAGGACCATCGACACGATGTTGAGCTGGCTCTGCCCGGTGCCGCCCGCCACATGCGGCGACAGCAGGACGTTCTCGTTGGCGCGCAGCGGGTGGTCGGCGGGCGGCGGCTCCTGGTCGAACACGTCCAGCGCGGCCCCGGCGAGCCGCCCCGACTCCAGCGCCGCCAGCACGGCGTCGTCGGGCACGATGCCGCCGCGCGCCACGTTCACCAGCAGCGCCCGGTCGGGCAGCAGGGCCAGCCGCTCGGTGCCGATCAGCCCGCGCGTTCCGTCGGTCAGCGGCAGGGCCACCACCAGGATGTCGGAGTGGGCGAGCAGGTCGTCCAGCTCCCGGTAGGTCGCGGCGGCCTCCGCGCGCCGCCGCCGCGTCCAGTACGACACCTCGCAGCCCAGCGCCCCGAACAGCCGCGCCGCCTCCGCGCCGATCGCGCCGTAGCCGACGATCCCGACGCGCTGGGTGTGGATCTCCCGGGTGCCGCGCGCCAGCAGCTCGGCCTGCGGCCAGCCCCGCTCCCGCACGGCCCGGTCGCCCCAGGTCAGCTGGCGGCACAGGGCGAACGCCGCGCCGACGGCCCACTCGGCGACCGCCCGCGCGTTGGCCCCGGCGGTGTTGGCCAGCGGGACGCCCGCGGCGGCCAGCGCGGCGCCGTCCACGCTGTCGGTGCCGACGCTGGGCATCTGGACGAACGCCAGCTTCGGCGCGGCCGCCACCGCGTCGGCGTCCAGCCCGAGATGCCCGGTGAAGTCGCCCACCACCAGTTCGGCGTCGGCGAGGGCGGCGTGCAGGCCCGCACGGTCGCGGGAGGGTGGGAAGGCGACCTCCACGGCGTCCCCGAACTGCGCGAACATCCCGCGCACCAGGCCCTCGTCGAGCGGGAGCAGGGCCAGGACCCGCCATGGCTGCGCCGTCATCTTCTACCTCCCGCTCCGTGCGTGAATGTCGCTGTCACCCTAGTCGGAGCGGATTTCGGGCCTGCGGAGCGCGGGCGTCAGGCGGTCCAGCGGGGCAGGTCGCCGCGCATGACCCCCTGGAACAGCACGCCGGGCTTGGCCGCCGCGCCGGTCCGCGCCGTCAGCCGAACCACGCCGCCGGACGCCGCCGCCACCTGCGCGCCGGGCAGCAGCTCCGACCACGGCCTGCCGGTGACGGACTTTCCGGCCAGGCTCTGCTTGAGCCGCTCGGCGGCGGCGCCGGCGTCACCGGAGACCTTGACGCACAGGACCTCGCTGAGGGCGTCGGCGGAGTCGCCGGTGACGCCCGCGCCGATCTGGTCGGCGCCGCCCGCGTCCTTGGAGATCAGCGCGGCCACGGGGAGGCCGAGGCAGTCGGCCACCGGGCGCACCGCGGGGTCGGCGCCCAGCGACGGCCCGGCCGCCTCGCCCCCGGGCCGGACGGCGTCGAGCGCCTCGGGCCGCCGCGCGTGGGTGATCCCGCCCTCCTCGTGGACCCGGACGGCGTTGAGCGGGTGCGTCGGAGGCAGCCCCAGCTTGACGAGCGGGTCGTTCAGGTCGAACCGGCCGTCGGCCTGCGCGACCCAGGTGTCCTTCCCGCCCGCCGCCCGCTTGTGGCCGAGCTTCTCCAGCTTCGCGCCGATGTCGGCGGCCTTGTAGGGGCCGCTCAGCCAGCCCGCCGTCATCGGCGGAACGCCCACCTGCACCGCGCGGTCGGCCCGGGCGACGTCGATCCCGGTCGGCTCCGCGACGCGCGACCCGTAGGCGCCGAGGTCACCGAGCCCGATCGTCAGCGCCGACAGGCGCGTGTCGCGTTCCAGCGGCCGCCCGCCGGCCAGCTTCCGCAGCCGGCCCAGATCGCTGAAGGCCGTGTGCCGCCGCGCCGAGTCGGACGAGGCGACACGCTGCAGCGCCGCCACCAGCGTGGAGACCGGCGTGCCCGCCGTACCGCCCGGAGGCTTCGGATCGGCGCGCTTCTCCTCCCCGCCCAGGCACCCCGCGGACGAGGCGAGCAGGACGGCGGCGCCCAGCGCGCTCAGGGCTCTGCGGACGACAGGACTCACGGGACCTCCGTAGACGACGAACCGGAGGCGGGGGGCCGGTCGAGAACGATCAGGCGAACCGTACCAAGCCCTCCGACGGGGTCACCGCCGCCCGAACCCGCCGGTCGTGCGGCTCGCGCGGCAGCTCCTCCACCAGCTCCCCGTCGTGCACGAGCCCGACCGTCAGGATCGCCGGCCCCACCCGGGCCAGCGCGCGGTCGTAGGACCCGCCGCCGCGCCCGAGCCGCATCCCGGTCCGGTCGACCGCCACCGCCGGGACCAGCACCGCGTCGGCCCGGCTGACCGCTTCCGGTCCGCGCGCGGGCTCGGTCGGCTCCAGCAGGCCGAGCGGCCCGGGGGCCAGCGAGTCGGGGCCCTCGTAGGACGCCCAGTCCAGGTCCCCGTCCGGCAGCAGCTTCGGCAGGATCACGTAGGCGCCCCGCTTCCACAGCGCGAACAGCAGGCCACGGGTGTCGGGCTCGTCGCCGAACGACACGTAGGCCGCGATCGTCCCGGCCATCTCGACCTCGGGCGCCGACAGCAGCGCGTCGCGTGTCGCGCGCGCAGCCGCGGCGCGCGCGTCGGCGTCCAGGGCGGCCCTGCGGGCCAGCAGTTCGGCGCGGAGATGGGCTTTCGAAGCGATGTCCTGCACGCTGTGGTCCTCGCGGATGACTAGGGTCTCTACATGGCCGACTACGTACCCGTACTCAAGGCCGTCGTCCCTGCGGCCGGGCTCGGTACCCGATTCTTGCCCGCCACCAAGGCGACGCCCAAGGAAATGCTCCCGATCGTCGACAAGCCGGCGATCCAGTACGTCGTGGAGGAGGCGGTCGACGCCGGCCTCTCCGACGTGCTCATGATCACCGGCCGGAACAAGCGGTCCATCGAGGACCACTTCGACCGCGCCTACGAGCTGGAGGAGGCGCTCAGCGCCAAGGGCGACGCCGAGCGCCTGGCCGCCGTCCGCGAGTCGGCCGATCTGGCGATCATGCACTACGTCCGGCAGGGCGAGCCGCGCGGCCTCGGCCACGCGGTGTACTGCGCCCGCCAGCACGTGGGCGACGAGCCGTTCGCGGTGCTGCTGGGCGACGACATGATCGACGCCCGGGACGAGCTGCTCAAGCGCATGATCGAGGTGCGCGACGAGCGCGGCGGCAGCGTGGTGGCGCTGATGGAGGTGCCCCCGGACCAGGTGTCGGCCTACGGCTGCGCCGCCATCGAGGACACCGACGCCGACGACGTCGTCAAGATCACAGACCTGGTGGAGAAGCCCGCGGTCGACGAGGCGCCCAGCAACTGGATCATCATCGGGCGCTACGTGTGCGACCCGGCGGTGTTCGACGTGCTGGAGAAGACCCCGCCCGGCCGCGGCGGCGAGATCCAGCTCACCGACGCGCTGCTCACCCTGGCCAACACCCCCGCCGACCAGGGCGGCGGCGTGTGGGGCATCAAGTTCCGGGGCCGCCGCTACGACACCGGCAACAAGCTGGAGTACCTGCGCACGGTGGTGCAGTTCGCCTCCGAGCGCGAGGACCTGTCCGCCGACTTCATGGCGTGGCTGCGCGAATTCGTGGCCGACCGCGACGGCGTGGGGACGACCGAGGGCCCGTGACGGCACGCCAGACTAGGGGACCGTGGGCATGAGAACGGTCGATGAACATCTCGCGGAGATCCTGGCAGCGGTCCCGTTGCTGCCGCCCCTGGACCTGGCGCTGCTGGAGGCCGAGGGCGCCGTGCTGGCCGAGCCGGTGGCGGCGCCCGTGCCGCTGCCGCCGTTCGACAACTCCGCCATGGACGGGTACGCGGTCGTGGCGGCCGACGTCGCCGGGGCCTCGGAGGGCTCGCCGGTCGAGCTGCCGGTCATCGGCGACATCGCCGCCGGGGACTCGGGCGTGTCGGCGATCAGGCCGGGCCTGACCGCGCGGATCATGACGGGCGCGCCGGTGCCCGCCGGGGCCGACGCGGTCATCCCGGTGGAGTGGACCGACGGCGGCACCGCCGCCGTGCGGATCGTCCGCCCGGCGCCGCCCGGCAACTACATCCGGCGGGCCGGCGAGGACGTGCTGGCCGGGCAGGTGGTCGCCGAGCCCGGCACGCGGCTCGGCGCGGCGCAGATCGGGATGCTGGCCGCCGTCGGCCGCCCCCGGGTCTCGGTGCGGCCCAAGCCGCGCGTGGTGGTGCTGTCCACCGGCAACGAGCTGCGCGAGCCCGGCGCCCGGCTGGCGCCCGGCCAGATCTGGGACTCCAACAGCTTCATGCTGACCGCCGCCGTCATCGAGGCGGGCGGCGTCGGGTACCGGCAGTCCACCGTGGGCGACGACCCCGGCAAGGTGCTGGAGACCCTGGAGGACCAGCTGATGCGGGCCGACGCCATCGTCACCTCGGGCGGGGTGTCGATGGGCGCGCGCGACGTGGTCAAGGAGGTGCTGACCGGCGCGGGCACCGTCGCCTTCCACAAGGTGCGGATGCGGCCGGGCAAGCCGCAGGGCTTCGGCCTGCTGCAGGGCACCCCGATCTTCACGCTGCCGGGCAACCCGGTCAGCGCCTACGTCTCCTTCCAGGTCTTCGTCCGCCCGGCCCTGCGCGCCATGCAGGGCCTGCCGCCCGAGCCGCTGCCGACCGTCAGCGCCGTGCTCGCCGAGGACGTGAAGTCCCCGGCCGGGCTGCGGCACTACCTGCGCGGCCGGCTGTCGTTCAACCGCGGCCACTACGCCGTCGCCCCCGCCGAGGGGCAGGGCTCGCACCAACTGGGTTCGCTGTCGGCGGCCAACGCGCTGATCGAGCTGCCCGAGGACGCCGAGGCCCTGCCCGCCGGATCGCACGTGGAAGTCCTGAGGATGCCGTCATGACCATGGGTTCGGAGTTCACCGGTTTCACCCACCTGGACGAGTCCGGGGCCGCCCGGATGGTGGACGTGTCCGCCAAGAACGTCACGGCGCGCACCGCCACCGCGACCGGCTTCGTCCGGTTGTCGGCCGGGTGCGTGGCCGCCCTGCGGGCCGGCGAGGTGCCCAAGGGCGACGCGCTGTCGGTGGCGCGGATCGCCGGGATCATGGGGGCCAAGCGCACCCCGGACCTGGTGCCGCTGTGCCACCCGATCGCGCTGCACGGCGTCACCGTGGAGCTGGAGGTCCGCGACGCGGGCGTCGCCGTCACGGCGGTCGCGCGCACGGCCGACCGCACCGGCGTGGAGATGGAGGCGCTGACCTCGGTGACCGTGGCGGCGCTGGCGCTGATCGACATGGTCAAGGCCATCGACCCGGCCGCGGTGATCACCGATGTGCGGGTGGAGGAGAAGACCGGCGGCAAGACCGGGGTCTGGCGCCGCTGACCCGGCGCCGGGCCCGGTCCGCGCGGTGGTCCGCGCCCGGTCATGTTTCGGGAGATGCCCCCTCCCGACCCCGCACGCTGGCATAACGTTCTGCGCGTGCCCCCGCGGGCACGGGCGGTGCAGGCGAGCGTGCTGGCGATGGAGGAGCAGATGATTCGGGCGATGGCGGTCACGGTGTCGAACCGGGCGGCGGCCGGGGTGTACGCCGACCGGTCCGGGCCGGTGCTGGTGGAGCTGCTGGAGAACCTCGGCTGCGACGTGCACGGCCCCGTCGTGATCCCCGACGGCGAGCCGGTGGCCGAGGTGCTGCGCGACGCGGTCGCCGGCGGCTACGACGTGGTCGTCACCTCCGGCGGCACCGGCCTGACCCCGATGGACCAGACCCCCGAGATGACCCGGCAGGTCGTCGAGCGCGAGATCCCCGGCATCGCCGAGGCCATCCGGCAGCAGAGCCGCGAGGTGGTGCCGGCGGCGGTGCTGTCGCGCGGCCTGGCCGGGGTCGCCGGCCGCACGCTGATCGTCAACCTGCCCGGCTCGACGGGCGGGGTGCGCGACGGCATGGCGGTGCTGGGACCGGTGCTGCACCACGCCGTCGACCAGATCGGCGGCGGCGACCACGTGCGCTCCGACGAGGACGACGACGGCCTGCCCGACATGGGCGGCCTGCTGTAGGGACGCTGCGGGCAAGCGCAGGACCCGAGCGCGCCGCCGCTGCGAGATAGTGCAGCGGCGGCGCGCTTTTCGTTCGTCCGTGCGCGCGGGCGGTCAGGCGCGGATGACGCGGACGCCCGCCTCGGTGAAGTCGTCCACCGCCGACTGCTCCACGGTGCCGTCGGTGACCAGCACGTCGATGCGCGCGGTGTCGCAGATCTTGGCGAACGCGCGGCGGCCCACCTTGGAGCCGTCGGCGACCACCACGACCTGGTCGGCGCGCTCGGCCATCAGCCGGTTGACGTCGGCCTCGCCCTCGTTGTGGCAGGTGGCGCCGTGCTCGACCGAGACGCCGTTGACGCCGAGGACCGCCACGTCCAGCGTGACGTGGTCGAACAGCCCGGTGGCCAGCGGGCCGGTCAGCTCGTAGGACTGCGGGCGCGGCACGCCGCCGGTCAGCACGATCTTGACGTGCGGGCGCACCGCCAGCTCGTTGCCGATGTTGAGGGCGTTGGTGACGATGGTCAGGGCCGGGGCGCCGCCCTCGGCGTGCAGGTCGGCGCGGGTGGCCAGCACCCGCGCGACCTCGGAGGTGGTGGTGCCGCCGTTCAGCGCGATGATCGAGCCGGGCCTGGCCAGTTCCGCGGTGGCGGCCGCGATGCGCTGCTTCTCGGAGGCGTTGCGGGCGCTCTTGTAGCGCAGCGGCAGGTCGTAGCTGACGCTCTGCGCCACGGCGCCGCCGCGCGTGCGGGTCAGCATCTGCTGCTGGGCGAGCTGGTCGAAGTCGCGGCGGATCGTGGCCGCCGACACCCGCATCCGGCCGGCCGCCTCCTCCACGGTGAGCTGGCCGGCGTCCGCGAGCAGCTCCAGCAGCGCGTTCCAGCGTTCATGCCGGGTCACGTCGGCCCCCTTCCGTGCGGTCTGGCGCGGGACTGGTCATCCCGGGATTCTAGCCATGCATGATGTTGCTCTTTTTTGCTCCATGTTGCTATAAAGCGAACAGTATCGAGCATAGATGAGCATTGGAGGGTGTCCATGGACACCGCACCGCAGACCGGTCACACCGCGGCGGAGATCGCCAGCCAGCCCGCGTGCTGGACCCGCGCCGCCGCCCTGGAGGCCGGGGTGGCGGCCGCCCTGCCGCGCCCCGGCGAGCGGGTCGCCGTGGTCGGTTGCGGCACCTCCTGGTTCATCGCGCAGTCGTACGCGGCGCTGCGCGAGGCCGCCGGGCAGGGCGAGACCGACGCGTTCGCCGCCTCCGAGGCACCGCTGGAGCGCGGCTACGACCGGCTGCTCGCGCTCACCCGGTCCGGCACCACCACCGAGGTGCTGGCCGCCCTCGACCGGGTGCGCGGCCGCATGGCCACCTCGGCGATCACCGCCGACCCGACGACGCCGATCATGCAGGCGGCCGACGAGGTGGCGGTGCTGGACTACGCCGACGAGAAGTCGGTCGTGCAGACGCGCTTCGCCACCACCCAGCTCATCGCGCTGCGCGCGCACCTCGGCGAGGACGTCTCGGGCGCGATCGCCGACGTCGAGCGGGCGCTGGCCGAGCCGCTGCCCGAGGCCGCCCTGTCGGCCGAGCAGTTCACGTTCGTGGGCCTCGGCTGGACGGTCGGCCTCGCGCACGAGGCTGCGCTGAAGATGCGCGAAGCCGCCCGCGCGTGGACCGAGTCCTACCCGGCCATGGACTACCGGCACGGCCCCATCAGCATCGCCGGCCCGAACCGCGTCGTGTGGTCGTTCGGCGAACCGCCCGCCGGCCTCGCCGAGCAGGTCGCGCGGGTCGGCGGCACCATGATCGTGTCGGACCTGGACCCGCTGGCCGACCTGGTCCGCGTGCAGCGCCTGGCCGTCGAGCTGGCCCGCGCCCAGGGCGCCGACCCCGACAGCCCGCGCAACCTCACCCGCTCGGTGATCCTGGAAGCCGGGGCATGACGCTGCTGAGCGGCGCCCGCCTCGTGCTGCCCGGCGGGGTCCGGACGGGCGCGCTGCGCGTCGCGGACGGGCGCATCGCCGGGGTGGACGTCCCGGCGGAACCCGGCGAGGAGGTCGTCGACCTGCGCGGACGCCACGTCGTGCCCGGGTTCGTCGACCTCCACGTGCACGGCGCGGCGGGCGCCTCCTACCAGAGCGGCCGCCCCGAGGACGCGCGCCGCGTCGCGGGCTTCCACCTCGCGCACGGCACCACCACCACGATGGCCAGCCTGGTCACCGGCGACGCAGCCGAGCTGCGCACCGCCGTCGCCGGGCTCGCCGAGGCCGCCGCGGACGGGATCGTCGCGGGCGTCCACCTGGAGGGCCCCCACCTGGCGGCCGGGCGGTGCGGCGCGCACGACCCGGCGCTGCTGCGCGACCCCGACACCGCCGAGTTCGAGCGGCTGGTCGCGCTGGGCCGCGGGCACGTCCGCATGATCACCCTCGCGCCGGAGCTGCCCGGCGCGACCGGCCTGATCGGCGCGGCCGCCGCGCACGGCGTGCTCGCCGCGCTGGGGCACACCGACGCGAGCGCCGCCGTCACCGCCGCCGGGTTCGACGCGGGCGCGCGCGTGGCCACGCACCTGTTCAACGGGATGCGGCCGCTGCACCACCGCGAGGGCGGCCCGGTCGCCGCCGCGCTCACCGACCCGCGCGTCACGCTGGAGCTCATCAACGACGGAGTGCACGTGGCGGCCGAGGTCGTGCGGCTGGTGTTCGGCGCGGCGCCCGGCCGGGTCGCGCTGATCACCGACGCGATGGCCGCGACGGGGATGGGCGACGGCGACTACCGACTGGGCGTCATGCGGGTCCAGGTCCGCGATGGGCGCGCGATGCTCGCGGACGGCTCCTCCATCGCGGGCAGCACCATCACGATGGCCGACGCGTTCCGCCGCGCGGTCGTCGACGTGGGCCTGCCCATCGGGCTGGCCGCCGAGGCCGCCTCGCTCGTCCCCGCCCGCACGCTGGGGCTGGACGGGCGGATCGGGTCGCTGGAGCCCGGCAAGGACGCCGACCTGGTCGTGCTGGACGACGACCTCGCCGTCGCCCGCGTCATGAAGGGCGGCCGCTGGCAGTGATCCTCACCGTGACGCTGAACGCCGCCCTGGACGTCACCTACGAGACCGGCACCGTCGCCTGGGGCGGCTCCAACCGCGTCGCCGCCGTGCGCGAACGGGCCGGCGGCAAGGGCGTCAACGTCGCCCGCGTGGCCGCCGCGCTCGGCTCGCCCGTCCTGGCGACCGGCCTGCTCGGCGGCGGCACCGGCGCGCAGATCCGCGCCGACCTCGACCGCACCGGCACCCCGCACGACTTCGGCGCCGTGCGCGGGACCTCGCGCCGCACCCTGGCCGCCGTCGCGACCGACTCCGGCGAGGTGACGGTCTTCAACGAGCCGGGCCCGCAGGTCGCCCCGGAGGAGTGGGCGGCCTTCCTGGCCCACTACCGCGCCCTGCTGCCGTCCGCGTCCGTCGTGGTGCTGTCGGGCAGCCTGCCGCCGGGCGTACCGCCCGACGCCTACGCCGGGCTGGCCGCCGCCGCGACCGTCCCGGTGATCCTGGACGCCGACGGCGACGCGCTCACCCGGGGCGTCGCCGGACGGCCCGCCCTGATCAAGCCCAACGCCGAGGAGCTGGCCCGCGCCACCGGCCGCACCGACCCGGTCGCCGGGGCCCGCGCCCTGCTGGCCGCCGGAGCCGGGGCCGCCCTGGTGTCCCTCGGCGCCGACGGGATGCTCGCCGTCACCCCCGACCGGGCCTGGCGGGCCGCACCGCCACGGCCGGTCACCGGCAACCCCACCGGGGCCGGCGACGCCGCCGTCGCGGCCGCCGCCCGGTCCTGGGGCGCGCCCTGGCCCGACCTGCTGCGCGACGCCGTCGCGCTGTCGGCCGCCGCCGTCGCCGCCCCGGTCGCCGGCGAGATCGACGCCGGCCTCTACCGCGCCCTCCGCCCCCAGATCACCGTGCAAGGAGTCCCATGCCCCTCGTGACCGCCGGCGAGATCATCGCCCCCGCCCTGGCCGCCCGGCGCGGCGCCGGGTCGTTCAACGTCATCCAGCTCGAACACGCCACCGCGATCGTCGCGGGCGCCGAGGCCGCGGGCGCGCCCGTCATCCTGCAGATCAGCGAGAACTGCGTGCGCTACCACGGCGCGGCGGCCCCGATCATCGCCGGCTCCCTGGCCGTCGCGCGCGCCGCGTCGGTCCCGGTCGCGGTGCACCTGGACCACGCCACCTCCGCCGACCTGGTGCGCGAGGCGGTGGAGCTCGGCGCCGGCTCGGTGATGTTCGACGCCTCCACCCTGCCCTACGCCGACAACGTCGCGGCCACCGCCGAGATCACGGCCTGGTGCCACGAGCGCGGCGTCTGGGTGGAGGCCGAGCTCGGCGAGGTGGGCGGCAAGGACGGCGTGCACGCCCCCGGCGTCCGCACCAAGCCCGCCGAGGCCGCCGCCTACGCGGAGGCGACCGGGATCGACGCGCTGGCGGTGGCCGTGGGCAGCTCGCACGCGATGCTGACCCGCGACGCGGTGCTGGACCTGGACCTGATCGCCGAGCTGCGCGCGGCCGTCGCCGTCCCGCTGGTGCTGCACGGCTCCTCGGGCGTCCCCGACGGCACGCTGACCGCCGCCGTCGAGCGCGGCATGACCAAGATCAACATCGCGACCCAGCTCAACAAGGTGTTCACCGCCGAGGTGCGCCGCGCGCTGGAGGCCGACCCCGCGCTGGTGGACCCGCGCAAGTACCTCGCGCCGGGCCGCACCGCCGTCGCCGCAGAGGTGACCCGCCTCCTGGGCGTGCTCCGCGCCGGAAGCTGACCCCTTATAGCCGGTTTTGCGGCACCGGGCCGCGGGTTCCGCGAACTCGTCGGCGACAATTGATGGCGTCCGGACCGAACAGCAGGGAATCATGGAGCCGTGGAACGCTTGCGGGGATGGCCGGTCACCCTGACCGAAGGCCCGGTGGGGCTGCGCCCGCTGCGGCACCGTGACGCCGCCGTCTGGCGGGAGCTGCGGGTTCGCAACGCCGACTGGCTACGCCCCTGGGAGCCGACCAACCCCGAGACGCCCCTGTTCCGCAGCGGCCTCGGCCCGTACCTGAGCATGGTCCACACGATGCGCCGCGAGGCCCGCCAGGGCCTCGCGCTGCCCTGGGTGGTGACGCACGAGGGAAGCTTCGCGGGGCAGCTCACCATCGGCGCGATCGTGTGGGGCTCGGCCCGCTCGGCCCAGATCGGCTACTGGATCGACCGCCAGGCGGCCGGCCGGGGAGTGATCCCCACCGCCGTCGCGCTGGCGGTCGACCACTGCTTCTTCACCGTGGGCCTGCACCGGGTCGAGGCCAACATCCGCCCCGAGAACGCCGCCAGCCGCCGCGTGGTCGAGAAACTGGGCTTCCGCGAGGAGGGGGTCCGCCGCCGCCATCTGCACATCGACGGCGCCTGGCGCGACCACATCTGCTACGCCCTCACGGTCGAGGACGTGCCCGGTGGCCTGCGGGCCCGCTGGCTGGCCACGCGCAACCAGGCATATCCGAAATCGTCGTCATCGCCGTGACCTTTGGCCCCCGCGGCGGCCGCTCCGTAAGAATCCTGCGGCCCACCGGTCTCGGCAAACGGAGAGTAACCGCAGGATCGATCTCGCGACACACCGCCCCTTATGCTCGTCAACCTCTGACACCGACTCGTACCGTGCGGGGCGTGACCCTGCTCCCAATGCACGTGCGCGCGCCGAAAGTCGGCCTGCCCGTCCGCCGTGCCCGGGAACAGGCGGTGAGCCGGTGAGCAGCGCCGTCCTCTACCTCGCCATCGTCGCGGTGTGGGCCATCGTCCTCGTACCCATGTGGCTGCGCCGCGACACCGAGACGACGGGCATCTCCCGCCTCCTGCACAAGCGCGGCCCCGACGAAGAGCCGACCCTGGAAGAAGACGCCCCCCTGGACGACGAACAAGAGGACCCCACCGACGAGATCCCGGTCACACCGCAGCGCGCCACCCGGTCCCGCGCCGCGGTGATCGCGCGCCGCCGCCGCCGCACCGCGGGCCTGGTCCTGCTCCTGCTGACCGCGATCACCGTGGTCGTGGCCGGCGTGGCCCCGTGGTGGATCACGATCCCCCCGGCCCTGCTGCTGGCGGGCCACCTGGCCCTGCTGCGCGTGGCCGTGGGCATGGACGCGGCCCGCGCGGCCGAGGAGCACGCCCGAGCCCGCGAGGCGGCCCGCAAGGCCGCCCTGGCGCCCCCGGAGCCGGCCCCCCGGGCCGAGGTCATCGAACTGGCGACGCGCCCCGAGGAGGAGGTGTTCGACCAGTACGCCGACGACCGCCGCGCGGTGGGCGAGTGAATCGGCGCGTCCCGATGCGCGAAGCACCCCCGATGTTTGCTAATCTAACGGAGTCCTTGGGGCTGTAGCGCAGTCCGGTAGCGCACCTCGTTCGCATCGAGGGGGTCAGGGGTTCAAATCCCCTCAGCTCCACCAAGGAACGCAGGTCGAGGGCCTGGCCGGGAGAGATCCCGGCCAGGCCCTCGGTCGTTTTCGGGGGAGTGGACGTCGGGGCCGGCGGTGCTCCGTTGCCGAGGAGGGTCTTCCTTGACCAGAGACACGATGGCCGAGCTCCGTGACCACCTCGCCGAAGCGGCCGGGGGCTTTCCCGGCGCGGTCCGGGTGGAGGCCGTGGAGGGCGAGGCGGGCATGTTCAGCGTCGAGCTCGAAAGCGGGGAGGAGTTCTTCGTCGCCATAGCGGGCGTCGTCTTCTGACCGGCTGGCCGGAAGTTGTCAGCGGGGGCGCGGTGATCCACTGGGTGGCGAGGATGGGGCCGATGGTCCGATCACTCGTTCCCAGGGAGAGTTGTGGGCGATTCCTCGGCTTCCGATGCCCCTTTCATCGACACTTCGGTGCCGCATTCGGCGCGGATCTGGAACCACTGGCTGGGCGGCAAGGACAACTACGTCATCGACCAGCAGGTCGGCGACCAGATGAGCGGGGTCTTCCCCGACATCATCGCCTCCGCTCGGGCCGACCGGCTGTTCTTGGGGCGGGCGGTTCGCTTCCTGGCGGGGGAGCGCGGGATCGATCAGTTCCTCGATGTCGGTACGGGGTTGCCCACCGCCGACAACACGCATGAGGTCGCCCAGCGCGTGAACCCCGCTTGCAGGGTCGTCTACGTCGACAACGATCCGCTGGTGCTCGCGCACGCGCGGGCCCTGCTCGCCGGCTCGTCGGAGGGCGTCACCAGCTATGTCGACGGGGACGTGCACGATCCGGACGCCGTTCTGGAGGCCGCCGGGCGGACGCTGGACTTCGGGCGGCCGGTCGGGCTCACCCTGCTGGCCATCGCGCAGTTCGTCCTGGACGACCGGGAGGCGTACCGGGTCGTGCGGCGGCTGGTGGACGCGGTGCCGCCGGGGAGCCACCTGGTGCTCAGCCACGCCACCGACGAGATCAATTCCGAGGCGTCCAACGCGGCGGTCGAGTACTGGAACGAGCACGGCACCCCGCCGATGGTCCTGCGGACGCGGGAGCGGCTCCTGCCGTTCTTCGAGGGGCTGGAACTCCTGGAGCCCGGCATCGTGCCCTGCTCGTACTGGCGGCCGGAGGCGGCCGACATCGGAGAGCCCGTGGCCGTGCCCCACTACTGCGGTGTCGCCGTCAAGCGCTGAGGTCACGTCGGGAAGCGGGTCACCCAGCGTCGTTGCCAGGGGGTTTCGACGGCGCGGGGGTGGTGGTGCTGTCGAGTCCAGGCGATCGCTTCGGTCGGCGGCAGGCCGCACCGGACGGCCAGACAGGCGATGACCGTTCCGGTGCGGCCCACGCCGCCGCCGCAGGCCACCTCGGCCGCCTCGCCGGCGAGGGCGCGTCGGTGCAGGTCGGTGATGCTCCGGACGGCCTGCTCGCGGTCGCGGGGGAGCAAGAAGTCGGGCCAGGCGAGCCACTCGTGCGGCCAGTCGAGGTCGGGGTCGTGGCGGCTGCGCAGACGGTCCGAGCCCAGGTAGAGGCCGAAGTCGGGGGACGGGCCGGAGGGCGGTGGGTTGCGCAGGCCGCGGCCGCGGATCCACGAGCCGTCGGGGAGGCGGAGGGCGTTCAGGAGTTTCGGGTCGCTCATCGGGCGCTCTCTTCACGTTGGCGGGCGCGGTGGTTGGCGACGTTGCGCCGGTTGCCGCACAGGTCGGGCATGCAGTAGCGGCGGCGTCCCGCCTTGCTGATGTCGGCGAACACGCCGCGGCAGTCCGGGGCGGCGCAGGGGCGGAAGCGTTCGTGGCCCAGCGCGCGGACGACGCCGAAGATGCCGATGGCGGCGAGTGCGGCCAGTTCGTCGGCGAGCGGCGCGTCCGGGGCGGTGGGGACGTACCACTGCCAGCGGCCGGCGAGGTCGCGGTCCAGGACCGGGGCGAGCCCGGCGCGTTTGACCAGCACGGTCGCGCCCGCGACGGCCTGCTCCTCGGTCTCGGTCTCGATGATGCCGCGCACCTCGCGGCGCAGGAAGTGGGTGTCGCGGAGGTCGTCGGGCGTCGGGGGCGGAGCGCTGATGCCGTGGGCGGCCAGGAGGGCCGCCAGGGCTTCGGGGGTGGGGAGCGCGTCGCCGGTGGGGCGCACGGTGGGGGACGTGCTGACCAGGGCGTTCGCGAAGGTCATGGCGGGCGTGTAGTCGGCGGTGGGAATGCGCACGACCCCTCCTCGGTAAGGGTTGTAGAGCGACTATAGCTCTTACCGAGGAGGGGTGGGCGCTTCGCGTCAAAGGCCGGAGGAGAGCTTGAGGGTGAGGGCGCCGGCGATGATGGCGGCGAAGGACAGCAGCTTGGGCGCCGTGATCTTCTCGTGGTAGAGCAGGGCGCCGAAGATGACGGTGCCGATGGAGCCGATGCCGGTCCACAGGGTGTAGCCGACGCCGACGTCCAGGGTCTTCAGGGCGAGGCTGAGGGTGAAGATCCCGGCGGCGGCCGCCAGGAGCGTCAGGACCGAGGGCCACAGGCGGGTGAAGCCGCGGGTGGCGTTGGTGCCGAGCGCGAAGACGATCTCGAAGACGATGGCGAGTGCGAGGTAGGTCCAGGCCATGACGGACTCTCTTTCGGGGGAGGGGAGGGGAGGGGGTGGGTCAGGCGGCGTCGGTCTGGGGGGCGGGGGCCAGCTTGTCGGCGAGCTTGAGGCCCAGCACGCCGCCGATGATCAGGACGAAGGCGAGGATCTTGCCGGGGGTCAGGGACTCGTCGAAGATCACCGTGCCGAGGGCGACGGTGCCCACCGAGCCGATGCCGGTCCAGACGGTGTAGCCGACGCCGACGTCCAGGGTCTTCAGGGCCAGGCTGAGGAAGAAGATCCCGCCCGCGGCCGCGGCGGCGGTCAGCAGGGACGGCCCCAGCACGGTGAAGCCGTCGGTGGCGTTGGTGGCCAGGGCGAACACCACCTCGAAGACCGAGGCGATCAGCAGGTAGATCCAGGGCATGGCGCGCCTCCAAGTATTTGCATGTATCTGCAAGTAGTTCGTTGAAGGAGAGTATGCATGTACAAGTAAGCTGTCGGCAAGTCGGCCGGTACGAGTTCGAGGTGATGTGATGTCCGCGGTGGCCAGCGTGGTCGATGCGCTGTTGTGGGAACGGCTGTCGGTGCTGCACGCGGAGGTGGAGCACCGGCTCGGCGCGGTCCTCCAGCGGCGGCACGGCCTGGGGTTGTCGGAGTACCGCGCCCTCGGGCTGCTCGCCGAGGCCCCGGACGGCGAACTCCGCATGCAGGAGCTCGCCACGCGCCTCGGCCTGAACCAGAGCTCGGTCACCCGGCTGGTGGGCCGGCTCAACGCGGCCGAGTTCGCCTTCCGTGACCTGTGCCCGGACGACAGGCGCGGTGTCTACGCGGTCATCAAGGACGCGGGGCGGGCGCGCCACGCGGAGGCGCGGCAGACCTACGAGAAGACCCTGAGCGAGGCGCTGGACGAGGCCGCCGAGGGCGCGCCGGAGATCGCGGCGCTGCTGGACGCGGCGCGCAAGGCGTTCCGCTGACGCCACCGACTCGGCGCGGTACCCCGACGGCCCCGGCCCGTGCCGCCGGGGAAGGAGCCGTCGTTATCTTCCCTGCTGAACGGGCATGATCTTCAGGCGTCCGCCGGGAGCCTGGAGGTGGGGATGCAGCCGTACGTCGCGGTGCTCGCCCTGCTGGGCCTGCTCGGCGCGCTGATCGCCGCCGTCTACGCGCTGTCGGGGCTGCTCGCCCCGCCGGGACGCCTGGGGAGCGGGCCCTTCCTGTCGGGGGCGCGGCCGCAGGAGCACGCGGTGTCGCGGTACCACGTGCGCTGGTACGTGGTGACGATGGTGTTCCTGGCCTTCGACATGGAGATGGTCTTCATGTACCCGTGGGCGCTGGTCGTGGCGTCGATCGGGGCCAAGGCGGTCGTGGAGATGTTCGTCTTCCTGGGGCTGCTGCTGGTGGGGGTGGCCTATGCGTGGCGCGAGGGTGCGTTCCGGTGGGCTTGAGGGAGCGGCTCGTCCGCTTCGCGGCGGGGCGCCCGCGCTCGTTCGTGGTGGCGGCACCGGGTGGCGCGGGAGCGCGGCTGGTGGCGGAGGCCGAGCTGCGGCGGCGCGGATGGCGGGCGGCCGGGTCGCCGGTCGGGGCGGACGTGCTGGTCGTGTGCGGGGAGCCGGGGGCGGAGCTGGCGCAGGCGATCGAGGTGGTGTGGTCCGACATGCCGGGGCCGCGCGCTCGCGTTCAGGTGCCGGACGGCGCGACGCGAGAGGCGGTCGCCCGCGCGTTGGACGGGGCCGTCGCCGAGCTGGCCGACGTGCCGCGGCAGTGGGCGGACGCGGCGGAACGGGTGGCGGCGGGGCCTTGGACGCCGGACGATGCCGACGGCGAGACGCACGATCACGAAGGCCATATGGGCGGGCATGGCTCGCAAGGGCATCCGGAGGCGGAGGCTTCGGAAGGCGAGGCCGGTCATGCTGCGCACGGGCATGCGGGGGAGGGGCCCGGCGAAGCAGGGCATGGGCAGGCTTCCGATGAGTCCGGGCAGAACGGGCATGGCGGGCATGGCGGTACGGGACACGAGCACGCCGGGCATGAGCAGATGGAGCACGGCGAGCACGACCACGGCGGGCACATGCACCACATGGGGTCGCCGGGCGGTGTCGCCATGGCCGATCGCGCCGACGACCGCGACGGGCTGAAGCTCGACGTCCTCCATGTCCCGCTCGGGCCCGTGCTCGCCGACTGGCCCGCCGGGCTCCGCGTTTCCCTCACGCTCCAAGGCGACGTCGTCCAGGCCGCCGACGTCGATGTCCTGGGCGGTGCCGGAGACGGGCGGCCCCTCTGGGGCGAGGCGGGAGCCGCCGTCGCCCATCTCGACAGCGTCGCGCGGCTGCTCGCCGTCGCCGGATGGAGCAGTGCCGCCCAGCAGGCACGGGTGTTGCGGGACGACGTGCTCGCCGGGGCGGACCGGCGGCGGGAAGTCGCCCGCTTCGCCCGGCAGGTCGGACGGTCGCGCCCCCTGCGCTGGATGATCCGCGGACTCGGCGTCATCGACCGGGCCGCCGTGGAGCGGTACGGGCTGACCGGCGTCGCCGCGCGGTGTCCTGGTGATGTCGCCGATCGGCTGGCCGGGCGGCTCGCCGAGGTCGAGGCCGTGCTCGACGGCGGTGACGTGGAGCCCGAGGCGGCCGAGGGGGTGCTGCGCGTGCTGCCGTCGCTGCTGGTCGGGGCCGAGTTCGCGGCGGCCCGGCTGATCGTTGCCAGCCTCGACCCGGATCTCGCGCGGGAGTCCGTCCATGGGTGAGTGGACGCCGGTCGGGCTGGTGCTCCTCGTCTTCGCCGCCGCCGGCACGCAGGCGGTGTTCCGGGACGGCGGGATCGCGGCCGTCCGGGAGCCGTTCCGGGACGCCGCACGGCTCCTGGTCCAGCAGCGGCGGACGACGCTCGCCGCCGACCGGCTCCTGGTGCGCACCGGGGTCGTCGGCCTGCCCGCCGCCGCGTTCCTGGCGGGGGCCGTCGTCCCGCTCGGGGACGCTGCGGTGCTGCCCTGGTCGGTCGGCGTCGTCTGGTTCAACGCGATGGAGGTCGTCGCCTGGGCCGCGGTCTGGATGGTCGGCTGGGGCACCAACTCTGCCTTTCCGCTGGTGGGGGGCTACCGCTTTCTAGCGCAGGGGCTCGCCTACGAGCTGCCGCACATGTTCGCGCTCATCACCGTCGCGCTCGGGGCGGGGTCGCTGGACTTCGCCGAGATCGCCGGCGCGCAGGACGGGCTGTGGTTCGCGGTCTGGATGCCGGTCTTGTTCCTCGTCTACCTGCTGTCGGCGCTGGCCATGGCCTTCTGGGGGCCGTTCGGGCATCCGGTCGGGCACGACCTGGCCGGGGGCGCGGCGCTGGAGCTTTCGGGGCCCGACCGGCTCGTCTTCGAGACGGGACGGTACGCGCTGCTGGCGGTCGCCTCGGCGGCGGCCGTGCCGCTGTTCCTCGGGGGCGGCGCCGGGCCGCTGCTGCCCGGGTGGGCCTGGGCGCTGGTCAAGGCGTACCTGGTCCTGGCGCTGCTGGTGTGGGCGCGGCACCGGCTGCCGGTGATCCGGATGGACCGGTTCATGACGGTGGCGTGGGTCGTGCTGATCCCGGCCGCGCTGCTGCAGATGCTCGTCGTCGGAATCGTCGTCCTGGGGTGAGGGAGGTGTGATGCAGGCGGTCGTCTTCTGGGCGCTGGCCCTGGCCGCGGTCGGGTTCGGCGCGGCGGTGTTCCGCGTGGACTCGATGGCGCGGGCGACTTTCGCCCTGCTGGCCTCGTTCCTGTGCGTCGGCGGCACGATGCTGCTGCTGGACCTGCACTATCTCGGCGTGCTGGTGGCGCTCATGATGATCATGGAGATGATGGTGATGGCCGTCTTCATGATCATGTACATGATGAACCCGGCCGGGCTGATGCCGATGTCCATGCTGCACAACCGCGACTGGGCCCTGGCCGTCTCCGGCGCCGTCTTCGCGGCGCTGGTCGCGGGGATCTGGGCCGTGGACTGGCCGGCGCGGCGCGGGCGGCCGCCCGCCGACCCGACGCGGGCGCTGGGGGAGGCGGTCATGGGGCCGCAGATGATGGTCATGATCGTGGTCGGGGTCGCGATCCTGGCCACGATGGTCTCCGCGGTGGTCCTGGCCACCGGCCGCGGCCGCTACGACGGGGGCGGCCGGTGACGCTCCAGGCCTTCCTGACGCTGGCCGCCGCCCTGTTCGCGGTCGGGCTGTTCGGGGCGCTGTCGCAGCAGTCGATCGTGATGCTGATGATGGGCCTCGAACTCATGGTCAACGCGGTGCTGGTGGCGGGCGCGGCCTTCTGGTTCTACCTCGCGCCCGCGTCGGCCGACGGCCAGGTGCTGGTGCTGGTCGCCGTCACCGTCATGGCGCTGGAGATGGCCATGGGCTTCGCCGTGGTGACCGCGCTGATGCGCGCGCGGGACGTCGACGTCACCGACGACGCCGGGGACCTCAAGGGATGAGCGTCCTGGCCTGGTCCCTGCCCGCCCTGCCGCTCGCCGCAGGGGGGTCGTTGCTGGTCGGGCGGCGGTGGATGGACCGGGTCGCCCCGCTCGCCGGCGTGGGGGTGGGGCTGGCCGTCGTCGTGCTGGCGCTGTGGGCTTCCTTCGCGCGGCCTGTGGTGCGGTTCCGGCTGTTCGAAGGGGTTCCGGCCGGGCTCGCCGTGGACGGGCCGTCCGCCGTGATGGCGGTGACCGTCGCGGTCGTCGCCCTCGCGGTCCTGGTCTACGCGGCCGGGGAGGCGATGGACGGGCGGTTCTTCGGGCTGGTGCTCGTCTTCGTCGGGGCCATGCTCGTCACCGTCACCGCCACCGACCTGGCGGTGCTGCTGATGGGCTGGGAGGTCATGGGCGCGATGTCGTACGCGCTCATCGGCTTCTGGTGGCGGGACGCCTGGCGCGCCGAGGCGGCCGACGTCGCGTTCCTGACGACCCGCGCCGGTGACCTGGGGCTCTACCTGGCGGCGGGGTGCGCGTTCGCGGGGGCCGGGACGCTGGAGCTCGACGGCCTCGCGGCGGCCGGGGGCGGCTGGCGCGATCTCGTGGCGGCCGGGCTGGTGCTGGCCGCGCTCGGCAAGTCCGCGCAGCTCCCCTTCTCGTTCTGGCTGTCGCGGGCCATGGCGGGGCCCAGCCCCGTCTCGGCGCTGCTGCACTCGGCCACCATGGTCGCCGCCGGTGCGTACCTGCTGCTGCGAGTCTCGCCGCTGCTTGAGGCGACGGGGTGGGCCGCTTCTGCGGTGGCGTGGATAGGGGCGTTGACCGCGTTGGCGCTCGGCGGGGTCGCGCTCGCGCAGCGGGACCTGAAGCAGCTGCTGGCCGCCTCCACGTGCGCGCAGATCGGATTCATGGTCCTGGCGGCGGGGGTCGGCGCGCTGGCGGGCGGTGCCGCTCACCTGGTCGCGCACGCGGCCGTCAAGAGCCTGCTCTTCCTGTGCGCCGGGGCGTGGCTGACCGCGCTCGGCACCAAGGACCTCCGCGAGCTGGGCGGGGCCGCCCGGCGGTATCGGGTGGTCGGCGTCGCTTTCGGTGTCGGGGCCTTGGCGCTGGCCGGGGTGCCGCCGCTGTCGTTGTGGGTTACGAAGGACGCCGTGCTCGCGACCGCTGCGGAGCGGTCGCCTTGGTTGTACGCGGTGGGGCTGGCCGCCGGGGTGCTGTCGGCCGGATACGCGGCCAAGGCGCTGTTCGCCGTCTGGCGGCCGGGTGGGCGCGCGGGGGAGCGGGTCGGTCTTCTGGAGAAGGCGCCGCTGGTCGTTCTGGCGCTCGCGGCCGCGGTGCTCGGGGTGCTGGGGGTGCCGCAGATCTGGGGGGCTTGGGGGCGGCTCCTCGGGGATGCGTCCGCGCCCCTGCCCGGTGTCGTTGAGCTCGTCGTCTCGGGGGTGTTGGCGGTGGTCGTGGTGGGGGTGTCCGCGCGGTGGAGTCCGGGGGAGGCGGGCTGGCTCGGGCGGTGGTTCCATCTCGAACGCGCCGCCGGTGTGCTGGTGGCGCGTCCGGTGATGGCGCTGGCGCAGGGGCTGGCCCGCTTCGACGACCGGGTCGTCGACGGGGGCGTGCGGGCCTTCGCGTCCGCCGGGCGCGCGCTGGCCTCGGCGGCCGACTGCCGGGTCGAGCCCCGCGTGGACGGCGCCGTCACCGCTCTGGGGGCGGGCGCGCGCCGGCTCGGGCGCGCCGCCCGGCGGCCGCAGACCGGGCAGGTGCACGCCTATTACGCCCAGGCCGCGGTGCTGTTCGCGGTCCTGGTCGCCATCGTCCTGCTGGTCGGGTGACCGGTGCTCTCCCTGGTGATCTTCCTGCCGGCGGTCGCGGCGCTCGCGCTGTACGCCCTTCCCCGGCCCGGACGGCGGGTGGTGGCGGGTCTGTGGACCGGCGCCGCCGCGCTCGACCTGGCGCTGGTCGCGGCGATGTGGGTCCGCTACGACGGCGGTATCGGCTACGAGACGAACCTGCGCTGGATACCGTCGGTGGGGGCCGGTTACCACGTCGGCGTGGACGGCCTGTCATTGCCGCTGCTCGCCTTGACGGCGCTGTTGTTCCTGGCTTGCGCCGTCTACTCGGGAGGGCGGTCGCGGGCGTTCGCCGCGCTCTTCCTGGGGATGCAGACGGTCTGCCTCGGGCTGTTCGCGGCGCTCGACCTGCTGCTGTTCTTCGTGTTCTTCGACCTGTCGATCGTCGGCATGTACTTCGTCATCGCCGGATGGGGGCACGGCGACCGGCTCCGGGCGGCGCTGAAGTTCTTCCTCTACACCTTCCTCGGCTCGCTGGTGCTGCTGCTCGGGTTCATCGGCCTCTACCTGGGAGCCGAGCCGCACACCTTCGACATGGTGCAACTGGCGCGCACGCCGCCGTTCGCGGACGCGCCGGGCACGGCGGGCCTGGTGCTGCTCGCGGTCGGCGTCGGGCTCGCGATCAAGACGCCGGTGGTGCCGTTCCACACCTGGCTCCCGCCCGCCCACACCGACGCCCCGGCGGCGGGGTCGGCGATCCTGGCCGGGGTCATGCTGAAGATGGGCGTCTACGGGCTGGCGCGCATCGCCATGCCGATGCTGCCGGACGCCTGGCGGCGGTACGCGTGGGTGATCGTCGTGGTCGGGGTGCTGAGCGTGCTGTACGGCGCGCTGGTAGCGCTGGCGCAGCGCGACCTCAAGCGGCTCATCGCCTACACCTCGGTCAACCACATGGGGTACGCGGTGCTCGCGCTCGGCGCGGCCGGGCTGGGCACCGCGCACACCGAGGCGCACCGGCTCGCGGTGACCGGGGCCGTCACCCAGCTGGTCAGCCACGGGCTGATCACCGGCGCGCTGTTCCTGCTCACCGGGGTCCTGTACGACCGGGCGCGCTCCTACGACCTCGGGTCGTTCGGCGGCGTGGCCGGGACCGCGCCGCTGTTCGCCGGGGCGCTGGCGGTGGGCGCGTTCGCGTCGCTGGGGCTGCCGGGCCTGTCGGGGTTCATCGCCGAGTTCCAGATCTTCACCGGGACGATCGGGAGCGACGGCGCGGGCGGGGCGGTGGCGGGGGCGCTCGCCGCGGTGGGCATTCTCATCACTGCTGCGCTGTTCCTGGGGGCGTTGCGGCGCGTGTTGTTGGGGGCGCCGGGTGAGCTGTCCGGGCGCGTCACTGATCTGACCGTGCGGGAGGGCGTCGCGATCTTGCCGCTGCTCGCGCTGTCGCTGGTGGTGGGGATCGTGCCGCGCTTCCTGCTGGAGGTCATCGAGCCCGCCTCCGCGCTGGTGGTCTCCCTGGTGGCGCGATGATGAACGAGAACCCGGCGGACCTGCTGCCGGAGCTGTGCGTGCTGGGCGGCGCGGTGCTCGGGCTGCTGTGCGGGATGTTCCTGCCGAGGGCGCGGCAGTGGATCGCCGGGGTGCTGTGCGCGGCCGCCCTGGTGGCCGGGCTGGTCTTCACGGGGTTGGCCGCGCGGCGTGCCGACATGACGGTTTTCGAGAGCTTTGTGCTCGATCCCGTCACGCATGCCACGCGTGGAGTCGTGCTGGCGGCGACGCTGCTGGTGGTCGTGCTCGCGATGCGGCCGCTGCACGGGGACCGGCGGGAGACCGAGTTCTACGTGCTGGCTTTGATGGCGGCGCTCGGGGCCGTGGTGATGGGGACGACGTCGGATCTGCTGGTGCTGGTCGCGGCCTACCTGGTGGCCAGCATCCCCGCTTACGCTTTGGCCGGTTTCGCCAAGGACGCGGAGGGGGCCGAGGCCGCGCTGAAGTACTACCTGATGGGCGCGTTCTTCGGGATCTTCATGCTGGCCGGGATCACCCTGCTGTACGGGGCCGGTGGTGCCACCTCCTACGAGGCTTTGGGGACGGGGCCGAACGGGGTGGTGGCGGTCGGCGTCGTCGGGCTGCTGGCGGGGCTGTTCTTCAAGGCGGGGATCGTCCCGGCGCATTTCTGGGTGCCGGACGTGGCGCAGGGCGCGTCGCGGGTGGCCGCCGCGTTCGTGACGACCGTTCCCAAGGTGGGGGCGTTCGCGGCGCTCTATCGCGTTGTGGTGGAGTTCAGGGGCGGGCTCGATCTGCCGTTGCTGCTGGCGATCGTCGCGGCGGTGACGATGACGCTGGGCAACCTGGCGGCGTTCGGCCAGGACAACGTGCGGCGGCTGCTCGGTTACTCCACCGTCAGCCAGGCCGGGTACCTGCTGGTGCCGGTCGCGGTGGCGACGGCGACGGCGGCCCGTGGCGGGCTGGCCGAGCCTGCGCTGCTGTACTACCTGGCGGCTTACGCCGTCACCAACGTCGGGGCGTTCGCGGTGGTCGTCGCGGCGGGGCGGGACGAGTTGGAGGGGTACCGGGGGTTCGCGCGCCGCTCCCCGCTGGTGGCGGTGTCGCTGGTGGTGTGCCTGCTGGGGCTGATCGGCACGCCGCCGACGGGTGTGTTCGTCGGCAAGCTGCTGATGTTCGGCGCGGCGGTGGAGGGTGGGTACGCGTGGCTTGCGGTGGTCGCCGCGGTTAATTCCGTTGCCAGTGTCTTCTACTACTTGCGGTGGATCGTCCCGATGTTCGGGCGGAGTGGTGGAGGGGCGGGTGGGACGAGCGGGGTAAGTGGGGCGGATGTGAGTGTGGTGGATCGGGGTGCGGCTGTACTGGTGGTGGTCGCTGCGGTGATTTCGGTGTTGGTGGGTGTTGGTAGTGGGGTTGTGCTCGCGCTTTAGCCGCTTGGTGGTTCGGCGGCGGGCGGAGTGCGGGGCTCCGCCCGCCGCGTCTCAACGTCTCAGCGGATGGTCGGCACGGTCAGCGCCGCGCGCAGCCGCGACTTGCCCAGCGCCTTGATCCCGTTGGTCAGCCGCAGGAACGGCGAGCGCGGCCCGTCCGGGATCAGGTTGAGCAGCCGCAGCCGGTAGGACCAGTCCTGCGTGTGCTCGATCGTCGGCCGCTCCGCCGCCTCCCACGCCGCCAGGCGCTGCGGCACCGGCGCGTCCGAGGCGGCCAGCGCGTTCGCCAGGCCCAGCGCGTTCATCATCGCGCAGCCGCCGCCCTGGCCCAGGTAGGGCGGCTGGGCGTGGGCGGCGTCGCCGAGGACGGCGACCCGACCCTCCGACCAGGCCCGCAGCTTGATGTACTCGAAGGTGTCCCAGCGGGCCGGGACGTCCTCCAGCGCGCGCAGCAGCTTGCCGAGGTGCGGGAACGAGCGCGCCCAGGAGGCGGTGTCCACCGGCACCCGGCGGCCCGCCGCGTCCTCCTGGTCGGTGACCAGGGCGACGTACAGGCTGGTGTCGCTGCTCGGCGTGTACAGCACCCGGCGGCGGTCCTTGAAGTACTCGATGTACTTGCCCTCGTCCTCGGGCGCGACGAAGCCCGCCTCGCGGGGCACCGTCAGCCGGGTCGCGCCCTGCGACAGGCGGCGGCGCAGCTTCAGCAGGCCGACGCTGTCGCGGATGCGGGAGTTGACGCCGTCGGCCGCCACGATCAGGTCGGCCCGGTCGCGGCCGCCGTCGGCCAACCGCAGCGTGCCTGACGGGTCGGCGGCGACCGCCTCCACGCCGGTGACGACCTCGACCCCGGCCTTCTCGGCCCCGGCCAGCAGGGTCGCGATCAGCCGGTCCCGCATGATCGTGTAGACGCGGGCCTTGCCCGGCCCGTTGATCGGGATGCTCTCCACGGTGCGGTCGCGGTGGTCGCGGCTCTCCAGGACGGGGCCGACGTGCGCGCCGACCACCGCCTCGTCGTACAGCCCGAGCAGCTCCAGGACCGTCAGGCCGTTGCCCCACATGTAGATGCCGGCGCCGATCGCGCGGATCTCGCTGTCGCGCTCGTAGAGCCGCACCGACCAGCCGCGCTGTGCCAGGGCCGTGGCCGCCGTCAGGCCGCCGATACCGGCGCCGACGACGATGGCCTGCTGGGACTCCATGGTCACTTCCCTTCCGCGTACGCCTGCGCGAAGTTCGCCGACGCCATGCGCTCGGCCTGCCCGAACCAGCCGTGGATGGCGTCGTCGTCGAGGTCGGGCAGGGAGCCGGCCGCCTTCTCGATCCGGTCGAGCGCGGCGCCGGCGCGCGCCCGGACGGCGTTGAGGTCATGGCCGACCAGCTCGCCGCCGCGCTTGCGGTACTCGCCGTTCACCAGGACGGTCCGCACGTCGGCGGCGGTGGACTGCAGCACCACCGTGCCGACCGGGTGGCTGGAGCGCACCAGGTCCATGCGCGGCCTGACCACGATCACGTCGGCCTTCTTGCCCGGGGTGAGCGACCCGATCCGCGAGCCCAGGCCGAGGACGTCGGCGCTGTTGCGGGTGCCCCAGGTCAGCGCGTCGCGCACGGTGAGGTCCACCGACACCGGCATGGTGCCCGAGGCGTGCACCGCGTCGTGGTCCAGGCAGCGCTGGAACTGCAGGCCCAGCCGCATCTGGGAGAACAGGTCGCCCGAGCCGACGCAGGTGATGTCGGTGCTGATGCCGGGGGCCAGGCCGTGGTCGAGCGCGGCCCGGAACGGCGGATGCCCCATGCCCATCTGCATCTCGGTCTCCGGCGCGATGGTGACCTTGCCGCCGGACTCGGCGATCAGCCGCCACTCCTGGTCGTTCAGCGCCGGGCAGTGGATGTGCAGGTGGCCGGGGAGCAGCAGGTCCCGATCGTTCAGCTCGCGCAGGCCGCGCAGCAGGATCGAACTGGTCGCCGCGCCGGTGTGCGAGGCGCCCAGGATGCCCAGCTCGGTGGCGAGGCGGATCTCCTGCGCGGTCTGCTCGAACGGCAGGATGCCGAAGTCGCCGTACAGCATGCCCATCCGGCCGAGCGCGTCGTCGCTGGCGAAGTGCTGGGAGCGGACGCGGCGCGCGTCGGCCAGGCGCTGGTCGTGGTCGGTGAAGACCGGCGGCTTGACGTCGTACTCCTGCATTCCGTAGGCGTAGACGAAGCGGATGCCGGACGCCTTCAGCGACTCGATCCCGGCGTCGGCGTGCTCGGGACTGTTCACGCAGTCGCAGCAGTCCAGGATGGTGGTGACGCCCGAGTCCAGCGCGTCCAGCGCGCCCACCATCGACGCCGCGCCCAGGTCCTCGGCCTGGACGACCGAGCCCTTGCCGTAGAAGGTGGTGGCGAGGAACTGCAGCAGCGACTGGTCGGCCGAGACGCCGCGCATCAGCGCCATCCAGGTGTGGCGGTGGCTGTCGATCATGCCGGGGAGGACGAAGCCGCCCTCGGCGTCCACCCGCTCGGCGTCCACCCCCGCGAACTCGGCGGCGTCGCGCGCGACCGCGGCGATCCGGTCGTCCTCGATGAGCACGGCGCCCTGGGGCAGGTCGCCGTACTCGTCGTCCATGGTGATGAGATGACCGCCGGTCACCAGTTTCCGGTTCATGGGGCCTCCGCGGTGCTGGGGGATCGGTGGGGTGGAGGGGGTGAGGGGAGAGGCGTGAGGGGTGATGGCGGGAAGAGTGAGGGTGGAGGGGTGAGGGCGGTCAGGAGCCCGCGTGGAACTTTTCGATCTGCTCGGCGAGGGCCTCGGGCGACTCCAGCGTCGGGAAGTGCGTGCGGCCCTCCACCCAATGGGAGGAGAACCACGGGTTCTCGGCCGAGAAGTCGGCCTGGCCCCGGTGGTAGGACTCGTC
This sequence comes from Spirillospora sp. NPDC050679, assembly GCA_044456955.1. Classification (GTDB taxonomy): domain Bacteria; phylum Actinomycetota; class Actinomycetes; order Streptosporangiales; family Streptosporangiaceae; genus Spirillospora. Next base: position 119,255 of record JBITGK010000010.1, on the reverse strand, counting down.
GTTCGGCTGCGAGTACAGGTGCAGCACCGGCCGCCGCTCCGCGAACGCCGCCATGCGCTTCAGCGGCGAGCCCCAGGTGGCGTAGGCGTCGTCGATCACGCGGCACGAGCGCGCCCACATGTCGAAGTCGAAGGAGGCCATCTCCTTGTCGAGGTGCTCGGCCACCGCGTCGTTGTCGGCCATGGCGAGCCAGATGTCGAACAGGTTCTGCCGCGCCCGGACCCAGGTCTCGGGGTCCTGGCTGGCGCGCAGGTCGGCCGTGAACTCGGGCGAGGCGCCCAGCATCAGCCAGTCGATCACGATGCTGCGCGGCACGCGGGCCGCGCCCAGCCGGTCGGTGATCTCCATGTTGGCCCAGCCGCCGTGCGAGGTGGACACCGGCACGACGCGCTCGACGCCGAGGTGGTCCAGCAGCGCGATGACGTCGTCGGCCTGCTCGGCGACGCCGAAGTCGCCCCCGGCGTAGGAGCGGTCGGCGCCGTGCCCGCGCCAGTCGACGCGGATCACCCGGTGCCGGCGGGCCAGCAGCGGCAGCACCCGGTCGAACAGCCGGTGGTCCTGGCACCAGCCGGTGAGCAGCAGCAGATCCGGCTCCCCGGCCGGCCCCTCGGCCGCCTCCCCGGTCGGACCGGTGACGTCGTAGTCGAGGTGCTGGCCGTTGAGGGTGACGGTTTCCACGGAGCCTTCTCCTTGTTGCTGCTCGGTTCGGCCTGCTCTTCCGGCCCGCTCTGCCGGGCGGCGGCTGTCGGGCGTGGGGGCCCGGTGGGGGCGGCAGGACGGGGTGGGATGTCATACCGGTACGCCGTTCCCCCATGATGAGAGTGACGAGGAATACCTGACCAATACCTGTTGTCCGGCGGACCATAGCCGGATGGTGATATCGGTGGGGATGGCGGACCGGTACGTCACGGCAGCTCAGGGTGTGGTCTTTCGGGCGCGCGGGCTCTTCTCGGGGATCGCGGTGAGGTTCTCGCCGGAGCGCGCGGCGGCCTAGCATGGTCGGCCGTGACCAGCGTTACCGATACTCCCGTCCAGCCCCCCGCCGCCGTCGAACTGTCCGGGCGCTCATGCCCGTTGTGCGGCTCCTGGATCCGCGAGGCCGTCCCCGTGGGGGACGACGGCCTGGTCGCGGTGTCGCCCTGCGGGTGCGTGGTCGAAGGGTGACCGGGGCGGGGGCGGCTGGCGGTGCGGCGGCTGGCGGCGGTGCGGCGGCGTAATCCGCGCAGGGGGATGGAAGGGCCGGGCCGCACGGGGGCAACGGCCCGGCCTCCAGCACAATCATGCGCCGAACTACCCTGCTTTGCCCAGATGCGCAAGGAACAGCGGCACGCCCGGATGTGGCCGCGCCCGGCTCAGAACCTGATCCACTCGCTGGCGGTGGTGAACTCCGCCAGCCGCTCGGGCAGCGGGTCGACGCCGATCCCGGGCCCGGTGGGGACCTCCAGGTGGCCGTCGTGCAGCTCGAACGGCTCGGTCACGTCCTCGGCGTAGTAGCGGCGCGAGGCCGAGGTGTCGCCGGGCAGGGTGAAGCCGGGCAGCGCGGCGAGCGCGACGTTGGCGGCGCGGCCGAGGCCGGTCTCCAGCATCCCGCCGCACCAGACCGGGACGCCGTGCGCGCGGCACAGGTCGTGGATGCGGCGCGCCTCCAGATAGCCGCCGACCCGGCCGGGCTTGATGTTGATGACCGAGGCCGCGCCCAGGGTGATCGCGGCGGCGGCGTGCGCGGCCGACTCGATCGATTCGTCCAGGCAGATCGGGGTGGTGAGCCGCTTGGCGAGTTCGGCGTGCTGCACCAGGTCGTCGTCGGCGAGGGGCTGCTCGATCAGCAGCAGGTCGAACGGGTCGAGTTTGGCCAGGTGGCGGGCGTCGGCGAGGGTGTAGGCGGTGTTGGCGTCCACCTGGAGCAGCACCTCGTCGCCGAACCGCTCGCGGACGGCGCGGACCGGCTCCACGTCCCAGCCCGGCTCGATCTTCAGCTTGATGCGGACGTAGCCCTCGTCGAGATAGCCCGCGACGGCGTCCAGCAGCTCGGGGACCGAGTCCATGATCCCGACCGAGACGCCGCACGGCACCCGGTCCGCGGCCGCGCCGAGGAAGCGTCCCAGGGACTGCCCGGTGGTGCGGAGCTGGGCGTCGAGCACGGCGGTCTGCAGCGCGGCCTTGGCCATCCGGTGGCCCTTGACCGGCTCCAGGACGCGGTCCACGGTGTCGGCGTCCACGTCGTCGACCGGCAGCGCCGGGATGAGGAAGCGGCGCAGCACGTCGGCGGCCCCCTCCACGTACTCGGCCGAGTACAGCGGCGCGTCGATCGCCACGCACTCGCCCCAGCCCTCGGCGTCGGGCGTCACGACCCGCACCAGCAGCACGTCGCGGGCGGTCTCGACGGCGAACGAGGTGCGGAACGGCGCCACCAGCGGCATCGCGATCCGGCGCAGCTCGATTGCGTTGATCTTCATGGCGTGCCGGGTCCCTCCGTTGATCGGACCGGTGCGCGGTCCACCCGGTAGGCGGACCGGTCGTGGAAGCCGGTGACGCGGGCGCCGCCGGAGAGCAGGTCGCCGAGGGTCTCGCGGACCGCGAGGCGCCAGTCGCGGGCGCCGGCGGGGTCGGTGCGGCGCAGTTCCTCGATGTCCTCGGGGACTGCGATCAGCACGGTCTCGGCGTCGGTGTCGGTGTCGTGCCGTACTGGTCGGCCGTTGCGGCACTCCAGGAGGGGTTCGGGTTCAGGTTCGGGTTCAGGGGTGGGGGCGGGTTTCGTGGGGGCGGTGGTGGTGTCCTCGTCCAGGTGCCAGACCGCCAGGACGCGGTCGGTCTCGTCGCCGCTGTTGATCTCGTCCGCTATCGCGCCGTAGAACGAGGGCAGGTACTCCTCCGGCCGCGCGCCCAGCTTGACCAGGTTGAAGTAGGCGTTGCGGCGCACCAGCGGGTCGTAGGTCCAGGTGATGCGGCGCAGCCCGCGCGCCAGCGCCCAGTCCCGCTGGTGGCGCTTGAGCGCCAGGCCGATGCCGCGGCCGGGCAGCGCGCCGGTGATGTGCGAGTGCAGCGCCTCGCCGGGCGGATCGGCGAAGAAGGCGACCGACAGGCCGACCATCCGGCCGTCCTCGTAGGCGCCTGCGACGTAGTTCCCCGCGTGCGACAGGGCCCGCAGCAGTTCGACCTGGATCGGTTCGGCGCCCCGCTCGGGCCGCCAGATCCGGTCGATCAGCCGGTAGACCTCTTCGAGGTCCGCCAGCTCGTGCAGCACGCGGACGTCCGGGCCCGGAGGGCCCTGCGCTTCGCCGGTCACCTGCCACCTTCCGTTCGGTCGTGACTACGACGTTACGCCAGGTCAGGGCTGGGGCCGAACGGGTGTCCCCGGTGAAGGGGGAGGAGGGGAGGGGGTGGGCTGGGGTGGGCTGGGGTGGTGTGCGGGTGGGACGCAGGGACTGCGGTCAGTCGCCCGGCGGCGTTACGCCCCGGCGCGGCACCCCGCTGTACTCCTGGCCGTCCAGCTTGGTGATGTCGCCGGCGGCCACATGGTCGGTGACGTGGACCGTGCGGTCAGGGGAGGTTTCGTCGATCTCGATCCAGGCGATGCGGGCGCCCCATGCGCCGTCCGGGAGCTTCTCCCAGGCGAGCAGGTAGGCGGGGCCCTTCGCGGTGGCCGATTCGATCATCGGCGGAACGTGTGGCATGTGATTCTTTTATCTAATCGGTGGGACATTTGGGAACCGTTGAAAGGCTTGCGATCGGGTGGGCGGAGGCGGTGGAGTTCGGCGGGGTCGGAGTCGGGCACTCGGGCGGAGCGGGTGGCGGCATGAGCCGCTGGGCAAGGGGTGAACGTGAACGGCCGCCCGCGTGGCGCGGTAGCGCGGACGGGCGGCCGTGTGGGTGGTGCAGCGGTGTGGTGGTGTGGTGCGCGGATGGTGCGGGAGAGCGATTGGGCGGCCGGAGCGTGGACGGTTCACGCAGTCGGCTGGCTCAGCGGTCGGATGGTCAGACGGGACTGCGGTCGGGGTGCTGCGCGGCGCCGTTCTTGACGGGCACTCGTTCAGCGCGGACCTCCCGCTTCCACGCGCTCAGCGTGCGCGCGCCCGCGCCCATCACGACCGCCGCCGCGACCATCAGCACGATCTCGCCGGCTGAGAAGCGAGCGTCGCCGACGGCCACGACCAAACCGATCCCGAAGGCGGCCATGCCGGACAGGAGTAGCGCGTAACCGATCCAGAAAAGCCGGTTCGATCGACTCGCCTGCATTCTTCGCCTCCGTTCAAGATGGGTTGGGAATTGCTTGACGTTTCTTTCGGGGTGGGTGGTCCTGGCTGGTCGTGGGCGGGGTCAAAGCCAGGACGGGACCCTCTGTTCATTGAACGGATCTGATCCTGTTTTTGTTTCCTTCTCGTGGGCGTCTTGGCCGTCTTGGTTGTGCCGGATGGGCTATTCGTTTCTGGGGGGATGGTTGGCTGTGCCTGTGTTCACCTCCCGCGTCGCTTGGTGAAGGTCGAGCCTTGCGGGATGTACCGCCTGCTTGCGCAGGGCAGGGTGTTGGGGGCTGTGCTTGGTGCGGGTTCTCACCGCAACCCCGCGCGTGGTTGGGGTGGGTGGAGCATGTGGGCAAACCCGCGCGTGGTTGGCGTGGGTGGGCGTGTGCACAACTTCGCGCAGGCTGAGTCGGTGCAGCGACCTCGGCGAAAGCGGCTGTGTTTTCTTTGGGGGCCGGCCCCCAAACCCCACATATGCCGGGGCTCACCCGCCCTACGCTCGCTGGCGCTCGCTCCGGGCGGGCGATACCCGGGCAGGGGCCAGCCCCCACACCCCCCGGCAGGGCTCCGCCCCACACCCCGCAACGGACGGCTGCGCCGCAGTGCTTCTTTTGGGCAGGGGCTCCGCCCCCGCGCCCCCGGCAAGGGGCTCCGCCCCCTGCACCCCCGGCAAGGGGCTCCGCCCCCTGCACCCCCGGGGGCGCCGGGGGCGCGGGGGGCCGGGGGGCTAGGAGTCGTCTGTGTTGGACTCCAGGTCGCCCTCTACCTTCAAGTACAGCTGCTTCAACGCCTCCAGCGTCGCCTGTTCCGGGTGTTCCCACATGCCCCGGTCGGCCGCCTCCAGCAAGCGTTCGGTGATGCCGTGCAGCGCCCACGGGTTGGACTCCTCGAAGAACTTCTGGTTCTCCGGGTCCAGCGCGTAGGTGGTCGCCAGCTTCTCGTACATCCAGTCGGCCACCACGCCCGCCGTCGCGTCGTACCCGAACAGGTAGTCCACCGTCGCGGCCAGCTCGAACGCCCCCTTGTAGCCGTGGCGGCGCATCGCCGACAGCCAGCGCGGGTTGATCACCCGGGCGCGGAAGACGCGGGAGGTCTCCTCGTTCAGCGTGCGGGTGCGCACGGTGTCGGGGCGGGTGCTGTCGCCGATGTAGGCGGCCGGGGCCTTGCCGGTCAGGGCGCGCACGGTCGCGATCATGCCGCCGTGGTACTGGAAGTAGTCGTCGGAGTCGGCGATGTCGTGCTCGCGGGTGTCGGTGTTCTTGGCGGCGACGCTGATGCGGCGGTAGGCGTTCTCCATGTCCGGGCGCGCGGGCACGCCGTCCAGGTCGCGGCCGTAGGCGTAGCCGCCCCACACCGCGTACACCTCGGCCAGGTCGGAGTCGTCGCGCCAGTTCCGGCTGTCGATCAGCGGAAGGATGCCCGCGCCGTACGCGCCGGGGCGTGAGCCGAAGACGCGCATGGTGGCGCGGCGGGCGTCGCCGTGTTCGGCCTGGTCGGCCTGGACGTGCGCGCGCACGAAGTTGTCGGCGGCGTCTTCCGGCTGGGCGGCCGCCAGTTGGACGGCGTCGTCCAGCATCGCCACCGCGTGCGGGAACGCGTCGCGGAAGAAGCCGCTGATGCGGACGGTCACGTCGATGCGCGGGCGGCCCAGCTCGGCCAGGGGGATCGGCTCCAGGCCCGTGACGCGGCGCGACGCCTCGTCCCAGACGGGGCGGACGCCCAGCAGCGCCAGCACTTCGGCGATGTCGTCGCCGGAGGTCCGCATCGCGCTGGTGCCCCAGACCGACAGGCCGACCGACTGGGGCCACTCGCCGGTGTCCTGGCGGTAGCGCTCCAGCAGCGAGTCGGCCATCGCGCGGCCGGTCTCCCACGCCAGGCGGCTCGGGACCGCTTTGGGGTCCACCGAGTAGAAGTTGCGGCCGGTCGGCAGCACGTTGATCAGGCCGCGCAGCGGGGAGCCGCTCGGGCCCGCCGGGACGTAGCCGCCGTCCAGGGCGTGCAGGACCATGCCGATCTCGTCGGTGGTGCGGTCGAGGCGCGGGACGATCTCGGTCGCGGCGAAGCGGAGGATGTCGGCGACCGTGCCCTCGGCGATCTCGTCGGCGGCCGAAGGGGCCCAGTTGCTCTGTTCCATGGCGAGGACCAGGGCGCGGGCCTTCTCCTCGAAGCCGTCCACCTCGTTGCGGTCGGTGCTCTCTTCGTTGAGGCCCAGGGCTTCGCGCAGGCCGGGGAGAGTCACCGAGCCGCCCCACATCTGGCGGGCGCGCAGCATCGCCAGGACGAGGTCGGCGCGGTTCTCGGCTTTGGGGGCCTGGCCGAGGACGTGCAGGCCGTCGCGGATCTGGACGTCCTTCACCTCGCACAGCCAGCCGTCCACGTGCAGCAGGAAGTCGTCGAACTCCGCGTCGTGGGGGCGGTCGTCCAGGCCGAGGTCGTGGTCGAGGCGGGCGGCCTGGATCAGGGTCCAGATCTGCGCGCGGATCGCGGGCAGCTTGGCCGGGTCGAGCGCGGCGATGTTGGCGTGCTCGTCCAGGAGCTGTTCGAGGCGCGCGATGTCGCCGTAGGAGTCGGCGCGCGCCATCGGCGGGATCAGGTGGTCCACGAGGGTGGCGTGCGCGCGGCGCTTGGCCTGGGTGCCCTCGCCCGGGTCGTTGACCAGGAACGGGTAGATGAGCGGCAGGTCGCCCAGCGCGGCGTCGGGGCCGCAGGAGGCCGACATTCCGGCGGCCTTGCCGGGCAGCCATTCGAGGTTGCCGTGCTTGCCGACGTGCACGACCGCGTGCGCGCCGAACCCGTCCTGCAGCCAGCGGTAGGCGGCCAGGTAGTGGTGGCTCGGGGGCAGGTCCGGGTCGTGGTAGATCGCGACCGGGTTCTCGCCGAAGCCGCGCGGCGGCTGCACCATGATCACGATGTTGCCGGAGCGGAGGGCCGCCAGGACGATCTCGCCCTCGGGATCGGCGGAGTCGTCCACGAACAGCTCGCCGGGCGGCGGGCCCCAGTGGCGCTCGATGCCCTCGCGCAGGTCCTCGGGCAGGGTCGCGTACCACTGCTTGTAGCGGGCGGCGGGGATGCGGATCGGGTTGCCGGTGAGCTGGGCCTCGGTGAGCCAGTCGGCGTCCTGGCCGCCCGCGGCGATCAGGGCGTGCATCAGGGCGTCGCCCTCGGTGGGGAAGTCGTCGCCGATCTCGTAGCCGCGCTCGCGCATCGCGTTCAGGAGGGCGATCACGCTGGCGGGGGTGTCGAGGCCGACCGCGTTGCCGATGCGGGCGTGCTTGGTCGGGTACGCCGACAGCATGAGGGCGATGCGGCGCTCGGCGGTGGGGATGTGGCGCAGGGTCGCGTGCTTGACGGCGATCCCGGCGACCCGGGCGGCGCGCTCGGGGTCGGCCGCGTAGACGCTCAGGCCGTCCTCGTCGATCTCCTTGAACGAGAACGGCACCGTGATCAGGCGGCCGTCGAACTCGGGCACCGCGACCTGCGTGGCGGTGTCCAGCGGGGACAGGCCGTCGTCGTTGGCCTCCCAGGCGGCGCGCTCGCTGGTCAGGCAGAGGCCCTGCAGGATCGGCACGTCCAGCGCGGCGAGCGCCCCGACGTCCCACGCCTCGTCGTCGCCGCCCGCGCTCGCGAACGCCGGGCGCGTGCCGCCCGCCGCCAGCACCGTCACCACCAGCGCGTCGGCGGTGCCGAGGGTGGCCAGCAGCTCGTCGTCGGCGGTGCGCAGGGAGGCGCAGAAGATCGGCAGCGCGCGGCCGCCGGCGTCCTCGACGGCGGTGCAGAGGGCCTCCACGAACGCGGTGTTCCCGGCCAGGTGGTGCGCCCGGTAGTACAGGACGCCGACCAGGGGGCCTTCGGTGCGGCGGGCCTCGCGCTCCAGCACGCCCCACGTCGGCGTGGGGGTGGGCGGGCCGAAGCCGTGCCCGGTCAGCAGCACCGTGTCGGACAGGAAATTATGCAGGTCGGCCAGGTTGCCGGGGCCGCCGTGCGCCAGGTAGGCGTGCGCCTCGGCGCTCACCCCGGCGGGCACGGTGGACAGCTCCATCAGCTCGGCGTCGGGCTGCTGCTCGCCGCTGAGCACCACGACCGGGCGCGGCCCGGCCAGCAGCGCGTCCAGGCCCTCCTCCCAGGCGCGGCGGCCGCCGAGCAGTCGCACGACGATGAGGTCGGCGCCCTCGACGAGGGCGGGCAGGTCCGCCACGGCGACGCGGGCGGGGTTGGCAAGGCGGAAGTCGGCGCCGCTCGCGCGGGCGCTGAGCAGGTCGGTGTCCGACGTGGACAGCAGCAGGATCACGCTGGTCGAGTCCTCACCCGGGGTTTCCTCGCCCCGAATCGCAGGGTCATCACGACACGGAGTGTCCTGGCTCCCGGATCGGTGCTCGCCCCGGCCTTCCCGCTCGCGCAGTGGCCTCAAGGTGGGGTCCGCTCCCCGGTGACAGTGGCGGGACCGCGCCGGATTCGCACCGGCTTCCTCCGCTGTGTCGCTTCCGGCATCCTCCCATACCAGGCGGGGCGGGGACGGCGGGGTGACTTAGTATCCGGCTGTGTCTGTTTCCGCCCGTTCCGGTCCTGATTCCTGCCCTGGCCTGCTGCGCGTCCACCGGGCCGCCGACGGCGGGCTGGCGCGCGTGCGGTTGCCGGGCGGGCGCGTGGACGCTGTGGCCTTCGCCGCTTTGGCCGACGCGGCCGCCGAGCTGGGCGACGGCGGGCTGGAGCTGACTTCGCGCGGGAACGTGCAGGTCAGAGGGCTGGCGGAAGGTGCCGAGCGGGAGCTCGGCGCGCGGCTGCGGGAGGTCGGGCTGCTGCCTTCGGCCACGCACGAGCGGGTTCGCAACATCGTCGCGAGCGTGCTGAGCGGGCGGGACGGGCGCGGGCTGCTGGACGTGCGGCCGCTGGTGGGCGAGCTGGACGCGGCGCTGTGCGCCGACCCGGGGTTGGCCGAGTTGCCGGGGCGGGTGCTGTTCGCGCTGGACGACGGGCGCGGGGACGTCATCGCGTTGCGGGCGGATTTCGGGCTGTACGCGGTGAGTTCCAGCGCGTTCGCGCTGGTGGTGGGCGGGATCGACAGCGGGCTGCGGGTGCCTGTCGAGCGGGGTGTTCCGGTGTTGCTGGAAGTTGCCCGGGAGTTCCTGCGGGTGCGGGACGGGCGGTGGCGGGTCGCGGAGCTGGACGATCCGGTGCGGCTTGTGCGGGGTGGAGAGCGTTCGGCGCCTGTGAAGGTGCCTGGGGTGGCTTTTCGGGGGGATTTGGGCGTGGTGCCGCAGACGGACGGGCGGGTCGCGTTGTCGGTGCTGGTTCCCCTGGGGCGGCTCGACTCCGTGCAGCTCACCGCGTTGCGAGGGGTCGCCGACGTGATCGTCACGCCGTGGCGGACCGTGGTCGTCCCCGATTTGACGGACGTGCCACACTCACTGGCGGGTTCGCACGGCCTGGTCGCCGCCCCCGACTCCACCTGGGCCGGGCTCACCGCCTGCGCGGGACGGCCCGGCTGCGCCAGATCCCTGACCGACGTGCGCGCCGACGCGGCCGCCGCCCGCGCCCCGGGCGGCGGGCTGCCGGTGCACTGGACCGGCTGCGACCGGGGCTGCGGGCGTCCGGCCGGGCGCCACGTCGCGGTGGTGGCGACCCCCGGCGGGTACGAGGTGCGGCTCGGCGACGAGGTCCGCGCGCGGCCGGGCGACTTGACGGCGACGGCGGCGGCCGTCGCGACGACACGGAGGAGCGAGTGATCGACTACGTTCGCGACGGCGCCGAGATCTACCGGCGCTCGTTCGCGACCATCCGGGCCGAGGCCGACCTGGCGGGCCTGCCCGCCGACGTCGCCCGGGTCGCGGTCCGCATGATCCACGCCTGCGGCATGACCGACCTGGTCGCCGACCTGGACTGCGCGCCCGGGGCCGTCGCGGCGGCCCGGGAGGCGCTGCTGGCCGGGCGGCCGATCCTGTGCGACGCCAAGATGGTCGCCGCCGGGGTCACCCGCAGGCGGCTCCCGGCGGGCAACGAGGTGGTCTGCACCCTGGACGACCCGCGCGTCCCGGACCTGGCCGCCGAGCTCGGCAACACCCGCAGCGCCGCCGCGATGGAGCTGTGGGGCGACCGCCTGGACGGCGCCGTCGTCGCGATCGGCAACGCGCCCACCGCGCTGTTCCGGCTGCTGGAGATGGTGGCCGAGGGCGCGCCCCGGCCCGCGGCGGTGCTGGGGATCCCGGTCGGGTTCATCGGGGCCGCCGAGTCCAAGCTGGCGCTGGCCGAATCCGACCTGCCGCACGTGGTCGTGCACGGGCGGCGCGGCGGCAGCGCCATGACGGCCGCCGCCATCAACGCGATCGCATCCGAGGAAGAGTGATGTCCGGACACCTGTACGGAGTGGGCCTCGGCCCCGGCGACCCGGAGCTGATCACTCTGAAGGCGGCGCGGCTGATCGAGGGCGCCGACGTGATCGTCTACCACTCGGCGCGGCACGGCCGCTCGGTCGCCCGCTCGATCGCGGCCGGGCTGCTGCGCGAGGGGCAGGTCGAGGAGGCGCTGATCTACCCGGTCACCACCGAGCAGACCGACGACTACCGGGGCGTGCTGGAGGAGTTCTACGACCGGTGCGCGCAGCGGCTCGCCGAGCACCTGGACGCCGGGCGCGAGGTCGTGGTGCTGTGCGAGGGCGACCCGTTCTTCTACGGCTCCTACATGCACCTGCACAAGCGGCTCGCCGGGCGCTACCCGACCACGGTCGTGCCGGGCGTGACCTCGGTGAGCGGGGCGGCGGCGGAGCTGGGGCGGCCGCTGGTCGAGCGCGACGAGGTGCTGACCGTGCTGCCGGGCACGCTCCCGGCCGGGGAGCTGGCCGAACGGCTGGCCGCCACCGACTCGGCCGCGGTGCTGAAGCTGGGCCGCACGTTCGGGAACGTGCGCGACGCGCTGGAGCAGGCCGGACGCCTGCCGGACGCCTGGTACGTGGAGCGCGCGACGACCGACAAGCAGCGGATGCAGCGGTTGGGGGACGTCGATCCCGAGACGGTGCCGTACTTCTCCGTCGCGATCGTGCCGAGCCGCGTGCACGAGGAGACGCGCAGGGCGCTGGCCGAGTCCGCGCCCGAGAGCGGGGGGACCGGCGAGGTCGTCGTGGTCGGGCTGGGGCCGGCCGGGCGCGAGTGGCTGACGCCGCAGGCCCAGGACGCGCTGGCCACCGCCGACGACCTGATCGGCTACGGGCCCTACCTGGACCGCGTGCCGCCGAACGCGCGGCAGCGCCGCCACCCGTCCGGCAACACCGTGGAGTCCGAGCGCGCCGCGCACGCCCTGGAGCTCGCCGAGCAGGGCCGCCGCGTCGCGGTCGTGTCGTCGGGCGACCCGGGCGTGTTCGCGATGGCCACGGCGGTGCTGGAAGTGGCCGCCGAGGAGCGGTGGAAGCACGTGCCGGTGCGCGTGCTGCCGGGGCTGACGGCCGCGCACGCCGTGGCGTCCCGGATCGGCGCGCCGCTCGGCCACGACTACTGCGTGCTGTCGCTGTCGGACCGGCTCAAGCCGTGGGACGTCATCGCCGACCGGCTCGCCGCCGCGGCGGCCGCCGACCTGGTCATAGCGATCTACAACCCGGCGTCCAAGACCCGGAGGCACCAGGTCGCCGAGGCCCGCGACCTGCTGCTGAAGCACCGTTCGGCCGACACGCCGGTGGTGATCGGCCGCGACGTGGGCGGGCCCGAGGAGAGCGTGCGCGTGGTGCGGCTGGCCGACCTCGACCCCGACGAGGTGGACATGCGCTGCCTGCTGATCATCGGCTCGTCGCAGACGCGGGTCGCGGGCGGCACGGTCTTCACCCCGCGCCGCTACCCGGCTTGAGCCAGCCAGGCCGCCGCCTCGTCCACGGTGCCCGCGGCGCGGGCGCCCGGCGGGAGCGGCGGCCGGTCCACCATCACCACGGGCAGGCCGAGCGCGCGGGCGGCGGCCAGCTTGGCGGCCGTCATCGGGCTGCCGCTGTCCTTGGTGACCAGGCAGTCCACCCGGTGCTCGCGCATGAGGGCCAGCTCCTCGTCCACGGTGAACGGGCCGCGCGCGAGGACGGTCTCCATGCGGGGCGGCACGGGCGGCTCGGGCGGATCGACCGAGCGGACCAGGAACCAGCGGTCGGCGTCGTGCGCGAAGGCCCCCAGGTTCTTGCGGCCGGTGGTGAGGAAGACGCGGTCGCCGGGCAGGTCCGCGGCGGCGGCCTCCAGGGTGGGGACGCGCCGCCAGTCGTCGCCGAGCCCCTCGGTCCAGCCGGGGCGGCGCAGGACCAGCAGCGGGAGCCCGGCGCGTTCGGCCGCCCGGACGGCCGAGTCGGTCATCACGGCGGCGAACGGGTGGGTGGCGTCGACGACCGCGTCGACGCGCTCGTCCCTCAGCCAGGCGGTCAGGCCGTCCACGCCGCCGAAGCCGCCGACCCGGGTGCGGCCCTCGGGCAGCACGGGATCGGCGACGCGGCCCGCCAGCGAGCTGACCACCTCGTACGCGGGATCGCCGGACAGTCGTCCGGCCAGCTCACGGGCCTCGCCGGTGCCCCCCAGGAGCAGTACGCGGATGCTCATCCTGAGAGGGTAGGGCGGTGAGCGAGCTGCGGTACGGATGGACGACCGGCGCGTGCGCGACGGCCGCGACGAAGGCCGCCCACACGGCGCTGCTGACCGGGGAGTTCCCCGACCCGGTCGAGATCCTCCTGCCGAAGGGGCAGCGGCCGTCGTTCGCGCTGGCGGTGGAGCGGCTGGACGGCGGGGCGGCGATGGCGGGCATCGTCAAGGACGCGGGCGACGACCCGGACGTGACGCACGGCGCGCTGGTCCGCTCGACGGTGCGCTTGGGCGCGCCGGGGTCGGGCGTGGTCTTCCGGGCGGGGCCCGGCGTGGGGACCGTCACCAAGGCGGGGCTGCCGCTGGAGGTCGGGGAACCGGCCATCAACCCGGTGCCGCGCAAGATGATGCGGGAAGTGCTCGGGGACGCCGACGTGATCGTGGAGATCTCGGTCGACAACGGTGAGGAGCTGGCCCGCAAGACGTGGAATCCGCGGCTCGGAATCCTGGGCGGGCTGTCCATTCTGGGGACGACCGGAATCGTCGTCCCCTATTCGTGCTCGGCGTGGATCGACAGCATCCGGCGGGGCATCGATGTGGCGCGGGCGGCGGGATACGCGCACGTCGCGGGGGCCACGGGCAGCACGTCGGAGAAGGTGGCGGCGGAGCTCTACGGCCTGCCGGAGGACGCGCTGCTGGACATGGGCGATTTCGCGGGGGCGGTGCTGAAATACCTGCGCCGCCATCCCGTTCCCCGGCTGACGATCGCGGGCGGGATCGGAAAACTGGCCAAGCTCGCCAACGGGCATCTCGATCTGCATTCCAAGCGTTCCCAGGTGGATTTCGAGGCGCTCGCCTCGCTGGTGGCCGATCCCGGAACGGCCGAGCGCGTCCGGCACGCCAACACCGCTCTGGAGGCCCTGCAGATCTGCCAACGGGCGGGCGAGCCGCTGGGGGACCTGGTGGCCGCGCGGGCGCGCGAGGTCGCGTTGGAGGTGCTGCGCGGCGCCCCGGTCGAGGTGGACATCGTCGTCATCGACCGCGCCGGGACGATCGTGGGCCGCGCCGGCTGACACGTCCGTTTCCTACAAGACCCCGCTGGTCCGCTGGCCGATGCTGGGGGAATGAACGTTGACCTGAACGCCGCGACCGCCTTCATGGCCACCCACGCCCGCGTGCTCGACCGCCGACGGTTCGAGGTGCTCACGCAGGGGACCGGGGCGGAGGGCGTGGTGGCGGCCATGGACGGATACCGCAATCCCGACGGCGGATACGGGTGGGGGCTGGAGCCCGACCTGCGCTCGCCGGAGAGCCAGCCGGGGGCGGCGCTGCACGCGTTCGAGGCCCTGGTCGACCTGGACACCGCCGTCCCGCAGGCCGCCGCGCTGTGCGACTGGCTGGAGTCGGTCACGCTGCCGGACGGCGGGCTGCCGTTCGCGCTGCCGGTCACCGACCCGGCCGGGTGCGCCCCCTGGTGGTCCGGCCACGACGCCGGGACCTCGTCGTTGCAGATCACCTCGATCGTCCTGGCGAACGCACTGCGCGTCGCCGCCCACGACCCGGCCGTCGCGGCGCACCCGTGGCTCGCCGGGGCGACGCGGTACTGCTTGGCGGCGATCGAGGCGCTGGAGGACGCGCCGCACGCGATCGAGCTGGCGTTCGCCGTCCAGCTCCTGGACGTGCTGCCCGAGCACCGGCCCGACCTGCTGAAGAAGCTCGGCGGCTTCATCCCCGAGAGCGGGTTCCTGCAGGTGGAAGGCGGGACGGCGGACGAGAGGATAGGGCCGCTGGACTTCGCGCCCTCCCCCGGCCCGGCGCGCTCCCTGTTCCGCCCCGAGGTCGTCGCGGCCGAGCTGGAGCGGCTGCGCGCGGGGCAGCGGGACGACGGCGGGTGGTCGGTGGAGTACGCCCAGATCTCCCCGGCCGGCGTGCTGGACTGGCGGGGCCACGCCACCGTCCGCGCGGTGTCGGTCCTGAAGGCCGAGGGCCTGCTCTGACCGGAGTCGGCCGTGCCCGCCTCCCGCCCGGCGGGCGAGGATGGCGGGCATGACCGACGAGAACCGGGGCGTCGCCCTGGAGTACCTGAAGCGGCTCGACACCGGCGGCGACTTCCTGGAGCTGTTCGCCCCCGACGCCGCCGTCTTCTTCCCCAAGTGGGGCGAGGCGCGCGGCATCGAGGAGGTGCGGCGGCTGTTCGGGGACGTGGGCGCGATGCTCGCCGAGATCCGGCACGACTTCGACGGCATCACGGCCGTCGAGCAGGGCGACCGGGTCGTGCTGGAGGGCACCTCGTCCGGGGCGCTGGCGACCGGGGAGCGGTGGAGCGGCGGCCGCTGGTGCGACGTCTTCGAGATCCGCGACGGCCTGGTCCACCGCCTGGCGATCTACCTGGACCCCGACTACGCGGCCGCCGACACCGCCCGCTACCCCTGGCTATGACCGGCAGCGCGCCGCCGAGTACAGGTGGCTGTCGGAGAAGTTCTCGGCGGTCAGGACCGCGCCGACGATGATCACGGCGGTGCGCTCGATACCCGCCTCCCGCGTCTGGGCCGCGATGTCGGCGAGCGTGCCGCGCAGCACGATCTCGTCGGGGCGGCTCGCGTAGGCGACCACGGCGGCCGGGCAGTCCGCGCCGTAGTTGGGGAGCAGTTCGGCGACCACCTCCTCGATCCGCTGGACGGCCAGGTGCAGCACGATCGTCGCCCGGCTGCGCCCGAGCGTGGCGAGGTCCTCGCCCGGGGGCATCGGGGTCGCGCGGGCCGAGGTCCGGGTGAGGACGACCGACTGCCCGACGCCGGGGACGGTCAGCTCGCGCTTGAGGGAGGCGGCGGCCGCCGCGAACGCCGGGACGCCCGGCACCACGTCGTAGGGCACGCCCGCCGCGTCCAGGCGGCGCATCTGCTCGGCCACGGCGCTGAACACCGAGGGGTCGCCGGAGTGCAGGCGGGCCACGTCCTGGCCCCGCCCGTGCGCGGCGACCATCTCGGCGACGATGTCGTCCAGCACCATCCGGGCGGTGTCGACCAGGCGCGCGCCCGGCGGGCACCAGGCCAGCACCTCGGCCGGCACCAGGCTGCCCGCGTACAGGCACACCGGCGCGGCGGCGACCAGGTCGCGGCCGCGCACCGTGATCAGGTCGGCGGCGCCGGGGCCCGCGCCGATGAAGTGCACCGTCATCGGACCACCGTCCACTGGGTCACCGGCATCATCGTCCTCCATCCTGTGAAGCCCCCGACGGGGGCGGCGCGGCTGACCGCGATCCGGGCGAGGTCGCCGCCGACCCGGGCCCGCCAGCCGGTCACCTCGCGCTCGGACTCGACGGTGACGGCGTTGACGACCAGCCGCCCGCCGGGCCGTAGGGCATTCCAGCACGCCTCCACCATGCCGGGCACGGTGACCCCGCCCCCGATGAAGACCGCGTCGGGGGTCTCCAGGAACTCCAGGGCGGCGGGGGCCGCGCCTTGGACGACGTGCAGGCCGGGGACGCCCAGGGCGGCGGCGTTGGTCCGGACGCGCTCGGCGCGCTCGGGGTGGCGCTCGACGGCGACGGCCCGGCAGGAGCGGTGGGCGCGCATCCACTCGATGCCGATGCTGCCCGCGCCCGCCCCCACGTCCCAGAGGGTCTCGCCGGGCCGGGGCGCCAGGCGGGCGAGGGTGACGGCGCGGATCTCGCGCTTGGTGAGCTGGCCGTCGTGCTCGTAGGCGTCGTCGGGCAGGCCGGGCGCCAGGGGGAGGGCCGCGCCCTCCAGGCAGTGGACGGCGACGATGTTGAGGGGACCGACGTCCGGGCGCGGGGGGCCGATCCGTTCGTCGGGCGCGCCGAGCCGCTCCAGGACCGTCACGTCGGCGCGGAACCCGCGCCCGGCCAGCAGCCCCTCGACCTTGGCGGGGGTCGTGGCGTCGGCGCTGAGCACCAGGATGCGCCGCCCCGGGGCGAGCACGGCGTTCAGCGTCTCCAGGGGCCGCCCGACCGCGCTGACGACGTCGGTCTCCTCCAGCGGCCAGCCGAGCCGGGCGCAGGCCAGGGAGACCGACGACGGATGCGGCAGCACCCGGACGCGCTCGGCCCCCAGCAGCCGGACCAGCGTCGAGCCGACGCCGTAGAACATGGGATCGCCGCTGGCCAGGACGGCGATCCGCCGCCCCTCGTGCTCGGCGAGCAGGCGGGGGAGCGCGGGCAGCATGGGGGACGGCCAGGCGACGCGCTCGGCGTCCGAATCCGGCAGGAGGCCGAGCTGCCGCGTGCCGCCGAGGACCACTTCGGCCGCCGCGACGGCCGCCCGCGAGGGCTCCGGCAGCCCGGCCCAGCCGTCCGCGCCGAGCCCGACGACGACGATCTCAGACATTGCCGATCATCCGGCTGATGGTGATCTCCAGCACGACGCGCTCGGGATTGGCCCGGGGCGTGCGGTAGCGCTCGGCGTACCGGCGCTCGGCGTCGGCGACGGCGTCCGGCTCGTCCCGGACGACGGCCCGGCCCTCCACGGTCGCCCAGCGGCGCCCGTCCACCTGGCAGAGCGCGACCGGCAGCCCGGCGTCGCCGGCGGCCGCCACGTGCCGGGCCTTGAGCGAGCCGCCGGAGGTGATGACGCGGGCGGTCCCGGTCTCCGGGTCGAGCGTGGCGCCGACCGGGACGACGTGCGGCGTCCCGTCGGCCCGCAGCGTGGTCAGCGTGCACAGGTGGCGCTCCCGCCAGAACTCCAGCACCCGCTCGTCGTCCGGACGCAAAACATGGTCTTTGTTGCGGATCGGCTGCATGACGCCCCCTCGTGGTCTCCGACCTGCAAGGATTCCAGACGTCGGGGAATGGGCGGTGCATCCCGTTCCGGCGGTCGGAGGGACGATGATCACTGTCGAGCAGGTGCGGCGGCTGGCCCTGTCGCTGCCGCGCACTTCCGAGCACCTCGTCCAGGACCGGGTGAAGTTCCGGGTGGGGAGCATCGTCTACCTGGCCTTCTCGCAGGACGAGACGGTGCTCGGCCTCGCCTTCCCCAGGGAGGAGCGCGCCGCGCTCGTCGCCTCGCGGCCCGACGTCTTCCACCTGCCCCGGCTGTCGGACCAGCGCTTCAACTGGGTCGACGCCTGGACGGCCGCCCTCGACGAGGACGAGATGCGCGAGCTGGTCGTCGACGCCTGGTGCATGGTCGTCCCCAAGCGGGTGGCCGCCGCCCACCTCAGCCGCTAGGGACGCGCTCGGCCGCCGCGCGCCGGAGCGCGTCCAGGACGCGGGCGATCGGAGGCTGCGCGGACGCGCCCCGGCGGACGCAGGCGATGACGCGCCGCGACGGCACCGGCGCGCCCGTCAGGGGGACGCGGACCACCGCGTGCTCGGGCGGCAGGGGGGCCAGGCGGGGCACCAGGCTGACGCCGAAGCCGTGCGCGACCAGCGCCGAGACCGCGAACCACTCGTAGGCGTGGTGGACGATCTCCGGCGTGAAGCCCGCGGCCGCGCACGCCGCCAGCATCAGGTGGTGCTGGTCGGGGCGGTCGGGGGAGCCGACCCACTGCTCGGCGGCGGCCTCGGAGAGCGCGACGGCGCCCCGGGCGGCGAGCGGGTGGTCCGCCGGGAGGAGCAGGTCCTGCGGCTCGTCCAGCAGGAGGTGCTGCTCGAAGCGGGGATCGCTCTGCGGCGGGGTGTCGGCGGTCGGGATCAGCACGGCGACGTCGGCGTGATGGGCCAGCAGGAGTGGCAGGGCCTCGTCGCTCTCCTGCTCGGTCATCAGCACCGACAGGCGGGGGTGCTCGATCCGCAGGCGGGCGGCGGCCGGAGCCGCCAGGGCCGCCAGGGCGCTGGAGACCGAGTGGACGCGCACCCGGCCGGAAGCGCCGCGCCGGTGCGCGGCCAGGTCGGCCTGCGCGCGTTCCCACTGCGCGTACAGGACGTCGGCGTGGTCCAGGACGGTGTGGGCGGCGGGGGTGAGCCTGACCCGGCGGCCCTCCGGCTCCAGCAGGGGGACGCCGAGGTCGCGGGAGAGCTGCCGGAGCTGCTGGGACACCGTCGAGGGGGTCAGGTGCAGCGCCTCGGCGGTGGCGGTCACGGTGCCCAGGCGGCGCAGGACGCGCAGGGTCTGGAGGCGCGGGTCGATCATTCGGCCATTCCACACGATGCGGTGCGGAAGGATTCGATGGACGCGAAAGGCCCGGGCTCCGCAGGCTGGAACCATGATCTTTCTGGCGCGGGGGGAGCGCGCGGGCCCGCTCATGGTCCTGGGCAGCATCGTCACCGTGCAGACCGGCACGGTGCTCGGGAAGGGGATGTTCGGCGCGGTGGGGCCCGCGGGCGTCGTCGTCCTGCGGTTGTGCTTCGCGGCCGTGCTGCTGCTGGCCGTGTGGCGGCCGAAGCCGCCCGAACGCCGCTCCTACGGGCTGATCGCCGCGCTCGGCGTCGCCATCGCGGGGATGCACCTGCTCTATCCGGCGATGGAGCGGCTGCCGGTGGGGATATCCGCCACCGTGCAGTACCTCGGCCCGCTCACGCTGGCCTTGGCCGCGTCACGGCGCCTGATGGACGTCGGATGGGCGCTGCTCGCCGGGCTGGGGGTCTTCCTGGTCCAGGGAGGCGGCGCGGGCGGCGTCTCCTGGCTCGGGATCGCGCTGGCGCTGGGGTCGGGCGTGGCCATGGCGGCCTACCTCGTGCTCAACAAGCGGGGCGGGGACGGCTCGGTACTGGCCTGGGCGGTGGTCTTCGCGGCCCTGCTCGTGCTGCCGCTGGGCCCGATCGCGGCGGGAGGGGAACTGCTGCGGCCGGAGATCCTGCTCGCGGGCGCGGGCGTCGCCCTGGTCTCGGCCGTCATCCCCTGGTCGCTGGACATGGCCGCACTGCGCCGCCTGCCCGAACGCGTGGTGGCGGTGATGGTGAGCCTGGAACCGGGCGTCGGCGCACTCGCGGGCCTGATCCTGCTGGGCGAGCACCTGGCGTGGACCCAGTGGACGGCGGTCGCCTGTGTAAGCATCGCCGCCGCCGGCGCCGTCACAACCGCCCATCAGTCCTCATATCCATAACACTCGCTCCGGCCTGCACGGGAGAGGCGACCGTGCAGGCCGCGGTCCAGCGGTTTGCCGGTGGTCAGGTGAGGGGGTCTTGTAGTTCGGTCACCCATTTCTCTGTCGGGCCGCACGACTCCAGGTACAGCTCGCGCGAGTGGCCCGTCGGGCGGTGGCCGTTGTCCTCTATCCAGCGCGCCAGTCCCTGGTGGGTCGGCAGCACGTCGTCCATCGGGCCCCGGTGCACTACCGTCGCGGCCCGCTCCACCTCGGGGAGGTCCACGATCGTGAAGTCGTGGGAGGCGCTCGGCTCGATGTTCACGGCCACGGCCGCGTGCACGGTGACCGTCCCGTCCTCGTTGTGGTCGTAGTAGGCCAGGCTCGGTCCGGACGGTGTCACGCCCGCCTCTTCCAGGCGCCGGAACAGCTCCTTGTACAGGGGCTGCACGACCGGTCCCACCTGTTCGGGCGCGAATCCCGCAGCCGTCCCGGACAGCTCGGCCACCCGCACGGCGGGCAGCCTCTTCAGCACCACGTCGACGTCCGTCATGACGCCCTCGCTCTCGATCGTCCGGAGCCTCACCTCGACCTGGGCGAGCCGGGCGGTCTCGGCCGCGACGCGTTCCCGCAGCTCCGCCTGGCGCAGCCGCAGCATCCCGCGCAGCTCCGCGGTCGCGACCTTCTCCTCCAGGATCGACCGGACCTCCTGCAGGCTGAAGCCGAGGTCCTTCAGCGCGATGACGCGGTTGAGGCGGGCGAGCTGCCCGGCCTCGTAGAAGCGGTAGCCGGTGGCCGGGTCCACGTGCGCGGGCCGCAGCAGCCCCATGGCGTCGTAGTGGCGCAGCATCCGCACCGACACCCCGCCGTGCCTGGCGAAATCTCCGATGGTGAACATGGCGCTCCCAGGTCTACGGCCTCACACGGTGTCAGGGTCAAGCGGAGGGGCCGTGCAGTTCGCTGACCTGATCCGACAGGAGTTCGGTCAGCAGCCGGTGCGGCAGGCCGGTCCGCTCGCCCAGCCGGACGATCTGGCGGGCCGCCTGGGCGGGCGGGCCCGTCGCGATGACCGGCAGGGCCGCGCGGACGGCGGTCGCGCGCTCCTCGGCGCTGCGGGGACGGCCCGTGGCGTGGTCGATCACGACGTCGATCAGCGGCACCGGATCGCGCAGCGCGGCCCGGACGGCGGCGCGGCCCCCGGCGTCCAGCAGGTCGGCGGGGTCGCGGCCGTCCGGCAGCAGGGCGGCGTCCACCGGCGCGTCCGCCTCGCGCAGCACCTCCCAGATCCGCCGCGCGGCGGAGCGGCCCGCCGGGTCGCCGTCCAGGGCGACCAGCACGCCGGTCGCGGACAGGGGCGCGACCTGCCGCAGCGCCGCCAGGTGCGCCGGGGTCAGCGACAGGCCGCAGGTGGCCACGGCGGCGTGGTCGCGCGGGGCGGCCAGGTTGACGGCGATGGCGTCGAGCGGGCCCTCGACCAGGACGGGGCGCGCCCCGCGGGCCAGCCGGTCGCGCGACTCGTGCAGGCCGTACAGCAGCTCGCTCTTGTGGAACAGGGCCGTGCCGGGGGTGTTGAGGTACTTGGGGCCGGACGCGCCGTCGCGGGCCCTGCCGATGAAGCCCGCGAGGGTGCCGTCGGCGGTGCGGATCGCGAACATCACGCGGTCGCGGAAGGTGTCGTAGGGGCGTCCGGCGCGCCCCCGGCGCGCCAGGCCCGCCTCGATGATCGACTCGTCGGGGTGGCCGAGGCCGCGCAGGTGGTCGGTGAGGGTGCGCGGGCCCCGCGCGTAGCCGATCTGCCAGCGCCGCTGGACGCTGCGGGAGAAGCCGCGCTGGGTCAGGTAGGCCGGGGCCCAGCCGTCCTGGAGGCAGGCCCGGAAGTAGCGGTGCGCCGCCGTCATCAGGTCGCCCGACGGGTCGGTCGCGCGCGCGTGCAGCCGCCGCGCGAGGCGCAGGACGCGGTCTCCGCAGGCGGCGTCGGCCCACGGCGCGGTGGAGGGGAAGTCGAACGCGGGCGGCTCCAGGCCGAGGCGCGCCAGCACGATGTGGACGACCGAATCGGCCTCGATCCGGCCGCGCGCGCCGCCGCCCAGGGCGAGGCGGCGGAGCAGGCGGGCCAGGTCCTGTTCGGCTCGCGCGTGCGGGTCGTGGCGTGCCAGGCGCGCGATGACCTGGGACGGGACGGCGGGCGGCGGCGTCGCGAGCGGCAGCCCCGCCGTCTGCGCCAGGTCGAAGACCGCGCGCGGCCCCTCCGAACCCGGGCGCGGCAGCAGGCGGATGCCGGTCTCGCCCCGGCGCACCTGGCGTCCGGCGGCCCGCCACTCCTCGTAGGAGCGCACGTCGGTCGCGGCGCGCCACTGCGCCGCGATCAGCAGCGTGTTGACGAAGCCGTACCGGCCGAAGCGCGCGGCGCGCTCCAGCCACCAGGTCCACGGCAGCGTGCCGTCGTGCAGCCGGGCGGCCTCCTGGGCGGCGACGCCGCGCAGGACGGCCGTGTCGTCGTGGGTGAGGGACATGCCGGTCTCCTTTTCGGTGGATTCCGGCACGGGACTCGCAAAAGCCTCATACCCGCTAGAGGTACAGGCCGAACAACTCCTCGGGATGCTCCAGGAACGGCGGCAGGTCCTCGGGGCGCAGGGCGACCAGCTCCCGCTTGGCGACGCGCCTGCCCGCCCGCGCCGTGGCGGCGATGCGCTCGGACTGGTTGGCGACCGCGACGTCCAGCAGGTTGCGCATGAGGCGCCCGTTGCCGAACGACGGGCCGCGCGGCATCCGGCGCAGCATCGCCCCCAGCAGCTCGGCGGTGCCCTCGGCCAGGCGGAAGCCGTCGTCGGCCGCCAGCTGCGCGAATACCGCGATCAGCTCGTCGTCGGTGTAGTCGGGGAAGTGGAGCTGCTTGGGGAAGCGCGAGTCCAGGCCCGGGTTGGCGGCCAGGAACTCGGCCATCTCCCGCTCGTAGCCCGCGACCACCACGACCAGGTCGTCGCGGTGGTCCTCCATCAGCTTCACCAGCTCGGCGATCGCCTCGTACCCGTAGTCGCCCTTCAGCGGCGACTGGGTGAGGGTGTACGCCTCGTCGATGAACAGCACGCCGCCCAGCGCGCGCTCCACCAGGCGGCGGGTGCGCGGCGCGGTCTGCCCGATGTACTCGCCGACCAGGTGCGCGCGGGTCGCCTCCACCAGGTGGCCCGACGAGAGCACGCCGAGCCGCTTGTAGACGCGCCCGAGCAGCCGCGCCACCATCGTCTTGCCGGTGCCGGGGTTGCCGGTGAACACCATGTGCCGCGTCGGGGCGCTCACCTTCAGGCCCGCCTCGCCGCGCAGCCTGGCCGCGCGGGTGCCCGCGACCAGCAGCGAGATCTCCTGCTTGACGGTCTCCAGGCCGGTGAGCCCCGCCAGCTCGGTGAGCGGGTCGCCGGCCTGCTGGCCGGTGTCGAGGGCGGCCGGGAGGTCCTGCTTGCGGACGGGGTCGCCGGCGGTCGCCAGGACCAGGTCGGCCAGGTGCGGCGCGAGGCGCGCGTTGCGCAGGGTCTGCACCGGCGGGGCGGCCGCCAGCAGCTCGCCCGCCGCGGCCAAGGCCTGCCGGGTGGCCCGCGCGCCCCGGGCGGCGAGCGCGCGCCGGAACAGCTCGGCGTGCTCCCCGGCGGTGAACGGCCGGGTCCGCGCGATCCGGAACCGCTGCGGCAGCACCGGGTTGACGGCGCGGACGCGGTCCTCGCCGCCGGCGTCGCACAGCGCCACCACGTTCAGGTCGGGATGGACCGCCAGCAGCCGGTGCAGCTCCGCCGCCAGCGCCTCGCCGTTGCCGGGGTCGGAGACGATGCCGTCCAGCCCCTCGATGATCAGCAGCCGCTCCCCGGCGCAGTCGCGCGCGTCGGCGTGCAGCTTGGCGACCGCGTCCGACAGGCGCTGCCCGGCGAACAGGTTGTCGGTCACCCACAGCGGGTCGCGGGCGAGCGCGAGGGCCTTGCCCAGCTCGGTCGCGGCGTCCCGCTTGCCGGTGCCGTCCGGCCCGGCTAGCAGCAGCCGGACCGGCGCGCGGTCGCGCGTCAGCTCCGCCAGCGCGGCGACGACCTCCGGCTGGCCCACCAGCGACGAGGCGATCGCCGGGCGCGCCGAGGCGGGCTCGGCGGCCTCGGCCGGCTCGGTCCGCAGCGCGGCCGCCAGCGGGTTGACGACCCGGCGGCGCGGCGCGAACAGCCGCCGCAGGTCGTTCTGGAACAGCCCGACCGGGATGACCTCGGCCTTGGGGAACCACGGGTCGCCGGGCAGCCCCTGCACCGTCGCCACGAAGCGCATCGCCATGTCCAGCCAGGCGCGGCACGCGTCGGCCTCGCCCGACACCAGCGCCCGCACGAGCCAGGCGCGGGTCTCCTCCTGCCAGGCCAGCGGCTTGAACCCGCGCAGGTCCACTGGGAAGCGCTGCTGCACCTCGCGGTAGCGGTCCTCGCCCAGCGCGACCGCGAGCTCGGCCGGGACCTGCTCCATCCCGCCCTGCGCGAGCAGCCGCGACAGGTGCGCGTCCAGGGGCTCCTCGCGGGGCGCGACCGCAGCCAGCCGCTCGTGCGCGGCGAGCAGGCCGGAGCACACCCACTCCAGGTAGCCGACCGGGCCGAGCAGCTCGGGGACGGCCGCGAGCACCTCGTCATCGGCGTGGGCGTTCCAGTGCTCGCGCAGGTCGAGCTTGGGCAGGTTGACGTCGCACGACGGCGGATCGTCGTACAGGCGCAGCAGCGCCTTGCGGCGGCGCTCCAGCGGCTCGATGCCCTCCAGCACGGCCAGGCAGTCGCGGGCCAGCTCGATTGCGAGCTTGCGGTCGGGGGCCTCGACGAGCCAGTCCACCGGCGGCCGCCAGCGCCCGCCGGGCGCGTCCCAGCGCGTCATCCGGGTGCTGAGCGGCGCGGGGTTGGCGAGGTGGGCGCGCAGCAGCCGCTCGGGGAGCTGCGACCACGACCCGCCCTTGATCGCGCCGCCGCCGGGCAGGAACGCCAGCATCCCGAAGATCTCGGCGACCACCAGCGACGCGGGCAGCGTCAGCAGCTTGTGCTGCTGGGTGGTCAGCTCCGCGCACCGGGGGTCGGCCGCCAGCTCGCCGACGCGCGCGGAGATCTCCTCGAACAGGCCGTCGGGCACCCGCCACGGCCCGTGCGCGTAGACGTCTAGGACCGGCTCGTCGGTGAGCAGTAGCTCAAGATGCTCCGGCAGCCGCACCGCTTGTCTCCCCAAAACTGATCAAAACCGAGGTAACAGCCTATGGTTCGCGGTGGAGTGCCTTCCCGCCTCCGCGAAAACCGTTGGCCCCACTCCGTGCCCTGCCGCGAGGCTTGTCCCGTTTCCCGCGTGGAGGAGCCCTGCCTTGCGTCTGCGTGCGTCGGCGGAATTCGGCAAACTCTGGACCGCCTCGGCGGTCTCCAACCTCGGCGACGGCGTCACCCTGGTGGCCGGGCCGCTGCTGGTGGCGTCGTACACCGGCGACCCCGCGCTGATCGCCGGGGCGGCGTTCGCGCAGCAGCTGCCGTGGCCGCTGTTCGCCCTGGTCAGCGGCGCGTACGTGGACCGGCTGGACCGGCGGCGCCTGATCGTCGCCGTCGACCTGCTGCGCGGGCTGGCGCTGGCCGCGCTGACCGCCGCGGTGGCGACCGGGACGGCCTCCATCCCGTTGATCTACGCGACGCTCTTCCTGCTCGGGACGGGCGAGACGGTGGCCGACACCGCCATGGCGGCGCGGCTGCCCGCGATCGTCCCCGAGAAGGACCTGCCCGCCGCCAACGCGCGCCTGATGGCGACGTTCGTCCTCGGCAACCAGCTGGCCGCCAAGCCGCTGGGGGCGTACCTGTTCGTCGCGGGGGCCGCGATCCCGTTCGGCTTCGACGCGGCCACGTTCCTGATCGCGGCGCTGCTGGCGGCCTGGATGCGCCCGGTGCCCCCGCCGCCGCCCCCGGTCGAGGGCCGCACGCTCCGGGACGACATCACCGAGGGCGTCCGGCACCTGTGGGGCGACCGCCTGCTGCGCACGCTGGCCAGCACGATCGGGGCGGCCAACGTCGTGTTCTGCGGCGCGTTCGCCGTCCTCGTCCTGTACGCCCGCGAGCGCCTCGGGCTGAGCGAGGTCGGGTACGGGTACCTCCTGGTCGCCTATGCCGTCGGCGGCCTGCTGGGGACGGCGGCCGTGGGCCCGCTGCGCAGGGCCGTCCCGACACCGGCGTTGCTGCGCGCCGGCCTGGTGATCGAGACCTCCACCCATGCCGCGCTGGCGCTGAGCACCGGCCCCTGGACGGCGGGGGCGGCGCTGGTCGCGCTGGGGGCGCACGCGATGGTGTGGGGCGCGGTCGCGATGTCCCTGGTCCAGACCCGCGTGCCCGACCGGCTGCTGGGCCGGGTCGGCTCGGTGTACTCGCTGATCCAGGTGACGGGCGCGGCCGCCGGCTCGCTGCTGGGCGGCCTCTTCGCCCGGGGCCTGGGGACGGCGGCCCCGTTCTGGATCGGCGCGGCCGTCATGACGGTGGTGACGGCCGCCGCCTGGCGTCCGCTGGCCTCGCGCGACGACCTGGCGGCGGGCGCCTAGAGGCCCCGCCGGTCAGTGAGTGCGGAGGGCCTCGATCGCCAGGCGGGCGGTGGTGCCGATGGCGGCGTCGGCCTCGGGCAGGACCGCCAGCGGCAGCAGCGAGCGGGTGAACACCGCCACCGCGTACCGGCCGCCGTCGGGGTACTCCACCACGCCGATCTCGTTGCGCAGGGTGGGCAGGGTGCCGGTCTTGCCGCTGACCCGTACGTCGTCGTAGGGGAACCCGGACGACAGGCGGTGCGGCCACACCTGCAGCCCCATCAGGCGGCGCATCTCGGCGCACGCCTCGGGCGGCGCCGCCTCGTCGCGCCAGATCATGGCCAGCAGCCGGGCCATCTCGCGGGGCGTGCTGCGGGTCGTGCGGACGGGGTCCAGCGCGCGCAGGCGGCTCAGCATCCCGGGCTCGTCCAGGCGGGCCCACAGCTCGCCGAGGTCGGGGACGCCCGCGTCGGTCAGCAGGGTGTCGTGCAGCTCGGCGCCGTTGCCGGTCAGATGGGTGCGCGGCAGGCCGAGGTCGGCCATCGCGGCGTTGACGGTGTCGCGGCCGACGCGCGCGAAGACGGTGTCGGCGGCGGTGTTGTCGCTCACGGTGATCATGAGGTTGGTGAGATCGCGCAGCGAGAGGGTGACGGTGTCCAGCATGGTCGCGATGCCGGTCGGGCCGGGGACGCGGTCCGCGGGGGACAGCGTGACCGGCTCGGCGGGGTCCAGCAGCCCGGCGGCCGCCCGCCGGTGGAAGGCCACCAGCAGGGGCACCTTGAAGACCGAGGCCAGCACCACCGGGTCGTCGCCGCGCACGCCCACGTCGCGGCCGGTGTCGAGGTCCAGGGCGTACAGGTGGCCGGTGACGCCGGCGTCGCGGAAGACCCGTTCGATGTGCTTCATGCCAGGAACCCGGAGGCGGGGCGGGGGACGACGCGGCGCGCGGGCGGCGGCGCCAGGGGGGCCATGCCCGCCTCGTCGCGCAGGACGGCGGTGGCGGTCGCGGTGAACGCCTCGACGGCCTCGCCGCCCGCGTCCTGCCGCCACGCGCACGAGACGCGCCGGGTCAGCGGGTCGCCCAGCAGGGGTCGCCAGAGCACGCCGGGGGCCTCGGTCCGGGGCAGCAGCGCGACGGCGGTCCCGGCCAGCACCAGGCCGAGCGCGAACTGGGGGTGCCGCGCCTCGTGCACGGCGGGCGGGTCGTAGCCGTGGCGGCGGCAGGTGGCCAGCAGGTCGTCGTAGCCGCCGGGCGCCTCGTCGCGGGGCGCGGTCACCAGGTCGTGCCCGGCCAGGTCCGACAGGTGCAGGTGGGCGGGCGGGTCCTCCCCGGCGGGCAGCAGCACCCCCACGCGCTGGGTCAGCATCGGGCCGAACGCCAGGTCGCGCGCGTCGCAGGGGTGGCGCAGCACGCCGACGTCCAGGGTGCCGTCGGCCAGCGCGTGCGCCTGGTCGGCGGTGCCGATCTCGCGCAGGTCCAGGCGCAGGTCGGGGCGGCGCTCGCGGAACGCGGCGATCAGCGCGGCCACCACGTTGCCGCCCAGGTCCGGGGGCAGGCCCGCGCGCAGCGTGCCGGTCTCGCCCTGGCGGGCGCGGTCGGCGAGGGAGGAGAGGCGTTCCACGCGGGAGAGGATGTCACGGGCCTCGTCCAGCAGGAGGCGGCCGGGGGCGGTGAGCTCCACCTTGCGCGAGGAGCGGTCGAACAGCCGGACCCCCAGCTCCCGCTCCAGCCGCTGGATGCGCTGGCTGAGCGGGGGCTGGGCCATGCCGAGCCGCTCGGCGGCGCGGCCGAAGTGCAGTTCCTCGGCGACGACGACGAAGCAGCTCAGATGCCCGACGAGGTTCACGAGCTGCGACTATATCCATCCGCCTATGGATTCGCTAACGATATCAATCTTGGACTTTTCGCCGTTCGGATGGTGTGCTGTCCGACGATGACCGATAAGGGGGGATACGGATGCGCCGATCCCGGATTCTGATCGTCGCCGCGGTGGCGGTCGTGCTCGCGGGGGCGGGAGCGGCCTGGTTCGTGCTGCGCGACGAGGGGCCGCGGGAGAACGTCGAGAAGTACCTGGCCGCCTGGGGGCGCGGGGACTTCGCCGCCATGCGGACCCTCACGGCGAGCGCGCCCGCCGACTTCGACAAGCGCTTCGCGCGGATGCGCGACGAGGTCGGGGTGGCCCGGCAGGGCTTCCAGATCACCGGCCTGGACGAGGAGGGCGGCTCCTACGCCGCCGACCTGACGCTGGCCGGCGACCGCAAGTGGACCTACACCGGGACCTACAAGGTCACCAAGGACGGCGGCGAGTGGAAGGTCGTCTGGTCGCCGGAGGTCATGTACCCCGGGCTCGCCGAGGGCCAGCGGCTCCAGTCGGCCCGGACGTGGCCGACCCGCGCGGCCATCGAGGGCGCGGACGGCGGCGGCCTCGCGGGATCGCCGTCGGGCTCGGTCCAGCAATTGGTCGGACCGCTCGGCCCGGCGACCGACGAGATCGCCAAGAAGCTCGGCGCGCCCTACCGCAAGGGCGACCAGGTGGGCGTCGAGGGCCTGAACCGCCAGTACCAGCGGCGGCTCGCCGGGACGCCCGCGCTCGCGGTGCAGATCGTGGACGCGAACGGCAGGCCCGTGCGCACGCTGAAGCGGTTCGGCGGCAGCGAGGGCGAGCCGCTGCGCACCACGCTCGACCCCAAGGTGCAGCGCGCCGCGGGCAAGGCCATGGAGAAGGTGACCAAGCCCGCCTCGCTGGTCGCGCTGCGCGCCTCCACCGGCGAGATCCTCGCCGTCGCCAACAAGCCCGGCGGCTACAACCGGGCGCTGATGGGGCACTACCCGCCCGGCTCGACGTTCAAGGTCGTGACGGCGGCGGCGCTGGTGGCCGGCGGGCTGAAGGCCGGCCAGCCGGTGGGCTGCCCGGCCACCACCAACGTGGGCGGGCGCACCTTCAAGAACTACAAGAACGAGGACTTCGGGACGATCTCGTTCGAGAAGGCGTTCGCGCACTCGTGCAACACCACCTTCGCGCGCCTGGCGGTGGACAAGCTCGGCGAGAAGCGGCTCACCGAGGTCGCCGAGCAGTTCGGCTTCAACGCGCCGATCATCGCGGGGCTGCCCGCGGTGCGCGCCACCTTCCCCAAGAACAAGGACCAGACGGCGTTCGCGTCGGCCTCGTTCGGCCAGGGCGAGGTGCTGACCAGCCCGCTCAACATGGCGAGCGTCGCCGCGGCCGCCGCCAGCGGCACCTGGCGCTCGCCGCGCCTGGTGGAGGCCGGGCTCGCCGCCGAAGCCGTGGACGCGGGCGGGCGCAAGCCCGAGCCGCCGCACAAGCTGGAGCCCGCCGTCAAGCAGGCCCTGCACACCCTGATGCCCGCCGTGGTGAGCGAGGGCACCGCCGCCGACGTCGGGTTCCCGAAGGGGACGGCGGGCAAGACCGGCACCGCCGAGTTCGGGTCGGGCGACGACCCGCCCACGCACGCCTGGTTCGTCGGCTACAAGGGCGACCTCGCCTTCGCCGTCGTGGTCGAGGGCGGCGGCACCGGCGCGGAGGCGGCGGCGCCGATCGCCGCCTCGTTCCTGCGCGCGAACTGAACGCGGAACGGCCGTGAGCCCCGCCCCGCCCGTCCGCGGGGCGGGGCTCACAACCAGTCGCGCGCCTTGAACAGGGTGTAGAGCCCGATGCTGCACAGCACCACGATCGCCGTGCTGAGGTAGAAGCCCCAGGTCTGCCCCGACCCCGGATAGGGCACGTTCTGCCCGTAGAAGCCGGTGACCGCGGTCGGCACCGCGATGATCGCGGCCCAGCTGGTGACCTTCTTCATCACCTCGTTGAGCCGGTTGCTCTGCATCGCGATCCGGGTGTCCAGCAGGTTGGCGATCAGGTCGCGCAGCCCGTCGGTCCACTCGGCGACCCGCAGCGTGTGGTCGTAGACGTCCTGGAAGTAGGGCACCATCGGCTCGGCCACCAGCGGCACGTCGCGGCGCATCAGCGTGTTCAGGACCTCCCGCATGGGCAGCGCGACCCGGCGCAGCGCCACCAGGTTCTTGCGCAGCCGGAAGCTGCGCCGCTGCATCTCCTTGACCGAGGAGCGGTCGTCGAAGACCATCTCCTCGATGTCGTCGGCCTCGTCGTCGAGGTCCTGGACGGCCGCCAGCTGCCGGTCCACCACCAGGTCCAGCAGGCCGTACAGCAGCGGCGCGGCGCTGAGCGGCGAGTCCTGCAGCCAGGCGAGCTCGGGGCTGTCGTCCCAGCGCCGGATCAGCTCGTCCACGTCGAAGCCCTGGTCCTGGCGGACGGTCACCAGCGCCTGCCGCGTCACGAACGCCGACACCTCGTGCATGACCAGCTCCCCGCCGCGGTCCACCTCCGGGACGTAGAGGTTGAGGAACAGGTAGTCGCGGTAGCGGTCCAGCTTGGCCCGCTCGTGCGCCGACACCGCGTCCTCCACCGCGACCGGGTCCAGGCCCAGCTCGTCGGCGATGACGTGCAGGTCCCGGTGCTCGGGCGCGCACAGGTCCAGCCACACCACCGCGCCGTCCCGCCCGAGGCGGTCGCGGAGGTCGGCGACCGGGAAGCCCTCCGCCACGACCTCCCCGTGCCGCCACTCCCGGGTGCGCGGCGGCACCGCGCCGATCCGGTTGTCGGGATGGGCCTCGCGGTCGGTCTCGGACGGAATGTTCCCCATGGGCCCCCTATACCCGGGGAGCCGCCCTAGATCGCCGCGGTGGAGCCGCGCACCACCAGGCGGCCCGGCAGCGACCGCGACGCCGGCCGCCCGCCGCCCAGCAGCTCCAGCAGCGCCGCCATGCCCTGCGCGCCCAGCTCCTCGGCCGGCAGCCGGACGGTGGTCAGCTCCGGCTCCAGCGCGGTCGCCACCAGCACGTCGTCCATGCCGGTGACCGACAGGTCGCCGGGGACCTCCAGGCCGCGGGCCCGCGCCGCCTTGTAGGCCCCGGCCGCGAGCACGTCGTCGTCGCAGACCAGCGCGGTCGGCCGCTCCGGCGCGTCCAGCAGCCGCCCCGCCGCGGCCTTGGCGGCGGCGATGTCGATCGCGGTGGCCGCGCGGGTCAGCGCGCCGCCGGGCAGCGCGGCGACGGCGGCGGCCAGCGCCGCGCCGCGCACATGGAAGGTCCACTGGTCGGGCTCGGCGGCCACGTGCCCGATGCGGCGGTGCCCGAGCGCGCCGAGGTGCGCGGCGATGGCGCGCATCCCGTCGGCGACGGCGAAGTTCACGGTGGTCTCGGCGCCCGCGGGGTCGCTGTCGAGCATCACCACCGGCGTGCCCGGGAACCCGTCGGGCACCTCGCGCGGCAGCGAGGAGGCGAGGATGCCGTCGATCGCCTCGCGCGGCGCGGCGAACGGGCTGTCGGCCGGCCCCGCGTCGTCCGGCCACGGGTACACCACCAGCCCGAACCCGTGCCGCGCCGCCACCCGTGCCGCGCCCGCGTGCACCGCGCCGAAGAACGGGGTGATCAGCGTCGGGACCATCAGCATGACCGTGCGGGTGGTGCCCAGCCGCAGGTTGCGGGCGGCCGGATTCGGCCGGTAGCCGAGCCGCTCGGCGGCGTCGTGCACGGCGGCGGCGGTGGCGGGGGAGACGCGGCCGGACCACTTGCCGCCCAGCACCAGCGACACCGTGGACTGCGACACCCCGGCCGCCTGCGCCACGTCCCGGCTCGTGGGGCGACTGGTGGCGGGCACGAGAACAAACTAGAACACCCGGACCGGTTCATGGTACGTATGACGCGTCTAGTAATACGTATGACTCGCCACCGGAACCGGGGGACACCGCCATGCGCGCCTATGTCGAGTTCCTGCGCCTGCGCCACGCCGGGCGGCTGCTCGGCGGCACGCTGCTGGGCCGGCTGCCCAACGGCATGGGGGCGCTCGCGATCGTCCTGCACGTCCGCGCCGAGGGCGGCGGCTACCCGCTGGCCGGGACGCTGGCGGCGGTGTTCGGGCTGGCGATGGCGGCGGGGCAGCCGGTGCTCGGCCGCGCGATGGACCGGTTCGGCCAGCCCCGCGTGCTGATCCCCGCGGCGCTGCTGTCGGGGCTGGGCTTCGTGCTGCTGGCGGTGACCGGCGCGGACCCCCGCCCGGTCGCGGTCGCGGCGGTGGTCCTGGCCGGGTTCGCCACCCCGCCGCTGGAGGCCGGGCTGCGCGCGCTGTGGCCCGACGTGCTGCCCGACCAGACGAAGGTGAAGGCGGCCTACGCGCTGGACGCGGCCGCGCAGGAGGTGCTGTTCAGCGTCGGCCCGCTGCTGGTGGTCCTCGCCGCCCTGGCCAACCCCGAGACCGCGCTGCTGCTGACCGGGGCGCTCGGCGTCGCCGGGACCCTGGTCGTCACCACCGCAGCTCCCTCGCGCGCGTGGCGCGGCGAGCCGCGCGCCGCCGACTGGGCGGGTCCGCTGCGCTCGCCCGGCCTGTGCGTGCTGCTGCTGTCGCTGCTGTTCGCGGGCGTCGCGCTGGGCGTGTACACGGTGGCCGTGGTCGCCTACGCCGAGCGCCTGGGCAGCGAGGCCGCCTCCGGCCTGCTGCTGGCGGTGATGTCGGCCGGGGCGCTGCTCGGGGGCCTGGTCTACGGCGCCCGCCCGTGGCCGGGGGCCGAGCACCGCCGCCTGCCCTGGCTGCTGGTCGCGCTGGCGGCCGGGTACCTGCCGCTGGTGTGGGCGCCGGGGCTGCCGGTGATGCTGGTGCTGGCGTTCGTCAGCGGGATCTTCCTGGCCCCGGTGCTGGCGTGCAGCTTCTCGCTGGTGGACCATCTCGCGCCGGTCGGCACCGTCACCGAGGCGTTCGCGTGGATCGTCGCGGCGGTGGGCCTGGGCGGCTCGCTCGGCATGTTCGTCTCGGGCTTCGGGCAGGACCTGGCCGGGGTGCCCGGCGCGTTCGCCGGGGCGGGCGCGGGCGGGGTGCTCGCGCTGCTGGTCTGCCTGCTCGGCGCCCGGACCCTGCGCCCCCGGTCCGTCCCCGCGACACCGCCCGCTACAGTGGCGGTATGAACGGGCGGGGGGTATCGCGGAGCGCGGCCCTGCTGCTGCTCGGACTCGGATTGCTCGCCGGGCTGTTCGCGATGCACGGCATCACCGCGACGCCGTCCCCGGCGCACGCCTCCGGCCCCGCCCTCGCCTCCGCGCACGGCGCCCCGCACGCCGCTCTCCAGCATGAGGAGCCGCAGCGCGTCGCGGTGACCTCGCCCATGGACGCGGCCGGACACGAATCCGGCTGCACGGCGGGCATGGTCTGCTTCGCTCTGCTGGCCGGGGCGCTGATCCTCGCCCTCGCCGCCTGGCGCTCGGTCGAACCGCCGCCGGCGCACCCCGGCCGCTTCCTGTCACCGATCACGCGGCGCGGGCCGCCGCGTGCCAGACCCCCCAGCATCTACCAGCTCTCCGTGATGCGGCTGTAGAAGCCGGCGCCCGGACGCCGCCCGGCGGCGTCGGGTCTCTTCGGCACGCCTTCCACAGCACTTCAAGGAGACGAACGATGAACAAGCGCATCCTGGCGATCGGCGCGGCGGTCCTGCTCGGCACGGCGGCCTGCGGCGGGGACGGCGACAAGGGCGACGGCGCGAAGCCCGGCCACGGCGCCGTGTCCTCCAGCGCCGCCCCCAGCTCGGCGGCCGGGCACAACGCGCAGGACGTGATGTTCGCGCAGATGATGATCCCGCACCACCGGCAGGCGGTGGAGATGTCCGAGGTCGTCGCCGCCGGGTCGGACGACGCCGAGGTCAAGCGGCTGGCCGCGCAGATCGAGCGGGCGCAGGCCCCCGAGATCGAGACCATGAGCGGCTGGCTCCGGCAGTGGGGCGAGCAGGTGCCCGCCGAGGGCGCCGAGCCGCCCGCCATGGACCACCACGGCGGCGGCATGGCGGGGATGATGACGCCCGAGCAGATGGCCGCGTTCCGCAAGCTCAAGGGCGAGGCGCTGGACCGGCGCTTCCTCACCATGATGATCGAGCACCACGAGGGCGCGGTGACCATGGCGAAGGAGGAGCAGGCCAAGGGCGCATACCCCGCCGCCAAGACGATGGCGGGTGAGATCGTCCGCACCCAGCAGGACGAGATCGCCGCCATGAAGAAGATGCTGCGCGGCTAGGAGGCGTGGCGGGGGGGGGGGGGCGGGGGGGGGGCCCCCCCCCCCCCCCGCTCAGATCCAGGACGAGAACCACATGCGGTCGTGCCAGGAGCCGTACGGCAGGACGTCGGCCGTCAGGATCGGGTAGAAGTACGCGAAGTTGACCAGCACCACCAGCACGAACGCGCCCGCGAGCGCCGCGCCCGCCACCCGGCGCGGGCCCGGCGCGGGCGGCCGTCCGTCCGCGTCGTGGAGGGGCAGGTACGCGCCGTCGCGCCGTCGCGCCGGGCCGATCAGGTAGCCCAGCGCCAGCACCACCGCCAGCACCAGGAACGGGATCATCGGCGTCGCGTAGAACAGGAACATCGTGCGGTCGCCGAACGCCGAGGGGAACCACGACAGCCAGCCCGCCCCGAACCCCAGCAGGATCGCGCCCGCCCGCCAGTCGCGCAGCACCAGCCAGAGGCCGAGCAGCACGACCAGCGCCAGCAGCCCGCCCCACCACAGCGCCGGGGTGCCGATGCCGAGGATCTCGCTGGAGCAGCGCCCGCCGCCGCAGGACCCCTTGGGCTCGGTGTAGTAGAACGCCACCGGCCGCCGCAGCACCGGCCAGTCCCACGGCCACGACTGGTAGGGGTGCTTGGAGTCCAGGCCGGTGTGGAAGTTGAGCATCTCGGCGTGGTACTTCCACAGCTTGGGCATCGCCTCGAAGGGGCGGGCGAGCCAGTTGCCCGACACCTCGCCGCGCCCCCAGCCGCCCGGGCGGAAGATCCAGCTCGACCACGACGCCAGGTAGGTGAACGCGGCCACCACCACCAGCTGCACGAACGCCGGGACCGCCTCGAACAGCATCGTGCCGGTGAACGGCTGGCGGACCGCGGCGGCGCGGCGCGCCCCGTAGTCCCACAGCAGCACCATGATCCCGAAGGCGGCGATGTAGAAGACGCCCGTCCACTTGGTGGCGCAGGCGAGGCCGAGGCAGATCCCGGCCGCCCACCGCCAGGAGTGCGCGAGGAAGGGGCCGTAGGCCGAGGCGGTGCCCTGCTCCAGGTCGCGGTCGAGCCGGTCGGCCAGCTGCCGCCGGGACCGGTCGCGGTCGTTGACGATGCAGGCGAACCCGGCCAGCACCCAGAACATGACGAACACGTCCAGCAGCGCGGTGCGGCTGGTGACGAACGCCAGCCCGTCCAGCGCCAGCAGCAGCCCGGCGGCGCACCCCAGCAGCGTCGAGCCGGTCATCCGGCGCGCCACCCGGCACAGGATCAGCACCGCGAGCGTGCCCGCCAGCGCGGGCATGAACCGCCACCCGAACGGCGTCGCGCCGAACAGCTGCTCGCCGATCGCGATCATCCACTTGCCGCCCGGCGGGTGCGCCACGAACGACGCGCCCTCGGCCCAGATGTCGGCCTTCGGATCGGCGATCAGCAGCTTGTCGGCGTCCTTGACGGTGTTGTGCTCCCACCCGAACCTCAGCAGCGCGAGCGCGTCCTTGGCGTAGTAGGTCTCGTCGAAGACCACCGCCTTGGGCGTGCCGAGCCCGGTGAACCGCAGGACCCCCGCGAACGCCGTGACCAGCAGCGGCCCCAGCCAGCCGAGCAGCGCGCCGCCCGGGACGCGCGGGGCCAGCCACTCGCGCAGGGTGGGCGGGCGCGATCGTCGTTCGGAGGCCGTCGCCGGAGCGAAATCCGTCATCGCCATCCCGCCATCGTACGGGCGCGCCGGCAGGACGCCGGGCGCGCCGGAGCGGCCCCGGTGGCCCGGCGGGGCGTCCGGCGGCGCGAGAATGGAGCGGTGACGGGCAACGGGACGCAAGAGCAGGCGGCGGATCGGGCGGCGGCCGGGACGGGCACGCTGCTGCTCGGCGCGGCGCCGATCGGGCGGCCGGACGACGCCTCGCCGCGGCTGCGCGCCGCGCTGGCGGCCGCTCCGGTCATCGCGGCCGAGGACACCCGGCGGCTGCGGCGGCTGACCGCCGACCTCGGCGTGGAGCCGGTCGCGCGGGTGGTGTCGTACTACGACCAGAACGAGAAGGCGCGCGCCGAGGAGCTGCTGGGCGAGCTGCTGGCCGGGCGCGACGTGCTGGTGGTCACCGACGCGGGCATGCCCGGCGTGTCCGACCCCGGCTACCGCCTGGTGGTGGCGGCGGTCGCGGCCGGGGTGCCGGTCAGCGTGCTGCCCGGCCCGTCGGCCGTGACGACCGCGCTGATCGTGTCGGGGCTGCCCACCGACCGCTTCGCCTTCGAGGGCTTCCCGCCGCGCAAGCAGGGCGAGCGCGCCCGGCGGCTGGCCGAGCTCGCGGCCGAGCCGCGCACGATGGTGTTCTTCGAGGCCCCGCACCGGCTGGCCGCGACCCTCGGCGCGATGGCCGAGGCGTTCGGCGCCGAGCGGCCCGCGGCGGTCTGCCGCGAGCTGACCAAGACCTACGAGGAGGTCCGCCGCGGCCCGCTGGCCGAGCTGGCCGCCTGGGCCGAGGAGGGCGTGCGCGGCGAGATCACGCTGGTGGTCGGCGGCGCGCCCGCGCCCGCGGGCCTGACGGACCCGGCCGACCTCGCCGCCGCCGTCGCCGCCCGGGAGGCCGCCGGGACGCCGCGTAAGCAGGCCATCACCGAGGTCGCCAAGGAGAACGGCCTGCCCAAGCGCGTGGTCTACGACGCCGTGGTGGCCGCGAGGGCATAGTCCCCTGCCCGGAACGCTCCAGACGCCCGGCGGCGGGGAACACTCGGGAGTGTCGGCGCCACGCGGGCCCGTACCGGGCCGAGCGCGGGGCGGCGTTCCCCGAGGGGGTGAGGGCCGTGCGGGACGCATGGTCGAACCACGAGGTCTGGTACTACGAGTGCGGCTGCTGCGGGGCGAGCTGGGACGAGGAGTTCGACGTCCGGCACACCGCCGACGGCCACGGCGGCGAGGGGGTGGTGTACGAGCACGACGGCTGCCGCTGCACGACGCCCTGGCTCGACCACCCCTGCCGCGAGTGCTCCAGCGGCAACGTCAAGGTGTTCTCCACCCCGTGGCGGCGGGCGGAGGCGGCCCCGGCCGCCAAGGCGGACGCACTGGAGCTGCTGTTCCGGCTGCGCCGCCTGCACGCCTGGTAGCCCCGGCCGCCCGGCGGCGCGCCTGAGCGGCGGGACGTTCCGCGCCTCCCCGGCGCGGAACGGCGTGGCGGGCCCGGCGGGGGTCAGCCGGCGGCGGTCTCCGAGACCTTTCCCTTCGGAGCGTCGCCGGACGGCGCCGGGCCCGGCTCGTCCCCGCCTCCGCCGCGCCGCCACCGGGCGCGCACGGCGGGGGAGAAGGCCAGCGCCGCCGCGATGCACGCCAGCGGGACGCTCGGCAGCACGTACCGGTAGTCGAACTCGGCGGTCGCCGCCGGGGCCAGCAGCAGGCCGGTGGCCAGGCACCACGGCAGGAACGCCGCGCCGCCGAACCGCCGCCACATCGCCGCCATGCCCGCCAGCCCGATCAGCAGGATGACGCCGACCAGGCTGCCGCGCAGGTAGACGTGGTCCTGGTAGGCGCGGACGACGCCCGCGAACGGCTCGACGACCTTGGTGCGCGCGCGGCCCCGCTCGTAGGCGACGGCCTCTTGCGCGGCGGTGTAGTCGCTGTCCATCCGCCACTCTGGCAGCGCGTTGGACTTCTCGCCGAACTCGTACTGCGCGTAGGTCGCCGGGTCGGGGAACACCGTGCGCTTCCACTGGAAGACGCGGAAGAAGTCGTGCGCGACGACCTGGAGGTAGTCGCCGGGCTGGGACAGGATGGCCCGCTTGGCGAAGTCGTTGGTCATCTTGTTCAGCTCGGGGTTGAAGCGCTTGCCGGGGTAGCGGTTCAGCGGCGAGGCGGCGTCCCAGATGCCGTCCTGGGAGTTGGGTCGGCGGCTGCCGCCGACCTCGGTGCACAGCGGCATCTCGCGGACCGGCAGGTCCTTCATCCGGTGGCAGTCGGCGAACTTGTAGACCCGCGCGAACAGGAAGATCCCGTTGCTCTCGGTCATCGCGAACTTGCCGTTCTCGGCCTTGTACCAGCCCATGTAGGCGACCACCGGCAGCATGCACGTCACCAGCAGCACCGCCATCGTCCGCCAGCCCGAGCGGCGGATCAGCAGGTACACCAGCACGCCCAGCAGCACCGGCAGGCCCACCGACCGGGTCAGCCAGGACAGCCCGATGATCAGCCCGACCGCCGCGGCGACCTTCCAGGACGGCCGGTCGTGCCACAGCAGCAGGGTGACCGCGCTGACCACCAGGAAGGTGAACAGGGTGTCCGACAGCACCAGGTGCTCCAGCTGGATCTGGTAGGCGTCCAGCAGCACCGGCGCGGCGGCCGCGGCCGCGATCCAGCCGCGCACCGAGAACCGGCGGCGCAGCAGCGCGTAGATCATCAGGCCCATGCCCAGCCCCATCAGGTGCTGGACCACCGCGACCAGGGCGAAGCTGTGGAACGGCCTGAGCCCCAGCAGCAGGAACGAGTAGCCGTCGGGCCGCAGCGGGTGCGGGTACGGCTTCATCGCCACGTGCAGGTAGTCGAAGCTGTCGTTGAAGAACATGACCGGCGTGTAGCCGACCATCGTGACGATTCGGAGCAGAGCGCCTGTGACGAGGATCACAGTAAAGGTGCGGTTGCGGCGCGCCGCGGC
The DNA here is from genome assembly GCA_044456955.1 of Spirillospora sp. NPDC050679. Classification (GTDB taxonomy): domain Bacteria; phylum Actinomycetota; class Actinomycetes; order Streptosporangiales; family Streptosporangiaceae; genus Spirillospora. The sequence continues at coordinate 80,262 of JBITGK010000010.1, read as the reverse complement.
CCACAGCCGGGACGCCAGGCCGCCCGCGCGCTCGCGCAGCGGAGGCCGGGTCGCTGACGTGCGCGTCGGCGCGGTCTCGGTGGTCTCGGCCGCCACGGGCTCCTCTAGCGCCACACCGGCGGCAACGCCCTGTTCAGCGCGCGTCACAGCTGCCCCAACCTTTCCGGGCCGCGGTGCCCGTATGCTTGTCGTCCTAGCCTGCCGCCCGGGGCCGTGGCCGAGCGGGGCAACACGTTGCGAATCAGCAACACCGTCCGCTCCCCGCGAGCGCGGGGACCACCCCGGCGCTCTCGACCGGAGCGGCGCGCATCGCCCGTCCCCGGCAGGCATCATGAACGACGACGGGCCGCCCAGCGGAACATGATGAGATTAGTTGAAAATACCGCAGACGGTCACCAGCGGTAACGAAGGAGATCGCGTGGAACTCTCCGTAGTGATGCCATGTCTCAATGAGGCCGAAACGGTCGAGACGTGCGTTCGCAAGACGATTCAGTTCTTCGAGGACGCCGGCATCGACGGCGAGGTCGTCATCGCCGACAACGGCAGCACCGACGGCAGCCAGCAGCTGGCCCGGGACGCCGGTGCGCGGGTCGTGCCCGTGGTGGACAAAGGCTACGGCAACGCCCTGATGGGCGGCATCCGGGCCGCCAAGGGCAAGTACGTGGCCATGGGCGACGCCGACGACTCCTACGACTTCGCCACCCTGGGCCCGTTCCTGGACGACCTGCGCGACGGCGCCGACCTGGTGATGGGCAACCGGTTCAAGGGCGGCATCGCCCCCGGCGCCATGCCCCCGCTGCACCGCTACCTGGGCAACCCGGTGCTGAGCTTCGTCGGCCGGCTGTTCTTCGGCAGCAAGATCGGCGACTTCCACTGCGGGCTGCGCGCCTTCAACAAGGAATCGATCATGCGGCTGGGGCTGCAGACCGGCGGCATGGAGTTCGCCAGCGAGATGGTCGTCAAGGCCACCCTGGCCAAGTACGACATCCGCGAGCGCCCCACCACGCTGTCGCCCGACGGCCGCACCCGCGCCCCGCACCTCAACACCTGGCGTGACGGCTGGCGTCATCTGCGCTTCCTCATGCTCTACAGCCCCCGCTGGCTGTTCCTGATCCCGGGCCTGCTGTTTATGACGCTCGGACTGGTCGCCGGGATCGCGCTGTCGTTCGGCCCGGTGCGCGTCGGCGAGATCGCCTTCGACGTCGACACCCTGGTCGGCGCGGGCGCCGCGATGGTGATCGGCTTCCAGGCGGTGATCTTCGCCCTGCTCACCAAGGTCTACGCCATGCACGAGGGCTTCCTGCCGCCCGACAACCGGGTGCAGAAGATCATGAGCCGCTGGTGGAGCCTGGAGCGCGGCCTGGTGTTCGGCGGCCTGCTGGCGCTGGCCGGCGTGGTGGGCCTGGTGGCCTCGCTGCTGCACTGGCGGGTCAACAGCTTCGGCGAGCTGGACCCGCGCGAGTCGCTGCGCCTGGTGGTCCCGGCCGCGGTGGCGCTGATGATGAGCTTCCAGGCGATCTTCGCCTCGCTGTTCATCAGCATCCTGGGCATCCGCCGCCGCCAGCAGCCGCTGTCGGTGGACGCCGCCGACGAGGCCGCCGACGTGGTGGACGCGGCCGCCCTCCGGGCGCGGCGCGAGCGCGAGAAGGCCGCCGAGGAGGCAGCGGAGAAGGCCGCCGAGAGTGCGGCCAAGAGCCCCGCCTCCGAGAGCTGACCGGCTCCTGAACCCTTCCGATGGGCTCCCGCACCGCCGGTGCGGGGGCTCATCGTCGTTTCACGGCAGATCGGTTCCGGCCGGGCGGTTCCGGGACGGGCCGGGATGGAGCGGGTCGTTCCGGGCGCGTCCGCTCAGCCGCCGTCCAGGTTTTCCACAGCCCGTTGACCAGGGCGGCGGTGGTGAAACTCCTGTGGCAGGCTGATCGGGTCATGGTCCTCCACCCCGCACCCCTCCGATGAGCGGATCGCCGACCCTGCACCCGGCCGTCGCCACGGCCGGGCGGCCCGACCGCGCCGGCCCCGGCGACCCGCCGGCCGGCCCGGCGCGCCGCCGGTGGCGGCTGGCGCTGCTGCTGGGCTGGCTGGGGCAGGCGGTGGTCCGGCTGGTGCTGGCGGCCGGGCAGTCCATGCCGGTGGCGACCCCCGACGAGACCGGTTACCTGTTCGCCGCCCGCGTGCTGACCGGCGGTCCGGGCGCCGACATGTCCTACGGCACCGTCTACCGGGGCGGCTATCCGCTGCTGCTGACGCCCGCGTTCGGGCTGGCCGACGACCCGGCGGTGGTCTACCGGCTCGTCCAGGTCGAGAACGCGCTGATCAGCGCGCTGATGCTGCCGCTGGCGTACGTGCTGCTGCGGCGCTGCGGGCTCGCGCGGCTCCCGGCGTTCCTGGGCGGCAACCTCACCGCCCTGCTGCCGGGCGTGGTGTTCTTCGCCGAGTTCGCGCTGACGGACGCGGTGCTGCCGGTGGTGGTGCTGGGTTGGCTGCTGCTGGCGCACTCCTGGCTCAGCGCGCCGCGCGGCGTGCCGGCGTTGCGCATCGCCTTGCCGCGCGACGCTTCGGGGGTCCGCGCCGTCCTGCCGCGCGTCGCGGCGTCCCCGGCCGCGCTTTACGGGGCGGGCGCGTCGGCGCTGGCGGCCTACGCCTACATGTGCCACACCCGCGGCGTGCTGCCGCTGCTGGTGCACGCCGGGCTGGTCGTGCTGGCGGCGGCGCGCTGGCGGTCCTGGCGCGAGGCCGCCGCGGCGGGCGCGGTGCTCGCGGGCGTCGCGCTGGCCGGGACGCGCCTCAACCACGGCCTGCTGCCGTCCCTCTATCCCAACGGCGACAACGACCTCAGCGGCAACCTGGTGCGCAGGCTGTCCAGCGCCGACGGCTGGGGCTGGACGCTGGGGCTCGGCTCGGGCCAGCTCTGGTACCAGCTCGCCGTCACCGGCGGCGTGGCCGGAATCGGCCTGCTCACCCTGGCGGCGCTGGTGCTGCGGCGAGGCGTCCCGGGCCGGTCGAGGGCCCTGGCGCTGGCCGTCCTGGCGGTGGCGGCGGGCATCGCGCTGGCCACCTCGGCGGCCCTGCCCGACGAGTACCGCGTCGGCAACTACGTCTACGGCCGCTACCTGGCCTGCGTGACGCCGGTGCTGTTCGCGCTGGGCCTGGCGGTGCTGCTGCGCGCCCGCCGGCGCACGGCGGCGTGGGCCGCGGCGGGATCGGCGGGCCTGCTGGCGGGGCTGGCCTCGATCGTCGACCGGTACGCGGGGGACCGGCTGGCCCGCTACACCTTCACGCCCTACGACTTCCCCGAGACCTCGTTCCTCACCTGGGACTGGACGCAGTTCCGGCTGTGGCCCGCCACGTTCGCGGGGCTCGCGCTGCTGGCGGTCGTGCTGCTGGGCGCGCTGCTGCCCGGCGCGTCCCGGCGCGCCGGCACCGCCGTGCTGACCTGCGTGCTCGCGGCCGTCTTCCTGGGCGCGGAGGGCACGGCCAACGCCCGGATCGGGCGGCCGCTGGTGGAGGAGTTCAGCGCCGCCACCGACCTGCGCGGCGTCGCCGACCCCGCCACCACGCCGGTGGTGGCGGTCGACCGCAACATCTCCTGGCGGCTGCGGCTGCCGCTGTACTACTGGCTGGCCTGGGACGACGTGGCCGACTTCGACGGCCGCCAGGCCCCGCCGCGGGGCGCCGACCTGGTGATCGTCTACTGGGACGGCCGCACCCCGGTCAACGCGACCTGGCCGGGCGGCGCGCCCGCCGACCGGCAGGTGGTCGACAGCCGCCACTCGCCCAACGACGGCTGGGTGGCCTGGGGCCGCAAGGGCTGAGCTGTGTTTTCTGAAGTCCCGGCCCAGGGGGCTCGCCCGGCGGGGCCCACCTCCGGCATCGCCCCGCTGGGACGGTCAGTCACTCGCGCGACACCTGGGGTCTTTGAAGCAGGACCCAGCCGCAAGGGCCGAGCGGGAAGGACTGATCGCAAAGACCAGCCGAATGCCAGGGACGCGCGGACGACCGGGGACACGCGGGCCGATCCGGGCCGCTAACCGCCCTGCGCGGGTCGTTCGGCGGGCGGCTCCCACAACTCCAGGATGCCGTCGGAGGACTTCCACAGCCGCCGCCACCCGGCCTTGCCGGGCTCCCAGCCCGCCAGGACCGGCGCGCTCGCCTCGCTGCCCCGCCACTTGGTGAACAGCATGGGGCTGTCGCCCGGCGGCTGCTGCGGCATGTCGTGCGGGAAGTCGTTGATCTCGCCCTTCCACAGCGGCTCGCCCCACACGGTGCGGGTGTAGAAGGTCAGGGTCTGGCCCAGCCGCCGGTCCGCGCTGATCTTGCGGATGCCGTCGCCGCGCCCGTCGGCGAACCAGGCGCGCAGCTCGTTCCAGGCGGTGTCGCGCGGCAGGTCGGGGACGGCGCGGACGGCCGAGACGGTGTAGGCCGAGCCGAGCACGACCGCCAGCGCGGCCAGGGACGCGGTGGGCAGCGCGAGCCCCGCCACCCGGCGCCCGGCCGGCAGCAGCCTGCGGGCCAGCAGGGCCACCGCGCCGAACCCGCCCGCCAGCAGCGCCGGGAACACCGCGAACCAGTAGCGCGGCAGCCAGGCGCGCAGCGAGATGTCCTCGGGGTCCAGCACGCCCGACAGCAGCGTCAGCGGTACCGCCAGCATCCCGAACCACACCAGGCACAGGGCCAGCCGCCGGTCCCGGGTGACCAGCCACCCCAGCAGCGTCAGCGCCAGCAGCGCCACGAACACCGTGCCCAGCGGGTGCCAGTCGTGCATGGCGCGCAGGAACGACTTGGCCGCCAGCTCCCGGGTCACGTAGTCGCGGGACTTGCCGCCGTGGGTGGCCGCCGACCGCAGCCCGGCCAGCGGGTTGCCCCACACGATCTGGTTGTGCGCCAGGTTGGCCGCCAGGATCGCCGCCATGGGCAGGCCGACGATCACGTTGCGCCGCCACGGGATGCGCAGGATCGCCAGGTAGGCGGGGATGGCGAGGAACAGGAACGCCAGGAACTCCCGCACCAGGAACGAGGAGCCGAACAGCAGCCCGGCCGCCACCAGCAGCCGCGCCTGGGCCCGCCCGGCCCGCCGCGACGCCGCCACCAGCGCCGCCATCCCGAGCGCGAACAGCCCCGCGCCCGGCATGTCCGGCAGCATGACCCCGGCCGACCAGGTGATCTCGTGCCCGAACGGGTTGGTCATCGTGAACAGCGGGTGCACGATCAGCAGCAGCGCCGCCAGCACGCCCGCCGCGTCGCCGAACAGCGACCGCACCGCCAGGTAGCAGCCCACGAAGAACAGCGCCCCGCCCAGCGCGGCGACCGCGAAGTAGGCGGCCTGCCCCGGCCCCAGCAGCTCCTGCGCCACCCGGGCGGGCAGCACCAGCCCCAGCCGGGTGACCTGGTGCGGCACCTCGTTGAACGGCCAGGACTCCAGCGGCACGTCCGGCCAGTCCCGGGCGCCCAGCCACACGTAGTAGGGGTCGAAGTACAGCGGCGGCACCATGACGACCCACTGGGCGACGACGCCGCAGGCGGCCACCAGCGCCGACAGCCACACCACCCGGCGGCGGGCGAACGCCGCCGCCCGGGCGCGGCGGCCCGCGCCGTCCGGGGCCGCGCCGGGCGCCGCCTCCGCGGCGGCCCCGCCGCGCGTCGTGTCCTGGACCATGCCCGCCACGTTTCCTCTGCTCGTCCACCGGGCCGCGACCCCTCGCGGCCCGGCATGCAGGTTATCCACGGCGCGGTCGCATCGAGTGCCGTACCTCCCCCGCGGACCTCTACTCTTGAAGCATGTCCTCGCCCAGCCGCCACATCCTGACCGCGCCCGCCTGGCCGTACGCCAACGGGCCCCGCCACATCGGACACGTCTCCGGTTTCGCGCTGCCCAGCGACATGTTCAGCCGCTACCAGCGGATGGCGGGCAACCAGGTCCTGATGGTCAGCGGCACCGACGAGCACGGCACCCCGATCCAGGTGCAGGCCGACAAGGAGGGCCTCAGCGCCCGCGAGCTGGCCGACCGCTACAACCGGGTGATCGCCGAGGACCTGCACGGCCTCGGCATGTCCTACGACCTGTTCACCCGCACCACCACCCGCAACCACTACGCGGTGGTGCAGGAGATCTTCAAGGGCCTGTACGACAACGGCTACATCTTCCCCAAGACCACGATGGGCGCGATCTCGCCGTCCACCGGCCGCACGCTGCCCGACCGCTACATCGAGGGCACCTGTCCGATCTGCGGCTACGACGGCGCGCGCGGCGACCAGTGCGACAACTGCGGCAACCAGCTCGACCCGATCGACCTGATCAACCCGGTGTCGCGGATCAACGGCGAGACGCCCAAGTTCGTGGAGACCGAGCACTTCATGCTCGACCTGCCCGCCTTCACCGAGGTGCTGGGCTCCTGGCTGAAGTCCAAGCAGGGCCAGTGGCGGCCCAACGTGCTGAAGTTCGCGCTGAACCTGCTCGACGACATGCAGCCGCGCGCCATCAGCCGCGACCTCGACTGGGGCGTGCCGATCCCGCTGGAGGGCTGGAGCGACAACGCCGCCAAGAAGCTGTACGTGTGGTTCGACGCGGTGATCGGCTACTTCTCGGCCTCGGTCGAGTGGGCCCGCCGCTCGGGCGACCCCGAGGCGTGGCGCGCCTGGTGGCAGGACCCCGAGGCCCTGTCGTACTACTTCATGGGCAAGGACAACATCGTCTTCCACGCCGAGATCTGGCCGGCGATGCTGCTGGGCTACAACGGCCAGGGCGACCGGGGCGGCGAGCCCGGCTCGCTGGGCGCGCTCAACCTGCCCACCGAGGTCGTGTCGTCGGAGTTCCTGACCATGGAGGGCCGCAAGTTCTCCTCCTCGCGCCAGGTCGTGATCTACGTCAAGGACTTCCTGGAGCGCTACGACGTGGACGCGCTGCGGTACTACATCGCGGTCGCCGGCCCGGAGAACAACGACACCGACTTCACCTGGTCCAACTTCCTCAGCCGCAACAACGACGAGCTCGTGGCCGCCTGGGGCAACCTGGTCAACCGCTCGGTCAACATGGCGGCCAAGAACTTCGGCGCCGTCCCCGAGGCCGGCGACCTCACCGACGCCGACCGGGCGCTGCTGGAGCGCAGCCGCAACGCGTTCGGCGCAGTCGGCGCCGAGCTGGAGCGCTCCCGCTTCAAGAACGGCATCACCGAGGCCATGGACGTGGTCCGCGACGCCAACAAGTACCTGTCGGACCAGGCGCCCTGGAAGCTCAAGGACGACCCCGAGCGCGTGAAGTCGATCCTGCACACCGCCCTGCAGGTCGTGGACGACGCCAAGTCGCTGCTCACCCCGTTCCTGCCCAACTCCTCGCAGAAGGTCTACGAGATGCTCGGCGGCGAGGGCGTGTGGAGCGGGATGCCGCGCCTGGAGACCGTCTCCGAGGAGGGCGGCCCGGACTACACGATCCTGACCGGCGACTACAAGACCGCCGCCCGCTGGGAGTCGGTCCCGATCCGGCCGGGCGTGCCGCTGGCCAAGCCGACCCCCCTGTTCACCAAGCTCGACCCGTCGATCGTGGACGAGGAGCTGGCCCGGCTGGAGGGCGGCGCGTGAGCGGCGAGGAGGACGGCGGCCCCGCGCCGCGGCTGTTCCCGGCGCTGGCCGACCCGCTGCCGGCCGAGGTCTTCGACAGCCACTGCCACCTCGACCTGGTGGAGCTGCCGGTCGAGGAGCAGCTCGCCTCGGCGCAGGCGGTGGGGGTGCGGCGGATCGTGACGATCGGCGTGGACCTGCCCACCTCGCGGCTGTGCGCCCGGACGGCCGCCGAGTTCGACGACGTGTACGCGGGCGTGGCGATCCACCCCAACGACACCACCGGGATCACCGACGACGCGCTCGCCGAGATCGCCGAGCTGGCCGCCCGGCCCGAGGTCGTCGCGGTGGGGGAGACCGGCCTGGACTACTACCGGGACTGGGCCCCCAAGGACGACCAGCACCGCTCGTTCCGCGCGCACGTCGACATCGCCAAGCGCACCGGCAAGGCCCTGGTCATCCACGACCGGGAGGCGCACGACGACGTGCTGCGCATCCTGGCCGAGGAGGGCGCGCCCGACAAGGTGGTGTTCCACTGCTTCTCCGGCGATGCGGAGATGGCGAGGATGTGCGCCGACCGGGGCTACGTGATGAGCTTCGCCGGCAACGTCACCTTCAAGAACGCCGAGCCGCTGCGCGCGGCCCTGCGCGTGGCGCCGCCGGAGCTGGTCCTGGTGGAGACCGACGCGCCGTTCCTGACGCCGGTGCCGCAGCGCGGCAAGCCGAACGCCTCGTACCTGATCCCGCACACGGTGCGCTTCATGGCCGAGGTGAAGGGCATGGCCGTGGCCGACCTGTGCGCCGCGATCACGGCCAACGGCGCCCGGATCTTCGGCTTCTGACCGGCAGGGCCGGTGCAAGGGGGTGCGGTGCGGCCCGGGGGGCCGCACCGCACCGGTCCGGACGGGGGACGTTCCGGACGTCCCGAGGCGGGCTCAGGTCACCTGAGCACCCAGAGCTCGTAGTTGCGCCACGCGCTGCCCTTGCAGTTGTAGAACCGCCAGCCCTTGCCGATCCCGGCCTTGCCCGCGGCGTCGCAGCTCGCCTCCCAGAAGAAGGTCTGCCCGGTGTTCTCCCAGCCGCGCAGCTCCGGTGCGGAGGTGGCGGCCTGCGCGGTGGCGGTCAGTGAACCGAAGAGCAGCGCCGTTCCGCCCGCGAGACCGAGGATCGTCGTGCGCACTCGCATCTTCCTACCTCTCTTTCAGGGTTGGTGCGACCGACTGTAGTCAGTCGACCACTCTCCGAATATGGCCGTCGGGTAGGCATCGGCTGCTCCCGGAGACATCCTGTTATCCCTGGTCACTCCCGCCCTGGCCGGGCGCCCGGACCCCGTCCGCGCGCCCGGAGACGAAACGCCGATCCCCAGCGGGGCTCACATTGAGGGGTCGGGGTGGCATTGGGCGATAGAGGGCTCTAGTGTCTGGGCCGATACAACGGGCAGTCCCCCGCGCCACGTTGGAGGAACTCACAGTGCGTCGCCCCCCAGCCCTCTCCGCGCTGCTGCTGACGGCGGCCCTCGCCGCCGGATGCGGTGGCGGAGAGGCGTCCAAGTCCAAGCCCGCCGCCCCGCTGGCGGACGCGCCCAAGGCCAGTGCGCCCGCGCCCACGCCGCGGCCGGTGGTGGTGACGGTGGACAAGCAGCGGCGCACGGTCTCCACCACCGGGAGCACCGTCCAGGAGGTCCTGGACCAGGCCGGGATCAAGCTCGGGCCCCACGACCTGGTGGCGCCACCGCGGAGCGCGGCCGTCGGTAAGACGATCAAGGTGGTGCGGCTGCTGAGCAAGCCGGTCACCAAGGCGGTGAAGGTCGAGCCGCCCACGATCAAGAAGAAGAGCGACAAGGTCCCGCCGTTCAGCGAGAAGGAGCTGCGCGAGGGCAGGCCCGGCATCACCGTCGTGCAGACCGCCTACGTGCAGCGGCGCGGCAAGAAGGTCAAGGTCGTGCTGTCGCGGAAGGTCAAGCGCAAGCCGGTCGCGCGCATCCTGGGCGTCGGGCCGCAGGCGTCGGTGGGCGGGTCGGCCGCCCGGCTCAACTGGGCGGGCCTCGCCAAGTGCGAGTCCGGCGGCAACCCGCGCGCCGTCAACCCCGCCGGGTACTACGGGCTCTACCAGTTCTCGATGCAGACCTGGACGTCGGTGGGCGGCAGCGGCAGGCCGTCCGACGCCAGCCCCGGCGAGCAGACCTACCGGGCGCAACTCCTCTACAACAAGGTGAACGGGCGTTGGCAGGGCCAATGGCCCAACTGCGGCAAGTTCCTCTTCGGCTAGCTGACACACTGGAGGGGTGGGGGACACTCAAGGACTGCTCGGCCCGGCCGACGTGCGCGAGCTGGCCGGCGCGCTGGGCATCCGGCCGACCAAGACGCTCGGCCAGAACTTCGTCATCGACGCCAACACCGTCCGGCGCATCGTGCGGGTCGCCGAGGTCGGCCCGGACGACGTGGTGCTGGAGGTCGGGCCCGGCCTCGGCTCGCTGACGCTGGCGCTGCTGCCGGAGGTGGCGCGGGTCACCGCCGTGGAGATCGATCCGGCGCTGGCCGCCGCGCTGCCGGCCACGGTCGCGGCCCGCGCGCCCGGCCTCGCCGGGCGGCTGGAGGTCGTGCGCGACGACGCGATGCGGATCACCGGGCTGCCCGGCCCCGCGCCGACCGCGCTGGTGGCCAACCTGCCCTACAACGTCGCGGTCCCGGTCGTGCTGCACCTGCTGGCCACGCTGCCCTCGCTGCGGCGGGTGCTGGTGATGGTGCAGGCCGAGGTCGCCGACCGGATGACCGCCGCGCCCGGGAGCAAGATCTACGGCGTGCCGTCGGTGAAGCTGGCCTGGTACGGGTCGGCGCGGCGGGCCGGGCCGGTGGGCCGCGCGGTGTTCTGGCCGGTGCCCAACGTCGATTCGGGGCTGGTGGCCTTCACCCGCGGGGAGCCGCCGGAGACCACCGCGACCAGGGACGAGGTGTTCGCGGTGGTGGACGCCGCGTTCGCCCAGCGCCGCAAGACGCTGCGCGCCGCCCTGGCGGGCTGGGCGGGCTCGCCGGCCGCCGCCGAGGAGGCGCTGCGCGCGGCCGGGGTGGACCCCCGCGCTCGCGGCGAAGCCCTGGACGTGGCCTCCTTCGCCCGGATCGCCCAGTATCGTCCTGGGGGCGCAGGTGATCGGAAAGAGGCGGAGGATCATGGTGAAGGGGCGTTCGCGGACGGTCCGGGCGAGTCGGACGGGCCTGCCCGGGACGGCGCTGGCCGTGGCGCTGGGGCTGACGGGGCTGACCGCCGGCTGCGGTGACGGGGCCGACGCCACCCCCGAGATCACCACGACCGCGCGGCCCGGCGTGGCGCCGGTCCCGCCCGCGAAGGGCGCCTACTTCGGCGCGTGGCTGCCGCCGGTCGAACCGGGCGGGGAGCCCTCGGGCCGGGCGTCGTCGAGCCCGACGCCCACCGGCAAGCCCACCGACAAGGACGCCGACAAGGACGCCGGCAAGCCCGGCATGGGCCTGGTCACCTCGTTCGAGCAGCGGCTCGGCCGCCGCCTGGACATCGTGCAGAGCTACCACGGCTGGAAGTCGGAGTTCCCCGACGACGCCGACAAGGCGGTGCTCGGCACCGACCGGCAGCTGCTGATCACCTGGGCGGGCGCCGACACCAAGGAGATCGTCAGCGGCCGGCACGACGCGGTGCTGCGGGCCCGCGCCCGCGCCGTCAAGGCCGCGGGCAAGCCGGTGTACCTGCGCTGGATGCGCGACATGGACACCTCCGGCCAGCTGGACAAGCGGGTCCACTCGGCGGCCGACTACGTCGCGGCCTGGAAGTACGTGCGCGCGATCTTCAAGGCGGAGCGGGTCTCCAACGTGGCGTGGGTGTGGTGCCCGACGGCCGGGGGCTTCGGCACCCGCAACGCGCCGTCGTTCTACCCCGGCGACGACCAGGTCGACTGGGTCTGCGCCGACGCCCAGCCCGGCGGCGCCTACGACTACCGCGACCTGTCGGAGGCGGTGGGCCTGTTCCTGGAGTGGGCGCGGCAGCGGCCCAAGCCGATCATGGTCGCCGAGTTCGGGGTGCCGCAGTCCTACGGCGACCGGCGGGCCGAGTGGCTGCGCAAGGCCGCCAAGGTCCTGCAGAACCCGCAGGTCAAGGCGGTGCTGTACTTCAACTCCGCCGAGCAGGCGAGCGAGCCGCGCGACCGCCGCCGCAACTACCGGGTGGACGGCGACGCGCACGCGGAGTCGGCGCTGCGCGAGTTCGCCACCAACCCCTACTTCAACCCCCGCAACCTCCCGGTGACCAGCGGCTGACCCGGGTCGGCACCGGGGCCGCGGTTCCCGTACGCTTCGGTGCGTGACCGCAGTGACCGTCCGTGTGCCCGCGAAGGTCAACCTCCAGCTCGGCGTCGGGCCGATCCGCGACGACGGGTACCACGACCTCGTCAACGTCTTCCACGCCGTCTCCCTGTTCGACGAGGTGACGGCCGAGCCCGCCGACGGCGCGTCGGTGGCCGTGGAGGCCGCCCCCGACGCCCAGGTGGCGGTCGAGGGCGTGCCCGTGGACGGCGACAACCTGGCCGTCCGCGCCGCCCGGCTGGTCGCCGACCGGCTCGGCGTGGCCCCGGACGTGGCGCTGCGCATCCGCAAGGCGATCCCGGTCGCCGGGGGCATGGCGGGCGGCAGCGCCGACGCGGCCGCCGCGCTGGTCGCCTGCGCGCGGCTGTGGGACGACCCCGAGGCCCCGCGCCTGGACCGCGACGACCTGATGAAGCTGGGCGGCCTGCTCGGTAGCGACGTGCCGTTCGCGCTGCTGGGCGGCACCGCCGTCGGCGTCGGCCGGGGCGAGCAGCTGTCGCCGGTGGAGGCGCGGGGGACCTTCCACTGGGTCTTCGCGACCGCCGACGGGGGCCTGTCCACGCCCGCCGTCTACGCCGAGTGCGACCGCATCCGCGAGGCGCAGGGCGAGCCGGTGCCGTGGCCGCAGGCGTCCCGGACGCTGATGGCGGCGCTGGCGGCGGGCGACGCCGCCGCCCTCGGCGCGGCCCTGGACAACGATCTCCAACCCGCCGCCCTCCTGCTGCGGCCCTCGCTGCGCCGCACCCTGGCCGCCGGGCGCGAGCTGGGCGCGATCGGGGCGCTGGTGTCGGGCTCCGGACCGACCTGCGCGTTCCTGGCCGCCGACGAGGGCCACGCGGCGGAGCTGGCGGCCGCCCTGGGCGGGGCGGGCGTCGCCAAGCAGGTCGTGCGGGCGCACGGGCCCGTTCCGGGCGCGACCACGCTCTGACGGCGTCCCTGGCGCGCGCGGCGGCTCCGGCGGGGCACTAGCCTGGAGGGTGCCGTGAATCTGATCAATCTTGAGAACGTCAGCAAGGCCTACGGGCCCAAGCCGCTGCTCGACAGCGTCTCCCTCGGGCTGGACGACGACGACCGCATCGGCGTCGTCGGCCGCAACGGGGGCGGCAAGAGCACCCTGGTGGCGATCCTCGCCCGCGCCGTCGAGCCGGACGGGGGCCGCGTCACGCACACGCGCGGCCTGCGCCTGGGCTACCTGACCCAGCGCGACGAGTTCGCCGAGGGCGCGACCGTGCGCTCGGTGGTGCTCGGCGACCGCGCCGAGCACGAGTGGGCGGGCGACACCCGCGTCCGCGACGTCCTGGCGGGCCTGCTGGCCGACCTGGACCTGGACGCCCCGATCGCCGGCATGTCCGGCGGGGAGCGCCGCCGGGTGGCCCTGGCGCGCCTGCTGGTGCCCGAGTCGGACCTGCTGGTGCTGGACGAGCCGACCAACCACCTCGACATCGAGGCGATCGCGTGGCTGGCCGCCCACCTGAAGGGCCGCAAGGTCGCGCTGCTGGTGGTCACGCACGACCGCTGGTTCCTGGACGAGGTCACCACGCGCACCTGGGAGGTCGTGGACGGCGCCGTCGAGCGCTACGAGGGCGGCTACTCGGCGTTCGTGCTGGCCAAGGCCGAGCGGGCGCGCATCGCGGCGGCCACCGAGAGCAAGCGCCAGAACCTGCTGCGCAAGGAGCTGGCCTGGCTGCGGCGCGGTCCGCAGGCCCGCACCTCCAAGCCCAAGTTCCGGGTGGACGCCGCGCAGGCCCTGATCGCCGACGAGCCGCCGCCGCGCGACACCGTGGAGCTGACCCGCTTCGCGACCGCCCGGCTCGGCAAGACCGTCTACGACCTGGACGACGTCACCGTCCACGTCGGCGACCGCGACATCTTCTCCCACCTGACCTGGCAGCTCGGCCCCGGCGACCGGATCGGCCTGGTCGGCATGAACGGCAGCGGCAAGAGCACGCTGCTGCGCCTGCTGGACGGGATGCCGCCGACCTCGGGCAAGGTCGTCCGGGGCAAGACCGTGCAGCTGGCGCACCTGTCGCAGAACCTGGAGGAGCTGGACCCCTCCCGGCGCGTGCTGGAGTCGGTGGAGGAGATCCGCCGCCGCATCACCGTTGGCAAGCGCGAGTGGACCGCGAGCCAGCTGCTGGAGCGCCTCGGCTTCGCCGGCGACCGCCAGTGGACCCCGGTCGGCGACCTGTCCGGCGGCGAGCGCCGCCGCCTGCAGATGCTGCGGCTGCTGATGGGCGAGCCCAACGTCATGCTGCTGGACGAGCCGACCAACGACCTCGACATCGAGACGCTGACCGAGCTGGAGGACATCCTCGACGGCTGGCCGGGCACCCTGGTCGTGGTCAGCCACGACCGCTACTTCCTGGAGCGGATCACCGACCGCGTGGCGGCGCTGCTCGGCGACGGCAAGGTGGCGATGCTGCCGGGCGGCGTGGACGAGTACCTGGAGCGGCGCGCCGCCGGGACGGCCCCGACCCGCCGGGCCGCGGCCGCGCCCGCCGGGAAGGCCGCCGCCCCGGCTCCGGCCGCCGCCAAGCCCAAGGCCAGCGGCCAGGACTGGAAGGCCCGCAAGGAGCTGGACAAGCTCGAACGCCGCCTGGAGAAGCTGGCCAAGCAGGCCGCCGAGCTGCACGAGCAGCTGGCCGCCCACGCCACCGACTACGGCAAGCTCCAGGAGCTGGACGCCCGGCTCAAGGCGGTGCAGGCCGAGTCGGCGCAGGTCGAGGAGGAGTGGCTGATGCTCGCCGAGGACGTGGACTGACACCGGTCCCACAGCGTCGGCGGAGGCCCGTCCCGGAACGATCGGGGCGGGCCTCCGCCGTGCCGGGGCGTGCCCTGCCGGGGCGTGCCGGGACGGGGCGGCGTCAGTCGGTGGGGCGCGGGTCGCCGTCGGAGTCGAAGGGGACCAGCAGCGAGCGCAGCAGGTCGGCCAAGGCCTCGCGCTCGGCCGGGCTCAGCGACTCCAGGATGGCGTGCTCGCGGCTGAGCAGGTCGGTGAAGGCGGCGTCCACGCGGGTGCGCCCGGCGTCGGTCAGGCGCACCAGGACCCCGCGCTTGTCGGCGGGGTCGGGGTGCCGCTCGACCAGGCCGGTCGCGGCCAGGCGGTCGATGCGGTTGGTCATCGTGCCGGAGGTGACCAGGGTGGCGCGCAGCAGGCGGCCGGGGCTGAGCTGGTAGGGCTTGCCCGCGCGGCGCAGGGCGGTCAGCACGTCGAACTCCCACGGCTCCAGGTCGTGGGCGACGAAGACGGCGCGGCGCGCGCGGTCCAGGTGGCGGGCCAGCCGGGAGATCCGGCTGAGGACGTGCAGCGGCCGCACATCGAGGTCCGGGCGCTCGGTGTGCCAGGCCTCGACCAGGAGATCGACCTCATCACGCATGCGGGACAGCCTACCTGTCTTGATATCGAGATGACTTTCTTGACATCAAGATATGGGCGGGGCATCATGTCTCTTGATGTCGAGACAAGCAGGCGCCCGGCCACCCGCCGCCGTATGGGACCCCGCGCAGTACGGGGTCTTCGGCGACGAGCGCGGACGCGCGTTCGCCGAACTGCTCGGCCGCGTCCGCCTGGAGGCCCCCCGGCACGTCGCGGACCTGGGCTGCGGCTCGGGCGGGCTGACCGCCTCGCTGGCCCGGCGCTGGCCGGACGCGGAGATCCGCGGCATCGACTCCTCACCCGAGATGATCGAGGCCGCGCGGGCCCACCAGGACGCCCGGACGCGCTTCGAGGTCGGGGACGTGACCGCCTGGCGCCCCGCCGGACCGGTCGACCTGATCGTGTCCAACGCGGTGCTGCACTGGGTGCCCGAGCACGCCGACCTGCTGCCCCGATGGGGCGAGGCGCTGGCCCCCGGCGGCGTGCTGGCCTTCCAGGTGCCCGGCAACTTCGACGCCCCCAGCCACGCGCTCCTCCGCGAGCTGTGCGACTCGCCCCGGTGGCGCGGCCTGCTCGCCGGCGCGGTGCGGCGCGACCCCGTGCGCGACCCCGCCGGCTACCTGGACCTGCTCGCCCCCCTCGGCTACGCCGTCGACGCGTGGGAGACCACCTACGCGCAGGTCCTGCAGGGCGACGACCCCGTCCTGGAATGGGTCAAGGGCACGGCGCTGCGACCGGTCCTGGCCCGGCTGGGGCCCGGCGACACCGACGACTTCCTCCAGGAGTACGGAGCCCGGCTGCGCGAGGCGTACCCGCCCGCGTCCTACGGCACCGTGTTCCCGTTCCGGCGCGTCTTCGTGGTGGCGAGACGCGCCGGACCCTAGAGCAGGGTGCCGCTCGCCGCGCGAGGGACACGACTCGTTCCCCTGCGGTGTGCCCCCTCGGGCGGCGGGCGGCACTCGACCAGCCCCGGACTCGCGACCCGAGCCGGCGACCCCGGCCGGTGGCCGCCTGGACGAACTCCAGACGGCCACCGGTTTTCCGCTTCCCGGCGCCGGCTCCCACCCCTGGCCCCCGGCCGCGCCGGCGGACCCGGCCGTGCTCGATCATGTCCGGCCAGGCAGGGCAGGGGCGGCCGCCTGCCGTTTCAGCGGGGCCGGGACGACTCCGTCTCCCACTCGATCAGCAGGGCGTGCAGGCGGTGCAGGAGGCGGCGCAGCTCGGTGACGTGGTGCTGAGGGCGTGCGGCGTTGGCGAAGGCGTTGGCCGGAGCCCGGCACGCGTCCGCCAGCAGGTCCAGCGACTCTTCCACGTCCATCAGGAAGTCGGCGGCGCAGTCGTCGGCCGTGGTGTCGGCCCCGGCCGCGGTCATGGCGGCGGCTCCGCTCCCATGGGCCCGGATAGGCGGTGGGCGAGGGGACGGGCGGGGCGGGGGAGCGAGGGGTTCGGCATCGGTGTCCTCCTTCTCGGTCGCCGCCGAGACTAGGACACGGGTGTGACAATTCTTACGACGCGTCAGCGGGGGTGACCGGGCGTGGTCCCGGTCACCCGTGGCGGGATCAGCGCGAGCCGATCTCTGTGGCCACCTCGGCGGCCGGTTCGACGACCGCCTCGGGCAGCTCCTCCTCGGGCGCGTCCTCGTCGGGGCGGCGCTGGCGGCGCTGGGCCTTCTCCGCCTTGGCCAGCGCGCGCTCCTCGGCCTTCTCGGCCTTGGCCGCGGCCTTCTCGGCCCGCTTCTCCAGCCGCTCCATCTCCTTGCGGCGGCGGCGCGGGTCCAGGGACGGCCTGGGCTCCAGGCCCGACAGCCCGTTCCAGGCGAGGTTCACCACGTGCGCGGCGACCTCCTCCCGCCTGGGCCGCCGGGCGTCCAGCCACCACTGGCCGGTCAGCGCGACCATGCCGACGAGCATCTGCGCGTACATCGGCGCGAACTTGTCGTCGTAGTCGTGCCGGTCCAGCTCCTGGGCCATCAGGTGCTCGACCTCGCCGGCGATCTCGCTGAGCAGGCTGGCGTAGCTGCCGGTGCCGGTGCCGCCGTGGGAGTCGCGCACCAGGATGCGGAACCCGTCGGGGTTCTCCTCGATGTACTCCAGCAGCGCCAGCGCCGCCTTCTCCAGCTTGCGGCGGTAGTGGATCGCCGAGGTCAGCGCCTCGGTGACCAGGCCCAGCAGCTTCTCGAACTCGCGGTCCACCACGACCGCGTAGAGCCCTTCCTTGCCGCCGAAGTGCTCGTACACCACCGGCTTGGAGACCCCGGCCGCGGCCGCGATCTCCTCCACGGACGTGCCGTCCAGACCGCGTTCGGCGAAGAGCGTGCGGCCGATGGTGAGGAGCTGCTCGCGTCGTTCCTTGCCGGTCATCCGCTTCCTGCGGGACCGGGGGGCGGGTTCAGTCACGGGCCCCATTGTCTCGGTCGGGCGGGCCTGCGGGCCCGCGTGGCGGAAAGTCGTGCTCTCCTCCAGCCTAGGCCGCCTGCTTGACGCGCTTGGAGTCCAGGCGCTCGGGGGTCGGCCAGCGCACGTCGCGGGCCCAGCCGGCCTTCTCGAACGCCCAGATCACGCGGGCGCTGATGTCCACCTGGCCCTTGAGCACCCCGTGCCGGGCGCAGGTCGGGTCGGAGTGGTGCAGGTTGTGCCAGGACTCGCCCAGCGACGGGATGGCCAGCCACCACACGTTGCGGGACTTGTCGCGCGCCTCGAAGGGCTTCTCGCCGAAGGTGTGGCAGATCGAGTTGATCGACCAGGTGACGTGGTGCACCAGCGTGATGCGCACGAAGCCGGCCCAGAACAGCGCGGTCAGCGCGCCGGTCCAGGACATGGTGATCAGTCCGCCGAGGGCGGCCGGGAGCAGGAACGACACCGCGACCAGGGCCGGGAACCACTTGTGGATGCGGACGAGGTCCTTGTCGTTCAGCAGGTCCTTGGCGAAGCGCTCCTTGGAGGTGCGGTTGGCGTTGAACAGCCAGCCGTAGTGCGCCCACAGCAGGCCCTTGCTCAGCGCCTTCCAGTCGTCGCCGAAGCGCCAGGGCGAGTGCGGGTCCATCTCCTTGTCGGAGTGCTTGTGGTGCCGCCGGTGGTCGGCGACCCAGGTGATGACCGGGCCCTCCATGGCCAGGCTGCCGGCGATCGCCAGGAAGATCTTCAGCGGCCGGTTGGCCTTGAACGAGCCGTGCGTGAAGTAGCGGTGGTAGCCGACGGTGATGCCGCCCGCGGAGATGAAGTAGAAGACTGCGGTCAGCAGGACGTCCGACCAGCCGAGGAAGTGTCCCCAGGCGAGCGGGACCGCCGCGAGCAGCGCGAGGAAGGGGACCCCGGTGAAGACGGCGATGAGGATTTTCTCGGCGTTGCCCCGGACTCCCGGCTCGATTTCGGGCTTGGGCTGCGGCCGTGACGGGGAGTCGATAACGGGGGCTGTAGTCATGTGTCACCACTTCCTGCACTTGGAGAACGCTTACCTACGCCACCGTAACCTACGCTGGCGTAGGTTGGACAGCGCGCACGAGTAAAAACAGTGGGAATCCGGCTCTGGAGGCGCAAAACTCACGTGCGAGTCAGATGACCGTGGCCGCGCCCGCGACAAGGAAGGACCGAAATGGCCCTCACCTCCGCACAACGTTCGGTGCTCACCGAAGGTTCGCTCGCCGGCCTGTCGGTCGGCGACGCCTTCGGCGACCAGTTCTTCGTGCTCGACAACAGGGACGTGTCCCCCGCGTCCGGCCTGCCCCCGGCGCCGTGGGAGTGGTCGGACGACACACAGATGGCCTGCTCGATCGTGGACGTCCTAAACCGCCACGGGCGTATAGAGCAGGATGACCTGGCCGAATCGTTCGCGACCCACATGGACGTCGGCCGCCGTTACGGCGCGGGCGCCTACGAACTGCTGACGCGCGTGCGCCAAGGCGACCATTGGCGCCGCGCCTCTCGCGAACTGTTCGACGGCAAGGGCTCTTTCGGCAATGGCGCCGCCATGCGCGTCGCCCCGCTCGGGGCCTACTTCGCCGACGACCCCGCGCGCGCCGCCGCCGAGGCCGCCCTGTCCGCCGAGGTCACGCACGCGCACGTCGAGGGCATCGCCGGAGCCGTGGCGACCGCCGCGGCCGCCGCCTACGCGGCCTCCCACCGCGGCGACCGGGTCGACCCCCGGGACCTGCTCGACGCCGCCCTCGAACGGACCACGATGGGCGAGTACGTCCGCCGGGGCCTGCGCCGCGCCCGGGCGCTCCTGGCCAAGACGCCCGCCGAGGCCGCCCACGAGCTGGGCAACGGCAACCGCATCACCGCCCAGGACACCGTCCCGTACGCGCTGTGGGCCGCCGCCACCCGCCTCACCGACTTCGAGGCCGCCGTCCGCGCCTGCGCCATGGTCGGCGGCGACATGGACACCACCGCCGCCATCGCGGGCGGCGTGGTCGGGGCGCACCTGGGCGAGGAGGGCGTCCCCGCCGCCTGGCTGGCCGCGCGCGAGCCGCTCCCGGACTGGATCGCCCCCGGCGGCTGAGCGCCCGGCGGATCTTCCGTTCACCGAATGGGGCGGCGGCCCGGGAACCGGTATCGTGAGTTCCGGTCCTGGACGGCCTCCCTCTCGACGGGGCGGGCGGTCGGGGGCCGGACCTTTCCCGGGTCGTCTAGAGGCAGGACTACTGATTTTGGTTCAGTCAACGGAGGTTCGATTCCTCCCCCGGGAGCCGTGAGCGGCGCGGCGGAAGCCGCGCCGCGCGCATGTCGGCAGGGTCCCCGGGGTGACATATCGGGGGCGGGCGGTATCCTTCGGGTGTCGGGCGAGCTGTACTCCGCCATGCCCTGTTGCCGCAGGCAGGCGGCGATTGGACAGGTCCAAGACCGGATCCAGGGCGCCCGAGCCTCTTTCCGTCCGCAATGCCGAGGAGCCTCTTCGTGAGCGCGAGCCGCCCGGCTGCCGTCATCGTCCTCGCCGCAGGCGAGGGCACCCGGATGAAGTCCCGTACCTCCAAGGTCCTGCACGAGCTGGGCGGGCGCTCCATGCTCGGCCACGTGCTGGCCGCGGCCGGTGAGCTGGACCCCGAGCGCCTGGTGGTCGTCGTCGGCCACCGCCGCGACCAGGTGATCGCCCATCTGGGCGAGCACGCCCCGGCCGCCGAGCCGGTCGTGCAGGAGCACCAGGGCGGCACCGGGCACGCGGTCCGCACGGCCCTGGAGGAGGTCGGCCCGCTGAGCGGGACCGTCGTGGTCACCAACGGCGACCACCCCCTGCTGCGCGGCGAGACCCTCGCCCGCCTGGTGGAGGTCCACCGGGAGGAGGGCAACGCGGTCACGGTCCTGACCACCGAGATGCCCGACGCCACCGGCTACGGGCGCGTCATGCGCGCCGCCGACGGCGCGGTGGCCTCGATCGTCGAGCACAAGGACGCCGACGAGGCGCAGCGCGCCGTCCGCGAGATCAACGTCGGCATGTACGCCTTCGACGCCGCCCTGCTGGCCGACGCCCTCAAGCGGGTCACCACCGACAACGCCGGCGGCGAGGAGTACCTCACCGACGTGGTCGCCATCCTGCGCGGCGACGGCCACCGGGCCGGGGCGTTCCTGACCCCCGACTGGGTGGAGACCCAGGGCGTCAACGACCGGGTGCAGCTTGCCCAGGCGCGGCGCCAGCTCAACGACCGCGTCCTGGAGGCCCACATGCGGGCCGGCGTCACGATCGTCGACCCCGCCACCACCTGGATCGACGTGCAGGTCACCGCCGAGCCCGACGCCGTGGTCGGCCCCGGCACCCAGCTGCACGGCGCCACCCACCTGGGCGAGGGCGCCGAGGTCGGGCCGGGCTGCACGCTGACCGACACCCGCGTCGGCGCGGGCGCCACGGTGCTCAACGCCGTGTGCGTCGGCGCCGAGATCGGCCCGGAGGCGTCGGTGGGCCCCTACGCCTACCTGCGGCCGGGCACCCGGCTGGCCCGCAAGGCCAAGGCCGGGACGTACGTCGAGATGAAGAACGCCGAGGTCGGCGAGGGCTCCAAGGTCCCGCACCTGACCTATGTGGGCGACGCCGAGATCGGCGAGGGCTGCAACATCGGGGCCTCGTCGGTCTTCGTCAACTACGACGGCGTCAACAAGCACCGCAGCGTCGTGGGCGACCACGTCAAGATCGGCAGCGACAACATGATCGTCGCGCCGGTCGAGATCGGCGACGGCGCCTACACCGCGGCCGGATCGGTCATCGTGTCCGACGTCCCCCCCGGGGCGATGGCCGTCGCCCGCGCGCGCCAGCGCAACATCGAAGGATGGACCGAACGCCGCCTCGCCGGCACGAAGTCCGCCGAGGCCGCCCGCCGCGCGCGGGAGCGGGCCGGTGAGCACCGTGCGGGCGAGAGCGCGGGGTGACCGCGCCGGGAGGCTGCCCTCCCGGCCACAACAGACGTCCCGCGAGACACAAGAGAGCGACTCTTGCGCGCGCGGGCAGTGGGGACGACAACCCACGGCAAGGGAAGTTCCATTGAGGGGGAGTTGTCAGAGGTGAGTGGGATCAAGGCGAGCGGCCAGAAGAAGCTGATGCTCTTCACCGGCCGAGCCCACCCGGACCTGGCCAAGGAAGTAGCCGACAACCTCCACGTCGAGCTCACACCGACCTCGGCGTACGATTTCGCCAACGGTGAGACGTTCGTGCGCTTCCTGGAGTCGGTCCGCGGTTCCGACGCCTTCGTGATCCAGAGCCACACCGCTCCCATCAACCAGTGGATCATGGAGCAGCTGATCATGGTGGACGCGCTCAAGCGCGCCTCCGCCAAGCGGATCACCGTGGTCGCGCCGTTCTTCGGCTACGCCCGCCAGGACAAGAAGCACCGCGGCCGCGAGCCCATCTCGGCGCGGCTGATGGCCGACCTGTTCAAGACCGCGGGCGCCGACCGGCTGATCACCGTGGACCTGCACACCGCGCAGATCCAGGGCTTCTTCGACGGCCCGGTGGACCACCTGTTCGCGCTGGACCTGCTGGCCTCGCACTTCGAGAGCCGGCTGGACCTGACGCAGGTCACCATGGTCGCCCCCGACGCCGGCCGGGTGCGCGTCACCGAGCGCTGGTCGGACCGGCTGGGCGGCGTGCCGATGGCGATCATCCACAAGAAGCGCGACCCGGACGTGGCCAACGAGGTCAAGGTCTTCGACGTGGTCGGCGAGGTCAAGGGCCGCACCTGCGTGATCGTGGACGACATGATCGACACCGGCGGCACCATCGTGAAGGCCGCCGACGCGCTGTTCGAGCAGGGCGCCACCAAGGTCGTGGTGGCCGCCACGCACGGCGTGCTGTCGGGCCCGGCGGTCGACCGCCTCAAGAACTCCCGGATCTCCGAGGTGGTGCTGACCAACACCCTGCCGATCCCCGAGGAGAAGCAGTTCGACAAGCTGACCGTGCTGTCGATCGCCCCGCTGGTCGCCCGCGCGATCAACGAGGTGTTCTCCGACGGCTCGGTGACCAGCCTGTTCGGCGGGCACAGCTAGCCGCGGCCCGCACCTGCGGCGAGCCCCGGACCGCCTCGGCGGTCCGGGGCTCGTTGCCGTCCGGGTGCGTTCTTCGCCTACCCTGTGGGGCGGGCTCATCAGGGGCCCGGGGACCGGTAACGATCGCGTGGCCGTGCGGGGCCGCTGGCTTTGCGCATTGCGCCGATCGGCTAGACTTGTCGAATCCGCGTATGCCCCGGGTCGTTCAGTGCGGTTCCGGCACAGGTCTCGCACTCCCTGGGGAACGCAAAGAATCTTCGAGGCGCCTGACGCATCGAGCAACGCCTGATTCGCTCTGTCCGTAGCGGACGTCCAATGCCGGACGGCCGTGGATCGCAACAAACGAGGAGTTTTCGCCGTGTCCGAGGTACGCATTGCCGCCGAGCCGCGCACCGAGTTCGGTAAGGGTGCCGCGCGGCGCACCCGCCGGGCCGGCAAGGTTCCCGCCGTCCTCTACGGCCACGGCACCGACCCCCAGCACATCTCCCTTCCGGGCCACGAGCTGATGCTCGCCCTGAAGACCCCCAACGTGCTGCTCACCCTGGAGGGCATCGGCTCGGGCGTCGAGCTCGCCCTGCCCAAGGACGTGCAGCGCGACCCGATCAAGGGCTTCCTGGAGCACGTCGACCTGCTGCTGGTCAAGCGCGGTGAGAAGGTCACCGTGGACATCCCGCTGGAGGTCACCGGCGACCTGGTCTCCGGCGGCCAGCTCCAGCAGGAGCTGGTGCAGCTGTCGATCGAGGCCGACGCCACCAAGCTCCCCGAGTCCATCGAGCTGAGCGTCGAGGGCCTGGAGATCGGCACCCAGGTGCTGGCCAAGGACGTGAAGCTGCCGTCCGGCTCCTCCCTGGTCACCGACGAGGAGACCCTGGTCCTGCAGATCACCGACGCCGCGGCCGCCGCCGCCGCGCTGGAGGAGAGCACCGAGGGCGGCGACGAGGCCGCCGCCGCCGACGAGGCCGCCGAGGCCCCGGCCGAGGCCGCCGAGGGCGACTCCGCCGAGTAGTGCCCCGCCGTCCCGGGCGGCGCGACGATGTTCCACGGCCCTCGCCGGTGTCACCGGCGGGGGCCGTCGGCCTGTACGGAGGTGTGCGGTGAGCGGTGATCTCTGGCTGGTGGTGGGGCTCGGCAACCCCGGCCCCTCCTACGCGGGCAACCGGCACAACGCCGGGTTCATGGTCCTGGACGTGCTGGCGGGGCGCGTCGGGGGCCGCTTCAAGTCGCACAAGGCCCGCGCCGAGGTCGTCGAGGGCCGCCTCGCGGGCACGCGCGTCGTGCTGGCCAAGCCCCGCACCTACATGAACGAGTCGGGCGGCCCGGTGAAGGCGCTGCGCGACTTCTACAAGGTGCCCGTCCAGAACGTGGTGGTGGTCCACGACGAGCTGGACATCCCCTACGGGGCGATCCGGCTGAAGCAGGGCGGCGGTGACAACGGCCACAACGGGCTGCGCTCGATCACCAAGTCGCTGGGCGACAAGGACTACCCGCGGGTGCGCTTCGGCGTGGGCCGGCCGCCGGGCCGGATGGACGCGGCCGCGTTCGTGCTGAAGGACTTCTCCGGCACCGAGCGCAAGGAGCTCGACCTGAACGCCGAACGCGCCGCCGATGCGGTGGAGGCGTTGCTGGGCGAGGGGCTCGCGGCGGCTCAGAACACCTTCCATGCCGTCTGACCGGTCGTTTTACCCCTTCTCGCTCTGATTGCTGGACACATGCGGTCTTTCGCGCCCAGCCTCGGCAAAGCGGCCGTAAGATGCATCACGAACGGTGCTCAAGACACATGTGAACCTAGAGCAGTATTCAGCCGTCCTTGAGATGAAACATGCATTACGGGGTGTCCGAGCCCGACAGGGGTGGGTGAGGCGTTCATGACGACCGTGGACAGGCTGCTGTCGGCCGACGCGCCGGTCGATGCGGTCAAGCCGACCGCCAGGTCCCAGAACTGGACCGGCACCTACCGCCGGATCGCCCGGCTGCTGGACGTGGGCAGCATGGCGCTGGCGGCGCTGGTGGCGCTGATGGTGCGCTTCCCCGGCATCCCCGACCACCCCACCTTCCCCTACGTCGCCTTCACCGCGCTGCTGCCGTCGTTGTGGCTGGTCACCCTGCTGCTGTGCCGGGCCTACCAGCCGCGCTACATCGGGGTGGGCTACGAGGAGTTCCACCGGGTGCTGCGGGCGGGGTTCATCCTCACCGCCTCGGTCGCGATCGTCTCCTACGCCCTCAAGATCGAGGTCGCCCGCGGCTACGTGATCATGGCGCTGCCGCTGGGCACCTTCCTCAACCTGGTGGCCCGCTACCGGCTGCGCAAGTGGCTGCACCGCAAGCGCTGGGACGGCCACTACATGCGGCGCGTGGTGGCGGTCGGGCACCGCGCGGCGGTCGCCGACCTGATCCGGCTGCTGCGCCAGAAGCGCTACCACGGCATGGACATCGTCGGGGTGTGCCTGCCGCCGGTGCTGGCCAGCGGCGACGACGCCGTCGACGAGGTCGAGGGCGTGCCGGTGCTGGGCGACTTCGCCCAGGCCGCCTCGGCGGTCGGGCAGATCGGCGCGGACTCGGTCGCGGTGCTGGCCTGCCCGGAGATGGACGGGGTGGCGCTGCGCCGGCTGGCCTGGCAGATCGAGCGCGACGACGTCGAGCTGGTGGTGGCGCCCGCGCTGATGGACGTGACCGGCCCGCGCATCTCGATCCGGCCGGTGTCGGGACTGCCGCTGCTGCACGTGGAGCACCCCGAGCTGGAGGGCGCCCGCAAGGTGTTCAAGGGCCTGTTCGACCGGACCGGGGCGCTGGCGGGGCTGCTGGTGCTGAGCCCGCTGCTGCTGGCGGTGGCGGTGCTGATCAAGGTGACCGACCGGGGGCCGGTGCTGTTCCGGCAGGTCCGGGTCGGGCGGGGCGGCCGCGAGTTCACGGTGTTCAAGTTCCGCACGATGGTGGAGGACGCCGAGGCCCGCAAGGTCGAGCTGCTGGTCGACAACGAGAACGATGGCGTGCTGTTCAAGATCCGGCACGATCCGCGCGTCACCCCGATCGGCCGCTGGCTGCGCCGCTACTCGCTGGACGAGCTGCCCCAGCTGCTCAACGTGGTGCGCGGCGACATGTCGCTGGTCGGCCCACGCCCGCCGCTGCCGGAGGAGGTCGCCCAGTACGGCGGGGACGTGTACCGTCGGCTGGTGGTCAAGCCCGGCCTGACCGGGCTGTGGCAGGTGAGCGGCCGCTCGGACCTGAGCTGGGACGAGTCGGTGCGGCTGGACCTGCGGTACGTGGACAACTGGTCGCTGGCGCTGGACCTGCAGATCATGTGGAAGACCTGGTCGGCGGTCTTCCGCGGCTCGGGCGCCTACTAGCGTGCCGACGGCCGCGCATACCCCCGCCCCGGTCCCCGGCACCGCGCGACCGTGAGAATGTATACCCAACAGATCAGCCGAGTCGGGATTACGGGCGGACGAATGACACAGATCGCGGCGGTGGACGACCACGCGCTGGCGGGCGAACTCGCCACGGCGGCGGGCCGGCTGCTGCTGGAGGTGCGCGACGAGGTGGGCTTCGCCGACGCGAAGACCCTGAAGGACACCGGCGACCTGCGGTCGCACGAGTACCTGATGGCCGCCCTGGCCGAGCGCTGTCCCGGCGACGCGATCCTGTCGGAGGAGGGCCGCGCCTCGGTCGCCGCCTCCGTGGCCGCCCGCGGCGCCTCCGCGCCCACCGCCAACACCGCCGACGCCGACCGGCTGTCGGCCGACCGGGTCTGGATCGTCGACCCGCTGGACGGCACCCGCGAGTTCTCCGAGGAGGGCCGCCACGACTGGGCCGTGCACGTGGCGCTGTGGGAGAAGGGCCGGCTGACGGCGGGCGCGGTCGCGCTGCCCGCGCAGGGCCGCACCCTGCGCACCGCCGCGCTGGGCGGCGCGGTGACGGTCACCTCCTCGCGCGAGTCGGTGCTGAAGGCCCCGGCCCCCGACCCCGGCAGGCTGCGGATCGCCGTCAGCCGCACCCGGCCCCCGGAGTTCGTCCAGAAGCTGGCCGAGCGCCTCGACCTGGAGGTCGAGCTGGTGCCGATCGGCTCGGCGGGCGCGAAGATATCGGCGGTGCTGCTGGGCGAGGTGGACGCCTACGTCCACGCCGGCGGCCAGTACGAGTGGGACTCGGCCGCCCCGGCGGCCGTCGCCCTGGCGGCGGGCGCGCACGCCTCCCGCATCGACGGCTCGCCCCTGGCCTACAACCGGAGCGACCCCCGGTTGCCGGATATCCTGGTGTGCCACCCCGTGTCGGCACCGACGCTGCTGACCGGCATCCGGGACGTGAGCGACGCTCTGCCGGGTTGTCCCTAGCGGCGACCCCGCCGCCAGAACGACGCCCAGACCGGCGGGCGCGGGACCGTGCCCCGTGCCGGTGCATCTGCCCAACAGCGTGGAAAGAGCCCCAGACCATGCAGCGCTGCGATTACCTGCTGTCCCAGTTGGACGTCCTCGAAGCCGAGTCGATCCACATCATCCGCGAGGTGGCCGCCGAGTTCGAGCGGCCGGTCCTGCTGTTCTCGGGCGGCAAGGACAGCATCGTCATGCTGCGCCTCGCCCAGAAGGCCTTCTGGCCGGCGCCGATCCCCTTCCCGGTCATGCACGTCGACACCGGGCACAACTTCCCCGAGGTCATCGCCTACCGCGACCGCCGCGTCGCCGAGCTCGGCGTGCGCCTGGTGGTCGCGTCCGTGCAGGACTCGATCGACCAGGGCCGCGTGGTGGAGGAGACCGGGCGGCGCGCCTCCCGCAACCGCCTGCAGACCACCACGCTGCTGGACGCGATCGAGGAGCACCGCTTCGACGCCGCGTTCGGCGGCGCCCGCCGCGACGAGGAGAAGGCCCGCGCCAAGGAGCGCGTGGTGTCCTTCCGCGACGAGTTCGGCCAGTGGGACCCTAAGAACCAGCGGCCCGAGCTGTGGAACCTGTACAACACCAAGATCCGGCAGGGCGAGCACGTCCGGGTGTTCCCGCTGTCCAACTGGACCGAGCTGGACATCTGGGACTACATCCGGCGCGAGGAGCTGGAGCTGCCGCCGATCTACTTCGCGCACACCCGCATGGTGTTCGAGCGCGACGGGATGCTGCTCGCCGACATCGAGTACGCCAACCGCGGCGACGACGAGCCCGCGTTCGAGGCGACGGTGCGCTACCGCACCGTCGGCGACGCCTCCTGCACCGGCGCGGTGAAGTCCACCGCCGCCTCGCTGGACGAGGTGATCGAGGAGATCGCCGCCACGCGCATCACCGAGCGCGGCCAGACCCGCGCCGACGACCGGGCCAGCGAGGCCGCCATGGAGGACCGCAAGAAGGAGGGCTACTTCTGATGTCTGCCCAGAAGAACATGGACATCCTGCGGTTCGCCACCGCCGGCAGCGTGGACGACGGCAAGTCCACCCTGATCGGGCGCCTGCTGTACGACTCGAAGTCGATCTTCGAGGACCAGCTGGAGTCGGTGGAGCGCACCAGCGCCGACCGCGGCGAGGAGTACACCAACCTCGCGCTGCTCACCGACGGCCTGCGGGCCGAGCGCGAGCAGGGCATCACCATCGACGTGGCCTACCGCTACTTCGCCACGCCGCGCCGCAAGTTCATCATCGCCGACACCCCCGGGCACATCCAGTACACCCGCAACATGGTCACCGGCGCCTCCACCGCCGACCTGGCGATCATCCTGGTGGACGCGCGCAAGGGCATCCTGGAGCAGTCCCGGCGGCACGCCTTCCTCACCACGCTGCTGAAGGTGCCGCACCTGGTGGTCGCGATCAACAAGATGGACCTGGTGGACTACGACCGGGCCGTCTACGAGCGGATCGTGGACGAGTTCACCGCGTTCGCCTCCAAGCTGGAGATCACCGACCTGACCTTCATCCCGCTGTCGGCGCTGCACGGCGACAACGTGGTGGAGCGGTCGGTGAACATGCCCTGGTACGAGGGCTCCTCGCTGCTGCACCACCTGGAGCACGTGCACATCGCCTCCGACCGCAACCTGATCGACGTGCGGTTCCCGGTGCAGTACGTGATCCGCCCGCACAAGTCCACCGACCCCGAGCTGCACGACTACCGCGGCTACGCGGGCCAGGTCGCCGGCGGCGTGCTCAAGCCGGGCGACGAGGTGGTGCACCTGCCCTCCGGCCTCACCACCACCATCACCCACATCGACGGCCCGAACGGCCCGGTGGCCGAGGCGTACGCGCCGATGTCGGTGACGCTGCGGCTGGCCGACGAGATCGACATCTCCCGGGGCGACATGATCGCCCGGCCGCACAACCGGCCCGAGGTCGCCCAGGACCTGGACGCGATGGTGTGCTGGATGACCCCGGACCGGCAGCTCGCGCCGCGCATGAAGCTGGTCCTGAAGCACACCACCCGCACCGCCAAGGCGATGGTCAAGGACCTGAACTACCGGCTGGACGTCAACACCCTGCACCGCGACGAGGAGGCGACCTCCCTCGGCCTGAACGAGATCGGCCGCATCTCGCTGCGCGTCACCCAGCCGCTGTTCGTCGACGACTACGGCCGCAACCGCCTGACCGGCGGGTTCATCCTGATCGACGAGGCGACCAACAACACCGTGGCCGCCGGGATGATCGTCGGGGCGAAGTAGCCGGTGCCCCGGGTCCTGGTCGCCGGCGGGGCCGGGTTCGCCGGCTCGCAGTACGTCCGCGCGCTGGCCTCGGGCGCCTACCCGGCATGGGCGGGCGCCCGGGTCACCGTGCTGGACAAGCTGACCTACGCCGGCAACCGGGCCAACCTCGCGCCGGTGGCGGGGGCCGTGGAGTTCGTGCGCGGCGACATCGCCGACGCGGGGCTGCTGGCGGAGGTGGTGCCGGGCCACGACCTGGTGGTCAACTTCGCCGCCGAGTCGCACGTGGACCGCTCCATCGTCGACTCCGGCGCGTTCGTGCGGACCAACGTGCTCGGCGTCCAGGCGCTCATGCAGGCGTGCCTGGACGCCGGCACGCCCCGGGTGGTGCAGGTGTCCACCGACGAGGTGTACGGCAGCATCGAGCACGGCTCGTGGGCCGAGGACGCGCCGCTGGCCCCGTCCTCGCCGTACGCGGCCTCCAAGGCGGGCGGCGACCTGGTCGCCCTGGCCTACGCCCGCACGCACGGCCTGCCGGTGTCGGTGACGCGCAGCGGCAACAACTACGGGCCCTACCAGTACCCGGAGAAGATCATCCCGCTGTTCGCCACCCGGCTGCTGGCGGGCCGGACCGTCCCGCTGTACGGCGACGGCCGCAACGTCCGCGAGTGGGTGCACGTGGCCGACCACTGCCGCGCGGTGCACCTGGTCGCCGAACGCGGCGCGCCGGGCGAGATCTACCATGTGCCGGGCGGCGCCGAGCTGACCAACCTGGACCTCACCCGGCGGCTGCTGGCGCTGCTGGGGGCCGATGAGGGCCGGGTGGAGCACGTTCCCGACCGGAAGGCCCACGACCGCCGCTACTCGCTGTCCGGCGCGAAGATCGAAGCGCTCGGTTACCGCCCCTGCGTCCCCTTCGCCGAGGGGCTGGCCGCGACCGCGGCCTGGTACGCCGAGCACCGCGCCTGGTGGGAACCCCTCGTCCGGACCGGTGCCAAGGACGCCGAAGTGGCGAACTGACCCGCTCGGTGCGGGCATGATGAACAACGGCCCGTCTGGTCCGTTCGATCCCGCAAGCAAGGTAGGTCCCCGATGCCCCCGTCCGTCGGAGTCGTGCTCCCCACCCATGACCGCCCCGAACTGCTGCGCAAGGCGCTGGAGTCGGTCCTGGCGCAGGACTACGCCGGCGAGCTGCGCGCCGTCGTGGTCTACGACCGGGCCGAGCCCGACCAGAGCCTCGCCTCCGACCGCGTCACCGTCATCGCCAACACCCGCGGGCCGGGGCTGGCGGGGGCGCGCAACAGCGGCGTCCTGGCGCTGGACACCGACCTGGTGGCGTTCTGCGACGACGACGACCAGTGGCTGCCCGGCAAGCTCACCGCGCAGGTCGCGGCGCTGGAGCGGGCGCCCGAGGCGGTGCTGTCCAGCACCGGCATCATGATCGATTTCGACGGCCGCGAGCTGCCGCGCCTCGCCGACACCGACCGCGTCACCTACCGGGCGCTGATCCGCGACCGCATGATGAGCGTGCACTCCTCGACCTACCTGGCCCGCCGCGAGGCGCTGATCGACATCGGGATGGTGGACGAGTCGATCCCCGGCGCGCAGGGCGAGGACTGGGACCTGGCGCTGCGCGCGGCCCGCCGCCATCCCATCGTGAACGTGGACGTGCCCTACGTGCGGGTCCTGTGGGG
Organism: Spirillospora sp. NPDC050679; assembly: GCA_044456955.1. GTDB lineage: Bacteria > Actinomycetota > Actinomycetes > Streptosporangiales > Streptosporangiaceae > Spirillospora. The sequence goes on along the minus strand of JBITGK010000010.1, from coordinate 49,250 downwards.
CCTCACCTCCTACTACGCCCAGGCGTGGGAGACCAAGGTCGCCGCCCTGGAGTGGTTCCTGGAGCACTACCCCGAGATCGGCCGGGAGCCGGGCGCGGCGGGCCGCGTCTACGGGCAGCTCGCGTTCGGCTGCGCCACCGTGGGGCGCCGCCGGGACGCGCTGCGCTGGTCGGCCCGCGCGCTGAAGGCCAACCCCACCGAGCGGCGCGTGCCGTTCGCGCTGGCCGTCGCCTCCGGCGCGGTCTCGGGCAAGCGGGTCCTGCTGGCCCTGCACACCCGCGGCCGCGGCATCTGACCCCGCGCCCGACCCCGTGACCACCTGCTCGTCCGACCCGATCCACAGACCTCGGAAAGGAAACCCCACCCCCGTGGACACCAACCTCCGCCGCACCGGGGCGCTGGCCGCCGCGACGGCCTTGGCGCTGGCCCTGCTGGCGGCCCTGACCGGCGGCCCGGCCCGCGCTGCGGGCGTGGACATCGACGCCGTCGCCGAGTCGATCACCGAGAGCGGCTACTACGTCGACTCCCGCGCCCGCTACCTGAAGTCCGACAAGGCGCAGGACGCGCTGCGCGACTCCCAGGAGCGCTCGGTGCCGGTCTTCGTCGCGGTGGTGCCCGCCGGAAACGACGCGGCCGCCATCCTCAGGCAGCTCCCCGCCAAGCTGGAGCGCAAGGGCACCTACGCGGTGCTGGCCGGGGAGCAGCTGCGCGTCGCCTCCGACACCCTGCCCGCCGCGCAGGTCAAGAACGCCTACGCCAAGGCCGTGAAGGCGAACAAGGCCCGCCCCGACATCGCCCTGGTCACCTTCATCCGCACGCTGCCCACCTCGCCGCAGAAGCCGCCCGCCAAGGCGCGGCAGGCCACGCTCGCCGAGGTCGAGAAGGAGAAGCCGGCCCCGGCCAGCGGCTCCAAGGCCGAGAAGCAGACCGAGAAGCAGGCGGCCAAGGAGGCCGAGAAGTCCTCAAGCAACACCCTGATGCTGGCCGGCGGCGCCGCCGTGCTGCTGCTGGTGGCCGGCGCGGGCGCGTTCGTGCTCCTCAAGCGGCGCAAGAAGCCCGCCGCGCCGGGCCCGGAGAAGGCCGTGGCGGGCCGGGCGGCGGGGCCGGGCGACGACGCGCCCCGGCCCCCCGCCCAGCCCCCGCACAACGGCTAGGGACGCAGCAGCAGGATCAGATGGCGCTCGCCGACACCCGCCATCAGCACGTTGCCGGGGGTGTCGCCGTGCGCCATCACCAGCGTCCCCGGACGGCTGCGCGGCACCCGGTTGCCGGACCCGAGCTGGCCCTTGCCGCCCGCGCCCCATGACACCGGCGAGCCGTCCGACAGGACCGCCACGCCGTACGCCTCGCCCGCGTACACCTGGGTGACGCCGCGCAGCACCGATCCGTGCGCGCCCTTGACCCGCACCGGCGCGGTGCGCACGGCCAGGGTGCCGTCACCGAGCTGCCCGGCGGTGTTGTTGCCCCAGGAGACCAGGGTGCCGTCGCGGCGCAGCGCGTAGTTGTGCTTCTCCGCCGAGGAGATCGCGACCACGCCGTCCAGCGCGCCCTTACCGCCGGGCCCGGTGACCAGGCCGGGCGCGAGCCGCCCGGTGCGGTCGCCGGAGCCGAGCTGGCCCAGCTCGTTGCGGCCCCACGACGCCACCCGGCCGTCGCGCAGCAGCGCCATCCCGTGCTGGCCGCCGATCGACAGGCGGGAGACGCCGGTCAGCTTGGGGTCGCCGTCCAGCCCGCGCACCGGCACCGGCAGCGGCCGGTTCTTGGTCGTGCCGTCGCCGACCATGCCGTAGGTGTTGGCGCCCCACGCCAGCACCTCGCCGTTCCTGCGCAGCGCCAGCTCGGTGCGGCCGTCCACCGCGATCGCCTGGACGCCGGTCAGCGGCTTGCGCCCGTCCGGAGCCAGCACGGTCGTCGGAGTGCGCGGCGCGGTCTTCTTGCCGATGCCGCGCTGGCCGGCCTTGCCCTCGCCCCAGGTGACGACCTTGCCGTTGCCCAGCAGCGCCATGGAGAAGTCGCTGTTGGCGCCGATCGCCACGACGCCGCTCAGCTCGCCCGGCGCGCCGTCGGGAGCGCGCACCGGCACCGGGACGCGGCTGTCGCGGACGGTGCCGTCGCCGAGCTGCCCGTGGTCGTTGGCGCCCCAGGCGACCACCCGGCCGCCCGCCAGGACCGCCAGCGAGTGCCGCCCGCCGCCCGCCACCGCGACCGCGCCGCGCAGCGTGCCGCGCCCGCCGGGACCGGTGACGGCGGCGAGCGAGACGTCCATGTCGTCGTCGGAGGCGCGGCCGAGCTGGCCGTTGGAGTTGTACCCCGAGGTCCACACCCCGCCCGCGCCCCCCACGCTGCCGGCCGCCGCCGGGGACGGGGCCGGCGCCGGGGCCGCCTTGGAGGGGCTGCCGCCCTGGCAGGCGGCGGCGGCCAGGGCCGACGCGGCCAGCAGGGCCGCCGTTCCGCGCGCCCGCGTCATGAGGTGCGGACGCAGGCGAACAGATGCCGCCGGTAGTTGTCCTGGTAGGGGGGCACGGCGTCCTCGTCCGGGCCGAGGTCCACGATCTCGTCGAAGCTGGTGTGCTCGCGCAGGAACGCGGCGATCCGCTCCGGGCTCCAGCCGCGCAGCGACTCGGCGAACCAGGTCTCGTTGTCCTGCCCGGTGTCGAAGAACAGCACCCGCGCGGTCGCCCGGTCCAGCAGCTTGATCAGCTCGACCTCGTCCACGCTGCCGCGCCCCAGCACGAAGTGGTGCAGCAGGCTGAAGCACGACACGACGTCCCAGGCGCGGGCCGGACGGCCGCGCAGGAACTCCACCGCATCGCCGGTGGAAATGGCGCCCTCGGGCAGCCCGTAGACCGCCCGCCCCAGCGGGACCGCCAGCGGGTCGCGCTCGATGCCCTCGGCGTCGAACCCGGCCTCGCCCATCCGCGACACGAACCAGCCGTAGCAGCTCGCCACGTCGAGGTAGCCGCCGTCGACGCCGCGCTCGGCGAGGAAGGCGGTCATCTTGTCGAGCCGGTCGGTGCACTTGCGGACCGTGGTCCACGAGTCGCGCAGCTCGGGGGCGTCGATCGGCTGGTACAGCTCGTGCGTGCCGTCCAGCCAGCTCATCTTGAGCAGCAGGTCCTGCAGGGGAGTGGTGACCGGCAGCCACTTGGCGACCACGTGCGCCCCGGTCGCACCGCTCATCGCGGCGATCGCGAGCCGGTGGTGGCCGTCGAGGATCTGGTAGCGGTCCGAGCCGCGCACCGGTGCGACCAGGACGGGGTCGGCCGCGCCGCTCTGCTGCGGGCGCAGCGGCCCGTCCGGGGCCTGCTCGCCCCGGTAGCGGCCGATGAACACCCGCGCCGCGCGGACCACGCCGGCCTCGGTGGTCGCCCCGAAGTAGTCGCCGCCCGCCTCGATGCAGCGCAGCCCGAGCCGCACGTACGGCGTCTCCAGCAGTTCCTCGTCGCTCAGCTCGCCCTTCTCGTCGGCGAGCTTCAGCAGCGCGACGTGCGGGCCCTCCAGGAACGGCGTGGACGGCCACAGCAGGTCGCCGGTGCGCTCGGCGAACTCGCGGGCGGTCCAGCCGCCCTGCGCGCCGACCAGCATCCGGTCCAGCCGCACCGGCACCCGCCACGGCCGCCGCAGCACGGTGCTGGACACCGCCACCCGCGCTCCGACGGGGATGGGCAGGGACCGCCCGGCGTCCACCAGCCGTCCGTACACCGGACCGCTGGGGGCCAGGCCCGTCTTGCGCAGCGCGGATCGCGACCGGCGCCTGATCTGGTCAATGGGGGTGGACATGGACGCTCCTAGCAGGGGTCTGGTCGGCGGGCGGCGGCACCGGGCCGCCGCGGCCGCGCCTCCCCGGGAGCAGGGAGGCGAAGGCGGTCAGGGCGAGCCGTTCCCGGCCCGCCCACATCAGGACGAGGTAGAGCAGGGCGCCGGGCAGCAGGCCGGCCAGCAGCGCCGGCAGGCTCGACCCGAAGGCGAGCCTGACCAGCAGCGGCACGGCGCCGAAGCCCAGCAGCGCCGACCCGGCGGCCCAGGCGAGGCCGTTGCCGGTGGGGCTCATGCCGAGGATGCGGCGCACCTGGAACAGCGCCAGCAGCGTGCGGGTCAGCAGGCCGCCCGCACGCGCCAGCGCGGCCCCGGCGATGCCCAGCGGCGGGATCAGCAGCACGTTCAGCAGCAGGTTCACCGCCAGCGCGGCGCTCTGGTTGCCCAGGCTGAGCCCGCTGCGCCCGGCCATCAGCAGCATCACGTCGCGGGCGCCGGTGGCGGTCGCCACCAGCATCGCCATCGCCAGGATGACGGTCACCACCTGGCCGGACCCGGCGTACCCGTCGCCGAACGACGCCACGTACAGCGGCGCGCCGACCGCGATGGTCAGGTGCACCGGCCAGGTCAGCGCCAGGTTCCACGACGCGCACACCGAGAAGATCCGCTGCGCACCGGGCCGGTCGTCCAGCGCCATCAGCCGGCTCACCGCGGGCTGCATCACGTTCTGCACCGCCTGCGTGGCGAGCTGGCTGATCACGATGAAGCGGGTCGCGGCGGTGTAGACGGCCGCGTCCTCCGCCGACGACAGCGCCGCGACCAGCACGATGTCCACGCGCTGGAAGGCGGTCTGGCAGATCTGCGCGAACGCGCGCGGCCCGGTGAAGCGCCAGAACTCCCCGGCCAGCGTCCCCAGCGGGGCCGGGTCGCCGGTGACGCGGGACGCCGGACCGGCGATGCGGCGGTACCAGACCGCCGCCACCAGCAGGCAGGGCAGGTAGGGCGCGACCCAGGCCAGCGCCAGCAGCACCGGCTGGTCGGTCAGCAGCGCCGCCGCGACCACGCCCCCCACCTGGAGGGTCTGCCGCATGATCTTGTCCACCAGCACGGTGGGCCGCATCGATCCGTGGCCCCGGGTGGCGGCCAGCAGCACGTCGTGCGCGCCGGCGATCGGCAGGAAGACCGCCAGCACCCGGAGCATCCCCACGACCTGGTGGGAGTCCTCGGCGCCCAGCCTGGTGGACAGCCACGGCGCGGCCAGCGCCAGGAACAGCCCGGCCAGCGCGGCGACGCCCACCACCGGCACCAGCGCGATCGGCACCATCCGGCGGGCCGAGGCCGACTGGCCGAGCGCCAGGTGCCGGGGCATCCAGCGCAGCAGGCCCGCGTCCGATCCCATCCCCGCGACCGCGGCCAGGATCAGGAACAGCGAGGTGGCGGCGAAGAAGGCGCCGGCCACCTGCTGCGAGTACAGGCGCGCGACCAGGAAGACCAGCGCCAGGCCCTGGACTCCGGCGACCGCGGCGCCCACCAGGTTGAGGGCGCCGCCGCGCGCGAGCTTGTTCAGGTTGGGGCCGCCTGCGGCCGGTGCGGCCTCAGGAGCCGCCATGCCGACCGGCTTTGTGGTGGTTCTTGGAGTAGCGGGGCGCGACCTCGGCGCCGGCCTCGGGGCCCGCCTCGTCCGGAGGGTCCTCCACGTACTTGGACACGTCCTCCTGCGTCTTGGTGGCCGACGGGTCCACGTCGACCACCCGGTGCGGCTGGGTCTTGTTCGCGGGCGCCTCGGCGGCGTCGGCGTCCTCGACCGGGGCCGGCACGCGCGGCTGGGAGGGCTTGGCGGGACGCCGCCCGGTCTCGGCGGAGGCGACCGGCTTGTCGGCGCCGTACGTGCCGGGCCAGTAGGAGCCGTCCTGCGCGGCCTCGCCGGGCGACTCCTCGGCCCACGACACCGCCGCCTCGACCTCGGGGGTGCGCTGAGGCCGGGCGGGCTGCACGCCCGCGGGCGCGACCGCCTGCGGGCGGGCGGCCGGACGCGCCGGGGGCCGGGCGGGCTGCTGGCGGGCGCGCTGCTTGCCGCCGGGGTCGGCGGGCTCCAGCACCGCGCCGAGCACCGTGACGCCGGCGCGCTCGGCCTCGATGTGGGCCTGCCGCAGCTCCTGGCGGGTGGTGACGCCGCGGTCGACCACCAGGATCACCGCGTCCACGAAGGTCATCAGCGCCTGGGCGTCGGCGTCGTGCAGGTTCGGCGCGTTGATGATGAGGAAGTCCGCGCGGCGGCGCAGCAGCTTGACGGCCTCGCGCATCCGCGGGCCGCTGAACCGGTGCGCGGCCTCGGCCGCGCGCGGACCGCGCGGCAGCAGCCGCAGGTGGGAGTCGGCCTGGACGAGCAGCTCGGCCGGGTCGGTGCCCTGGAGCAGGGCGTCGGACAGGCCCTTGCCGGCCTGCAGGCCGAACAGCTCCGCGAGGTCGGCGTCCTCGCTGGTCGCGTCGATCATGATGGTGCCGGCCCCGGCGAACGCCAGGGACACCGCGAGGTTGGCGCTCGGCCGCCGCGCCCCGGAACCCGGCGTGGCGTTGCTCACCAGGATCGCCACCGGCGTCTTGGGCGCGGTCGCGACCACCGCGGCGCGCAGCCGCCGGTAGGCCTCGCCGGCCGCGCTCTTGGGCGCGCTGACCAGGGCCAGCGGGTCGCCGGGCGGGATGGTGCTGAGCGTGCGCACGCCCAGCGCCTCGATGCCCTCCGCGTCGCGCAGCCGCTGGTTGACGCGCTCGCGCAGCAGCATGATCAGCACGCCGAGCACCAGCCCGGCCGCCAGGCCGCCGCCGGCGAACATCACCATGCGCATCCCGCCGGACCCGGCCGGCAGTCCGGCGGGGGTGATGACCTGGCCGGCGTTGATCGGGGTGCTGCCGATGTCGTTGGCCTGCTCGTCGATGACGCCGAGCTGGTTGGTGTAGGCGGTGATGCGCTGGCTGAGGTAGGCGCGCTGCGCGCCGGTGGCGCCGCGCATCTCCTGGTTGGCGGTGCGCAGCGCGCGCTCGACCCGCTTGGACTGGTCCTGGAGCTTCTTCAGCCGGCCGTCCACCACGGCCTGGGCGCGCTGCTTGCGGTAGTCCAGGTACGACTCGGCGAACGCCTGCGCGCCGCCGCGGGCCTCCTGCGCGCCGCCCGCGGTGTAGGTCAGGTTGAGGACCTGGGTGTTGGGCGGCACGGTGACCGAGACGTTGCCGCCGGGGGCGCGGCCGAGCCTGCGCGCGGCGAGCTTGGCGACGGTGTCGGTGCTGATGAGCTGGGCCTCGGTCTCCAGGTTGATCAGGTCGTCGCCGCGGCCCTGGGGCGAGTAGGGGTTGCCCTCCAGCGGGCTGACCAGCACGGTGGCGGTCGCGGTGAAGGGGGCCGGCAGGATCATCGCGGCCCCCGCCCCCGCCGCGCCGCCCAGGACGGCGAGCAGGCCGATGAGCAGGGCGTACCGGCGGAAGATCGCCAGCAACTGGCCCTGGGGCTCGGCTGCCTGATCAGCTGCCACGTCGGTACCTTTCCTTGATCCAACCGGAATTTTGCGGACTACGGCTCATGACTTTATCCGCCCTTGACAAGGGCGCGGTTGTGTTCGTATGAACGCACGCGTCACCTGGGCGCCGGCCCGCGTGCACCCGGCGTCCCCCTCCGGAGGCCCGCTCACATCGGCTCCGGGGCGGTCAGCACGATGCCGCGCGCGGGCGTGGCGGACTTGTCCAGGGCCAGCACGCCCCGGGCGACCTCGCGGTCCAGGGCGCGGCCGCGCTCGACCACCACCAGGGTCAGGTCGCTGGCGGCGGCGGCGCTGACGGTGTCGGCGCTGTCCAGTTCGGGAGCGGAGATGACCACGATCGCCGACTCCCGGCCCGCCTTGGCGATGGCGTGCGACAGGCTGCGGTCGCCGTCGTCGGTGCGCACCAGTCGGACGGGGAAGTCGGTGCGCGGCGGGGCGGTCTCCTGGGTGGAGCGGCCGTGCTCGTGCAGCCGCAGCAGGGTGGTGGCGGACCCGCCCTCGTTGCACAGGGTGGCGAGCTGGTGGGCGATGCCGGCGCCGGCCGCCGCCGGGACGCCCGCCACCAGCACGGTGGACGCCTCGGCGTCGAAGACCAGGTTGCGCAGCCGCCGGCAGACCTCGCGGTGCCCGGCGTCCCCGGCCGCGGCCTCCACCATGATCGGCAGCCGGCTGTGCAGCCGCACGTCGGCGGGCCGCCGGATGCGGCGCGGCCGCCGGTCGCGCAGCAGCGCGTACAGCAGCCAGCCCAGCAGGCCGAGGGCGAGGCCGTTGGCCAGCTTGACGTCGCGGCCGGGGTCGTCGGCGGTGGCCGGGTGCCGCGCGCCGCGCAGCACCTCGCCGGGCTGCACCGCCTTGGCCTCCAGACCCGACAGCTGCTTCTCCACCGCGCCGATCTGCTTCATGATCGCTTGACGGCGGGTGCGCGCGGTCAGCCGGGTGAGCTGGGAGGCGTCCCCCGGCAGCGCCTTGAGCTGCTTCTCCAGCAGGGTGACCGTCTGCTGGAGCGCCTCGCGGTTGCGCTGCTGGACGCCGCCCATGATCTGCTGGCGCAGGTTGAGGTAGGTCTCGGCGACGATCTCCGCGCCGCTCTGGGCGGCCTTGGGGGAGCCGGCCCGCACCCCGATGGTCAGCACCTGGGTGTTGGACGGCACCGTGATGGTGATGCGGTCCTTCAGCTCGGCGCGGTCGGCCCGGAACCCGGGGAAGGTGGCCAGCCGCCTCAGCACCTCGTCGGACCACACCAGCTGGGCCTCGGTGTCCATGGTGGTGTCGCGGGGACGCCGGGCCTGGGTGGGGTCCTTGGACCCGGCGGCGAAGCCCGGGTGCAGGGTGACCGGCGGCGCCAGCACCGAGATGGTGGCGGTGTAGGTGCGGTCGGCGGTCGCGCTCTGCACGACGCCGAACAGCGCCCCCAGGATCAGCGCCACCAGCAGCGCCGGGAAGTGCCGCCGCACGGTGCCGTAGTAGCGCGCGATCGGCACCGAGTCCGGGGCCAGGGGCGGCTCGGCCTCCACGGCCGAGGGCCCCAGCGGCCGTCGTCTGCTCATCGCGCGTCCTCGGTCACCGTCGTCGCTTCCCGTCCCTGTCCCTGTACCTGTCCGGGTGCCGTCGTCCCCGTCCCGCTCCTGCCCGCGCCGTCCCTACCGGCGCCAGGCGGGGGTCTCGCCGAGCAGCTCGGCCAGCCGGGCGTCGTAGGGCTCGAAGTGCTCGGTCAGCCGCTTGAGCAGGTGGTCGGGCAGCGGCGAGCCGGGCCGGGCGTTGTGCCGGTCGAACGACGGCGGCCGCCAGCGCGGCAGCCCCAGGAAGTCGATGATCCGGTCGTAGACGGGCTCGGGGGTGGCGAAGAAGTCCTCGGCGTAGGCGACCAGCACCCGGTCGCGGCCGAACCGGTCGAACAGCACCTGGATCTGGTCCGCGTACTGGCCGCGGTCCAGGTAGGAGTGGTGCCGGTGGGCGTGGCTGAGATAGGCGGGGTCGGCCTTGATCCGCTCGACCTCCCCGGCCAGCCGCTGCGGCTCCAGCTCCAGCGCCCGCTCGAACGGCTCGGTCTCGAAGCCCCGCGCCAGCTCGTGCTTGTGCGCCGAGTGGGCGCGCTCCACCGGGTCGCGCAGCAGCACGATCAGCTTGACGCCGGGCAGGTCCCTGGCGATCCGCTCGGGGGCCAGGGGGTGGTGCATGTAGTAGCCGGCCGACTCGAACGCCAGCGGCCTGACGTCCACCGAGCGCTCGGCCAGCGCGCGCACGGGGAAGTGGCCCCGGTACCAGCCGAGCCCGCGCTGGTAGTTGACGTCGAAGTAGTGCACGCCCTTGTGGAAGTTGGGCTGCACGATCGCCGGATGCTGGGCCAGGGAGCGGAACAGCGAGGTGGTGCCCCCGCGCTGGGTGCCGACCATGAGGAAGTCGGGCAGCATCCGCACCCCGGCGGTGAGCCGCCCGCCGGCGCGCGTCGCGGTGCGTCCTGCGTCCTTGACCCACTGCGGGGCGTCGCGGCGCGAGATCACTGAATCCTCCCGAGGTCGGCGTGCAGCAGGTCGAGGAGCCGGTCCGCCTGCGGCCGCAGCGGCTCGCCGATCGGCCCCTGGGCGGCGATCAGGTAGCGGCGGCCGAGCTCCAGCAGGTAGAGCCGCAGGGTGGCCTGGGCGGCGGCGCCGGTGACGCCGAGCGGCTCCAGCAGCGCGGGCGCGCCCGCGGGCCAGGCGGAGTAGGCGGGGCCGGGCGCGGTGCGCATGGCCTCTTGAAGGCGGTAGTGCAGCAGGTCCAGGCCGCACGGGACGCCGCGCGCGAAGCGCTCCCAGTCCCAGACCTGGAGGCGGCCGCGATGCCAGGCCATGTTCCAGGGCGTCCAGTCGCCGTGCCAGGAGCCGAAGTCCAGCACCTGGTCGCCGAACGCGGCGCCGATCCCGGCGACGACCTCGCCGAACCGGGCGGCCTGCGCGGGGTCGGCCAGCTCGCCGGCGACCCGCCCCATGCCCTTCCAGAAAGGGCTGTCGCGCAGCGCCGAGCGCCGGACGCCGCCGACCTCGAACAGCGACCGCATCTCCTTGACCGGCGCCCGGCCGCGCGGCCGCCAGCCGGTCGCGCTGGTGGGCAGCGGCGACAGCACCAGCAGGCCGAGGTCGCGCCACATGCCGTGGTGCAGCAGCTCGGGCACCGCCAAGCCGGCGGGCGGGCGCTTGCCGAGGTACTCCAGCGCCGCGGCCTCGCCCTCGATGAGCGACAGCGCGGTCCCGGTGTCGCCGACCTTGACGAACGCGACCGGCTCGCCCTCGGGGGACACCACGTGCAGGATCGGCTTGCGGTTGGCGCGGGCGGTGCCCAGGCCGAGGCTGACCACCACCGGACGGCCCAGCAGCCCGGCCAGGTGGTCCTCGACCGACTCGCCGCCGCCGGTGATCAGCAGCCGGTCGCGCAGCGCCCGCTCGGGCAGGCCGGTGCGCACCGCGGCGGCGGTGAGGCCGCGCGAGGCGCGCTGCTTGACGCCGAGGTCGTGGCTGTAGCGGCGCAGCGCGGTGGCGGCGGCCCCGGGCAGTCCGGCGGGCACCAGCAGCCGCGGGCTGCGGGCGTTGGGCAGGAACGCCAGCTCGCGGCGCGCGCCCGAGGCCCGGCCGGCGGCCTGCGCGGCGGTGACCGCCTCGACCTCGGCGCCCGGCCACAGGTCCCGGACCGCCTCCACCCAGGCGCTCACCGGAAACCCCCCGCGCTGCGCGCCGCGGCCGGGGCCGGCCCCGCGACCAGGTCGCGCTTGGCCCGCCACATCAGCGCCACCGCGATCATCACCGTGTACAGCGGTACCTCCACCAGGTCATAAGTGATCATGAACAGCCCGCAGGACAGCAGCACGCAGCAGCCCGCCAGCGAGTAGGCGCCGCGATCGCGCCAGTGCCGGGCGAAGCGCACGGCGAAGAAGGCGCAGAAGGCGACCGTGCCGATCACCCCGTGCGCGAAGACCAGCAGCCACAGGTGGCCCTGGGTGCCCAGCGGCGGCGAGCCGCACGCCTTGCAGTCGGGCCGGTCGCCGCCCGACACCGTGCCGAGGTCGCCCTGCACGTCGCGGGTCGACCCGAACCCCACCAGCGGGGATCCGGTCAGCGCACTGCGGGTGGTCTCCTCGGCCAGCAGGGTGCGCCGGTTGTTGCTGTGCGGGTTGTCCAGGCGGTCCTGCACCAGGCCGGGCAGCGGCGACAGCGCCACCACCACCGCGCCGGCCGCCAGCGCCGCGGCCGCCCAGCCGAGCACCCGCGCGCCGCCGACCTGGGCCAGTTTGACCAGGCCGAACAGCCCGATCACCGCCAGCGCGCCCCACAGGCCGCGGTTCAGCGAGTACACCGCGGGCCACAGCGAGGCCAGCAGGATCACGATGCCGGTGATCCGGCGGCGCTTCCGGGCCCGCACGATCCAGGTGATGATGAAGTACGGCAGGAAGAAGGCGTAGGCCGCGCCCCAGGTGTTGGCGTAGGCGAACGGCGCCATCGGCCGCGACTGCTCGAACCCCAGGATGGTGGCGATCTCGGCCGTCTTGGGATGGATGATGTCGCGGATGAAGCCGTTCTTGGCCAGCCCGTGCGGCAGCACGACCTCCATCAGCGAGGTGAGCTGGATGCCGGGGAAGAACGAGCCCACCAGCCCGCCCACCGTGGTCACGATGAACATGAACCCCAGCAGCCGGCCGATCTTGCCGGTGGGCAGCTCCCGCTCGCTGAGGTTGCAGATGTAGAGCAGCACCACGGTGAAGGAGAGGTACCAGGCCAGCCGCCAGCCGAACACCAGCAGGCGGCTGAGGCCGCCGCCGGGCTCGGCGCCGGGCGCGTCGGCCCACAGCGTGACCAGGCCCAGCGCGACCCACGCGACGAAGAACAGCCAGGCCCCGAACCCGCCGGGCGCCGACAGGGTGCGGCGCCGCCGCCACAGCAGCATCCCCATGGGCAGCGCCATCAGGATCAGCATGATGTTGGCCAGGCCCAGCAGCCACCAGACCGGGAAGCCCAGCAGCGCCACCGTCAGCGGCCAGCCGGGCTGGAGCCGCCCGCGGAGCAGCCGGTCGTCGGCCGCGGGCACGCCCGCGGCGATCGTCCGCAACCCGCTCAATCCCCGCTCCCGTCGCCCTGTGCCGCCGGCTCTCCCGCGCGCCGTCCCGTCCGGTGTGCCGCCCGCCGCACCGTTCCTCGCCGGTCGTCCGAATCCCCCGGGTCAGGCCGGAAGCGTACCCGCAGCGGTCCGGCGCCGGAGCCGGGCGGCGCAACGATCTTGTGGAACATCGCGACATGGCGGGGTTGGTGCGATTCGCGCGCGGTTGCAACCGAAAAGTTAGTCATCTGGTGGGTGGTCCACGCGAGGTGATAGCTACCCTTGACCCCTGCCAGCCGCCATTGGTGCGCAAGTGGCACAAATTTTACCCCCGCAGTGCAGAGAAGGTGGGATGCGCGTGCGCAGAATCGGGGCATTGATCACCGGCATGGCGCTCGCCGCGGGCACGCTGGCCGGCCTGGCCGCCACCGCCCCTGCGGCGTCGGCGGCCGAGCACGACCGGATCGTCAGCGCGGACCCGGTGGACTACACGCCGCAGGTGCAGGACGGCGAGGTCAAGTCCATCGTCAAGATCGGCGGCAAGATCTACGTCGCCGGCAGCTTCACCCAGGTCAAGGAGCCGGGCGGCAACAAGCCCGTGCTGACCCGCAACCGGCTGTTCGCCTTCGACGCCGACACCGGCGCGATCGACCCGGCCTTCACCCCCGACGTGGACAAGAACGAGGTCAGCGTCCTGCTGCCCGCGCCCGACGGCAAGTCGGTCTACGCCGGCGGCAACTTCGGCTACATCAACGGCGTGCGCACCTTCGTGCTGGCCCGCCTGGACGCCGCCACCGGCGCCCCGATCACCTCCTTCAAGCCCCAGTTCGACGCGCGCGTGCGCGACCTGCGGCTGGCCGGCGGCCGGCTGTACGTCGGCGGCACCTTCGCCCAGGCCGGCGGCAAGGCCCGCCCGGCCCTCGCCACCGTGGACCCCGACACCGGCGCGGTCGACGACTTCGTCGACGTCGGCTTCGCGGGCACCCAGACCGGTGACGGCGTCACCCAGGTCTACAAGATGGACGTCACGCCCGACGGCTCCAAGCTGGTGGCGGTCGGCAACTTCAGCTCGGTCTCGGGCAGCGTCCGCCGCCAGATCGTGATGCTGGACCTGACCGGCCCGACGGCGCAGCTGGCCAACTGGGACACCGTGCGCTACGCCGACCAGTGCTCGGCCTCGTTCGACACCTACATGCGCGACATCGACTTCGCGCCGGACGGCTCCTACTTCGTGGTCACCACGACCGGCGCCTACGGCGGCACCACCCGGCTGTGCGACACCCACGCCCGCTGGGAGACCGGCAAGACCGGCGCTGGCCAGCAGCCCACCTGGGTGAACATCACCGGCGGCGACACCTCCTACGCGGTGGAGATCACCGACGCCGCCGTGTACGTCGGCGGGCACTTCCGCTGGGCCAACAACCCCTTCGGCAACAACGTCGAGGACCAGGGAGCGGTCTCGCGCGAGGGCATCGCCGCGCTCGACCCGGCCAACGGCCTGCCGTTCTCCTGGAACCCCGGCCGCACCCGCGGCGTCGGCGTGTTCGACCTGCTGGCCACCGAAGAGGGCCTGTGGATGGGCAGCGACACCGACGTGGCGGGCGGGGAGACCCACCAGAAGCTGGCGATGTTCCCGCTGGCGGGCGGCACCAGGGTGCCGGCCAACGCGACCGGCGAGCTGCCGGGCGACGTGTACTCGGCGGGCTCGACCAGCGCGCTGGGCGCCAACTACGTGCGGCACCGCTCGTTCAACGGCCTGCTGGCCGGGCCGGAGGCGACCGACGGCACCGCCGGGTTCGACTGGCGCACCGCGCGCGGCGCGTTCATGGTCAACGGGCAGCTGTACCACGGCCAGTCCAACGGCAAGTTCTACAGGCGGTCCTACGACGGCACCACGCTGGGCGCGCCGAGCGAGATCAACACCGCCGACCAGCTGCGGAACATGACCACCTGGCACGGCCAGGTCCCGAACATCGCGGGCATGTTCTTCGCCAACGGCCGGATCTACTACACCCGCGGCCAGTCGGCCCTGTACTACCGGGGCTTCACGCCCGAGAGCGGCGTCGTCGGCGCCCAGGAGTTCACCGCGACGGGCAACCTGCCCGGCATGAGCTGGTCCTCGGTGGGCGGCATGTTCGTCTCCGGCGGGACGCTCTACTACGTCAACAACGGCGACGGGAAGCTGTACAAGGTCGCCTTCTCCGCCGCCGGGGCGCCCTCGGGCAGCCCGACCCTGGCCGCCAACGGCGACTGGCGCGGCCGGGCGGTGTTCCTGTACGCCGGAGTGCCCAACCAGAAGCCGGCGGCCGCGTTCACCAGCGACTGCGACCAGCTCAAGTGCGGGTTCAACGGATCGGCCTCCAGCGACCCCGACGGCTCGATCGCCTCGTACCAGTGGGACTTCGGCGACGGCGGCTCGGCCACCGGAGCCACCCCCGAGCACACCTACGCGGCGGCGGGCACCTACACCGTCAAGCTCACCGTGACCGACGACAAGGGCGCCACGGCGACCCGCAGCGACACCGTGACGGTCGCGCCGAACCGGACCGGCATCGGCTACCGGGGCGGCGACGGGGGCAACGGCAACGTCGCCACCGCGGTGACCACCGTTCCGGCGTCGGTGCAGCCGGGCGACGGCATGGTCCTGGTGCTGACGGTCAACAGCGCCACCGCGACCCTGACCCCGCCCGCCGGGTGGACGCAGGTGGACACCCAGACCGTCGGCAGCTCGTCCTCCACGGTGTGGAAGCGCGTGGCGGCCGCCGGCGACGCCGGATCGCAGGTCCAGATCCCGCTGGGCGCGACCTTGAAGGCCGACATCCGGCTGCTGGCCTACGAGGGCACCAACACGACCGACCCGGTCGCGGCGGTCGCCAAGGGCGGCGACGCGTCGGCGGTGACCGAGCACACCACGCCGACGGCGCCGGCCGCGACGGCCGGTTCGTGGGCGCTGTCGTACTGGGCCGACAAGTCGTCGGCCACCACCGCGTGGACCGCGCCGCAGGGCGTGCAGACGCGGGGGACCGGCATCGGGTCGGGCAGCGGCCGGATCACCGCGCTGGTCGCCGACAGCGAGGGCTCGGTGCCGACCGGCTCCTACGGAGGCAAGACCGCCACCACCGACGCGGCGAGCCGCGCGGCGATGTGGACGATCGTGCTGGCTCCCAAGAGCTGACCTGAGGGCGTGACGGAACGGCCCGGCCGGGAGGGATCCCGGCCGGGCCGTTCGCCGTCTGCGGAGGGCCCCGTCAGCAGAAGTCGCGCCACGCCTGGCGGCTGGGGGCGTCCTGGAGGCGGAAGTCGCCCGAGTGCCAGTTCAGGTCGAAGTAGGCGACCCAGAGTGCTCCGGCCTTGGACAGGTGGTCGTTCATCTTGCGCAGCCAGGCCGCGCGCTGCGCACCGCTGTCGCCGGGCGTCAGGTAGCTGCCGGTCTCGGCGACGCCGAACGGCAGCCCCTCGGCCTTGCTGACCGCGATGACCTCGTCGTACATCTGGACGGGGTCCTCGTACTGGCCCTTCTCGTAGGTCAGGTTGTACACGTCCCAGCCCAGCACCTGCACCACGTCGCGGCCCGGGTAGTAGTCGCGCCAGTTCCGGCCCGAGTTGGGGTGGGTGCTCCAGCCCATCAGCACCAGCGTGGCCTTGAGCCGGGGGTTGGCGGCCTTGTCGGCCAAGCCCCGCAGCCGCTTCCACGCCGCGCGGTAGTCGGCGGCGCTGAACTCGCCCTTGGCGATGTTGTCCTCGGGCTCGTGGTAGTAGACCCAGTAGACGTCCTGGTCGCGGGGCGCGTCCGCGTACCACTTGCTCATCTCGGCGTCGTGCTTGCCGCTCAGCACGTCGCGGGGGTCGAGCTTGAACGAGACGACCTGCGGCCGCTTGCTGACGTTCACGCGGCCGGGCCACGCGGGCGGCACGCCGCTGTAGAACAGCCGGACCATCTCCAGACCGCCGTACTCGCGGTCCATGCGGTCCAGGGCCTGCTGGAAGTTCTCGCCGTTCTGCAGGTTGAGCGAGGCCCCGCACAGGGTCTGCCGGCCCGGCCTGGGCTTGGCGTCGGGCGCGGGCGGGACCTGCCAGGTGGGCTCGGCCCCGGGCGCCGGCGGCTTGGTCGTGGCGGTGGGGCCGGGGGCGGGCGGCTTGGGCGCCGCGGTGCTCGGCGCCCGGTTCGACAGCACCAGGCGCGGCCCCTTGTCGCCGCTCTCGCGCGAGTGCACCGAGACGGCCGACCGGCTGCCGGGGTTGGTGATGGCGAACGAGTGCAGCCCCGGCTTGTCCAGCGAGGCGCTCACGTCGAACACCAGCCGCCCGTCCTCACCGGGCTTGGCGGTGGCCAGCACCGGGCCCAGCAGCGGCCGGTTCTCCCAGCCGGTGGCGGACTCCGACCAGCCGTCCAGCAGCAGGCGCAGCTCCGCCAGGTCGGGCCGGTTGGCCGAGCGGTCGAAGGTCAGCTCGACCCGCGCGTGCCGGACGCGCTCGGCGCCGCGCGGGACCACGAACGACACGTACGCCTCGGAGTGCCAGCGCGGCCACACCGAGGCGGCGATCTTCTTCGCGTCGCCGAACCTGGCGCCGGGCCGCTCCCGCACCACGTAGGTGTCGGCCTTGGCGGGCACGACGAGGTCGCCCTCGGGCGTGGTGGTGTTGGAGGCGGGCGCGGCCGAGCCGGTGAGGGCGGCGCCGCCCAGCGAGACGCCGGTGACCGCCGCCGCGCCCAGCGCGGTCAGCATGATCAGCGGCCCCTTGGAGCGCTTGGGGGCGGCGGGCCGCTCGGGCGGCACGGGCAGCGAACGGTGCGCGTCGGGGCGGTGGTGCCCCTCAGGGAACGAGTCGTGGTGCTTCGAGGTGTGCACGAACCGGCCCTTTCCGTTGACTCGGCCAGGCTAGACCGTCGCCGTTCCCAGGAGAACTTTCCAGTCCCATCCGGTATGGCCCGTATCCGGTCAGAACGGGCCGCGGCGAACGGCCAGTGGCGAACGGCCCATCACAGCGGGAACATGCCCAGCCGGCCGTGGTACTCGCCGCCGAGCCGGTCGGTGTCGCTGCCGACCAGCAGCCCCTTGGGCGTGGCGACCAGTGCCTCGACACCGTGGCCGAGCGTGCGGGTGGGGTTCCACGGCAGCGCCTTGCCGGTGGCGGGGTTCAGCGCGGCGATGCCGGGCCGCGCCACCGCGCCGGGCCCGGCGTAGCCGAGGCCGTACTTGTTGTCCATCCAGCGCTGGTGGCCGCCGACGTAGACGGTCGCCCCGGTGACGGAGGTGGACAGCAGGGTGTCGCCGCCGGTCCAGTTGACCCAGGTCGGGTTCTGGCGCGACCCGGACTTGTCGGTCTCCCACCGGGCGGCGGTGTCGCACAGCTGGGCCGGGCCGTGGACGCCGCCGGTGGTGACGACCACGAAGTAGGAGCCGTCGGGCGAGAAGTCCATGCCGCGCATGTAGGTGTCGAACGAGCTGGTGCTGCACGGGGTGGCGTACCGCTCGGTGGACCAGGAGGTCAGTCTGGCGGGGGAGGACTTGGTGTCCACCATGGCGATCTGGTAGCGGCGCTTGCCGTCGACCTTGGTGAAGGTGCCGTTGATGACCAGGCGGGTGTTCTGTGGGTTCACCGCGAGCCGGTAGACCTTCAGCGCGCCCTGGCGCGGGTCGGTGGCCGCGACGGTGAAGGCGGGGTCGGGGGCGCCGGTGTTGGCGTTGACCCGCGCGACCGCCGAGCGGGCCTTGCCGGCGACCTTGGTGAAGGTGCCGCCGATGTACAGGTGCGCGCCGCGCCGCGCCATCGTGTAGACGCGGTAGTTGACCGCGGGCTTGAAGCCGGTGACCAGCGCGCCGGTGGGGACCTTCAGGCGGGCGAGGGTGCCGGTTTTGGCGCCGTTGACGGTGGTGAAGGTGCCGCCGAGGTAGACCGAGGCGTCGGCGGCGGCCTGCAGCGTGTGCACGGTGCCGTTGACCCGCGGACGGAACGCCGGATCGATCTTGCCGGTGGCCAGGTCGTAGGCGAACAGGTTGTGCCGGGCGACGGCGGGCTTGTTCTTACCCGCTTCGCGCACCTTCTCGAAGCTGCCGGCGACCACGGCCTTGGAGCCGACGACGGCGATGGCCCGCACGGTGCCGTCCAGCACGTGCGGGGTGAAGTTCACGGGGTCGGCGGAGACCACGCGGGGCTGCCGGATGTCGGCGATGGCGGGGGACGTGCTGACAGCCGCCGCGGAAACCGTCACGGTGGCGGCCGCGAGGACGGCGATACAGGGGCGCATGGGGAGGCTCCGGAAGATCACTGTGCGGGATGTCGGTCTTGCCTATCACATCCCGACTATTCCCACCGATGCTCTTAAGGAGGTCTTATGGCGCCAATCATGCTGACCTGGCAATCTACTCTTTCGTGTTTCCCGCGTCTTAAGGTGAAGGAGTGGTCATGGGCCCGGTGGCGGTCATCGTGCTTTCGCATCGTGGGCCCGAGCAGGTGTCCCGGTTGGTGGACCGGCTGACCCGGGGCACCGACACGGTCGCGGTGGTGCACCACGACCCGGCCGGCGAGCCCCTCAGCCTCAAGCCCTCCTCGCAGGTCGCGCTGGTGCCCGACCCGGTCTCCCCGAAGTGGGGGCGGTTGTCGCTGGTCGAGGCGCAGTGGCGGTCGCTGCGCTGGGTGAAGGACAACGTGCCCGACTTCTCCTGGGCGCTCCTGGTCTCCGGGCAGGACTACCCGATCCGCTCGATGGGGGCCGTCGAGCGGGAGCTGGCGGCCTCGCCGCACGACGCCTACCTGCGGCACTTCAAGATCGGCGACCCGGCCGAGGACGTGATCCCCTGGCAGGCCCTGACCCGGCACCGCTACCTGTACAAGCGCCGGCTGCCGTTCACCCACCGCTCGGTGGGGCTGCCGGTCCGGCGCCGCCACCCCTACCGCAGGGGGGTGGACCTGTACGTGGGCGACATGTGGTTCAACCTGTCGGCCACCGCCGTGCACGCGATGTTCGACGCCGCGCCGCTGTCGCGGGCGCTGCTGCGCTACCTGCGCTTCGCGCCGATCCCGGACGAGACCTTCATCGCCTCGATGGCGCTCAACGCGCGCCCGGCGCTGGACGTCGCCGCCGACAGCAAGCGGTTCATCACCTGGGGCGTGCGGCAGGCCCACCCCGAACTGATCACCGCCGCGCACCTGGACGACCTGCGCGCCAGCTCGGCCTTCTTCGCGCGCAAGATCGACCCGGTGGCGCACCCGGACGTGCCGGACCTGCTGGACGAGCTGGCGGCGGCCCGGGTGTGACCGGGGCCGTGCTCAGGGCCGCGCTCAGCCCTGCCGGCCCCGCCGCAGGCGCTGCAGCAGCACCTTGGCGACGTAGGAGCCCAGCTCGATCGTGTAGCGCCGCCACAGCCGGCGCGGCTCGCGCGCCAGCCGGTACAGGAAGCCCACGCGCAGCTTCAGCACCCACGGCGGGTAGTACTGCCGCCGCTCGGCCAGGTGCTCGAAGTAGGCGCCGCAGGTGATGATGACCGGCGCCTCGATCCGGTCCCCGTACTCGGCGACGAACCGCTGCTGCAGCGGGGTGCCGAGCCCGACGTGCAGCACGTCCGGCTTGGCGTCGTTGATCTCGGCGACCAGCGCGTCGGCGGTCGCGGCCGGGATCCGCCCGTCCGGATCCGCCACATGCCCGTGCCGGGTCCCGGCCACGGTCACGTCGGGGAACCAGCGGGCCAGGTTGGCGGCGGCCTCCTCGGCGACGCCGGGCGCGTTCCCGAACAGGAACACCCGGTGCGGCATCCCGAACAGCTCGTCGGTCAGGTCGTCGTTGGCCATCCGGCCCGGCACCGGCCGCCCGAAGATCCGCGCCGCCGCGACCACGCCCCAGCCGTCGGCCAGCACCAAGTCGAACCCGTTGATCAGCTCGCGCAGCCCCGCGTCGCCGGCGGCCTTGCGCGCGTAGTCGGGGTTGGCGAAGGTGACGGTGAGCCGCCGCCGCTCGGCGACCGCGGTCCGCAGGAACGACCGGAACGCCGGCACGTCCACCCGGCTGACCCGCAGGCCCAGCACATCGACGGTGTCGTGCCGCCACTCACTGCTCATGCTTCCCCGCCCAGACCGCAGTTCCCGCAAAGGTCAATGCAGCCTATAGGCCCCGCAAAGGACGGGCGGCTAACTCCGGACCTCGGCGGGTTCGCGGGCTTCGGCAGGCGGTGTCTCGGGCTTGCGCGGGGCGCGGTCGCGCAGCACCAGCCACACCGCCACCGAGGCCGCCAGCATCGCGACCAGGATCCACGCCAGCGCGGTCAGCGGCACGCCGAACATCTTCAGCGCCGACGCCACCAGCACGAACGCCAGCGCGCGCCGGATCAGCCCGCCCGGCGCCCGCGAGGAGATCCGCGAGCCCAGGTAGACGCCCGGGATCGAGCCGACCAGCAGCGCGGCGGTGACCTCCATCCGGAAGTCGCCGAACAGCAGGTGGCCGAGCGCGGCGGCGCACACCAGCGGGACGGCCTGGAGCAGGTCGGTCCCCACCAGCTGGTTGGCCTTCAGCGCCGGGTACAGCGCGAGCAGCGCCACGATGATCAGTGAGCCGGAGCCCACCGAGGTGATGCCCACCACCAGGCCGCCGACCGCCCCGACCAGCACCGTCGGCAGCGGCCGGACGGTGATCTCCGGGGCCCCGGCGCCGTCGGGCGCGCCCGAGCGGCGGGCCAGCAGCCCCCGCACCACCAGCCCGGCGGCCGCGATGAGCAGGGCGGTGCCCATGGCGATCTCGATGACGTGCTGCACGCCCTCGCCGTCGCCCAGCGCGCGGGCGACCAGCACCCCGCTGAACGCCGCGGGCACCGAGCCGGCGCACAGCCAGCCCACCAGCCTCATGTTGATCGTTCCCTGGCGGTAGTGGACCGCGCTGCCGACCGGCTTCATCACCGCGGCCGCGACCAGGTCGCTGGAGACGGCCGCGAGCGGGCTGACGCCGAAGAAGGTGACCAGCATGGGGGTCATGAGCGCGCCGCCGCCCATGCCCGTCAGGCCCACGACGATGGCGACCAGGAACGAGCCCAGCGCCATCGTCCAATCGAAGTCCATCGCTATGACCTACCGGCTATATAGGAAAAATCGTGTACCAGAGTAAAGGTCATCCCCAACTCGCGGTACCCCCGGGGCCGGTGGGAGGCGATGGCGTCCCGGCGACCCCGGCGTCGCCCCGGCTACTCGGCGCGCACCCAGCCGCCGGTCACCAGCAGGTCCAGCACCCTGGCCACGGCCTCCTCGGGCGAGGTCCGCGAGGTGTCCAGGACGAGGTCGGCGTCCGCCGGCTCCTCGTAGGGGTCGGAGATGCCGGTGAACTCCGGGATCAGGCCCGCGCGCGCCTTGGCGTACAGGCCCTTGCGGTCGCGCCGCTCGCACTCCTCCAGCGGCGTCGCGACGTGGACGAGCACGAAGTCGCCCGCCGCCTCCACCATCCGGCGCACCTCGGCGCGGGTCGCCGCGTACGGCGCGATCGGCGCGCAGATCGCCACGCCGCCGTGCCGGGTCACCTCGGCCGCGACGTAGCCGATGCGCCGGATGTTCAGGTCGCGGTCGGAGCGGGAGAAGGTCAGCCCGGCCGACAGCAGCCGCCGCACCACGTCGCCGTCCAGCAGCGTGACGTTGCGGCCGCCGCGCTCCACCAGCGCGTCGGCCAGGCCACGCGCCACGGTGGACTTGCCCGAGCCCGACAGGCCGGTGAAGAAGACGGTGATGCCGCGCGAGGACTTGGGCGGGCGGGCCACCGCCAGCTCGGCGGCCACGGCGGGCGGGGTGAACCAGTCGGGCACCGGCTCGCCCCGGTCCAGCAGCTCGCCGAGGCGCTCGGGCGTCAGCTCGGCCTGCACGTGGTCGGGGTCGATGCGCGCGACCGGCCGCCACACCTCGATGTCGGCGTCGTAGGCCCACGGCTCGGGCACCACCACCGGGATCGCGGTGCCCTCGGCCTCGGCCTCGGCCAGCAGGTGGGTCGCCCCGTAGGCGGCGGCCACGTGCGAGCGCAGCAGCACGTCGCGCCCGGCGTCCAGGTCGCGGGCCGGCAGCGGCACCGGAACGATCCGCGCCCCCTCCGGCAGCTCCTTGCGCACCGCCAGCAGCGCCCGCACCAGCGACTCGTCGTGCCCGCCGCCCAGCAGCGGCAGCACCAGCACGCGCGCGCCGAGCCGCTCGGCGACCTGGCGGAGCTGGCCGAGCTGCTTGCGGTGCAGCGGCTCGCGGGTCGCGACCGCCAGCGTGGGGCCCTCGGCGGGCTCGATCTCGTCGGGGCGGCGGCGCAGCCGGTGGAACGGTCCGTGCGCCGGGGCGCGCAGCGGCTCCAGCGGCCCGGCCAGCCGCCAGCCCTGGGTGGTGGGGTCCTGCCACGCCTCGGTGACCGCGAGCACCGCCAGCGGCACGCCCTCGGGGTCCTGCAGGACCAGCCGCTCGTGCGCGGTCAGCTCCTTGGGGACCGCCAGGGTGACCGGAACGGGCCAGGGGGTGCCGTCCGACAGCCGCCCGCCGGCGATGACCATGGCGGTGTCGAACGAGCCGAGGAACCCCGCCAGCGGCCGGTACACCCCGGCCAGCAGCAGTTCCAGGTCGGCCAGCTCCACCCCGTCGGGGGTCCAGGCGGGCAGGTCGCGCAGCGTGTCGGGAAGGCCGGCTTCGGCGGTCACCGCGGTCTCCGATCCTGCCCGGTCCGGGTGGCCGGGCTGATCCAGGTCAGTAGGGTTTTCCGCAGAAAAATACCGAGGCGCGCGGGGTGCCCGCACCTCGCCCGCCCCCTCCGGGATGGACGGATGTGGTCACCCGCCCCGGCGGCGTGGCTCAGATCACCCGGGCGAAGCGGTTCTCCGGCTTGCGGATCACCAGGGAGAGCTCGCTGTAGGCGGCGGTGAGCCGCCCCCGGCTGAGCGCCGCGACCGTCTCGCACACCCTGGCCGCCAGTCCGGAAGCGGCCCCCGGCGGCTCCAGCAGGTGCCGCGAGGTGTGCTCCTCGGCGATCACCAGGCCGCGCATCACGCAGTACCAGCGCATCCCCTGCTGCGAGGCGACCCGGTCGTAGACGGCGGCGGGCGGTGGCGGCGCCGCCACCGGCTCCGCCCCGCCGCCCGCCGGGGCGGACCGGCCCCACAGCGCCTCGCGCAGCCCCGGCGGCAACGTGCGGTCCAGGAACCCGAAGGCGGTGTTGCGGTCGCGCAGGCTGACCAGCAGCAGGCCGCCGGGCTTGAGCGCGGCGACAATGCGGTCCAGCACCAGCTCGGCGTGCGGCACCCGCTCGATCACGTACGGCGCGTACACCACGTCGTAGGCGCGCGGGGGCATCGGCACGGTGCGCAGGTCGCCCAGGTGCCAGCTCGACAGGTCCGAGCGCCGCCGGGTGCGGGCGCGCAGCTCGGGGGACTCGACGTCGACCCCGGCGACCTGGTGCGCGAGGCCGCCGAGGTCGAGCCCGGCGCCCCAGCCGCAACCGGCCTCCAGGACGCTGACCTGCTCCGATGTCGGCTTGTCGCGGGCGTACTGGCGGACGCGTTCGGAGAACAGTTCGCCGTGGCTGACCGGCGAGGTGCGCAGTTCGGTCACAAACTCGCAGCGTAATCGCACGCGTGCGGACTGTCCGCTATTTGCTCATTGTTGGTAGCGGCCGTGTCGCCCTGCGTGGTCAGTGCTGCACCTCCGCCAGGTCCAGGTCGCGGGGCGTCAGCCACCACACCACCAGCGCGGTGGCCACCATCAGCACGCCGCCCGCGAGGCCGGTCCACTCCAGCGAGCCGGTGAAGGCGGCCTTGGCCTGGTCGGCGAGGCGCACGCCGGTCTCGCCCAGGTGCCGGGCGATCTCCATCGCGCCGCCGATCGACTCCTGTGCCTGGTGCGCGGTGGCGCCGGTGACGCCGTCGGCGGCCAGGTCGTCCAGGGTCAGGTGGGTGCGGTAGAAGACCGCGGCGATGCTGCCGAGCACCGCGACGCCGAGCGCGCCGCCGATCTCGTAGCTGGTCTCCTCGATGGCGGCGGCGCTGCCGGACTTGGCCGGGGGAGCGCCCGCCATGATGACGGCCGAGGCGATCGCCAGCGAGCCCAGGCCCACGCCGACCAGGGTCAGCGCGACCGCCACCGCCGGGTAGCCCAGCGCCCACGGCCACAGGAAGATCACCAGCAGGCCGATCCCGGCGATGCCGAGGCCCCCGGCCAGCACCGTGCGGGCGCCGATCCGGGCGGCCAGGGCCGGCGCCAGCGGCGAGGCGATCATCGCGGCGACCGCCTCGGGCAGCATCCGCACGCCGGTCTCCAGCGGCGAGTAGCCCTGCACGAGCTGCATCCACTGGGCGAGCAGCAGCATGGTGGCGGCCATCGCGATGCTGACGGCGAGGGCGGTGACGGTCCCGGCGGTGAAGGCGCGGTTGCGGAACAGCCGCACCTCCAGCAGCGGGTCGGGCCGCCGCAGGCAGCGCCGCACGAACAGCCACAGCGCCACCATCGCGATGATCCCCGAGACCCACGCCTGCGGGTCGCCGAAGCCCTCCTTGCCGAAGTGCTTGATCGAGTAGACCAGCGCGACCATGCCGACGATGGACTGCACGGTGCCGACCAGGTCCCAGGGGCCGGGCGTGGGGGTGCGCGACTCGGGCAGCAGGAGCAGCCCGGCCACGATCGCCACCGCCATCACCGGCACGTTCACCAGGAACGCCGAGTGCCAGCTGAACCGCTCCAGCAGCGCCCCGCCCAGGATCGGGCCGAGCGCGCCGCCGACCGCCGCCATCGTCGCCCACACGCCGAGCGCGGTGGCGCGCTCGCGCGGGTCGGTGAACAGCTGGCGGATCATCGACAGCGTGGAAGGCATGATCATCGCGCCGCCGACGCCCAGCAGCGCGCGCACCGCGATGACCGCGCCGGGGCTGTCGGCCGCCAGCGCGCCGAGCGAGGCGGCGCCGAAGATGGCGAAGCCGGTGATCAGCAGGCGCTTGCGGCCCCACCGGTCGCCGACGGCGGCCAGGGTGACCAGCAGGCCCGACACCACCAGCGAGTAGATGTCCACCATCCACAGCAGCTGGACCGAGTCGGGTTTGAGGTCGGCCGACAGCTCGGGCAGCGCCACGTTCAGGATGGTCATGTCCATGACGACGAGCAGCAGGCTCGCCGACAGGACCGCCAGTCCCGCCCAGCGGCGCGGGTCCGGCGGCGGGACCGCGGCCGCGGCCGCCGCCGGAGTCTTGGCGGTCGTCATGAGGTTCCCCCGGATGTCAAAGGCCCGCCGGGGCGCGCTCCGGCGCCCGACAGGAAGGTGGTGATCAGCAGTTGCTCGATGTCGCGCCGCGCCACGTCGCCGCGCCGCAGGCTCTCCCGCACGGCGATCATGAAGCCGTAGACGGTGTTGCTCACCCAGCGCGGGGGCAGGTCGGCGCGCAGCACGCCGGCCGCCTGGCAGGCGGCGTAGAAGGCGATCTCGCGCTCCTCCAGGCGGTCCGCCCAGGAGACGAGGTCGGGCAGGTCGGACAGGAAGTGGTCGGTCAGTGCGAAGCCGTACTCGTCGGCGTCGGTGACGAAGGCGGCCAGCATCGCGTGCAGCGCCTCCCGCAGCCGGGCGGGGTCGCCGGAGGCGGCGGCCCCGTCGATCCCGGCGGCGTCCTGCGACTGCTCCCAGCGCGCGGTGGCGCGCTCGCCCAGCACCCGCAGCAGCGCCTCGCGCGAGGCGTAGTGGCGGTGCAGGGTGGCCCGGCTGATCCCGATCGCCTCGGCGATCTCGGCCATGGAGGCCGTCGGCCGCTCGTTCAGCTGCCGGGTCGCCGCGCCGAGGATCTCCTCCTCATTCCGCATCTGCGCCATCCTCGTCCTGTTTGAGACATCGATGTCGCACATGATACCGAAATGTGTCACATGCTCGCGGCGCCGGTGTGGTCGACATCGCCCGCGCGAGGGGGCGTGCGGGCGCGTAGGCTGGACCTTGTGACCGGGATCGCGGACGATTCCCGGGTTTTCGGGCTGCCCCGCATCGGGCGCGGGCGGCGGCGCAGAGGTGCCAGGCGGTTTGCCGGTCCCTCCCGGGGCGGATGAGTAGCGGGCGAAGATGACGCTTTCTGGACTTGTTGATCTGGCGTGCACCGACCAGAGGCTGGCCGGCGCGGTCGCGCAGGCGCGCGTGGACACCGACGTGGTCGCGCCGCCGTCGATGTGGCCGATCCTGAGCGCGGCCCTGGCGCGGGCGGTCGCCTCCGCGGACGGGGGCGAGGGGGTCGTGCTGGCGGTCACCGCGACCGGCCGCGAGGCCGAGGACCTGACCGCCGCGCTGAGCAGCCTGCTCGACCCCGACCGGGTCGCGCACTTCCCGGCCTGGGAGACGCTCCCGCACGAGAAGCTGTCGCCGCGCTCGGACACGGTGGGCCAGCGCCTGGCCGTGCTGCGCCGCCTGGTCCACCCGAACGCGGGAGACGGGGCCGGGGGCCGCCTGAACGTGGTCGTCACGCCGGTCCGCGCGGTGCTCCAGCCGATCGTGGGCGGCCTGGCCGACCTGGAGCCGGTCCGGCTGCGCGGCGGTGACGAGACCGACCTCGACGACGCCGTCCGCCGCCTGGTGGACGCCGGCTACCACCGCGTCGACCTGGTGGAGAAGCGCGGCGAGATCGCCGTGCGCGGCGGCATCCTGGACGTCTTCCCGCCCACCGAGGAGCACCCGCTGCGGGTGGAGTTCTGGGGCGACACCGTCGAGGAGATCCGCTACTTCAAGGCCGCCGACCAGCGCTCGCTGGAGGTCGCGCCCGACGGCCTGTGGGCCCCGCCCTGCCGCGAGCTGCCGCTGACCGACGAGGTCCGCGAGCGCGCCCGGCTGCTGGCCGAGCAGCACCCCTCCCTGGAGGAGATCCTCGGCCGCATCGCCGACGGCGACACCGTGGAGGGCATGGAGGCGTTCTCGCCCGTGCTCGCCGAGCGCATGGAGCTGCTGACCGACCTGCTGCCCGAGGGCTCGGCGCTGCTGGTGTGCGAGCCCGAGCGCATCCGCACCCGCGCGGTCGAGCTGGTCCGCACCAGCCAGGAGTTCCTGGAGGCGAGCTGGGTCAACGCCGCCGCCGGGGGAGAGGCCCCGATCGACCTCGGCGCCGCCGCGTTCCGCTCCCTGGAGGAGGTGCGGCTGCACAACGCCGAGATCGGCCTGCCCCGCTGGACGGTCACCGCGCTGAACGCCGGCGGCGAGGCCCTCGACCTCGGCGTGCACGCCGCCGAGGCGTACCGGGGCGACACCTCCCGCGTGGTCGGCGACCTCAAGCGCTGGATCGACGGCGGCTGGCGCGTGGTCCTGGTGACCGCCGGGCCCGGCCCCGCCGAGCGCCTGGTGCAGCTGGTCGGCGAGGAGGGCCTGGGCGCCAAGCTGGCCGACCTGCCCGCGCCGCCGGAGCCGTCGCTGGTCAACGTGTCCACCGGCCTGCTGGAGAACGGCTTCACCTGGGAGGCGGTCAAGCTCGCCGTCCTCACCGAGACCGACCTGTCGGGCCAGAAGTCCTCCACCAAGGACATGCGCCGCATGCCCTCGCGGCGGCGCGGCGGCATCGACCCGCTCCAGCTGCGCGCCGGCGACTACGTGGTGCACGAGCAGCACGGCGTGGGCCGGTACGTGGAGATGGTCAGCCGCAACGTGCAGGGCGCGACCCGCGAGTACCTGATCCTGGAGTACGCCAAGGGCGACAAGCTGTTCGTCCCCACCGACCAGCTGGAGGAGCTGACCCGCTACGTCGGCGGCGAGGCCCCCTCGCTGCACCGGCTGGGCGGCGCCGACTGGCAGAAGGCCAAGAGCAAGGCCCGCAAGGCGGTCAAGCAGATCGCCGGGGAGCTGATCCGGCTCTACTCGGCGCGCATGGCGAGCCCCGGGCACGCGTTCGCGCCCGACACGCCCTGGCAGCGCGAGCTGGAGGACGCCTTCCCCTACGTGGAGACCCCCGACCAGCTCGCCGCCATCGACGAGGTCAAGGGCGACATGGAGAAGCCGGTCCCGATGGACCGGCTGATCTGCGGCGACGTCGGCTACGGCAAGACCGAGATCGCGGTGCGCGCGGCGTTCAAGGCGGTGCAGGACGGCCGCCAGGTCGCGGTGCTGGTGCCGACCACGCTGCTGGTGCAGCAGCACCTGTCCACCTTCGCCGAGCGGTTCAGCGCCTTCCCGGTGACGGTCAAGCCGATCAGCCGGTTCCAGACCGACGCCGAGATCGAGGAGACCGTGCGGGGCCTCGCCGAGGGCGGCGTGGACGTGGTCGTCGGCACGCACCGCATCCTGTCGTCCAAGACCCGCTTCAAGAACCTCGGCCTGGTGATCATCGACGAGGAGCAGCGCTTCGGCGTCGAGCACAAGGAGGAGCTGAAGCGGCTGCGCACCCAGGTGGACGTGCTGGCGATGTCGGCCACGCCCATCCCGCGCACCCTGGAGATGGGCCTGACCGGCATCCGCGAGATGTCCACCATCCTCACCCCGCCGGAGGAGCGGCACCCGGTGCTGACCTTCGTCGGGCCCTACGAGGAGAAGCAGATCGCCGCCGCGATCCGCCGCGAACTGCTGCGCGAGGGCCAGGTGTTCTTCGTGCACAACCGGGTCCGCTCGATCGACCGGGTCGCCGCGAACCTGGCCCGCCTGGTCCCCGAGGCGCGCGTCGCGACCGCGCACGGCCAGATGAACGAGCAGCAGCTCGAAAAGGTCATGGTGGACTTCTGGGAGAAGAACTACGACGTCCTGGTCGCCACCACGATCGTGGAGTCGGGCCTGGACGTGCCCAACGCCAACACCCTCATCGTGGACCGCGCCGACATGTACGGCCTGTCGCAGCTCCACCAGCTGCGCGGCCGCGTCGGGCGCGGCCGCGAGCGCGCCTACGCCTACTTCCTGTACCCGCCCGAGGTGCCGCTGACCGAGACCGCGCACGAGCGGCTGACCACGCTGGCCCAGCACACCGAGGTCGGCGCCGGCATGTACGTGGCGATGAAGGACCTGGAGATCCGCGGCGCGGGCAACATCCTGGGCGCCGAGCAGTCCGGGCACGTGGCGGGCGTCGGCTTCGACCTGTACGTGCGCATGGTCGGCGAGGCCGTCCGCGACCTGAAGGAGGGCGGCGGCGCGGCCGAGACCGCGGCCGACACCAAGGTCGAGCTGCCGGTGGACGCGCACCTGCCGCACGAGTACGTGCCCGGCGAGCGGCTGCGGCTGGACGCCTACCGCCGCATCGCCGCGATCACCTCCGAGGACGAGATCGTCGCCGTGCACGAGGAGCTGAAGGACCGCTTCGGCCCGCTGCCGGTCCCGGTGCTCAACCTGCTGGAGGTGGCCCGGTTCCGCACCCGGGCGCGCAAGGCCGGGCTCACCGACGTCGGGCTGCAGGGCAACTTCGTCAAGTTCGCCCCGGTGGACCTGCCCGAATCGCGGCAGGTGCGGCTCCAGCGGCTGTACCCCAAGAGCATCCTCAAGCCGGCCACCAGCACGCTGCTGGTGCCGACGCCCAAGACCGCTCCGCTCGGCGGACGGCCGCTGCGCGACCAAGAGCTGCTCAAGTGGGCCACAGACCTGGTCGAAGCCCTGTTCCTGGAACCGGCCCGCGCCTAGGATTCCCGCGAATGATCACTACAGCCACCGATCGCTTCAACGGGGAGACGTTGTGCGCGTGAAGATCCTCGCGACCGCGGCGGCCGCCGCGGCAGCCCTGACCGCCTGCGGCGGCGCGGCCGAGCCCGGCGCGGCCGCCATCATCGGCGACGACCGCATCAGCGTCTCCAGCCTGAACACGGCGGTGACCGACTGGGAGAAGGAGTTCCGGGCCGACCCGGTCGCCAACCAGATGCGCGACTCGGCGAGCGACCCCGAGCAGGGCGACCAGTCCGAGTCGGACGTGCGCAACGCGCTGGCCGCGCTGGTCAACTTCCGCATCGCCGCCGAGGCCGCCAAGGGCGCGGGCGTGACCGTCACCGGCGGCCAGACCGACCAGGTCATGAGCGTGCTGAACCAGCAGGGCGGCGCGTCCTCGCACACCCTGGCCAGCGGCCTGCCCAAGCGCTACACCCAGGACTTCGCGCGCTACCTGGCGACGCGCGAGCTGATCCTGCGCCGGCTCGGCGCGGGCGCGGCGACCCCGGCGGGCCAGCAGGCCGACGCGCAGGCCACCGCGCAGATCCGCGAGCGCTGGAACGCCCTGCTGGTGCGGACCGGCGAGCGCATGAAGATCAAGATCAATCCGCGCTACGGCTCGTTCGACCCCGAGCAGGTCGAGATCGCGCCGGTCAAGTACCGCCTGTCCAACACCGAATCGGGTATCCGCTGACCATGCCGCAGTCGTCCCTGACCCTGCTCGCGACCACGCACCGGGTGGCCCCCGGCCTGCTGTCCTGGACCGCGTGGGAGGCGCTGCGCTCGTCGGCGCGCGTGCTCGTCCGCGACGACCATCCGCTGCTGCCCTTCCTGGCCGACGCGGGCGTGCACCCCGAGCAGGTCACCGACCCCGACCCGCGCGCCCTGGTGGAGTCCGCCCGGCGGACCCCGACGCTGTGGATCGCCGACCCGGACGGCGACGAGCGCCTCATGCGGCAGGTCGGGCAGTTGGTGGTCGACGACCCGGTCGAGGTCGAGGTGCTGCACGGCTCCTACGACCTGCCCGGCGCGCGGCTGCTCGACCTGGTCCAGGTGATGGACACCCTGCGCCGCGAGTGCCCGTGGGACGCCAAGCAGACCCACGAGTCGCTGGTGAAGTACCTGCTGGAGGAGTCCTACGAGGTCGCCGACACCGTCGAGGAGGGCGACTACGGCGCGCTGCGCGAGGAGCTCGGCGACGTGCTGATGCAGGTCGCCTTCCACGCGGTGGTGGCCGCCGAGCGCACCGACGAGACCGCCTTCACCATCGACGACGTGGCCGCCGGGATCGTGGACAAGCTGGTGCGCCGCCACCCGCACGTGTTCGCCGACGTGACCGTGTCGGGGGCCGACGAGGTCAACGCCAACTGGGAGCAGATCAAGGCCGCCGAGCGCTCGGCCAAGAGCGGCGCGGACGCGTCGGTGTTCGACGGCGTCCCGATGGGCCAGCCGTCGCTGTCGCTGGCCGCCCAGCTCCAGCGCCGTGCCGCCCGGCTGGAGGCCCCCGCCGATCTCGATCCCGCCGGGGACGACTTCGGTTCGCGGCTGTTCGCCCTGGTACGGGAGGCGCAGGCGGCGGGAGTCGACGCCGAGGCGGAGTTGCGCGCGGTATCCCGGGTATTCCGCGATCGTGTCCGCGCGTGGGAGCAGCAGCAGACGGCCTAGAGCATTCAAGATCCCCGATGGGGTGGTCGGGCGGAGTGTCCGCCTTTACGCTGAACGCGTGCTAGGTGGGGTTCGAGGACGCGATGGTGCCGGTGGTGGCGGACGTGCCCGCCGCCGGGGCGGCCGCGGCGCGGCCCTGACCACCGCCGAGCGGCTGCGGGCGGTGCGCGGCCTGGCCGGGCTCGGCGCGCTGTCGGGCGTGCTGGTGGCGCTGATGGTGCTGCCGTTCGCCGGATCGGCGGGGGTCGCCACGCGCGACGCGGCCACCTGGTTCGACGAGGAGCCCGCCGACCTCAAGACCAGCGGGGTGCCGCTGCGCACCCGCGTCCTGGCGGCCGACGGGTCGCTGCTGGCGACGTTCTTCTACGAGAACCGGGTGGACGTCCGGCTCGACCAGATCGCGCCCGTCGTCCGCAAGGCCGTCCTCGCCATCGAGGACAGCCGCTTCTACGAGCACGGCGCGCTGGACGCCAAGGGCACCGCGCGGGCGCTGGCCAGCAACCTGGGCGCGGGCGAGGTCACCCAGGGCGGATCGGGCATCACCCAGCAGTACGTGAAGAACCTGCTGCTCACCCAGGCCGACACCGACGCCGAGCGGCAGGCGGCCAAGGCCCTCACCCCGGCCCGCAAGATCCGCGAGCTGAAGTACGCGGTGGCGATGGAGCGGCAGTTCTCCAAGGACGAGATCCTGCGCCGCTACCTCAACATCGCCTACTACGGCGCGGGCGCCTACGGCATCGAGGCCGCCGCCCGCCGCTACTTCTCCAAGCCCGCCGCCAAGCTCGGCCTCACCGAGGCGGCGCTGCTGGCGGGCGTGGTCCGCTACCCCTACGCCTACGACCCCACCCAGCACCCCGGCTCGGCCCGGCAGCGCCGCGACGTGGTGCTGGCGCGGATGGCGGAGCTGGGCTGGATCACCCCGGCCGACGCCGCGCGCGCCAAGGCCCGGCCGCTCGGGCTGAAGCTCCAGGGCGTCCGCAACGGGTGCGTGTCCAGCAAGGCCCCGTTCTTCTGCGACTACGTGCACCGCGAGATCCTCACCAACCCGGTGTTCGGCAAGACCCCCAAGGCCCGCGAGAAGCTGCTCAAGCAGGGCGGCCTGACCATCCGCACCACGCTGGACTGGAAGACCCAGCGCGCCGCCCAGCGCGCGGTGGACCGGCACGTGCCGCACAAGAACTCCGCGGGCAAGGCCGCCGCGCAGGCACTGGTCCAGCCGGGCACCGGCCAGATCAAGGGCATGGCGGTCGACCGCAAGCTCGGCCCCGACAAGGAGCGCGGCAAGACCTGGATCAACTTCGCCGCCGACGCCAGCCACGGCTCCAGCATCGGGATGCAGGCCGGATCCACCTTCAAGGCGTTCACGCTGGCGGCGGCGCTGGAGCAGGACCAGCCGTTCGGCTCGCGCCTGATGGCCTCCGACCGCTACACCCCGACCGGGTACCGCGACTGCAAGGGGCGGCGGGTCGGCGACCCGCGCGCCTCGCTGCGCAACTCCGCCGACGGCGAGGGCGGCCGCACCTTCAGCCTGGTCACCGGCACCCACCACTCGGTCAACACCTACTTCATGGCGCTGCAGAAGCAGGTCGGGCTGTGCGCGACGGTGCGGATGGCCGAGCGGCTCGGCCTGCGGCAGGCCAACGGCAAGCCGATGCAGCAGTACCCGTCGTTCACCCTCGGGTTCAACCAGGTGTCGCCGCTGCGCCTCGCCGCCGCCTACGCCGCCTTCGGCGCGCGCGGCCGCTACTGCAAGCCGGTCGCCATCAACCAGATCACCGACGCCGCCGGCCGGAACCTCAGAATCCCGTCGGCGGACTGCCGCCAGGTCATGGACAAGGGCGTGGCCGACGCGGTCAACCACGTGCTGCGCGGCGTGCTCACCAAGGGCACCGCGCGGGGGATGGGCATCGGGCGCCCCGCCGCCGGCAAGACCGGCACCGTGGACAACTTCTCGGCGGCCTGGTTCGCCGGGTACACCCCCGACCTGGCGTCGGCGGTGTGGGTGGGCGACCCGCGCGGCGGCTACCGCTACCCGATGACCTCGCTGTGCATGGACGGCCGCTGTTACGGGACGGTGTTCGGCGCGACGATCCCGGCGCCGATCTGGCAGGACACGATGGCGGCGGCGCTGGCGGGGCGGCCCGCGTCCCCGTTCGTGCGGCCGCCGGGCCACTACTTCAGCCGGGGCTCGGGCGAGGACCCGCCCAAGCGGCCCAAGGACAGGAAGGACCGCAAGAAGCGCGACAAACGCGACAAGCGCGAACGGGACGGCCGGGACGGCCGCGACCTCAAGCCCGACAGGCCGCCGAAGCAGGGGCGTCCGGACCGGGCGGCATAGCGGCTCGCGGCGGCGGCCTCCGGGCGCCGGTCAGAGGTCGTAGTCGTCCATCCGCCGCTCGCGGCGCGGCAGCTCGTGCACCGCGTCGGATTCGGCGGACACGTAGTCCTCGGCCTGCTCGGAGGGGGTCCGGTCGCCGGGACGCGCCTCCTCGCGCTCGTACTCGGAGATCTCCAGCGGGCCCTCGTCTGGCTCCTCGATCACCAGGTCGTCGGGCGGGTCCTCGACGTAGCGCTCGGTCTCGGCGATCTCGAACTCCTGCTCGTCGTCGCCCATGTCGTCCTGGAGCGCCCGGCCCTCGTCCCGCGGCGTGCGTTCGGTCATGTCCCCGTCCCCCCTGTCCTGGTCCCCGTCGCGCTGATCCTTTCCGCCCCGCCCGCCCGTTAAGCCCGCCATCCCCCGATGACCTGGTCATTTGTGTGACACGAAACGCGAAGGGGTAGATCGACTTCCGGATGGATCTTTTCGCTGGTGAATCGGGGGACTCACGATGCGAGCCGTCGCCGTAGCCGAGTTCGGCGCCACGCCGGTGTTCACCGACCTGCCCCGGCCCGACCCGGGGCCGGGCGAGGTGCTGGTGAAGCTGGTCGCGGCCGGGCTCAACCCGTTCGACTGGAAGGTCGCCGACGGCATCCTCAAGGACGCCGTCGAGCACTCCTTCCCGCTGATCCTGGGCAGCGACGGCGCGGGCGTGGTCGAGGCGGTCGGCGCGGAGGTGACCGGCTTCCGGCCCGGCGACCAGGTCTACGGGACCTTCCAGCACCTGTCGCGCGGCCTGGGCAGCTACGCCGAGTACGGCGTCGCGTCCGCCGACGGCACGCTGGCCGCCATGCCGGACGCGATGATCTACTCCCAGGCCGCGGCGGTGCCCACCGCGTCGATGACCGCCTGGAACGCCGTGCGGATCGCCGGCGCCGACCAGGGCAGGACGGTGCTGGTCCTCGGCGCGACCGGCGGCGTGGGGCAGTCGGCGGTGCAGCTCGGCGCGCGGAACGGCGCCCGCGTGATCGCCACCGCCCGGCCCGGGGCGGCCGAGGAGATGCGGGAGCTGGGCGCGGACGAGACCGTGGACTACACCGGCGGCGGGCTCGGCGACCGGGTGCGCTCCCTGGTCCCCGACGGCCTGGACGCGGTGCTGGACCTGGTCGGCGACAAGGCCGAGCTGGACGGGGTCGTGCCGCTGGTGAAACCGGGCGGGACCGTCGTCTCCACCGCGCACGCGCTCAACACCGACGCGCTGGAGGCGCAGGAGATCCGCGGCGTGAACATGGAGAACGAGGCGAGCGGCGAGCTGCTGCGCACCCTGGCCGACCTGATCGACGCGGGCGGGCTCCGGGTCCGCATCGACGAGGAGGTCTCCCTGCGGGACGCGCCCGAGGCGCTGGCCCGCAACCGGGCCGGCGGGGCGCGCGGCAAGACCGTCATCCGGATGTGAGCCGCCCGCTCCCATGACCGAGCGCTCCCACGCCCCGCGCGTGGTGCCCGAGGGCCTGCGCGCCTTCCTGGCCACCGAGACCGGCAGCACCAGCGTGCTGCTCGCCGCGACCCTGGCCGGGCTGCTGTGGGCCAACTCGCCGTGGGCGGGGGCCTACGAGACCTTCTGGCACACCACGCTGGCGGTGGAGTTCGGGACGCGCTCGTTCGACCTGGACCTCAAGCACTGGGTCAACGACGGCCTGATGTCGGTCTTCTTCTTCGTGGTCGGGCTGGAGATCTCCCGCGAGATCAAGGTCGGGCAGCTGCGCGACCGCCGGCTGGTGGCGGTGCCGCTGGTGGCCGCGCTCGGCGGCATGGCGCTGCCCGCGCTGATCTACTACGGGATCAACGCGGGCGGCCCCGGCGCGAGCGGCTGGGGCATCCCGATGGCCAGCGACACCGCGTTCGTGCTGGGCCTGCTGGCGGTGCTGGGGGCGCGCTGCCCGGTGCCGCTGCGGGTGTTCCTGCTGACGCTGGCGGTGGCCGACGACGTCGGCGCGATCCTGGTCGTGGCGGTCTTCTACACCGAGAAGCTGAACTGGACGGCGCTGGCGATCGCGGCGGCGCTGATCGCGCTGATCGTGGCGATGCGCTGGATCAGGCTGTGGCGCGGCCCGGCGTACGTGGTGCTCGGCTTCGGCCTGTGGGTGGCCACGGTGGAGAGCGGCGTCCACCCGACCCTGGCCGGGCTGCTGCTCGGCGTCACCGTGCTGGTCTACGCGCCCCACGACCGCCAGCTGCTGGCGGCGGGCGAGGCGGTGCAGGCGCTGACCCGCGACCCCACGCCCGAGCAGGCCCGCGAGGTGACGCGCACCGTGCAGCAGGCGGTGTCGGTCAACGACCGGCTGCAACTGCTGCTGCACCCGTGGACCAGCTACGTGATCGTGCCGGTGTTCGCGGTGGTCAACGCGGGGGTGAAGCTGGACGGTGCCGCGCTGCGCGCGGCGGCGGCCTCGCCGGTCACCCTCGGCGTGGTGCTGGGCCTGGTGGTCGGCAAGTTCGTCGGCATCACGGTCGGCACCTGGCTGCCGCTGCGGCTGAAGTGGGGCGACCTGCCGGGCGACCTGCAGTGGGGCCAGGTGCTGGGCGGCGCGGCCACCTCCGGCATCGGCTTCACGGTGTCGCTGTTCATCACCGACCTGGCCTTCCGCGACGACCCCGCGCTGCAGGGCCAGGCCAAGATCGGCATCCTGGCCGGGTCGCTGCTGTCGGCGCTGCTCGGCTGGCTGGTCTTCCGGCTGGCGTGGAACAGGGGCGGGGCGTGCGCGGCGCCGGACACCGGCCGCGACGACGGCTCCGCCCCCGGGCCGATGCCGCCGGTCACCGGCGCCGACCACGCGCGCGGCCCGGCGGACGCGCCGGTCACGCTGGTGGAGTACGGCGACTACGAGTGCCCCTACTGCGGCCAGGCCGAGGAGGTCGTGCACGAGCTGCGCGCCCGGTACGGCGACCGGCTGCGCGTGGTGTTCCGGCACTTCCCGCTGCGCGAGATCCACCCGCACGCGCTCCCGGCCGCGCTGGTGGCCGAGGACGCCGCGGACGCGGGCAGGTTCTGGGAGATGCACGAGCTGCTGTTCGCCAACCAGCTCGCGCTGACCGACGCCGACCTGGCCCGGTACGCCGGGGAGCTGGGCGTGCGGCCGTGGGGCGACGTGCCCGGCCACATGGCCCGGATCGACGCCGCCCTCGACGGCGGCGAGCGCGCGGGGGTCTCCGGCACCCCGACCTTCTTCGTCAACGGGGTCCTCCAGGAGGGCTCCTACGACGTGGCGTCCCTGGGCCGGGCCGTCGACGCGGCGCTGGAGGCCGGGCCGCGCCCGGGGGACGACGACGGATTCAGCGGACAATGCGAGATCAGGAGAAGGACATGAGCGATCCGACCGGGGACGTGCACCAGACGCCCGACGACAAGCGCGCCCGCATCCGCGAGATCGACGACGCGCTGGAGATGCTGCGCGGGGAGCTGGGCGCTCCGAACGACGACCCGCAGGACTACGGGGACGCGGGGCAGGCGCTGGAGGCCCGCATGGAGCGCGACTCGCAGATCGAGACACTGGTGGCCGAGCGCGAGCGCCTGCGGAGCGAGGTGGGGGAGTAGGGAACAAAACGGGCCCGCCCTTTGGTTTAACGTTCAACCACATTGGCCCGAGGGAGGCGCCCCATGAACACCTACGACGAGTTCCAGCGCGCGCAGATGTTCTTCGACGCCAAGGACTACATCTCCGCCGCGCGCATCCTGGCCCCCATCAGCGAGGGCGACCCGGCCAACCGCGCCGCCCTCGAACTGCTGGCCCGCGCCTACTTCCACAGCGCCCAGCTCGGGCGCGCGGAGCGGGCGCTGCGCGGCCTGGTGGAGCTGGACCCGGGCAACGGCTGGGCCTACGAGGCGCTGGCCCGCACGCTGGAGCGCCGCAACCGCGCCGACGACGCCGCGGCGTTCCGCAAGATGGCCGAGGCCATGGGCGTCGGCCGCGCCGAGGAGATCGAGGTGTCGGTGACCGCCGGCAACCTGGTCGGCTGAGCCGCGACGGCCCCGCGCCCACGGGTGCGGGGCCGTCTCATCAGGTCATGTCCTGACCTGATGCCCTCCTACCGTTCCGAAGTCGGCGACCGTCGGAACGAGGAGGACCGCATGACCATCGTCGTCACCACCCCGACCGGGCACGTGGGAAGCCGCGTGGTCCGGCTGCTGCTCCAGGCGGGCGCCCGGCCGCGCCTTCTGCTGCGCGACCCGTCCCGCCTGGACGAGGCGACGCGCCGCGCGGTGGACGCGGTGCCCGGCGACCTCACCGACGCCGAGTACGTCCGCGCCGGGGTCAAGGGCGCGCGGACCGTCTTCTGGGTGGACCCGACCCCACACACCTCCCCGCGCCCCATCGAGACCTCGCTGGAAACGGCCGCACCGCTGATCGAGGCTGCGCGCGGCGGTGATGTCCAGCGCGTCGTGCTGCTGAGCAGCGGCGGCGCCCAGCTCCGGCACGGCGCCGGGCACATCGACGCGCTCGGCCGGATCGAGGAGGGCCTGAACGGCACCGGGGCCGACGTGCTCCACCTGCGCTGCGGCCACTTCTTCACCAACCTGCTGTTCGAGGCCGACTCGCTGGCCCAGGGCGTCCTGACCACCTCCGCCGACCCCCACCAGGCCATGCCCTGGGTCGACCCCCGCGACATCGCGGAGGTCGCGGCCGCCCGCCTGCTGAACGACGACTGGACCGGACGGCACGTGCAGGGCGTCTACGGCCCCGAGGACCTCAGCTTCAGCCGCGTGGCGGAGATCCTGACGACCGTGCTGGAGCGGCCCGTCCGCCTCGACGCCGTCACCGACGACGACGTCCGCGCCGGCCTGCGCCGGGCCGGGCTGCCCGACGACGCGATCGAGGGCATCGTCGGCATGGCCGCCGGAGGGCGCGGCCTCGCCCCCGAACCGCCTCGCGACCTGCTGAGCACGACCCCGACCACCCTCGCGTCGTGGGCCTACGAGCACCTGCGCCCGCTGCTCGCCTAGGGCCTGCTTCAAAGACCTCAGGCGTCGCGCGAGTGACTAACTGTCCCGGTGGGGCGATGCCGGAGGCGAGCCCCCGCAGGGACAGATCGCGAAGCGATGTGGCACTCGCCAAGGCGCGGTCAGGGAGCGAGCCCCCTGGGCCGGGACTTCAAAAACACCGCCTAGTCTGCGGCGTGCCCCGCGCCCAGCAGCGGCTCCACGAAGTCGACCAGGTCCCTGCGGGGCATGGCCCCGGTCTGGGACCCGACGACCTCGCCCTGCTCCAGCAGGAACACGGTGGGGACGCCCTGGATCTGGAAGCGGTCGGCCAGCTCCGGGGCCACATCGATGTCGATCTTGGCGACCGACAGCCGGTCGGCGTAGTCGTCGGCGAACCGGTCCACCAGCGGCCCGAACTGCTTGCAGGGCCCGCACCAGGCGGCGGTGAAGTAGGCCAGCACGAACCGGCTCTCCACCAGGACCCGGTCGAACGCGCCCTCGTCGTCGACGACCCGCACGCCGCTGGACTCCCGGTCCTCCAGGTCGGCGGCCGTCATCGAGTCCAGCGCCCCGGCCGGGTACCAGAGCCCGTTGACGTCCACCTCCGGCAGCGTCTTCAGCAGCGCCAGCCGCTCCGCGCCGCTCAGGACGTCCGAGCCGTCCTGCCGCTTGAGGTCCAGGACCTTCAGCTCCGGCATGGTGGCCGCGAACGACAGCTGCGAGGCGGCGACCGGGGTGTCCGACCACAGGGTGAACGCCTCCAGGTCGGGCAGCGCCCCCAGCTCGTGCAGGCGGCCGGCGTCCAGCAGACCGGTGACGATCTTCAGGTTGTACAGCGAGCCGATCTTCCCGATCCCGTGCAGCGCGGCGGCCCCGGTCTCGGTCCGGTGCAGCTCCAGCAGCATCAGCGAGGTGGCCGCCAGCTCCCCGAGCCAGGCCCCCGTGCTGCCCTCGTCGTCGAGCGCGAGGATCTCCAGGTCGGGCAGCTGTCCCAGCACCGCGAGATCCTCGTCCCCGGCCTGCGGCTCCTCCAGGATGACCTGGAACAGGTCCTTCTGCCGCCCGAGCCGGCGCAGGCCCGCCCCGTTGACGCCCATGGCCGCGAACCCGGCGAAGGTGTCGTCGGGCAGGTCGTCCAGGAACGCCAGGTCCCCGGCGGCCTCGTCGTCGGCGCACTCCAGCGACACCATGTGCCCGGC
This sequence comes from Spirillospora sp. NPDC050679, assembly GCA_044456955.1. Lineage (GTDB taxonomy): Bacteria > Actinomycetota > Actinomycetes > Streptosporangiales > Streptosporangiaceae > Spirillospora. Next base: position 9,178 of record JBITGK010000010.1, on the reverse strand, counting down.
GGGCACCGTGACCTCGCCCCGGGCCTCGGCGACCAGGACGGGCTCGTCGTCCCCGACGGCGTGGATCTGCAGCTCCCCGACCGACCGGTCGGAGGGGAAGCGCAGGACGCGCTCCTCCCGACTCCAGAGCCGCATCTCGTAGTCGCTCGCCTCGGGGGCGTGACCGTGGTCGTCGCTCATGGGTGACCGCTCTCCGGTGTAGTGCACGGGTACTGCGGGTGGACGTTCCCCGATGCGCCCGTACGAGCGCCCTGCCCGCCGTCAAGTCCCGGTCAATTCACCCGCGTCCCCTTGCCAGAGGTCCCAGGCGGTGACCGGTCCCGGCGTGTTGAAGAGGTCGCCGAGATTGTCGGCGGCGTCGAGCCGTTCCGGCGCGCTGACGGCGCCGTCGGCCGCCATGCGGCGGAGCTCGGCGATCGCCGTACGCCGCGGGGAAGCGCCGAGGTGCGCGAGACGGGACAGCACTCTGCGGCGGTGCGTGGTGGAGAGACCGCGATCTCCGACGAAACCTTCAAGCGCCGTGACCGCCGAGCCCCGGAGCGCGGGCGCGTACCTGGCCTGGGAGGCCAATGCCAGCGCCCGCTCCAGGGGGTCACCGGCTGTCCCGGCGGCCAGTTCCGCGAGGACCTGGAGCGCTGTCGACCGCTGGATTCCTCCGTAGGGGGCCAGTTCCTCGGCGGCGCGACGGCGCTGCCTGGCGTCCGCAGCCGGGTCGTCGGCCAGTTCGGCCAGCGTTTCGACGGCCCTGGACCCGTGCCGGTGATCGACGAAGGAGAGCCTCTTCAACGCCAGCGCTCGCTTGAGGGGATCGGCGGGGTCTTCGGCCATTTCGGAGAGCAGCCGGGTACCGACCTCCTGGTGTGCGGCGCTGAGCCAGGTCAGGCATCGGGCGGCGCGACGGCGTTCCAGCGCGGGAACCGCCGGATCAGCGGCCAGGGGGAGGATGAAGCGCGCCGTCTCGTCCGGGGTCTCGTAAGCGAGTCTGGCGGCCGCCGCGCGCAACGCCTCCCACTGCGCGCTCGACAGCCGCTGGTAGCCGGGGTCGGTGACGCGCCCGTTCAAGAACGCCGTCAGGAACTCCACTGCACGCGGCCGCGAGGGAACGCTCTTACCCGCCAGCCAGTCGCTGAACGAGGTGGCCGTCAGCTTCACCGGAGGCTGCTGGGCCGCACCCTGACGCACCAGTTGCCGCACAAGCGGGGACCCGGCCGCCTCGTACAACTCCCGCAGCGCGGCGGCGAAGCGCTCCGCCGCCCCCGCGCTCTCCTCCCGGCGCTCCAACGGCCCTCCTACGACTCAGCGTGGACAATCCACCACTTTGACGCATGAGTCGCTCGGGCCGCCGTGATCCGGCCGAAGACCGCGCGGCCGCAGGAGGTCAGACCTGGCGGCCGGGGAACAGGCTCTCGCGGTGCACGATCAGGCCGTCCTCGAAGTGGAGCCAGTCGGTGAACCGCAGCGCCACCTGCTCGCCGTTGCGCAGCACCCCCTCGAACCGGCCCCGGACGGCGACCCAGTCGTCCCCGGCCAGCACCTGGTCGAGCCGGTGCTCGCCTCCGGCGATGATGCGCTCGCCCTCGTAGAAGCGCCGCATGGCCTTGATGCCGCGAATGGTCTCGGTGCCCTGGCGCTGGTACTCGATGTCGTCGTGGAACAGGGCGAGCAGGTCGTCGACGCGGCCGGCGTCCACGAGGTCGTAGTAGCGCCGGGCGATGCTCTCGTTGAGATTCGTGGTGGTCTGCATGAACGCCGATCCGCGAGTAGGGGAGGGAGGGGTGCCGGAGCGGGACCACGGCGAGTGCTGAAATCACCACTAAAAGGCAATAGCAGCGATTTGGCTTATATTTACAGCTCCCCAGCCTCGGGATCAAGAGCCCCTCGCGCGCCTGTATCGCCAGCCCACCAGGGGCGGAAGGCTTCCGCGCCGCACGCTCCGTCCACTGTCGGCCATGCCGCCGCCCCTGAATTGGCACCGCCGGGCGACAGGTGATTGCCTCCGCGTCTCCATCCTTGAATCGTCATTAAAGTGACAATCTGCAGCGGCAAATCCACCCGCCGAGCAGAGTTTTCGAGCCTTCTTTCGTGATATGCAGTCACAGAGAGCGCCTGTTCGATAGCGTCCCGCACATGCCGAGCCCCCGCCACGACTTCCTCGTCCGCCTGTTCAAGGAGAGTCCCGAACTGGCCGTCGAGATCCTGCGCGACCTGAAAGGCGTGCCGCTCCCGGACGGCGCACGGGTGAACCTGGAGGCCAACGACTTCAACGACCGTCCCTCGAAGGACTTCCAGCCCGACGTGGTGGTCACGCTAGGAGCGCCGCAGACACCGATCCAGGGCATCATCGTGGAGGTCCAGCAGGAGCCCTCCGAGTCGAAGCGCAAGCAACTGGCGCGCTACGCCGCAGCCCTCTGGCTGATGCTGCGCCGCCGAGTGACGGTCCTGGTGGTCTGCCCGGACGCGCGAACGGCCGCCTACTACGCCGCCCCCCTCGTCACCGACCTGCCGGGCTACACCTTCGAACCCGTCGTCCTCGGCCCGGACGAGGTCCCCGTCCTCACCGACCCCGCGCAAGTAAGGGCCCGGCCTCGACTAGCGGTGATGTCGGTGGCGGCCCACGGGGCGGACCGCAAGGTCGTGGAGGTCTTCATCGAGGGCCTGAACGATCCCACGCTCGATCACGCTGCGGATTACTATGAATACGCTTACAACCTGGCCGCCTCGGTGGTCCAGCGCAACCTGGAGGACGTCATGAAGTCCACAGAGTGGCCCGTCTACAGCCCCTTCGCGCGTGAGCACTTCGGACGAGGAGAGGCCACGGGGAGGGCTAAGGGAGAAGCCAAGGCGCTTTTGGTGGTGCTGTCGGCTCGTGGTTTGGAGGTTTCGCCTCGGGAGCGGGAGCGGATCTCTTCGTGTACTGATCTGGAGCAGCTGGAAGCGTGGCTCGCTCGTGCGGCCTCGGTCAGTTCCGTCGCCGAGCTGTTCGACTGAGCCCGCCCCCTGAAGAGTGAACGGTCAGCGCAGTCTGGGGGACGTCATGAAGTCCACAGAGTGGCCCGTCTACAGCCCCTTCGCGCGCGAGCACTTCGGGCGAGGAGAGGTCCAGGGAGAAGCCAAGGCGCTTTTGGTGGTGCTGTCGGCTCGTGGTCTGGAGGCTTCGCCTCAGGAGCGGGAGCGGATCTCTTCCTGTACTGATCTGGAGCAGCTCGAAGCCTGGCTCGCTCGTGCCGCCTCGGTCGAGTCCGTCGCCGAGCTGTTCGACTGAGCCGCTTCCGGTAGCGCCTGCGGCCTCCGTCCCCTGCTCGTGCCGGCTGATGCGTCTTCGTCAGGTCGTTGCGCGTTCGGGGGACGGGCGCAGGCTCGGGACCAACCACAGCGTCACCGCCACCGACACCGCCGCCATCGCCGCCATCGCCGTCGCAGGGGACGTCCGTTCCGCGACGGCCCCTGCGGCGGCCGCGCCTACGCCCTGCATCGTCACCATTCCCGCGGTGTGCAGGCCGAGCGCCTGCCCGTGCAGGTGGTCAGGGGTGAGCGCCATCAGCTGCTCCTGCGCGAGCAGGCTCGCGCCGTACCCGACCGAGGCGAGCAGCACCAGGGCCGCCGCCACCGGCACGCCGGGACGCAACGCGAACAGCAGGTAAGGCGAGGCCAGTAGCAAGAGCATGGGCACGTTCAGCCGCGCCCGCCACGCCGCCGGGACGAACCGGCCCGTCACCACGTCCCCCGCCAGCATCCCCACCGCGGCGAGCGCCAGCAGCAGCCCGGCGTGCCCGGGAGAGTAGGGCACGAACAGCGCCTCGCAGCCGACGATCAGCCCGTTCGGCACCCACAGCACCAGGTAGACGGCCCGACGCGGCCGCGACGACCACAAGCTCGCGTTGCCCCGCCACGTCTCGGCCACCGACGGCCGGCCCTGCGCGCGCGGCGGCCGCCCTGACAACCCGAACCACGCCGCCGCCGCGCCCAGCAGCCCGACCGCGGCCGCCACCAGCAGCGTTCCGCGCGGCGACAGCACCGCCACCAGGACGCCGCCCGCCCCGAACCCGGCGATCTGCGTCCCGCCCGCCGCCGCGTTGAGCACCGACCGGCCCAGCAGGTACCCGTCCCTGGGCAGGATCTCGCTGAGCAGCCCGTACCGGACGCCCGCGCCCACCGACCCGACCAGCCCCATGCCGAGCAGCACCGCGAACATCCCCGCCACCGGCAGCCCGGGGACCGCCAGCACGGCGGTGCCCGCGGCCGCCGCCAGCCCCAGCCCGGTCATCGCGGCGCGCGGCGGCAGCCGGTCGGCCGCCGACAGCAGCGTCATCGCCCCCACCGCCTGCGCGAACGAAGCCCCGAACATGCTGAGCGCCGCCAGCAGCGGCGACCGCGTCGCGGCGAAGACCAGCGTGCCCAAGGCGAGGCCGCTGATCGTCGTCGTCGCCACCTGCGCCAGGCAGGCCGCGAACAACGGCGTGAACTCCGGCGTGCGGAACAGCTCCCGGTATGTGCGCATGGCGGGGAGTCTGGGGAGCCCTCCGGCCGGTCGGTTAATGTTTCGCGGGGAGGCGAAACGTCATGGGCTGGTGGCAGATGGACGCCGACACCCTGGCCGGCAGCCGCTTCGTGGTGTCACCGCTGGCCGAGACGATCGCCTGCCTCCAGTCGTTCCTCGGCGACCGGGCCGCCCACCCCGCCGAACGCGCCTGGCTCGACGCCCGCGCGCCCGCCTTCCGCGCGCGCCTGGCCGCCGATCCCGTCGACGCGCTGCTCGCCCGCGTCGGCCTGACCGGTGACTGGAACGCCGACTTCCTCACCCCCACGCCCACCGGCGAGCCCCTCGACTTCGCCACCGAGCTGGACCAGGTGCGCGCCGCGCCGCCCGACACCGCCCGCGCCGACCTGGCCGTGGCCGCAAAAGGCCACCTGCCGCCCCTGCTCGACCGCCCCGACCTGCCCGAACGCGCCGCCGCCCTCTTCGCCTGGGCCTGGACGGAGCTGGTGGAGCCGACCTGGCCGCGCCGCCACCGCGTGCTGGAGGCCGACATCGTCGCCCGCGCCGACCGGCTCAGCCGGCACGGCTGGGCGGCGGCCATGGACGACCTCCCGCGCGACGAGCGCTGGCTCGGCGACGGCCGCCTCCAGGTCAACGCCCACCACTACCCGCCCCGCGAGATCTCCGGGCACCGGCTGCTCCTGGTCCCGGTCACCCCGCGCCAGGGCTGGGTCTCCTGGCACGACGGCCGCAACGCGATCGTCTACCCGTGCACCGGCGCGCTCGCCGAGCCGTCCACCGCCGCCCCCGAGGCCCTCGCCCGGCTGCTGGGCCCCGCCCGCGCCGCCGTCCTGGTCCTGCTGGACGCGCCCAAGAGCACCACCCAGCTCGTCGCGCTGACCGGCCAGGGCCTCGGCTCGGTCGGCCGCCACCTGAAGGTCCTGCTCGACGCGCGCCTGGTCCACCGCCGCCGCGCGGGCCGCTCCGTGCTCTACTACCGATCACCGGCCGGGGACGCCCTGGTGCACGCCCAGAAGGAGAGCACGACATGAGCGACCTGCCCGCCCGCCGCTTTCCCGGCCGCGACGGCGCCGACCTGGCCTACCACGAGCTGGGCGAGGGCCGCCCCCTGGTGCTGATCCACGGCTACTTCTCCACCGCCGCCGTCAACTGGGTCCGCTACGGGCACGCCGCCGCGCTCGCCGCCCGCGGCCACCGCGTGATCATGCCGGACCTGCGCGGCCACGGCGACAGCGCCGCGCCCCACGACCCGGCCGCCTACCCGCCCGACGTCCTGGCCGACGACGGCCTGGCCCTGCTGGACCACCTCGGCCTCACCGACTACGACCTCGGCGGCTACTCGCTCGGCGCGCGCACCACCGTGCGGATGCTGGCGCGCGGCGCCGCCCCGCGCCGCGCCGTCCTCGCTGGCATGGGCCTCGCCGGCATCACCGACGCCGCCGGGCGCGGCGAGCACTTCCGCAACGTGCTGACCAACCTCGGCACCTTCGAACGCGGCACCCCCGAATGGCGGGCCGAGGCGTTCCTGAAGACCACCGGCGGCGACCCCGTGGCACTGCTGCGCGTCCTCGACACCTTCGTGGACACCGGCGCCGCCGAACTGTCCGCCATCACCACCCCCACCCTGGTGGTGACCGGCGCCGACGACCACGACAACGGCTCGGGCAAGGACCTGGCCGCCGCCCTGCCCGACGCCCGCTTCACCGAGATCCCCGGCAACCACATGAGCGCGGTGGCCCGCGCCGAACTGGGCACCGCCATCGCCGACTTCCTGGCCGACTGAGAGGCAGAGCCCATGGCCGAGATCGCCGACGTCCTCGTCCCCGGCTTCGACACGGTGTGGCGGCGCCTGCTCGGGCGCCTCGACGGCCTGACCGACGACGAGTACCTGTGGGAGCCGGCCCCCGTCGCCTGGACGCTGCGCCCCGACGGCGCCGGCCGCTGGCTGATCGACGGCGAGGGCGGCGGCGGACCCGCGCCCGTCCCCGTCCCGATCAGCACGATCGCCTGGCGCATGGGCCACATCGGCCTCACCCTGCTCGACTACGGCACCCGCCTGGCGGAGAACCGCCTGATCACCCTGGAGGACGCCGAGTTCGGCGGCACCGCCGACGAGGCGATCGCCTTCCTCCAGGCGCACTACGCGCACTGGCGCGGCGTGATGACCGGCCTGGACGACTGGAACCGTCCCATCGGCCCCGCCTTCGGCGCCTACGCCCAGCAGCGCACCGCGGACCTGATCCTCCACGTGCTGGACGAGCTGACCCACCACGCCGCCGAGATCGGCGTGCTGCGGGACCTGTACCCCTACCGCGCCTGACCCTGGTGGCGGGGGAGCCACAGCACGAACCGGGCGCCGGGCCTGCCGTCCTCGCGGTCGGCGATGACGAGCCATCCGTGGTGCGCCGTGGAGATCTCGCGGGCGATGGCGAGGCCCAGCCCGGTGCCGCCCGCGTCCCGGTGCCGCCCGTCGGCCAGCCGCGTGAACCGCTCGAAGACGCGCTCCCGATCCTCCTGCGGCACGCCCATGCCGTCGTCCACGACCTCCACGACCGCGCCGTCCTCCCGCGGGACGACCGTCACGAGCACGCTCGACTCCGCGTGCCGGTCGGCGTTGTCGATGAGATTGGTGAGGACGCGGGCGAGCGCCGTCCGCTCGCCCTCCACGAGCGCCTCCCCGTCGGCCTCGACCCGGACCCGGCTGCGGCGCGGCCGCCGCAGCACCTCCTGGTCGGCCAGCTCGTGCAGGTCGACGCTCTCGACGCGCTCGTGCTGGTGGGCGTCCAGCCGGGCCAGCGCCAGCAGATCGTCCACGACGGCCTGCAGCCGGTCGGTGTTCTTCAGGATCGCCGCCAGCGTCGTGCGCAGTCCCTCGTCGTCGGGATCGGACAGGGCGAGCTCCAGCTCCATCCGCAGCCCGGTCAGCGGGCTGCGCAGCTCGTGCGAGACGTCCGAGACGAAGGCCCGCTGCTTGGCGATGGCCTCCTCCAGCCGGTCCAGGGTCGCGTTGACGCTGAGGGCCAGGCCGTAGACCTCGTTGTGCTCGTCCGGAACGGGCACCCGCCGCTCCAGGTCGGTGGCGGTGATCTCGTCCATGTCCCGTCGGATCGCCTCCACCGGCTGCAGGCCCCGGCCCACCGACCACCAGGACCAGTAGCCGACCAGCGCGGTCAGCGCGGGGATGCCCAACGCGAACAGGATCGCGAGATCGGGACGGGGGACCAGCCCCACCGCGGGCGCGAGGGTGTAGACGGTGCTCGACCCGCCCACCTGCTCGACGCTGAAGACGACCACCTGGAAGCAGGGCCCGTCGGGGGCGTCGATGCGGCAGCTGCGCCCGTCCCGCCGGTCGTCGTCCGGACCGGGCTTGGCGAAGGCGACCGGTGGCCGGCCCCGCATCAGCTCACTGGCGGCGACCACCCGCCCGCCGGTGTCGAGGACCTGCGTCTGGGTGCCCTCGCTGGTGACCAGCACGGGATGGAGCCGCCCGAGCCGGATCAGCGTGACGACGCGCCGCCCCTCGCGTGCCAGGCGCTTGTCCAGCTCATCGCTGGCCGACCGCTGCACGAAGGTCATCACGAGCAGGTACAGCGGGACCGTGAGCAGGACGGTGATGAGCATCGCCTGGAGGGTGGCGCGCACACGGATGGGAGGGTCCGGGCTCCTCAACCGGCGCCAGAACCAGAGCACCCCCTGGCGTGGTGGCCGGGAGGCGTGCTTGTCAGCGTGCAACGCGAGCCGGACCGGACCGGCTGTGGTCGCAGGGGCAAGGGACCCGATTGCGCAACGGCACCGCGTGCGGGTCGGCGTGCAGCAACGTCCGCTTTCGGAATGGGCTGCCGAGTCCGGCGGAGTTTGGGGCGGGCCGGAGGTTGGCTATCTGGATCACGTTGGCGGAAAGGGACTCCCTCGGAGCCACGCCGTTGCACCGTCCGCGTCCGAGGTGAGGCGCGATGTCGATTCTGGGTGAGCGCCTGGGGAGCTTGGGACCAACGGCGCCGCGTCGTGCGTTCGCAGCCACGGTCGCGGACCGCCGGTTGGCGACGTCGCTGGTGTGGACGACCTGCTTCCCTAGGCGAACGGTGCGCGATACACCCAGGAACGCCCGAACGTCCCTGGCGGGCTTGCCGCTCCTGAGCGCGCTGTCGTCGACGATGCGGGCGGTTCCGGTCGGCAAGTCGGCCGCGCCGCCGAGGATCACGACCAGATCGAGCAGCGAGACGCGCGAACGACACATGGGCGACCACCTTGACGGCTCCACCGGCGCAGCACCGGTGCCAACGGCGAGACAGAAGGGATTGTTGGGGATTGCTTCCCGTGCCCGGGTAAATCTGACCTGCCAGGCCCGGCAAGAGATCGTCATCGCAGGTGGCAGGGGTTTCGGAGGGCAACCGCCGGGAGGCGTCGGGGCGGGGGAGCGACGCCTGGACGACGGCGGGCCGACACCTCGGTGGACGCGGGATGAAAAACCTCGGCCCGTTGGTTTGACGTAGGAGACCGGAGGGCATACCTTCTCTCCTTGTCCCCGGAGGGATGCAGGACGCCGTGCGCGGTGGCCGGCCTCGGGGAAACCACTCTCTAGCTCTCGCTGACGCGGTCGCGCTGTGCGCTGCCGTGCCGGTTGAGCGTGGGGTGGGTCGGAAAAGCTTCGGTTTTGACAAATCGAGCGGATCTGATGGA
>JBITGK010000009.1:74208-395242 GCA_044456955.1 Spirillospora sp. NPDC050679 | reverse complement strand
GGGGGCGCGGGCCCCCCCCGCGGGGGGGGGGCGGCGGCCGGGGGGGGGTCGGCCCCCCCCCCCCCCCCCCCCGGGGGGCCGCGCGGCCGGGCCCCCCCCCCCCCGCCGGTTGGGAGCGTCTCGTGACGGACTATGCCGTCCTACGCGGTCTCAATGCCGAATGCGGGGCACCGGCAAAGGGCCGTCAGTGACGGGAGCCGCTGTGGCCGCGACGCTGGAAAGCGGCGACGGCGGCGACGCCGACGGCGGCCAGACCGATCTGGAAGACCAGCTCGATCCAGTCGATGCCGTTGGTGGTGGCGACACCGACCTGCTGCGCGATCGCCGTGCCCAGCAGGGCGGCCACGATGCCGACGCCGATGGTCAGCAGGATGCCGATGGGCTGCCGGCCCGGCAGCACCAACCGGCCGAGGGCGCCGATGATCGCGCCGATGACGATCGCAACGATGATCCCGGTGATGGTCATAGCCTGGCCTCCTCGTAAGTTCCTTTGTCGCCCCCTGCTATGCCCAGCCATATCGGTTTACACCTCCGTTTTTCTCACGGCCGGTCTGCCGCGCGCAGAAAACGCATCACAGAGGGGCGATACCTCGGACGACGATGCCGCGTCCGCTGGGCGGTGGGCGGCTCGACTTGCGAGTCCTCGGCCTGCTTCACGCCACCGCCGGTGGCGAAGGAGGAGGCGGGGGCAAGGAGCCGCACTGGTGCGGCTCAGCCGAGCGCGAGCCCGGCGGTGCCGCGCGGTACGGGAGGGGAGGACGACCCGTCTTGTCGTCGATGGGACGCGAGGGGTTTCGTCGGCCCCGAACTGGTAAGAGTCAGCCGAGCCCGGAGGTGTTGGACGCCGTCAGTGCCCGGTCGCTGGCGGACGGGGACCGGTCCCTGGTCAACGTCACCGGGACCAAGCCGAGAAGCCGAAGAGGTCCGCCTCGCGCGGGCCCCTTCGCCGCGCTCGTGCGAGGTTCCGGCGCCTCCCGGCTGCGGGCGCCGGTGTCCTTATGCTCGGACCCATGACCATTCAGCGCATGGACAACGTCGCCATCGTCGTCGACGATCTGGACGCGGCCGTCGCGTTCTTCGCCGAGCTCGGCATGGAGCTGGAGAACAGGGCCCGGATCGAGGGCTCCTGGGCGGACCGCATCGTCGGGCTCGACGGCATCCGGAGCGAGATCGCGATGATGCGGACCCCGGACGGCCACGGCAAGCTGGAGCTGACCAAGTACCACGCCCCCGGGCTGTCCGGCGCCGGGGCGGAGAACCCGCCGCCCAACACGCTGGGCCTGCACCGCGTCATGTTCGCCGTGGACGACATCGACGGCACCGTCGCCCGCCTGCGCGCCCACGGCGCCGAACTCCTCGGCGAGGTGACGCAGTACGAGAGCGTCTTCCGGCTCTGCTACCTCCGCGGCCCGGCGGGCATCATCGTCGCCCTGGCCGAGCAGATCGGCTGACACGCCGGATGACCTGGCCCGCGCTTGCGGGGGCGAGAGCCGGGTAAAGCGGGCGGTGGGAGGGCGACGACGCCCCTTCCCGGAGGGTGGATCGGCGATGGTGATGTCACGGTACGAGTGCCTGGTTCTGCAGAACATCGAGCGGGGCCTGCAAGTGGACGATCCGTCGTTCGCCGCTCGGCTGGAAGGCATTCGAAACCGTCCCGGTGGCGGAACGGTCGAGCCGACGGGCCCGGGACCGGTGGACGGCGGCGTCCTGCGGGCGCTGGCGTTCGTGGCCGCGCTCGCCGCGTCCGTCGTCGGCCCCGTCCTGCTGAGCGTCCTGGTCGCGATGGGCGCATGAGGCGGCCTCGAAATCCCTCCGTGTCCGGCTGAAACGCATCGCGCCCAGCGGGTAGGGCAATAGCGACGAACAAGGCGAACGCCTGCACCGTCGTCCATCGCGACCACTGGAAAGGGAAAGCCGATGCCCGTCCGCGAAATGATCGATGCTTATCCGGCCGAGATCAATCTCGACCGGGGGCTGCTCGCCGACGCCGTCCGCGAGCTCATGGAGTGCGCGCAGGCGTGCACCGCCTGTGCGGACGCCTGCCTGAGCGAGGAGCAGGTCGGCCCGATGCGCAAGTGCATCCGCACCGACCTGGACTGCGCCGACATCTGCACCGCCACCGGGCGCGTGCTGTCCCGGCACACCGAGTACGACGCCAACATCACCAGGGCGCAGCTCCTGTCGTGCGTCCAGGCGTGCAGCTCCTGCGCGGAGGAGTGCGAGCGGCACGCCGACATGCACGACCACTGCCGGGTGTGCGCCGAGAGCTGCCGCCGCTGCGTCGACGCGTGCCAGGCCCTGCTGGCGAAGATCGGCTGATCCGGCGGGACCGCCGCCACGGGAGCGCCGACAGACCAGGGCGCGTGTCGGCGCTTTCGTATGGGGCGCCAGCCGCCGTTCAGGCGGAGGCGCCCGCTCCCGATATTGATTGCCGCGCCTTTGCGCGGCCGTGTCTTTCGCCCCCTCCTTTGGGAAGGCGTTTACCGGCGCCGCCGTGACCCGGCGCACAATGCCGCCATTTTCGGATAGTTGCCGTTATAGCTGGTCAGGCGGCGGGTATCGCCGACGGGCAGGTACACAACGCGAGGGGGGAGGACCATGCCCAAGAGCAACAGCAAGGGCCAGCCCAAGCAGCAGGAGCTGCCCAGCACGCTGCGGCGCTCCGACGCCAAGGCGCAGCGCACCTACGCCAAGGCCCACGATTCGGCGGTGAAGGAGTACGGCGAGGGGCAACGCGCGAACCGCGTCGCCTACAGCGCTCTCAAGCACACCCACGAGAAGGTCGGCGACCACTGGGAGCCCAAGGCCGGCGGCCGCAAGGGCCCTTCCGACGCGCAGGCCAAGGGGGGTCGCGACACCTCGCGGAAGACTGCCGGCGGCGTGGACGCCAACGCCTCCAAGCAGCACCTGTACGACCTCGCCAAGCGGCTGGACATCACCGGTCGCTCCAGCATGAGCAAGGACGAGCTCGTCAAGGCCATCGAGAAGGCCAACGGCCGCGCGACCGCACGCGCCCGCTCCTGACGACGCACGGACCCGACCGAGAGGAAGAGCCATGGCCAACCAGCCTTCGTTCATCGAAGTACAGAAGTCGCTGGCCGGAGTGAACTACCCGGCCGACCGCGATTCCCTCGTCAAGCACGCCCAGGACCACGGCGCCGACGGCGCGACCCTGGAGGCGCTCCAGTCGATCCCCGACCGGGAGTACGACGGCCCGAACGCGGTGAGCAAGGAAGTCAGCCGGGCCTCCTAGCCTCTGGCGGCCGGACCGGCGCCACCGTCCGCCGGTCCGGCTCCGAGGCGTCGGCGACAAATGCAGAGTTGACGCTCCTCAAGGACGGGCGACGGGTCGAGACGGCTGGGGGACGGGATGCGAGGACCGCGGCATAGGCCGCAGGTCGCGGCGACGGCGGAACGGATGCTCGGACTGACCGGGTTGCGGTCGGGGCAGGGCGAGGCGATGGAGTCGCTCGCCGAGGGACGCGACACGCTGGTGGTGATGCCCACAGGCAGCGGGAAGTCGGCCGTCTACCAGGTCGCCGCCGCGGTACTGGGCGGGCCCGCCGTGGTGGTGTCCCCGCTGGTGTCCTTGCAGGAGGACCAGATGCAGGGCCTGCACGCCCAAGGCGTGGAGGCGCACGTTCTCAACGCGTCTTCCGGTTCCGGAGACCGCGCCCGCACCCTGGAGGCGTTGGCGGGCGACGCCACGGCCTTCGTCTTCATGGCCCCCGAACAACTCGTCCGCGGCGACGTGCGGGACGCCCTGCGAGATTCCCCGCCGCGCCTGCTGGCCGTTGACGAGGCGCATTGCGTGTCGGCGTGGGGACACGATTTTCGCCCCGACTACCTCAGGATCGGCCCGCTGCTCGACGCGCTGCCGAGGCGCCCGGTGGTGGCCGCGCTGACCGCGACGGCGGCCCCGCCGGTGCGCGCCGAGATCGTGGAACGGCTCCGCATGCGCGACCCGGCCGAGATCGTGCGCGGGTTCGACCGGCCCGAGCTGCACCTGTCGGTCCGCACCTTCCACGACGCCGACGAGCAGCGCGAGGCCGTCCTGGCGGCGGCGCGGGAGCTGGAAGGGCCCGGCATCGTGTACGCGCCCACCCGCAAGGACACCGTCTGGTACGCCGACCGCCTCCAGGCGGCGGGCGCCTACCACGCCGGATTGCGCCGGAGCGAGCGCGACCGCGTCCAAGAGGACTTCATGGCCGGCGAGCTGCGCACCATCGTGGCGACCACCGCTTTCGGCATGGGCATCGACAAGGCCGACGTCCGCTTCGTCCTGCACGCCGGCGTGCCCGACTCCCTCGACTCCTACTACCAGGAGATCGGACGCGGCGGCCGGGACGGAAAGCCCGCCGACGCGATCTGCTTCTACCGGAGCGAGGACCTCGCGCTGCCGCGCTTCTTCACCGGCGGCCTGCCCGACGAGACGACCCTCGCCGCGATCTGCGACACCGTGGCCCGAGGCCCGATCGGCCGCCGTGACCTGGCCGAACGCGCCGGAGTCTCGGCCCGGCGGCTCACCACCCTGCTCGACCTCCTGCAAGAGGCCGGTGCGCTGCGGGTCCGTAAGCAGGTCGAACCGGCCGAGGACCCGCCCGGGACGGACCAGGCCGTGTCCCGCGCCCTCGAACTCGCCGAGAGGCGGCGCGAGGTGGAGCGCACCCGGATCGAGATGATGCGCCACTACTGCGAGCTGTCCGACTGCCGGGGCCGCTTCCTGCTCCGTTACTTCGGCGAGCCGCGCGACGAGCCCTGCGGGCACTGCGACGTCTGCGCGGCCGGGCGGGCGGAGGAGCGCGCCGACAACTCCGCCTTCCCGATGGGCTCCCACGTCCGGCACCGCCGGTGGGGCGAGGGAGTGATCGTCGCCGGTGAGGACGACCGCGTGACCGTCCTGTTCGACGAGGCGGGCTACAAGGAGCTGCGCGTCGGGACGGTCCTGGAGCACCACCTGCTCGCCCGCGACTGAGGGGCGGATCGCCGCCTCGCGCTCCAACACACGCGCCCCATCCCTTCGCCAAGGAACAGCACCCAGAGTAATCGGACTGAGCACTCTTTGTAGTAGACAGGGTGGGGTGTACTAAGCGATCACCATGCCGCCGTGCGGAACGCCGGGCGTGGGCGCTTGTCGGAGCGTGTTGCGAGGGATCTGGATGGCATCCGGCGGTACTGAAGATCATTCGTTGGGTCGGCGGCGCGGCGCGTGCCGGACGGACGCGGGGTGAGGGCGCGCGGGGCGTTCGCGTTCGTGCGCCGCCCGCCGAAGCCCGACGGGCTGCTGGTGGACAGGCTCACCGCGACCACCTCCCCGACCTGGTCCTGCGGGCCGCCGCGGACCGCCGGGTCGACGCCGGCAGGTCGCGGTGTCGGGCGCCCGGCTGCCCGGTACCTGTGCGACTACAACCTGTTCATCCTGACCCGCTTCCGCGAGGAGCTGGCCCGCGGGCTGCCGGTGGACGAGGCCGTCGTCCGCAGCATGGGCACCGCCGGACGCACCGTCGTGTTCTCGGTATGCCCCGTGCCCTTTGGCGCTGGCGGTCTGCGGCCTGGTCGTGTTCCCGTTGGCGCTGCTGCGCTCGCTGGTTTGGGCGTTGATCACGCTGGCGGCGATCGCCACGATCATCGTGCTGCCCGTGCTGCCGGCGGTGCTGGGGACCTCGTCAACAACCTGGACCCCTTGGCTCGCGCTCGGCGGCGAGGCTCCACCCGCCCAAACCGGCCCGCCACCCGTACGAACATCCCACCCAACCCCGCGACCCACGCCTGCGCACCAGCAGGTGACGCCACACCGGACACAACCCAACACACAACGAAGTGCGACCGGAGTACTAGCCCGCCAGCGGCTGGAGGACACGTTCGACCAGGGCGGTGTCGCAGTGCTCGACCGCCTCGGTAATGCGGCCGTCGGCGACCCGGAAGATGAAGCAGTAGGTCTGGGGGTAGGGCTCGCCGCGCGTGGTGGTGGCGGTGGCGCGGGCCTGGACGACGACGCGGTCCCCGTCGGCGATGATCAGTTCGGCCCGGATGCGATAGTCGGTGAACTGGTCCATGAGCGGGCGCAGCAGCCCGTGGACGGCGTTCTCCTTCGGCTCCCAGGTCCCCGCCCATGACCAGGACCCGGGGAAGACCCAGCGGAAGCCGTCCGCCATTGCGTCGGAGAGGGCGCGCCTGTTGCCCTGCTCCATCTGCTCGAAGACGTCCTGGAGGAGCTTGCGGTTCTCTTCTGTGCTCATGTGCAGGAGGCTAGGCAGCGGCGGAGGCATGCCACAAACGACTGTCTCGCATGGTTGGTATCGAGGTTGCGCATGGGTGAGTTCACGGTGGTCGGCCTGCGCGTGGTGCGCGAGGCGGCGCGGCACGGTTCGTTCTCGACGGCGGCCGAGCGTCTGGGCTACACGCAGTCGGCGGTGTCGCGGCAGATCGCGCTGATGGAGCGGGCCGCCGGTCGGGCGCTGTTCGAGCGGCAGGCGCGCGGTGTGCGGGTCACCGAGGCCGGGCGGTTGGTGCTGCGGCACGCCGAGACCGTCCTTGCCGAACTGGACGCGGCGCGAGCGGGGCTCAGCGAGCTTGGGGAGCGGCCCGGGCGCGTGCGGGTGGGCGCGTTCTCGACCGCGATGGCGGCGCTGGTGCCACGGGCGATCGCCGCCTCACCGGGTGTGCGAGTACCGCTACGTGAGGGGCTGAGCGCGCGCCTGTCGGCGGCGGTGGCCCGGAGCCGTCTGGACCTGGCGGTGGTCGTGGCCCCGCCCCATGCGTCCGACGGCGTAGATCTGCTCCCGCTGGTGGACGATCCGCTGCTGGTGGCGCTCCCCCGCAGGCACGCGTTGGCGGGCGAAACCGCGGTGCCGCCGCAGGCGCTACGGGACGAGCGATGGATCGCGGGCAGCGCCGATCCGGCCTCGACTCTGCTGGGCGCCTGGAGCGACGATGCGCAGGTGGCGTTCGTGGCACGGGACTGGACCGCCAAGCTCGGCCTGGTCGCCGCCGGCTTGGGCGTCACCGTGGTGCCGGGGCTTGCGGTGGCGATGGTTCCGCCGACGGTGGCGCTGACGCGCGTCGACCATCCGGCGGCGGTGCGTCCCACGGCGATCGTGCACTCCCCGGAACCCGCGCCGGCCGTCCAGGAGTTCATCGAAGCCCTCCTCGACGCGGCCGCTGAACTGGCGAGCGAACTGCGTCACCGTCTGCGCTAGTACTCCAGTCGCACTTTGTTGTGTGTTGGGTGGTGTCCGGTGTGGCGTCACCTGCTGGTGCGCAGGCGTGGCTCGCGGGGTTGGGTGAGGTGTTCGCGCGGGTGGCGGGCCGGTTTGGGCGGGTGGAGCCACGCGCCGCCGAGCGCGGACCTGTGTGCGCGGATTGCTGGCTTCGGTGGAGCGAAAGAACGGCCGGCAACTGGCCAAGCCGTCGGGACGCCACTCCGGACCGGGCACAGCGGCCGCTCGACCACGCCCTGGCCTGGTCCCAGCGTCGCCGCCATCATCAGGCCCGCGCCCGCCGGTGCCACTACCAGCGACAGCGCCTCAATCACAACGAAATACGGCTGGAGTACTAGGGCCTGTTCGGCGGACCGAACGATGTCGCAGCGTCGAACAGGGGCCAACTGTCTACTTCGATCGTTCCGACAGCCGGCCATAACCCGCTGGCCACGGCCTCGTCCAGCAGTGCTCGAACGCTGCCAGGCTCATGGAGGTTCAGATATGCCCGGTCCGGTAGGCGCACCACCGCGCCCTCATCGAAGTGACCATCAGCGATGATCCTGTCGTGCTCCAGCCCGAAGACGAGACGTAGACGGCCCGAACCGCCCTGACACCATAGCGTCACCATGCTGCTGCACCCGGGGTGGCCGCGCGCCCGATCGTGCCGGTGCGCGAAACACCAGCCGTACACCGCTCCGCCCACCACCAAGCGGCGGACCCTGCGCCTGCTCGCCACAGCAGCACCCTAAAGCTCCCCCAAGGCGACCACAGCCGCAGGAGGCCCGGCTACCGGCGATCCATCGGACATGTTCTAGGTCACCCGCAGTGTCCTGGCGACCGGGGTCGCTGGTCTGGTCGCCGGCCACCGGGCCCAGGCCGCCGCGGGGAGCGCGGTATTGACGGCGCGGTTCACCGGCGCGCTGCACCGCCTGACCGGGACCACGCTCCCGCTTGATGCCGCGCACCGCCGGATGCAGGTCGGGTGACCAGCGGGCCGCCTACCACCCCCGCAAGCAGCACGACCAGGAGGACCCCGCGAGGTACTGGTTCGGCGGCGGCTTGGCTGACTGGACGTTCACCACCGGCGCCCGGGGCGTCCTCGTCCTCGCCCCGGGCGCGGTGGTGACGTTCTGGAACGCAGCCTCCGGAGGTTCCCGCCACACCGACCTGCTGAACGCGGCGGGCGAGCAGGTTCCCGCGATCACCACCAGTGGCGGCACCAGTGGAACAGCCGGTGCGGAGGCGGCGTCAGCTCGACCACACCCGGGTTCGGTCGCAGGTGCCCGCCGGTCACGCAGACGTGCCGCGCCAGGAACCGGCGGATGTGCTCGGCGAGCGGGGGCGGTCCGCCCCGCGGAACGATCACCGCGTCGCCGGGGCCGTCAGCGGACACGGCGGAAGAGCGCCGGACGGCCATGGTGGGACCTTCTCGGGATGGGGAAACGAGGGTGTTTCTTTCCGTGCCACTGCCCTCTGAAAGGACGGTCCATCGTTGCAGTGCTGGCATCTTCGGTCACTTCCTCCTCGCTTGAGACGCAAGTGGGTGGGCGAAATGCCGTTATCGTCCGCTACCGGCTGATATTTAGAGCGGTGTCCATCAGATTCTCCGGGCGGGCATCGAGTGTCCCTCTGTCAGTGCAGTTCAACGCTGTTTGGCGCGTGGGGATCCGGCAGGTCAGTGAAATCATGAATTCATGTCTAGAAGATGTGCATAGTGCGGGGCCGTCGCCGGACCGGTGTGGACGGATGAGGAGGGGCTCGGCGATTTTCGTCCGACAGGGTCCTGGTAATCCGTGAACCAATCGGTCCGGGTGCGAGAATGGAAAGGGCAGCGGGTGTGACCACTCGGCATGCAATTCAGGAACGGATGTGGTGATGGACACGCCGACGACGGCATGTGAGGCGACCGACAGCATGGCCCGCTGCCGGGACCTGGTCCAGCCCGCGCTGCGCGAAGCGGTCGGCTCGCTCGGCGGCGAGCTGGAGGTGATGTGCGGGTTCGCGCTGGGCTGGTGGGACAGCAGCGGCCGGCCGGACGAGGGCGATGCGGGCAAGGGGCTGCGACCGGCGCTGGCCCTGCTGGGCGCGCAGGCCGCCGGCGTTCCGGGCAAGGCCGCGGTGGCGGGCGCCGTGGCCGTCGAGCTGGTGCACGTCTTCTCCCTGGTGCACGACGACATCATGGACGGCGACGAGCGGCGCCGCCACCGCCCATCGGTGTGGAAGGCCTACGGCGTGGGTCCGGCCGTCCTGGTCGGCGACGCCCTCCTCGCCCTCGCCCTGCGCACCCTGGCCGACGTCCCGCAGGAGAGGTCCGCCGAGGCGACCCGTATGTTGTCCGGCGCGCTGGTGGATCTGATCGCCGGGCAGGCGTCGGACCTGGCCTTCGAGTCCCGTCCCTGGACCGGCCCCCGCGCGGTCACCATGGACGAATACCAGCACATGGCCGCGCGCAAGACGGGTGCGCTGCTGGGCTGCTCCGCTGCGATCGGCGCCATGCTGGCGGGAGCGCCGGACGCCGCGGTGGCCGCTCTGCACAGCGCCGGACGCCATCTCGGCCTCGCGTTCCAAGCGATCGACGACGTCCTCGGCATCTGGGGGGACCCCTCCGTCACGGGCAAACCCGCCTTCAGCGACCTGCGGCGGGGTAAGAAGACCGTCCCGGTGCTGGCGGCGCTGACCGGCCCTCCGGCCGACCCTCTGCCCGGCCCGCACACCGACCCGGACCGCAGCGGCCGCCTGGCGGCGCTGCTGTCCGGCGAGCGTGACGAGGCCGCACTGCGCCGGGCCGCCGAACTCATCGAGGCCGCGGGCGGCCGCGCCGTCGCCGAGCAGATGGCGCGCCACCACCTGGACGCCGCGATCAGGGAGCTGCGCGCCCCGAAGCCGACCGGAGCACCGGAGGAACTGATCGCGGTGGCGAACTTCCTGGCCGGTCGCCCTCGATAGACAGCCTCGCCTTCCCGTCCATCGCCGTGCGTAATGGAGGTACGGGAGGAGTGGGCGCAATGGCACGACCCGCACGGCCGGGACCTGCTGGACGAGCAGATCCGCCGCGTCGGCGGCCTGTGCGCCGACTCCCTGGTGAGCGGTCGGCAGGCACTGGCCCTGCACCGGTTGCACGTCCCCTTCCCGGCGTGCCGGGCGCCGAGTGCCCGGGCGTTCTGGATCCGCGTCCTGTCCGAGGCCGCCTCTAGAGTCTGCTGATCATCAGGCGGCCATCGGTGGAGGGACCATGTTCGAGGAACGGCTCAAGGAGTTCTCCCGCGAGCGGCTGGGAGGCCGTCCGCTTCCCGACGACCTGCGCACGATGCTGGTGGCGCAGTGGGAGGGGCGCACGGGCTTCCGCGACCTGCTCGGCGTCACCTTCCCCGAGCCCGGCGAGGCGGATCTGCTGCTCGACACCGACTACCTCACCGAGGCCGAACGCGCCGACCCCGAGATGCAGGCCGTCCACGCCGGAATGGCGGAGATGGGCAAGTACGCCAGGCTCGTCGCCAAGAACGAGGACTGCTGGATCGGCTACTGGCTGCACCCCGACGAGCCGGCGGACCGTCCCGCGCCGCTCATCCAGCTCGACACCGAAGCCTCGTTCTGGCTGCTCCAGGGCCGCACCCTGGCCGAGGCGCTCGTGGCCGTCTGCTCCCACTACAGGGACGAGTCCGACGCACGGCTCGCCTTCTCCGCGCTGGCGGCCGATCTCGCCGGACTCGGCCTGCCTCTCGGCGCGGACTCCTACGACGCCCTCCACGAACCCGAGCCCGTGGTGCAGCCGGAGGACCTGATGGAAGAGCTCATCGACGCCGAACGGGTGAGGCGGGGCCTCGCCTGACCAGGTCACAGCGGACGCAGGTGCTCGATCGCGACGCGGTACCGCTCGGCCAGCCGCCGGGCGACCAACGAGCGGTGGCAGGCTTCGGGATCGCGCTCGACACAGAGCAGCGCCGCGGCCCCGCCGTTCGGCAGCACCGCCGCGATCGGGGCGAGGTCGGCGCTGTCGAGGATCTCGGCGGTGTAGCGGCGGGCGTACTCGGCGGCGAGCTCGCGGCGCGAGCGCTTGCCGACCCCCTGCCGGTCGTCCTCGGCGTACTGGAGGCGGCGCAGCTCGGTGGTCGGGGCGAGTTCGAGGTGGTGCTCGTAGGCGATCCGGGCCTCGGCGAGGGCCGCCTGGAGGCGGAGGGAGTTCGCCCAGGCGTACTCGGGGCCGCGGACGCCGCGGCGCTGGCGGACGTCGAGCAGCAGGCGGACGTCCGCCTGCCGCAGCCGTCGCACGAAGGACTCGCCGTCGAAGCCGTAGACCCCGATCGTCACCATTCTGAGCACCGGAAACCACCCGCCCGCCTGCCGTCCGACCCGCCTGCCCGCCACGCGTGCCGCCTCCGGCGCCCAGGCCGGAGGCGGCGGGCCGCGTCACGCGACGGCGGTCCCCTCCAGCTCGACCATCAGGGTGGGGATCGCCAGCCGCGTCACCCCGAGCATCGTGGTGGTCGGCGCCGCCTTGACGGCGCCCAGCCTGCCCGCCAGCACGCCGTAGTGCCGGAAGAGCAGGTCGACGTCGGTGGTGTAGACGTTGAGCCGGACCAGGTTCTCCAGGGACATGCCGGCCTCGGCGAGGACGGCCTCCAGGTTGTCCAGGCTCAGCGCCAGCTGCGCTTCCATGTCGCCCTCGTGCTGGGGCCGGCCCTCACCGCTCATCGCGGTCTGCCCGGAGATGTACAGGGTCCGGGTCTGGCCGGAGACGACCTCGCCCTGGTTGAACCCCATCTCCAACGACCAGGTCACGGGGTTGACCGCCGTTCGCTCCATCGCCATTTCAGCTCCATTCGATTCATCGGGGGTAGCGACGTCCGGCGGCCCGCGAGCGGCCGCCTCCGACGTCGTGGTGAAAGCCTCCCAACGAATCACGACATCCTTTGTCGTGTATTCCTCGTAAAGTTCTCGCATGCGCGCCGACCGGTTGGTATCGCTGGTCCTGCTGCTGCGGCAGCACGGCCGGCTGACCGCGACCGAGCTGTCCCGCGAGCTGGAGGTGTCCACCCGCACCGTGCTGCGCGACATCGAGGCGCTGTCCGCGGCCGGCGTCCCGGTGTACGCCGAACGCGGCCGGCACGGCGGGTTCGCGCTGCTGCCCGGTTTCCAGACAGAGCTCACCGGGCTGAACCACGACGAGGCCCTCGCCCTGCTGGTCGCCGGATCGCGGCGCGGCGCCCAGGTGTTCGGCCTCGGCACGGCGCTCGCCTCGGCCATGCGCAAGGTGGTCGACGCGCTGCCCGAGAGCTATCGGGCCACGGCGGCGGGCGCGGCCCAGCGACTGCTCATCGACCCTGAGACCGATCTGCTGTCGCGCCGGCTGGTCGCCGAGGAGGTGCCCGACGCCGTGGTGGCCGAGGTCCGGCGCGCGGTGTTCGCCGGGCACAAGCTGCGCATCCACTACGCGGCGGTGGACCAGGCCCCGAAGTGGCGCACAGTGGACCCGATCGGGCTGGTCACCGTGCGCGAGCAGGGCTACCTGCTGGCCACCAGGTCCGGCGCCGACCGCACCTACCGGCTGTCGCGCATCGCGGCCGCCGAGGAGCTCGCCGAACCGGCGCAGCGACCGGACCGGGTCGATCTGGGCCGGGCCTGGCAGGAGCGCAGCACGCGGTTCCGGACCGGCGGCGACCAGGTCACCGTGCTGGCGCGGGTGGACCCGGCGCGCCGGGAGGACCTGGTGGGCAGCGCGCTGGCCGTCCGCTCCGAGGAGCCCGAGGAGGACGGCCGGGTGCGGCTGGAGGTGACCTTCCAGGATCCCCGGCACGCCGAATGGGCGCTGTGGCAGCTCGCCACGGACGCGGAGGCGCTGTCCCCGCAGTGGTTGCGCGACTCCCTGCACGACCGCGCCGCCGCGATCGCCGCCCGCTACGGAGCCTCCTCCTGAGGAGCGCCGCTTCAGAGGTCGGCGAGGCGGCGGCGCAGGTGCTCGCTCTGCGGATCGTTCATGCCCAGCGCGAGCGCCCGTTCGTAGGCCGCGTTCGCCTCGGCCGTCCGGCCGGTGCGGCGCAGCAGTTCGGCGCGGGTCGCGTGCCACCACGGGTAGGCCGCCAGCCCGCCGATCTCCTCGACCAGCGCGAGGCCCGCCTCCGGGCCGTCGCGTTCGGCCACGGCCACCGCCCGGTTGAGGCGGACGACCGGAGCGTCCTGGACGGTGAGCAGCACGTCGTACCAGGAGACGACCGCGTCCCAGTCGGTGGCGGCGTAGGAGGGGGCGAGCGCGTGGCAGGCCGCGATCGCCGCCTGTACCACGTAGGGGTCGGGCCGGTCGGGGGTGCGGCGCAGGGCCGTCCCGACCAGCACCACCCCTTCCTTGATCATGGCGGTGTCCCAGCGCCCCCGGTCTTGGTCGGGCAGCAGCACCGGGCGGCCCCGGTCGTCGAGCCGGGCGGCGCGGCGGGCGTCGGTCAGCAGCAGCAGCGCGAGCAGGCCGAGCACGGCCGGCTCGTCGGGCATGAGCCGGGCCAGCAGCCGGGCCAGCCGGATCGCCTCGGCCGACAGCGCGACCCGCACCAGGTGCTCCCCGGCCCCGGCCGCGTACCCCTCGTTGAAGATCAGGTAGACCGTGGCCGCGACGCCCGCGAGCCGGTCCGGCAGCTCCTCGGCGGCCGGCACGCGGTAGGGGATCCGGGCCTGCGCGATCTTCTGCTTGGCGCGGGTGAGCCGCTTGGCCATCGTCGCCTCGGGCACCAGCAGGCCGCGGGCGACCTCCGCGGTGGAGAGCCCGCCCAGCGTCCGCAGCGCCAGCGCGACCTGGGCCTCGGCCGACAGCGCCGGATGGCAGCAGGTGAACACCAGTCGGAGCAGGTCGTCGCGGACGGCCCCGGCGGGTTCGGGGACGGGATCGAACGACGCCACGGCCTCCGCCTCCTTCCCGGCGCGCCGGGCCTCCCGGCGGATGACGTCGATCGCCCGCCGCTTGGCGGCGACGATGAGCCAGGCGCGCGGGCTGTCGGGGACGCCGTCGCTCGGCCACCGCTCCAGCGCGCGCACGGCGGCGTCCTGGACGGCGTCCTCGGCCAGGGAGATGTCGCCGGTGACACGGATCAGCGTGGCCAGCACGTGCGCGCCCTCCTCGCGCAGCACCCGCTCCACCGTGCCGCCGGCCTCCACGGTCAGGTCTCCAGGGACGGGTGGACCGGGCGGACCTCGACGGTGCCGTGCCAGGCCGCCGGGATCTTCGCGGCGACCGCGAGCGCCTCGTCGAGGTCGGCGCACTCCAGCAGGTAGAAGCCGGTCAGCGCCTCCTTCGTCTCGGCGTACGGGCCGTCGCTGAGGACCGGGTCCCCGCCCTTGCCGCCGGGCACGCGCACCGTCGTCGCGGTGGCGGTGGGGTAGAGCGCGTGGCCTCCCCGCAGCACGGCCTCATGCGCCTCGTCGAACGCCGCGTACTCCTGCAGCGCGTCGGCGTACTCCGGCTGCGACCAGTCGACCTCGGAGGTGTAGATGAGGGCGATGTAGGTGGGCATCATTCTCCTTCCAGGCTCCTGGGGCGCCGGCCGGCGCTCATGTGACGCGCTCCTCCAGCAGGATGGTCACGGTGTCCCCTGCCTCCTTGCCGATCGCCGCGCGGAGGTCGGCCCTGACGGGCAGCTTGTGCCGGCCGTCCCCGAGGGCCATGAACGAGCTGCGGAACGGGTGCCCCTCGATCGTGCCGCGCACCTTCACCAGGCCGCGCGTGCCGAAGTACTCGACCGACTCGGGCCAGACGAGGTAGGTGTGCCCGCCCGGCTTCGGGCTCTTCTGCAGGACGGCGGTGAACCGCTTGTCCATCACCGCACCTCCTGCACGAGGATGAGCTCGTTGCCGTCGGGGTCCCGCAACGTGAACATGGGCGGCACGGCGCCTCCCATGCGCATGACCTCGGGGTCGGTGTCGGCGCCCCGCTCCTTGTAGTGCGCGTGCGCGGCGTCGGCGTCCTCGGTCGTGAGGCGGATGCCGGTGGGCACTCCGGCGGGGACGAGCGCGATGGCCGTCTCCGCGCCGGGCGGGGCGACCTCGATCCAGCGCGCGTCCCCGAAGGGCAGGTCCCGGCGCTTCTCGAAGCCGAGCGTGCCGACGTAGAAGTCGACCGCGCGCTCCTGGTCGGTGACGGGGACTCCCACGATCGCCACCCCGGTGATGCGGTGCTCGGGCATGACTGGCTCCTCCGGACCGGGCCGGCGCCTTTCGCCGGCCTTCACCATAAGGACGAAGGGGCATCGCCCGTCATGGACACTCCGCGAGGAGCGATCTCCGAAATTTCCGGTCGTCAGGTGGCGCGCATTCCTTCCGGCGTGTGCTCACTTCTCCAGCGACGGGTCCCACCACCAGGTGATGCCCGGGATCGGCAGCGGCTCGTTGCTGGGGTCCGAAGGCCGGTCGCTCCAACCGGACGTGCCGATCCGTCCTCCGGCCATCTCCTGGCTGTTGTAGCGGGGCACTTTGAGCGCCCAGTCGATGTTGCCGCGGATGGCGTGCCCCAGACATGCCAGGTACAGCCCCAGCTCCCGGCTCCCTCCGCGCCCGGCCCGCTCGCGCAGGTGCAGGAAGCGGGTCAGCACGCGGTCGCGCAGGCCTACCGCGCGCACCAGCGCCTCTTCCGGCGAGCACCGTTCGTGGTGCGCCAGGACGTTGACGAGGTTCTGGTCGTTGTGCTCCTTGCTCTGCTCGCGGTGGTAGGAGTGCAGGTCGTTGTCCCACGACGCCGTCAGGACGGCCATCTCGGTCAGCGCCCGGACCGCCGGCGAGTCCAGTTCCCGCGCCGGGACCTCGGCGGCGGACGCGATCTCCAGCATCGCCATCCCCGGTGCTCCGCCCGCGCTGTGCATCCGCATGGCGGTGTACTCCGTCAGGTCGGGCATGTGGCCGCGGACCCGGTTGACGATCTGCCAGGCCACCGCGAACAACCAGGCGCGGTGGGCCTCGTTGAAGCGCCGCACCTGCACCGGTGTGGCGCAGTCCCGGAACGAACGCCCGATGTCCTGGAGCGCTGTGACCAGCGGATCGTCACCCAGGTCCGCGTCCGGCGCCTCCAGCGCCCGCTGCAGCGGTCCGGCCATGGCCAGGAACCGGTCGGGCCGGGCGCTGTACGGGCCGTCGTCGCACCGCGCGTCGTCGAAGGCGAAGGCCCAGTACACCCAGTGCGCGGCCATCTGGACGTTGTGTTCGGGGCCGTAGGGCGCGAAGCGCGCGTAGAACTCGGCGCTGTTGGTGCCGAGCAACCGTCGGCGGTCGGCGTCGTCGCGGTAGAAGCGGACCCGGTCCACCCACTCGATCGCGCGGCTCTCGATCCTGTCCACGCCGGGATGGACGGCCGGTTCCAGGGGACAGTAGATCGGCGGCAGGTCGAGGGAGGTCGCGATGCTCATCGTGCTCCTGTCAGACGGTCCGGCCCGCGGATCCCGGCCCCGGTGACGCTCGGTGTGCCTGCACCACGGTTTGACTACTCAAAGTAGCAATACACTGCAGTAAGTGATCAAGGGAAGGTCTCCCGTGTCGGTCGGCCCGGTCGTTGAGGCGAGTGCTCAGATCCCGGTGCCCGCCACTGCCGAGGGCACTGCCGAGGGCGCGGCGGACGGCGCAGTCGCAGGCGAGGCGGTCAGTAGCTCCATGGCCTCCTGCGGAGTGGCCGCCAGGGAGAAGAGTCGCGCGGGTTCGGGGTGGGCGTAGTCGTGGTGGTGCAACTGCTCGGCCAGCTCGACCAGGCCGGACCAGATGCCGCCGGTGTTCAGCAGGACCAGCGGCTTGGCGTGCTGGCGGAGGCAGCCGGTCGAGATGACCTCGACGATCTCGTCCAGTGTGCCGTAGCCGCCGGGCAGCGCCAGGAACGCGTCGGCCAGTTCGAACATGCGCTGCTTGCGCTCCAGCAAGCCCTCGGTGACGATGACCTCCTGGGCGGGGGCGTCCTCCTCGCGCTCCAGTTCGCGGAGGAACGAGGGGATGACTCCCGTGATGGGTGCTCCGGCCTGGGCGGCGGCCCAGGAGACCGCGCCCATGATCCCGGTTCCGCCCGCCCCGTAGACCAGGCGGTGCCCGGCCTCTCCCAGCAGGCGGCCGACCTCGGCCGCGGCGGCGAGGGCGGCCGAGGAAGCGCCCGCCCGGGCGCCGCCGAACACGCATACGGAAAACTGTGACGTCGTCATGTCGTCTCCTTTTCGTGGTTGTTCATCGCCCGGGTTCCGGCGCATGTGAATAATCCGCCCGGTTCCTGCTCCGAGTGATCAAAGATCAAGGTGCGCGGACGCGGCGGCCGTGCCGTTCGGAATGCTCTTCCGGAGAAGGGAGTGAACGGTCGGGCGGTTTTGGGTCGCCTGGCGCGATTTCCTTTCCGAGGGGTCGCCGCGTGCGATCTCGTGCGGTCCGATGCTTTCCCGGATGTCTGTTGTGCGCGGCTGACTCCTGCGCTCCGGGCGAGGCGGAGGCTCGTCCTGCCCCTCGGAGCAGGTGAGTTCACCGCTTGAAGCCAGGTTGCGCGGCTCCTGGTCGCCGGCCGGTGAATTGTCGAACGCGAGTGGCACGACTGGTCAGTTACCCCGACTCCGCTGGCAAGATTCTCCGATTTGTCACTGTTTGCCAATACTGGAGCGTGGCCTGACCTTTCCTGCGGGTATGAAGTGACCATTGCCCGGCGGTCCCGAATGGCGGCCCCCTGTGCGGAAGGGCCGAACACGTGTGGGAGAACAGGTCCGTATGAGCACGACCGACGACATGACCGACATGACATTGCAGTATCCGTTCAGCTTCCGCGGCGACCAGCTGGCGGAGGAGCTGGCCTGCTTCGTGGTCCGCGAGCCGATCACCCGGGTGGTCACCTACGCCGGCTCGCCGGCGTGGCTGGTCACCGGGCACGAGCTGGTGCGGCAGGCGCTGAAGGACCCGCGGCTGAGCCGCAGCAAGGTCTCCGACCCCGCCATGCCGCGCGAGGACAAGGGGCCGCCGCCCCCGATGACGGTCGTGGGCACGATGCGGCTGCTGGAGGGCGCGGGTCTGCGGGAGGAGGCCGCCCGGGGCATGTCGCCGCACCAGACGGACGTGCCGCCGGAGCGGGTCAGGGAGATCTCCGACGGCCTGCTGGAGTCGATGGCGGCCGCGGGGCCGCCCGGGGACCTGGTCGCCGACTTCGCCCTGCCGTGGGCGGCGCAGGTCACCTGCGAGCTGCTCGGCCTGCGGCGCGAGCACGCCGGGGAGGTCGCCGGATGGTTCGGCCTGGTGCGCGTCGGCGCGGGCGCCGAGCGGCATCTGGAGGCCGAGTGGATGCACGCCATGGACCGGATGGTCGCCTGGGCGCCGCGCCCCGGCGGCGACGGGCTGCTCGGACGGCTCCTCGCGCTGAACGAGCGCTCCCCGGCCCCGCTGGACCAGGAGACCATGACCGACCTCATGGTCTTCCTGGTGCTGTCCGGCCTGACCAATCCCGCCGCCTTCGTCGCGGCGGCCGGCCTGCGGCTGGCCCGCGACCCCGCGCTGCGCGACCGGCTCGTCGCCGAGCCGGAGCGGCTCGGCGACGCGGTGGACGAGATGTACCGGTGGTCGGTGATGCTCGGCGACGCCATCACCCGCATCGCGCTGGAGGACGTCCGGATCGGCGACGTCCTGGTGCGCGCCGACGAGATGCTGCTGCTGTCCATCGACTCGGCCAACCGCGACCCGGCGGTCTTCGAGCACCCCGACCGGCTGGACATCGACCGGCCCCGAGTGCAGAACCTGCGGTTCGGCCGGGGACGCCACTACTGCCCGGGCGCGGCGCTGACCCGGGCGCAGTCCATCGTGGCCCTGGAGTCGCTGCTGACCCACATGCCCGAGCTGCGGCTGGCCGTCCCGTCGGGCGACATCGAATGGCGGCCCGACCACGCCGTTCTGATGCCGGAGAGCGTTCCGGTGCGCTGGTGAGCCGCCCTCACCGCTGACCTGTCTCCTGTCGGAGCGGTCGGACATGCGGGCACGGCGCCGTGCCGCGTACGGACGGGGCTCGCGGCAGCGGCCCGGTGCCGCCCGCCCGTTCGGTGCGAGGCCGGTCATCGCCAGGTCACGGGAAGCTCCAGCGGCGACTTGGCGGGGGAGTCGTCCTCCCAGGGCAGCGTCGCGGGATCGGCCGCGAGTTCGAGTCCGGGCAGGCGGCTCAGGACGGCCTGGAGGCCGATCTCCAGCTCGGCGCGGGCCAGGTGGGACCCCACGCAGTTGTGGGTGCCGCGGCCGAAGGCCAGATGGTTGTCGGGGGATCGGCGGAGGTCGAGCCGGTCGGCGTCGGGGAAGACGGTGTCGTCCCTGTTGGCCGCCGCGATGGAGGGCAGCACCGCCTCGCCGGCGGCTATGCGGTGGCCGCCGATCTCGACGTCCTCGGTGGCCACGAGCACCACGTTGGCGTTCATGACGGGCAGGTGGCGCAGCAGCTCCTCGACCGCCCCCGGCAGCAGCGAGGCGTCGGCGCGCAGCGCGTCGAGCTGGTCGGGGTGCGACAGCAGGGCCAGCACGGCGTCGACCAGGAACATGGTGCTGGTGCGGTATCCCGCGATCAGCATGGAGAGGCCGAAGCAGACGAGGTCCTCATCGGTCAGCTCGCCGGCGTCGCGGCGCCGCACCAGGTCGCTGAGGACGTCGTCGCCCGGCTTGCGGCGTTTGAGGTCGACCAGCTCGCCGATGTAGTCGCGCAACCAGGCGGTGGCCCGGCGGCCCCGCTCCAGGTCCAGCATCGCGCCGAGGCCCGCGTCGGCCGGCCCCACGAACCGGTCCCGGTCGCCGTAGGGGATGCCGGCCAGCTCGCACAGCACCATCATGGGGAACGGCTCGGCGAACCCGGCGACCAGGTCGGCGGGCCGGTCCCAGGTGACGAAGTCGTCCAGGAGGCCGTCGGCCATCTCGCGCATGCGCCCCCGGCGGGCGCGGACGGCGCTCCGGCTGAAGGCGGGCGCGACGGCCCTGCGCAGCGCCGCGTGGCGCGGGCCCTCCAGCTCCATCATGGTGATCAGGTCGGGGCCGTCGAAGGCGCCGGCCCCGGGCGCGGGCGGCCACGCGTTGATGCTGGGGCGGGTGAACCGGGGATCGGCCAGCAGCTCGCGCACGTCGGCGTAGCGGGTGGCGAAGTAGCCGGTGGCGTCGATGGGCAGCCGGACGTGGGCGAACGGGCAGCCGCGCCGCAGGGACGCGTACTCCGAAGGCGGGCCCATGCTCCCCGGTGGGGGCAGGGGCATCGGGCGCGGCGGCCGGGTTCCTGTGGCGGGCGAACTCGTCATGGCGGCCCCACCTTCCTGGTCGTGGGTCTGAACTGGTCGTTCGTGAGGTCGGCGGCCCCTTCCGGGCGCGGCGGCCCTCCGGCCGGACGTCACGCCGGGTCCGCCCCCAGCGCCACCAGTCCGTCGCCGTGGGACGGGTTCTGCGGCCGGGGCAGGTAGCCCACGTTCATGAAGTAGCGCAGGTAGTGGTCGAGCAGGGCGGCGTCCACGGGCGGGCAGCGCAGCCCGCTGTCGGCGAGGTCCCGGAGCACGTTGTCGCGCCCGAGCCGGGGGAAGGTCTCCTCGAAGTACATCTCCTTGACCGACATGTCGGCCCTGTTGCAGCGGTCCACGCACAGCGAGACGAACGGCGCGGTCGGGCTGGTGGGGTTGGCGGCCACGTGCGCGACCAGCTCCTCGACCCAGCGGTCGTAGGGCAGCGTCCGGACGGCGTACCCGGCGGCGCGCATCCGCTCCAGCATGTCGTCGAGCCGGGCCGGGCTCGGGTTGGTCAGGTGGTACACCGAGCCGTCGGCGGGCCGGGTGGTCGCGATGTGCACGATGGCGGCGGCGACCCAGTCGACCGGCACGAAGTCCATCGGCAGCGCGATGTCGGGCGCCAGCCCCGTGTCGGCGATCGTCCTGAACAGCGAGCAGATCGCGGTCTCGGTGTTGCAGGCGCCGTGCCACTGGTCGCCGGTGATCTCGTACGGCCGGTGCACGGCCACGGGCAGCCCCTGCGCGCCGGCCTCGGTCAGCACGCGCTCGGCCACCCACTTGCTCTCGGCGTACCCCATGGTGAGCCGGTCGGCGTGGTCGAGCGGGAGGTCCTCGGCGACGTGCCGCACCCCGGCGGTGCCGAACCCGGCCACCACCGCGATGGTGGACAGCAGGTGCAGCGGGGCCCGGCGCGGCGCGGCCAGCCGGACCAGCTCGCGCACGCTGCCGACGTTGGCGTCGCGGAGGGCGCTGTAGGGGTAGAGGAAGTTGACGTGCGCGGCCGAGTGCAGCACCAGGTCGAGCGAGCCGGACAGCTCGCGGTGGCGCTCCTCGTCCAGCCCGAGCCGGGGGGCGGTCAGCTCGCCGGGGAAGCACACCACCCGGTCGTCCACGATCTCCGGGTCCAGACCGTAGCGGTCGAGGTTGGCGCGCACGCGGTGCAGCGCGTGCGCCTCGTCGCGCGCCCGCACCGGGCAGTGGACGCGCGCGCCGGTGAGCCGGAGCAGCCGCTCCAGCAGGTAGGCGCCGAGGAAGCCGCTGGCGCCGGTGAGCAGGATCTCGCGGGCCTGTTCCGGCCGCGCCCGGGTCGGCCCGGGCTCGGGTAGTCGGAAGCCCAGCCGCGCCTCGGCCTCCCAGTCGACGGCCGCGTGCGCGGCGGCGGCGTCGCGGGACCGGATCCGCTCCACGGTCGCGGCGTAGGCGGCCAGGGTCGGGTCGTGCAGCAGGTCGCCGATCAGGCGGCTGCCGTGCCCGGCGTCGATGCCCGCGGCCGTGAGGGTCCGGGTGACGACCTCGGCGGCCAGCAGCGAGTCGCCGCCGATGGCGAAGAAGTCGTCGTCGGGGCGCGGCCGCACGCGCAGCACCGTCTCCCAGACCGAGGCCAGCGCGTCCGCCAGGCCGTCGTCCCGCGCCGTCGTCTCCGCCGGGGGAGCGGTCTGCGGCCGAGCGGCCACCAGCTCGGCCAGCCGCGCGCGGTCCACCTTGCCCGCGCGGTTGACCGGCAGCCGTTCCATCTCCACGAACCGTGCGGGCACGGCGGGCGCGGGCAGCCATTGGGTCAGGTACTGCCGCACCCGCTCGACGGGCACAGGGCGGCCGTCGAGCGGCGTCACGCAGGCGACCAGCGCGCCCGAGCGGGCCCCGCCGTCGGACAGGACGACCGCGGCCTGGCCCACCTCCGGGTGGGCGCGCAGCCTGGCCTCCACCTCCTCCAGTTCGATGCGGTGCCCGCGCAGCTTGATCTGGCCGTCCAGGCGGCCCCGGAACTCCAGCTCCCCGTCCGGCCGCCGGACGGCCCGGTCGCCGGTGCGGTAGAGCCGCCCGCCGGGCAGGTGAGGGTCCGGGACGAACTTGGCAGCGGTCAGCTCGGGGTCGCCCAGGTAGCCGAGGGCGAGGCCGTCGCCGCCGACCAGCAGCTCGCCCTCCTGCCCGACGTCGGCGGGGCCGCCGTCGGGCAGCAGCACGTGGCAGGTGGAGTTGGCGATGGGGCGGCCGATGGGCACGCTCGCGGCGTCCTCGGGGAGCCGCTCGATGACGTGGGCGGTGGAGACCACGGTGTTCTCGGTGGGGCCGTAGAAGTTGACCACCGTGGTGTCCGGGCAGGCGGCCAGGACGGCGCGGGCCAGGTCCGGGGCCATGGCCTCGCCGCCCGCCGAGACGAACCGCAGCCGCCGCAGGGCCGCCGGCCGGTTCCTGGCCATGTGGTGGAACACGCTGGTGGTCAGGTAGGCCATGGTGACCTCGTGCCGCTCCAGCAGGCGCGCCAGGGCCTCCTCCGACAGCAGCTCCTCGCGCTCGACCAGCACCAGGGCGGCCCCGCCGAGCAGCGCGGACCAGATCTCGATGGTCGAGGCGTCGGAGGACAGGTCGTAGGCGTGCAGCACCCGGTCGCGCGGGCCGGGCGGCGTCAGCCGGGGATCGGACACCGCCAGCCGCACCACCCCCCGGTGCGGGACGGCCACGGCCTTGGGGCGGCCGGTGGTGCCGGAGGTGAACATGACGTAGGCGCGGTCGGTGGCCCGCCGGCCGCCGACCGCCGGGCGGCCGTCGGCGTGCCCGGTCTCGTCCAGGTCGAAGCGGGTCCGCAGCCGCCGGAGCCGGCAGGTGTGCCCGGGCAGCACCACCGCGGCGTGCACGCCGGCCTGCTCGGCCATCGCCTGGAGCCGCAGCGGCGGGGTCGTGCCGTCTAAGGGCACGTACGCCGCCCCGGCCTTGACGATTCCGAGGAGGGCCACCAGCGCCTCGATCGAGCGCGAGCCGCAGACGCCGATCCGGTCGCCATGCCGCACGCCGCCGGCGACCAGCCGGTGGGCGAGCGCGTCGGAGCGGGCGCGCAGCTCCCCGTAGGTGAGCCGGCGGTCGCCGTGCACGGCGGCGAGAGCCTCGGGGCGCGTCCGCGCCCGCGCGTCGAACAGCTCGTCCAGGCAGGCGTCGCGCGGGTACGGGGTGCGGGTGTCGTTCCAGTCGCGGATGGTCGTGGGCACGGCAGACTCCTCGAAGGCGGTGCGGTGTGCGGTGCGTCCGTCAGGCGAAGCTCTCGGCGAAGGCGGCGAAGTCGGCCGTCCGCCAGCGCTGCGGGCGCATCCTGATGGTCACGTCCCCGGCCAGCTGGTGGCTGTTGGCCTCCAGGTAGGCGATCGCGTGGTCGCGGGGCAGGTAGCGGTGCGCCATGGCCTCGCGCTCGACGGGGTCGACCCGGTCGTGGACGGCGGCGGGCCCTTCGACGCTCACGTACCGGTAGGGCGGCTCCTCGTCCTGGGCGCACAGGCTGAGCCGTCCCGTCCGCCGCACCATGCGGGCCTTGACCGACTCGCGTCCGGTGAACATGACGATCTCGCCGCCGGGCCGGTAGGAGTACCAGATGGGCACCAGCAGCGGGGCGTGCTCGGGCCGGTCGTCGTCCAGGCCCAGCACGCCGACGCGCACCGCCGCCAGGAAGGACTCCCGCTCTTCGCGCGACATGGCAAGGTCCACCGGTATGTCCAATCACTCTAAGTAACTGATTCACTTCATATTGTTACATCACGGTGGAAGGTTCCGGTTTTCCCGCAAGCAATGGAAGGAAAGGGCGACGCCAAGAAGGGTCCGGCGTCAGCCCGGCCCGTCCGGCAGGACGCGCCGGGGCATCAGGGACACCACGGGCATGCTGGCGGCGGTCACGGCCAGCACCACGACCAGGCTGACCGTCATGGCCGTGCCGAGGTCGTCGGCGGCCGCGTAGAAGATCGAGGTGACCACGGCCGCGCCGATCCCGCCGGCGAGCTGGTTGAGCGCGGCCAGCGAGCCGCTCGCGCTGCCCGCCTCGTCGGGGGCGATGCCGCCGAGGGCGAGGCTGAACAGCGTGCCGTAGCAGGTGCCCATGCCCAGCCCGGTGACGAAGACGGCGGGCACCAGGGCGCGCAGGCCGAGACCGGTCCCCGAGCCGGTGACCAGCACCAGCAGCCACCCGCAGCCCGCCATGACGAAGGCCAGGCCGAGCAGGACGAGGTTGCGGCCCATCCTCCTCAGCAGCCCGGCGCACGCCTTCGCGGCCACCAGGACGCCCAGCGTCAGGGGCAGCATGGCGACGGCGGCCGCCCGCACCGAGGCGTGCAGGCCCTGCTGCATGAACAGCGACACCACGTAGAGCAGCCCGCTGATGGACGCGAAGACGGCCAAGCCCACGGCCAGGGCCGAGGTGAAGGAGCGGTTGCGCAGCAGGGACGGCTTGAGCAGCGGGTCGGCCGCGGTGGCCTGGCGGCGGGCGAAGGCGGCGAAGCAGGCCAGCCCGGCCAGCAGCGAGGCGACGGGGACGGCGGTCCAGCCGCCGGAGGAGCCCTCGATCAGCCCGAACAGCAGGCCGAACGCGGCGGCGGCCAGCAGGCCGGAGCCGGGCCCGTCCACGACCACGCCGGGGTCGCCGTCGTCGCGCGGCAGCAGCCCGACCGCCAGGAGCACGCCGAGCACGCCCAGCACCAGGTCGATCAGGAAGATCGGCCGCCAGGACAGCCCGCCGAGATCGGCCTGGATGATGAACCCGGCCAGCACGGGCGCGGCGCCGGTGACCAGCCCCAGCAGCGTGGCGTACAGCCCGAACGCCTTGATCAGCAGGCGGCGGGAGAACATCCCGGCCATGATCGCGAATCCCTGCGGGATCATCAGCGCGCCGAAGGCGCCCTGCGCGGCCTTGGCGGCGACCAGCGCGGCCGGGACGGGCGCGAGCCCGGCGGCGACCGAGGCGCAGGTGAACCCGCTCATGCCGAGGACGAACATGCGGCGCCGGCCGTGGCGGTCGCCGAGCCGCCCGCCGACGATCAGCAGGCCGCCCATCGCCAGCGCGTAGACCGCCGCCAGCCACTTGACCAGCCCCGGCCCGCCGTGCAGGTCGGCGGTGATCGTCGGAGCGGCGATGGCGGTGATGGTCGCGTCGACGACGTCCAGGCAGTCGGCGAGCAGTACCAACCCCAGGACCGTCCACATGCGCCGCAGGGAGGGATCCGCGCGGACCTGGCCGACCGCCGGGGCGACCTCCACCGCGACCCCCTGTCCTGCGGCGGCCGTCGCGCCGTCGACCAGCCGTCGAAACCGCACCGTTCCCCCTGGAAACCGACGTTCCACTCCAAGGGGGCGTACCCGCTGCGCGCCGGGTGCGAGGTCAAGACTCCGGTCGCCGTCGGCAATGATCGGCCCTGCACCCGGCGGCCGCCCTCCAAGGGGCTGGGCGATCGCGCTCGGGCTCAGGAAGCGTGGCAGGTCGCGTGACCTGCCCTGAAGGCGGTGGTGAAGGCGTCGTCGCCGAGAGCGGATCGCGCCGCGGCCGTGATGCGGTCGACGTCTCCGCGTTCCTCGGGCGGCAGGGGCGCGCCTGTGGACTCGCGCAGGGCGGCGGCTTCGCCGAGAAGCCGTGCCGCTTCCGCGGGGGCGTCCCTCAGAGCGGCCGCGCCGGCCAGACCTTCGAGGGCGAGCGCGACCGCCCTCGGGTCGCCGGTGTCCTGCGCGACGGCGAGGGCCTCCCGGTGGAGTTCCTCGGCCGCGGCGGCGTCCCCCCGCTGCTCGGCGGTGAAGCCGAGCTCGGCCAGAGCGAGGGTGATGCCGGGCGCGTACCGCATCTCGCGTTCCCAGTCGAGAGCGGTGCGCATGTGGGCCTCGGCGTCGTCGAGGCGGCCCGCGCGGCGGGCGGTGAGGGCCAAGCCGGTGAGGGCGAACGCCTCACCGGGGCGGTAGCCGTGCTCGGCGGCGAGGCTCCTGCCCCGCTCGTGGAGCCGGTCGGACTCGGCGTGGTCGCCCGCCAGCAGGGCGATCCGGCCGAGCCTGGACTGCAGCAGCGAGACCTGCAGCCACAGCCCGAGCTCCTCGGCCAGCCGGAGCCCTTCGCGGCATAGGTCGGCGGACCCGCGGTGGTCGCCCTTGATCTCCGCGTACCGGCCCAGCAGGTCGAGAGCGCGGACCTGTCCCCACCGGTCGCCCAGTTCCCGGAATGTCGCCAGGCTCTCCTGCCCGGCCCGTGCGAGCGCGCCGAGGTCGCCATTGACCAGGGCGTAGTCGGCCTCGACGGCCAGGGCCGCGGCGGTGCCCCAGCGGTCGCCGAGCCGCCGGAACACCGGCAGGGCCCGCTCCACCAGGTTCCGGCTGAGGGTCAGATCGCCGGCGCCGTGCAGCACGTTGCTGAGGAACCAGTCCGCTCTGGCGCGCTCGCCCGGGTCGGCGATGGCCTCCGAGGGCGCGCGGGCGTCCGCCGCGCGGTCGCCCAGCAGGTCCAGGCCGTTCTGCCAAGCCTCGGCCCGCGCCCTCGTCGAGGTGTCGGCCTCGGCGCGGACGCCCAGCGCCATCGCGAACGCGCGCCGCCCCTCGCCGATCCTGCCGCGCAGGTACCAGTACCACGCCAGCGCGTTGACCAGGCGCAGCGCCGGCTCGGCGTCGTTCCGCCGCACGGCCTCCTCAAGGGCAGTGCGCAGGTTGCCGTGCTCGGCGTCCAGGCGCTGGAGCCAGCGCCGCTGGTCAGGGCCGTGCAGCCGCGGCGCCGCGCGTTCGGCCAGCTCGGTGTGGAAGGTCAGGTGCCGGAGGCGGGTCCGCTCGGTCTCGCCCGCCTCGTCCAAACGGTCCAGGGCGTAGGCGGCGATCGACTCCAGCAGCCGGTAGCGGGTCTGCCCCGGGCTGTCGGCCCGGACCACCAACGAACGGTCGACGAGGCGGGCCAGCAGGTCGAGGACGTCCTCGGACGCCACGTCGCCGCCGTCCGCGCAGACCTCCTCGGCCGCCTCCAGCGTGCAGCCCTCCGCGTGCACCGCCAGCCGGCGCAGGACGAGGCGCTCGGGCTCCGGCAGCGGCTCCCAGCTCCAGTCGATCATCGCGCGCAGGGTCCGCTGGCGTGCCGGAGCGCCGCGGTGCCCCGAGGACAACAGCCGGAACCGGTCGTCGAGCCGCTCGGCCAGGTCGTGGACGTCCAGCGCGCGCAGGCGGGTGGCCGCCAGCTCCAGGGCCAGCGGGATGCCGTCCAGCCTGCGGCAGATCGCCGCGACCGCGCGCGCGTTCCCGGCGTCGATCGCGAACCCCGGGACGGCCGCCGCCGCGCGCGCCTCGAACAGCCGGACGGCGCTGAACCGCCGGAGCGTCGCGGGCCCGCTGTCGGCGGGGGAGTGGGGCGGCTCCAGCGGCGGGACCGGCCACACCGACTCCCCGGCGAGCCCGAGAGGCTCCTGGCTGGTGGCGAGGATCCGCGCCTCCGGCGCCACGCGCAGCAGCCGCCCGCTCAGCTCGGCGACCGCGTCGACCACGTGCTCGCAGTTGTCCAGGACGAGCAGCGCCCGGCGGGTCCGCAGCGCGTCGGCGAGCCGCTCGACCGGATCGGCGGGCACGCCGGAACGCGGCATGCCCGGCGCGGTGTCGTCGCGGATGTCGAGCACGGCGGCCACGGCCTCCGCGACCCGGGCGACCCCGCGGGCCCTGGCCGCCCTGTCGAGGCCGGCCAGCTCGACGAGCCACACGCCGTCCGGATGGTCCGCGGCGACCCGCGAGGCGGTCTCCAGGGCCAGCCGCGTCTTGCCGACACCGCCAGGGCCGGTGAGGGTGACCAGCCGGGCCGACTTCAGCAGCGCCTGGACCCGGGCCAGCGCCTCGTCGCGCCCGATCAGCTCGCTGATCTGCGCGGGCAGGTTGGTCCGCGAGAACGTTCCGGACGCGGCGGCCAAGGCCGGGTCCTGCGCCAGGATCCGCCGATGGAGCCCGGCGATCTCCGGGCCGGGATCCAATCCCAGCTCCTCGCGCAGGCGCGCCTGAAGGTCGGTGTAGGTCTCCAGCGCCTCGCTCTGCCGTCCCGTGGCGTACAGGGCGCGCATGTACGCGGCGCGGAGCCGTTCGCGCAGCGGATGGCGTTCCACCAGATCGCCCAGCTCGCCCGCCAGCGCGCCCTGCCCGTCCATCTCCAGGCGCGCCTCCGCTCGTTCCTCCAGGGCGGTAAGCCGCTGCTCCTCCAGGAACGCGATCGCTGCCTGGGCGAACTGCGTGTCGGCGAAGTCGGCGAAGGCAGGTCCGCGCCACAGGTTGAGCGCCTCGGTCAGCAGGCTCGCTTGCGATCGCGGCTCGGCGGCCTCGCGCGCCCGCGCGAGCACGTCGGTGAACCGCATCGTGTCCACGGTCTCGGCTTCCACGCGGAGCCGGTACCCGAGGCTTTCTTCGAACGACACCAGGTTCCGGGCGCCCGGCTCGGCCTCGTCCAGGATTCGGCGCAGCTGCGAGACCTTCACCTGCAGCGCTCCGATCGGATTGCGCGGCGGCGCGTCGCCCCAGAGGTCGTCGATGAGCCGGTCCACCGGCACCGGCCGCCCCTCGTGCACGAGCAGGACGGCCAGCAGCGCGCGGATCTTCGCCCCGCGCACCGCCACCGGGGCGCCGTCCGCCGTCCAAACCCCCAGCGGACCGAGCACCCCGAATCGCATGTCCCCACGATATCGGGCGGTTTCTCCCAAGATCGGGCCGACTTGCCGCAGGCCGACGCCGACGGTAAGCGCGCGGTAAGCGCAGGGAAAGCGCCCGGCGGCATGCTCGCCCCACTGAGCCGCACAGGACAACCGAAAGGAGAGCGCGATGGCCGTGACCGGGCCGCTGAACGTCGTCGTCATCATCGGCAGCACCAGGGAAGGGCGCTTCGGCCCCACCGTGGCGGAGTGGTTCACCGGCGAGGCCGACCGGCGTCCCGACCTCGTCCTCGACGTCGTCGACCTCGCCGAGACCGCCCTGCCCGACGTGCTCACCGCGGAGACGGGCCGATCCTCCGCGGTGCCCGCACCGGTGCGGGAGCTGGGGGAGCGGCTGGACCGGGCGGACGCCTTCGTGATCGTGACGCCCGAGTACAACCGCAGCTTCCCCGCCCCGCTCAAGACCGCCATCGACTGGTACGTCGACCAATGGCGGGCCAAGCCGGTGGGCTTCGTCTCCTACGGCGGATTCTCCGGCGGCCTGCGCGCCGTCGAGCATCTCCGGCAGGTCTTCGCCGAGCTCCACGCCGTCACCGTCCGCGACGCGGTCAGCTTCCCCTCGTGCCGCGACAAGTTCGACGACCACGGCCGCCCGATCGACGCGGCGGGCTGCCGCGCGGCCGCCGACGGCCTGCTCGACCAGCTGACCTGGTGGGCCCGGACTCTGCGGGACGCCCGCGCCGAACGCCCCTACGCGGCGTGACCGGAGCCCTGCCCCCCGACTCTGCGAGGAGACCGCTATGACATCCCCCGACAACACCACCACCGGCGCCCGGTCGCGCTGGGTCCTCGGCCTGCTGGCCTTCTCCAGCCTGATCACCTCGCTCGACTTCACCATCGTGTACGTGGCGCTGCCCGACATCGCCCGCGAGGTCGGGCTGTCCGGCCACGCCACCCAGTGGGTGATCAGCGCCTACGCCATCTTCTTCGGCGGGTTCCTGCTGCTGGGCGGCCGCTCGGCCGACCTGCTGGGCCGCCGCCGCATGTTCGTCCTGGGCATGCTCCTGTTCGGCGGCGCCTCGCTCCTGGGCGGCC
This sequence comes from Spirillospora sp. NPDC050679, assembly GCA_044456955.1. Taxonomy (GTDB): domain Bacteria; phylum Actinomycetota; class Actinomycetes; order Streptosporangiales; family Streptosporangiaceae; genus Spirillospora. Next base: position 365,116 of record JBITGK010000009.1, on the reverse strand, counting down.
TGGCGACCTCGCCCGCGACGCTGATCGCCGCGCGGGCGCTCCAGGGGATCGGCGGCGCCGTCCTGTTCCCCGCCACGCTCTCGCTGGTCACCACCAGGTTCGCCGAAGGCCCCGAGCGCCTCCGGGCCCTGGCGGTGTGGGCCGGGGCGGGCGCGGGCGGGCTGAGCCTGGGCGCCCTGCTCGGCGGTGTGCTGACCCACGCGTTCGGCTGGGAGGCGGTGTTCCTGGTGAACGTGCCGCTGGTCGTGGCGGGCACCGCGGGCGCGTTCGCCCTGCTCGACCCGGACGGCCCGCGCGCACGGGGTCGCGGCTTCGACATCCCCGGCGCCCTTACCGGCACGGCCGGGCTGACCCTGCTCGTCTTCGCCATCGCCCAGGGCCCCGAGGCCGGCTGGACCTCGGCCGCCGTCCTCGCCTCCGCCGTCCTCGCGGTGGCGCTGCTGACCGCGTTCCTCGTCATCGAGGCCCGCACCCGGCACCCGCTGATGCCGCTGCGGCTGTTCGCCAACCCCAACCTGCGCGCCGGGCTGCTGGTGATCCTCACCTTCGGCGTCACCATGCAGAACCTGGTCTACTTCCTCACCCTGTACTTCCAGGACGTGCTCGGCTACTCGGCGCTGCAGGGCGGGCTGGCCTTCCTGGGCCTGTCGGTGCTGATCGGCGTCGCCAACTTCGTCGCCGAACGACTGGTCATCCGCATCGGCGCCCGCGCGACCCTGGTCATCGCCCTGCTGCTCGGCTCCGCCGGCGGCGCGCTGCTGGCCCTCGGCATGCGCGCCGACGGCTCGTACTGGACGATCCTCGCCGGCCTGGTCGTCTACGGCATGGGCATGGGGACCATCTACCCGACCATGTTCGGCACCTCCGGCACCGGCGTGGCCGACGAGGACCAGGGCGCCGCCGGGGGCATGGCCAACACCGCCCTCCAGATCGGCACCAGCGTGGGCCTGGCCGTCCTGGTCAGCGTCTCCACCTCCGGACTCGCCGGCCTGACCGGCGAGCCGCTGCGCGCCGCCACCTCCGACGGCCTGCGCGACGCGGTCTACATCGCGGCAGCGCTCACCCTCGCGGGCATCCTCGCCGCCCTGACCCTCCCGCGCCGCACCTCCCCGCCCTCCACCCCGGTCGCCCCCATCGCCGGGGAGCCCGTCCCCGACCTTCGCTGAACCACCGGACGGACGACCGCCACCCGTCGCCCCGGCACGGTGACCCGACCGCCGCGACCGGTCGGGTCACGGTGCCGGCCGCAGAGGTTGCGGTCGAGGCCATGTAACCAGTAAAACTGGTTACATGGCACTGAGTTGGAAACTGGTCATCGACAGCACGGACGCGGCAGCCCTCGCGGACTTCTGGGGCGCGGCCCTGGAGTACGAGGTGGAGGACCCCGGCGCCCTCATCGAGCGGCTGCTGGCGGCCGGCCACCTCGGCGAGGAAGCGGTCGTCGAGCACCGCGGCCGCAAGCTCTTCCGCGGCTACGCCGCGATCCGCCACCCCGACGACCCGTTCGACGAGGCCAGCGGCGTCGGCCGCGGGCGGCGGCTGCTCTTCCAGGAGGTGCCCGAGGGCAAGTCCGTCAAGAACCGGCTGCACATCGACGTCCACAGCGAGCCCGGCGGCCTCGACGAGCTGGTGGCCAGGCTGGAGAAGCTGGGGGCGACGCGCGTCCGCGAGGTCGACCAGGGCCCCGCCGGGCACTGGTGGGTGATGCAGGACCCCGAGGGCAACGAGTTCTGCGCGGCGTAGACCGGCCCACGCCCGGCGCGGCGGGGCTCAGAACAGCCTGCCGAGGACTCCGGACTCGACGACGATGACGGTCCCGATCGCCATGAACACGCCGGGGACGATCCACCGGCCGTAGCGCTCGACGATCTCGATGACCTTCCGGTGCGAACCGAGCCAGGACCCGGCCAGGCACCAGACGGCGACGCCGACCGCGAACACCGCGACGGCGACGGCGGTGCCGGCCGGGCCGACGGTGCGGAACACCGGCGTGTAGACCGAGATGTTGTCGGCGCCGTTGGCGATGGTGACGCCCGCGACGGCGAACGCGCCGGACGCCACGGTCGGCGGGGCGTCCTCACCGGCGCCGCGGGCGCGCACCGCGGACACCAGGCCCTTGACCCCCAGGGCGAAGGGCACGAGGCCGAGCAGGCCCACCCAGTCGTCGGGCACGACGGCCAGGCCGAGCGCGGCGACCACCGAGACCACGACCAGGGCCGCGATGCCGGCGTACTGGCCGGCCCAGATCTGCCACGGCCTGGGGGAGCCGTTCGCGCGGGCGGACAGGAACAACACCGTCAGCACGATGATGTCGTCGACGTTGGTGCCGGCGAACATGCCGATCGCGGTTCCGACGATTCCGCCCATGACCGCACAACCTATCGGGCGGCGGCGTCCCCTTCCGCGCCGGAGTCCGCGGACAGGTCGAGCCGGCGCACCTCGCCGACCAGCAACGGCGTCAGCGCGGCCAGCGCCATGACCACGGCGCACGCGCCGATCACCGGCTGCGCGCCGTAGGCGTCGGCGGCGGCCCCCGCCCCCAGGTAGACCAGTGGCACCGGCAGGCTCTCCACCAGCAGCACGTGCCCCTCCACCCGGCCGAGCCGCCGGTCGGGAACCTTGATCTGAACGGCGGCCCGACGGGCGACCTGCCCCGGCCCCGACAGCAGGCCCGCGGCCGCGACCGCGACCAGCACGACCGGGAGCGCCAAGCCCGCGCCCATGGCCCCCGGCCCGGCGGCGAACGCGGCGCCGCCGGCGGTGATGACCGCCCCGGCGCGGTGCAGCGGCACCCTGGACGCCAGCCACGCGCCCGCCGAGCTGCCCAGCGCGAGCGCGCCGTTGATCAGCCCCCAGTCCTGGGCTCCGCCGAACCGCTGCTGCGCCAGCAGCGGCCCCAGGATGAACGCGGCCATGAACGCCGCGTGTCCGCACGCCTCGGCCAGGGTGAGAGCCAGCAGCCAGCGGCGCCCGGTGAACGCCCGCCACCCTTCGACCAGCTCCGCCCGCCGGGCCCCACCGCCGCGACCGCGCGTCCCCTCCATGCGGGGGAGCCGTGCGAACCACGCGGCCGCCAGCAAGAACGTGACGGCGTCCCAGACGATCGCCGGTCCCGGCCCCACCGCCATCACCAGCAGCCCGCCCGCAGGCGGGGCCGCGGCGGCGACCGCCATCTGCGCCGCCCGGAACGTCGCGTTGGCCGCCACCAATTGCCCGGCGGGCACGATCCGGACCAGCGACCGGCTCCCCGCCAGGCCCGACAACGACGCCGCCGCCGCGCCCCAGGCCGCGACCAGCGACAGGGACCAGACCTCCGCGGTCCGCGTCATGATGAGCGCGGCCTCGACGCCCTGGCCCCCGGCGGCCGCGATCTGCGAGACGACCAGCAGCCGCCGCAGGTCGCCGGCGCGGTCGGCGAGCGCGCCCATCACCGGCATCGCCAGCAGCCAGACCCCGTACTCGGCGGCCAGCACCACCGCGATCCCCGTCCCGCCGCCGCCCAGTTCCAGGATCGCGAAGGCCAGTGCGATCGGGGCGACCGCGCCACCGGCCACGGAGGTGATCCGCGCCGCGAAGTAGGCGCGGTAGGCGGGGTTGGTGCGCAGCAGCCGCACGCTGAACGCGTATCCAGAAGTTCGGCGCGCAACCCGGAGCGGGATCGCAGAGTCTCAAACGAGAAAGGAGCCGGTCACTGCCGCATCCTCGGGTCCTGGGTCGGGTCGGCGTACATGGGCGGGCAACCGCGGCCGATCGCCTTGGTGCGCAGTTCGTAATGCCAGGGCTCGTTCCGGTAGATCTGGCACAGCCCGTACCCGGCGCCGTGCTCGGACAGCCAGGCCGTGGCATTGGAGCGCCCGATGTCCACCGCGTCCCCCGACACGTGAGGAGAGGTGTCCGCCGTGGCCACCCATCGGGCGGCCTCCTCCTTCGAGCCGTACTTCGCGACCGCCTCACGGAGAAGCCGGTTCTGGCGCTCGGGAGAGCGCCAACCGCTGTTGACCTGGAGCCGGACGCCGTCTGCGGCGGCGTCCGTCGCCGCCGCGCGCAGGGCCCGGAGTAGATCGGGGTCAAGCCTGGCCACGCCGGGGTACCTGCCGTCGAACACCGTCGTGCCGTCCGGGAGGGCACCGTCGGCCTCGCCGGGCGCGCCCTTGCGGACCGGGCGCTTGCGGTCCACGCGAGGGGGGTCGACGGACGGTGGCGCGGTCTCGGAAGTCGAAGGCTCCGGCGCCTGATAAGTGATAACCGCGGCGGCCAGCGCCATTGCGGCTACGAGTCCGGCGGTGAGGAGCCAGAAAATCCGACGGGGCGTTATTCGCGCCGATGAAGGGATTTGAGCCATTCCGCCAGTGAAGGCGGCAAGGCGTTGCCAGCTCGTATGCGATTTCGGATATGCCGACGATATGCAGCGGCTCGTACCATGAGAACATGCGCGTGCTGATAGTCGAGGACGAACCCTACCTGGCCGAAGCCATCCGCGACGGCCTGCGCCTGGAGGCGATCGCCGCCGACCTCGCCGGCGACGGCGACACCGCGCTGGAGATGCTGGGCGTCAATGCCTACGACATCGCCGTCCTCGACCGCGACGTCCCCGGGCCGTCCGGCGACGAGATCGCCGAGCGCATCGTCGCCTCCGGCAGCGGCATGCCGATCCTCATGCTCACCGCCGCCGACCGGATCGACGACAAGGCCTCGGGGTTCGAGCTCGGCGCCGACGACTACCTCACCAAGCCGTTCGAGCTCAGAGAGCTGGTCATGCGGCTCAGGGCGCTCGACCGCAGGCGCGCCCACAGCAGGCCGCCCGTGCGGGAGATCGCGGGCCTGCGGCTGGACCCGTTCCGCCGGGAGGTCTTCCGGGACGGCCGCTACGTCGCGCTGACCAGGAAGCAGTTCGCCGTGCTCGAAGTCCTCGTCGCGGCCGAGGGCGGCGTCGTCAGCGCCGAAGAGCTGCTGGAGCGCGCCTGGGACGAGAACGTCGACCCTTTCACCAACGCCGTCCGCATCACGGTCTCGGCACTGCGCAAACGGCTCGGCGAACCCTGGATCATCGTCACCGTGCCGGGCGTCGGCTACCGCATCGACACCGCGCCCGGAGACGGGGGAGGGGACCATGGATAGGGCCCCCGGACTGAGCGTCCGCCTCAGGCTCACCCTCAGCTACGCCGGATTCCTCATGCTCGCAGGCGCCCTGCTGCTCGCCGCGGTCTGGTTCTTCACCCTGCGCCACCTGCCCGCCTACGCCAGCGTCCCCGGCGGAGTGCTGGTCCGCTCGATCCTGCTGCGTGACTTTGCGTCGGTCGCGGGCGTGCTGCTGAGCGTTCTGCTGATGTTCGGCCTGGTGGGAGGGTGGCTGCTCGCCGGGCGGATGCTCGCCCCGCTGACCCGGATCACCTACGCCACCCGCCTGGCCTCGACCGGATCGCTCTCCCACCGGATCCGGCTGCCGGGCCGCAGGGACGAGTTCCGCGAACTCGCCGACGCCTTCGACGGCATGCTCGCGCGGCTCGAAGCGCACGTCGCCGAGCAGCGGAGGTTCGCGGCCAACGCCTCGCACGAGCTGCGCACCCCGCTGGCGATCTCGAAGGCGCTGCTCGACGTGGCCCGCACCGATCCGGCGCACGACACCGGCGAGGTCATCGAGCGCCTCCACACCGTCAACACCCGGGCGATCGACCTCACCGAGGCGCTGCTCCTGCTCAGCCGCGCCGACCAGCGGTCCTTCACCCCCGAACGGGTCGACCTGTCCCTCCTGGCGGAAGAGGCCGCCGAGACGCTCCTCCCGCTGGCGGAGAAGCACGGCGTCACCATCGGGACCTCCGGCGACATCGCCCCCGCCCTCGGATCACCGGCGCTTCTGCTGCAGCTCACCGCGAACCTCGTGCACAACGCGATCGTCCACAACCTGTCGGACCGGGGCGCGGTATGGGTGACCACCAGCGTCCGCCCCGGCAGCGTGGCGCTCACGGTCGAGAACACCGGCGAGCCGATCGCCCCGGAACTGGCCTCGACGCTCACCGAGCCGTTCCAGCGCGGCACCGAACGCCTGCACACCGACCACGCAGGCGTCGGCCTCGGATTGGCCATCGTCAAAACCATCACCCGCGCGCACGACGGAACACTCACCCTCACCCCGCGCCCTACCGGCGGGCTCCGCGTCATTGTGGAACTGCCCGCCATTCCGCCGTACGCAAGCGGGTGAAAAGCGGAAACAGATGCGCGGCGGAAGCGAGGTCAATTCGGTGCGTTTTCCGGCCTTTCCTCTTTTCTCTCGGCACCGCGCCACCAAGGGCGTGACGCCAGCGCGGCCAGCCCGGCACCGGCGGCGTTGAGCAGTACGTCGTCCACCGAGGAGACCCGGTCCAGCCGCAGTGCGTACTGCGCGCTCTCGACCAGGACCGAGCAGCCCGCCGCCAGCGCCAGGACCCGCGGCACCGACGCCAGCGCCGCGAACCGCAGCGGGACGAGGAGTCCCAGCGCCGCGAACACCAGCAGGTTGCCGACGACCTGGCCCGTGTTCATCGTGAGCAGGTCCCGCAGTGGAACCAGGCTCACGACGGCGCCGCCCTCGTCGCCCGGCAGCAGGATCATCCATATCCACGGCACCGTCCCATGGACGATGCCGACCTCGGCCAACGACGTCCGCCACGGCGACGCGACACCGGCGGCCCTCCGCCGACGCGCCAGGAGCCACACGGCCAGTGCGGCCAACGGCAGGGCGAGCACCGCGATGAGCGCCACGCCGCTGATCGTGCCGACCCAGACCTGCAACGAGGGCCTGCGCATCGGCATGGACAGAATCCTCACCACGGCGCCGACCGGGCCGAACGCGGCGGCCGCCGCACCGAGGACCGCCAGACCGGCGAGCGTGAGCCTGCGCGTGCGCCGGGCCGCCGGCAGCGGAGCGTTTCGGTTCATGCCTGTAGTGAAGGCAGGAGACTGTTGCCGTGGTGTATGCGTTTTTCGATACATCTGCGACATGCCGAACTTCTCGGGGGTGGTCAGCAGGTTCGCCGGTAGGGGACATCGGGGATGCGCGACTCCCACTCCGCCCTGGTCAGAGCGCCCGCCTTGGCGCAGAGCCCGTCGGCGAGCGGTCGCGGCGCGATCGTGTGGCGGGCGAACGTGCCGTCATGGCCCACGCTGATCAGCTCGGAGCCGTCGGGGGTGAACGCCATCGCGACCACGAAGTCCAGGTGCCCGGTCAGCGCGGTGCCGAGCTGGGTGCGGGTCCTCAGGTCCCAGAGCCTGATCTGGGTGGCCTCCCCGTTCCCGTGCGGGGTGGCGACCAGGCGGTCGTCGGGCGAGTGCGCGACGGGAGGGGGACCCCCTCCGGCCGGGAGCGGCCCGGTCCGCAGCCCGTCCCCCTTCTGCCGCAGGGTCTGCGCGTCGAAGGAGAGGATCTTGCTGGAGTCGCTCTCGGGGTCCTGGAACAGCGTCTTGCCGTCGTTGCTGAAGCGGGCCGGCCACAGCTTCTCGGCGCCCCCCTTGATGAGCTTCCCGGAGGGGAACGCGAGCAGACCGGGGCCGGGAGCGGCCAGCACGGCCTTGCCGTCCGGCCGGAACTCCACAACACCGGGCCCTTCGCGCATCTCGCGGATCACCTTCATCGCGGTCAGGTCCCAGAACTTGAGGACGGCGGCTCCCCGCTCGGTCTGGCGGCGGACCAGGGACCTGTTGTCCGGCGAGAAGTCCAGGTCCTGCGCGAAGTTCGACCCCAGCTCGCTGGTGGGAGGGACCGACGCGGGCAGTACGCCGAGCCGGGTCCTCCTGGCGAGGTCCCAGATCTCGATCTCTTCGTCCCGGTCCCCCCGCGCCATGGCGAGCAGGCGGCCGTCGCGGCTGAGCTTGAGCCCGACGCCGTCGGGGGACGGCAGCTCGAACCGTTTGGCCGGCGGTGCGGTGGACCAGACCTCGACCTTGCCGCCGGCGGAGAGCGCGAGGGTGGAGCCGTCGCGGCTGGCGGCCGTGGTGCCGTATCCGTCGCCCGCCACCGTCGGCTTGGTGAAGCGTGCGATGTCCAGGGAGTGCAGGACGCCGTCGGAGCTGACGCAGCGCAGCCGCGACCCGTCGGCCGAGAACCGGGTGGTGCGCGCCGCGCACTCGTCCGACGCGGTCGCGTACTGGATGATGGGCTTGGCCTCGCGGAACGAGGCCGTCCCCCAGACGGTGAAGCCCGAGGCGACGTACTTCCCGTCGTGGCTGAACCGCATTTCCCCCAGCGGAGTTCCGGGCGAGCCCCTGAGGTCGAGGTCCGGCCCCTGGCCTACCGCGACCAGGCGGCCCCCGCGCCCATGTTGCAGCACGGCCTCCCGCCCGTCCGGGCTGAACCGGACGGGCGCGGACGCGAGACTGTCGCGGCGGAGGTCGGGAACGGGGAGCTTCTTGCCGGTGGCCAGCTCGATCCAGCTGACCTGGTCCCGCGCCGTCAGCGACAGCACGTCCCCGCGCGGGGTGAAGGACGGGACGAGGAAGTCGCCGCCGGCCTGCTCGAACACGCGCCGGCCGGTCCGGGTGTCCCAGACCGCGACCCCCTTGTGGTCCCCGCCGGGACCGGCCACCGCCAGATGGGCGCCGTCCGGGCTGAGGACCATCTCGCCATCGCCGAGGTCGTCCGGCGCCGGATAGCGGTGGCCGTTGCGGAGCCGCAGCCCCGGCGCGTCCAGGACGACGGCCTGCCTGTCCCGGCCGAGGCGCAGTGCGACCGTGCGGCCGTCATCGGAGATGCTCACCCGGTTGACGGAGGAGGGGGCCGTGTAGGAGCCGAGCCGTCGACCGGTGTCGACGTCCCACAGCCCCACCCGGTCGCCGCCGGCGGCGAGCAGGGTCCGCCCGGTCCCGTCCAGGTCGGACAGGGTCGCCTCGAAGTCGGGGATCTTGACGACCCTGTCCTCCCACTGGTGCCGCAGCGTCATCAGCGCCGACCACGCCTCGGTCGTGCCGGCGATCGACCATGCGGCCACGGCCAGGCGGCGGGCGAGGTCGGGGTCGGTGCGGCGCAGGGACAGCGCGAGGCCGGCGATCTGCGCGGAGGAGGCGCGGTCGCGCTGGCCGGCGACCGTCCGCCGCTGGTCGAACGCCACGGCGGCGGCGCCGGCCGCGACGGCCAGCAGGACGGCCAGCACGGCGCTGAGCAGCGTGCGGAACCGGCCGCGGCGCCGCGTCAGCGTCGCCGCCGCGTCCAGGAAGGCGCTCTCGACGCGGTTGAGGGCGAGGTGGCGGCGTCCGGTCGCGGCCCAGGACTGCGCTCGGGCCAGCGCCGTCCCCTGGTAGAGGTCGCTGCTCTTGCGGCCGTGGCCGTCCCAGAGCCGGGCGGCGCCGACGAGGTCCTGATGGACCTCCAGCCCCGCCCGTTCGGCCTCCACCCACTCGCGCAGCCGGGGCCAGGCCCTGATCAGCGCCGCGCCGGCGAGCGTGGCCGACTCGCCCTCCCACACCAGGAGCCCGGCCTCGGTGAAGTCGCGCAGGACCCGCTCCACGGCCCGCCCGTCGCCGAACTCGGCTCTGCGCGCCGAACGCAGCGTGTCCTCGGCGCGCTCGCCAGGGGCGACCAGGCGCAGGCACACCTGCGGAACCGCCTCCTGCGCCGCCGGGTCGAGCCCGGCGTACACGGCCTCGGCCAGTTCGGCGCGCGAGCGTTCGGCGTGCGCGGGAGCACGCGCGAGAGCGGCCTTGCCCGCGGCCTCGGCCAGGTCCACGCCGCCGGCCAGGCCCAGCAGCAGGTCCTCCGACGTCGGCCGGTCGGCGGGGTCCTTGGACAGCGCCGCCGTCACCAGGGAGCGCAGCGGTTCGCCGAGCACCGAGGTGTCGGGTTCGTGGGTGGCGACCTGGTGCGCGATGGCGGGGACCGTCCCGCCGTCGAAAGCGGGCCGCCCGGTCGCGGCGAACAGGACGACCGCGCCCCAGCCCCACACGTCGACCTTGGCGTCACCGCGCAGCCCCCGGTAGCGCTCGGGCGGCATGTAGCGCAGGCTGCCCTTGACCGCGCCGGTGGTGGACGGCTCCCCGGCCCCGGCGATGCCGAAGTCGATCACTCGGGGGCCGTCGGGGCCGAGCAGGACGTTCTCCGGCTTCAGGTCCCGGTGGACCACCCCGGCCCGGTGGATCGCCACCAGCGCCGTGGCCAGGCCGATGGCCAGCCGGTGGAGCTGCTCCGGCCCGTACCGGCCGCCCGGCTCCCCGACGGCCCGCCGCAGGTCCGGGCCGGCCACGTACTCGCTGACGACGAACGGGACCGGGCCGTGCACGTCGGCGTGGAGCACCTTGGTCGTGCAGAAGGGCGCCACCTTGCGCCACGCCGAGACCTCCCTGCGCAGCAGGTCGCGGTCCCGGTCGCCCACGCCGTGCAGCGCCTTGACGGCCACCCGCTCGCCGCCCGGCCCGTAGCCCTCGTAGACGACCCCCTGGCCGCCCGCGCCGAGCCGTCCGTCGAGGTAGTAGGCGCCCAGCTGGCGTGGGTCGCCGGGAAGCAGCGGCGCGGCCAAGTCCGTCCTCCAGGGTTCGTCCCGCCGAGAAGATCCTCATTCTGGGACAGATAGACGCCTGTGTCTTCCTGAAAGTTCTGGCCGGCCGACGAGAAGCCGCGGGGTGGGCGGAGCGCCCGTCCCGTGGCTTCCCGGTGGGGTTCAGGACGGGTTCGCCCCGGGTTAACGCCTCGGCAAGATCATCTCTGTTCGATGAAGGGCTTGTCCGAAGGAGCGTTCGAACGGAGTCTTCTTGCGCGCTTACCTGGCACTCGTCGCGCGGAAGCGGGGAGAGCGGATCCCCGCTCATGTGTACGACGCCGCGCGCGAGGGCGCCGTCGAAGCGATCCCCGTGCCGCCACACTTCCTGCGGCACGAGACGTGGAGCTCGGACGACGGCGGCGTGGCCCTGCTGGGCTGGTCGAACGAGCCGGAGCACGAGCTGCTGCCCGCGTTGCTGCGGACGTCGGGCGGCCGCCGCCTCGGCTACTGCGGATACCTGGGCGAACCGGACGAAGACGAGCCCCGCCTGCTGCGGGCCGGCGACCTGGGCGGCGTGGCCGAGACGCTGGGAGGCGTCTTCTCGGTCTTCCGGGCGGACGCGACCGGGGTCGAGGCGGTGACGGCCATCGCGCGGGTCTGCCCGGTCTACTACGCCGAGACCCGGGACCTGTACGTGGTCGGCACCCGGGCGCTGCTGGTGCACCTGACCGCGCGCTCCGCCGAGACGGGGGCGGTCAGGCCCGGGGTCGACCTGGACGTCCTCGGCTTGCAGCCGATGGTGCGGCACGGGTTCTACACCAACGACGAGACGCCGTTCCGGGGCGTGCGGGCCCTGCTGGCCGCGGCGTCGCTGACCGCCCGCCAGGACGCGGCCCTCCAGATCACCGCCGGTCCGCTCCCCGAGGCGGAGCCCGCCCCCGGCGGCGTCAGGCAGGCCCGCGAGCGAGTGAACCGGCTGGCCGAGTCCCTGGTCGCCGCCGCGAAACCGCTGGCCCGGCACGGCCGCCCCGTGCGGCTGGCGTTGTCCGGCGGCAGGGACAGCCGGATCATGGCGGCGGTCCTCACGGCCGCCGGCGTACCCCTCACGGCGACGACGCACGGCTTCGCCGACGATCCCGACGTGGTGCTGGCAGAGCGGATCGCCAGGCGCCTCGGCATCGAGCACGAGGTCGACCTGACCGTTCCCAGGGCGCGGGAGGCCGCGGTGACCGTCGGCCACCCGCTCACCCGGGCCTACGACGTCATCCGCAAGTGCGAGGGCATGACCTCGGCCTACGAGCGGGTCGGCCGCTGGGCCCCGTACGAGGTCGTTCCGAGGACCTCGGGGTCGGGCGGGGAGACCCTGCGCGGCGGCTTCCTCTACGACCAGAAGGACCTCAGCGACCAGGGGATCGCCAAGCGGGTGCGGTCGGTCTTCCTTTCCGCCGAGGCGTTCGTGACCCCGGAGGGCAACGCGCGCGCCGCCGCGCACCACGCCCCGTGGGCGGAGCGGGCGCGGAGCGACGGATTCGCCGTGCTCGACCAGCTGTACCTGCTCTACCGCACCGGCCGGTGGATCGTCGGGTCCCATACCGCGACGCTGATGAACTCCCCGTACTACCACCCGTTCTTCGACAACCGCGTCGTGCGCGAGGCGCTGGCGCTCCCGGCCGCTTGGCGGAGCGGCGAGGAGGTCGTCTACCGCCTGATCGAGACCCTGGCGCCGGAACTGGCCTCGATCCCGCCGGAGGGAGAGCGGTGGCGGTTCGAGCGGGACCGTCCTCGGCGGATCACCGACTGGCCCGGCTGGCGCAGGCGCGCCGCCGTGGTGCCCGCCGGAAGGACCTCGGGGTTCAACTGGCGGAAGTCCTACGACGACGGATTCCTGAAACTGCTGCGCGATCAGGTGATGGACTCACCCAGAGAGCTGTTCGACGTCGTCGACGAGGCGAGGGCCAAGGAGCACCTGTCCGAGGTCCCCAGGGCGTGGGCGAACCAGGTGTGGCACATCTACACGTTGAGCGTCCTGCTCTCGGGGATCTGGCGCGAGTCGCGCCCCGAGCTGCCGGACGTGCGCATCCCGCTTCCTTGAGGGACGCGGCGCTTCCTTCACGCGCCCGCCGACGCGGGAGGGCCGGGGTCCCAGTTGTGGGTGCTGAACCGCTCGTCCCGCTGGACGGCGGCCAGCGCCTGCACGACGTGCGGGATCACTTTGTCCGGCAGGGCGGCGGGATCGGCCCACACCACCTCCGAGCACTTGTGCGGCTCGGCGACGTGCGGGGTGCCCGTCCAGCGGGTGGCGGCGAAGTAGAAGTCGCTGACCGCATGGCACGGGCCGGGCAGGGTGGCCGAGTAGCGGTGCATCACATGGACGAAGCGCGCCTCGCCGGGCTCCACCTGGACGCCGACCTCCTCGCGGGTCTCGCGCAGCGCCGCCGTCAGCACGTCCTCACCGGGCTCGATCCGCCCGGCCGGGGGAGCCAGCCACCCGTCGCGGTACCCGGTGCCGGAACGGCGCAGCAGCAGCACGGCGCCATCGCCGCGCCGTAGCAGCATGTGCGGGGCGACCCAGGAGGCGTGCCAGCCTCCAGCTGCCGGGCCGGTGGATGTCGGAGCGGGCATGGGGGTTCGAATCCTTTCGGGCGAGCGGCGAAACCGTCCCGCACCTGCACGGGAACCGTTCGTGTCCCACACTGCCAGCCGCAAGGCGACGCTAGGGCGCGTTCGTGGACCGGCCAGATCGGCACCCCGGCCCTGCGCGTCAGGCGTTGCTGGAGATGGTCGTGGTGATCAGGCCGAAGGCCCCGGTGGCGAGCCGGTCGGGGACGAGAGAGCCGAGGCGCAGTACCCGCTCGCTCTGCGCGAGGGTCCTGGGACCGGTGACGGCGAGGGCGTTGCCTCCGATCGCCGCCGCGGTGGCGGCACGCCATCCCCGGCTCCGGCCGTAGGCGCGCACCGCCTCGGACGGGTCAACGGAGGCCGCCTCTCCAGCGCCAAGGCGCCGCAGCAGTTCGGCCACGTCCTCCAGCCCCTGGTTCGCGCCGAACCCCAGGTACGGCGACATGGCGTGCGCGGCGTCGCCGAGCAGGGTGCAGCGGCCCCGTCCCCAGCGGCGCAGCCGGGGCAGCCGGTTGTGCGGGTAGGGGCGCAGTTCGACCTCACCGCTCGCGGCCTGCTCGCCGAGGGCGTCCAGCACGGCGGGGATCGGGGAGGCCCAGTGGCCGTACCGCCGCCGGAGGACCGCCAGCGGGTCGGGCGGCGGCGGGCCCGGCCGCCATGGGACGTCGAAGAACCACTGGGTCAGGCCGTCGCCGGCCGGGGCGATGCCGACGACCCCCTGCCTGCCGAGGAACATCAGGGACCGATCCCGCAGGTCCAGGGGCAGGCGCGCCAGCCCCTGGTAGCTGGCGGTGGTCGCGCGGGGTTCGCGGGCGGCGCCGAAGAGTGCCGCGCGGACCTTGGAATGGACGCCGTCGGCGCCGATGAGCAGGTCGGCGGTGTGGCGGGTCCCGTCCGCGGTCTCCACCTCCACCTGGCCGTCGCCGTCGCGGTCCCCGGCGTGCAGCCTGGAGAACTCCGCGCCGAACCGGACCGTGCCGTCCGGCAGGGTCCGGTCGAGCCGCTCCAGGATCCGGCTGCGGGGGATCATCAGCACCGGCCCGCCGTGCCTGGCGGCGAGGCGTTCGGCGTCGACGCTCACCACCGGGCGACCCGCCGCGGTCAGCGCCTGGAGGCTCCGCAGCCGCCGCCCGGCCCCGGTCAGGTCGGCGCCGAGGCCGGTCAGCACGCGGGAACCGCTGCCCAGCAGGCTGATCGCCCCACCGCCGGTCCGCAGCGAGTCGGACCGCTCCAGGACCGTCACCTGATGGCCGGCGAGCAGCAGCCCCCGCGCCGCCGCCAGTCCCGAGATCCCCGCCCCTGCGATCAGCACCCGCATCCGGACCCCCACGACGATAAGTAGTACTACGTTTTGTAGTACATCGTGCGGGGTTTGGAAAGGGACGGCGCGCGCGTCTCGCCCGCTCGGGCGGGCGGCCGCCGCCGCCGGTCAGGTGACACCCCGCACCTTCCACACCGTCAGCCCGGCGAACAGCGTCAGGACCGCGGCGACGCCGAACAGGGCCTCGTAGCCGCCCAGCGTGGTGACGATCGGGCCCGCGACGAAGGGCGCCAGGGTCTGCGGCCCCGTATAGGAGATGTTGATGAACCCCAGGTCACGGGCACGGTGCGCGGCGGCGGGCAGCACCTGGGTCACCAGGGCCTGGTCGGCGGCCAGGAACGCGCCCTGCCCCACGGCCAGCAGCGCGGTGCCGACGAGCACGGCGGGCCAGACCGGCCACAGGGCCCACATCATGATCCCCGCCGCCACCACGGCGCTGCCGACGGCGGCCAGGGCCTTGCGCCTGCCCGTCCGGTCGGACACGACGCCGCTGAGCAGTGCTGCGACGATGAGGACCGCGGTGAAGACCACGGAGATCTCCAGCACGCCGTCCGCCGCGGTCCTGCCGGGGAAGCGCTGCTCGTAGCGGACCCGGTCGACCAGGTAGTAGAGCACGTAGACCGTGGCCAGCGACCAGCCGGTGAAGAACAGCGCCCGGCTGACCCAGGCCCACCGGAAGTCGTCGCGGTGCAACCGCCCCGGACGGGCCGGCGCGGGCCGCTCCTCCGGTTCCGGGGGCGGGCGGAGCGTCAGCAGGACGAAGACGGCGGCGCACAGCAGCACCACCGCCCCGGTGACCACGAACCCGCGGCCGGTCCCGGAGACGACCCGGGTCATCAGGAAGACCGGCAGCAGTGCGCTCCCGGCGGTGATCCCCATCCATCCGGCGACGGTCGCGCGCTGCCGGACCGGGACCCGGTCGACCAGCTCCGCGGTGAGGCTCGCCTGCATGGTGTTGAGCCCGGCCTGGGCCGCGCACCAGCCGACGAGCATCCCGGCCGTGCTCTGCTGCCGGGCGAGCAGGACCAGCGCGGCGGCCGCCAGCGCCGCGCCGCCCAGCGTCCAGGGGTGGCGGCGGCCGAACCGCCCGCCCGTACGGTCCGACAGCGCGCCGGCCAGCGGTCCGGCGACCATCGCCACGACCGCTCCCGCGCCGCTGACCAGGGCGAACGCGATCTCCTTGTGCGCCGGCGCGATCTCCTGGAGCCGGACCGGGAGCAGCACCCCCAGCGGTGCGTAGTGCCCCGTCCACAACCCCAGGTTGGCCAGGGTGAACACGACGATCCATCCGGCCCCCACCGTCCTGACGGGCGTGTCCTGCCGGATCAGCCGACTCTCGATCAGCGTGCCTCCCGGTGTCCCCAGGGCCGGTCGGCCCTGCTCATCCCCGGTCCGGATCGCGTGCGGGGAAAGGCGATCCGGAGTGGTCCACAGGTCTTTCGCCGAGCGCGTACCCGTACGCCTCGTCCAACTCGAGGGCGCGGCCTCGGTGGAAGGCCGCCTCGAACTCCTGGTCGCCGAGGAGTTCGCGGGCGGTCCGTTCGCACTCGCGGTGCCCGGCGGCCCAGAAGGGGACCTGGTCGATCTGCATCTCCGTCGTCAGGCAGAGCCGGTCGACGCTGCCGAGCAGGACCGCGGCGACGTCGCCCTGTCCGGCGGCGGCCGCGCACCACGCCTGCAGCTCGACGCCCAGCGCCGCGCCCGCCACGTCCCCGAAGCTCCGCTTGATCCGCAGCGACTCCCGGTTGTGGGCGTCGGCGGCGACGATGTCGCCGCCCTGCCAGGCGGCGAAGGCGAGGCCGTAGTGCGCGATCGAGCGCGCCCAGAGCTCACCGCGCAGGCGGCACTGCCGCACGCAGTCCTGGAGCGTGCGCACCGCGTCGTCGCGGCCCAGCCGGGCCAGCGACACCCCCAGCTGCGCCATCGTCAGCAGCGGGCCCGGACCGGCCTTCTCCAGCGCCGGCCGGTGCGAGGCGAGCGTGTTCCGCAGCAGGTCCGCGGCGGCCTCGTCGTCGCCCTCGACGAACGCGGTGACCCCGGCCATGTGGCCGACGTAGGCCAGCGCGACCTCGTCCCCGGACGACACCGCCGCCCGGCGCGCCCGGCTGAGGCGGGCGGCGGCCGCCTCGGCCTCGTAGTGCTCGGCGTCCACCCACGTGGACACCCACAGGGCCTTGGCGAACTGCGGGCCCGACCCGATGTCCTGCTCCAGGGCGCGCTGCAGGTAGTAGCGCCCTTCCCGGTGGTAGCCGCAGGCGCTCCACAACGGCCACAGCGCGGCCGCCAGCTCCAGCGCCTTGGCCGACCTCTGCTCCAGGCAGTGGTCCAGCGCCACGCGCAGGTTGGGGAACTCGGCGGCCACCCGCCCGATCCATCCGAGCTGGTCGGGGCCGGACCACTCCGCCTCGGCGCGCCCGGCCAGCCGCAGGCACGCGTCGCGGTGGCGCCGCCGGACGACGTGCTCCTCGCCGAGTTCGCGCAGCCGCTCCAGCCCGTACTCGCGAACGGTGTCCAGCATCCGGAAGCGGGCGCCGCCCTCCTCGCGCAGCACGACGGACTGCTCCACCAGCCTCGGCATGAGCCCGGCGACCTTCGCGGGGGACAGCGGCGCCGCGGAGCAGACGTCCTTGGCCAGATCGAGCGAGTAGGAGCCGACGAGCACCGACAGCCGCGCCCAGAGGAGCCGTTCGAGGGGTTCGCACAGCTCGTGGCTCCAGCCGATCGCCGACCGCATCGTCTGGTGCCGGGGCAGGGGCGTGTGATGGGCGGTCAGCAGCTTGAACCGGTCCTCCAGCGCCGCCTCGATCGCCCTCAGCGGCAGGTGGCGCAGCCGCGCCGCCGCCAGCTCGATGGCCAGCGGCAGGCCGTCCAACAGGGAGCACAGGCGCGCCACGATCTCCAGGTCGCCGAGGTCGAGGACGAGTCCGGGCACCGCCTCACCGGCCCGCTCGGCGAAGAGGGCGACCGCGTCCGTCTCGCAGACGGGCGCCGACGCCCGCACGGCGCTCCGGGCGGACGGGCCGCCGTGGCCGGGCCGGCTCGTCGGCAGCGGCATGACGGCGTAGACGCACTCGCCCTGCACTCCGAGGGGAGTCCTGCTGGTGGTGAGAACGCTCAGGTGGGGGCATCGGACCAGCAGCTCGACCGCGAGGTCCGCGCAGGCGTCCAGCAGGTGCTCGCAGGTGTCGAGGATGAGCAGCAGGCGCTTGTCGGCCAGATGGCTGGTGAGGAGTTCGATGGGGGACCGGGCGGTCTGCTCGTTCATGTCCAGCGCGGAAGCGACGGCGTGCGCGAGCAGGAGCGGGTCCTGCAGATCCGACAGGGAGACCTGCCATACGCCGTCGGGGAACCGCTCGCCCAGACCGGACGCCGACTGCACGGCCAGCCGGGTCTTGCCGACCCCGCCGACACCGGTCAACGTCACCAGCCGGGACGCCGCCAGCAGGTCCCGGACGGCGCGCATCTCTGCGCGTCGGCCGACGAAGCTGGTCAGCTCGGTGGGGAGGTTGCCGGATCGTCGCACGGGATTCCACCGGGGTTCTTCTCGTTCGGTCGCCGCCTTCCGCGTCAAAGCCTAGGCATAAGGGACTACGTTGTGAGGGATTTCGGCAACTTTGAGTAGCGAACGAGGAAGCGGCGCGATTCGTCTCGCCGCCCCTAAGCTGGTCTTCCCGAGCAGGATGAGGAAGTCGGTGAGGGCGGATGGCGTCCGCGTACTGGGACCCGCTGCCCACGGTGCGGGATTCGGCCGGGACGGCGGCCTTCAACGAAGGGTCGGGAGAGCCGTTCACGCTGCCGCCTCCGGAGGCGTACCTGCTCGGCCAGTGGGAGAAGCGCGACTGGCGCAACGTTCCCGGTCCCTTCTACGGCGCCGAGACCGACACCTGCTGGGTGGGCCGGGTCGTGGCTCCCGCGCACATCCTTTACAACGACGGCTACGGCGAGGAGTTCGTCTACCGGCAGCCCCGGACGGCCTCCCAGGTGGAGCAGGTCCTCCTCGCGGCCTGGAACGACCCCTTCTGCGCCTATGCCTGCGACGGCGACGAGCACTGGGACCTGCCGAGCGTGCGCGACTGGTGGAGGGAGCGCCACCGGCTCCGGGAGTGGATCGACCGGGCCATCGGGAAGTGGCTTCTGAGCGACAGGGCGGAGGACCGAGAGGTCGTGTCCGGGCTTCACGAGTATGCGGCCTACCTCGACGGAGAATTGAGCCTGCACCTGTGCGGCTACATGTTCTGGCTCGACCGCCGCCGCACGCCCCGTCCGGGAGAGCTCCTGCCGGACCTTTGAACCGACGGCGCATCTGGACGATCGGTGGTCCGGCGGAAGCCGCCTCCGTCCTATGGCACAGTTCCTCAAGGTTCCGGAGCGGAAGGACGTTGGCGCGATGTGGAAGAGCCTTGAGGAGTGGGCACAGGCCGCCATCGTCGCCGGAGCGGGGACGTTGTCGGTGTCCATCGCCTGGGCGGTGCTCGCGCCCGAGGGCATCGTGTCCGAAGCGCATTCCCTTGCCGCTCCCGAGCGCCGCGCAGCGGTCGCGGCGACCGCACGCCAGTTGCAGACCCTGACCACGGCAGACCTCACCCGGCCCGATGAGCGCCTGCGTTTGGCGGAGTCGGTCGCGAGCGGCGGCCTGCGCGACCAGATGCGCACCAGTCGGGGCTGGGCACTGGTCGGCGTGTCCGAGCGGCTGTCGCAGGCGCGGGTCTCGACGATCGTGGCGACCGGCAGTGGCCGTGGGTGGACCGATGCTGCCGGCAGCGGGTCCGGCCAGGCCGCCCCGTGGGTCGGCATGATGGCCGTGATCCGCGGTCGATCCACCGCCTCGGACGGCACGGCGGTGGAACAGGTCGCCCGCTACAGCGCCATGGCGATCCGTACACCCGAGGGATGGCGGTTGGGCCAGTTGCACTTGGCGCCCGGTCCCTGGGCCGCCATCGCCGTGCTGAGGACCGGTGAACCGAGTGAGCAGTTGCGGTTCATCGACCGGATGGAGCAGCTGACCGAAAAGGCGTTGGAGGCGGTGGCGAACGGCCGACCGGCAAGCCGCGATCTGCTGACCGACGCCGCCGCACGGCAGTACACCCGGTTGCTGGATCAGGCCCACGTCCCTCGTTCCCAAGGCCCCGTCTCCAGTGACGTCGTGAACACCGGCATCGTCCGGCGCGACCGGCGTTCGGCCAGGCTGCTGATGTTCGTCAACACCAGGGCTCCCGAAATCCCGCGAGCAGGCACCCCTGTGCTCGTCTCTCCCGGGATCAAAGGCAAGCCGCCCCGGATCACCCTGCCGGAAACAAGGCCCGTAGCAGGCCCCGATGACGGCGCATTCGCTTTCACGGTCACCATGACCCATCAGCACGGCAAGTGGAGGATCACTGCCCTGGAGAACGCCTGACCGACCCTGGCCGAAGCGGCCCCCTGCGCGGTGGTCCACCGGATCGGGGACAGCACGCATGGCGCCGATCAGGACCTTCCTGCCGGACCGCCCACTGCGCGGCGGTGCGGACGGGGCGGGCCCGGAATCCGGGGGAGTCCGGGCCCGGGGGGCGGGGCGGTGCCCCGGCCGCGGGGAGGCGTGCCGGGGCGGGGCCGCTCAGTAGTTCGGGTTGTTGGTGATCGGGATCTCGATGCTGATCGGCAGCCTTCCCTCGGACAGGATCAGCAGGGCGCCCAGGCGGAGGATCTCGTCGAAGGCCCAGAAGGCCTTCTGCAGGGGGCCGGGCACCTTCTCCAGCGAGAGCAGGCCCTCGCGGACGGCGATGAAGGGCTCCCAGCCCTTCTGGAAGAGCGGGTCCCACAGCGGGTCGCGGGGGATCCGCAGCCAGCCGGCGATCTCGTCACCGAGCACGTAGCGGGTGAGCGAGCCGAGGATGGGCTTGGTGAGCAGGCCGCCGTCGAGGAACGAGCCCAGGTTGAGCAGCATGTCGGCCAGCTTGACGCCCTCGGGCGTCGGGGCCAGCACCGGCGTCAGGACCTGCTCGGCCTGGGAGTTGGCCTCGGCCCAGGACTTGGGGATGTACTCGTCCCTGATGCCGAGCATGTGCGCGGCCAGCTGCCACGAGTGCAGGAACGCCTCGGACTCGGCGGTCGGGATCGGCACCTTCCACTTGGTCAGGTTCTGCATGACGGTCGTGGGCAGGCTGTGCCAGGTGACCATCATGTCCCGCTGGCTGATCGGGATCTCCTCGTCGGCGACCTTGGACCAGTGCGCCGACTTCGGCAGCAGGTGGCGCACCCCCGCGTGCGCCAGGCGGGTCTTGAGGCAGGTCACGATCATTTCGCCGTCGGGCTTGTAGGCGTTGGACGCCCCGATGTCGTAGCCGAGCTTGGCGGTCTTGGTGATGCGGTCCTTCATGTCCGCACCGCCCTTGGAGTAGTAGACCGCGCGCGCCTCCCGGGGGATGACCGTGCTCATCATCCCGCTGGCGAAGCCGTAGGTCACCCCGAGGTAGAGCCCGCGCTTCTCGTTGAAGTCCACCGCGGTGGCGAGCTTGCCCTGGTCGGCCCAGGACGGCAGCTTCCTGGCCTGCTCCATGAACTCGCGCAGGTCCGCCGGCAGGCCGGACGGCAGCGGCTGGCCGTTCTTGGTCCAGGTCCGCAGCAGCTTGTTGACCCTGGGCACCTCGCCCCGGTCGATCAGTGAGGCGACCAGCGGGTCGGCCTCGGCGTCCCACACCCAACGCGGGTCCGCGCCGGCCCCCGCGCCGACCACCGACCCCTTGGGGGACCACGTCCACAGTGCGGACGCCTGGGCGGGCGACGCGGCGCTCAGCGCGCCGATCGCGCCGAGCGTCCCGCCCGCCATCAACACGTTGCGCCTGCTGGGTTTCTCCATGCTGCTCCTCCTCGGGGCCGAGAGCGCCGCCTGATACGGTGATACAAGATCTGAATCTGCGTATCATCGGCGGGCGCACCCATAACAGCACACTGTGTCGGGCGTCACAAGACCTATCCTGGCGAGGGCTGTCGGCGGCCGCGGAGCAGCGGCCGTCCCGGGAGGAGACCATGGAACCTGCGCTGCCCTTCCTCATGACGACCTCCGGGCCGGAGTCGCTGCTCGAACGCGCCTACACCGACGCCGTCGAGCAGGTCGACGACACCGACGAGACCCGCGCGCGCGTCCTCGACGCGGCCTACGAGCAGTTCTGCCGGATGGGCATCCAGCGCTCCACCATGGAGGACGTGGCCCGCCGGGCCGGCGTCTCGCGGATCACGGTCTACCGGCGGTTCGCCACCAAGGACGCGCTGGTCGAGCAGGTGGTCCGCCGCGAGTTCCGCCGCTACTTCGTCCAGTTCCTCCGCGACATCGAGCAGGCCGAGACCGCCGCCGACCGGGTCGTGCTGGGCTTTGTGAGCTCGCTGCGAGCCATCCGGGGCAACCCGCTGATCGGCGGCCTGATCGCGACCGAGACGGACCTGCTCGTCGCCTCGATGATCAGCGACGGGGGGCGGACGGTCGCCACCGTGCGGCGGTTCGTCGCGGGCCAGCTCCGCCAGGAGCAGCGCGCTGGCAACGTGCCGGACGACCTGGACGCCGACCTCGTGGCCGAGATGATGGTCCGGGTCTCCGCCTCCTTCCTGGCGATCCCCAGCCATCTCATCGACCTCGACGACGACGAGCAGCTCGCCGGGGTGGCCCGACGCTTCCTGGTGCCCATGCTGGAGCCGCGCGGCTGAGCGGGCCGCGCCGTTCAGCCGGCGTAGTCGGGGGTCATGGCGGCGGCGACCGCCAGATGCGCGGCGGCGTCGCGGTCGCGTCCCTGCCGCTGGCGGGTGCGGCCGAGCAGGTGGTGGGCGTAGGAGTCGTCCGGGGTCTGCGCGACCAGTTCCTCCAGCGTCCTGGCGGCCCGGTCGAGCTGGGCCGAGGCGTAGTAGGCGCGGGCAGCCAGCAGTTGCACGTTGCGGTCCTCGCCGTGCTCGTCCAGCAGCGGGCGCAGCAGCGTCAACGCGCCCAGCGGGTCGCGCTGGTCCAGCAGGGACTCGGCGCGCCGCAGCCGCCTGACCTCGGCTGGCAGCTGAGAGGGCACGTGCCCGGCACTGGCGCGCAGGAACTCGGCGATCGCCTCCGGCGGCTGCGCACCGGCCAGCGCCATCCCGTTGACCACCAGGGTGGGGGAGGTGGTGACGCGCTGCGCCTTGCCGATCAGCAGCAGCTCGCGCACCTCCTGTTCGGCGGCTCCGGCGGCCAGCAGGCCGGCGCCCTCCTCCCATCCCGCCCCGCCGGCGATCCGCGCCAGGACCCCGGTGTCGCTGATGTCGCGGCCCTCGATGAAGTGGGCCCGCATGACCGCTTCGACGACGGCGTCCTGCAGCGGCGCGCCGCCTCGCCGGTAGGCAAGCGCGATCAGCCGGTGCGCGTCGTGGCTGCTGGCGCGCCAGGCCGCTCCCCAGGTCGGCCCGAGCCCTTCGGCGGCGGCGATCTGCGAGATCCGCACCCGGTTCTCCGAGGGGGACAGCCCCGGCGCGCACGCCCGCAGCGCCTCGTCGGCCATCGGGTCGCGCAGCAGTTCGTCGTAGGGAGTGGCGGGGACCGGCGCGGTCGGGTCCATGCGGAACGGCCGCCAGACCACCTCGGCCGGCCCGCCGTCCCAGCCGGCCAGCGCCTTCTCCAGTCGCCGCTTGCCGATGTAGCCCCATGCGCAGACGACGTCCGCCCAGATCTCGATTCGCATGACCGCCAACTTAGGCGACACTTGTCGTTTAAGCAACAATTGATGTTTAAGCGACGGGCGTCGTATGATCTCCGGGTGAACGTCGACGACCCGCGCGTGCAGCGCACCCGGACCCAGCTGCGGGCCGCGATCCTCGAACTGGCCGCCGAGCAGGGCCTGGACGCCATCACGGTCTCGGCGGTGGCCAAGCGCGCCGGCGTGAACCGCGCGACCGTCTACCAGCACTACTCCGACATCGACGCCCTGGTCGTCGATGCGATGGACGCCGCGATCGCCCATGTCTCCCGCGCCGCCGCGCTGTGCCCGCATGACGCCCCGCCCGACGCGGCCCCCGCCCCTCTGGTCGAGCTGTTCGAGCACATCGACGCCCAGGCCGCCCTGTACCGGGCCATGCTGGGCGACCAGGGCAGCGCGCGCTTCGCGGCCCGGATGCGCGAACGGCTCACCGCCGCGCTGGCCGGCCGCTTCGACGCGGGCGCCCGCCCCGGCGGGTTCGGCGACGTGCCCGCCGACGTCCATGCCGCCTACCTGGCCGGCGCGCTGCTGGGCGTGATCACCCACTGGATCACCGGCGACGACCCGGCCGCTCCGCCGGAGATCGCCCGCGCCTTCTGGCGGCTGTTCCGCGTGTGACCGCACTGGCCGGTGCCGTCCGTGCGCGCGGCTTCGGCGAATGACGCGGAGCCCTCCTTCGCCCGGCCGTCCCGACGGCGGGGGTAGAGCGCGCCTCAAGGCCGCTCCGGCTCGGCGTCGGCGGTCTTCCAGCGGCGCTGATCCTCGGTGATGCGGGCAAGGGCGTCCTTGAAGACGGCGTAGGTCTCGGATCCGAGAGCGCTCCGGTGGCGCAGCTCGATCGCGGCCAGGACGGCGCGCGCCGTGGTGATCTCGTCCTGGCCGCGCTCGGTGGGGACGATCAGCTTGGCGCGGCGGTCAGCGGGGTCGGGTTCGCGGCGGATGTAGCCGAGCCGGTCCAGCTCGTCGACGATCGTGCCGATGAGCTGCTTGTGCTGACCGGAGCGTTCGGCCAGGTCGGTGGCCCGCACTCCGCGCGGGTCCAGGTGGGCCAGCACGGTGCCGTGGCGGGGGCGCACCTCGGGGTGGCCGCGTTCGGCCAGGGTGGCGAACAGCTCCTCCTGGATCGCGCGCATCAGGCGGCCGGTGAGGACGCCCAGGTCAGGGGCGTCGTCCTGATCGGGCGAGGGGGTGTGGGGGCGCATGGCGGGTCTCCTCGGATATTTAGTCACGATTCTTGACTGTCTTTGATCGTGACTATACCTTGAAGTCAGTTGATCCCGCCTCCCCCCGAGCGGGATCGGACAAGGAGAAGCGCCATGACCGCCACCGGTTTCGACTACACCATCACCCGCACCATGGACGCCCCGGTCGAGAAGGTCTGGACCGCCTGGACCGACGCCGGCAGCTACGCCGAGTGGGCCAGCGCCGAGGACGTCGTCCTGGACGTGCGCCCCGGCGGCGCCTGGAGTTCGGTCATGGTCATCCCGGGCGGCGCCCGCGTCCCGCTGGGCGGTACCTACGTCGAGGTCGAGCCCCACAAGCGACTGGTGATGGGCATGAACGTGCCCGGCCGCGACGAGCCCGTCCTGATGACCATGGACCTGGCCGCCGACGGCGACCGCACCCAGATCACCCTGTCCCAGACCCTCGACGGCGCCGAGGAGCGCGACCAGGCCGAGCAGGGCAGCAACATGCTCCTGGACGGCCTGACCTGCTTCCTCGCCCGCGCCTGACCGCGACCGGTCCCCCTTCCCGCCCGCCCTCGCCCCGAGGAGACACCATGGCCAGCGAAGTCGTCGACCAGTACATCGAGAGCAAGGTCCTGCCGCAGCACCGCCCGACCGTCGCGGCGCTGCGGGCCCTGATGGCCGAGGGCGCCCCGGACGCCGCAGAGGTGATCAGCTACGGGTCGCCCGCGTGGCGCTCGAACAAGATCCTGGCCATCATCAGCGCGAGCAAGGCCCACATCACCTTCGCCTTCGAACGCGGCGCCGAGTTCACCGACGACCACGGCCTCCTCCAGGGCGTCGGCAAGAAGACCCGGCACGTGAAGATCAAGACCCCGGAGGCCCTCGACGCCGATGCGCTGCGCGACTACATCTGCCAGGCCGTCGCCCTCGATCAGTCCTGACCGAGGCCCGACCGGAAGGCCCGGGCGACGACCGGGCCGGTCCCGACAGCACGACCAGGACGCGGAGCCGCAGCGGAACGTCGCGGCTCCGCGTTTTGGTGATCTCCCCCGAAGCCCGGCCTCGCGGCCTCCCCGCGGCACCGATGCGAGCCTTCCGCCGGTGCTGCGCGACGATCAGTGATCATGCAGCGGCGGGACGCCGGGCCCGTCCTCGCAAAGGCCGGTTGCAGCACACGGTTCCGGCTGTGATCAGTCCTAGGGAGACCAAGGCCACAGCGAGGACCGCCCCGGGCGCCCGGCCCTGCTGATCTGGCCTGGGCGCGCCGTTCGCGGACGGCGGTGGACGCGACATCGTCGATCTCGCCGGATGCCACCCCGTCCACTCCTTGGAGCGAGATCACATCGGGCGTGAGGGACTCGCCGCCTTCTGAGCGCCGGACTGGGGTCGGACCGGTGCCCCCACCCGCCTCGCAGTCCGAAAAGAGGGTGCGGCAGGTTTTTTTAAGGTCTGGTCGGGCGATCGAGGCGCACCTCTCGGAATGCCCGTATCCGGCGGGATTGTGGGCGGCTTGGGTCCGTCCTGGGGCCCGCATTGCCCCCTTGACCTGGGATTGATGTGAAGGGTGGGGAAATATACCCAGCCTTGACCTGGTTGAGAGCTGTGTGACCGACGGGAAGAGCCCGGGTCACCGCGCCGCTCGATGAAGGCCATGTCCCCTCAGTGAGGGCGCCCGTTCTGTTCATCGCACACCCTCCTTCCGAGGGGATCCGTGCACCGCCGAACCCGCACCGTGCGTGCGGGACCGGGGACCCACCGTTACCTGGGGTGAATCCGCCCCCACGCCGTCCTTTGCGGCGCTGGGGCCGGTAGGGCCACTTCCACGCCCGAACCCGACAGCTAACCCGGTAGGCGTTACTGGAAGATCAGGAGCAAACCCGCCGATGACCGCCATCCTCAGCACCAAGCCCAACACCGCCAAGCGCGCCGCCGCCGGTGCCCTGCTGTCCGCCTCCGTCCTGTCCGGCCTGGCCGGGCTGGCCGGCACCTCCCACGCCGAGAACCGCCCCGCCGCCCCGCAGGCCGCCAACGCCGCCGCCAACAGCGCTCAGCAGGTGGTCAACACCGCCATGTCGCACGTGGGCGAGGGCCAGGCCGCCGACGGCACCTCCTACTTCGGCAAGTGGTACGACAAGCAGACCCGCCAGAAGGGGTTCGCCGCCGCCCCCTGGTGCGACATGTTCCTGAGCTGGGCCTCCACCGAGCACGGCCAGGAGAAGAACACCGGCCGCTTCGCCTACACCCCCTGGCACGCCGACTGGTTCAAGAAGCAGAACCGCTTCGACCGCACGCCCCGCGTCGGTGACTTCGTGTTCTTCGACTGGAAGGGCGGCCGCGCCATCTCCGGCATCGACCACGTCGGCATGGTCACCAAGGTCAACAAGAACGGCACCTTCAACACCGTCGAGGGCAACATCGGCGACAAGGTCGTGGCCCGCAAGCACAACCTGGCCAAGGTCGTCGGCTTCGGCCACCCCAACTACGGCGCCTGATCCCTCCCCGCCCCCCGGATCTGCGCCCCCGCCCCCCACTCCCCCCGGCCCCCCGCCCCCCGGCGCCCCCACTGGCCGCCACGTCCCCCGACGTGGCGGCCAGTCCGCTTTGGGGACGGGTTCGAGCGCAAAGATCCACCCGCCCGGCTGTGCGGCCGCTGTTGAGCGTCGAATCGTTGGCTGTGACTCGCGGCGCCCATGTGACAGCGACCGCCTCCCAGCAGGTGCTGATACGCAATGCTGTGCTGACGAGATTCGGGCCCGCCGGACGGCTGCACGCGGTACGGGCGGCCCTGCGTGACTTCGATCCAGACCGTGGGGGAGTGATGAGCCAGACCGCCGTGCAGACCGGGCGCCCCACCGAGCGCACAGGTCGTCCACCGCATCTGATCACCGGGCTCGACCTGCCCCTTCCGCGTCCCGGAGTCCGGACCCGATGACCGGTCACGACGGCGACCTGCTGATCCTGGGCGGTGGGCCCGCCGGATGCGCCGCCGCCCGGATGGCCGCCAGCCTGGGCCTGCGCTCCTTCCTCGTCGAGGCCCGCACCCTGTGCCACCGGCTGCGGTCGATTCCGGCGGTCGACAACGTCCTGGGGTTCTCCAGCGGGCCCGCCTACGCCGACGCCATCGCCGCCGACCTGGCCGACACTCCGCTTTGCGCGGTCCGGACCGGTACCCGCATCGAGCACCTCGCCGCCGACGACACCACCGTCACCGCCACCTTGTCCGACGGCGGCGCCCTGACCGCCCCCTATGCCGTCATCGCCACCGGCGTCCGCCCTCTGACCCCGCCGGAGACCTCCTGGATCACCGGCCCGCCCGGCCTGCCCGCCGCACCCCTGTGGGATGCCTCACCCGAGCGGCTCCGCGCAGGCCCGGCCCTGGTGCTGGGAGCCGACCGGCCACTGGGCACCCTGCTGCGCTCCCATCCCGCCCTGGACCTGCGGTTGACCGTCCTGCACCCCGCGGCGGACGACTACAAGGCCGACGAGGTCCGCCACGACCCGCGCGTCACCCTCGTCCGCGTGGACGATCTGCTCCTGCAGCACACCGGCGGCCTCGTCCGCGCCACCGCCTCCGGCGCCACGTGGACCGCGCAGACCCTCTACCTCAACCTGGGCAACACCGCCGCGCCCCCGGCCGGCGCCTTGCAGCGCGACGCGACCGGATACTGCCCTCCCGACCGGCAGCACCCCCGCGTCCTCATCGCCGGAGACCTGCGCTCGTCCCGAGGCCAGCGCATCATGACCGCCACCGGGTCCGGAGCCGACGCCGCCCTCATCGCCTACTACCGCCTGCGCTTGGGCTGACGGCCGGACCGCCGACGCCTTGCATGACGCACGCAGGCGCTGCGGCGGCTCGGCCGGCCGAGTCCCAGCCGTAGCCGGAACAGGTCCAGGACCTGGTCGAAGGCGGCGCGGGTGGCCGCCTCGTCAGCGCGGCCCGAGCACGGTCAGCCCGGCCGCGCGGCGCGCCTTGACGGCGGCGAGGTCCTCGCCGGAGCTGTCGATCGAGGCGCGCCGGCGACGGGTGATCGCCAAAGGCGGCGACGGCTGGGCCGGCACGGGGCCGGACGCGGTTCGTCGGCGGCCATGGCCAGGGCGAACCCTCCGCTGACGCACATGCCGATCGCGCCGCCGCCCGGACCGTGGTCGTCACGGTGCCGTGCCAGCCGTACGCCCGGGAGCGGTAGTCGCGGCCCGCGACGCCGAGCAGGTCCGGCAGCACGACCGTGCAGCCGGTGTCGCGCACCCGGCGGGCGAACGCGGCCACCCGCGGGCCGATGCCGGGGATCTCGGTCATCACGATCACGGCAGGGCCGGTGCCGGAGCGCAGGACGGCGTGGGCGCGCCCGGCGGCGGTGCAGTCCTCGCGGGTGAAGTCGTCCAGCGGGGCGTCGCCGATGGCGGCGGTCGGGCGTCGCGGTCGAGCAGGGGCACGGGGACTTCGCCAAGGCGGCGTCCAGCACGGCGCGCTCGACGGCAAGGCCGAACGGTCGGGGAGGTTCCGGGCATGTCCGCGAAGGTGTCGCCACTCCCGTTGTGACACGGGAGCGCATGCGCAGCGGGACGCGCACAGACGCGACGGCATCTCCGCGACCGGCCACCGTGCGCCGTCGAGGGCGCACCATGACCGGTCGGTGCGAGGCGTCGGCGCACGGCAGAGCCGATCGGCCGACCTGGATCAGCCGCCGCCCTTGGCGATGTAGTCGGCCGGGTCGTACTGCAGGCGCAGCCGCTGGATCCTGCCGTCGGCGATCTCGAAGAACTCCGCGATCCTGACGGTCCCCTTCGGCAGGCGGGCGTCGTACAGCGTGGCCGTGCCGCCGGGGCCGTGGACCTCCTGGACCGGTTCGATCCCGGTGACGTTGGCGATGAACCCCTTGACGCCCTCCTTGAAGGGCGCCGCTCCCGTCACGCGTCCGGCGATGGGGCCTTCGAAGTCGAGGTCGTCGGCCAGCAGCGGCAGCAGGTCCCGGCCGTCCTGGTAGTTCTCGATCCCGCTCGTGAGCACCTGGTAGTAGGTCCGGATCACGGGCGGTGCGGCGTCGCCGACCACGGTCATGTCGATCTCCCTCGGTATTGGTCCCGGCAAGTTGGTTGAGAAACTAAACCACGCAGTTGAGAAAGGCAACCACACTGCTAGGCTGGCGGCCATGCGCTCCTATCACCAGTACTGCTCGATGGCGCGCGCCCTGGACCTGGTCGGCGACCGCTGGACACTGCTGATCGTCCGCGAACTGCTGACCCAAGGCCCCTGCCGCTTCTCCGACCTGCGGCGCGGCTTGCCCGGCATCGCCAGCAACCTGCTCGCCGAGCGCCTGCGCGAGATGGAGTCGGCCGCGCTGATCGCCCGGCACGACGAGCCGCCCCCCGTCGCCGCCACCCTGATCAGCCTCACCGACCGGGGCCGCGACCTCGGCGGGGTCGTCCGCGAGCTGACCCGTTGGGGCGCGCCGCTGATGATCGAACCGCCGGAGGGCGACGCGTTCCGGATGCACTGGTTCGCGCTGCCGCTGCGCCATCTGTGCCGCGACGGCGCGCCTGACGAACCCGGCGTCACCGTGCGCATGGGCGATCTGAGCGACGGCTGCGACATCCTCGTCGAGGAGGGCCGCGTCGATGTGCGCCCGTGCTCGACGGCGCGTCGGCCCGACGCCACGGTCACCGCGCCGCCCGAGGTGCTCGTCGCGCTTTTCACCGGGCAGTTGACCGTCCCGGCGGCCACGGCCGAGGGACTGGTCGTGGACGGCTCCACCGCGGCGTTCGAGCGGATCCTTCCCGGAAGGGGACCGGCATGACCGACCGGCCGGAACCGTCCGACCGCGACCTCTTGGAGCAGATCGCCGATGACTACGAAGGGGAGCCGGACGTCGCCATGGGGACGATGTTCCGCAGTCCCGGGCTCCGCGTCGGCGACAAGGTCTTCGCCTTCTTGGGCAAGGGCGGCCGGCTCATCGTGAAGCTGCCGCGCGAGCGGGCCGATGAGTTCGTCGGCGCGGGGGCCGCCGAGCCGGTCGTCATGGGCGGGCGGACGATGCGCGAATGGTTCGCGTTCCCGGCCCAGGACGACCGCGCGGCCACGTTCGCATTGTGGCGGGGTGTCGCGCGAGAGGCCCACCGGTACGTGGACGCCCTGCGCCGATCGGACTGACCCGTCCACGACCGGCCACGGGCCGCCGTCCGGCAAGGCGGGGCTTCGGAGGATGGGACGCTGTCGTGATCATCCGTCGGCGGCGTCCGCGCGAAGGCGCGCGGCCCGCCGGTGCGTCCCAGCGGAGGAAGCGATGGCTCCCAGGCTGCTGTCCAGCGTCAGCGAGATCGCCACGACCGGGTACGGCATGTTCGCCTTCTACGACGACGAAGGCGACTACCCGGAACCCGGACGCTCCCCGGACTGGGTCTCCGCGACGAGCGGAGCAGTGCATATCCGCCCCGCCTGCGAGGTTCCTGCGCCAGGAATCCGATTCGAGCTGTGGACCGACGAGCCGCCCCACGGCCTCGCTGCCGACGGCGACGAGCCGGAAGTGCGGACGCGGTTGAAGTTCCACGTGACAGAGGGCTCCATCGGGCTGATGGCGATCGCCGCGGGCGCCGAACCTGACGTGTTCGCCCTGCCGCCCGGCTGGTACCACCTGCACCTGCTCGGCTACCGGCGCGGTGCCATGGCCGCCAAGGCGGAGGACCTGTACGCCCGCGACGTCGATGCCGGCGACGACGAGTGGCGGCAGGCCGAAGGCACCGAACTGTACGTCGCCAGGTTCTGGCCGGTGCAGGACGACTTGCGGCACCGGCTGGAGCAGGAGGAAGCCGGGGCCTGACCAGCCGCGCCCCGCGTGGACAGAAAAATCGCCGGGCAGCGGTCACATCTGTTCCCTCCGCTTCGTCAGTGCGGTGAACGGATCGAACAGCAGGGCCCGAACGGCCCGCTCCTGCGAAGGAAGTCAGCCCATGAACGCCTCCCCGTCCACCACCGACTCGCTCACCTCGCGCCTGCCCAACCCCCAGCAGCTCGTCCCGGAGCTGGGCGAGGTCGGCGCCGCCCTGTTCAAGGCGGTCGGGAACGGCTCGGTCCCGCAGTCCACCGTCGGCCTGGTGCAGCTGCGCGTCGGCCAGATCGTCGGCAGCGCCTATCTGACCGTCCTGCACACCGGCAACCTGCGCAGGGCCGGGCAGTCGGAGGAGCGGATCGCCGCGGTCGCCTCCTGGCAGGACGCGCCGTACTTCACCGACGCCGAGCGCGCCGCGCTCGCGCTCGTCGAGGCCGTCCTCACGCCCAGTCCGCACGGTGAGCGCGTCCCCGACGAGCTGTACTCCCGGGCGGCCGAGCACTACGACGACAAGGCCCTGGCCACGCTCATCATGGCGATCGGCCAGGTCAATTTCTTCGTCCCGCTCGCCCTGATCGGCAAGCCGATGCCGGGGGTGTCGCCCGCCGAGCAGTGGCGTCCGGCCGCGGCCGAGTAGAGCCGGAAGCCGGTTCCGCACCGCGGGACGCCGGATCGTTCGCGATGTGCTCGACCGGCCCGGCAAGGAGCACGCTCCCTGCCGGGCCGTCGGCACTCGCAAGCCGCACGGATGCCTCAACCGAGCACCAGGGCGATCAGCAGGACCAGCAGGAACGAGTCGAGCCTGTCCAGCAGCCCGCCCGCGCCCGCCAGCCAAGAGGCGGAGTCCTTCGCCTCGACACCGCGCTTGACCGTCGACTCCAGCAGATCTCCCAACGGAGCGCCCACCACGACCGCGATGGCCAACGGGAACGACAGCGCGCCCAGCACGGCCAGCGTCCCGAGACCCGCGACCGCTCCGGCCAGCAAGCCGCTCCAATGCTTGGCCGGTGACAGCGGGGACAGAGGCGGCCCGCCCAGCCACCGGCCACCGAACGAAGCGGTGATGTCCGCGATCGACACCGCGGCGAACAGCGCCAGGACCACCGGTCCGAGCAGGACCGCACCGGCCAGCGGCGCGAACCAGACCACTGCCAGCACACCGAAGCACAGCCTGGACAACCCGCCCGCCGAGTCACCGGCCAGCACCGGCACCACGGCGACGGCCATGACGGCGAGAGCGACGAACCGGGGCAACTGCTCAGGAGCAAGCCAAGCCGCCACGGGTGCCACGGGCACGGCGACGGCGAGCACTGCGCGGTCCACCAAGGGAAGCCGGGTCAGCACGCCGTATTCGAGAGCGCACACCACCCCCGCCGCAGCGGCGAGGACGGCCGCGCCGCCGGGACCCGCGTACAGGGCGGCGACCACCACGGGAACGCCCACCGCCCAGGCGCACCACCGCAGCGCGTACTCCCGCCGTCTGGACAACCCGGCCGCGACGCCGCCGACGAGCAACGCGCCGCCGAGGTAGGGGACCAGATCCGCGACCTCGGTCACGCCACGCCAAGCGGGACGCGCAACGCCTCGGCGACGGCGCCCGCCACGCGCACGTTGGCCGCGGCGTCGCGCACCGCGATCCGTACGGTCCTGCCTTCGAACGCCGGGGACATCGGCGACAGGTCGCGCAGGAACACCCCTTGCCGCCGACACCGCTCAACGAGCCGGGCCGCCCCGAGCCCGCCCCGAGGCAGCGTGAGCAGGGCGAAGTTGGCCACCGACTCGCTGACGTGCAGATCCTCGCCCGTACCGGCGAGCGCGGCGGCCAACTCGGCGCGCAGCACCGCTGTCCGCGCCCACTGAGCCGCGTAGTACGCCGGATCGCGCAGCGCGTGCACCGCGGCGATCTGGGCGGGCAGGCTCACCGCCCACGGCGGGGTCCAGCGTCGCAGCTCCGCCGCGATCGCCGGGGGCGCGGTGAGGTAGGCCGCCCGCAGGCCGGACAGGGCGTACATCTTGGACAGCGATGTGCAGACGACGGTGTTGCCGGACGCCGCCGCGTACGACTCCAGGGACTGCCCCGCCCCGGCGTAACCGGCATAGGTCTCGTCGATCCAGAACCGGGTCCCGCTCGGCGCGCCTTCCAGCACTCCCCGCAGCTCCGCCGCGTCGAGGTGCACGCCGGTCGGATTGTTGGGGTTGACGATGACCACCAGGTCGTAGCGCTTCCGCAGGGCCCCGGCGAGCCGTACGGGATCGATCCGCCAGCCGTCCTCCCGGCGCACCGGGAACCTGTCGGCGCGGCAGCCGACCACCTGCTCGACGACGTGCGCGTACTCGCCGTAGCAGGGGTCGACCAGGAGCACCCGGCTGGAGGCGTCCAGCCAGCCCCGGAACGCGCGGAAGATCAGGTCGGAGGAGCCCGCGCCGACGGCGACGGCGTCCTCGGGCACGCCACGGCGCAGCGCGATCTCCTCGACGAGCCCGCCGGCCCGCACGGGCGGGGAGGTCCGCGCGATCCAGTCCAGCCCGCCGGCCAGGGCGGCGATCGCGGCGGGGGACGGCGGGAACCAGGCGTCGAGCACGTCGGCGGGCACCACGTCGCGATGCGCGTCCAGGGTGTCGAAGCGCCTTCCCAGCGCCTCGACGGATGCGCCGCCGTGTGCGCAGGACTCGTCCTCGGGCAGGAAAGGGGTCGCCAGTCCCCACCGCACCGTCTGCTGGAGGTCGCGCAGCAGCGGGCCGTACCGCCGTACGGTCCGGGTGGTGAGCTCGGCCACGTCGCCGGTCAGGAGCCGGTACCCGACCGCCCCCGAACGCACCGCCGTGTCGGTGGACACCAGCCCCAACGCCAGATACATCGGCAGCAACTCGACCCGGCCCAACGCCACGATGCTCCGGCCTCCGTGCGAAGCCACCCAACGGAGCGCCGCGTACATCAGCAGCTTGCCGACCAGCTCGCCCCGGCTGCCGGGATCGACGGCCAGAATCCGGAGCTCGAACAGACCGTCCCCGCGCAGCGCCGGATGCTCCTCCCGCCGCAGGTACTTGTCGACCGAATAGCGGCCCGCCCACGGGGGCGTCACGCTGATGAACCCGACGGGCTCGCCGGCGCGCAGAGCCACGATGTAGACGTTGCCCTCGTCGAGGTCATCGCTCAGCAGCCCGCTGGCGTTGGGGGCGTGCTGGCCGAGCTCGCGCGCGTACACCTCGTGCCGGAGGCGATGGATCCACTCGCGGTCCGCCTCCGTGGACGGGCGCAGCTCCAGCTCGCCGATCGGAAGTCGCTGGTCATCTCTCACTTTCATCACCTCGGCCGCAACTTTGCAGGAGGCACCGCGCGCCCACCTGAGTAGCCGTACTCAGCCGCCCGGTAGGCCGTACTCAGCTCGGCGAAGGACCTACACGGCGCCCGTGGGCATGAGCGGAAGCGAAGTCCAGGAGGAGTGCGGCGGTCCGCGGCGGATCTTCGAGCATGGGCGAGTGCCCGATGCCGGGCAGCAGCTCGATTCTCGCGTTGGGAACGGCGCGGTAGTCGGCCGCGGACGAGGACCGCCATCTCCGGTCCTCCTGTCCGAACACCACCAGCAGCGGCTTGCCGAGAGGCGCCAGCCGATCGGGGAGCGGCCGCTGCTCCAGGTAGTCGTCGACGGCCCGCGACGTCGCGGTGAGCGCGTGGTAGGTCATGCCGCGCACATCGTCCACGAGCCGCTGCGGAGGCGCGTAGCCGCGGCGGCTGAACGCCGTCTCCATGCCCCGGCGAACGATCCCGTCGGTGCGGAGCCGCCACAGCGCCTGCCCGACGACCGGGACGAACAAGAGCCGGCCGACGAACCCGTCCGAGACGAAGGCGTCCAGGCGCGGCCCGGAGTCGATGAGCACGAGCGCCGTCACCAGGTCGCGCCGCTGCTCGGCGAGGGCGGTGGCGACCGAGCCGCCGGTGGAGTGGCCGACCACCGTGGCCTGCCGCGCGCCGAGGCGGTCCAGCGCCTCGCCGACGCGGCGTCCCTGGTCCTGGATCGCATAGCCTCCGCCGGCCGGTTTGGCCGACCGGCCGTGCCCGAGCAGGTCGATCCGGATGACGCGGTGGGACCTGCTCAGCATCGGCACCAGCGCATCCCACCAGTGGACCGATCCGGCCAGCCCGTGGACCAGCACGAGCGCCGGGGCGCCGCGGGGGCCGTCCTGCCGCACGTGGACGTTCCCGCCCTCCAGGGGCAGGATCGAGCCTCCGGCGGCCTCGGCGTCCTGCCGCGCCACCGCTACCGCGTTGACCAGCAGCAACGCGATGATGAGGAGGAGGGCCGAGGCGATGATGCGGCGTTTGCGGCGGCTTCGTGCGGGCCTCGTCGCGTCCGGCGTTCCGTCAGGGGAGCGGGGTTCTCGACCCCTTGCTGAAATCGTCATGGGCTCACTGTCACGGCCGATACGCACCGGCGGCTTGAACGAATGTTCCGATCGGTCCGGCTTGCTTAGCATGTGAGGATGCGCTCCACCGCGCACGAACACGTGGATGCGGGTGTGTGGGACGTCGCGCGCCCGGCGCGGCCCAGTCGCGTGGCCGGTGTCAGCATGGCCGGGTTCCGTGACCGCGGCATGACCTCGCAAGGCCGGCGGGTGATTCCGCATCCGGGCGTGACTTTGGTCCTGGCGTTCGGAGCGGGTCCGCTCATCGTGGACGGTGCCGCCGGGCGGCAGCGGGGGAGTCTGGTGGCGGGGCTGAGGTTCGGGTTCGGTCCCGGCGCGGTGCAGGTGCGGGGGGAGGACTTCGAAGCCGTGCAGGTGCGCGTCTCCCCGGTGGTCGCACGCGCGGTCCTAGGCGTTTCCCCGGCCGAGTTGGACAACGCCGTGGTGCCACTGGACGACCTGTGGGGCCGGGAGGCGTCGCGGATCTGCGAGCAACTGGACGAGGTCTCCTCGTGGGCGGATCGTTTCGCGCTGACCGACGCGCTGCTCGCCCGGCGACGGGAGAACGGCGCGGAGGCGGCCCCGGAAGTGGCCTGGGCTTGGCACCGGATCGTCGCCGGTCGCGGCCTGGTTAGGATTGAGGAACTGGCGGCCGAGCTCGGTTGGAGCCGCAAACGCCTGTGGTCCCGCTTCGGGGAGCAGATCGGCCTGCCTCCCAAGCGCGCGGCGAAGCTGGTCCGCTTCGACCACGCCGCCCGCCGCCTGGCCGCGGGCGAAGGCGCGGCCCGGGCGGCGGCCGACAGTGGCTACGCCGACCAGTCCCACCTGCATCGGGACGTCGTGGCCTTCACCGGAGCGACTCCCGCGACCGTGGCCAAGGAACCGTTCCTGGCGGTGGACGACTTCGCGTGGGCCGGCCGAGCGGCACGCCGTTAGGCGCGGTCCGGCGGAACGCGCCGGAGACGCGTCCCGCCGGCGCTGCCCGAGCGCGTCAGGCCGTCGAGAACTGGGCGACGTACTGGGCGACGTACTGGGCGAACGGCGGGATGCCGACTTCCGCTCCGGCGATCTGCGTGCTGGGCGATCAGCCAGGCGGCCCGCGCGGTCAAGCGATGCCACGCTAGCCGCTCCGCCGCCATCGCGGCCGTTTCGGACGCCGTCTCTCCTCCGTCCGGATTGCCGGGTCACCGGCAAGCCCAGGTCGCGAACGGTCGCTGAAAGATCATCCCGAGGGACGGTGCCGGAGCAGCCTGCTCAGTCGATGACGGCGGTGGCCTCCACCTCGACCAGGTGCTCCGGCACGTCCAGCGCCGCGACGCCCACCAGCGTCGCCGGTGACACGGGGGTGACCCCCAGCTTGGCGGCCGCCCGCGCGATCCCCTCAAGCAGCAGGGGCATCTTGTCGGGGGTCCAGCCGACGACGTAGGCGGTCAGTTTCGCCACGTCGTCGAAGGTCGCGCCGACCTCGGCCAGAGCGGTGCCGATGTTGAGGTAGCACTGCTCGACCTGGGCGGCGAGGTCGCCTTCGCCGATCGTGGTCCCGTCGGCGTCCCACGAGACCTGCCCGGCGACGAACACCAGCTTCGACCCGGACGCGACCGCCACCTGCCGGTAGACGTCGACCTTCGGCAGTCCTTCGGGGTTCACCAGAGTGATGGCCATGCTTCCTCCTCGTCACGAGCCCGCGGGCCCGACACCACCGGACCAGGGACTTCCCTGGTCTCTCGTGGTTACTTGGAAACTGTAGGAGAGTGAGCGCTGACGTGGAAGAACGCACTTTTCGGTGACGGGGGAACCAAAAGGTGACCTAGCAGTGCGCGGGCCTGCCGAGAGTCCTCTCGGCCGCCCGCCACGGCGGCCGGAGGAGACGGTCAGACGTTGGTGTGCGACAGCCGGTCGGGGAGGTCGGTGAGACGTTCGACGCGGAGCACCGTCCCGTCCGCCGCCGGTGACGGTCCGCCGGTGACGAAGTCGATGCCGCGGTCCAGCCAGATGCCGGTGAGCCCGGCGAGGGCGGCGGCGTGCACGTCGCTCTCCAGCATGTCGCCCACGTTGACCGCCTGCGCGGGCTCCGTTCCCATCCACCGGCAGGCGGCGGCGTAGGCGGCGGGCTTGGGCGCGCCCAGTTCGGTCGGGGTCAGGACGGCTTCGAAGTACTCCAGCAGGTCGAAGCGGGCGAGCTTGGCGCGCTGCTGCTCGGGGTCGCCGTTGGTGAGGACGGCCAGACGAGGCCCTCCGGGGAGCCGTTTCAGGGTCTCCAGGCACGGCCGGACATCGGGGTAGCTCCGCCAGGACTTCTCGAACGCGCTGAGGTAGCGCTCGGCGATCCACGCGTCCAGGAGGTCGGGGCTTTCGGGGACGGGTTCCCCGAGCATCGGCAGGAAGGAGCGGACCCTGTGCCGGTGGTGCTCGGCGAAGGAGCACTGCCCGGCCAGGTACTCCCGCATGTGGCGCGCCTCCAGCGCCCACCACGACGCCACCAGTTCCTCCGGTGGAGCGGTCGCGTGCGGGGCGGCCCGGACGATCTGGCCGATCGCCTCCCACACCGCGCTCCGGTGATCGACCAGCGTGCCGTCCAGATCGAAGAAGATGACGTCCGCCATGAGAGGGATCATCCCGTGCCTCCGGCAGGCGTGGCGATACCGCGTTCGGGAGCGGTCAGCCGAGGTAGAGCGGGAGCCGCGCGGCCAGCTCGCCCAGTTCGGCCCTCTCCTCGCCGGTCGGCGCGCGCCGCCCGGTGCCGATCAGCAGCGCGTCCTCGTCGGAGAACGACGCGGGGAACGCGGACCGGACGATCTCCTCCAGCATCTCGCGCGTCCGGGCGAGACCCTCCGCGGGCGGTCCCGCCACGTGCGGGAGGTGCGCGACCAGGTCGAGGTGGTGCAGCGTCCACTCCAGGACGTACGCGGAGAGGTAGTCGCCCGCGGTGAGGACCTGGTCCTGGGTCTCGACGCGGAGGGCGGGGTCGGCGAGCCCGGCGGCGCGGCCGGCGGCGGAGCCGACGTCGTCGAGGTGGAACTTGAGCAGCCGCGGCTCCTGGTACGCGGCGGCCAGCCGGACGATCAGCGCGTCGAGCGGGTCGTCGCCGGTCGGCGGCGTCCCGGAGACCTCCCAGTAGGTCACCGCGTCGCGGGTCGGCTCCGCTTCGGCGGGGGTCGCGAGGGTGATCAGGACGTCCTGCGCATCGATGACCAGGTGGCACACCAGGTCCCGCACCAGCCATCCGGCGCAGCCGGACGGCCGCGCGAAGTCCTCGTCCGGGAGTTCGGCGACCGCCGCGCGCAACGCCGTCCACGAGCGTGAGAAGAGATCCACCCCGGCACGGTAGTGCGGTGGCGGAACGGCGGACAAGCGCATTCGGCCGGTCGGCGGTCCGCCTCCCGGTGGCGCGGGTGATCGCCCTTGTGCCGCGACCGGTCCGCTTGGTCGACTGAGCGGGTGACCTCAACGCACCTGCCTCCGGCGCACTACGTTCCCTGGAACCGGCCCAGCCCCCTGCTCGATGCCATCGGCGGCTTCATGCACGATCCAGACGATCCCTGCCGCTTCGGTTTCACGGTCGAGGCACCCAAGACCAACGCCCGCGGCCTCCTGCACGGCGGCGTGATCGCCGCGCTCGGGGACGTCGCGATCGGCAGCGCGCTGGCCCGGCAGACCGATCCGCCCACGCCGCTGGTCACGGTCAACCTCTCCTGCGACCTGCTGGGGAGCGCCCGCGCCGGGGAGTGGGTCGGGATCGCCGTTTCGCCGACCCGCGTGGGCCGACGGCTCGCGTCGGGCATCGCGACGTTCTCCACGGCCCGGACCATCGCGACGGTCACGGGCCTGTTCATGCCCGCCGCATAGCCCGGTGAGCCGGGCTCCCGCCCGCTGGTCCGGGGCCCGAAGCCTTTACCGAACGGTCGACCAACTCTCCTTCGCGCCGCTGTAGCGTTCAGGCGTTTCCGAGCTGAATGCAGGGATTCGTCCGTTTGTCGGGCGGGACCCGGGAAAGGCGTGCCATGAACCTGATCAATCTGGTCGAGACCGCGGCGGAGCTTCCCAAGGCATGGTCCTCGCGCGAGCTGGCCCGCGTGGGAACGGCCTGTGTGAAGGTCCTGCGGATGGACGAGATGCCGCTCAAGGAGGAGGCGCACCCAGCCTCCGAAGCGCTGCTCGTGCTGGACGGCAGGATGGAGCTGGTCGTGGACGGCGCCGTCGTGCCCGTGGGGCCGGGCGAGATGTACCTGGTGCCCGCCGGGACGAAGCACGCCGTCGCAGCCGGGAGCGAGGGCACCTTGGTGATCGTGGAGGTTCCGGAGTCCGCGGAGTGAGCGCCGGGCGCGCGGACGCGGTGAGTCCACGGTGACGGGCCGGCGCACGTGTCCGCGCGCCAAGAGGACGTCGCCGTAAGGTGCACGGTCGAACAGGACCGCTCAGGCCGACCTT
Source organism: Spirillospora sp. NPDC050679 (assembly GCA_044456955.1). Lineage (GTDB taxonomy): Bacteria > Actinomycetota > Actinomycetes > Streptosporangiales > Streptosporangiaceae > Spirillospora. The sequence continues at coordinate 325,201 of JBITGK010000009.1, read as the reverse complement.
CGTCAGGAGGGATCGGGCCGAAGGGGCCGGGAGTGGTCGGCGGCGTCTGCGGCTTCCAGCACCTGCCACACGCCGGGCCCGATCTTCCGTGACCGCGCTCGGATCGTCTCCACCAGCCCCTCGGGCCACCGAGTCCCTCCCGGGCCCTCGGACCAGACGGCCCCGTCGAGGTCGGCGCCGTCGAGACTGGCGCCGACCAGGTTCGCGCCGCGCAGGTTCGCGCGGCTCAAGTCCGCTTCGGTCAGGTTCGCGTCGTGCAGGTCGACGCCGGCCAGGTTCGCGTCGCGCAGCTGCGCGCGGTACAGGTCTTCGCCCCGGTCCAGGTCGTACATGTCGTCGAGCAGGCGGTCCCAGTCGTCGTCCCCGGCCATGAACCGACCGTAAGCCGATTCCTCTTCCGATGACACCCGGCCGTCGGAACGGCCGGTCCCTCCGATGGGGCGAGAGAGGCGGACGCCCGCTGACCTGGTGACGGACGAGGGGCGCCCTCCTTCACCGGACCCCACCTTCAGGTGACCTGAAGCCTGGCTTAGGCTTCAGTCATCCTGAAGGTTGTGTCCCGATCAAGGGGAGTTCCGCATGTCCGACCGATCCGGGGCCCGCTTCTCGCGGCGCACCCTCATCACCGCCGCCGCGGCGGCCACCGGCGCGGCCGCGACCGGCGGCGTCCTGCTGGCCGGCGGCGACGGCGACGCCGCGCCGGTCCGCCCCGCCGGCGCCCCGCGGCAGACCGAGCCGTTCCACGGAACCCACCAGCCCGGCATCGCCACCCCGCAGCAGCGCCACGCGCTCTTCGCCGCCTTCGACATGGAGACCGACGACCCGGTCAAGCGCACCCGCCGGAGCCCCGAGCAGGTCGCGGCCGTCTTCCGCACGCTGATGGAGCAGTGGACGACCGTCGCCGGGCGGCTCATGGAAGGACGCGAACCGGGCCTGCGCCCGCTCGGCTCGCCCCAGGCCCCCGCCGACTCCGGCGCGGCCGACGGCCTCGCCCCCGCCCGGCTGACCATCACCCTCGGCCTGGGACCGGACCTGTTCGAACGCATCGGCCGGGAGCGCGACCGGCCCCGCGCGCTGCGCCCGCTCCCGGCCTTCGGCACCGACCGCCTCCAGGACGCCTGGAGCGGCGGCGACCTGCTCGTCCAGATCTGCGCCGACGACCCCCAGGTCATCAGCCGCGCGTTCCGGTCCCTGCGCAGCCGCGCCCCGGGCGTCGCCCGGCTGCGCTGGACCCAGCAGGGGTTCCTGGGCACGTTCGGCGACGCCACCCCGCGCAACCTGTTCGGCCAGAAGGACGGCACGGCCAACCCGCGCCCCGGGGACGGGAAGTTCGACGCCGCCGTCTGGGCCGACACCGCCGGCGAGCCGGCCTGGTTCAGCGGCGGGACCTACCTGGTCTTCCGCAAGATCCGCATGGACCTGCCCAAGTGGGACACCTCCACCGGCCGCGTCCAGGACCAGGTCATCGGCCGCCGCCGCGACAACGGGGCCCCGCTCAGCGGCGGGCACGAGTTCACCGCCCCCGACCTCGCCAAGAAGGGCCCGGACGGCAAGCCCCTCATCCCCGCCGACTCGCACGTGGCCCTCGTCCGCGACGTCCCGATGCTGCGCCGCTCGTACAACTACGACTACGCCGTCCAGGCGATCGCCGAACCGATCGGGAGCGGCGACGGCCACGACCACGACCACGGCCCGGGAATGCCCGCGCACTCCGGCAGCGGCCATGACCGCTACGACAGCGGCGTGCTGTTCTGCGCCTACCTGCGCGACCCGGAGGAGTTCGTCCGGGCCCAGCGCAAGCTGGCGGAATCCGACCGGCTGAACGACTTCATCCGCCACACCGGCAGCGCCGTCTTCGCCGTCCCGCCGGGCGCGCGGCCCGGCGGCGCCCTCGCCGCCGGCCTGTTCGCCGGCCGCTGACACCGCAAGGAGATCCGACATGAACCGACGCCACCTGCTGTTCACCGGCGCGGCCGCCACGACCGCCCTCGGCCTCGGCGCGCTCCCGGCGTCGTCGGCGGCCGCCGCGCCCCGGCCGCCCCGCCGCCCGATGCGCGTCCACACGGTGCTCTACGACGGCGTGGAGGAGCAGGACTTCGCGGGTCCCGTCGAGGTGCTCGGCATCATCGCCGACCTGCACGGAGTGAAGCAGAGCTTCGTCACCGCCGAGGGCCCGCGCACGGTCACCACCTTCTCCGGCATGGAGATCAACGTGCGGACGCCGTGGTCCCCGCGCTCGGCCGACATGATCGTGGTGCCCGGCGGCGGGCTCGGCCCCGGCTCGGCGGTGGAGGAGCAGATCAGCCGCGGCGTCCTGCCCCGCGCGCTGTCGGCCGCCCGCAGGCCCGACCTGATCATGGCGGGGGTGTGCAGCGGATCGCTGCTGCTGGCCGCCGCCGGGATCGCCAAGGGGCGGCCCTGCACCACCCACCACGCGGCCAAGGACGACCTGCGGGCCAGGGGCGGCCGCGTGGTGGACGGGCGCGTCGTCGACGACGGGGACCTGGTCACCTCCGGCGGCGTCACCTCCGGCCTCGACCTGGCGCTGTGGCTGGTCGAGCGCCTCTACGGGCACGAGAGCGCGCTGCTCGCCGAGAAGGTGCTGGAGTACGAGCGGCGCGGCACCGTCTGGCGCTCGGCCTCCTGATCCCGGCGGTGGCGCGGGGCGGCGCCCGCGAAAGGCGGGCGGAGAGGCCGCAGAAAACTTGTAGCGAACGAAGTAGATATTCGCGCGACCCTCGGGTAGTATCTCTGTCATCGACGAAGAACAAGTCCATGAAACGTGGCAGAGGACGAACTGCCCGGTGAGATGGACGGCGCAGGCCGGGCGTGCTGGGGTCAACGCAGTGGAAGGGACTCCGGCAGCCGGCCTGGTCGCCGCCGGCGGCCAACGGGCCGCCGATTGCACCAACGCAAGTCGCACCAACGCAAGTCACGGCAAGAACGCAGATAGGAAACACGGAAGGAGGAGCTCAGCACCATCGGGATCGCCCGCAGCGGCTTCCAGACCCGCCGCGCGGGTACCGCAGCCCCACGGATTGGACGGTGGTCTACGGTCACGCATCTGCGATCCCCGCACCCCCGCTACGTCAAGCGGCCCGTGCGGAGCACGACCGGCCCCAGTGCCGGATAGATGGTGTTGTACCTCATGGCCCCGGCGCCGCTCAGGCGCCGGGGCCCCGACGCGTTTCCCGTCCCGTGCGGTACCGAACCGAAGCAGGCACATGGCAGTACGGAAGGTTTTGTGAACTCAACCCGGCCGGCTCGCACCGGCAGCAGCACAGACGACCACGATCCGGTGCAGGACGTTCCCGAGGTCGTGCTGGACGACAAGCTTGACGACGAGGACTACCCCGCCTACAGCATGGGCCGCGCGGCCGACATCCTCGGCGTCACCCCCGCGTTCCTGCGCAGCCTGGACGGCGCCAAGCTGTTCGTCCCGCAGCGCTCGGCAGGCGGCCACCGCCGCTACTCCCGCTACCAGTTGCGCTTGGCCCAGCGCGCCCGCGACCTGGTCAACGAGGGCACCGCGCTGGAGGCGGCCTGCCGCATCATCATCCTGGAAGACCAGCTCGCCGAGGCCCAGCGCCTCAACGCCCAGCTCCGCAGGCGCGCGGAGGAGCCTCCCTCGCAGGGCTGATCCGCGCTCCGGGCGGCCGGACGGGGCCATTGTCCGAACCGGTCCTTCGGCGGGCGGGCCCGGCCGCCCGTGGAGCGGTGACGCCTCACTCTCGCGTGCGAGCGGCCACCGCCGTGCCCGCCCCGCTGAAGGGCTTCGCTCAGTCGATGACCGCCGTCGCCTCGACCTCGACCAGCAGGTCCGGCTCGCCCAGCGCCGCGACGCCCAGCAGCGTGATCGGCTTGACCGGGTCGACGCCCAGCCTCGCGGCGGCCCGGCCGACGCCCTCGCCGAGCAGCGGCATCTTGTCGGGGGTCCAGTCGACGACGTAGACGGTCAGCTTCGCCACGTCGTCGAAGGACGCGCCGGCCGCGGCCAGCGCCGTGCCGATGTTGAGGTAGCACTGCTCGACCTGGGCGGCGAGGTCGCCTTCGCCGACCCGGCCGCCGTCGGCGTCGCGGGCGACCTGCCCGGCGAGGAAGACCAGCTTGGAGCCGCCGGCGATCGACATCTGCCGGTAGGCGTCGGGCTTCGGCAGCCCGTCGGGGTTCACCAGGGTGACGGCCATGGACGGCTCCTGTCGTCGGGGCGCGCGGGCGCGCGCACCGATGAACCATAGCAATGCTATGTATTGTACTGCCATGGCGAGGACGAAGGACCCCGCGGTGCGCGGCCTGCTCATCGACCGCGCCGGGCGGATGCTCCGGACGCGCGAGCCCATCACGCTCCGCTCGCTGGTGGCCGGGACCGGCGTGTCGACGATGGCCGTCTACACCTACTTCGGCGGCATGGACGGCGTGTGGTCGGCGCTGCGGCAGGAGGGCTTCACCCGCCTGGCGGCCCGGCTCGCGACGGTGGCCGCGTCGGCGGACCCGGTCCGGGACCTGGCCGCCCTGGGCGCCGCCTACGTGGCCAACGCCCTGGACAACCCCGACCTCTACCAGGTCATGTTCGACGCGAACTTCGAGCTGGAGGACCCCGAGGCCGCGGACGCGACGCTGCACCGCCTGGTCCGCGCCATCGAACGCGCCAAGGACGCCCGCCGTTTCCGTGACGGCGTCGACCCGCTGGAGCTGGCGACCCAGACCTGGGCCGTCGGGCACGGGCTCGCCTCGCTCGTCGCGACGGGCCCCCTGCCGCGCCAGACCCTCGCCCATGCGGTGCCCATGCTGACGGCGCTGTTCATCAGCACGGGAGACGAGCCGGACAGGTGCCGCCGGTCGGTCGAGGACGGCTGGCGGCGGTCGTTCCCGTCCGGCGCGTAGTCCGGCACCGCCGGCTTCCGCCTCGCCCTCACGTCCGCCAGGCGTTCAGGCACCGTGCCATGAACCGGAAGGGAGCGGCCTGCGCCATGGTCTGGTCGACGGTTCCCGCCAGGTGCAGGTCGAGTTCCGGGCAGTGGAAGAGCCAGGTCCCGGTGACCCCCGAGTGGCCGACGAGCGTGAGGGGACGGCGTCCCAGCGACGCGAGCCGTCCGACCTTGAAGAGCATCGTGCCCAGTCCGTAGCGCAGGACGGGGACGTTGCGGAGCCGGTTGGGGCGCTCGGTGAGCGATGCCGGTGAGCGGGCGTCGCCGAAGGGTTCGCCGCCGAGCAGGGCCCGCTGGAAGGAGAGGAGGTCGCCGGTGGTGCTGAACAGATCGTTGCAGGACCTGAGCATCAAGGGGAGTTCCACGCGGCGCCGCTTGGCGTGCAGCGGCGAGGGCTCCGGTGTCGCCGGGTCCGACGGCCGGTGCCCGGGGAGCCAGGTGTGCGTCAGGTCCAGCGGAGTGAGGACGCGTTCGGCCAGCAGCTCGGCGAACGACCGGCCGGTGACCGTCTCCAGGATGCGGATCAGCAGTTGGAAACCGGCGTCGGAGTAGCGGGCCTTCCGCCTGGCGGCGGCGAGGTCCTGCGGCGCGAAGTGCGGGTGCTGCTGCTCGCGCACGATGCGCACCGTGTCGTCGAAGGTCCAGGCCAGGTCCCGGCCTGAGGCGAGCAGGTCGAACAGGCGGGGGCCTCCGCGGCGTTTCTCGAAGTGGTCGGGCAGGCCCGAGGTGTGGCCGGCCAGATGGCGCACCGTGATGGCGGACGTCCGGTCGACGCCCTTGAGGACGTGGAGCCCGGTGCTCGTCTCGGCCGGCAGGTAGCCGGTGATCGGTGCGTCCAGGGAGAGCTCGCCGCGCTCGTGCGCTTGGAGCACGAGGGTGATGATGAAGCGCTTGGTGATGCTCGCGATGAAGAACGGGGTGTCGGGGGTCGGCGGGGCGTCGGCGGCGGGACCGCTGGCGGCGGCCCAGCGCCGCTGGCCGTCGCCGCTGGTGAGGGCGACGTTGGCGTAGTGGACGCCGCGTTGCGAGACCAGCCTCTCCAGCAGGCCCGTCAGCCGTGCGTCGAGTTCGGCGGGGACGCGGTTGCCGTCGGCATGGGTCGTGGCGAGCGGCGGTGTCACGTGGGTGCTCCTGTGCCGGGTCGGTCGGCACAACCGGTGGTCCGAGGCATGCCGATGCGGGGGGCGGATCAATATGACTCATAGACATGTCTAATGGACATGTTGGAGCGTGGCAACCCTAGACTCTGCGGATGGCCCACGTGATCCTCGGTCTGCTCCTGATCGCCCCGCAGAGCTTCTACGACCTCATCAAGAGGTTCGAGGCGGGCGTCGCGCTCTTCTACAGCGCCAGCTCCGGCAGCATCAAACGCGCGCTGGACAACCTGCTCGCGCGAGGGCTCATCGAGGTCGACAGCGTCGAGGAGGGAGGCCGGGGGCGGAAGGTGTACCGCCTGACCGACGCCGGGCGCGAGGAGTTCCGCGCGTGGATGACAGGGGAGCCGACCGGTCCCGACCTGGAGACCGCGGCGCTGTCCAGGCTCTACTTCCTCGGCCTGTTGGAACCGGCCGAGCGCGCGCCGGCGCTGCGCCGCATCACGGCGCGCATCGAGACCGACCTCGCCGCGCTCTCGGCCTACGACAAGTCCCTCGACGTCGTGGACGTCCCCGAGGAGTACCGCGACGTGGCCCTCCACCAGCGCGCGGCGCTCGACTACGGCATCGCCGCGCACCGTTTCATGCTCGACTGGTTCCGCGATCACATCGACCGGCACGGGCAGGCGGGACGGTGACGCCGTCCGGACGCGCGTCGCGCCCGGTCGGCGTGGGGGAGTGGGACGCCCGGTCGCGCAGGTAACGCTGCTCGGGAAGGCTCGTGGTGAGCTGGGCCGCGCGCGCGTAGTTCTCCCGCGCGGCGCCGTGGTCGCCCGCCATTTCGAGAAGGTGGGCGCGGACGGCGTACAGGCGGTGGTGGCGCGCCATCCGGGGGTCGTCGTCCAGGGCGGCGAGCAGGTCGAGCCCCGCCCGGGCCCGCGCGTCATCGCGATCGCGACGGCGTGGTTGAGCGTGACCATCGGATTGGGCGCGACGCGCGACAGGATCCGGTACAGCACGCGGATCTGCTCCCAGTCGGTGTCCTCGACGCAGGGGGCCCGCACGTGCAGGGCGGCGATCGCCGCCTGGAGCTGGTAGGGGCCCAGCGGCGAGGACGCCATCGCCCGGCCGACCAGCGCCGTGCCCTCGTCGATCATCGCGCGGTCCCAGCGGGCGCGGTCCTGCTCGGCCAGCGGCACCAAGCCGCCGCGTCCGTCGGTGCGGGCGGCGCCGCGGGCGTCGGTCAGCAGCATCAGCGCCAGCAGCCCGGCCGCCTCGCCGTCGTCGGGCAGGGTCCGGCGCACCAGGCGGGTGAGCCGGATCGCCTCGCCGGTCAGCTCGCCGCGCCGCAGGTCGGGGCCGGACCCGGCCGCGTAGCCCTCGTTGAAGATCAGGTAGAGGACCTGCAGCACGGCGTCCAGCCGCTCCCGCCCGGCCGGTGCCGGGAAGCCCCCGCCCGCCGCCCTGATCTTCTGCTTGGCGCGGCTGGAAGCGCGCGGGTTCACAGATTCCTGGCCGCGCCAGGCCGGGAAGCCGCACGCTGGACAGCGGTTGGAGCCATTAGCGTGCGGGTTCGATGGTGGCGGAAGCGGCGCTGCTCGTTACGAGGTCCCTGATGACCTGTAACTGGTCAGGTACGTGGTGGGCAAGTAGCTTCTCGGCTAGCTGGAACTGCTGATGTGGGCGGGGCGCCGCTGGGGGCGAAGATCGCTGAGGTAGGGCGTTGTGGCGCCGAGGGGTTGGCCGGTCAGCGGTCGGAGGCGTAGCGGGATGCCTCTTTTTGCCACATCAGCAGTCCGATCATGGTTTGGCGCAGTCCTGCGGCCACGGCGTTCAGTTGATCGAACTCTGTCGGAGGGGTGTTGTCCGGCGGCAGCAGTGCGGGAAGTTCTCGGTGGAAAATAGCCTCGAAATCATGAAGACGCTGCTCTACCATCTGCGCGACTAGGGCCTGGGCTTGTCGCTCGCCGAGGTTCAGGAGGTCAGCGAACACGGTGACGGCGTTGCACAGTTCGCCCTCTTCGCGGCTTTCCCTGTGATGGGACACCAGATCGTTGAACAGGGAGCAGGTATCGGTGCAGGCCTCCACTAGTGCCCGAAACGTCCACCTGTCGGCTAGGCGCCGAGGGGCTTCCACGCCCAGGGCGTACTCGACGGTACAGAGGATTCCTTCTTGGCCCGCATAGGCGTCGCGGCGTATCTGGGTGAACTCCAGCGGAGTGGGCACCTTCTGTTGGCGGATTTTTGCCAGCTCCCACAACCATGCTTCGGCAAAGCGGATGAGGGCTGTCCGCCAGCGGGTTTTCCATTCGGCCGACATCATCTCACTCATGCCCTGGAATATGTCGATCATGCTGTGTTCTATAGGATGGCCTGTGGAACTCGCCGGGGGCGTCCCTGCTTGCAGGCAGGCCTTCAGTTGATGCACGAAAACACGAGCTCCCACCTGGTCTTCGGTCAGTTTGAAGGTTCGGCTGAAGTAGTCATCGACAGCTACTATCCACACGTTGGATTTGGTCACCATAAATAGGCGTTCAGCCGAAGCGTGCGGGTAGCTGTAGGCCGCCTGCAGAGCCAGGTCGGCAGCGTCGAAAATTTCTTCATCCCATGCCGCTCCCGCGGGCAGCCGACGGCGGCTCCCCTCACACAGGAGACCGGTTTGCCATGCCCATTGCCTGATGCCCTGACGGGTCTGGTCCAGATGCGGATTGAGGGGCTTGGGGTAGCCGGACAGCAGTGACGAGAGATCCATGACGTTCTTTCTGGTCAGGTACTGCTGTTTCGGGTTCTGTGTTGTTCGCAGCCTTGCCAGGCGGCCGCAGCGATGATCACCCACAGCAGTTGCCGGCGGACGCGCGGCAGGGCGGTGGTCAGGTCGGGAGTGGAGCGTTGGCGTTGGTAGCTCAGTCGGACGGTGAAGTCGCGGTTGGACAGGTCGCGCAGCAGTCCGAGTGCCTGCTCGGGAGCCTGGCTGGATCCGATCGTCAGGTCTAGGGCCATGCGGGCCGCCTGCACCTGCGACAGATGCTCGCGCTGGCGGCGATCGCGGTCACTCCCGACAGCCCCGCCGGGACGGTGGCCTGCTTGAACCCGTTCCACCCCCAGGCGGTAATAGCACCCGCTGCAGCGGCCAGCGACCTTCCCACTGCCTTCGCCATCACCAACTCCTTGCCGGGCACTTCGACGAGACTGGGACGCACACCCTCCGCGTGCGGCTCGTTCGATGGCCGGGTTCTGGGCTCCGGACCTCAGGGGGAGACCGGCGGGCCATGCGGCGGGGCCGCGCAACCGCGCGCGCCGGCGGCGGCGCCCGCGCTCCGGGCGCTGGCCGGGTTCGCGCCTATGCGAAGTCGCCGCCTGTGCAGGGAGGCCTTCGCGCTTTATCGCACCCCGGCCCAGTCCCGGCCTGCACACCTCTGCCTGTGGGTTGTCACGGGGTGGGAGCAGGGATGGGGTGCAGTTGGCCGTCAGGGCCGCATTGAAGGTACTGGCCGTCGTGAATGACCCCCTCCTCTCCCGTCTGCAGAGCGATCCCCGTGAGGTTGAGGTCGAGGAAGCAGAGCCGAGAGGGCTGTGCCGTACTGGTGGGGGCGGCCGCGGCGGCGCTGACGAGGAGGACCCGGTCGCGGTGCGGGCGGCGATCTTCATGTCCGATTCCGTTCGATGGGAGGCTTCACCCCTTCAACTACCCTCAGAGATGGTTCAATCACTTTAAGTGGGTGTGCCGTCGATAGATCTTTAGATCGACAGGCGTCAGGGGGCTGCTGGGAACCCGCCCGTCTCGGCCGAGGTCGGGGTTGGGCGGGGGTCAGCGCCGGGGACGGCGTCTTTAGTTACAGACCGGACACGTTAGGTAATCGAGCCGGGAGTGGCCATGGCCGTGTCGCTGCGGGAGCTGATCGATGATGTAGGCGCCGAAACCGGCGACTTCAGGAGTGTGGTCTCGGGGTTGTCCGCAGCTGATTGGCGACGATCGATCCGCCCCTCGTGGTCGGTCGGCGATGCGGTGAGCCGGTTGGTCCTGGTGGACGAGATGGCGATCTTGGCGCTGTCCGATCCATCGACGTTTCGGGCGCAGGTCGACCAGATGATCGCAAGGGTGCGGGGTGGGGCCGACTATGACCTGGCGATCGAGGATGTGGCCGGACTTCACCCGGGCGTGCGCTATCGAGACCTGGCCCCGGCCGACCTACTGGATTGCTTTGACTCGGCGCGTTCACGCATGGTGAGGGACCTTGCCGCCAGCGACCCACGGGCCCGGGTGCCTTGGGCGGGCCCGGGGATGAGCGTGGCGACCCTGGCTACCGCGCGCCTGATGGACACCTGGGTCTACGGCTACGAGATCGGTGAAGCCGTGCAGATGCGCCAAGTGTTCACCGACCGGCTACGCCACACCGCACATCTGGGCGTGCGCACGTTCGCATTCAGCTACACCGTCCGGGGCCGTCCAGTACCCGAGGAGCCCGTGCACGTCGAGTTGACGCTGCCCAGCGGCGCCGTGTGGACCGCAGGCCCCGACACTGCCTCCAACACCGTCCACGGAACGGCCGCCGACTTCTGCCTGGTCACCACGCAACGACTGCGCCTGCAGGACACCGACCTGAAGGTGAACGGACCAACGGCCACCGAATGGCTGGAAAACGCCCAGGCATACACCGAGTTGACCGACCCGGGCGGGCCACAGCCGGACTCCGGCACAAACGGCGTGGTGAGTTCCTGGCAGAACTGAACGCTAGCTCTGTCCGATTCCCGGGGCTCAGCCCTCGGCCGGTCCCGAGCAATGCGATTCCTTACGGCTCATGGCAGGCGTCCCGTCGCCGGCCCGGCCGGGATAAAGGGCCCCTCGTACATGTGCCTGCCCCAGCTCACGAGAGAGCCGTCGGACTTGAGCGCCACACTGTAATCGTCGTGGGCGGCGATGGCGGCAGAGATCGGCTCCAGGACGGGATCGGCGGCCGTGGTGGCCGTAGTGGCGTGGGCGGGCGCGGTGGCCAGCGTGGCGGCTAAGGCCGCGCCTAGAACCAGGGTCTTGCCAATGATCTTCATGTTCGGGTCCTTCCGGTCAACGGTGCCACACCCCTTCCGTTACCATATGTATCTGAATTGTGACCAAGGGTGTATAGATTGTCGCTGGGTTCGTGCTGCCCGGCGCCCGGAGCGCGGGCGGCCTGGGCGGGTTCGGGCTGGTTCGCCCGGGCCGGACCCGGTGTCGGCCATGCTGGAAGCCCCCTCTTCGTTGTGGCCGGGAAGGACTTCAGGTGGCCGATCGGCATCGCGGCGCTCGTCCCGGCGACCGGGTGTCGGCGGGACCGCGGCGGGCGTGCAGGGCCGCTAGTTCCTGATGAGGCGGCCGTCCCAGTGGCCGCCTTCGCACCAGCGCTCCGGCTCGTCCACGGATATGACGACATTGGGGTGCAAGCCGAGTTCTCTGTCTTTGACCTTGCCGCCGCCCTGGTCGCACTGCTTGGCCGTGATGAGGCCGTCCGGGTCGGTCTGCGCGTGGGCGGGCGCGGCCCACAGCGCGGCAGCGCCCAGGACGGCGCCCAGGGTGAGGGCTGCGCGGGTGATCCGCATGGATCGTCTCCCTTGGCTCGAAGATGCAGACCCCCGTTATGTAACCGTGAGTGCATGAAATATGACCCTGGGTGTGAAGATTGTCGGGAGATCGTTCCGCGCGCGACCCCCGCCTTTCTGGGCCGCCACCTCAGGCCGCCGGGCGCGGGCCGACGAGCCCGGGATGCGTTCTGGGCGCCGCTAACGTGATTTGCGCGCGGTTCGAGTGCTGTGGCCACGGCGAATTGCGGCTTTGTGGCCTGCGGTGAACCGGTGTTTCCCAGGTCGACCGTTGTAGCCCCTGCTGTCGTCTCGGAAACGATGGCGATCTCAATGGGTCAGCGCATCACCATAAGTTGATCTTGTGGTGTTGGAGGGGCATGTGCGGGACTGTGGGCTTTCACCTGGTCAGCAGGACGAGATGTGGGCGCGGGTGCTGGGTGCGGTCGGGGGCGTGGTCGGCAAGCAGTTGCCGGGCGAGTTGGAGCGGCTGATGTGGGCGGCGCGGTTCACCGGCGGGCTGTCGTGGGGCCGGATCGCGGTGATGACCGGCCACTCGCGCGGCGCGGACCATCGTCGAGCGGGTCGCGGGCCGGCAGGCCGACCGCGGTGTGTGGCGCGCCGAGTTCGGTCTGCACCAGGGCGACCTGCAGCAGGCCCGTGTCCGCGCCGGGAGCCGCGCCGGCGAGCTGGCCGGGCGCCGCGTCAGCGCCGACCGCCTGGACGACACCGTCCTGGACTAGCAGGCGGGCCCGGCAGGTGCTGATATCACCGGCCGGGCCCGAACGCCCCCTCACCAGCTCCAGCTCTCAAGCACCGGCACTGATTCAAGAGAGGACATCCCCATCATGACCGCCCGGACCGGCGAGCGCACGCCGCGCCGGACCGTCACGATCACCACGTTCGGCTACCGCCACCCCGAGGGCGTGCCCGAGGCGCACATCACGATCGACCTGCGCCGCCACTTCCGCGACCCGCACACCAACCCCGCGATGCGGTACATGACCGCCCGGGCCGCCGAGGTCCGCGCCACCGTGCTGGGCACCGCGGGCATCGGCGCCGCCATCGAGGGCGCGGTCGCCCTGGTGCGCCTACCTGTCCGGCCCGCCGGCCGCCGACGTCGCCGTGGCCGTGGGCTGCGCGGGAGGCTGGCACCGGACCGCGACCGTGGGCGGGGCCGTCGCCGAGCGCCTGGCGGGCGACCTCGGCGAGGCCGCGGTCGTCCTGGTGCACCGCGACCTGGACAAGGACGTCATCGCCCGCTGACCGGCCGGCAAGCAGGGAGGAACCCCCTCATGGCCAAGGACGAGTTCAACGACAACACCGGCACCGTCCACCGCGGCAAGGGCGACATCAACCAGAACAGCGGCACCAGCAGCCGGAGGTTCTCCGGCGACGGCGTCACCTGCACCAACACCGGCGGGATCTCCCGCTACTTCTCCAAGAAGAAGTAGCGGCTGATGGTCTGCGTCGGCCGGGGGCGTGTCCGGGCCGGTGGCGCCGGGTGCGCGCGGGAGGGATCTCCCGACAATCTACTCACCAATTGCTATTGATCGCTTACAGCGGGTTATTGGTAGGGGGTGATGGGGAGTAGCGATGCGAGGTCTGATCTGCGCTTCCCGAGGCTCTAGGCAGAAGGGAGATGGCGATCATGCGGAAGCTGATGAAGCGGATGGTGGGCGCTCACCGTGGCCAGATGCCCGGCCGCTACGGCCTCTACCGGGTCCGGTAGGACCGGCTGAGGCGGGCGGTGCCGGCAGCGCACCAAGTACTACCGGCACCGCCTGGTCGCGCGGCCCGTCGCCGGCGGGAGTAGCAAGCCGGGCTCCTGGCGGAACCAGGGGCCGCGGGCGCGGGTGCGACAGGCGAGTGCGATAGCGGGAGGGCGGGATGGTGCTGCGACGGGCGTCGTCGGCGGGGCTTCCGGGGCCGGACGGTGGGATGTTCGGGCGGCATCTGAAGGCCTACGAGGCCGCTCCGGCCGAATATCTTGCCTGGTGCGGCCGCGAGTACGGGGATGTGTTCCGTTTCGACACCGACGTGGTGGTGGTCAACGATCCCGAGCTGATCCACCGGGTGCTGGCGCGGACCAACCGCGACTCGGTGCCCAACGCCAACCCGCTGCGGGGCGGGCGCTTTCCCACCCCGCACCAGACCCGGCGGTGGATGCAGGCCCGCCAGACCGCTCTGGCGGTGCTGAAACCGGCCGCGCTCCCGGCGCGCCTGCCCCTGATCAGCCAGGTGGTGCAAGCCGATCTGCGGGCGTTGGAGGACCAGTGGTTCGACCCGGCCGAGCGCGGCTGGAGGATCGGGGTGCGGGCACTGCTACCCGCCTACGCCCCACACCCCTCACCGCGGCTGGAGGAGGCGCTGCTGGACTCCTTCACCCAGAGCTCCGGCAACAGCATCGACCGGGTGCCCAGCTGGTGGCCCAGCCGGACACGACGCCGGGTAGAGGCCGCCGACCAACGCCTGCGCGACCACATCACCTTCCTACTGAAGGACGACACCCGGCCCCAACCCACCGACCAACCCGCTGACCGGCCCGACGGGCAGCCGGCGGGGCTGGTGCAGATCCTGCGCGAGGCGCCCGAGCCGGTGCCGCTGGATGTCGCGCACGGCGCCGCGGGGATGAGCGCGCTGGGCGCCATCGGCACGATGGGCGGGGCATGGTGCTGGCTGCTCTACCACCTGGCCACCGACCCCGCTGCCCGCCAGCGCATCCGCGGCGAGGCCGCCGCGGCCGGTCCGGACGCGGTCTGCGCCGACCCCGGGCGCGCGCTGCCGTTCACCCGGGCGTTCGTGCACGAGGTGCTGCGGGTCCACCCGCCCGCCTGGCTGCTGGGCCGCGACACCATCACCGACACCACCCTCGGCGGCGCGCGGCTGCGGGCCGGGACCGCGGTGATGTTCAGCCCCTACCTGCTGCACCACGACCCGCGCTGGTGGACCGGCCTCGAACGGTTCGACCCCGGCCGCTGGAGCAGCGGCCGCCGCCCGCACGCCCCCCACGCCTACCTGCCCTTCAGCACCGGCCCGCGCGGCTGCCTGGGCACCCAGCTGGGCTGGGACATCCTGCTGCTGACCGCCGCGCACCTGACCACCGCCTACGACATCCACGTCCCCGACCCGCAGCAGATCGGCACCGACTTCGGACCGGTGCTGCTGCCCACCGGCATGACGTGCCGCCTGACCCGCCGCCCCGCCACCACGACCGCCGCCGCCCGGCCATGACAGAGCACATCAAGCTGCGGCCGGTGCGCGAGGAAGAGCTGGTGCTGCTGGACCAGCTCACCCGAGGCACCGACGACCCCGGCGACGTCAACAGCTTCGGATGGCAGCCCTCACGCTGGCGCCAGCGCTTCGACCACGACCAGCTCCTGGGCCCCGACGGCGGAGTCCTGATGGTCCAGGCCGGCTCCGAACCGGCCGGGATCGCCCAATGGTGGCGCCCCTCGCCGCAATGGCCGCAGACCTCCTGCTGGCGCCTGGCGATGTATCTGCTCCCCGACGCCCGCGGACACGGCTGCGGCACCCGGGCGCACCGGCTGCTGACCGGCTACCTGCTGGCCCACACCCCCGCCCACCGCCTGGAAGCCGAAACCGACCTGGACAACCAGGCCGCCCAGCACGTCCTGGAACGCAACGGCTACACCCGCGAAGGCGTCCTGCGCGCCAGCCACTGGCGCCACGGCGCCTGGCGCGACAGCGTCCTGTACAGCCTCCTGCGCACCGACCCGGCGCCCGGACGCAGCGATGTCGGGCCGGGATGACACCGTGAACGTCATGCTGCACCGGGACCGCGCCCGCACCACGCGGCGTGGGCTCAAGGCCGGCCCGCCACCTCAGCGCGCGACCGCCATCGGCGCGGCCCTTTAACCGGCGACCCCGCCGGCGACCTCGCGGTGACCTCGGCGGTGTGGGCAGGGGTCAGCCGGCGGGGGCCGGCGCGGGGGCGGGCGGGTCTTCTTTGGTCCAGGATCCGCGGGAGGTGTCCAGGGCCGCCAGGTAGTCGCGCACGCTGGCCTGGGTGATCTCCTCCAGGTGGGGGCGGACGGCCTGCAGCATCCGGGTCACTCGTTCGGTGTGGACCTCGGCGGGCAGGTGGGCTCCGAGCATGGCGCGCGAGGCCTGGAGCGTGGCCTCCAGCGCGCCTTTGAGGCGGCTGTCGACCAGATAGGCCTGGGCTGTCTTGGCCCGCGCGCCGCTGGCCTGGGCGATGAGCTGCCTGGCCTGGGCGACGGTGTTGACGGTGTCGAGCACGTTCATGCCCAGCTTCATGACCAGTCCGATCCCCGGGGTCGGGGAGGGTTCCAGGACCGCCTCCATCGGTCCCCGCAACCCCAGGATGTCGTCCTGCAGCTTGCTGACCGGGCCTTTGCCGGGGTTGGTGGCGACGGCGTGGGTCAAGGCGCTCAGTTCCAGGGACAGGGGCACCGCCGCCACGTTCATCAGCGGCGAGGCCACCGGCGACACCTCGAACACCATCCCGCCGTGGCCGACCTTGTTCGGGCGCAGGGGGCCCGGGACGGCGTCGGGATCGCCGTAGGGACGGGCCAGCTGCTGGTGCAGCTGGTGCAGGTCGTCACGGATCTGCACCACCATCGGCGCCACGCCCGCCAGGAAGTTCTGGCAGTCGCGTCCCAGCTCCTGGACGCGCGCCCGGCGGTGGGGGTTGTCAGACGCCCATCCCTCCTCGGTGGTCAGGCTCTTCAGCGTGTCCCAGAAGTCCATCGGCTCGCTCCGTTCCTGTCGCATCAGGGCTTGCCGCCCCCTGGCTTGCTCTGGTCGGCGAGTCGTTCCTCCCGCACGCCCCCCCCGACACGCCGTGCGCGGCTTCGCTGCCGGGTGCTGCACCGATGTGGTGGCCTTGGCCCACCGCGAACTGGACAAGGACGTCATCACGCTGACCGGCCGGCGCGTCCCAGTGGCCGCGCCCAACGGCGCGGCCGCCGCCCAGACCGCGCCACCTGCACCTGCACTGGTGCCGGGCCGCGACGGCGACGGCCTGGCGCTGCCGTGGGACCCGTCCAGCCACGCGTGCCGGGATCGGGTGATCCGGGACGGGGCGCTCAGAAGCGACCGGTCCCGCAGCGATCGGTTCGGCTTTGCTGAGACCGGTGGCCCCTTAGCCGCCGTGCTCGGCGAAGTATTCGTAGTTGTCGCCGGCGCTGATTACGGGCGGGGGGTCGGCTTGGAGTGCTTGCTGAGTGGTGGTGGCCGAGGTCGTGGTGGCCTGAGAGACCTCTGCCAGGCTGGTCAGGGTGGTGACGGCCAGCGTCATCACGGCGGCGGTGCGGCCAAGTGCGGTGATCATGAATGCTCCTGGAAGATCGTTTGGAAGGTCGAAGGCTGCTGTTGGAGCCTGGAGCCGGCGCAGACCGGGCATCTGGCGGCGGGGCCGTCGTCGAGGTCAGATGATGTCGATGAAGTCGTCGTCGTTATCGTCGTCGTCGGGGTCGTGCTGGATGGCGTGTGTGTGGGTGGGGGACGTCGCGGGAGCCAGCGCGGGACCCGTCGCAGGGGCGGCCGTGGTGGCGGCCTGGGCAGGGGTCGTCCACAGCGCGGCGGCCAGAACGGCGGCGACCGGCGCGCTCAGGGCCAGGGTCTTGCGGGTGGTCGTCATGGTCGGAGTCCTTCCGGTCGGTGATGCCACACTCCCCTCTAGCTACCCTGTGTGACTGACACATGACCAAGAGTGCGTAGATTGTCGGGGAAATCGCACCGCCCGACGCGCAGAACGCGACCTGGGCGGCGGTCGCGCTGGCGCTGCCCTGAGGCGCGCCCTGCCGGCGATCCCGCGATCCGCGACCGCCTCCGAGGACTTCCCCCGATGCTGCGAAGGCTGCGGTGAAGCTTGCCTGGAAGACTGCGAGGCTGCGGCGGATGGTTGCGAGCGGGGCACGGGCCGTCTACCGGCCAAGGGGGCGTGAGGTGGTTGGGGCGGGAGGCCGGCCGCCACCAGCGGTGGCGGCCGGCGCCGAGCCGGAGACGGGGCGTCCTGCCATGGCCGTGGATCCCGGACCGACTTGTGCGGATCACCAACGGGGCAGCCGTATGCACTTGCCTTCCCCCAGGTTGTTGACCAGATACATCGTTCCGCGCGGGCAGTCCTTCGCGGCCGCGGGCGCGGGTGCGGTGTTCGCCTGGGCGCTGGCGGCGCCGGCTGGCAGCGTCAGCGCGACCGCCGCCCCCAGCGTCGAGCCCAAGGTGAGGACGGTGCGGCTGGTGCGGGCGGTGCGGGTGGTCGTCATGATCGTGGTCCTTTCGGTCGTCGGAACAGACTCCTCCTAGCTACCCTGAGTGAGGATTTCATGACGGTGGGTGCGTAGATTGTTGGGAGATCCCGGGGCGCAGCGGATCGATCCGGCGCAGGTCAGACCCGGGGATCTCCGCAGGGGCTAGTCGGGCTCCGGTGCTGTCGATCGATGCGCCGCCCGCCGCCAGCGAGCGGAGCGTGACGGCCGACCCGGCGCAGCGCCCCCACCCCACCGGCGCCCCGCCTACCAGTCCGGTGCCCGCGGCGGCGGTCTCGAACTGCTGGACCTGGAGTGGCCGCAGAGCGGCCCCGGCGCCGTCCTCGCGGTCGCCGCCGGAAACCCTCCGGCGGCAACCCAACCCTCAACGATGGCGTTGTCGGCCTGCGTCGGCCCGCGCGGACCTCTTGGGCGCCTTTGGGCGCCGGGGCCCCTTGCGGGTGACATGGAAGATTTGCGATCAACATACTCACTGAAAGTAGTTGATCTGATTCATTCGGTAATTGGTTGGAGGGATGGCAGTTCACCCTCGACCAGGAGGAAGCATGCACCAGCTCCACCCGACAGCGGCCCTGACGCTGGCCACGGCGACCGCCGCGGCCATGGGGCTGGGCCTTTCCTCAGCCCACGCCGCGGCCCACGCCGCAACTCATGCCGCGACCCGGGGAGCGCCGGCGGCCGCGGCGCCCGACAGCGTCACCGTCAACAGCGCCACCGTCACCCCCGAGGGCAAGGTCCTGCTGGTCAGCACCACCTACACCTGCCAGATCACCCCCCATCCGACCACCGTCGCCGCCGTGGTCGGCCAGCCGCCCCGCAGCCAGGCCGGCGGCCAGGCCGGCAAGGCCCCCAAGTACGAGCGGATCGGAGTGGGCGCCCTGCCCGCGGTCTGCGACGGCAAGCCCCACACCGTCTTCGTCCCGGTGCTGCCCATGCCCGGCTTCACCGACAACTGGAAGGCCGGCACCACCGCCACCGTCGGCGCCAACCTGATGCGCACCACCGGCCTCAACAAGGTCTCCCTCCAAGCCCGCGACTCCAAGGACAAGATCACCCTGGGCAGCCCTTGACCGACCTTGGCGCGCTCGGCCTCCGGTCTCGGGACATGGGGCCATGCCCAAAGGCATTCGAGCGCCCCGGCATGACGTCACACCACAACCGGCGGCCGCATCCCGCCGTCCCAGCGGTACGGGGCCACGGGAACGCCGTGGCCCCGCAGTGGCCCGTAGTGTCTGAATGCGTGGTCTGGGCGGGGCGGACAGGTCGCGCACCGCTGGAACTGGATGGATGGCCGACCCAGTGGCCGTCGACGCAGACGGCTTCTTTCTCCCGGTCCTCAAGAAACCGGGACCGCCACCATGGTCCAGGAGTTGGACTTTGCCGCCACCGGCCCGCAGTGGATCACCACTGCGGGCCGCAGTCGTGGATGAGCGGTCAACGCCTGTCGATCACCATTCAGGGAAGCACTTTTGAAGCTCGGGGATCCACCGCTGGTGAGGCAGGCACGGCCAAGCCCTGGCCGTGACCGCCGAATTCTGAGCGGCGGTACCGGCGGCGGTGCCGGTGGTACTGGCGTGGGCGGGCGCGGCCCACAGCGCGGCTGCGGCTCCCAGCGTCGCGCCCAGGGCGAGGGTCTTGCGGGCGATCGTCATGTTCAGCGCTCCTTGCGTCGTGTCGGACGAACACTCTGAACATCACCATATGTAGCGTATTCATGACTATGTGTAGCTAGATTGTCGGGAGATCATCGCCGGGAACGCCTCGGCGGCGTTCGTCGCCGATTGGCAGGACGCGGTGGCGATCGCGCCGGTGGCGGCCGGATGCGTGCAGGTGGCCGACATCGCCGCCGGCCCGGCCGTCTCACCAGCCGTGATGGCGCGGGCCGTCGAGCCGGCCGGCGCGCACCAGGCGGTGAGCGTCATCACCTCCTGGGGTGCGGCCGTCACCCAGACCCGTGCACCGCCTGCACCTGGCGCCGCGCCGCGATGGCGACGGCCATCGTATTTTGCACGTCAACCGCGCCAGTTGCTGCGTGTCTGGTGGGTGCCTTCAACAACTCGTTCAACAACAGGGCGCGTTCATCTACCAGCCACCGGCGGTTGTTGAAGGCGGCTTTGGCAAGCAGATGGGGGCGGATTTGCGCATTCCGCCTCTACCGGGTGGATGTCGAGCGATCGGAATACTGCCTCTATGCCAGTGGGAGGAGGGCTGTGGCCGCGTGTCCGCTGTCGGAGCTCTGTTCAGCATCAGCGTCCGGATGGCGCTTACCTGGGCGGCTGGGGGCTATCGGGGAAGCTTGGCGGTGCGTTCGGGGCGGGCGGCGGCCACGTAGCGCAGGGCGGTTGGCTCGGTGACGCCGAACAGCCGCATCAGTTTCAGGGGGTCGGCGCTGTCGGCGGCTTCGTTGAGGATGCGGTCTTGGCGCAGCCGCTGCAGGGTCAGGCCGCGCGGGACAGCGGCCCGTAGCAGGCCGACACTGACGGCCGGGTGGTCGAGGTCGACGGCGCTTTTCTGGCTGACCAGCAGGTGGGGGTTGGTGGAGGCGGGCCATTGCCGGTGGCGGTAGGTCAACCAGTCGGCGGTGAACTGGTAGGTGAGGTCCTCCAGGTAGAGGGTGTGGCACAGCGGGCCGCGCCGCGCCTGGAGCGTGCCGCGCGACAGGTCGAGATCGACGGTGTGCAGGCAGGCGATCTGGTGGCCGGGCAGCGCGTGGATGGCGACCAGCGCGATGACCAGACGTGCCAGCGGGGTGGTGGCTTGGTCCAGCAGCCCGGCCAGCAGGTCGGAGGGGACGGCTTTGGGGAGGCCCGTCAGGTCGCCTACCGGTAGGTCCCTGGTGGGGTCGCAGAAGATGACCCGTTCCCGCTTCAGCGTTTGGAACACACTGCGCAGCGCGACAGCACGCCCCCGGCGGGTGTGACCGCCCAGGCCGTCCAAGGCGGCCTTGGCGTCGGATGGGCTGATCTGCTTCAGGGTGGTCACGCCGGAGGCAGACCACGCGGTCAGCGCCGGCTGGAGCAGGGCAAGGTAGCGGCGGATGCCGTCGTAGCCGCGGGGCGCGGCTCGTCGTCGGCCGCGCAGGGCCGCCACCCAGGTGGTCATCTCGCCCGCCAGGGGCTGCGGCAGCGCGGCGAGTGCGGCCTCGATCCATACCTGGTCGGTGTCTTGGTGCAGGTCGGGGTCCTGCACCAGCAGGCCTTGGTCGCGCAGGAACTTGCAGACCGGGGCGGCCGCGAGGTTGGCGTCCAAGGCGGCCAGGTCGTGCACTTCACGCTCGAAGAAGGCGGTCTCAGCGCCCAGCCAGTACACCAGGTAGGTCAGGGTGCGGACGTTCTTGCGGTAGTCGGGTGGGCCGTCTGGCCGGTGGCGGGCGAACTCCTCCACCAGATGCCGGGCGTCGGCGGTCAACGGCAGGCCCTTGAACGGGATACCGCGCAAGGAAGCCAGCATCGGCGCCCAGTCGCGGCTGACCCTCAGCAGCGCCTCCTGCCCATGCCCAAGCAGCGGGCCAGGCCGGACCCCCGGCGGCCTGATGGCGGTAGGGGCGCTGATGGGGGCACGGGTTCGCTGTCCACCGGGAACGCCCGCATCGGTCTGCCCCTGCCGGTAGGCAGGTCCAACAGCAGTTGCGTGGCCCGTCTGGTGGCGGGTCGGGCTTGGTCGAGCAGGCGGTAGGGATAGCAGCCATGGCAGCGCCCGTCGCGCACCGCCAGACCGTCCCGGCCGCAACGCAGGCATCGCCCCTGAGGGTGCCACTCGCGCCAGTGCCGACACCGGCTACAGCGCAATCCCCGCCACCCGGCGGCGATCCAGGCCAGGCAGTCCCGGCATTGACGCGGCTGCGGCGGCGGGAACGGTGCTGTCAGGGCGGCGGCGTAGGGCGTGCGGGAGGCCCGGCCGATCTTGGACAGCCACCGTGGCTCGCAAGCGACTTCCAGCAGCCCGGCCCATGCCAGCACCAACCGGACCGCGTCTCGGTTGTGGGGCAGGTCCTTCAGCATGGCCTCCGGCAGAAGCGCGGCCCCTTCGGCTTGGCGGACCGCCAAGGCGAGCCGGACCATTTCAGCGACCTGGTAGCGCCAAGCCGGCTACAGTCCGTGCTCAGCTTGCAGCAGCGTCAACGCCTGGTGGGCCTGCTCCCATCCGGTCACCTTGCGGCAGGCCAGGGCGCTGACCGTCTCCTGCGTCAACGCCCTCGGCACAGAGAACAACGGAATCTGGCCCCACGGCAGCGCGTCCTGGACGGCCTCCTCGCACTCCTCGAACCCGCCGTACCGGCGCAGGAGCACGCCGAGGACCTGCGGCGCCAGCTCGCGCAGCAGGTCCCCGATCCGGTCGGACGCGCTCACATGCCCGTCCCGGCGGCGTCGGTCACGGCTGCGCCGCGCCGCGGAACACCACCGGGCGGACCTCGATGCCCAGGCCCTCGACGCCCGCGTCCGGGATCATCGCGGCCAACTCGCAGGCGCGCTCCCTGCCGTCGCACTCGACCAGGTAGTAGCCGCCGAGGAACTCCTTGGCCTCCAGGTAGGGGCCGTCGGTCACCGCCGGCGCGCCGCCGCGGATCCGGACCACGGCGCTCTGCGACGGGTCGGCCAGCGCGACGGTGTCGACCATCTCGCCGCTCGCGCGGACCGTCTCCATGAAGGCGCCGTGGCCGGACATGACCTCCTGCCGCTCCTCCTCGGTCAGCGCGTCGAAGATGGCCGGGTTCATGTGCATGATCAGTAGGAACTGCACGTCGTCTCCTCGCGGTCGGGCGGGGCGCCGGACGGCCCCGCTCGCCGATGGGTCGGAGCCGGCGGCGCGGTTTCGACATCCGGCCCGGAAAAAAATCCGGCCGGACGGGCGCAAGACCTCCGGGGCCGCTCCGACCCACTTGCGGACACCATCCCTGGAGGCCCTTCACCATGAACGCACAGCGCGTCGGCGTCACCCTGCCGATCATCGAACCGCACGCCGGCCCCGAGGCCGTCGTGACCGTGGCACAGGCCGCCGAGCGGCTGGGGTTCCACGCCGTGTCGGCCGCCGACCGGCTCCTGGTCCCGGTCTGGCCGCACTGGGACAACGACGCGAGCCTGCCCGAGTCGCACGTCTGGGAGTCGCTGGAGATGCTCACCTGGGCGGCCGCGCACACCCGGCGCATCCGGCTGACCACGGCCATCGTGAACTCGATATTCCAACCGCCGATCGTGCTCGCGCGCCGCCTGGCCACGCTCGACCGGCTGTCGGAGGGGCGGCTGGTCGTCGGCGTCGGGCAGGGCGGCGGCACCCGGCTGCCGCCGTTCTACATCCCCGAGGAGTTCACGGCTGCGGGCGTGCCGCCCGAGCGCCGGGGCGCCGGGTTCGTCGAGCACACGGCGGCGATGCGCGCCTGCTGGGCCCCCGACCCGGTGGAGTTCCGGGGCGAGCACTACCGCATCCCGCCGTCCAAGGTCGGACCGAAGCCGTGGGGGCCGACGATCCCGCTGCTGTTCGGCGCGATCACCCGCCCCACCATCGAGCGCGCGGCTCGCATCGGAGACGGCTTCATCACCACCGCGGTGGACTGGGACGTCACCCGCGCCCAGGTCGGCTGGTACCGGGACGCGGGCGGGACCGGGACCGTGGTGGTGAACTCGATCCCGGTCCCGCCCGGTGCCGAGGTCTCGGAGGCGGCTTTCGTCGAGGCCGCGCTCGCCGACCTGGAGCGGGCCGGGAAGGCGGGCGCCGACGAGACGCACTTCGCGCTCAACCTCCTGCCCGTCCCCGCGGACGAGCAGGTCGGGCTGCTGGAGGCGCTGGCCGCCCACCTCTGACCGGGGGACGAGGCGCCCGGTCCCGGCGCCGTCGTCGACCAGGCCAGCCGCGACCGTTCACCGCGCTGTCCGGTCCCCCGTGCGGATGAGGTGGACCAGTTCGCTGGCGGTGTCGATCAGCGGAGGCCGGGGCAGCCCGTGGGACAGCAGCACGGCGCCGTGGTGCACCGCGCCGGTGTCGGCGTCCCGGTAGAGGGCGGCGGGGTCGAGGCCGCGCAGCCGCACGGGGGTGCGATCGTCGTCCAGGGCGCTCGCCCGCCACATCAGCACGACGGTCTGCTGCCGCCCGGCCGTCTCCAGCACGTACTGGACGGCGTGCTCCGCCGGCCGGTACAGGTCTCCGCCGTGCACGACCGGCCGGACGCGCTTGTACTGCTCGACGAACATCGCGGCCCAGGCCAGGTCCTCGTCGCTCCAGGCCGACAGGTCTCCGCCGAGGCCGAGCGCCCCGGCCATCGCGGTGTGGAACCGGAAGCGCAGCGGGGCCGTCCCGGTGGTGACGTTGTTGGGGCTGTCGGTGACCCACGCGCCCATCGTGCAGGCCGGATACAGCTGCCCGAAGCCGCGCTGGATCGCCAGGCGCCGGACGGGGTCGGTGTCGTCGGAGGTCCAGACCTGGTCACTGCGGGCCAGCATGCCGGTGTCGACGCGTCCGCCCCCGCCCGCGCAGGTTTCGAGGTACACGTGCGGATGGGCCGCGCGCAGCCGGTCGAGCACCGCGTACAGGTTGCGGACGTAGGGGAGCCACTGCCGGTCGTCGGCCTCGGTGACGGGCCGGTTCATGTCCCACTTGAGGAAGCCGATGTCATGGCTCGACAGCAGCTCGTCCAGCCAGGTGAAGGCCCATTCGGCGACCTCGGGGCGGCTGAAGTCGAGCAGGAACTGGTTGCGCTCGGCGGTGCGCGGGCGGTCGGGGCGGCCGAGCACCCAGTCCGGCCGTGCCCGGAACAGGTCGCTGTCGGGGTTGACCGACTCGGGCTCGACCCAGAGGCCGAACTCCATGCCCAGTCCCCGCACATGCCTGATCAGCGGGTCGAGTCCGTCGGGGAACCGGTCGGGGTCGGGCCGCCAGTCCCCGAGCCCCGCGGCGTCCGAGCGCCGTCCGGCGAACCAGCCGTCGTCCAGCACGAACACCTCCGCGCCGAGGCGGGCGGCCCGCTCGGCCAGCCGTTTCTGCCGGGGGAGGTCGAAGTCGAACCCGGTGGCCTCCCAGGAGTTGTAGACCACCGGCCGCACCCGTTCGGCCGACGGCAGGACGTGCCGCCGGATGTGGGCGTGCCAGGCCCGGCTCGCCGCGCCGAACCCCCCGTCGCTGAAGAGCCCGGCGAACACCGGGGTGGTCAGCTCCTCGCCCGGCTCCAGCCGCCATGCCAGGCCCTCGTGCCCGAACCCGCCGGTCCAGCGGGCCCGGCCGAGCGGGTCGCGGTCGAGGGTGATCCGCCAGCTCCCGCTCCACGCCAGGGCTGCGCTCCAGACCAGGCCGGCCTCCTCGGTGGCGTCCCCGGCGTCGACCATCAGCCAGGGCGAGGCGTGGTGCCCGGTGCGGCCCTGGCGGCTGGTGAACACCGTCTCCCCGACCGGCGCCTGCACCCGGCGCGGCTGGAATTCGCGCCCCCACTCTCCCACGACGTGGGAGATCCGGTAGTCCGGCAGCGGCGGCACGGTCCAGGCGGCCGAGTCGCAGCGCCGCACCTCGATCGGCTCGGCACCGGTGTTGCGCAGCACCGTCCAGCGCTCGACGGCGTCGCCGCCCGGCCGCACCCGGTAGTGCAGTTCGATCTCCAGCGGACGGTCGCGGTCGCCCATGCGCAGCGTCAGGTGGCCGCCGTCGATCCGGTGCCCGGTGAACCGCCAGTCCACCCCGCGGCTCCCGTCGGCATGGCGGACCTGCACGGACGCGGGACCGAACCGCATGCCGCCCTCGACGCCGAGCTCCTCGCCCTCACCCTCCTGCTCCGGCAGCGAACGCGCCTGGTCCAGGGTCAGCGGGGCGCCCCAGTGGGCGGTGCGGGGAACGTCGCCGGCGTCCAGCCGGACGCAGTAGGCGGTGCGCGGGGTGCGCAGCAGCCACAGCCGCTCGGCGGCGGAGTGCTCGACCGCTGCGGCGGGCACCGGTTCGACGAGTGCGGATTCAACGGACACCGCGGATCCTCCAGATCAGAATGGCCGCGACCGACGCGAGCGCCACCGCGGTCCCGTACAGGGCCGGATAGCCGCCGAGCTGGGTGACCAGAGGCGCGGCGATGACCGGCCCGAGCACCTGCGGCCCGGCGTTGGCGATGTTGATCACGCCGAGGTCCCGGCCGCGCTCGTCGGGCCGCGGCAGCACGTCGCTGATCAGCGCCTGGTCGACGGCCAGATAGGCGCCCTGGCCCGCGCCGAGCAGCACCGCGGCCAGCAGCACGACGGGCCAGGTGGGCGCGACCATCAGCAGCGCCCCGGCGGCGGCCTGCACCAGGCTCGTCGCGCAGACCACCGCCCGCCGCCGCCCGGTGCGGTCGGAGTACCTTCCCGCCAGCATCGAGGGGACGATGCCCGCCACGGTCCCGACCACCAGCAGGATCAGCAGCCCCTCGCCGGCGCCGTGTCCGGGGAAGACCTGCTCGTAGCGCACCTCGTCGCGCAGGTAGTACAGCAGGTAGCCGGTGCCCAGCGTCTGGGACAGCATCACCAGGAAACGGGTCGCCCACGCCCAGGCGAAGTCGGGATGGCGGCGCGGGCTGACCCAGAACCCGGCCAGGAAGGACCGCCACGCGAACGGCTCGCGCCCCGCCCGGTCTATGGGGACGTCGCCGCGCGCGAACGCGAACGGCAGGCCCAGGACCAGCACCAGACCCGCCAGTGCCAGGTAGCCCGGCACCAGGCCGGTCACCGCCACCGCCACCACCGCCGCGCCCAGCAGCGGGCCGACGCTCTGCCCGACCGCGACCAGCCCGGCCACCCGGCCGCGCTGCGCCACCGGCACCTGGTCGGGCAGCGCGGCGTTGGTGGCCGCGTAAGCCGCGTTGAGCCCGATGTGGACCAGGCACCAGCCGACCACCAGGCCGATGACCGTGTTCTGGAGCCCGAGCAGCGCGATGGCCGCCGCGCCGCCGAGGACGCCGCCGGCGATCCACGGACGCCGCCTGCCGAACCGGCTGGTGGTGCGGTCCGACAGCGCGCCGAACAGCGGATTGGACAGCGTGGACACCAGGGCCCCGATGCCCAGGACGACCGCTAGGACCGATTCCTTGCGTGCGGGGTCCACCCGCGCGGCGTGCTCGGGGAGCACGATCTGGATCAGAGTGAGCCAGCCGAGCATCAGCCCCAGGTGGCACAGGCCGAGCCGGACCGACCAGCTCAGCGGGACCGGCCGCATCGGGTCGGCCGCGCCGGCGGCCTCCAGCGCACCGGCGGGGGCCTTCACGCGCCGGTCCGGTGCGCGGCGTCGGCCCGCAGGGCGGCGAGGCGGTCGCGCAGCCAGTGGTAGGACGCCTTGGGCGTGCGGCGCTGCGTCTCGAAGTCGACGTGCACCAGGCCGAACCGCTGGTGGAAGCCCTCGGCCCATTCGAAGTTGTCCATCAGCGTCCACACGAAGTAGCCGCGGACGTCGACGCTGGCCGTCAGGGCTCGGTGCAGGGCGCGGATGTGCCCGTCCAGGTAGGCGATGCGCTCCTGGTCGTCGACCGTTCCGTCCGGGGCGACCGTGTCCGCGGTGGAGCAGCCGTTCTCGGTGATGTGGATCGGCGGGAGCCGGTCGCCGTACCGGTCGCGGAGGCCGACGAGCAGCTCGCGCAGGCCGTCCGGAGCGACCGGCCAGCCGAACGCGGTGACCGGGACGCCCTCGATCGGCACGTCGGTGAACGGCAGGCTGATCCCGGCCAGTCCGGCGCTGCCGTTCAGCATCGTCGCGCCGTCCGTGCGCGGCGACGCGGTGGGGGCGGCGACCTGGGTGGGGCTGTAGTAGTTCACGCCGAGCGCGTCGATGGGCGTGGAGATGATGTCGAGGTCTCCGTCCCGGCATGCGCTCATCCCGTCCACGCCGTAGGCGCTCAGGTCGGGGTAGCGGGCGAGGAGCACAGGGTCGGTGAACAGGCGGTTCTGCAGCGCGTCGAAGGCGTCGCGCGCCGCCAGGTCGGCGGGCGAGCCACTGGCCGCGCGCGCCGGGGAGTAGCTGTTGGTGAGGGCGACGGGGCCCGCGCCCCGCTCGCGCAGCGCGCGGACCGCCAGGCCGTGTCCGAGGAGCTGGTGGTGGGCGACCGGGAGGGCGTCGAACAGCAGCGCCCGGCCGGGCGCGTGGGTGCCGAGCGCGTGCCCGAGCGACATGTGCTCGAACGGCTCGTTCAGCGTGATCCACAGCGCCACCCGGTCGCCCAGGCGGTCCGCGACCAGGCCGGCGTACTCGGCGAAGCGGTGGGCGGTGTCGCGGTCCAGCCAGCCGCCCCGGTCCTGGAGGGCTTGCGGCAGGTCCCAGTGGTAGAGCGTGAGCGCCGGTGCGACGCCCCTGGCCAGCAGTCCGTCCACGAGGCGTTCGTAGAAGTCCAGGCCGCGCGGGTCGGCCGGGCCGCGTCCGTCGGGCTGGACGCGGGTCCAGGCGGCCGACAGGCGGTAGGCGTTGGCGCCGAGCCCGGCCAGCAGGTCCAGGTCCTCAGGCCAGCGGTGGTAGTGGTCGCACGCCGTGGCGCCGGTGTGCCCGTCGCGGATCCGTCCGGGCTCGGCGCAGAAGGTGTCCCAGATCGACGGGCGCCGCCCGTCCTCGGCGACGGCTCCCTCGATCTGGTAGGCGGCGGTGGCGGTTCCCCAGAGGAAGCCGGGCGGGAAGCGGAGGGTGTCATCGGTCATGGCGAGCTCCGTTTGTCATGGGGGGACGTCGGACGCCCCTGGGGCCGGAGGGAGCCGTCCGACACAACATGAGGCGGGCTCATGTTAGAACATGAGCATCCCTCACGTTAAGTCCTCGGCGTGATCGCCTTTAGAGTCGGAGCCGGCGCCCGCCCGAACCTCTCCCGACAGGAGCCGCATGCCGCACCCCGCCACCGGAGTCCGCCGCCGTCCCGTCCAGCGGCGCAGCATCGAGCGCTTCGAGCGGATGCTCGACATCTGCGCGCGGCTGCTGGAAGAGGTCGGGGTCGACGCCCTCACCACCCGCGAGGTGGCCGAGCGGGCGGATGTGCCGATCGGAACGCTCTACCAGTTCTTCGACGGCAAGGCCGGTCTGCTGCGCCAGCTCGCGCTGCGCAACCTGGAACGGCTGATGGAGCGGCTGCGCGCCCGCGCCGCCGCGGCGCCGGTCGCCACCTGGTCCGACCTCGCCGTCCTGGTGCTGGAGGAGTTCGTCGCGATGCGCCGGACCGTGCCCGGCTTCGCCGTCGTCGACTTCGAGGACAACCGGCCGGACGCCCCGCCCCTGCTGGACCGGTCCGGCGGCCGGGAGACCACCGCGGTCATGGCCGACTGGATCTACGCCCTCGGCACGCGGGAGCTCGGACTGCCGGAGATCCCGGATCGCGAGTACGTCCTGCCGGTGGCGATGGAGTCCGCGGCCGCCGCCATGAAACTGCCGTTCCGCCACTCGGCCGAGGGCGACCCCCGGATGATCGCCGAGATCGCCCGCCTGCTGCGGGCCTACTTCGACCAGGCCATGCGCGATGCCGCGCAGTACTGACGGCCGCGGCGCGCAGCTCTGTGCCGAGAGTAATCGGGTGGCCGACCGGGTGCGCGCTTGGCAGGCTTCGGAGCATGACCACCCCATCCACTGACGGGACGGAGCCCTCCTGGCTCGGTGCCCCGATCGACGCCCGCCCGCTCTTCGCCGCCGAGCAGGAGGCCCTGATGGGCACCCTGCGCGGCCTGGACCCCGCCGACTGGCGCAGGGAGGCGGTCCCGGGCTGGACGGTGCGCGATCTGGCCGCGCACATCCTCGGCGACTTCTACGGACGCCTGGCCCGCGACCGCGACCACCACGCGGAGGGCCCCTCCTTCGCGCCCGGCGAGACGCTGGAGTCGTTCATCCACCGCATCAACCAGGAGTGGGTCGACGCCTGCGCCCGGATCAGCCCCGCCGCGCTCACCGACACCCTGGACCTGGTCGGCGGGCAGATCACCCGCTTCTTCGAGGGCGTGGACCTGCACGCCCCCTCGCTGGGGGTGTCCTGGGCCGGTGCCGAGCCCGCCCCGATGTGGCTCGACAGCGCGCGGGACTTCACCGAGTTCTGGACCCACCGCCAGCAGATCCGCCACGCCGTCGGCCAGGACACCGACCCCGACCCGCGCCCGGCGTCCACCGTGCTGGACACCTTCATGCGGGCCCTGCCCCACACCCTGCGCCGCACCGCCGCCCCGGAAGGCACTCAGATCCGGATGACGGTCGACGGCCCGGCCGGCGGCGCCTGGACCGTCACCGCCGCGCAGGACCGCTGGTCCCTGGGCGAACCGGACACCGGACGGCCCGCCGCCCACGTCCGGCTCGACACCGAGACCGCCTGGCGGCTGTGCACCCGGGGGATCGAGCCGGACACCGCGCTCGCCCGCGCCCGCGTCGAAGGGGACCGCCGCCTGGCCGAGGCCGCCTGCCAGATCGTCTCCATCATCTACTGACCCCGGCCCGAGGGCTCCGGCAAGCCCGCCTCTACAGAGTGTTCCCCCGGCGAAATGGGTGTCAGACCCGATGGGTTTCGGACCGCCGATCGCCGATGGTTGAAGTCGGCCCCCGGAAGGGAAGGGGGCCGGGCCTTTGTGAGGTTCTGCCGGAAAGGGGCCGAGGTCTGATGACCACGAACGTGGAGCACGGCGTTTCCAACGCGGACGCGGCGGTGCGTGATGCGCGGCGACGCCTGGAGCAGGAGCGGGGTGCCCGCGCCGCGCAACTGGCCGCGCTGGAGCAGGCGGTGGAGCAGACCCCGGTGGGCCAGGTCGAGGAGGCCGACCGCACGCGCGCGGACAACCTCCGGCAGAGCCTGGCCGAGATCGACAACGCGCTGGCGCGGCTGGAGGACGGCACCTACGGCAAGTGCGAGGGCTGCGCCAAGGACATCCCGGCCGGGCGGCTGGAGATCCTGCCCTACGTCCGCTACTGCGTCGGGTGCCAGGGAAAGCACGACCGTGCGTTCCGCTGACCTCGGCGCGGCGGGCGCCGCGCCGGAGGCGGCGAGCCCGCTCGACGGCTGGCGGGTGCTGGTGCCCCGCGCCGCCCACCAGGGGCAGGAGCTGTCGTGGTGGCTGCGCCGGTACGGCGCGGTGCCCTGGCGGGTGCCGGTGATCGCGGTGGAGCCGCCGCAGGAGGCCGCGCCGCTCGACCAGGCGATCGCCCGGCTGCGGCGCGGCGACTACGCGTGGGTGGTGTTCACCTCCGTCAACGCGGTGCGGGCGGTCCAGCGCAGGCTGGCCGCCTGCGGCCTGCCCGCGCAGGCGATGTGCGCCGCCCGGGTGGCCGCCGTCGGCGACCGGACGGCGGCGATGCTCGCCCGCCTTGGCGTGCGCGCCGACCTGGTCCCCACCACCGAGCAGTCCGCCGAAGGGCTGCTGGAGTGCTGGCCGGACGAGCCGCCGGGGCGGGTCCTGCTGCCCCGCTCCGACCTCGCCCGCGACCTGCTGGTGCACGGGCTGGAGCGGCGCGGCTGGCGGTGCGACCCCGTCGTCGCCTACCGCACGGTGGCGGCGGCCCCGCCGTCCGCCGGCGTCATCGCGGCGATCGCGGGGGGCGGGTGCGACGCGGTCGCGTTCACCTCCTCCTCGACCGTCCGCCACCTCCTGGCGCTCACCGGGCCCCCGCCGCCGGCCACGGTGATCGCGGCGATCGGGCGGCAGACCGCCGAGACCGCCGAGGAGCACGGGCTGCGCGTCCGCGTGGTCGCCCCGAAGCCGCCGGCGGGCGAGCTGGTCGCGGCCCTCGCCGGGTACGCGGCCTCGCTCCCGGGCGCGCGCCCGCGCCCACTGAGCCGGATCCCCTGAGCCTCCTACTCAGGGGGTCCATGACGCCGCCGGACCCGTAGGGGGTCCCCGCCCCCGTACGGGGACCCCCGGGACCGACGGGTCCGGCGGCGTCGCCCGACAGGAAGGCCCGTGCCCGTCAGCGCGTCTGACGGGCACGGGCCTTCTCGCGTCGGCGCCTCACACGAGCCGGACGGCGGTGTGCCCGGCGGCGGTGGCGCGGACCTCGTCGAAGTGCCCCGCCAGCTCGGCGCACCAGACGCGGTCGGCCAGCGTCACCGGCTCGGCCCGCCGGGCGCGGGCGGGCCGCCAGGAACGGCGGCGCAGGAAGGCCAGGTCGATCGGGTCGTCGCCCAGCACGCCGTAGGCGAGGGTGACCGTGCCGACGGCCGAGGGGCCGAAGGGGCGGGCGAGCGGGACGTGGTGCGCGCCGAGCAGGAGCTGCCCCCGGTCGCGGCCGGTGGGCGCGAGCAGGGAGTAGGTCAGCGGCGCTCCGCCGCCGGGGTCCATCACCAGGCGGGCCGGGCGGCCGTCGTCGCGGTGGAGGCGGGCGGTCCAGCCGGTGAGCGGCAGTTCCACCTGCTCGACCAGGTCGTGGTTCATGGGGTCGCACAGTCCTTCGGTTCATCGGGGGCCGCGGGCGCGGCCGCCCGGTCGGGAACGGGACGGGCGGACCGCCGCCGCCGGACGGGGCGCGGCGGTCCGCCCGCCGGATCAGTGGTGGGCGAGGGGCTTGCGCAGCCGGGCGATCGCCTCCGGGGCTCCCGCGGCCACCACCACGTCGCCGCACTGGAGCCGGAGGCCGGACGGGGGAGCGGTCAGCGTACGGTCGTCGCGCAGCACCGCGACGACGGACACGCCAGCGGCGATGTCCTCCAAGCGCCGGCCGTGCCATGGCGAATCGGCGGCGACCGGTATCCGCACCACCTGCGTCCCCGTCCCGCGGCCGGACCCGTCCGGGTCCTCCTCGCCGCCCCGGGACGGCGCGGCGGCCAGGTCCGGCAGGTGGTCGATCACCGTCGGGAGGCCGAGCAGTTCGGCGACGGTGCGCGGCTCGGCGCCGGTCAGCACCATCGTGTGCAGCACCCGGCGGGGATCGCGGGGGTGGTAGATCACCAGTTCGCGGCGGCCGTCGCGGTGCGCCACCACGGCGATCCGCCGCCCCTCGGCGGTGGTGAAGGAGTAGGCCACCCCGACCCTGGGGAGCACCGTCCTGTCGAGCAGCATCGAAAGCTCCTTTCTCGAAGCGAAGGCGGCGGCCGGTCAGCGGGCGGGACGGCCGGCGTCGCCGGGCGGGGCCTGCGCGGCGGCGTCCGGGCGCCCCGCGGCGTCGTGGGGGCACCGGGGGCACAGCCGCGCCAGCGGCCGCACCTTCAGGTGGCGGAAGGCGATGGGGCCGCCGCAGCGGCCGTAGTCGCCGGCGCGCATGGCCTCGATGGCCTGCTGCACCTGGCAGATGTGCTCCTCGGCCCGGGTGATCTCGGCGTACAGCGCCTCGCGCTCGTCGGCCGGGCGGGCGCGGTCGCGCAGGACGGCCATCAGCCGGTCCAGCTCGATGCCCCGCCACAGCAGCCGCTCCAGCAGGTGTTCGCGCAGCGCCTGCACCTGCACGCTGGACAGGTGGCCTCCGGTGTCGTGCGGCATGGGCAACCTTCCTTCCGGTCGGTCGGCGACGGCGGCCGGCCGAGGCGGCCGGCCGCCGGTCAGCGCACGCGGGGCGCGGGCGCGGTGGCGAGGGCGGCGGGGTACAGGCACAGGCGGCCCAGGCCGCGCAGGGTGGCGCGGGCCGGGTCGCGGGCGACGGTGACGGTCAGGCCCGTCCGGTGGGACAGCCGCCCCGGCAGTGAGGGCAGCAGGGCGCCGCCCCCGGTCAGCAGCACGCCCTGGGCGCGGACGTGGGCGCGCTGGCGGCTGGTCAGGCCGTCGAACATGTGCTGCAGCTCGGCCGCCAGGCGCTCGCGCACGTGCTCGGGCAGCCGCGGGTCGCGGTGCCCGGCCGGGCGCTCCAGGGCGTACTGGACCGAGCACGCGCGGCTGATCCGCCCGCCGGTGACCAGGGCCAGTTCGGCGATGCCCGCGCCGATGTCCATCACCAGGTGCGGGCGCGGGTCGGTGATCTTCCGGCCGGCGCCGATCGCGGCGGCCAGTGGCGCCTCCACGGTGCGCACCGGGCAGTCGGCCGCGGAGCGCACGGCGGTGACCGCGCGGCGCACGTCGGCGGCTCCCGCCGCGACCGGGACGGCCAGCAGGATCTCGCGCGGCGGGTCCGCCAGGGCAGCCTCCTCCAGCGTCCGGCGCGTCAGCCGGGCGCAGCCGAAGGTGTCGGCCACCATGCCGTGGCGTACGGGGTGGTCGCGGTCCGGGCACGCGCCGTGGTGGGCGAGCCTGTGCCGCGCGGGGCCCTGGTGAGCGGGGCCGTGGGCGGACCCGTGGCGGCAGGAGTGCAGCACCGAGGGGCGGTCGATCACCACCTCGTGGGCGGGCACCCCGATCCGGATGCGGCTGCTCCCCAGGTCCAGGGCGGCGCGCGGCCCGGATCGCGCCTCGGCGGAGGGCCCGGCGCCCGGCGTCGAACTGGGCGGCATACAGATCACCTCGGTCGGAGTGGGAACGGCACGGCCCGGCGGCCGGGGCCTCCGGCGGCAGGCCGAGGCCGCCGGACCCGGCGGGTCGCGGCGGCGGGGCGGGCCCGGCGCGCCGAGCGGTCAGGCGGAACGGGCCCCGCGCGGGGCCCGGGTCAGTCCCGGGCTTCGGTCGGAGAGGGCCGCAACATCTGGCACAGCACGCAGCGGCGGGCCTCGGGCATGAGCTCCAGCCGCTCGGGCAGGATCGGCTCGCCGCAGTCGGCGCACAGGCCGTAGCGGCCCGCCTCCAACCGGGACAGGGCGGCCTCGTTGTCGGCCACCGCCCGCCGGAGCCCGGCGCACCGGACCAGGTCCGCCTCGGAGGCGTCGCCGCCCGCCGCGTTCTCGGCGATGATCAGGTGGACCGTCAGCAGGCGCCGCCGCCGCTCCAGCCGCTCGCGGATCCGCCGCGCCTCGCCCGGCGGAACGCCGTCCGGCCCTGGGCCGTCCGGCCGGTGACCGCCGGTCGTGGACCGCACCGCACCGCTCGCCCTCATCGCGCAACACCCCTTCCCCACCCCTGCGAGCCCCTCGCGGGCCCCCGTGCCCGCCTCCGGCGGTCCCCCGGACGCCTTCCGGAGCCGGACGCCAGGTCGGACCGGCCTCCGGTGACGCCAGGCCGCACACGGATCGGGGTCGTGCGTCCCACTATGGGCGGCCCGCGGCGGGGCCGCCATCGGCAGCGGCACCCATTTACCGGCCCGGGACCGTGTAGACGCCGCGCCCTGGCATGGGGGTCCGGCCCCGAACATGGGGGTCGCGCCCGATCGCCCGCGATGGCCGCCCGGTTGCACCATGGAGTCGATGAGGGCACCTACCTTGGAGAGCGGACGAATCTCGGTGCCGGCGCGTCCGGCGCACGGGGCGGCGGCGGCCGGCCCGATGACCGTGGAACGAGGGGGTAGGCGGCCCGTGGGGCTGTTCTGGCGGGTGTTCTGGCTGAACACCCTGGTGGGAGCGGTGGCCACCGTCCTGCTGATGGTCGGGCCGTGGACGGTGTCGGTGCCGATCCGGCTGACCGAGGCGCTGGTGCTGACGGCGGGCCTGGCGGCGATGCTGACCGCCAACGCCGTCCTGCTGCGCTGGGGGCTCGGCCCCCTGGACCGGCTGGCCCGGACGATGGCCACCGTCGACCTGCTGCAGCCGGGCCAGCGGCTGCCGGTCACCGGCAGCGGCGAGGTCGCCGCGCTCATCGACACCTTCAACCGGATGCTCCAGCGGCTGGAGACCGAGCGCGGCACCAGCAGCGCCCGCGCCCTGTCGGCGCAGGAGGACGAGCGCCGCCGCATCTCCCGCGAGCTGCACGACGAGCTCGGCCAGAGCCTGACCGCCCTGCTGCTGGACATCAAGCGCCTCACCGACCAGGCCCCCGAACCGCTGCGCCGGGAGCTGGGCTACACCCAGGAGATCGCCCGCCAGAGCGTGGAGGAGGTCCGCCGCATCGCCCGCCGCCTGCGCCCCGACGTGCTGGAGGACCTCGGGCTGGCCAGCGCGCTCACCTCCCTGGCCGCCCAGTTCGACACCCACACCACCCTGCGCGTGCGGCGCCGGCTGCACCCGGGCCTGCCGCCGCTGTCGCCGCAGACCGAGCTGGTGCTGTACCGGGTCGCGCAGGAGGCCCTGACCAACGCCGCCCGCCACTCGGGGGCCGACGCCGCCGAACTCACCCTGGCGCCCGCGGGCGACGGCGTGCTGCTGAGCGTCGAGGACAACGGCAAGGGCATGGGCGGCGCGAGCGAGGAGGCCGGGATCCGCGGGATGCGCGAACGCGCCCTGCTGGTCGGCGGGACGCTCCAGCTGCACGACGGCCCCGACGGGGGCACCCGCCTCACCCTGCGCGTCCCCACCGGGCCCGTGCCCGTGGGATCACCGGCCGAACGGGCCTCGGGGAAGGACCTGCCATGACCACCGCTCCGCGGCCGACCCGGATCCTGCTGGCCGACGACCACGCCCTGGTGCGCCGCGGCGTCCGGCTCATCCTGGAGGGCGAACCCGACCTGACCGTCGTCGCCGAGGCCGCCGACGGCGCCGAGGCGATCGCGATGCTGCAGGGCGTCCAGGGCGACCCCGTCGAGGCCGACCTGGTCGTCCTGGACGTGGCGATGCCGCGCATGACCGGCCTGCAGGCCGCCCGCGAGCTGTCCCAGCGGCGGCCGGACCTGCGCATCCTCATCCTCACCATGCACGACAACGAGCAGTACCTGTTCGAGGCGCTGAAGGCCGGGGCCGCCGGGTACGTCCTGAAGTCCCTGGCCGACCGCGACCTGATCCAGGCGTGCCGGGCGGCGATGCGCGGCGAGCCGTTCCTGTACCCGGGCGCGGTGACCACGCTGATCCGCACCTACCTCGACCAGGCCCGGACCGAGCGCCCCGCCGACACCGTGCTCACCCCGCGCGAGGAGGAGATCCTCAAGCTGGTCGCCGAGGGCCACTCCTCCCGGGAGATCGCCGACATCCTGGTCATCAGCGTCAAGACCGTCGACCGGCACCGCGCCAACCTGCTGGCCAAGCTCGGCATGAAGGACCGGCTGCAGCTGGTGCGCTACGCCATCCGCACGGGTCTCATCGAGCCCTGACCCCGGCCGCCCGCCGGTGCTCGTCCCAGGCCCAGCACAGGGTCCTGCGGGCCAGCACGCCCAGGGCATGGCGGCGGTAGGCGGCGCCGGCGTGCGGCCCGTCCTCGGGATCACAGTCCTGCTGCACCAGCCGGGCGAACCGCTCCACCACCGGGGGCGCGAGCGGCCCGAGCCCGTCCCAGTCCAGCTCTCCGGCCAGGAAGTCCTCGGCGGCACGGGCGGCCTTGGGAACCGGCGCGGCCGCGCCCATCCCCGTCCCGACCCGCCGGTGCTCGGGACGCAGCACGATCGCGAACGAGCACAGGGCGGTGACCATGGCGTTGCGGACCCCGACCTTGGCGAAGTACTGCGGGCCGGTGGCCGGGGGAGTCCAGACCGCGCGGATGAGCTCGCCGTCGCGCAGGGCGTTCCGGCCGCCCGGCAGGTAGAACCGGTCGGCGTCGATCATCCGGGTCCCGGCGGCCGAGGCGGCCTCGACGCGCGCGCCGCAGGCCAGCAGCAGCGGATGGGTGATGCCCTTGACGGCCGCGGTGCCCAGGTTCCCGCCGATGGTGGCGCGGTTGCGGATCTGCCGCGACCCGACCGTCCGGGCGGCCTGCGCCAGGCCCGGAAGGCGCCCGCCCAGCTCCTCGATCAGCCGGGTGTAGGTCATGCCCGCGCCGACCCGGAGGTGCCCGCCGGCCTCCTCCCAGCCGCCGAGCTCGGCCACCGACCCCAGGTCCAGCAGGGCGTCCGGCCGGCACCGCCCGGCGTTGACCTGCACCATCACGTCGGTGCCGCCGGCGATCGGCAGGACCCGCCCGCCGGCGGCCTTGGCCTCCAGGGCGGCCCGCCAGTCGGCGGCGCGCAGGAACTCCACGGGCTGCTCATCCCCCGAGGCCGGTCAAGCGCCGCGCAAGCCGGCGTCATGCTTGCGCGGCCCCGATTCGCCTAACTAGCACCCCTAGTATAAAACTAGGAGCCCTAGCCAACAGAGGAGAACGCATGGCGCGGGCCGGACTGACGGTGGAGCGGGTCACGCTGGCGGGCGCGGGGCTGGCGGACGAGGCCGGGCTCGACCAGGTGACGATGGCGCAGGTGGCGCGGCGGCTCGGCGTCAAGGACGCGAGCCTCTACAACCACGTCCGCAACCTGGAGGACCTGCGCGGGCGGATCGCGCTGCTGGCGGCGGACGAGAAGACCGTCCGCATCGCGGAGGCGACCGCCGGGCGGGCCGGCAAGGACGCGCTGGTCGCGTACGCGAACGCCTGGCGGGAGTACGCCCACGAGCACCCCGGCCGCTACGCCGCGACGCAGACGCCGATCCAGATCGACCCGGACCTGGTCGCGCAGGCGCGCGGGCCGCGCCGCGCGATCGAGCTGACCTACAGCATGCTGCGCGCCTACGGGCTGTCCGAGCCCGACCTGACCGACGCCGTCCGGGTGCTGCGCAGCACGTTCCACGGGTTCGTCACGCTGGAGGCGGCGGGCGGGTTCGCGCACGAGCGCTCGTCGCAGGACTCCTGGCTCCGCGCTCTCGACGCCCTGCACGTCCTCCTGGAGAACTGGCCCGCTTCCCGTGAAGGAGACCTGCCATGACCGTCCCGACCACCGGCACCCTGCGCGTGGACGGCGCGACCCTGCACTACGAGGTGCGAGGCGAGGGCCCGCTCCTGCTGCTGATCCCCGGGGGAACCGGCGGCGCGGCGGCCTTCGACGACATCGCCGACGGCCTGGCCGACGAATACACGGTCGCGACCTACGACCCGCGCGGCATGTCCCGGAGCACGCTGGAGGACCCCGAGGCCGAACAGCGGGTGGAGGAGCACGCCGACGACGCGTTGCGGATTCTGGAACTGCTGTCGCCCCATGAGCCCGCCCACGTCTTCGGCACCAGCTCGGGCGCGATCGTCTCCCTGCACCTGCTCACCGCGCGCCCCGAACAGATCGAACGCGTGGTGGCGCACGAACCGCCGCTGCTGGAAGTCCTGCCGGACGCCGCCGAACACCGCGCACTCATCGCGCGCGTGCGCGAGGCGTTCCACAGCGAAGGACCCATGCACGCGATGCAGGCGTTCACAACGGGTCTGAAAGAGAACGACCACTCGACCGGACCCAAGCCCGAGGTGAAGCTGTCGCCGCAGGCGGTCGAGCGGATCGAGCGGTCGATGGTGAACATGCCGCACTTCATCGGCCGCATCGTGCCGAGCTTCATGTCCTACACCCCCGACATCCCTCGACTGGAGGCGCTGTCGCACCGCCTCGTTCTCGCATGCGGCGAGGATTCGCGCGGCGAACTGCCCTACCGCCCGGCCGCGTCCCTGGCCGAGCGCTTCGGCGCGGACCTGGTGCACTTCCCCGGCGGCCACGTCGGCCTGACGACCCATCCGGCCGAATTCGGCGAACTCCTCCGAAAGACACTGCGCGCCTAGGCCCTCTCTCGGCTCGTCGCACCCAGGAGGTCCGCAAGGGAGTTAAGGCATGGTGCGCTGGATGTGCAGGGTGGCCAGGGCCGCGTCCGGTGAGGAGTAGGTGGCGAAGTGGTGGCGGGGGTCCGCGGTGTGGACGGCGCGGGCGATGTCGGGGCGCAGGCCCGCCAGCGCCAGCCAGCCGTGCCGGGCGGCGATGGTCTTGCGGACCTTCTTCAGGACGCGCAGACCCTCGGGGTCGGCATGGGTC
Source organism: Spirillospora sp. NPDC050679 (assembly GCA_044456955.1). GTDB lineage: Bacteria > Actinomycetota > Actinomycetes > Streptosporangiales > Streptosporangiaceae > Spirillospora. The sequence goes on along the minus strand of JBITGK010000009.1, from coordinate 285,805 downwards.
AGCCGACTGAGGTCCAGCACCAGGTGGGGACCGGTGTCGCGGAGTGCGGCGCGCACCCTCCTGCGGGCGTCGTCGACGGTGTCCGCCGACAGCGTCCCGGCCAGGCACATCACCGAGGCGTCACCGCGGGAGTAGGTGCTGACCTGCAACGTCGCCATGGCCGGTCCCTTCGTGGTCGTTCACCGCCTGCCCGCTCTCAGCACAGGCTGTCCGCCGGTTCCGCCGCGATCCGGGTGGGCACCACGTGGGGCACTCCGGTCAGTTCGCAGACCCTCCGGGCCGCTCCCCGCGCGGGCAGCACCACTTCGAGGGGGACGCCCATGGCCACCGCCCGCGTCCGGACGCGCAGGATCAGGTTCACTCCGCTGGAGTCGCAGAACCGGCACTGCGACAGGTCAAGGACCAGCATCGACGCGCCGCGGTTGAGCAGGCCCAGCGCCTGCTCCCGCAGCCGGTCGACTCCGGCCAGGTCCACTTCCGCCGGGAACATCAGCACCGCCGTACCGCTCGCCGGTGAAGGACGATCGGACATCACACGCCCACCCTTCCGCGCTCAGGTGGGCCGCACTGTCGGACCCGCGCCGCCGGGCATCGGCCGCGCTCCGTCGCGGGGTCTTCCTCACCCGCCCTTCACTAAACCTCCAAGCCGGAAATCGCAGCATGTGAGCAGGTGAGCCCGTCGGACGCTCAATCCTCGCCCGCCCGGACTCATGGGACGGGTCTGCCGTCGCGGTGCTGGTCGACGGCGGCGCGGAGCAGGTCGAAGGCGTCGGCGAGCCGGCGCACCCCCGGCTCCTCGACCGGGTAGTGCCCGGCGTTGTCGAGGAGCATCAACTGCCTGGGCGCGGCGATGCGGTCGAAGAAGGGGCGGCTGAGCTCGATCGGGGTCCACCGGTCCGCGCCGGGGTGGACCAGCAGCACCGGGCAGGAGGTGAACTCCTCCGGTTCGACCGCCGGGGCCGACTCCAGGTAGCTGCGGACGAAGCCCACGGGTACGCGCGAGCCGCCGCCGAGCCGGTCGCGGACGACCACGCGCACCAGGTCGGGATCGTTGGCGATGGCGTTCATCCTGGCCACCAGCCGGATCGGGACGCGGAGGTCGTCGATGACCGGTGCGAGCAGCCGCATCAGGGGCAGTGAGGCGGGGACCAGCGCCGGGTGCCGGCCGACCGCGGCCCGCACGTCGCTCCGGCGCGGATCGAGCAGGCAGGTGGCGACCACGGCGGCGGCCAGGCCGGTCCGGGCGGCCACGTCGTAGGCCAGCATCCCGCCCATGCTCGCCCCGAACAGCACCAGCGGGCGCGGGTCGGCGGCCTTCTCCGCGATCACGAACTCGGTGACGCAGTCCACCCAGTCGCCGTAGCGGACGCGGCCGGGGCGGGGCACCCGGGTGCGGCCGTATCCGGGGAGGTCGGGCACGACCACGTCGAGGCCGCGTTCGGCGGCGATCCCCGCCAGCGGCCAGAGCGCGCCCGCGTGCCCGCCCGCGCCGTGCAGGACCAGCATCCGCAGCTCGGCGCCGGGACGCTCCACGCGCTCGACGTGCAGGACGTGGTCGCGCCACCGCCACCAGGTGGAGCGAGGGCGCAGCTCGGGGTCGGGACGTAGATCGACGGGGAGAAACCGCAGGTAGTCCTCGCGCATGCCACAATGATTCGAGCAATATTCGAATCTGGCAACTCGACTTCGGACCGCCATGTCAACGCCCCGCCACCGCCCCCGCCAGCAGCGCTCCCGCTTCACCTTCGAGGCGATCCTCGACGCGGCTGCTCGACTTTTCGAACGCGACGGCTACGCGGCCACCACCACCAACAAGGTGGCCGAGCTCGCGGGCGTGTCCATCGGGACCCTGTACCACTACGTCCCCAACAAGGACGCCCTCCTCTACGCCCTGGCCGAGCGGCACATCGGCCAGGGCATGACCGCGCTCGCGGAGGTGTTCGCCGAACTCCGCCGCACCCGGCCGCCGCTGGAGGACACCGTCCGCGCCCTGATCAAAGGGACGGTCGACCTGCACAGCGCCGAGCCGCGCCTGCACCGGCTGCTGTTCGACCAGTCGCCCCGCACGCCGGAGGGCGTGCGGGGGCTGCGGGCGCTGGAGGAGTCGCTGGCGGCCGAGGTCGAGTACCACCTGCGGCGGCTCGGCGTCGGCGGGGCGGACCCCGGCCTGATTGCGCTGTTGCTGGTCCAGGGCGTCGAGGCGCAGGTCCACGGCGCCGTCCTGCAACCGCCCGCCGACCGGTCCGCCGACGCCTGCGTCACCGCGATCACCGAGCTGTGGATCCGCGCCCTCCGCATCCCGTAACGCCCGTCCAGGGGGCGGGTCAGCGCAGGTTGCGGAAGAACGCGCGGATGTCGCCGACGAGGAGGTCGGGGGCCTCCATGGCGGCGAAGTGGCCGCCGCGATCGAACTCCGACCAGTGGACGACGTTGTGGTCGCGTTCGGCGATGGACCTGATCCCGAAGTCGGTGGGGAACACCGCCACGCCGGACGGCACCTCGGAGCGCTCCGTCGGCTTGCCCCAGGTCGCGGCCTCCTCCTTGTAGAGGCGCGCCGACGAGGTGGCCGTGCCGGTGAACCAGTACACGCTGACGTTGGTCAGCAGCCTGTCCAGCGGAACCGCGTCCTCGGGCAGGTCGTGGGCGGGGTCGGTCCATTCCTTGAACTTCTCGGCGATCCACGCCAGCTGCCCGGCCGGGGAGTCGGCGAGACCGGCGCCGAGGGTCTGCGGCCGGGTCGACTGGATGATCGCGTAGCCGGCGCCGTCCTGCGCCTGCTGCTCCAGGCGGCCGAGCCGCTCCCGTTCGGCGGCGTTCAGCCCGGCGGTCTCCTCGGGGTCGCCGGTGGGGAACCCGAGGCCGCCGTTGACGTGCACGCCGATCACGTGCGCGGAGTCAATGCGGCCGACCTCGGGGGAGACGACGGAGCCGGTGTCGCCGCCCTGCGTGCCGTAGCGGGTGTAGCCGAGCCGGGCCATCAGCGTCTTCCACGCCCGGGCGACCCGCGCGAGGTTCCAGCCGGGCTCCCTGGTCGGACCGGAGAAGCCGAACCCCGGAACGGACGGCGCGACCACGTGGAACGCGTCGGCCGGGTCGCCGCCGTGCGCGGCGGGGTCGGTGAGCGGGCCGATGACGTCCATGAACTCGACGACCGAGCCCGGCCACCCGTGCGTCAGCAGCAGCGGCACCGCGCCGGGCTCGGGGGAGCGGACGTGCAGGAAGTGGACGTTCTGCCCGTCGATCTCGGTCGTGAACTGCGGGAACCGGTTGAGCTCCGCTTCGTGCGCGCGCCAGTCGTAGATCGTGCGCCAGTACTCGGCGAGCCCCTTCAGGTAGCCGGTGGGGACGCCGTACGACCAGCCGACGCCGGGCAGCTCGTCGGGCCAGCGGGTGCGGGCCAGCCGGTCGTGCAGGTCGTCGAGGTCGGCCTGGGGGATGTCGATGCGGAAGGGCCGGATGTCAGGAGTGCTCATACCGAGGACGCTACGAGGCATTGAGGACAGCCACGGTCCTGAAGGGCTGGCAGGCTGGGACCATGTTGGAAACCTCGGCCCGCCTGCTGCGTCTCCTGTCGTTGCTCCAGACCCGGCGGGACTGGTCCGGCCCCGACCTGGCCGCGCGGCTGGAGGTCGACGTGCGCACCGTCCGCCGCGACATCGACAAGCTGCGCGGGCTCGGATACCCGGTCGACTCCACGCCGGGGACGGCGGGCGGCTACCGCCTCGGTCCCGGCGCCGCCCTTCCGCCCCTGCTGCTCGACGACGACGAGGCGGTGGCGGTCGCCGTCGGGCTCCGCGGCGCCGCGGTCGGCATGGTCTCGGGGCTGGGGGAGACGTCGGTGAGCGCGCTGCTCAAGCTCGAACAGGTGCTGCCGTCCCGGCTGCGCCGCCGCGTCAACGCGCTGTACTCGACCACCGTTCCCATGGCCGTCCCGGGACCGAGGGTCGACCCGGAGCTGCTGACCGCCGTCGCCGCCGCCTGCCGCGACCACGAGCGGCTGCGCTTCGCCTATCGCGGCTCGTCCGACCCCCGCGTCGTCGAGCCCCACCGGCTCGTGCACACGCCGCACCGCTGGTACCTCGTCGCGTGGGACACCGTCCGCTCGGACTGGCGGACCTTCCGCCTCGACCGCATCGAGGACCGGCCGTCCTCCGGTCCGCGCTTCACCCCGCGTCCGCCTCCGGCCGAGGACCTCGCGGCGTACGTCTCAGAGGCGATCTCGTCCTCGCCGTACCGCTACCAGGCCCGTATCCGGCTGCGGGTCCCGGCCGCCGAGGCGGCGGGCCGCGTGTCGCCCACGGTCGGGCGGCTGGAGGCGGTGGACGACCAGACCTGCCTGCTGCACACCGGGTCCGACTCCCTCGACGCGATCGCCGTCCATGTGGGGCTCATGGGCTTCGACTTCGACGTCCTCGACCCGCCGGAGCTCACCGAGCACATCCGCGTCCTCGCCGAGCGCCTGGGCCGCGTGCGCTAGCGGTACGTCCGCGGCCGCAGGCGATGACTTCCGGCTCCGGCCATGGTCATACCAGGCGGTACGACGTCCTTCCCTGACCGAGGAGCGCCCGATGCGGAAGATCACCGCTGGCCTGTTCATCTCGCTCGACGGTGTCGTCGAGGACCCGCAGGACTGGCACTTCGCGTACTTCAACGACGAGATGGGCGAGGCCGTGGACGCGCAGCTCGGAGCTGCCGACACGTTGCTGCTCGGCCGCAGGACCTATGACTCCTTCGCCGGCGCCTGGCCGGAGCGCGAAGCCGGAGGCGGGCCCGACGCGGTGTTCGCCAAGAAGCTCGGCGACGCCCGCAAGATCGTGGTCTCCGGCCAGGAGCTCCGGTTCACCTGGCGCAACTCCGAGCTGCTGCGGGGCGACCTCGTCGAGGCCGTCACCGCTTTGAAGAGCGAGCCGGGCGGCGACATCGGGATGAGCGGGTCGGTGTCGGTCGTACGGGCCCTGCTCGCCGCGGGCCTGCTGGACGAGCTGCACCTGCTGGTCCACCCGATCGCGGTCCGCAAGGGCATGCGCCTGTTCGACGAGGGCGAGCCGCTCCCGCTGCGCCTGCTGTCGTCCCGCTCCTTCACCACCGGCGTGGTGCACTCCGTCTACGGGCCGGACGACCAGGCGCGCGCCGGCGGCTACGAGGAGGCGCGGGAGCACCTGCCGCAGGGGTAGGGGAGCGCACGGCACCCGCCTCGGCGCGGGCGGGTGCCGCAGGAGCCGATCGCCGACCCGGTGCGCAGCGGGGCTCCTGGCGGACCAGTTATCTGGACATGTAATATCCAGATTAAGCGGACGCCCGCAGGCGGCGACCGCCGGCGGGCTTCGCTACGGAGTTATCTGGATGTTTCCCAGTCGAATAACAGGCAGGCCGTGGGCGGCCGTCGGGGCGGTGGCCTTGGGGATCTTCGCGCTGATGACCTCCGAGCTGCTGCCGGTGGGCCTGCTCACGCCGATCGGCTCCGGCCTGGGAGTCTCCGAGGGGACGGCGGGCCTGATGCTGACCGTGCCCGGACTGGTCGCCGCCGCGTCGGCGCCCATGGTCACCGTCACGGCCGCCCGGGTCGACCGGCGGACGCTGCTCGCCGCGCTGGTCGCCCTCATGGCGACCGCCAACCTGGTGTGCGCGGCCGCCTCGCACTACGCCGTCCTGCTGGCGGCGCGGGTGGCCATCGGCGTGGGCGTCGGCGGCTTCTGGGCGATCGCCGGCGGGCTCGCCGTGCGGCTGGTGCCCGCCCGCCACGTTGCCCGCGCCACGGCGATCGTGTTCGGCGGCGTCTCCACCGCGTCCGTCATCGGCGTTCCGGTGGGGACCCTGATCGGCGATCTGGGCGGCTGGCGCGCCGCTTTCGCCGCCGTCGGCGTCCTGGGGCTGGTCGCTCTGGCCGGCCTGCTCGTCTTCGTCCCGGCGCTGCCGCCGCAAGGCGCCATGGGCTTGCGGCGACTGGCGGAGTTGCCGCGGCGCGCCGCCGGGGTGCGGGTCGGCGTGCTGGTCACCTTCCTCTTGGTCACCGGGCACTTCACCGCCTACACCTTCGTCCGCCCGATCCTGGGGGAGGGCGCGAACGTCGATGACGCGCTCGTCGGCGCCCTGCTGATGGCCTATGGCGTCGCCGGTGTCGCGGGCAATTTCGTGGCCGGTTCGCGCGCGGGCGCCCGTCCGCGCCGCACCCTGCTCGCCATCTGCGCCGCCCTGTCGGCGGTCATGGCGCTGTTCGCCCTGGCGGGCACCGGCCGCGTCGCCGCGCTCGTCCTGCTGGTCGCCTGGGGCCTGGCCTACGGCGGGGTGTCGGTGAGCCTGCAGACCTGGATGCTCAAGGCCGCTCCGGGCGAGGCGGAGGCCGCGACCTCCCTGTACGTCGCCGCGTTCAACCTGTCGATCGCCCTCGGCGCCCTGGCCGGCGGCGCCCTGGTCGACGCCACCGCGACCACCGGCGTCCTGTGGGCCGCCGGTCTTCTCGCGCTGCTGGCCGCCGCGGCCGTCGGCGCGTCCCGCAGAACCCTTATCGCATGACCCGACAGAGAGAGGCACCCGTGTCGCACGAGATCATCAACCCCGCCGGGCTGCACGACCCGACCGGCTTCGGCTACAGCCACATCGCCCGCGCGCCGGGCGGCCTGGTGTTCATCGCGGGCCAGTACGCCTCCGACGACCGGGGCGGCGTCACCTCGCCCGACTTCGCCGAGCAGGTCGACAGGGCGCTGGCCAACCTGGGCACCGCCCTGGCCGCCGCGGGCCTCGACCACGCCGACGTGCTCCAGCTCCGCACCTTCATCGTCGACCACGACCAGGACAAGCTCGCCGTCCTCGCCGAGCGGATCGGCCGGATCTGGGGCTCCCGCCCGCCCGCGCAGACCCTCACGGGCGTGGCCGCGCTCGCCCTGCCGGGAATGCTCTTCGAGATCGACGCGGTCGCCGCCGCCCGCCCGGCCTGACCCGCTCCGGCCGCCGCCCCGCCCGGGGGGCGGCGGCCCCATGCGCATCGGGCCGACTCTGAGCGCTCAGTTCCCGCTGGCCGCCGCGGACGGGTCGTCGACCACGGCGACGGCCTCGACCTCGACGAGCTGGTCGGTGTAGCCGAGCACGGCGACGCCCAGCAACGTGCTCGGCGCATCGTGGTCGCCCATGTGCTCGCGGACGACCTGCCACGCCTCCACGAGGTCTTCCTGCTTCGATGAGGCGACGTACACGGTGGTCTTCACGACGTCGCCCAGCGACGCGCCCGCGCCGCGCAGGGCCTCTTCGAGGTTCCGCATCACCTGGCGGGCCTGGCCCGCGTAGTCGCCGACAGCCACCGTGTTGCCGTCGCCGTCCAGCGGGCACGCGCCCGCCGTCCAGACGGCGCGGGCCGGGGCCAGGGACGCGGTCGCCGCGTAGGCGTACTCGACCGCCTGGGTAAGCCGCTCGTTGCGGACGAGAGTGACGCTTTCCGGCATTGCTCTCCAGTTCCACTCGTCATCGGGTGCGTACGCGGTCTCCAACGAGCCGGAAATGATCAAGGTTCCGGCCGCTCGGCGACCGGCGGCCGGGGGCGGCCGTAAGGCTCCTCCGGCACGGCGTGCGCGAGGACGAGCTTGAGCAGCAGGACGGCGGGCAGCCACGCGAAGCCCGCGGGCGCGGCCAGGGACGGCGACGCCAGCACGCCCGCCAGCACGACGAGCAGCCCGACCGGCCGGGCCAGGTACACCGGCACGCGCGCGACGAGGACGACGCCGGTCAGCGCCCACGCGTACCACAGCGGCCCCCACCACCACGGGCCGCCGAACAGCAGGCCGATCACGACCGGCTGGAGGTGGACGGCGGCGAAGCCGGTCTCGTCGTGCAGCAGCCGGTTCAACCGGGTGGGAGGCAGGGGCAGCGGGCCGTGGTAGAAGCGCTTGGCGGCGTTCAGCCCGTTGGCGACCACGCCTCCCGCGAGGTCGATGACGAGCACGATGGCGACCAGGTGCTTCCACCACGGCCAGGAGAGGTCCCGGGTCGTCCACGCCAGGGCGGCCAGGCCGATCCCGGCCGCGGCGAAGGGCAGCGCGCGCTCGGCGGGAGTGGTGCCGGTCCCGAAGAACCAGCTCGGCTTGGCGGAGGCCGACTCCCAGTCGATCCGGCGGGTCCGCTGAACGGCGGTCACGTGCGATCTCCTCCGCCCAGCCCCGAGGTGTAGACGGCCAGCGCCTCGCCCGTCCAGGCGGCCATCCCCTCCGGGGACAGCGGATCGGTGCCGAGCACATCGGCGAGGCCGTCGCGCAGCAGCAGCACGGCCAGGTCGTTGGCCATCAGGAACGCCGCGCGCACGGCCGGGTCGTCGCCCGGCGCGGCCGAACCCTCCGCCACCATGGCGTCCAACGCCGCCCTGCTCGCCGCGAACAACCGCTGCAGCAGTCGCCGTCCGGCCTCACCGCCGTCCAGCAGCGACCGGCGCAGGTATCCCGGCAGCGGCGAATCGGCCGGCAGCCGCCGCAGCAGCGCCTCCGCCAGCGAGCCCGCCGCCGGACTGTTCGGCGCGGTGCCCGCGGTCAGCTCGCCGAGCATTCCGTCGAGCGTCGCCAGCACGTGGTCGTCGACCTCTTCGCGCAGCCCGTCCTTGGCGCCGAAGTGGTGCACGACCAGGGCGGGCGAGACGTCGGCGGCGGCGGCGATCTGCCGGACGGTGACGGCGTCCGGGCCGTGCGCGGCGAACAGCCGCAGCGCCTCGTCCCGGATGACCGCCCGCGCCGTCCGGTCCCTCTCTGTTGAACGCATGTTCAGTAGACTAAACAACTGTTCAGTCGATGTCCAGGGGCCATGGAAGCCGCGGCGGTCCTGGACATGGAAAGACCCGGCGGCGGGACTTCCCCATCCCACCGCCGGGCTGATCCACTCATGCCCCGGCCGGCGCCCCGCCTAACCTCGGGCGGCACCTCCTCGCCGCGGAGAGCGATGTCCCGGGACGCAGGCCGTGTGCAGGAAATGCGCGCCGAGCGGCTTTTATGAGTTACGTGCCGAAGTGTGTGTTACTGAAAAGCAATGGGCGATGTCGTCTGGGTGAGCTCGGTGACTGCCAGGCGGACGTTGGTGAGGTGGTCGCGGTGCTGGCCTGGCCAGAGCGACGTAGCAGTGATGGGATGCCCCCGACCCGGTTGAGGCCGGGGAGTGTGGGGCGGTGGAGGGAACGCGATCGGTCGATCGCAGGCGTCAATGAAGGCGTGTATTTGGGTTGTCCCGGACAACCACGTCGGGCCGCCCAACCGGTGGTGAGTGGTGATCGGCAGATCCCGTACTGGGGCAGGGTGAAGCTTTGGCGTTCGCCGCGTTGCGGTCGGTGTGGTGGCTGGGCTGGTAGATCAGCCTGGAGTGCTCCTTAATGGTTGGAGCAGGCCAGTGCAACTTGCGTGATGGCGACGGGCTGTGTCTGCGCATCGGTGATGCTGTTCAGTTCCTCTCCGGAGACAGGGGCCCGTCTTCCGGTCATCCGAATTGAAAGCCTAAAGGGCGAGATTTGCTGAACCCTAACCGAAATCTGACAGATCATGTTGTCATGGAACCACTCCGATCACGTCGACCCCATGCCCGACGAGGTGCCGACAATGGCAGACGACGGTTCCGCCTCCCGCTCCGATCAAGCCGGCCGCGCTGATCAGACTCCTCAACTGATCTGGTTGGCGATCGTTATGGGCATCGCCGGTCTGGTGTTCGCATCCGGCGTGCTGGCGCTCGGGGCGAAAGGAGAAATAATCGTCGGACCGCTGGGCATCGTGGTCGGGCTCATGATCCCTGTGATCGAGCGGCTCATCGACGCCTGGCTCCACCGGGGTCCTCCGCAGGTGCCGCGACGCCCGAAGACGTGGGTCATCATCATGGCCTGCGCCGTGCTGGCCGGGGCGGTCCTGGTCATCTACTGGTTCAAAGCAGACAAGGCCGATGTCAACGTGACCGGTCACGCGGTGGTCATGAACGGCGCCAACCTGCAGAACGGCGCGTCCGCACAGGTCCGTCTTCCGCCGAGCGACGGACGCGAGTGGCTGGCGCTGAAGCTGAACGTGGAGAGTCTGACCCAAAGCGGCTTTTGCGTTGCCCCCGCCCAACTGCATGTCGTCGCCAAGGCGGACGGCGTCCAGAAGGCGCAGAAGGCGGCCCGGGCCGGCGAAGAGATCAAGCTGCGCCTGGGGCAGGTTGAGGACCAGGCGAGACTCAGCGTCCGGCTCTCGGTACCGGACCAGCAGTGTCGGATACGGCTCGGCATTGATGAGGCAGTCTTTTACAACAGGGGATTCTCGTGATCGTGGGCAGCGTGCGAAACCGAGCAGGATGGCGAGGAACGGTGCGGAGGCCGGCGGTGCTCGGAGCCGCCGCCCTGATCCTGGTCGCCGCCGCCGGTTGTCCGGATGAGTCGAAGTCGAAGCCGAAACGAGAGCCGTCTATTCTCAAGCCGGGCGCGAACGTCCATGTCGGCCTGCTCACGGACCTGCCGGGGTGGAGCGACTTCAACGCGGACTCGCATGTGTGGGCGGGGTTCCAATACGATCTGATGAACCGGCTTGGCTTCAATCTGAAGCTCACTCCCACGCCGGTCACGGTCTCGTTCGAGGATCGCCTTCGGCGGTTGCAGAACGGAGAAGTGGGGATATTGCTGGCCAATTTCTCCATGACCGACGAACGCTGCGAGCAGGTCCTGTGCATCGGTCCCTACATGATCTCGGAGAACAGCGTGCTGACCCGCAGCGACGGCCCGCGGATCACCAAAACGGCGGAGATGCGGAAGAAGACGGTCTGCAGCATGACCGGCACCACCTCGTTGCAGAAGCTCAACGAGCAGCTGGGCGGCAGCATCTCGATCGTGCAGAAGGTCGGCCTGCGCCAGTGCGTGCAGGAACTGAAGGCCGCAAAGGTCGACGCGGTCTCGACGGCCGAGGTCGACCTGCTGGGCTTCGCGCAGAACGATCGGAGCCTGCGGCTGGAGGACTTTCACTTCGGGACCCAGGACCGGTTCGCTATCGCACTGCGCAAGAACGCCTCGATCCAGGACTGCCAGACGGTCCGCGCCCAGCTTCAGGCGTTTCTCGCCTCGCCGGAATGGGGCCAGTTCTTCGGGCAGCACTTCCCCAAGGAGCCGCCTGCGTCCCACAAGCCGGACCTGAACGCGATCCAAGCGTGCCCGACGAAGTGAGGAGTACGGCTGGAGCCGTGCTGACCCGTGAGCTGACTCCCCCCAGCCGGCCCGGTGCTGGAGGTGAGGATGGCCTGGATGATGGCGGTCAGGCGACTGGATGAGTAGCGGGTCTTGCGCGGGATGTGCCAGATCTTGAGTGTGGCGGTGCCGCGCTCGCCGAGAGCGCGGATTTTGAGGGGCCTCAGCCACAGACGCCCGGAGCAGTTCGCCGGGGGCGTGAGGAGTTGGATATTCACCTCGTGCCGCCGACGCTGACCGCAGTGGTGCATCGGTCGTCGGCATCCGACAGACGATCGGTCACCGTGAGCGTGCCCGTCAGGGCGACATGGGCCTTGAGCTGTGCGACAAGCATGCGCGGTTCCAGCCGCGGCCAGGTCTCCTTGAGCTGAGGGTACGTTGGGCCGCCTGTCGGGCTGATCCACTCGTGCTCCGGCCGGCGCACGATCTAACTCGTGCGCCACCACTTCCACCAGAGATCGAAGCTGGATCCGCCATCTCTGCGTGATCCGGCAGCGGAGTCACCGCGTGTCCTGACCTGCGACGGGCTCTCGATCCTTCAGTCGGGACGCCTTCATTCCCGCCTTGACCTCGCGAGCGTTCCCGACACCAGCCGTGGACGGTGACAACGCTCAGGGACACGCGGAGAGCGGTAGTTCTCGCCGCTGGCCTGGCACCTCCCCGCCGCGGAGAGCGATGTCTCGGGACGCAGGCCGTGCGCAGGAATTGCGCGCCGAGCGGCATTCATGAGCCGCGTGCCGAGGGACGCGTTAGACGCCAGCACTGAGCGACAAGTTCTCGTATCCCAGGAAGAGCACATCAAAACAGGACCCCTGTCCTTGGGCGCCCGGAAAGGCGTCACGGACCGTTCCCATCCCGATGGGGACAGGCGTCCCTTCCGCCGCAGACGGCCTCCGGAACATTCTTGATTAACGGCGGACGAACCCGATCCGCCCGGTCGAGAGGAGACGCCATGACGGCGGAAACGCAGGTCCGGCCCGCGATCTACGCGGGGCAGGAGCGGATGACGGTGGCGCCGGCGCCGAAGCTGGCGCGCTGGGAGCGCGACCTGATCGAGCGCCTGGACATCGAGTGGGACCTGAACAAGCTGGAGTCCATGCACCCGGACGAGACGATCAGCGGCTCCGGCGACGGCTGGGACGACTGCGACGCCGGCTGAGGCCGTCGCACCGCACTGATCACTGACTAGAAGGAGGGTCGCGCTCATGCGTAGCCACGAAAAGTCCGCACGGATCGCCGTCGTCACGCATGAGCGCGACCTGCACGCCCATGCCGTGAAAGCGGAAATGGAACGCCGCTACCCGGCGCGCGTGCACATCTTCGAAAGCGACCATTTCAGCCGCGCCCCCGGACTGAGCTGGTCGCCCTCGGAAAAGGCCGGATCGGTGTTCCCGGCCGCCGACGGAACGGCGGTGGAACTGCGGGAGCTGGACGCGATCTGGTTCCGCCGGCTGGGCAACACCCGCACCTCGGCCAACCCCGAGGTGACCGACCCCGTCGACCGCGAGCTCATCCACGTCGACACCAACGCCGCCGCCCTCGGCATGCTGACGACCGAGTTCCGCGGCCGGTGGGTGGACCGCCCGGCGGCGTTCTGGGCCGCGCAGAACAAGGTCGTACAGCTCCGCGCGGCGCACGAGCTCGGGCTGCGCATCCCCGAGACGCTGATCAGCCAGTCGCCCGAGCGCATCCGGGATTTCTGCCGCGCCCATCCCGGGGCGATCGTCAAGGCCGTGCGCGGCGTCATGCAGGCGCCCGCCGCGACCACGACGGTCGGCGAGGAGCTGCTGGCCGACGAGGCGGCGCTGCGGGTGTGCCCGGCCATCTACCAGGAGCTGGTCCCGGGACGGCGGCACGTGCGCGCCCAGGTCTTCGGCGACCGGGTGCTGGCGGCCCTGCTGGAGTCCGACGACCTGGACTGGCGGCCGAACCTCGACATCCCCGCCGTCGAGCACCACCTGCCCGACCAGGTGCAGGACGCCCTTCGCGCGGTGCTGAAGCGCCTGGACCTGACCATGGGCGTGTTCGACCTCAAGCTCACCGACGAGGGCGAGTACGTCTGGCTGGAGGTCAACCCGCAGGGCCAGTGGCTGTTCGTCGAGGGCATGGCGGGGCTGCCGCTCATCGAGGCCTTCACCGACTTCCTGTACGGCCGAGCCGTCCGGTGAACCGGCGGGTGCTGGCGCTGTTCCGGCCGCACGCGCGACGGGTGCTGCTGGTCACGCTCCTGATCGTGCTCGCGGCCGGAACCGGCGCCGCCCTGCCGTTCCTGACCCGGGAGCTGGTCGACGCCGGCCTGTTCGCGCCCGGCGGGCCGCGGACCGGCCTGCTGTGCGGCCTGCTGGCGGCGATGGTCGCGCTCACCGCGCTCGGCGGCGGGCTCGGCGTCCTGCAGTCCTACCTGTCGGGCCGGATGGGGCAGGAGGTGCTGGAGCGGCTGCGCGGCGACCTGTACGCGCACCTGCAGCGGCTGCCGCTCGGCTTCTTCACCCGCACGCGGACCGGGGAGATCCAGTCCCGGGTGATCGGTGATGTGGCCGAGGTGCAGACCACGGTCAGCACGACCGTGCCGACGCTGCTGGCCAACGTCGTGACCTGCGCGACCACGCTGGCCGCCCTGTTCGTGCTGTCGTGGCGGCTCACGCTGGTGTCGGTCGCCCTGCTGCCGCTCGCCGCCTGGCTCACCGCCAGGGTGGCCGTGCACCAGCGCCGCGTCATGGCCTCGGTGCAGCGGTCGCGGGCCGAGATGAGCGTCATCGCCGAGGAGACGCTGTCGGTCTCGGGCGTCCTGCTCGCCCGGGTCTTCGGCCGCACCGACCACGGCGTGCGGCGCTTCCAGGACGAGAGCCGACGGCTGTCGGGCCTGCAGCTGCGCGCCGCGGTGGCCGCCCAGGCGCTGGGCGCGGCATTGCAGGCCCTGTTCCTGATCATGCCTCCCGTCGTCTACGTCGCCGCCGGGCTCACCGACGCGGTCACGCCGGGGACCCTGCTGGCCTTCACCTCCCTGCAAGCGCGGCTCTTCCTGCCCGCAGGCCAGCTGATGCAGGTCACCGTGCAGTTCCGCGCGGCCACCGCGGTGTTCGAGCGCATCTTCGAGTACCTCGACCTGCCACCGGCCGCCGCCGACCGGCCCGGCGCGCTGACCGTCCGCAAGGAGGCGGTGCGCGGCGAGGTCCGGCTGGAGGGCGTGACCTTCGGACACGACGGCCGGCCCGTCCTGCGGGACGTGTCGCTGACCGTGCGCCCCGGCCAGTTCGCCGCCGTCGTCGGCGCCAGCGGATCGGGCAAGACGACCCTGACGCACCTGGTCATGCGGCTGCACGACCCCGACGGCGGACGCGTCGCCCTCGACGGCGCCGACCTGCGCGACCTGACGCGCAACTCGCTGGCCAGGCTGTTCGGCGTGGTCACCCAGGAGCCGGTGCTGCTGCACGCGACGGTCGCCGAGAACCTCCGTTACGCCAAGCCCAACGCCTCCGACGCCGAACTAGAGGCCGCCTGCAAGGCCGCGCTCATCCACGACCGCATCACGGAGCTGCCCGACGGCTACGACTCGGTGGTCGGCGAGCGCGGCTCCCGGCTGTCGGGCGGCGAGAAGCAGCGGCTGGCCATCGCCCGCGCCGTCCTCAACGACCCGCGCGTCCTCGTCCTGGACGAGGCGACCTCGGCCCTGGACGCCGAGAGCGAGCGGCAGGTCCGCCGGGCGCTGGTCCCGCTGCTGGCGGGCCGCACGACGATCGCCGTCACGCACCGGCTCGACATGATCCGCGCGGCGGACGTCGTGCTGGTGATGCACGAGGGGCGGCTGGTCGAGCAGGGCACCCACGACGAACTGCTCGCCCTGGGCGGACGCTACGCCGACCTGCACCGCCTGTGGGCCGCCGACGGACGCCCCGACTCCGGCACGGACCTGCCGGACGGCCTCACCGGCGAGGCGCGTGGCGCGCTTCAGACGGACCTGCGGCGGCGGTAGGCGGCGGACTTGGCCTTGTTGCCGCACGCCGTCATGCCGCACCAGCGCCGCCGCCCGGCATGGGAGGCGTCCAGGAACAGGCGCGAGCAGTCGGGGTGCGCGCACTGGCGCACGCGGTCCCTCCCCGGCACGGCCAGCAGGCCGATGGCGTCGCGCGCGACGGTGGACAGAGCCTGGTCCAGGTCGCCGTGGTGGCGGACCGCGCCGCCGGACAGCACGGGCGTCAGCGGCGGACGGGCCGCCATCCGGTTCAGCAGCGCGACGTCGGCGGCGTCGGGGTCGCGCCCGCCGGTCGCGGCCAGGCCCGCCGCGTAGATCGCCTCACGCAGCCGCCGGGTGCGGTCGAGCCCGTCCGCGTCCACCTCGACGTCGGCGGCGAGGCCCGCCTGGCCGAGCCAGGCGCGGACGTCCTCGGGCGCGGTGAGGGTCTCGCGCGGCCGGTCGCGGTGGCGCACCTGGAGGGTGGTGGTCAGGTCCAGGCACAGCCGTCCGCTCAGGAAGGTGAACACGTCACCATATTGACCGGTGACGCGGAAGCCTGGCAAGGTGGCGTCACCGGTCAATATGGTGACGAAAGGGGTGGGCGTGGCGTCCGAGACCGACGGCCTGGCGCGCTACCTGGCCGCGGCCGTCCTGGTCCGGGGCGCCGACAGCGGAGCCGGAGTGGGGCTGGTCCTGCTGGCCCTGCGGCCGGGCGGCGGCTACGGCGAGGCCGCGGCGGGCCTGCTGGCCGCCGCGCTGAGCGCCCCGCACCTGCTCGGCCCCTGGCTCGCCGGTCGGCTCGACGCCGCCCGCGACGGGCGGCGCCTCCTGGCCGGGGCCTTCCTGGTGTACGCGGTGGCGCTCGCCGCCGGGACGTTCGCGTTGAACGGCGCGCCGCTGCCGGTGGCACTGCTGGCCGTGGCGGTGGCCGGGTGCTGCGGCCCGCTGCTGACCGGCGGCATGAGCAGCAGGCTGGCCGCGGGCAAGGACCGCCGCATCCAGGGATGGGACGCGCTCACCTACGGAGTCGGCGGCACGGCGGGCCCGGCGCTGGTCGCCGCCGTCTCCGCCTCGTGGGGAGCGGCGGCCGCGCTGTTCGGGCTCGCCGCCGCGTCGGCCGTCGCCGCAGGGCTGACGCTGACCTTGCCGGCGCGACCGGCCGCCCACGTGTCGGGGGAGGCACCGGCAGGCGTCCGTGCCGGGATGGCGCTGCTGTGGCGGCACGCGGCGCTGCGGCGCGTGACCGTCATGACCTTGCTGGCGGCTCCGCAACTGGGCGCGCTGCCGGTCATGGCGGCCGCCGTCGGAGCCCGGCTGCACGGACCGGCGGAGGCGGGCGCGATGCTGACGGCGGCCTTCGGGCTGGGCGGCCTGGCAGGGGCGCTGCTGATGACGGCCGTTCCGCTGCGCGGTGATCCTGAGCGGGCGGCGGCGCGCCTGTTCGCGTTGATGGCGGTGGTGACGGCGTTGTGCGCGCTGGCGCCCGGCTATCCGGCGGCGCTGGCCGGGTTCGCGTTGATCGGTGTCGCCAACTCGCTCTCGTTCACCGCCGTCCTGGCGGCACGCGCCGCCTACGCGCCGCCTGCCGCGCGGGCGCAGGTGTTCGTCACCAGCGCGGGGCTGAAGATGGCGATGGCGTCGGTGGGCGCGGCCGTCGCGGGAGCGACCGCCGGGCTCGGCGGAACGGCGCTGCTGCTCATGGCGGCCGCGGTCACCGGAAGCGCGGTGGCGGCCGCCTTGGCCGACCGGGCGTGGAGCGCCGAGCCCCCCGCTATGGAACCCGCGCGGAACCAGACCTGAGCCGCACCGAAGCCGCCTTCGACCAGGGACTTCGTTTCGCGAGTCCAGGCTGCGACCAATAGCGTTCGCACGTGATCGTCTATCTCTGCGCCGCCGCCTTCCTGCTGCTGTTCGCCGTGAGTTTCCTGCGGGACCGGCGGCGGTTCCGCAACGCCGTCTACCTGGGCTTCGCCTCGGTCTGCCTGGCACTGGCCGTGCTCGGCCAAGTGGGGCGGTCGTCGATGAGCCTGCTCGGCCTGGTGATCGCGCTGCTGGCGCTGGTGCTCGGGCTGGGCATCATGCTGATGCCCCTGTTCCTCATCGCCAACGGAGTGCGGATGGTCCGGCGGGAGGGGCGGAGCCTGGGCAACCTGCTGTCGCTGCTGGCGGGGCTCGGGATCATCGGGCTGGTCGCGCTGCTGGTCCTGGCGGTCGCGCTGCGCACCCGGTGGCTGACGGCCGCCACGGCGTCGCTGCTGCTGGTCGCGGGGTACGCCTCGTTCCTGTTCCTGTGCTTCGTGCTCTACTCCGTGCTGTACGGGCGGCTCCCGGTGCGCAAGGACGTGGACTTCGTCGTCGTGCTCGGGTCCGGGCTCGTGGGCGGGGCCCGGGTCGGGCGGCTGCTGGGGAACCGGCTGGACCGGGGGCGTGCGGTGTACGAGGCGCAGGCGGCGCGGAGCCGCGCGCCGATGCTGCTCGTCTCGGGCGGGCAAGGGCCGGACGAGGAGCTTTCCGAGGCCGACGCCATGGCCGGCTACCTGGTGGAGCGCGGGTTCCCCGCCGACCGCATCCTGCGGGAGACGCGGTCGCGCACCACCGGGGAGAACATGGCGTTCAGCAACGAGATCATGGCCGAAGCCGAGCCCGGGTACCGGTGCGTGGTGGTCACCAACAACTACCACGCGTTCCGGGCGGCGCTGCTGGCGCGCAAGACAGGGGTCAACGGGCAGGTCATCGGCGCACCGACCGCCGCCTACTTCTGGCCCAGCGCCACCATCCGCGAGTTCGCCGCCGTCCTGCTCACCTACTGGAAGACCAACCTGGCCGTGTGCGCCTCGCTGGTCGCGGTGGCGGTCACCGTGGCCCTGGCCGCGAGCGGCTGAGGCCGCGGCGGGCGATCAGCCGACCGCTCCCGGCGGGGCTGGGCGGCTGTCGGCGAAGGCCAGTCCCGCCGCCCAGCCCGACAGGCCGCGGTGGTCGCCGACGAACGCCAGCACGACCGTGACCGCGACCGCCGCCGTCAGGAGCGGGCCGGTGAACGGCAGCGGCTCGGTGATCAGCGCCAGCAGCAGGCCGGGCCCGGCGACCACCTGGACCAGGGTCCGCCACCGGGGAGCCGGAGCGCCGTCGGGGCGCACCGGGTGCAGCAGCACCGCCCACTGGCCCGGCGAGCGGCCCCCGTTCAGCAGCGGCAGCAGCATCAGCAGCAGCCCGCCGGGCAGCCACCACCCCAGCCACGGCGCCAGCCGGTCGGCGAGGCGCTCATCGACGTGTCCCAGGTAGACCGAGTAGACCCGCAGGGCCAGCAGCGTCCCCTGCCCCACCAGCACGACCAGCACCGCGTCGCAGGCCATGCCCAGCAGCCGCCGCCATCCCGTCACCGGGCGCGGCTCGGTGGCCGGGTGCTCCTTCTGCCCCGGCAGCAGCCGCAGCACGGGTGCTGCGAGGGCGCCCAGCAGCGCGCCCAGGGTGTTGGACCACAGGTCGTCCACGTCGAAGGTGCGCCAGGGGCAGGGGAACAGCCACCACACTCCGGTCAGCTGGGTCAGCTCGATCGCCAGCGACCCCAGGAAGCCGATCAGCACGGTGGCGGGGACCGACCGGCCGAACAGGTGCCGCAGGAACATTCCCAGCGGCACGAACAGCGCCACGTTGTAGGCGCGCACCTGGAAGGCGGGGTTGTCCACCAGCGGCATGCCGGGTTCGCGCCGTTCGATGCGCCGGATGTCGGCGATGGTCTGGAACCACTTCAGCTGGGGGCGGGAGGCGCGGGTGGCGCAGAAGTCCCCGGCGAACTCGGGGATCGGCAGCGACACCAGCAGTACCAGGCCCACCAGGTAGATCGCGAACCCCGAGGCCAGCAGCGCGGGGGTGAACCCGACCCGTCCGCGCCGCCGGTACTGGGCGACCACGTAGGGGAACAGCGCCAGCGCCGCGATGAAGGGGAACGCCACGAAGGCCAGCATGATCTGCGTCGCGTACCCGCTCATGACCAGCCAGGATGACACCCCGACGCCCTCGGTGACGCCAAGCCGGGGCGGCGATGTGGCCAAGGATGGGAGATCCGGTGCAACCGGGTCCGCCTCGACGGAGTTCTCCGGTGGCCGCGCCTTCCGTCGAGAGGACTCAGCGATGCCTGCGACCGTGCCGACGAGTGAACAGCCTGCCGAAACCGGTGCCGGCGGCGAGACGCCGGGCGACGCCTGGTCGGTGATGGAGAGGTTCTACGCGGCCGAGGCGGCGTACGTGGCCGCCGGCGGCCACGGCAAGGCCGACTATGACGGGGTCGCCGCCTACCTGGACCCCGAGGTGGTGCTGTACCAGGCTCCCGGCCTGCCGTTCACGGGAACGGGGGCGTGGCGCGGCCATGCCGGCATGGAGCGCTTCCTGGCCGCCTTCAGCGAGGTATGGGAGTCGATGGACTTCCTGGAGCAGGAGCACTGGGGCGACGGCGACACCGTCGTGGTGCGCAACCGGGTGCGCTTCCGCGCCAAGGCCACCGGCAAAGAGGTCGACACCCTCATCCTGCAGCTCATCACCGTCCGGAACGGGCGGATGCTGGAATGCCGCCCCTTCTACTGGGACCCCGCCGCCATCGCCGAGGCCTGCGGCACCCGGTGAGGCGGTACGCCGGATGACGCGACGGCCTGTAGGTCATCCGGCGTGCTCGTCCGCCGGTGCGGCCGCGCTCCCTTCGCGCACCGGCCGGTCCGCCCCCTGCCCGTCCGCCGATCCGGCCGCCGGGCGCACGGCTCCGGCGGAGACGGCCAGCAGGGCGACCAGCACGGCGATGACGCCGAGGGCCGGGCCGAGGCCGGTCAGTTCGGCGATCGCGCCGATCAGCGGCGGACCGGCGATGAAGCCCAGGTAGCCGCAGGTCGAGACGGCGGCGATGGCCGGGCCGGGAGCTTCGGTCGTCTGGGCGGAGGCGGTGAAGACGATCGGGACCACGCAGGCCAGGCCAAGGCCGAGCACCGCGAGACCGGCCAGGGCCGGGAGCGGTTCGGCCGCCAGCAGCGCGCCGCCGAAACCCGCCGCGGCGACGGCCGACAGCACCCCGAGCACGCGGGGCGCGCCGAAGGCGGCGACCAGCCGGTCGCCGCTCAGGCGGCCGATGGTCATCGTCACCGCGAAGGCCGCGTACCCCGCGCCCGCCATGCCCGGACCCGTGCCCAGGGTCTCCTGGAGGTAGACCGCGCTCCAGTCCGCCGCCGCCCCCTCCGACAGCAACGCCGCGAACGCCAGCGCGCTGAGGACGAGCAGCGGGCGGGTGGGGCGGGCGAACGCGGGACCGGCCGCCTGCACGTCGTGCTCGGCGGGCAGCAGCGCCCGCGTCGCCGCGAGCCCGCAGACCAGGGCGATCGCGCCGGCCGCCCCCAGGTGCACGGACACGTCGAGGTCCTGGTGAGCCGCCAGCGCTCCCGTCAGCGCACCGACCAGCGAACCGCCGCTGAAGCACGCGTGGAGTCCTGACATGATCGGGCGGCCGTGGCGGCGCTGCACGGTCATCCCCGCGCTGTTCATCGCCACGTCCAAGGCGCCCATGGCCGCGCCCCAGCCCGTCAGCACGGCGAACAGCGCGGCCCACCCGGACGCCGTTCCCACCAGCACGGGCCCGACGCAGAACGCGACGAGCGCCGCGCGCGTGACGGGGCGGCTGCCCAGCCGGGCGACGAGCGCGCCGGTGACCGCCATCGAGACGACCGCCCCCAGCGCGGGCCCGGCCAGGGCGGCGCCTAGCGCCGCGTCGCCGAGGCCGAGGGCGGACTTGACCTCGGGAATCCGCGGCACCCACGAGGCGAAGACGGCGCCGTTCAGGAAGAACACCACCGCCACCGCCCGCCGGGCCGCGCGCGTCCGGCGAGCGTCGTCGGATGCCATCGCCCCTCCTTGGTTTACCGGTAAACAAGAGCAGCGTAGGAAGTACCCTGTTGACCGGTCAACCTGGAATCCACGGGAGGTGCCGGTGGCCACGCTGCGGGACGTGGCGCGCGCCGCGGGGGTGTCGCACACGACGGTCTCCAACGCCTACCGCCGCCCGGACAAGCTCTCGGCCGCCGTGCGCGAGCGCGTGCTGGAGACCGCCCACGCGCTGGGCTACCCGGGGCCCGACCCGCTCGCGGCCGGCCTGGCCACCCGCCGCGTCGGCGCGGTGGGGGTGCTGTTCACCGAGGCCCTCTCCTACGCCTTCACCGACCCCGCGGCGGCGCTGTTCCTCCAGGGCGTCGCCGGGACCGGCGGGCTCGCCGAAGCCGGGCTGACGCTGATCCCCGCGCCGCCGGAGTCGGCGGAGGCCGGGCCCGCGTCCGGCGACGCCGTGCGGCGGGCTGTGGTGGACGGAATCCTGGCCTACTCGTTGTCGGACGGGCATCCGGCCCTGCTGGCGGCGCGCGCCCGCGCGCTGCCGCTGGTCGTGGTCGACGAGCCCGAGCCCGGCGACGGCGAGGCGTTCATCGGCGTCGACGACCGCGACGGCGCCCGGCAGGCCGCCGCGCACCTGGCCGCGCTGGGCCACCGGAACGTCGCGGTCCTGGCCGACCGGCTGGCCGCCGACGGCCGTTCCGGCCCGGCCGACCGGACCCGCCTCGCGGCCGCCACCTTCGCGGTCGCCCGGCACCGCCTGGCCGGCTACCTGGACGCCTGGCCCGGCGCCCGCCCCCCGGTCGTCGAGTGCGGCGGCAACTCCGCCGAGCTGGGCCGGGCGGCCGCCCTCCGCCTGCTCGACGTTCCCGCCCGGCGGCGCCCCACCGCGATCCTGGCCATGACCGACCGGCTGGCCCACGGCGTCCTGGACGCGGCCCGCGACCTGCGGCTGGCGGTCCCGGACGCGCTGTCGGTGGTCGGTTTCGACGACCTGCCCTCGGCCGCCGACGCCGACCCGCCGCTGACCACGGTCCGCCAGCCGCTGATCGAGAAGGGGCGGCTGGCGGCGCGGACGCTGCTGGACCTGGTCGCCCGTCCGCAGACCGTGCCGGAGGCCACGCTGCTGCCCGCCGAACTGGTCGTCCGCGCCACCACCGCCCCGCCCCCGTGAGGCACTAGCCCGCGACGGTCTCCGGAGTCCTCGCCGAGGACGCCTCCATCCTCGCCGCGACGCCGCGGAGCATCCCCGGCGCCAGCCGCCGGTGGACCTCCGACAGCGCCGTCCACACCAGGCGGCCGGGGAGCCGGTCGTAGCGCACGAAGGTGATCAGCGACATCCGGCCGCCGCCCGCCCGGACCACCAGGTTGTCGGTCATGGACGGGGAGGCGGCCTCCAGCCGGATCCAGTCCTCGCCGCGCCCGGCGACCCGCCATCCGGCCACGAAGTCGGGCGACCGCTCCTTGCCGAGCCGCAGTCCGAGCAGCCCGCGCCAGATCAGCTTGGCCCGGAGGGCGGGGACGTCGCCGAACATCGCCCGCGCCCACTGCTCCGGCGTCGCCTCCGCGTCCGTGCGCACGGTGAACATGTCGACGTAGTCGACGCGCGACAGCGAGCTGAGGCCGAGGACGGACGCGGGAACGGACGCGGGGACGTCGCGCGTGGCGAGCGAACCGCTGACGTCGCGCGGGGCGTCGCCGCCCGCCTGCGCGCGGCCGTGCCTCAGCCACGCGCGCTCCCAGTGCCGGGTCAGCGCCGGGTAGACGATGAGGTAGCGGAACGGCGCGATCGCGGCCATGTAGAGCCGTCCGAACCGGCCGTTGGGCTTGACCAGGACCGCCATCCGCAGCTCGTACCCGCCGTCGCCGGTCGGCACCCAGCCCAGGTGCATCAGCGTGTGGACGGTCTTGTTCGCCAGCTCGCTGACGGACTCGTCGTGGAGCCGGTACACCGGGGTGAACGGGCGGCCGTCGAGCTCGGAGCCGTCCACGGTCCCGCGCAGGTCCTCCGGCAGCCGGGCGCTCAGCGAGGTCACGCGCGACCCCACGCCCGCCCCGGGCCCGTCCCAGCCGAGCAGGACGCCGAGCCCCCGGCGCACCGTGTACAGGAAGCGGACGGAAGCGGCCTGCTTGGCGAACCCGCCTTTCGCCCACATGGCCTCCAGCATCACCGGGAAGTCGTCGGGCCCGGCGCCGGGGGTGCGGAAGCTCCAGACGTCCTCGACCTCGAAGTCTGGGGCGATCTCGTGGATTCGCCACGGCCGGTCGGTGTGGGTCGTCGCAGACATCTTCATCGTTGCTGCCGCCTTCCCTGTCTCGGGGACGTCGCCTGCCGCCCGCGTCTTATACGCTGGCGTACAACGCGAGGCTAGAATGAATATCCGGTGGCGTACATCAGCCGGACGGGTGAGATGGGGCACCTTATGGGGGTTGCGCGCACACCGCGCGAGGCGTGGGTGGAGGAAGGGCTGCGGGCGCTGGCCGAGGGCGGCCCGGACGCGGTCCGGGTCGAGGCGCTGGCCAAGCGGCTCGGCGTCACCAAGGGCGGCTTCTATGGCTACTTCGCCGACCGCGACGCGCTGCTGGAGGCGATGCTCGACACCTGGGAGCGCGAGAGCACCGACCAGGTGATCGACCGCATCGAGCGCGAGGGCGGCGACCCCAAGACCAAGGTCCACCGCGCGGGCATGCTCACCTTCTCCGGCGACCGGCTGCTGCCCATCGACCTCGCGGTCCGCGACTGGGCCCGGCGCGACCCGGCGGTCGAGGCGCGCCTGCGCCGGGTGGACAACCGGCGCATGGCCCTGCTGCGCGAGATGATCGGCACCTTCTGCGCCGACCCCGACGAGGTCGAGGCCCGCAGCCTGCTCGCCTTCTGCACGGCGATCGGCCACCACTCCCTCGCCGCCGACCACCAGGGCCGCAGCCGGACCGAGGTCCTCGCCCGCGCCGCCGACCTGATCCTCGAACGCCCCCGCAAGGGCGGCGGCCGCGAAGCGCGCGAGACCGGACGGAAGGGCGCCGACGGCGGCGCGTGAGCGGCTCGGCCGCTTGCGCCGGATCGGCCACCTCGCGATGCGGGGTCGCGAGGTGGCCGATGCGTCGCGGCCCTTCACCGCACCCGGTCACAGGCTCACCGGTGCGGACGGACGGCCACCGCGTCGTAGGGGGTGGTGGAGGTCGGCGGCGTGCTGAAACGGGCGTTGGGCAGGTACAGGCGGTCACCGAAGGCCGCCACGGTCGTCGGGACGTCGAAACGCCGGTCGCTCACCCGCCGCACCACCCGGGCGGCCGTCGCGTCGCGGTTCAACCGGAGCACGGTGAGCGCCTGGAAGCGGTTCTCCGGCACGTCGCCGAACCGGTTCTGCACCACGTAGAGGGTGCGCCCCCGCAGCAGCAGGCCGTCACCGGTGACCAGCGACTCGCCGCCCAGGTCGACCCGGCGGGTGCGGCCGGAGGGGTCGGCCCGGAACAGCCGCCCGGTGTTGGACTGCACGATGAGCAGCCCGCGGCCGTCCGGGGTGGCCGTGATGCCGTTGGCGTTGAAGCCGTCCCCGTAGGCCAGGTCGCCCGTGATCGGGATCGTCTCGACGGCGGCGGGCAGCCGGTCGCCGCGCAGCGGCATCCGGTACAGGACCTGCCGGAAGGAGTCGGTGAACCAGGCCGCGCCGAGGGCGAGCACCACGTCGTTGACGTAGGTGGTCCCGGTGGCTAGCCGGTAGGAGGCCAGCACCCCGCCGGTGCGGGTGTCGATGACGCGCGCGTCGCCGCCGGTGCCGCCCGCGACGAACAGCCGTCCCCGCCGGTCGGTCTTGAGCCCGGCGGCCGGGGTGCCCGGTCCCCGGCTGACGGTCGTGCCCCGCCCGGTGCGCAGGTCGGCGCGGTAGACCGACCCGTCGGCCAGCGATCCGAAGTAGGCGACGGGCCCGGGGCCGGTGGCGATGCCCTCGGGCCGGAAGCCGTCGGGCAGCGCGAACGAGGCGGGGAACGGCCCGGTCCGCCGGTCCGTCGCGGCTCCGGCGGGACCGCTGGTGCCGGCGGCCAAGGCGACCGCGGCGAGCGCCGCGCCGAGCATCCTGATGGAACCTCTCATCTGTCCTTCCCTCCTTGTGGTCCGGTGTCGCCGTTCCGCGGCCGGGCGCGCTCAGGAGAAGGCTTCGGCGTGGTCGCGGATGAAGTCGTCCAGGTCCCGGGGCGGGCGTCCGACGACCTCGGCGAAGTCGCCGGTGGTGTGGTCGCCCCACCCGGCGGCGTACGCCTGGGAGTACTCGATGAGCATGTCGGTGATCCAGGCCGGGACGCCGTGGCCGAGCAGGGCCGCGCGCTGGGCCTCGTCGGTGACCGGCACGTAGCCGACCGGCCTGCCCAGGATGTCGCTGAACCGCCGGGCGACCTCGAAGAAGGAGACCGGCCGCGGCCCGCTCGGGGTGTAGACCTTGCCGTCGTGGCGCCGCGGGCCGTCGGTGAGCACCCGGGCGGCGAACGCCGCGACGTCCCGGACATCGATCATGCCGAGGCGGCCGTCGCCCGCGTTGAGGGAGAACGACCCCTGAGCCGAGATGCCGCCCGCCTCGTTCAGCAGGTTCTGCATGAACCAGTGCGGGCGCAGGATGGTCCAGCCCATCCCGGACGCCTGCAGCTCGCCGTCGGACAGGGCGTGCAGCCGCCCGCTGCGGGTCGGCGCGTCGTGGGCCGCGCCGATGGCGGACAGCCGGACCACGCGCTCGACGCCGGCCCGCCGGGCGGCCCACACGGCGTTCATGCTCTGCTCGGGGGCGCGCGGCCCGTTGGGGACCAGCAGCCACAGGTCCTGGACGCCCTTGAAGGCGGGCGGCAGCGACCTCGGGTCCTCCAGGTCGCCGAGCACGACCTCCACGCCCCGGTCCTGCAGCGGCGCGGCCTTGGCCGGGTCCCGGACCAGCGCCCGGATGTCGTAGTCGGAGCCTTCCAGCGCCGTCAGCAGGGCGCCGGAGACGCTGCCGGTGGCTCCGGTGATGAGCAGGGTGCGGTTCATGTCCCGTACTTCCTTCGTGGGGGGAGGTGGATGGAGCGGGGAGTCAGCGCGTTGCGGAGGCGTCCGCTCGCGGGGTCGCGCCGAGCAGCGCGCGTGCCGCTTGCGGCGTGAGCTGCGCGCCGAGGATGGAGAGCATGGCCACGGCGAATCCGGCGGTCTGCAGGAGCGTGAGCGGCTGGTCGAGCGCCAGCCAGCCCAGCGCGGTCGCCACCACGGGCGAGAGCAGGACGAGGAACGACACCGCCGCGACCGGCAGCCGCCCCACGCCCTGGAACCAGAGCGCGTACGCCACCAGCGTGCCGACGACCCCCAGCCACAGGTAGCCGCCGACCGCGGCCGCGTCCATGTCGGGGAGCGGGCCCTCGGCGACCGCCGCGAGCGGGACGAACAGCAGGCCGCCCGCGGTGAGCTGCCACCCGGTGAACGCCAGCAGCCCGGCGCCCTCGGGGCGGCCCCAGCGCTTGGTGAGCACGACGCCGGTGGCCATCGACAGCGCCGCCGCGACGCCCGCCGCGACGCCGAGCAGGTCGAAGGCCGCGTTCCCACGCAGCACCATCAGGGCGACGCCCGCCACGCCCGCCACGCCCCAGCCGAGCCGCCAGGCGGTCGGCCGCTCGCCCAGCAGCACCAGCGCCATCCCGGCGACCAGGAGCGGCTGCATCGAGGTGAGGGTGGCCGCGACGCCGCCGGGCAGGCGGTAGGCGGCGACGAACAGCAGCACGTTGAAGACCCCGATGTTGAGCAGTCCCAGCACCGCCGAGCGCCACCACCACCGGCCCCGGGGGAGCGCGCGGGTGAGCAGCAGGACCGCGAGCCCCGCCGGGAGCGCGCGCAGCACGCCCGACAGCAGGGGGCGGTCCGGCGGGAGGAACTCGGTGGTCACCAGGTAGGTGGTGCCCCAGGTGACCGGGGCGACGGCGGCGAGGGAGGTGAAGGCGGCGGTGCGGGACGCGGCGCCGGGGGCGGCCCTCGGGGGAGCCTGGACCATGCTTCTCCTTAACGTTGAAATGTTCAACGTTGAAGACTTTAAGGTTGTTGGTACCCTGCGTCAACCGCGTTCGCCAGAGGAGGGGCCGGATGGGTGACAACGTCGACCGGGTGCTGCGGCAGTGGCGCGCCGAGCGGCCCGACCTGGACGCTTCGCCCATGGGCGTCGTCGGGCGCATCCAGCGCGCGAGCCGCAGGCTGGAGCGCGGCCTGAGCGAGAACTTCGCCCGCCACGGGCTCCAGCTGTGGGAGTTCGACATCCTGGGCACCCTGCGCCGGTCCGGGCCGCCCTACCGGCTGTCGGCCGGCGCGCTGTCCGACAGCTCCATGGTCACCTCGGGGGCGATCACCAACCGCATCGACCGGCTGGTCGCCAAGGGCCTGGTCACCCGCGAGACCGACCCCGGCAACCGGCGCTCGGTCGTCATCACGCTGACCGAGAGCGGCTGGAAAGTGGTCGAGGACGTCCTCGACCACCACGTGGGCTACGAGGAGCAGGTGCTGGACTGCCTGAACGACGAGGAGCAGGAGCAGCTCGCCGGGCTGCTGCGCACCCTGCTCGTCAGGCTCGGGGACGTGCCGCGGGACGAGGACGGCGCGCCCGGCCGCTGAGCCGTCGGCCCTGATCAGACGACGTCGGTGCCCGCGTCGAAGTCGCGGGCCACGAGGGCGGCCCGCAGTTGCGGAAGGTCGCCGGGGCGCGTGGGGTCCAGGCCGGTCAGCACGGCGACGCGGCGCAGCCGGTAGTCCACGGTGTTGGGGTGGACGTGCAGCAGTGTCGCGGTGCGCCGCCTGCTGAAACCGCCCGCCACGTACGCCCGCAGCGTCTCCAGCAGGACCGGCCTCCGGTCGAGCCGGGACAGGAGCCCCGCGAGGTGGGCGCGGGCCGCGCCGGGCCGGGAGAGCTGGAAGTCCAGCAGCACGTCGGTCACGCGGTAGGCGCCCGGCGCCCGGCCGGTGATCCGGACGATCTCCAGGACGTCGGCCGACAGCCGGGCCGCCTCGGCCGTCCGGCCGGCCCCGGCGGCGGCCGCCCCCGCGTGCACGGCCACGCCCGAGCGGTCCGTCAGGCGCGCGACGAGCCCGGCCAGCCGGGGCCAGTCCGCCGCCAGCGCCGCCTCGGGGTCGTCGACCGGCAGCAGCGCCAGCCCGCCCTGCGCGTTGAGCGCGTGCAGCGCCCGACCGCGGCCG
Source organism: Spirillospora sp. NPDC050679 (assembly GCA_044456955.1). GTDB lineage: Bacteria > Actinomycetota > Actinomycetes > Streptosporangiales > Streptosporangiaceae > Spirillospora. Next base: position 257,638 of record JBITGK010000009.1, on the reverse strand, counting down.
TGGTGGTCGATCTCGGCCTGGACGCGCCGGAGCTTGCGGCGGCCCGCCACGTCCGTGCCGGCCTCGTCGGGATGCTCCCCGAACGCCAGCGTCAGCACGGCGTAGGCGGGGGCCGGCAGCAGGCCCGCCCGCCGGGCCGCGTCGCCGGGCTCCTGCCCGTCGAGCAGGGCCGACAGCATCTCGTGCCGCGCGGCCTGGTCCTGCCCGTGCAGCGCCCGGTGCTCCTCGACGTAGGCGTCGGCGACGGCCGCGGCGACCGCCTGCTGCATGCCCGAAAGCAGGCGCACGACGTCGAGCACGGCGTCGAGGTCGTCGGGGGAGGCTTGCGCGACCAGGGCGTCCAGGCCCATGCTCCAGCCCAGGTGGTAGGCCGACAGCACCGCGCCGAGCGGCACCCCCTCGGCCGCCCGCAACGCCGCCGACCGGGCCATCTCCCGCAGGTCCTCCGGGCAGGGGAGCTCTCCCGTGCGCAGGACGCGGACGAACGCGCGCAGGTTGTCCTCCACCACCCGGGTGATGTCCCCGGCCAGCTCCTCGCGCGGCAGCGCCGAGTAGACCGGGAGCCGGTCGGCGAACGCCGCCACCATCCGCCGCGCCAGCTCCGGTATCTGCGCGGCCAGCAGGACGTCGGTCGCCGTCCCGCCGATCCGCGGCGCGGCGCTACCCGTGGGTTTGGAGCCGGTCACAGAATCCTCCGGACATCTCTGGATAATTCCCTGAGGATCATCGGTGCGGCCGGGCTGAGTATTGCAACGCCACCCGAGGAGGTTCCCGTGCCGCTCCCGTCCCGCTCCGGCAAACCGGGCGAACGCGTCCGGACCGTCACCGAGCGGCTCGGACCGATGAGGGTGCGGAACGTCCTCGCCGCGGCGGTGACGGTGGTGGCCGTCCTCGTCGCGCCGCCCGCCGACGCGGGGACGCCGCCCGCGCACGTCTGCGACCCCACCGACACCGCGGCGTGCATGCTGCCGTTCCCGAACGACTGGTTCACCGTGCGCGACGGGTCCACCGCCACCGGACGGCGCGTGAACCTGTCGGCGCTGGCCACCCCGCGCGTCGCGGGAGTGGCGCCGATCGACCCCCGGGAGTGGAACCGCAGCGACGGGTTCTCGCCGGGATCGGCGGTGCTCACCCGCGTGCCCGGACTCGACCTGGCCGCCACCGGCGCGGCCCCGATCACCGACATCGGGCGCTCGCTCGCCCCCGACGCGCCGATCGCGCTCGTGGACGCCGACACCGGCGAACGCCAGCCGTACTTCGCCGAACTCGACGCCGGCGCGCCCGAACCGCGGCGCCTGCTGATCGTCCGCCCCGCCCGCAACCTCCGCGAGGGCCACCGCTACCTGGTGCTGCTGCGCGACCTCAGGACCGGCGACGGCAAGCCGATCGCCCCGACGCCCGCCGTGCGAAGGATGCTCGCCGACCGCCCGCTCGGCTCCACCGAGAAGGAACGCGGCCAGGCCCTGCGGCGCACCGTGCGCGAGCTGGGCCGCCACGGCCTGTCCACCGAGGGCCTCTACCTGGCGTGGGACTTCACCGTCGCGTCCACGCGCAACCTCACCGAGCGCGCCGTGCACATGCGCGACGAGGCGTTCGCCGGGCTCGGCGACGACGCCCCGGCGTTCACCGTCGGCAAGGTCACCGACTTCACCCCCGAGCAGGACCCCTACCTGGCCCGGCGGATTGAGGGCACCGTGGACGTGCCTGGCTACCTCGACCTCCCCGGCGGCCCGCCCGGCTCGTCCCTGCACTACGGGCGCGACGGCCTGCCCGAGCCGCTGCCCGGCAGCGTGCAGAAGGCCGGCTTCCGCTGCAACGTCCCCCGCCGCGCGCTCACCGAGCCGGCCCAGCCCGTCCTGTACGGGCACGGCCTCATGGGCCGGGCCGCCGAGATCGACGGCGAGAAGCTGCGCCGCGCGTCCCAGCAGCACGGCATGCTGCTCTGCGCGACCGACTGGATCGGCATGTCCGAGGGCGACATCGCCAACGTCGCGAGCGTGCTGCTGAACGTCTCGCGCTTCAACACGATCCCGGACCGGCAGCAGCAGAGCTACCTGAACTTCCTGTTCCTCGGCCGCGCGCTGGTCCACCCGGAGGGCTTCGCCGCGCACGCCGCGTTCCGCTCCCCCTCGGGCGGCCCGCTCGCCGGAAAGGACCTCGCCTACGCGGGGGCCAGCCAGGGCGGAATCCAGGGCACCGCCCTCACGGCCCTGGCCACCGACTTCCGGCGCGCGGCGCTGATCGTCCCGGGGATCAACTACAGCACCATGCTCAACCGCAGCGTGGACTTCGCCGAGTACGAGCGCCTGCTCAACATCAGCCACCCCGACAAGCTGGAGCAGCAGCTCGTCCTCAACCTCATCCAGATGCTGTGGGACCGGGGCGAGGGCAACGGCTACGCGGCCCACGTCACCCGCGACCCGCTCCCGGGAACGCCCCGCCACCAGGTACTGATCCACGAGGCGTTCGGCGACCACCAGGTGGCCAACATCGCCACCGAGACGATGGCCCGCACGCTCGGCGGCGTGCGCGTCCGGCAGCCCGCGCTCGCGCCCGGCCGCATACCCGACGTCACCCCCTTCTGGGGGCTGCGCCCGATCGGCGGCTACCCCCACGAGGGGTCGGCGCTGGTCGTCTGGGACAGCGGAACGCCCCCGCCGCCGCTCACCAACACGCCGCCCACGGCCGGAACCGACCCGCACGGCGACAGCCGGGGCTCCACCGAGGCCATGACGCAACTGGCCCGCTTCCTGCGGACCGGACAGGTGATCGACACCTGCGCCGGCCGGCCCTGCACCATCCCGTTCGCGAACTGACCGCTCCGGCGGAGCCGCGCATCAGGTGCCACAGCGCGCGGCCGCGCCGCTAGGACCTCCGCACGCCGATCACCACCAGTCCGACGGTGGGTGATCGGCGCCGTCCTGGGCCCGGTCCGTGAGCGCACTCCGCAGAGGGCGTCGTCTCCTCGCGGACCTCGTGCCTCGGCCCGGCCGCGCGGCCGCCGGCCATCGGCGCGTTCGGGATGTCTCCCTTGACGCCCTCAAAGGCGGGACTGGTCGTCTGTGAACGGGCGGGCAACCTGCCGGACCGGCGAACCGCAAGGTGTACGCGCTGATGCCGGCCGGGCAGCCTCAGCTGGCAGGCGGGCAAGGAGACACGGCACGTGCGGTAAGTGGTCGCTCCAATACGTTGAGCTCTATTGCTCGTCTCGCCTGGATCATCCTTTCCGCGCGCAGGCCGGTCAGCGGCAGCGCGACCAGATGGCCTGCAGTGGGGCGCGGTCTCACGTTCCCTTCGCCAAGGAGGCTCACCTTGCTCGGGTTGTCACGAACGCCGTTCACCGCCGGCACACGCGCGGCCGCAGCTGTTGGCCTCACCGCGCTGATGTCGGGAGGCGCCGGCGTCACCGCGGTGTCCCCTGCCGCCGCGGCACCGGTGACCGTTCCCGGCGCCCTTGGGGCTCAGGAGTGGACGCAGTTGCCGGGCCAGGCCTCTCGTGTGGCGGCCGCCGGACCTTCCGTGCTGTGGGGCATCACCCCGGCAGGGGCCGTCCAACGGTGGAACGGCAGCGGCTGGACCCTGGTCGGCGGCTCGGCCACACGCCTGGCGGTCGGCACCGACGACCTGCCGTGGATCGTTCGCTCCAACAACATCTTCCGCCGCACCTCTGCCGGCCAGTGGCAGCAGATGCCGGGCACCGGTGTCGACATCGCCGCCGGCGGCCCCGACAACACCTGGAAACTCAGCGGCGCCGGCGCCATCTCCCGCTGGAACGGAACGGGCTGGACCTCCGTCGCCGGCTCCGCCAGCCGCATCGCGGCCGGTAGCGGCGGCGAGGTGTGGATCATCGACCCCAACGGCGCCGTCTTCCGGCGCTCGTCCGACCAATGGCAGCGGCGTCCCGGCACCGCCGCCGATATCGCCGTCGCCGACCCCGACCGTGTGGTCATCACCGATCCCGACCGCAACGCCTACATGTGGACCGGCTCGGACTGGCAGCAACTCCCCGGAGCCCAAGCCGCCAGCGCCGCCATCGGCAGCAGGTACGTCTACGCCGTCGACAGCACCGGAACGATCCGCAGGACCGACTCCTAAGACAGACTTCGGCGACCCGGCATCGACACCCGGCTCGCCCTGCTGGTCGGCGGCGACGTCGGGCACGTGCACGCGCGGCAGCACCAGCACGTGCCCGGCCGTCACCGGCGCCACCGCCACGTTGGCGGTGGCGATGCGGGTAGGCATCCGGCCGACCGATCGTTTCGATCGCGTCCGGCTCCTCAGTCGCGGTGCATCAGCACGACTGCGCCCGTGTCGAAGCCGCCCGCCAGACGCTTGGCGACGGCCCCGCCCTTTATCGGTGACGACGCAAGCTCAGTGCATGAGCAGTTCAGAGAAATCCGGCCCGTGGAAGGGTCCGTCGCCGACTCCAGCCGTGCCCCAGAAGGACGGCTTGGCGGCGGACCAGGCATTGGAACGATCCATATGCGAGTCGTGGCGAAGGGTGCGAGCATCGCCGGGCGACCCCGGAGGTGGACGACTTGGACGAGTCGACGGTTCGGCCGAACGAGACGACGGTGCCGCTGATGCCGTGCGCGTCGGTGGAGGAGACCCTTGAGTTCTACGAGGCGCTGGGATTCGAGGCGATCTACAAGCAGAGCAAGCCCTACGTGTACCTGGCACTGCGGTGGAGCGGGTTCCAGTTGGACTTCGGTCCGGCGCCCAAGGATCTGGATCCGGCGCTGGAGCGGTCCGGAGGGTGCCTGGTCATGGTCGACGCCGTGGCGGCCTACCACGAGGCCATCGTCGCGGCGATGCGCCGCAAGTACGGGAAGGTGCTGAGGACCGGCCTCCCGCGGATCACCCGCTACCGGCCCGGCGCGTCCCGGTTCACGCTGGTCGACCCGTCCGGGAACTCGATCATGTTCATCGAGCGCAGCGAGCCCATGGAGCTGGAGTACGGCGGTTCGAAGCAGCTGACGGGCCTCGCCAAGGCGCTCGACAACGCCCGGATCCTGCGCGAGTTCAAGGACGACGACCTGCAGGCCTTCCGGGCGCTCAAGTCCGCGATCCGCAGGCATGGTGCGGACGGCCCGACAGTCGAGCGGGCCCTGGTCCTGTGCAACCTCATCGACCTGGCGGGCGTCCTCGGCGAACCCGCCGACCCCTGGCTCGCCGATCTGCGCGGCTTGGAGCTCACCGAGGAGGACCGGAAGCGCATCGAGTCGGAACTCGGGCATCTCACCGGCCTCCACGAATGGCTTCCCGCAACGTGACGGCGCCGGTCCTGAACGGTTCTGGTGCACGCTGACCGGCGGTTCGCCGTGCCGTGGCCGCGATCCCATGGGAACCGCGGCCACGGCACCGGACCGGTGCCCCTGAGGCAGCGGGGAGCGAACCGCCGCACGACCGCTCGCCGACAAGGGGCGCGGTCCCACGGCGAAGCCACCTGATGGGGCTTGGTCAGAAGGTCATCGTGACCTTCCCCCGCAGGCTGCCCTGCGCGAAGCGTTCGTGTGCGTCTCGAACGGCGTCCACGTGGAAGGTGGAGTCGACGCGCGGCCGCAGCGCGCCCTGGTCGACGAGGTCGCTGAGCTCTCGCAGCCCCGCGCCGTCCTCGCGCACCTGGTGCACGGTGGTGCGGACGCCGCGCGCGGACAGGTCGGGGACGGGGCCGGCCTGCGTGGCGATGGAGGCGTAGCGCCCGCCGTCGGCGACGGCGTCGGTGACGAACGCGCCGAAGGTGTCGAGAACGGCGTCGTAGGCACGGTCGGGCAGGTCGGCGCGGTCGGCGGTGGCGAGCTGGGCACCCTGCTCACGGGCGAAGGCCAGCTGCGAGTCGCGGGAGACCAGCGCGTCGACGCGGACACCGCGGGCATGGGCGATCTGCAAGGCCAGGCCGCCCACCGCTCCGGCCGCACCGGTGATGAGCAGCCGCTGACCGGCCGAGAGCGCCAGCCAGTCCAGCGTGTGCAGAGCCGTCAGTCCGGGCAGCGGCAGCGTGGCGGCCTGCACGGCGTCGACCTTGGCCGGTGCCGGGGCCAGCAGGTCGGCGGGGATCGCCACCAACTCGGCCCAGGTGCCTCGGGCGGTGCTCAGCTGGTGGGACATCGCCATGACCGGCTCCCCGGCCCGCCACTGGGAGGCGCCGCCGTCCACCACGGTGCCCACCAGGTCCCATCCCAGAATCATCGGCAGCGGCGGCGCGCCCTCGCCGATGGCGCCTTGGCGCGTCTTGTCGTCGACCGGGTTGATGCCGGTGGCGGTGACGGCGACCAGCACCTCACCGTCCTGCGGCTCGGGCTCGGGAACTTCGCTGACCTGGAGGATCTCAGGCCCGCCGAAGCGGTCTATCTGGACGGCGCGCATATGGGTGCCTTTTCGTTTCTGCTGTCGGGGGTGCAGGGGCCTGCACTTCGATGCTGTTGCACCTGATGGCGGCCGGCCGGAGCCGGGTCGCGGACCGCGGTGGCCTGTCCGCCCTTGCCCGCCCGGGAAGCGGAATGATCATCATCGGGCCGTTGTTGACGCCGGATGGCGAGTCCGCGCCCGGAGCGGCCGTCCGGCGAACTCGCGCTCGGTGCCGGCGCGAGCCGGGACGGCCGTGACTCGGCCGGAGGTGGGAGTGCTCACGAAGCCCTCCTCCGGAAAGCGACGATCAGGGCGTAAATAGGCTACTGAGTAGATAATGCCACTGAGTAGCAAAAGAAGTCAAAGATCAAATATCACTGGCATGCTCGGCTCGCTGATCCGCGGCCATGCCCTCGGTTGCGACCGAAACCGTCTTGAGGTCGGGCCACTTGCGTTGACGGTGAGAACTTCCGCCGCTTCGCGGACGCCGTCAAGCGCCCGTAGCGAAGCCGCTCATCTCGCCGAACGTCTCATCGGCGTCCACGTCATCTCTGGCCTACCGGACCAGGCGACCTACCGCGTCGGGATGGTGGCGATCCCGGGACCGGCCGTCAGCGCCTTGCGCGGTCGTGCTGTACCGCGTCGAACCGGCTACGCGCGGCTTCGACGTGGTCCAGGTGCCGGCGGGTCCAGCCGCAGATGCCGTTGACCGTGGCGCGCAGCTCCTGGCCCGCCGTGGTGAGGCGGTAGTCGACGCGCGGCGGGATCTGCGCATGGACGAACCTGTCCACCAGGCCGTCGCGTTCCAGGTGCCGCAGCGTCTGGGTGAGCATCTTGTGGCTGATGCCCTCGATGCGGGTGTGCAACTCGGTGAAGCGCAGGGTGTCCTCGCCCAGGACATTGACGACCAGCAGCGCCCACTTGTTGGCGATACCGGCGAAGACCTCATGGGCCAGCGAGTCGACGCGGGTCAGGTCCTCTTCGGCGGGATCACGCGCGGGCCTGTCGGTCACTTCGAGTGCCTCTCTCACCTGAAAGTGCATTCTTCCGGCTCGGAGACTACTTCCCTACGGTGAGCCAGGCACCGAGAGAACGTAACGGCACGACCTGGGAGCACGTGATGATCCTCAAGACCTACGCGCGGCTGTGGGCCGATGACCTCGACGCGACGCTCGGGCCGTTGGAGCGGCTGGCCGGACGGCCGGCGGACCTGCGCTTCGCCTTCGAAGACGTCGAACTCGCCGCCGTCGGCGACTTCCTGGTGATCGCGGGACCCGGCGACCGGCGGGCGAGGTACGCGCACGCTTCCGCCACGGTGGTCGTGTCCGATCTCGACGCGCTGCGAGCGGCCCTGGACGCGGAGGGCGCCGAGATCACCACCCCGGAGGCGTCGAGCGCGACCGGCCGTTTCCTCTACGCCCGCCACGTGGGCGGCGCCGAGGTCGAGTACGTGGAGTGGAACCCCGAACTGAGGCAGCGCGTACTGGGCTCCTGACCCCGGACCTCTCCCGAGCCGTCTCATACCTCGGGGAGCGTCGGATCGGGCGTCCATGGGGCGGGTGCGGTGATGGCCCAGCGTTCGTGGTCGCGCCAGGCGCCGTCGATGTAGAGGTAGGCGGGCGAGAGCCCTTCGTAGTGGAAGCCCAGACGCCGGACCACTGCCAACGAGGCTTTGTTGTCCGGCTGGATGTTGGCCTCAAGGCGGTGGAGCCGCAGATCGTGGAAAGCGTGCCGCAGGGCGATGGCGAGCCCTTCGGTCATGTAGCCCCGGCCTGCGGATGCGGCGAAGGCGGCGTAGCCGAGGGAGGCGCCCTGGTAGCGGCCCCGGATGATCGAATTGATGTTGATCATGCCGGCCGCGGCGCCGGTCTCCACCACCCGGACCAGGAAGCCCAGGTTGGTGCCGTCGTCGAAGCGGCGCATCCACGTCCGGAACTCCGGCGCGGTCGCGGGCAGCTGCATCCACGGCTGGTGCAGCCCGGTGCTGGCCCGTGCGAGCGAGCAGAACTCGTCCTGGTCGGCGAGGGTGAGCGGGCGCAGTTCGACCCGGGATGGCGTAACGGACATACATCAACATTAGGACGTCTCCGCGCCGCGCCTGGACGCAGGCGATGCGCGGGCCGCCGGGCGAAGAATGCGGGCTCGTGGCCCGGACCTCGGCTTCCGGCGGCCCGTCGGACGGCGTTGCAGATCTTGCTTCTGGCGGTACGAGCCGTTCGGGCGCGCGGGGGAGTAGCGCCCTCGCCCGCGCCCGGGCCACGACTTGCGCGCCGTCCGACGTCCCGGCATCGCCGATGACAGTGCCGTACCCGCCCCAGTGACTCATACGGGCACCGAACCGGCGCCGGACCTGGCGACCAACCCGGACTGCGGCCGGACGGCCGGAAACCCGTAGTGGCGGAGCCCCCGGCCGGGCGGCGACACGGCCGCGCGCTTCAGTTCAGGTCTCCGAGCCGACGCGCTCTACTGCGACGCCCTCACCGGCCTCCGCTTCACCATCGATCGTGCCGATGTGCCGCAGTGCCACGGCGGACAGGAGCGACAGCCCCAGGATGCCGATCCCAGCGACCAGCGTCGCCGCGTTCAAGCCGGAGGTGGCGGCCTCCTTGGCCTGGTCGAGCAGGCCGGGAGGCAACCGGTCAGCCACCGAGGACGCGCCCGCGAGGCTGTCGCCCGCCGCCCGTGCCACCTCGGTCGGCGTCCCGTCGGGGATCTCCTCACCGATCCCGCCGCGGTAGACGGCAGTCGCCAGGCTGCCCAGGATCGCGACGCCCATGGCGAGCCCCAGTTCCTGCACGGTCTCCGACATCGCCGCGGCCGAGCCGGCCCGCTCCGGCGGCGCGGCCCCGACCACCAGGTCGGTGCCCAGCGCCGCGATCGTCCCGAGCCCGAGGTAGACCAGACCGAAGCCGATCACGACCAGGGTGACGCCGCCCGCGGCGTCGACCCGGGTGAGCAGCGCGTACCCGACCGCGGACAGCGCCAGCGCGGCGGCCACCACGGTCCCCGGGCGGACCCGGCGCGCGACCAGCGGCGACCCGATCGCCGCCACGAACATCATCAGCGCGGGCGGGCCCATCCACACCCCCGCCTCGATCGGCGACAGCCCCTCCACGAGCTGGAGCTGCTGCGTGACCAGCAGCATGACGCCGCCGACGCCGACCAGCCCGACCAGCAGGATGCCCAGCGCCGCGCTGAACGTGCGGTCGGCGAACAGCCGCACGTCCAGCAGCGGGCTCGCCAACCTGCCCTGACGACGGACGAACAGCGCCGCGAACACCAGGCCGGCCGCCAGGGCGACGATCGTCGCGGCGTCGGGGCCCTCCTCGGCGAACCGCTTCACCGCGTAGATCACCGGCAGGATCGCGGCCAGCGACAGCGCGACGCTGAGCAGGTCGAACCGGCCGCTCCTCGGCGCGCGGTACTCGGGGACCAGCACCGGCGCGGCCACCAGCAGGACGACCGCCACCGGGACCGCGAGCAGGAACGCCGAGCCCCACCACCACCGGGCCAGCATCGCGCCGCCGACCAGCGGTCCCAGCGCCATGCCGAGCGCGAAGCTGGTCGCCCAGACGCCGATCGCCACCGAGCGCTGCCGCGCGTCGCCGAACATGTTGCTGATCAGCGCCAGGGTGGAGGGCATCAGCGTGGCGCCCGCGATCCCCAGCGCCGCGCGCGCGGCGATGAGCAGCTCGGGGCTGCTGGAGTAGGCGGCCGCCACCGACACCGCGCCGAAGGCGGCGGCACCGATCAGCAGCAGCCTGCGGCGGCCGATCCGGTCGCCCAGCGTGCCCATGGTGATCAGGAGGCCGGCGACCAGGAAGCCGTAGGCGTCCATGATCCACAGTGCTTCGGTGCCGCTCGGGCGCAGGTCCTCGGCCAGCGAGGGCAGGGCGAGGTACAGCACCGTGACGTCGAGGCCGAGCAGGACGGTGGGCAGCGACAGGACGGCGAGCCCGGCCCACTCCCGGGGACCGGCCCGGCGCGCGGTCGATGTGCTCATGGGACTCCTCGGTGTTGTCGGGAACGTGCGGAGCCACCGTGCCGGGCGGCGCGCACGGAATCCTGACGGTCGGCTGCCGATAAACTCCGGCCATGCGCTACGGGGTGCTCGGCCCGCTGGCCGTCTGGGACGCCGAGGGGCGGCCGGTCAAGGTACCCGAAGCGAAGGTGCGCGCCCTGCTGGCGAACCTGCTGGTCCACGGAGGCGGGCCGGTGTCGGCCGACCGCCTCGTCGAGGACCTCTGGGCGGGCAGCCCGCCGGACGGGGCGGCCAACACGCTGCAGACCAAGGTCTCCCAGCTGCGCCGCGTGCTGGGCCGCGAGCAGGTGGTCCGCGAGCCGGCGGGCTACCGGCTGCTGCTGGCCGGCGACGTGGTCGACGCGCTGCGGTTTCAGGACCTGGCCGAACGCGCCCGCGCGCACGAGGAGCCGGAGGTGAAGGGCGACCTGCTCGCCGCCGCGCTCGCGTTGTGGCGGGGCCCGGCCTACGCCGACGTCGCGGGGTCCCTGTTCGCCCGCCATGAGATCACCCGGCTGGAGGAGCTGCGGCTGTCGGTCATCGAGGACCGGGCCGAAGTGCGGCTGGCCTTGGGCGAGTACAAGGCGGTGGCCGCGGAGCTGGGCGAACTGGTGGAGCGGCACCCGCTCCGCGAACGGCTGCGCATGGTCCACATGCGCGCGCTGTACCAGGCCAGCCGGCAGGGGGAGGCGTTGCGGAGCTTCCAGGATCTGCGGCGACGGCTGGCGGAGGAGCTGGGGGCGTCACCCGGACCGGCGGTCTCCGCGCTGCACGAGGCGATCCTGCGCCAGGAGCCGCACCTGGCCCCGCCGACCACCGCGCGACCGCGGTGCCGCACCAACCTGCCCGCACCGCTGACCACGCTGATCGGCCGGGACGAGGCGGTCGCACGGGTGCGGGAACGGCTGAGCCCCGATTCCAGCACCCGGCTGCTCACCCTCACCGGCCTCGGCGGGGTCGGGAAGACACGGCTGGCGACGGCCGCGGCACGCGACATCGCCGAGCGCTTCCCCGACGGGGTGCGGCTGGTCGAGCTGTCCGGCCTCAGCGCCGCCGCGACCGCGGACGACATCGCCGAGCGGATCATCACGACGCTGGGATTGTGCGACACCGCGGCGACGGAGCCGGACCTGGACGACCTGGTGGGATGGCTCTGCCGGGCGATCGCCGGAAAGCGCCTGCTGCTCCTGCTGGACAACTGCGAGCACGTGGTCGAGGCGGTCGCCGCGCTCGCCGGGACGTTCCTGTCGACGGTGCCCGGCGGGCACCTGCTGGTCACCAGCCAGGAGGCCCTCGGCATCCCCGGCGAGGTGGTGCGTCCGGTGCCGCCGCTGGCGCTGCCGGAGCACGCCGATCCGGCGGCGGTCGCCCGGTCCAGCGCCGTCGAGCTGTTCGTGGAGCGGGCGGCGGCCGCGGTGCCCGGCTTCGTCCTCGGCGCGGACAACGCGGCGGCCGTCGCCTCGATCTGCCGCAGGCTGGACGGCATTCCGCTGGCGCTGGAACTCGTGGCGCCCCGGCTGCGGACGCTGAGCCCGGAGGAGCTCGCCGACTGCCTGAGCGACCGGTTCGCCCTGCCCGACGTGCGGGCGCGCGGGCTGCCCGTCCGGCAGCAGACGCTGCGGAACATGCTCGACTGGAGCTGGGAACTGCTGACCCCGGACGAGCGGGCCGTGCTGCGTCGGCTGGCCGTGCACGCCGACGGCTGCACCCTGCCGTCCGCCGAGGCCGTCTGCGCAGGCCCGGACCTGCCCGCCGAACGGGTGTCGGACCTGCTGGCCCGGCTGGTGGACCGGTCGCTGGTGGTCCGTGAAGCGGGACGGTTCCGCCTGCTCGAATCGGTGGCCGCCTACAGCGCCGAGCGGCTGGCGGAGGCCGGTGAAGCGGCCGCCGTCCGGGCGGTGTTCGTCCGGCACTACACCGAGCTGGCCGAACACGCGGACGACCGCCTGCGCGGCCCGGACCAGCGCCGTTGCCTGGAACAGCTGGACGCGGAGACGGTCAACCTGCGCAGGGCCCTCGACCTCGCCGTCACCGAGAACGACGCCGAGCACGCACTGCGCCTGGTGAACGCCCTCGCCTGGTACTGGTTCCTGCGCGGCCGCCTCACCGAGTCCCGCAGGTCCATCCAGACGGCCTTGACCACTGACGGCCAAGGCGAGCGCCAGACAGCGCAGGCATGGCTGGCCGGAATGGAACTGCGCACGTCACCGGCAGGAGCGGCGCCCGTCCGGGCCGCCGAGGACCTGACAGCCCATCTTGATGATCCGGTCCTGCGGGCCCGGTTGCAGTGGTTCGTGGGCACCGGCCTGATCGGCCAAGGCGACCACGCCGAGGGACGGCGCTTGGTGGAAGCGAGCCTGACCAGCGCCCGCGCCGTCCACGACCGCTGGGGCGAGGCCGCCGCACTGGTCGAACGCGCCGGTTACGTACCGGACCAGAGCGCATCGCACGCGGAACTGGGCGCGGCGCTGTTCCAGGAGATCGGAGATCGCTGGGGCCGCCTCCGGGCGACCAGGGCGCTGGCACTGGTGGCCGAACGCGACGGCGACCACCCGCGCGCGGAGCGCCTCCACCGCGAGGGCCTGCTGGTGGCCGAGGAACTCGGCCTGTGGACCGAGGTGGTCGAGTCGCTGACCTGGCTCGGCCGGACCGCCCTGTCCGGCGGGCACGCCCGGCGGGCGGCGGAGCTGTACGAGCGGGCGCTGTCCATCTCGACCGAGCGCGCGTACAGCCGCGGCGAGATCCGTGCCGAGATCGGCCTGGGACGGGCGGCCCGCCTCAGCGATGATCGGGAAGCCGCCAGACGGCACCTGAACCGGGCCCTGGCGAAAAGCCGCTCATCAGGCCACACCACCGGCGCCGCAGACGCACGAGCGGAACTGGATCTCGTAGCCGAGGCTTGACGAAGCCCCCTCAGCGATCGCTCTGAGGGACCACCAGGGCACACCGGCCGCAAGGCAGTGGAAGTGAGGCCAACGACTGCCCGGCAACCAACGAGAGACCGCAAACGGACCTTTGCAAAGAAGTCTTTGGAGTTTACGCTCGCGGCATGACCGGCCCCAGCGAGGACCCGAACCGTCCGAATCCCGAACCGGCAACAGCCGTACTGGACGCCCAGGGACTGCGCGCCCTGGCGCACCCGGTGCGCGTGCAACTGGTCGAGCTGCTGCGCAAGCACGGCCCCTCGACCGCGACGCGGCTCGCCGAGCGGCTCGGGATCAACTCCGGCGCGACCAGCTACCACCTGCGGCGGCTCGGCGCGGCGGGCTTCGTCGCCGAGGACACCGGACGGGGGAACGCGCGCGAGCGCTGGTGGCGCCCGGTCCACCAGACGACGCGGTTCGACGACCTGGAACTCGCCGGGCACGAGGCCACGCTGGCGTTCCTGCAGTCGGTCGCCGCCGTGTCCACCCTGCGCCTGCAGCGGACCATCAGCGAGTTCCCGGCGATGCCCCGCGCGTGGCAGGAAGTGTTCGACATGAGCGACCACCGCCTGCGGCTCACCGCGGAAGAGGCCGCCGACCTGCAACGGGAGCTGAACGAGGTCCTCGCCCGCTACCGGCGGGACCTGCCGGGAACGGCGGACGCCGCTCCCGACGGCGCCGAGCGGGTCGTGGTGGTCAGCCACATCCTGCCGGAGCTGGAACCGTCCACCGGCCCGGAGCCTCCCGGAGAGGCGGAGGCGAGGGCCACATGACCGAGGCGGTGCACGCGGGCCGGACCCGGCGGCCCCTGGTCGGGGTGCTGGCGGCCATGGCGGTGTCGCTGACCGGCACCCGGGTCTCGGCCATCGCGCTTCCCTGGTTCGTGCTGGTGACCACCGGCAGCGCCACCCGGGCCGGACTCGTCGCGTTCTGCGAGATGACCCCCTACGTGCTGGCCAAGACCTTCAGCGGGCCGCTGGTGGACCGGACCGGCCCGCGCCTCATCTCCTGGACCGCCGACCTGGCCAGCGCGACCGCCGCGAGCGCGATCCCCCTGCTGCACGCCTTCGACCTGCTGTCCTTTCCGCCGCTGCTCGCCCTGGTCGCGCTGATCGGCGCGGCGCGCGGGCCCGGCGACCTGGCCAAGGAGATCATGATCCCGGACGCGGCCGAGGCGGGCCGGACGCCGCTGGAGCGCGCCATCGCCCTGTCCGGCGTCACCGACCGGCTCGCCGTCACCGTCGGCCCTGCGGCCGGCGGCGCCCTGGTGGCGCTGTTCGGCCCTCTGACGGGACTGGCCCTGACCGCGGGATGCTTCGCGTTGGGCGCGCTGCTCGTCACACTGGTGCTTCCGCGCGACATGGGGCGCGCACCCCGGCGGACTCCGGCGTCCGCCGCGGACAAGGAACCGGGCTACTGGCGGAGTTTCGGCCAAGGACTCGCCTTCCTGCGCGGTGAACGGCTCCTGCTCAGCGTCATCGTCATGGTCGGGATCACCAACCTGCTGGACGCCGGCTTCACCGCCGTGCTCGTGCCCGTATGGGCCAGAAGCCTCGGGCACGGCGCGGGCGCGGTCGGCCTGGTCCTCAGCGTGAGCGGCACCGCGGCGATCGGCGGAAGCCTCATCGCCGCCGCGCTCGCGCACCGGATGCGCCGCCGGGCGGTCGTCCTCGGCGGAGCCCTGTGCGCGGGGGCGCCGAAGTTCCTGATCCTGGCCGCCTCCGCGCCGATGTGGGCCGTCGTGGCCGTGTTCGCCGCCAGCGGGTTCGGCGCGGGCTTCCTCAACCCGATCCTGGGAGCGCTGTTCTTCGAACGGGTGCCGCGCGCGATGCTGGGCCGGGTGAACGCGATCGGCGATTCGCTGGCCTGGGCCGGCATCCCCTTCGGCGGCCTGGTCGCCGGAGCGGCGGCGGCCGTCGCCGGACTCGTGCCGACCCTGCTGGTCGCCGCGGCCGTGTACTTCCTGACCACCGGCCTGACCGGCCTGCGGCCCGAGTGGCGCGAGATGGACCGCACGCGCGGACAGCGCGCCCCCGACCATCTGATCGGCCCGGAGCCCCATCCCGACGAACGATGACGCGCGCCGTCGCGGCCGCCGAACACTCTGCCCGCAGCACTCTCGAAGGCTTGGCCCAGGTGCCGGCCGGCTCGTGAAGGACTTCGAAGGGCCGGCGGGCCCAGCGGTCGTAGGAGGTCACCACGACCGCCTCACCCGGCTGCAACCAGTAGTCCCGGGCCAAGGGTTCCAGCCACGACTCCAGCAACCCCGCACCATCGTTCCGAACGAGCATGGGCACCGGGTTTCCCAATTCCTGGAAGGCTTCATGACTTGAAATCACCGGCATCCGGCATGTTCGCCTGGAGCGGGTCCATGAGCTGCTTGACCGAGGTCGGGCCGGGCTTCTGGTCGAACTCCTGCCGCTTCTTCCGCCACCTGACGACGATCGTGGTCCTGTGCCGCCGGGACCGATCAGCGCTGAACGCAGTTGACCCGGCCGTCACCAGCTCCTGGAACTGGAGGCGGCGTGTTCGACCAGGCGGTCGCGGTGACCGCCGTCGACCCAAGTGGTGGTGACGGTGGGCTGGCAGGCGGCGATGTGGTCGATCAGGGTCGTGCCGGCGATCGGGTCCTGCACCGGGGCGGCTGTGACCAGCATCGCCGGCAGCAGGCCGGGAGCGTCGGTCACGATGTCGCGCTTGCGTCCGAGGCCGATCGTGCTGCGACCTGCGCTCGATAGCGTCCCGGTGTAGTGCCGAACTCCCTCTCGAATGCGTGTGAGAGTGCGTACGGGCTGCCGTAGCCGACTCGCTCGGCGATGGTGGCCAGGGTTTCCTTGGTGTCGCGGAGCAGGGTCGCGGCAAGGACCATGCGCCACCAGATGAGGTACGCCATCGGAGGGCGGCCGACCAGGGCGGTGAACCGGCGCGCCAGGGTGGGACGGGAGACGCCCGCTTCCGCGGCCAGCCGGTCGTTGCTCCACGGGGCGGCCGGTTGCGAGTGCAGCGCCCGCAGGGCGGCGGCCGTCACCGGGTCGCCCAGTGCGCTGGGCCAGGCCGCGCCGGTGGCCTCCGTCATCCAGGAGCGGATCATGTAGACGAGGAGGAGGTCGAGCAGGTTCGGGAGCGCCACACAGGAGCCGGGCCGCATCTCGTCCAGTTCACCGGCGAGCAGGTCGATCGCCGCGCGCAGTTCGAGGTGGCCGCCTACTCGGCTGGGCAGGTGGACGACCTCGGGCAGCTCCGCCATCAGCGGGTGCATGCGGCTGCAGTCGAGCCAGTACTTGCCGCAGAGCATCTCGGTCCTGTCGCGGTCCGACCGGGTCCGCCGCCCCGCCTCCACGAGCCACTGCTCGAACGGCACCGCCCTCTGCGCAGCGACCGCCGCATCGACGGGAGAATCGGCGATCACATGGCCTGTGCCATGAGGTAGCAGCACCGCGTCACCCACGCCGAGGGACACCGGGGCACCGCCGTCGGTCAGGAGCCAGCATCCGCCCTTCAGGACGACGTAGAAGCCCGCGCCGTCGTAGGCGTCCAGTCGCGCGCACCAGCTCCCGTCCGTCCGCACCCGGTGGAACCACGGGTGCCCGAGGTGAACGGCGGAGATCGCGTCACTCACCACATCCATTCCTTCAGGATATCTTCCCGTATGAAGTGTGAGACGAGCTCTTATTTTATTGACCTGAACGAGCATTGAGAGGGTCGTTCGGCACTTCTTAGGGTCGAGCCCATGCCGAACGAGAACGAGAGCGCGCAGAGCATGATGCTGGGGGACGTCGAGGTCATCCGGATCGTCGAATGGCACGAACCCTTCCTGCCGGCCTCCGACATGTTTCCGGGAGCCGGCGCCGATGTGTGGAAGGACAACGAGGACTGGCTGGCGCCGGACCACTGGGAGCCGAACGGCGACTTGGTGGTGCTCGCTCTGCAGAGCTGGGTGCTGCGCAGCGGTGGGCGGACCGTCCTGGTCGACACCGGAGCGGGCAACGAGCGCGAGCGACCGGGGATGGGGCCGTTCCACCGGTCTCGCAGTGATCTCCACGGTCTGCTGGCGAGGGCCGGTGTTCACCCGCAGGAGGTGGACGTCGTGGTCAACACCCACCTCCACGTCGATCACGTCGGTTGGAACACCGTCGACGCGGACGGGCAGTGGGTACCGACGTTTCCCAACGCCCAGTACCTCATTCCAGCCGCCGACGACTTCCATTACGGTCCGGACAACGCGTACGGCAACGGCGTACATGAGGTCGACCGCCTGATCTACGAGGACAGCATCGCGCCCGTCCACCAGGCCGGGCAGGCCGTGCTGTGGGACGGTCTCCACCGCATCGACGAACACCTCACGCTGGAGTCCGCGCCCGGTCACACCCCCGGCTCGTCGGTGCTGCGACTCGCGTCCGGGAGCGACCGGGCGGTCTTCGTCGGAGATCTGCTGCACAGTCCGGTGCAGATCCTCGATCCCTGCTGCAACAGCAACGCCTGCTCGGCCCCGGAACAAGCGGTGGCCAGTCGCCGTCGGATTCTCGGGCGAGCGGCTGATGAACGGGAGTTGCTCGTCCCCGCGCACTTCGGTGGTGCGGGCGCCCTGGAGGTCCGACGGAACGGTGCCGGGTTCACCCTCGGCCCATGGGCGGCGGCCGGCCCGGGGCGACCCCGCGCATCGGCGGTTGCGCGGACCCGACCGGGCGCTCAGCCCTCAGCGGTCGACCGCGCCGAGTCGTAGGCGATCGTCCCAGGGCTTGTTCCGGGTTCGAATCATGGTGTTCGCCCGGCGGGTGAACGCGGTGATGTGGCGGTATCAGGCCGGCAGCCCGTGGCGAGGTCGACCTGGACCTGGTCGGAGTGGATTCCACCATCGCCGCGTCCATCGCCACGGCGGTGGGATGGTGGTCGCCCCCGCGCTGCTGGAGGAGCTGGCCAAGGCGGTGACGAAGGAAAAGGGGACTGCGGCAGCGGGGCGAACGGACCCGTGCCCCCGGCCCCGAGCGAGAGCGGCGCCGCGCGCTCCGCCGACGCCGCGAGGCCCGCTTGAGGGCCGCCGAGCCGGGCCGGTCCCGCGGCGGGCTGACCAGCAAGATCCGCCTGTCGGTCGATCGACGCTGCCGCCGCTGCCCGCTGCCGGGCAGGTCGCCGACCGCCCCCACCTCGTCCCGGTCGTGGACACGATCGAGGTGCGAGGGGCGGTCGGCCACCTCCGACCCGGCCGACCAGGCCGCCAACCGCAGGAACAAGGAGGCGGCACGGCGGCCGCCCGCTCGGCCACGACGCCGCGCTCCACAAGCATCGCGACACCGTCGAGCGCTGCATCAACGAGTTCGAACGATGGCGAAGGCCGACCATCCGCTGTGACAGGACCCCCGAAAGCCATGAGGCCGGGCTGTATCTGCGCGGCGCGCCCTCATCCGGCTCCGCGGCCTGCCATCCCTCACATGGTCCGGGCCCAGAACAGGCCCGAAGCTGCGCCGACTCGAACTGTGCCGGATCAGGACGCGGCGAAGTTGCTCTCGAGGATCGGGATGTAGTCGGCGTACGACGGGCGCCAGCAGCCGTAGTTGTGGTTGCCGTCGCACCCCGTGCCCCAGCCGGTGCCGTCGCCGTAGGCCTTGAACCGCTGGATCGGGATGCCCAGGTCGGTGAGGTAGTTCCGGACGTTGCCGGTCGCGGTGGCCGTCGCCATGTCGAGGCCCTGGTTGCCCGTGTAGAGCGCGATGTTGGTGTTCGCGAGCTTCTTCAGGTTGGCCGTGGAGGCGGGGTTGACGGCGTTCCAGATCTGGTCGCCCCAGAAGTACGGCGTTCCGAAGATGGCGTCACTGTCGACGACGGGACCGTAGTCGGCGCAGCCGGAGGAGCTGCCGGCGGCGCAGGGCCAGTTCGGCAGGTTCAGCTCGGTGGCCAGGACCGCGGCGCGCATGTCGGCCAGCCCGAAGTCGATCGCGCCCGACATCGAGGCGACGTTGCCGAACAGCTCGGGGTAGGTCTGGGCGTAGTGCATGGCGCCGAAGCCGCCCATGGACAGGCCCGCGACCGCGCGGTGCTCGCGGTCGGTCAGCGTGCGCAGGTTGGCGTCGATGAACGGGATGACCTGCCTGATGTGGAAGGACTCCCACTTCGCCGCGCCCAGTGCGGTGTTCTGCATCTTCCAGTCGGCGTACCAGCCCTTCTGCCCGCCGTCCGGGACCACAGTGATCATCTTGTTGGAGCGCAGCGCGGGCAGCCCCGCCGCGTCCTCCCACTGGCTGGGCCCGCCGGTCAGGGAGTACAGCACCGGCCACCGCTTGCCCGGGTCGGCCGCGTAGCCCTCGGGCAGGAAGACCCGGATCCAGTGCTTCCCGGACAGGTTGGGGGTGGTCACGGTCAGCGTGAGGTCGGCCCCGTCGCCCTTGACGGGTTCGACCTGGGTCAGCCCGAAGCCGTCGGTGAAGGACGGCGCCGGGCCCGGCTCGGCGGCCTGCGCCGGAGCCGCGCCGAGCACGCTCACGGCCGCCGCCACCGCGGCGGCGCCCGCGCACACCCGGGTCCACATCTTGCTCGATCTCACTGAAGCATTCCTCGTTCCATGGGGGAGTTCGACCGGGAGGATGCGCCGGTCACAGGGCGCAGAGCGCCTTGATCGCGGCGGTGTTCACCTTGCCCGGCGTCGGGGCGAAGGGGTTGGCCATGTTGAACTGGTTGGTGACGTACACGACCTGCGCGCCGGTGTCCTCGCGCGTGAAGATCTGGCTGTAGTAGCCGTAGACCGCGCCGCCCTTGGACAGGATCCGGCCGCACGTGCCCGGTCCCGGCCGGAGCTCATGGACGGGCCCGAGACCGTATCCGGGGGAGTCGGGGAGCGGCAGGGTCGTCTTGACCTCCTGCAGCATCGCCGGAGACAGCAGGGTGCCGTCGAGCAGGGCGCGGTGCAGGGTCGCCAGGTCGTCCATGGTGGACACCATCGCGCCGGCCGCGCCGGAGAACTGGACATTCAGGACGGTGACATCGACGTAGGGCCGCTCGATGACCCAGAACTTGGGAACGGCGTACCCGCGCGTGTGGTTGCCGTACAGGTTCCGGTCGGAGGTGGGATAGCTCGTGCCGGTGAGCCCGAGCCGGTCGATGAGGCGGGACTCGACCTCGGTGGCGGGCTCGTTGCCGGTCACCGCCTTGATGATCATCCCGAGGAGGATGTAGTTGGTGTTGACGTAGTGGACGTTCGCGCCGGGCGCGAACTCCGCCAGCTCCCGCATGGCGATCTTCACGAGCTGCTCGGGCGTGTACTGCGTGGCCGGCTGGTCGTACGCCTGGGCGGAGACGTTGTCGAGGTACTCGGCCACCCCGGAGGAGTGGTTCATCAGCTGGCGGAGCTTGATCTTCGTTCCGTCATGGCCGTTCCCCGAGACCGCCCCGGGCAGCCACTCGTCCACCGTGTCGTCGAGCGTCAGCTTGCCCTCGTCCGCCAGCATCAGCACGACCGCGGAGATGAACGGCTTGGTGTTGCTGCCGGCCCGGAACTGGGCCTTGGGGTCCATCGGGGTCCCGGTGGCGCGGTTGCCGACGCCCTCGGTCAGGTACTGCGTCGTGTCGCCCCTGCGCAGGAGCGCGGTCGCTCCGGGGTAGCCGGCGCCGACCGCCAGCTTGAGCCCGGCCCGCATGATCTCGGCGGGCGTCTCCGCGGACGCGCTCTGGACCGGACCGGCGACCGTGACGGCCATGGTGACCGCTGCACCTCCCACGAGCAGGCCGGCTTTACGTGCGATGCGCTCGATCTCCAAGGCGCTCTCTCTCTGTCGTCCGGTGGCGGGTTCTCCGGTGATGGCCCGCCTTCCGTGACAAGCTGCGCTCATAAGAACATGATCGGCCTTTTAACGGCTATGTGACGGTGACCACACGGCCGCCGCCACGGTCTCCACCATGGGTACGCCGTTACCGGAACCGGCCGCCCATCTCGGCAAGCAGTGATCAACAGGGGCTCTCACTTCCCGCTGAACGCCGTTTCGCCCGCGGTCGGCGCGGGGTGCCGGCCCTGCGCCGCACAGGACGATCCGCTCACGAGGTTTGCAAGCGACGACGATGTCCCCGGGGTGCGCGGGCTTCACGCGGTCGGGCCCGATGGCCGCGACCGCCCTTGGAGAAGCCGAACGGTCGTGTCAGGTTCGTGAACGGCGGGCACGCGCTGGACGTGTCGGCCAGGGCCCGCCGAGCTCCTCCAGTCGCCGCCGCAGGGCCGTTAGACTGCGCCGGTGATCGCGAGCGTTTCCCCGGCAATCCGCTCATGGCCGGTCCGGTGGAGAGCCCAGCACGCCTCGGTCAAGGACGGCGCGCTCGCGGCGGCCCTCACCGCGCTGGCATTCGTACCGACGCTGTCCGTCATCGGAGCGCAGCTCGGCGACCTGCCGCGGCGCCCGGCCGACGCCTTGGCGGTGGTGCTGACCGTGGCGCAGTCGGCGCCGCTGGCGCTCCGCAGCCGTCACCCGGCGGCCTGCCTCGCCGTCATCGGCGCCGCCTTCGCCGTTCACCAGGCGCTCTGCTATCCGCAGACGCTCGCCAGCATCGGCTTCTACCTGGCCCTGTATACGGCCGGCGCCCAACAGTCCCGGCACCGCCACAGGCTCGTGGCGGCGGTGAGCGTCGGCTGCGCCGCGCTGGCGGTCGTCCTGAACCGGTTGGGGTCCCCCAGCCGGATCTCGGACTTCCTCGTCTTCTACCTGGTCTTGGTGGTGATCTGGATGGCCGGTGCCGGAATGCGCCGATGGCGGGCCGAGGAGGCCGAGCGGCGGCGGCTCGGCGCGCTGGCGGCCGGCGCCGCCGAACGCGCCCGCATCGCCCGTGAGCTGCACGACGTGGTCACCCATCACGTGACCGCCATGGTGGTGCAGGCCGACGCGGCGCAGTTCCTGGTCGGCACCGCACCGGAACGCGCAGGGCAGGGGCTGACCGCCATCGGCGACACCGGCCGGCAGGCGCTGACCGAACTCCGGTATCTGCTCGGTGTGCTGGAGGCGACCGGCGACGCGTCGCTCACCGACCACACGCCGACCCTCGACAATGTCGCCGACCTGGTCGAACAGGTCCGCATGTCCGGCCAGCCCGTCGAACTGACCGAGCACGGCGAGCGCCTGCCCCGGCCCATCGACGTCGAGCTGGCCGCGTACCGGGTGGTTCAGGAGGCTCTCACGAACGCCGTCAAGCACGCGACGGGCCGGCCGACCAGAGTCACCGTCCACCACCGCGCCGACCACATCGACATCGAGGTGACCACCGACGGGCCCGCACTCGCGGAAGGTCCCGCCGCGCCGTCCGGGCGACGGGGGCTGGACGGGCTGCGCCAGCGCGTGCACATGCTGAACGGTGAGCTGACCGCCGCCGCGCAGCCCGGGGGCGGGTTCAGCGTCCGGGCCCTCATCCCGTCCAGGAGCACCGCATGACCAGGACGCCGATCCGGGTGCTCATCTGCGAGGACCATGAGCTGGTGCGCACCGGCTACACCACCGTCTTCTCCGCCCAGCCCGACATGGAGGTCGTCGGGGAGGCCGCGGACGGCCGCGCGGCGCTCGAGGCCGCCCGGCGGCTGCTGCCGGACGTGGTCGTGATGGACATCCGGATGCCCGTCCTGGACGGCATCGCGGCCACCAGGCGACTGGCCGGGCCCGGCGTCGCCGATCCGGTGAAGGTACTGGTGGTGACCACGTTCAACGTCGACAAGTACGCCTACGAAGCGCTCAGGGCGGGCGCCAGCGGCTTCCTGCTCAAGGACGCGCGGCCGGAAGAGCTGGTGGACGGCGTACGCACCATCGCGCGCGGTGATTCCCTGCTCGCGCCCGCCGTCACCCGTGCCCTCATCGGCCGCTTCGCCGAGCGCCTGCGCCCCGCTGACTCCTCCCGGACAGCCCTGCAGGAGGTCGTGCGTGCGCTGACCCAGCGGGAGCTGGAAGTGCTCGAACAGCTCGCTGAGGGCCTGTCCAACGCGGAGATCGCCGGACGGTTGTCCATCAGCGTCGAGACCGTCAAGACGTACGTGTCGCGGATCCTGGCGAAACTCGACCTGCGGGACCGTGTACAGGCGGTCGTTCTCGCCTATCGGGTGGGACTGGTGTCCGCCGATCAGGGTTGACGCGGCGTCGGTTCCTGCGGCCGGCATCGTTCCGGTCAGGCGGAGGGCTCGGCGCGGTGCGGACGGGGCCGGATCTGGCCGGTGCGGGCGGCCCGCCGCAGCAGGAGGATCGTGGGCACCATGCAGACCAGCAGCGCGAAAAGGCTGGCCTCGGGGCCGAAGGCGCCGCCGGTCAGCGCGGCCGGACCGGACAGCGTGACGTTCAGCAGGCCCTCGGACGGTACGTCCGATCCGGAGACCGTGGCACCGAAGATCCCTACCTGGGTGAAGTTCCAGGCGAAGTGCAGGCCGATGGGCAGCCACAGCGAGCGGGTGGCGATGTAGGCGGCGGCCAGCATGGCTCCGCCCGTCAGGGCGATCGCGAAGGCGCCCCACAGGGTGGCGTTGGCGTTGACCAGGTGTATCGCACCGAACAGCAGCATGGAGACGACCAGGGCGATCACAGTGCCGGTACGTTCCTCCATGATGCGGAACACCACCCCGCGGAACAGCAGTTCTTCGGTGACGGCGACGCTCGCCATCAGGCCCGCGGTGCCGAGGAAGCCGCCGGGGGAACCCCAGGACACCTCCTGCCAGCCGCCGCACACCGCGATCAGCGCCATCACCCCGGCGAACAGGCCGAACCCGAGTACCGTCCCGCGTCCGAGTCGGGACCACCGGCCCGTCTCCTCCAGTTCGGAGATGTCCGGGCGGAGCTCGACGGTCCGGCACAACCAGTGGTAGCAGGCGACAGCGGCGACGGCCAAGCCGATCCCCACCGGCAGGGCGAGGAGAGGGACGGGCGAGACGAGTTGGTTGATCCCGCCCGTCACCGCCATCACACCGAACAACGCGACCAGCAGGACGGGGAACCGGAACCTGCGCAACCGGCCGCGGCCCGCGACAGGGCCGGCTTGCGGGAGGGGGCTTTCCGGGAGCTTCGCAGACGCCACGATCGCGATCCTTTCGATCAAGTTCCATCACGTTTTCGCGGGTGTCTTCCGCGGCTTGAAAGGCTAGGGATCGGTGCCGGGCGTGCCATCCCCCTGGAACGGACATCGCGGTAGCTCTCACGGGGGATCGCGGAGGCGGGAAAGGAGCGGTGGACGGTAGAGCGTCCGGCGCCGTGCTCGGTGACCAGGTCGGCGAGGCAGACCTGGCCTTCGGCGTAGCGGCGGCGGACGGAGCGCCGGGCGGGTTCGGACGGAAGAACGGCGGAGGGCCACCGCCGGTGGCCGGCCTGAGCGTCCATCAAACGATGGCGGCTCAAAAGAGTCAGCGTGGCGGCTACGACATGTTCGGAGACCGCCTTCAACAACTCGTTCGACCACAGAATCCGTCCACCTACTGGCTGCTGGCGGCGTGTTGAAGCCGATCTGGCGAGTGAAGAGATGGCGACTCTGGCCTGTCATCCCTTGCCGGGCGAATACCGCACGATCGAAATACTGGCTCTCCGTCAGTTGGAGGAGTAGCTGCTGTAATCGCTTTGGACGACGGCGCGGTGTGCGGCGGAACGCGCCCGTGCCCTGAGCCGTCGTTGGCGTACCGAACTGTCAGTCGGTCAGTTTCGGATCGACGAACCGGACGACCACGCGGGCAGGCGTCCCCGGCAGATTTTCGGTGCCCTTGAAACACTGGAGGATCCATTGCGGCTCTCGGCGCGGCACCGCAGCGCCCTCGCCCACGGGGATGCTCGCGGGATAGAAGTCCTCTGGTGTTCTGAACTCGACCTCGTACCGGTCGAGGATGAACCCGGACGCGTCGAGGTAACCGATTTCCACAGCGGGCAGGCGCACTTGGAAGGCCCCTTCGTCGGAGGCCGTGTACTTACGCCACCACCTCCCCTTCGGCCGCTCCACGGAACGATCGGCGAGCATCGTCGTCAGCAGCTCTTCGGCCCCGGCGAACCAGCACGTCCCCTCCGCGACGACGCAGATGGTGCTGCCGTCGACCCACGCTTTGCTGAAGGCGCCCCGCATCCGCAGCGCCTCACGGGTGGTCTCGTCCGCGAACTCCACGGCCAAAGGGGACATCCCGTCCTCTGGATGCGGGACCGCGGGCTTGGAAGCGAGACCGTAGCCGAAGTCGTAGGCCGACAGGCCGACCTTGAGCCGCTCTCCGCTGTCGGCCTTCTTCCCCGACCAGGAATGGCTCCTCATGGAGAACCGCGTGCTCCCCGTCTTCGCCTGGTCGATCCGCTTGTCCAGAGCGACCAGTGCGTAGTCGATCGGTGAATCGGGGGCCGCCCTGCTGATGCGAAGGACGAGAGGCGGCGGCTTGGCCATGTCGTCGAAGGCGGAGAACCGGTCATGCCAGTCGTCCAGGCGGAACCGCAGCGTTCCCGAGACCGCGAGTTCGTGCTCGAAACCGCCGCCTCTGGAGTCGACGACCAGCCGGCCCCGAACCTCCTCGGCCCGCCAGCCCAGCATCGCCAGATCCCGCTCGTCGATCTCGACCTCGACCTCTTCGAACCGCTTTCCGCTCACACTCCACCCCGCTCCACCGGCACAGAACCGATCATCCCTCGTGATGCATCGGCGGAGAGCCGTGAGGGCCGTTGGGACTCAGCCTCAGCACCGCCTCCTCCGACTGCCGACTCGCAGGCGTGACCTGATGCGGCGCATCGTTCCGTACTGGCCTGGCCAGTACGCAGGGCCTCCCGCATTCGTGGCCCTGACCGTCGCTACCGTTTGCCGGGCAGTCGATACCCATTGCTCGGGGCCAAACCGTCCGGCACATCGCTCTCGCCGCTGTCGCCGCTCTCATCTGCCGGCGCCACCGACTCGACCTGCGCAGGCGCCGGCGACTCGACCGATTCCGGGGCCGGTCGCAGCCACAGCCACACCGCCACGCCGGCGACGCCGACCACGACCAGCAACGACACAGTCCGGACGAGGACCCGCAGCCGCTCGCGCGACCGCTGCTCGGGGGACGGCGGACGCGACCCGCGCACATGGGTGGGCATCGACTCTCCTGACAAAAGGGGTGACCCCAGTGCGACGGCCGGACCGCGCGAACGGTTGCCCGCTGGCACGATCCGGCCGCCAGGACGATCGACGGTCACCACCAGCAGGATCGCCACCGTCCTTCCGTCGGCAGTCGCCTGGACGCGGCACCGAACTCGCGTGACAGTCCCCGCAAGCGCAGGAATCGACCGGCGGAGGCACCCGAGAGTGGGGGCGGCCCGCGACTACTGCACAGCGACGGTCCGTCCGGCGTACGCGGCCATGAGGAATGGACGTGGAATCGATCTCGCCAGGGAGAAAACGGACCCGTCCGAGTGGCTTCAGGGCGATGGGATGGTGCTCAGTGATCCGTCGCGGGCAGGATGCGCTCGTGGGAAACACCTCTGCCTGGCCGGTGCTGAGAACGGCCGACCTGTCCCAGGCGCTGGATCTGGCGCGGCGTCTGCTGTCCGTCGCCACACGGTACGACCCCACCTGGTGCTACCTGGAAGCGTAGGCGCGCACCGACGCTGAACTGGAGCGATGGGCTTCTGCGTTTCCCTGCGCCCGGACCGCTTCCCACGGGCCGGAGGGATCAGGACTTCCCGTGAACGTGTCACTGAACCTGGCGTCGTTCGAGGAGGCGGCGCAAGCGCTCCGCACAGGCACGTCCATCGGGAGCTGTCACGTCCTGTGGCACAACGTCCACTGGCCCGCCGTAGCCGAGTTGGGCCGCGCCGAAGAGCACAAATACGCCGAGCTGCAAATCGCCTGCAACAGTCGTGACATCTACTGCGCAGAACCCGCTGCCGACCACACCGTTTTCGTCCACTCCCGCCCCGGAGACCAGCGGCGGGTGGAGTGGCTGGCCGCCCAGACGGGGGCGGCCGTCGTCGGTCCGCCTGAACTCGGCTGGTGACCACATCCTTCCGGGACGGCCTGCAGGAGTCCCTGACCGGGCACGATGATCAGATCGGTGTGGGGTTGGGTTCGCGTCCTCGCCGCCGCGCTCAGGAAAGACGCTCGAAGCGTCGGCTCCGCGCTGCCGGGGTCTTCACTAGCGGTATCGGCGGCCGTTTCCGGGGCGGCTGAGCCGGTCCCGTCTGCGGGGTCGTTGTTCTTCCGGCCGGACGTGAGCGGCCATCAGGCGTCGATCTCGTGACCGAGCGCCGTCCGCAGAGTCAGGGTGATGCGGTCGACGTCGCCGCGTTCGGCGTCCGGTAGGGGTGCGCCCATGTCCGCGCGCATCCGGGACGCCGTGGTCAAGAAACGGGCCGCCTCCTTGTGGCGGCCTGCCAGCGCGTGTGCTCCGGCCAGCCCTTCGTAGGCCAAAGCGACCGCGCGCGGGTCGCCGGTGGCCTGCGCGGCGGCGAGGCCCTGCTCGTGCAGTTTCAGGGCCTCTGTTGCGTCGCCGCGTTGCTCGGCGACGAAGCCCAGCTCGGCCAGGATCAGCGCCGTGCCGTTCTCCGCGTCGAACCCGCCGTTCCACTCAAGCCAGGTGCGCAGGTACTTCTCGGCTTCGTCGAGACGCCCCTGGCGACGCGCGGCGAGAGCGAGGCCGACCTCGGCGAACTCCTGGGAGCGCCGGTCGGCGTGCGTCACGGCAAGCCGCAGCCCGCGCTCGTGCAGCTCGTCGGCCCGTGCGAAGTCACCGGCCAGCAGGGCGATCCGGCCCAGCTCGGACCAGCGGGCGGACGCCTCGCCCCAGAGGTCGAGGCTCTCGGCGATGGCCAGGCCCTCGCGGTGCCGGGCCTCCGCCTCCCGGTAGTCGCCCGCGATCTCGGCCACCCTGCCGAGCACTCCGATGGCCTGGAGCCGTCCCCACTGGTCGCCGGTCTCGCTGAACAGCCTCAGCCCCTCCTCGGCGTCGCGGCGCGATCCGGCCAGGTCACCGCGCACGTAGCCGTGCAGGCCCCGGACGGTCGAGGCCGCCGCGACGCCCCAGCGGTCGTCCCGCGCACGGAAGTCGTCCATAGCGCGCCGGTTCAGTTCCTCGCCCGCCTCCAGGGAGCCGAACAGCGTCTCGGCGTACCCCAGCAGCCACCCGGCCCGTGCCTCCGCTTCGATCGGAGGGCCTTCCCGCCACGGTTCTCCGGAGAGCAGCGTCATCGCCGCCAGCCAAGGAGCGAGGATGGCGCGGTCGGCACCGGCGGCGAGCGAGCGCTTGGCCTCGGTGAACCGGCCGCGCAGGAACCAGTACCACGCCATCGCCCGCACCAGCCGTTCGGCGAGAGGTGCGTCGGCGGCGTCCAGAGCGGCGCGCAGGTTGGCCGCCTCCGCGTCGAGGCGGCGCAGCCACTTCCGCTGGTCGCCGCCGCGCAGGTGCGCGTCGGCGCGTTCGGCGAGGTCGGTGTAGTAGCGGGCGTGGGCGCGGACCAGCGCGTCGTGCTCGCCCTCCGGCAGCTGCTCCAGGCAGTACGCGGCGACCGACTCCAGCAGCCGGTAGCGCGGCGGGTCGTCGGCCGTCACGACGACGAGCGAACGGTCGACGAGCCGGGCCAGCAGGTCAACGACCTCGGCGGACTTCACGCCGCCACCGGAGCAGAGCGCCTCGGCGGCCTCCAGCGCGCAGCCGTCGCGGTGGACCGCCAGGCGGCGCAGCACGATCCGCTCCGCGCCGGTCAGCAGTTCCCAGCTCCAGTCGATCACGGCTTTGAGCGTCCGCTGCCGGGCCGGCGCGTCGCGGCGGCCGCCGACCAGGAGCCCGAACCGGTCGTCGAGCCGTTCGGCCAGCTCCGCCGCGCCCAGCACGCGTACGCGCGTGGACGCCAGTTCGAGGGCGAGCGGGATGCCGTCCATGCGGCGGCAGATCGTGGCGACGGCTTCGGCGTTCTCCGCCGAGACGGCGAATCCGGACGACGTGGCGGCGGCCCGCGCCACGAACAGCCGGACCGCGCTCGACCTGGCCACCTCCGCCGCGGCGGCGCCCGGTTCCGGTACGTCGAGAGGCTGGACGAGCCACTGCCGCTCGCCGGAGATGCCGAGCGGTTCGCGGCTGGTGGCGAGGATCCGCACGCCCGGCGCGGCGCGCAGCAGCCGCCCGGCCAGCTCGGCCACCGCGTCGATGACGTGCTCACAGTTGTCGAGCACGAGGAGGAGCCGCCGGTCCCGCAGCGCCTCGGCCAGCCGGTGCGCCACACCGGACGGCGCCGGCTCGTCCCGGAAGCCGAGCGCGGCCGCCACCGCCTCCGCGATCTCCTCCCCGCCGGGCCGCTGCCCGGCGAGTTCCACCAGCCATACGCCGTCGGGGCTGGCCTCGGCCGCCAGGTGCGCGACCTCCAAGGCCAGCCGAGTCTTGCCGACCCCGCCGGGGCCGGTCAGGGTCACCAGCCGTCGCCCGTCCAGCAGCGCCCGCACCGCCGCGACGTCGTCCGCCCGTCCGATCAGCTCGGTGAGCGGGGCGGGGAGATTGTTGCGGGGGCGGTGCTCCACGAGTTGCTGGCGCAAGATCAGCCGTTGCAGTTCGACCAGTTCCGGGCCCGGCTCCAGTCCGAGTTCATCGTCCAGGCGGCGGCGCGTTTCCTGGAAGGCGTCAAGCGCCTCGCTCGCGCGCCCCGCGCCGTACAGCGCGCGCATGTGGGCGGCGCGCAGACGCTCGCGCAGCGGGTGGCGGCGAACGAGGTCGGACAGCTCGCTCACCAGCGGCCCGTGCTCGCCCAGCGCCAGCCGCGCCTCGGCGTACTCCTCCCACACCAGCAGGCGCTGCTCCTCAAGCCGGGCGGCCGCCGCCTGCGCGAACCGCTCGTCGGTGAAACCGTCGAACGCGGCCCCGCGCCACAGCCCGAGCGCTTCGGCGAACAACGCGGCCCTCTCGCGCGGATCTCCGAGGGAACGGGCGCGGTCGGCCAGCGTCCCGAAGCGCACCGCGTCCACCGATTCGGGCTCGACGTCCAGCAGGTAGCCCGGCGGGCGGCGCGGCACGCTCTCCGCGCCGAGCGCGCCGCGCAGGCGGGACACCAGGGTCTGCAACGCCCGCGCCGGATGCGCCGGAGGACGTTCCCACAACTCATCGGCCAGCCGGTCCACCGAAACCACCCGACCGGCGTCCACCAGCAGGGCGGCCAGCAGCATGCGGACCTTGGCCTCCGGCACGGCGACCGGCGTACCGTCCGCCGTCCGCACGGTCAGCGGACCCAGCACCCCGAAACGCACCGGATCAGCGTATTCGACCCCGAAGACGATCCGAAGACCGACCGAATGCGCCGTCGGCGACAGTCCTCGCATGAACAGGTTCACCGACACCAAGGCCGTCGTCACCGGCGGCACGCACGGCATGGGACTGGCGATCGTCGAGGCGCTGCTCGACGAGGGCGCGGAGGTCCTGCTGACCGGGCGCAACGAGAAGACCATCGAGGCGGCCCGGACCGCGCTGAAGGGCCGCGCCGCGCACGTTGTCCGCTCCGACGCGGCGAGCATGGCCGACATCGCGGCCTTGGGCGAGCAGGCCCGGGACGTCCTCGGGCGGGTCGACCACCTCTTCGTCAACCACGGCATCGCCGAGTTCGCCACGCTGGAGGAGGTCACCGAGGAGGCCTGGGACCGGCACTTCGTCATCAATGCCAAGGGGTCGTTCTTCACCGTCCAGGCGCTGTCCCCGCTGCTGGCCGACGGCGGGTCGATCGTCTTCACCACCGTCGCCAACGACGTCGTCTTCCCGGGGCTCAGCGCCTACTCGGCGTCCAAGGAGGCGATGCGGGCGTTCGCGCACGTCCTGGCCGTCGAGATGCTGCCCCGCAAGATCCGGGTCAACAGCGTCGCGCCCGGCTACATCAAGACGCCGACGATGGGCATGGCGGGCCTGAGCGAGGCCGAGCGCCGCGAGTTCGAGCGGCAGGGCGACCTGTCGACCCCGCTCAAGCGCAACGGGACGGTCAAGGAGGTCGCGCGGGCGGCGCTGTTCCTGGCGGCCGACGCGACCTTCACCACCAACGTCGAACTGCCCGTGGACGGCGGCTTCGCCCAGGGCCTGGGAGGTGAGGAATGAAGGTCGTCGACAGCCCCGACCCCTCCGTCACCGAGCACGTGCGCCGCTACGTCGCGACGGACGGCGAGAGCGGCTACATGGAAGGAGGAATGACCAACCTCGTCCTCACCTACCGGGGCCGCAACTCCGGGAAGCTGTACCGCACCGGCCTGTTCTTCGGCCGGGACGGGGACTCTTACGTCCTGGTCGCGTCCGGATCGGTGATTACGCACACCCACCCCCAGTGGTACCTGAACGTGGTCGCCGACCCGGAGGTCGAGGTCCAGATCCTGGGCGAACGGTTCACCGCCCGCGCCCGCACGGCCGAGGGCGCGGAACGCGAGCGGCTCTGGAAGCTGATGGTCGAGCAGGCGCCGGTCTACCGCACCTATGAGGCGCGCACCCGCCGGACGATCCCGGTGGTCGTCCTCGACCGCGTCGGCGGCGACTGACGGGACCGGAAAAGCCGTCCGGGGCCGTTCCACCGTGCACGGTGGGACGGCCCCGCCTACGCGGGATGTCCGCGGGACGGGGCGGCGATGCCCGACGGCTTCGCCGGGCGGACCAGGTCGGCTCGCCTGCCCCTCTCGTCGCGGATGTAAACGCGCGGTCCTACTCGGTCGTGCGTCACCGCTGCCAGTCCGCCCGCCCGCTCATCCGGCTTCCAGGTCGCGCCACGGCGAGGACGCGGCCATGTCCGCCCACGTCGGCATGTGCACCGAGGGCACGCGCTGGCGCACGAGCTCGCCCGGAAGCGTCACGGGCACGCCCTTGGCCGGGTTGGCGAGGACCTGGCCGACGATGGCATCGGCCAGGCCCTCCACCAGATTGAGGCGCGGGAACCGCTCGTGCACCTCCTCGGCGAACCCCGGGGGCAGGAGCTGGAACCCGTCGCCCGCCACGTCCATGACAGTGCCCCGCTGGGCGAGCGCCACCTCCGGCTCCCGGCGGTTCGCGATCCCCGGCGAGGTGTGCAGCGCGATCGCGTCCCACACCACCCGCAGCCGCTCCTCCTCGACGCCCTGCTCCCGCAGGAACCGCACGGCCAGGTCGGCGCCGTCGACCTCGAACCGCTGGTCCCCGTTGCCCTCGTCGGTCAGCCCGACGTCGTGCAGGACGCTGCACAGGAACAGCAGCTCGTCGTCGTAGTCGTCACCGGCCTTCAAGCCCTCCTGCGCGGCCACGGCGCTGCCGAACAGGTAGGCGCGGATGCAGTGGTTGGCCAAGAAGGGCGCTTCGATCCGCTCGACGAACTGCCGGGCGTTGAGCGCGACCTCGCTGGACGGGAAGCGCATCTCGAATCCAGACATGATGAGCCGGCCTTTCTGGGACGGGGAGGGAGCGCGCGACGCGGACGGCGCCCAGAACCGGCGCCCGCCGCACGCCTACGAGCGTGCTCGGGCGGCGGCATGGCCGCAATGACGGTCACCCCTCGATTCGCGCCATTCGCAATCGACCGTCCCTTTTCTGTCCCGCCCGGACGCCTGCGACCTCCCGGCTCTGCCGCGCCGACCGTCACCGCTTCTCCGGCGGTTCGCCGGTGACCCAGTCCCAGCCGGTGATCGTGGCGCGCATCAGGCGGGCGGCGGGCGACAGGTGGTTGCCGGCGCCCCAGAACAGGCTGACCGTCCGGCGGCAGCCGGGGTCCTCGACGGCGATCCAGGCGACGGGGGCGCGGGCGGCGGTGCGCCGGGCGAAGGCGGGGACGAGGCCGATGCCGAGTCCCGCGGTGATGAGGTCGGCGATGGAGCCGGGCTCGTCGCCCTCGCAGACGATCTTCGGTGTGAGGTCCCTCGCCGCGAAGAGCCGGTCGAGGAGGCGGCGCTGCCAGTGCCCCGCGCGGGCGGTGACGAAGGGCTGGCCGGCGAGTTCGTCGATGCCCACCGAGGCGCGGCCCGCCAGCGGGTGGTCGAGCGGCGTGGCCAGCCACACCGGCTCGTCGAGCAGCCGGACCGACTCCAGGCCCTCGGCGGGGATCGGCTGCGAGGCGACGCAGAGGTCGATGTCCTGGGTCCGCAGGTGGCGGGCCATCTCCTCGGTCGACATCTGCCGGAGCTCGACCTCGGTACGGGGGTGGGCCCGCTTGTACGCCGCGAGCGGCCCGGTGAGGGTGAGGAAGGTCTCCGACGCCAGCCGCACGCTGCCGAAGCCTTCGCCGGTGGCCTCGGCGACGGCCCGCCGCCCCGCCTCCAGCTCGCCGAGGGAGCGCTCGACGTGCTCGCGGAAGACCCTTCCCGCCTCGTTCAGCCGGAGCCGGCCGGCCCGGTCGAACAGCGGTGCGCCGAGTTCGCCCTCCAACCGGGCGATGGTGCGGCTCAGCGACGGCTGGGCGACGCGGAGCTCGTCGGCCGCGCGGCTGAGGTGCTCCAGCCGTGCCACCACGAGGAACTGCCTGAGCGTGTTCAGGTCCACGGACGCCTCCCTAATTCCGATCATGACTCCGGGGACATAACCGCATAGCGATATTGATCTTAGACAGAATAACGCCAGGGTCATAGCTTCGAAGGCGTCCCCGATCGAGAACAGTGGAGGAGGACGCTTCATGGTCACCGCAGCCAACGAGTTCCGCGCGGCCGCCCCGGCCCGGCCCGATGCCGCGCATCGGGGGAGACCCGTCGAGTGGGCGCTGCGGGTCCTCGTCACCGCGCACGCCGCCGCGGTCTTCGGCCAGCCGGTGTTCGCCGGGATCTACATGAGCGGGGACTACGACGGCCTGCGCTGGCACACGCTCGGCGCCGACGTCGCCACCTCGCTCGGCTACCTGCAGCTGATCGCGTCGATCATCGTCTGGGTCCGGCTGCGCCGCGCCTGGCCGTTCCTCGCCTCCCTGGCGCTGGTGCTGGCCGAGACCGTGCAGTACTTCGCCGGGATGGAAGGCGCGCTGTGGCTGCACTTCCCGCTGGGCGTGCTGACCGTCGCCGCGCTCATCATGCTGTTCGTCTCCGTCTGGCGCCGTCCTCTCCGGCGGTGGCCGGCTCGCGAGCAGGGGCGGGACGGCGATGAGTGAGCCGCACGACGACGAATCCGCCCCCGCCCGCGGCATGACCAGGCGCCGGGCGCTGGGCATCGGCGGGACGCTCGGCCTCATGGCGGCCACCGGCCTGTCCACCGCCGCAGCCCTGTCCCGCCGCCCGCCGTCCACCGGCTCTGAACTGCACAGCGCCGTGCCGCTGCCGCCCGCGTTCGAAGTGCCGCTGCCGATCCCCTCCGTGCTGGCACCGGTGAGCACCTCGGGCGGTGTCGACCACTACAGGATCACCCAGCGCGAGGCGACCCTGGAGATCCTGCCGGGGGTCAGGACGTCCGCGTGGACCTACGAGGGCACCTTCCCGGGGCCGACCATCGAGTCGCGCCGAGGACGGCCGGCCACCGTGACGCACCGCAACGAGCTGCCCGTGCCGACCGTCGTGCACCTGCACGGCGGGCGGACCCCGGCCGCCTCCGACGGGTACCCGACCGACCTCGTCCTGCCCAGGGGATGGCCGGGCGCCGCCCACGCCGTGCACGGCCTCGGGCACCACATGGACGATCCGCGCGCCGTGGAGACCAGGCTGACGCGGGACTACACCTTCCCCCTGGACCAGCGGCCGACGCTGCTGTGGTACCACGACCACCGGATGGACTTCACCGCCCCGGCCATCTGGCGGGGCCTCGCCGGGCTGCACATCGTGCGCGACGACGCCGAGGAGTCGCTCGGCCTCCCGGCGGGACGGCGCGAACTGCCCCTCATGATCGCCGACCGCGCGTTCGACGACGACGGCGAGCTCGCCTACCCCGCCCTCGACCCCACCCTGCGAAGGCGGCCGGGGGTGCGCGAACCCTACTTCGCCGGGGTCTTCGGCGACGTGATCCTCGTCAACGGGGCCCCGTGGCCCGTGCACGAGGTCGACGCCGCCCGGTACCGGCTGCGCGTCCTGAACGCCTCCAACGCCCGGCACTACGAGCTCGAAGCGGTGGCCGACGACGGGCGTCGGCTCGACCTCGTCCAGATCGGCGCCGACCAGGGCCTGCTCGCGGCGCCGGTCGTCCACCGGCTCCTGCCGACCGCGCCGGCCGAACGCCACGACCT
The DNA here is from genome assembly GCA_044456955.1 of Spirillospora sp. NPDC050679. Taxonomy (GTDB): domain Bacteria; phylum Actinomycetota; class Actinomycetes; order Streptosporangiales; family Streptosporangiaceae; genus Spirillospora. The sequence goes on along the minus strand of JBITGK010000009.1, from coordinate 222,302 downwards.
GGTCATCGACTTCTCGGACGTCCCGGTCGGCGGCCTCGTCAGGATCGTCAACCGGCTGGGCACCGGGCGCACCCGCGACGTGATGGCCTTCCGGGTCGCGCGCAGGGCCGCCGACGACAGCCGGGTCCCGCGCGTCCTGTCCGACGACCTGCCGACCTGGCGCCGGTCGGACGCCGCCAGGGTGCGCGAGTTCTCCTTCCGCGCCGGGCGGATGCGCGGCGGCCACGGATGGCTGATCGACGGTCTGCCGTTCGACCCCGCCCGCTCCGACGTCACCGTCCGCCTCGGCGATGTCGAGGTCTGGCGGCTGGTCGCCGACGTCCACCACCCGGTGCACCTGCACCTGGTCGGCTTCCGCGTGCTCTCGCGCGGCGGCCGGGCCCCGGCGCCCCACGACGCGGGCCTCAAGGACACCGTCGCGCTGCGGCCGGGCGAGTCAGCGGAGATCATCACCCGCTTCGACGGCTACCGCGGCCGCTACCTGTTCCACTGCCACAACGCCGAGCACGAGGACATGGGGATGATGGCCAACCTCGAAGTCGTCTGAGCCCGGCACCGCCGAAAGCCCGCTTCACCTGCGCACATCCCATCCCTTGAAGGAGCACCGCCATGCCCGCCGAACCCGGCGTCGTCATCATCGGAGCGAGCCTCGCCGGAGCGAAGGCCGCCCAGGCCCTGCGCCTCGACCACGGCTACGACAAGCCGATCACCCTCGTCGGCGACGAACCCCACCTGCCCTACCAGCGCCCGGCGCTGTCCAAGGGACGCCTCCTCGGCACCACCGAGGCCCGCGAACTCGACGTGCTGGAGCCGGAGTTCTACCCCGACCAGGACATCACCCTCGCCCTCGGCGCACCCGCCACCGGCCTGGACCTCGACGCCCGGCGCGTGCGGACGGCCGACGGCGCGGAGTTCGCCTTCTCACAGGTATTGATCGCCACCGGCGCCCGAGCCCGCCGCCTCGACCTGCCGGGCGCCGACCTCGACGGCGTCCACCACCTGCGCAGCCGCGATGACAGCGACCGCCTCGGCGCGGCGCTCCGTACGGCCGGCCGCGTCGTCGTCATCGGCGCCGGATGGATCGGTTCCGAACTCGCGGCGGCCTGCCGCGCCCTCGGCAAGACCGTCACCGTCATCGACCCGCTGCCCGCACCGCTGTACAACGTGCTGGGCGACCGGATCGGCGGCCTGTTCGCCCAACGGCACCGCGACAACGGCGTGGACCTGCGCACCGGCGACGGCGTCGACGCCATCCTCGGGACGCGCGCCGTCGAAGCCGTCCGGACCACGACCGGACGCCTGATTCCGGCCGATCTCGTCATCGTCGGCGTCGGCGGCGTGCCCAACACCGACCTCGCCGAGGCCGCGGGCCTGCGCGTGCACGACGGCATCGTCGCCGACGAGCACCTGCGCACCTCGCATCCCGCGGCCGTGACGGCGGGCGACGTCGCCCGCCACCGGCACCCGCGCTACCTGAACCCCGTGCGGATCGAGCACTGGGACAACGCCGTGGTCCACGGCACCGCCGCCGCGGCCACCCTGGTCGGCGAACCCGTGACCATCGACCACGTCCCCTACTTCTTCTCGACCCAGTACGGCTCCACCCTCGAATACGTCGGGAACCCCTCCGGCTGGGACCGCGTCGTCACCCGGGGCGACTTCGACGCCCCGGGGTTCGCCGCCTTCTGGCTCGACCAGGGCGTCCCCGTGGCCGCCATGGCCATCGACGACTGGGGCGCGGCGGACCACCTCCGCGCCCTCGTCGCGGCCGCGCGGCCCATCGACCAGCGGCTGCTCGCCGACACCGGCACGCCCTTGCCGGGCCTCCTGCTCGAAGCCCCCGCGCGGGCATAGACGGCGAAGCTCGCCATGCTCCGAGGTGGAGCGGGCACGGCCGCTCCACCTCGGAGCGGTCGTGCCGACGTCATTTCGTCGGATGCGACGCTCGGGCCGTCGGCAGGTGGAGAGCGGGCAGGAGGCGGCGCCAGTCGGCGGGCCAGTTGGCCAGCGCGAGGACGCCCATGATGACCAGGTGGGTCGGCGCGGCCCAGCGCTCCACCGCCGGGGAGCGGTTGACGATGTGGGTGGTGACCGCGCCGGTGAGCACGAACATCAGGGTCGCGGCCCCCAGGAAGCGCGCGCGCCGGTCGGAGATCACCAGCAGGACGGCGGCGGCGCCCTCCAGGGCGCCGACCACGAAGCGCATCCAGGTCGGGTGCCCCCAGGCAGCGAACTTCACGGCGTAGTCCGTGCTGAAGATCGTGTCGCCCGGCCAGTACTTGGTCACGGCCCCCAGCGCGAACTCAAGGGCCAGGAACCAGTACAGGGCGGTCTTGAGGTACTTCGACACATCGGTCCCTTCAAGGAAGCGGGCAGGGTCGGGCCTCCGCGCGGCGGTCGTTCGGCCGGACGGAGTCGTGCTTTCGGATGTCAGCCGCGGAGGGCGGCGATGGCCTTCTCGATGCGCCGCCGGCGCGTCTCGGGCTTCTTCGCGCTCTCGATGGCGTGCACGTACTCGCGCTTGCGGCCGTAGGCGAGCTTGTCGTAAGCGGCGCGAGCGGCCGGATCGTCGTCGAGCGCCTGGGCGAAGTCCGCGGGCTCGACGACGACGCGCGGCTCGGTGTCGAGCTCCAGCTCGACCTCGACCTCCTCGCCCGTCCCGACACCGGCGGCCTGCCGGTTGGCGTTGCTGAAGCCGAGCAGGTGACGGCCGCGCATGACGGCGACGCGGCTCTTCCAGGAGTGCCCGTTGACGGTGATCGTCACAGGAGGCCGCGCGCCCCCGCCGAGCGCCTCCACCACCTCGGGAGGGACTTCCAGGCCCCGCATGGGCTCGGGCGGCTCGACGAGGGCGCGGAACTTCACGGTCTGCTCCTTGCTGTTATCTGTGGCTGCTTCGCGGAGGGGCTAGCCCTGGGGGCTGTGGCCGACGCGCCAGATGTAACCCTCCGGGTCGGCGAGGGTGCCGCCGTACCCGCCCCACGGCAGGGCGGTGGCGGGCTTGAGGATCGTGGCGCCGGCCTTCTCGGCCTCGGCCATCTTCTCGTCCACCTGCGCCTCACTGCCGACTTCGCAGGTGAGGACCAGGCCGCCGAAGCCGCTGCCCTCCGGGGCCGTGCCGACCAGGTCGGCCAGGCCCTCGCGGGCGTAGAGGCCGATGGGCGAGAAGCCGTCGGACTCGAAGAACACCGAGATGCCGTGGTCATTCTGGATCTTCAAGCCGAGCCCGCCGGTGTAGAACCGCTTGGCGGCCTCCATGTCGCGGACGCCGAGCAGGGTCGGGATCACGTGCGCTGCCATGGCGCGTCTCCTTCTGTGCGAAGTGCGGATGCTGCTGGCTGGACCGGCGGGCCGACCGCCGGATGTCACATCGGCGCGGGTCCACCGGTCAATCGGTATGACAGGCCGAGACGAAGGAATGTGACGTATGAGCGAGCAGGAGTGGCTGAGCGAGCGGTTCGCAGAGCACCGGGACCGCTTGCGGTCGGTGGCCCACCGGATGCTCGGCTCGCCCGGCGAGGCCGAGGACGCGGTGCAGGAGGCGTGGCTGCGGGTCAGCCGCGCCGACACCGGCCAGGTGGAGAACCTGGCGGGATGGCTGACCACGATCACGGCCCGGGTCTGCCTGAACATGCTGGAGGCGCGCCGGTCCCGGCGCGAGGAGCCCGCCGGGGCGCTGCCGCCCGAGCCGGACGCGCCGCAGCCAGGCGTCCGCTCAGCCGACCAGCCCGGTCCCGAGGACGAGGCGCTGCTCGCCGATTCGGTGGGCGTCGCGCTGATGGTGGTGCTGGACAAGCTGACCCCCGCCGAACGGCTCGCGTTCGTCCTGCACGACGTCTTCGCCCTGTCGTTCGCGGAGATCGGCACCGTCCTCGATCGCTCCCCGGCCGCGGCCCGGCAACTGGCCAGCCGGGCCCGGCGCCGGGTGCAGGGCGCGGCGGAGGCGTCCGAGGCCGCCCGGTCGGCGAAGCGGGACATCGTCGAGGCGTTCCTGGCCGCCTCCCGGAACGGGGACTTCGACGCCCTGCTCGAACTGCTCGACCCGAACGCCGTGGCCTTGGAGATCCGCGGCGCCCCCGCCGTGGCGTCGTTCTTCACCGGCAGGGCCCAGGCCGCCCGGCTCGCTCTGGTCGACGGCGTTCCGGCGGCCGTCTGGCTGCACCGCGGCCGGCCGAAGGCCGTCCTCACGTTCACCATCGGCGACGGGAAGATCACCAACATCACCGTCGACACCGACCCGGACCGCCTGCACGGCCTCGACATGGTCCTGCTCCACGCCAACGACCTGGAACGGCGGTGAGCCGGCCTTCGCGGCGGCTCCGCGCCCCCGGCACGGATCTCACGATCTCGTCGTGCGTCCTGGCCGTCCACGATCTGGACGAGGCGCTCGGCTTCTACCGTGACGTGCTCGGCTTCGAGGTGCGCGCCGACGGCGAATCCGAGGCGGCGCGGCGGGTGAGCGTCGGCCCGCGGTCGCAGCCGGACGTGCAGATCTCCCTCTGTGTCCCGTCGGCCGACCGGCAGACCGCCCGGGACCTGATGGCCGGCGGGCTGCTGGTCCGGCGTCTCACCTTCGCGACCGACGACTGCGACGCCACCTTCGAGCGCATCGAGGCCGCAGGGGCCGAAGTGATGCAAGAGCCGATCGATCAGCCCCACGGCGTGCGCGACTGCGCCTTCCTCGACCCCTCTGGCAACCTGCTGCGATTCAGCCGGCCACGGTAGGTGACCGGGACGGATCACGCGTTGCCGCTCCGGCAAAGAAGGTTGTCGGCGCGCTCCGGGAAGGAGCAGGTTGGTGGCGGAGGCGGCCTCCGCCGCCCGCTGCCGAGGAGAAGCCGATGGACGCTCAGTACTGGGATGAGAGATACCGCAGCCGCGACCGGCTCTTCAGCGGTCGGCCCAACGGCGTGCTCGTCACCGAGGTCGCCGGGCTGCCGCCCGGCCAAGCCCTCGACGTGGGATGCGGTGAGGGCGCCGACGCCCTCTGGCTCGCCCGGCGCGGCTGGCGGGTGACCGCGGTCGACATCTCCCGGACCGCTCTGGAGCGCGCGGCCGCAGCCGCCGCGGACGTCGCCGACCGCGTGGCGTGGGCACGCGCCGACCTGGCGGCGTTGTCGCCCCCGGTCGGCGCCTTCGACCTGGTCTCCGTCCAGTACTTCCCGCTCCCGCGCCGACCGGACCACAGGGCGTTGCGCGGCCTGCTGGCCGCAGTCGCGCCCGGCGGCACCCTGCTCGTCGTCGGCCACGACCTGGCCGACCTGCCTCCGGCGCACGAGCTCGACATCGATCCCGGCGACTACTACCAGCCGCACGAGATCGCCGGGCTGCTCGGTCAGGACTGGACCGTCCTGGTAGACGAGACCCGCCTGCGGACCGCCCCCGCGCCCGCCGGAACGCACCACACCCACGACACCGTCCTGAAGGCGCGACGCCTGCGGTGATCCGGCGGACGGAGCGTTGCTTCGCGGACGGCCGTGGGCAAGGGTGGCCTGGACGGCGTCGCGGCGATCGGAGACGACCATGCGCAACACCGAACTGGGAAAGCTGGACGGGCTCGTCGGCGAATGGACGACGACGCTGTCGGACGCCTGGTTCCTGGAGCCTCTGGGCGTGCGGGTGCCGGGGACGGCCACCGTCGAGCGGCTGGGGGAGTCCCTGCTGGTGCTGCGGATGGGACTCGGTGAAGGCGAGGGCCGCTCGGAGACGACCATGGTCATCGGGCGCAGCGACGCCAACGACGCCTTCGTCGTGCTCTACGAGGACGGTCGCGGGGTGTGCCGCCGGTTCGACATGACCTTCGGCGACGGGCGCTGGACCATGCTCCGCGAGGACCCCGACTTCCACCAGCGCTTCGTCGCCGACGTCGGCGAGGACCGCATCCTGGGGCGCTGGGAGGCCTCCGAGGACCAGGGCGAGACCTGGCGCAAGGACTTCGACCTCACCTTCGAACGGGCCTGACCGGACCCACGACCGACACCGGCGGAAGCGAACGGTGCGTCTCCCGTCAGCGCAGCAGCGATCTGGCCGTCGGCGCCAAGCGCAGCCGTGTCAGCGGGCTCGAAAGGCGGGCCGACAGATCCGGGGCGACCTGCTTCCACGCGCGCGACCGCTCCAGGCGGTCGAGGTGGGCGCGGAGCCGGTCGCCGTCGTTGAAGGCCGCGAACCAGACGAAGATGTTCTCGCCTTCGCGCAGGGGCAGCCGCGGAAAGGTGTTCTCGCCCGGCTCGGTCTCGTAGCGGGCGATCGAGGGAGCGCCGGTGTCGGCCAGCACGGGCGCGATCCGCTGGTCGAAGAACCTGACGAACCCCTCGTCCACCGGAGCGTCGAGGGAGCAGATCGTCGCCAGCAAGCGGGACGCGGGAAGCGCGGTCGCCCCCGCGCCCGGCCTGCCGGCCGGGAGGGCGAAACCGGAGCCGGTGCTCACGGGCCGAAGGAGCAGGGCGTCGTCCGAGTCGGCCATCGTCGCCCCGGCGGCCTTCCCGTGCTCCTTCCAGGCGGCGCCCTCGACGTAGAAGGCGGTCAGGGCCTCGCGGCGGGCGGCCATGCCGCGGAACCCGCGCATCCAGACGAAGCGGTCGGGGTCGTCCTCGTCGCGGTACTGGCCGATGACGCGCATCCCGGCGGCTTCCTGGGTCTCCACGAACTCCCGGTCGAACAGCTCGATCAGCACATCGCGCTCGCCTGGGTGGAGGGTGTACTGCCGCAGCTCCACTATGGGCCACCGGTCCCGGGTCGGCGGCGCGGGGGAGCGGGGGGCGGGACTGGTCATGTCCCCTCCTTCGGACGGGTGTGATCGCCGGACCTGCGGCGCAGGTCAACGCGTCGAACACTGGCAGCACGTCCGGACTGCCACGAGTGGCAGGACTGCCGCATATCGCACGATTGCTGCCATAGGGTGGCGTCGCATGAGCACCGGCTCCGTCGCCCTCGTGATGATCGACGACATGCCCCTGTACGAGCTGAGCCTGGCCAACGAGGTCTTCGGCGTGCCGCGTCCCGACCTCGCCGACCCCTGGTACGAGCTGCGGCTGTGCGGGCTGCGAAGGGGCGGCGTGCGCTCGCAGTTCGGGTTCGCCGCCGCGACCGGGCACGGCTTGGAGGGCCTGGCCGGCGCCGACACGGTGATCGTCCCGGCGATGCCGTACGAGTACGTCCTGTCCGATCGCGAGATCCCCCCGGCCCTGACCGGCGCGCTCGCGGAGGCGGCGCGGGCGGGCGCCCGCATGGTGTCGCTGTGCACCGGCGCGTTCGCGCTGGCCGCCGCCGGGCTCCTCGACGGCAGACCCGCGACCACGCACTGGATGTTCGCCGAGACCTTCCGGCGGCGCCATCCGGCGGTGCGGTTCGACGCCTCGGTCCTCTACGTCGACGACGGGGACGTGCTCACCAGCGCGGGCCGCACCGCGGCGCTCGACCTGTGCCTGCGCCTGCTGCGCCGCGACCTCGGGGCCCTCGTCGCCAACCGGCTGGCCCGCCGCATGGTCGTGCCCGCGCACCGGCCCGGCGGCCAGGCGCAGTACGTCGACGCCGCCGTCCCCCCGACCGACGACACCGGGCTCGGCCCCGTACTGCACTGGGCCTCCGTGCACCTCGACCGCCCCTTGACGGTCGCCGACCTCGCCGGCCGGGCGGGGATGAGCCCCCGGAGCTTCGCCCGCCATTTCACCGCCGCCACCGGCACCACGCCGTTGCAGTGGCTGCTCGACCAGCGCCTGACTCGCGCGCGAGCCCTGCTGGAAGCCACAGAACTGTCGATGGACCAGATCGCCGAGCGCAGCGGACTCGGGTCCGCCGCCAACATGCGCCGCCACTTCGCCGCCCAGCTCGGCGTCACCCCCACCGCCCACCGGCGCATGTTCGACCGGCGAACGCGACGCTGAGCGTCCGGCGAACACGGCCTTGAAGGACTACGGGAGGGTGTGCTCGTTGACGCCGTACTCGAAGGGCATGGCGGACGGGCGGCTCATGCGCCGCCCTGGACGCCTGCGTGGAATCCGGCCACGGCACGGATGAACTTCTCCGGCTCGTCCAGGAAGAGGGCGTGGCTGCTGCTGTCGAAGAACACCGTCCGCGCTTCCGGGATGTGCTCGCCCACCCAGGCCGGGCCGCGCCAGTCGAACACCCGGTCCTGGCGGGCGACCAGGACGAGCGCGGGAAGGCGGAAGGTGGGCAGCACGTCGCGCCAGTCGGCCCGGGTGTGGTCGGCCATGACCGCGTTGCGCACCCGCGGCGGGCACTTGGCCATCTCGGCCAGGAACAGCTCCCGCTGGTCCGCGTCCGGCTCGGTCAGTATGATCGTCGCTAGCTGCTGCCGGTCCTGGCCGCCCGGATCGGCGCTCACCTGGGCCTGCAGCGCGGCCAGGGCGGCGTCGTCGAAGCACGCCGAGTGCGCGTACTTCCAGTCCACCGCGTAGTACTGGCGGGGCGTCTGCTGCACGAACACCGCCGCCGCGACGCGGTGGGAGCCGAACAGCTCCAGGTAGCTCCAGATCACCGGGCACCCCAGCGACCAGCCCAGCAGCGTGGCCCCGTCCAGGTCCAGGGCCTCCAGCAGGTCGAACAGGTCCTTGGCCAGCCGGGAGACGCGGTACCCGTGGTCGGGCTTGCCGGAGTCGCCGTGCCCGCGCAGGTCCACCGTGACGACCCGGGCGTGCTCGGCGAGGGCGGCGGCGCCGCGGTCGAAGAAGCGGCCGCTGAAGGTCCAGCCGTGGATCATGACCAGCGGCGCGCCCGACCCCGACTCGCGGTAGTGCAGCCGCGTCCCGTCGCTCGCCTCGACGTGCCCCATCGCGCCCGCTCCCGTCACGGCTCCCGGTTCTCGGCCAGGTCGCGCAGTCCCTCGCCCAGCGCGGCGATGAGCCCGGGGGCGTACCCGGCCTGGAGGAGCGGGGCGACGACGTCGCGCCGCAGGTCGGGCAGGTACCCGAACAGGACGTCGGCCGGCCCGGCGATCTCGACCTCGCCGAGGACGGCCGGCAGCAGCAGCGTCTCGGCCCGTCCGAGCTCCTCGTCGACGTCCCCGGAACGCACCCGCGCCGGCGCGCCGACGTTCGTCAGGATCTGCGCGGTGCCGAAGGAGCGCCGCAACGGCTCAGCCGAACCCGCGCCCCAGCGTTCCAGGGCGAAGTACGGGCCCGCGCACAGGAAGGTCCGGTCCACCCCGTCACCGACCACGGTCTTCAGGCCGGTGCGGAACTCGGGCCGGGACTCCGGCTTCACCTCCCGCATCAGCATGTCGATGTTGGAGGCGAACTCCTCGTCGTCGACGGGGGAGCCGTCCTCCATGTGCCAGTGCATCGCGTGCTGCTGGATGTCGGAGGTCTGCTCGATCTCGTAGACCAGCGTGTCCGGGCCGAAACTGTGCGGGGTGCCGCCCGGCACGTAGATCGTCTCTCCGGGCCGCACCGGCAGGCGGCGCAGGACGCCGTCGAAGTCCTGGGCCTCCAGCGCCGCGCGCAGCCGCTCCTTGCTCACCCCTTCCCTGACCCCGCACAGGGCGGTGGCACCGGGCGCGGCGTCCAGGATGTGCCAGGCCTCGGTCTTGCCGTTGTGCTGGCCCTCCAGCCGCTGGGCGGTCTCGTCGTCGGCGTGCAGGTGCACGGGCAGGGCCCCGGCCGCGTCGATGAACTTGGTCAGCACCGGGAAGTACTCGCCGGACCAGCCCGCGCCCATCAGCTCCTCGGGGCGCTCCGCGACCAGCTCGCGCAACGTCCGCCCGGCCAGCGGCCCGTTGGTCACCGTCCCGCTGAGGCCCTCGACGTCGCTGCACTCCCAGGTCTCCGCGACGTTCCAGTCCGGTATCCCGCGCTTGCCCAGGCGGCGGGCGATCGCGTGCCCGCCGAACACCAGCGGCTTGGAGGTGACGGTGAGCCGCAGCGGGTACAGGCCCGCTCCGCCGCTCACAAGATCGGCTGCCCGCCGGTGACCGCGATCCGGGCCCCGGAGACGTAGCTGGCCTCGTCGGAGGCGAGCATCACGTAGACCGGCGCCAGCTCGGCGGGCTGGCCCGGCCGCCCCATGGGCACCTGCTGGCCGAAGCTCTCCACCTGCTCCGCCGGCATGGTCGACGGGATGAGCGGCGTCCAGATCGGCCCCGGCGCGACGCTGTTGGCGCGGATGCCCTTGGAGGCGAGCATCTGGGCCAGCGAGCCGCACATGTTGGCGACGCCGGCCTTGGTGACGTTGTAGGGCAGCAGCTCCGGCGGCGGGGAGTCGGAGTTCACCGACGTGGAGCCGATGATCGAGGCTCCCGGCCGCATGTGCGGGACGGCCGCCTTGGTCAGGTGGAAGAAGGCGCTGATGTTGATCGCCAGCGTGCGGTCCCACTCCTCGTCGGGGACGTCCTCGATGGACTCGTGCGTCATCTGGAACGCGGCGTTGTTGACCAGCACGTCCACCCGGCCGAACTCCTCCACGGCCTTGCCGACGATCGCCCGGCAGTGCGCCGGGTCGGCCACGTCGCCGGGCACCAGCACGCACTTGCGCCCGGCCTCCTCGACCCAGCGCTGGGTCTCGGCCGCGTCCTCGTGCTCGTCGAGGTAGGAGATCAGGACGTCGGCGCCCTCGCGCGCGAAGGCGATCGCCACCGCGCGGCCGATGCCGCTGTCCCCGCCGGTGATCACCGCGGCCTTGTCCGCCAGGCGCCCGCTGCCGCGGTAGCTCTCCTCGCCGTGGTCGGGCTTGGGGTCCATCTTGCCGGTGACCCCGGGAGGCGACTGCTGCTGGGAAGGCTGGGACATGGTGGTCTCCTGCTTGCCGGTTAGCTGATGAAAAGGATGGCTTGGTGCCGGTACCCCCTGGTGTGCACGTTCCAAACGGCGCTCAGCGCAGTGCGGGCGCCCGCAGCGGCCAATGTTTACCGGGATCTCACCTGAGGGGCGGACGTTTTCACCACGGGTGGGCCACGGTTGCTCACGCCTTGCCGTGCCTGCCGTTCGCCGCAGCGCAGCTACCGTCCATCGAGCACGGCAGGGGCGGCCGCACGGTCCGCGCAGGCGGGCGCTAACCTGGTGCTGTCGGTTGCCGGATCCGATGCAGGGCGCCTGAGCTGGGGGGTGAGGGCGTACCACCGCATCGTCGAACCGCACCCGACCCTCGTAGAAACCTCGGGTCACGGCCCGCCTCATCGGGGCGGCCGTGACCCGGGGTCGAGCGGGCACACCCCGGTAGGGGTTTTCGAGCGCGTCGAGCACCCGCACCGCGCATCCGTCGAACTCCATCACCTGCGCGGCTGAAAAGCCCTACATGTGCGGGCTCGCGCGTCCCTCCGGTCGCCCCGTCGCCCCCCGTGACCCGCGCGGCCGGGAGGCCGTCCGGTCCGGCTCGCCGAAGCACTACAAGCCGCTGATCACCGCGCGGACGGCGTCCCAGAGCCGGGTCTCCAAGTCGAATCCTGAGCTGGACAGCGTCCAGTGCAGCACCATGCCGTCCACGACGGCCGCCAGGGCCGCCGCCGCGGCGTCGACCTCGCGGCCGGCGTCGCCGCCGGCGGTGGGGACGTCGGCGAGGAGGGTGCGCAGCCGCTCGGTGAAGTGCCGGTGATGGGCGGTGAAGCAGTCCTTGATCTGGGGGACGCGCTGGGCCAGCGTCAGCAGTTCCAGGGAGAGCGGTGCGAGGTCGGGGGACTGGGCCAGGCTGCGCGCGAACGTCCGCGTCAGCCGTTCGAGCCGCTGGAGCGCCGGGCCGTCCGCCTCGACCGCCGCGGCCAGCGCCTGCTGCTCGGCGTCGAGCATCTGGTGCACCAGCGCGGTGGCCACCTCCTCCTTGCTCTTGAAGTACCAGTACAGGGTGCCCTTGCTCAGGCCCGACTCGGCGACGACGTCGTCCATGCGGGCCCCGTGGTAGCCCTGCCGGGCGAACACCGTCGCCGCGGCCGACAGGATCTGGGCCTGCCGCGTCGCCTCGCGCTTCCGGTCGCGTCGCGAGCGGGTCGCGGCGTCGGACGTCGTGGCATCGGACGTCGCGGCGTCGGACTTGGCATCGGATCCGGCCATGGGGCTCCCTTCACTGGTCGGCTACCACTCTAGCCCTAGACCGGCTGGTCGGTTTATGCTGCATTTTCCGTAGACCGACTGGTCGGTCTAGAGAAAGGGGACGCCGTGAGTCCATCAGGGAAGCCCGCGCTGGAGCGCACGCTGCTGTACCGGCTGGGGCGGTGGTGCGCGCGCCGGGCGTGGCGCGTGGTGATCGCCTGGATGGTGGTGCTGGGCGTCGCCGGCGCGCTGGTGCCGCGCTTCGCCGACACCCTGACCGGCTCGTCGCTGGAGGTGGAGGGGTCGCAGTCCGCACGAGCCGAGCGCCTGCTGGGCGAGAAGTTCGGCGGCGGCGTGACCGAGGACCTGGTGGTGGTCTTCGACTCCCCCTCCCGGCCCGCGACCGACCCGCGCTTCCGCGCCGTCGTCGCGCGCGGCCTGGCCGAGCTGGAGCGCCGGCCGGGCGTGGTGCGCGTCCAGGACCCCTACGCCGGGAAGATGATCTCGGCCGACGGGCGCACCGCGCTCGCCGTGGCGGGCCTGTCGGGCGATGAGCGGGCGCGACAGAAGGCCGCGCCCGGCCTCCAGGACGCCGTGGCCGCGGTGAGCGGCGACGGGGTGTCGGTCTATCTGACCGGGTCCAGCCCGCTGAACGCGGCCGTGATCGAGCAGGAGGACCGCGACCTGGCGCGGGCCGAGTCGATCGGCCTCCCGATCGCCCTGCTGGTGCTGATCATCGCCTTCGGCACGCCGGCGGCGGCCGGGCTGCCGCTGCTGGCGGGCGTCGCCGCGCTGGTGACCGCCTTCGGCGCGCTGGGCGCGGCCAGCTACTTCACCGGCTTCGACGTGTTCGTCCAGGCGGTCGTCACCATGATCGGCCTGGCACTGGGCATCGACTACTGCCTGTTCGCGGTCACCCGCCAGCGCGCCGAGCTCGCCGCGTTCCCCGGGCGCCCGGTCGTCGAGACCGTCGCGGCCACGATGGCCACCGCGGGCAAGGCCGTGCTGTTCTCCGGGTGCACCGTCCTGATCTCGGTGGCCGGACTGATGCTGGTGCGCGCCCCGGTCTTCCGCACCATGGCGCTGGGGGTGATGGTCGCGGTGGCGGCGATGCTCGCGGTCACCCTCACCCTGCTGCCCGCCGTCCTGGCGCTGCTGGGGACGCGGATCAACCGGTGGGCCGTTCCGGGGCTGCGGCGCGCCTCCGGCGGCGGCTCGCTGTGGGCGCGCTGGAGCGCCCTGGTCATGCGCCGCCCCGCCGTCATCGCGGGCGCCGCCACGTTGGCGCTGCTGGCCGCCGCCGCGCCGGTGGCCGGCCTGAAGCTGGGCTTCGACGTCGGCGCCTCCGCGGTCGCCGACTTCCCGGCGGGCAAGGGGTACCAGATCGTCTCCGCCAAGTTCGCCCCGGGCGCGGCCACCCCCGTCCAGGTGATCGCCACCAGGTCCGGCGGGCTTGACGAGGCGGGCCTGGACCGGCTGGCCGCGCGCCTGCGCGCCGACCCGAGGGTCGCCGAGGTCGTCGAGGACGCCGGCGGCCGGGGCGACGCGGCCCTCCTCACGGTGTTCTCCAAGCACGCCCCCGATTCACAGGCCGCCATCGACCTCGTGCGCTGGATCCGCGCCACCGCCGTCCCCCGGTCGGCCCAGCCGGGCGGGACGCAGGTCGTCGTGGGCGGCCTCACCGCCCAGACCGTCGACGTCGCCGAGGAGGTCCGGCGCGCGACGCCGCTGGTCCTGGCGTCCGTGCTCGGGCTGTCGTTCCTGCTGCTCCTGCTGGCCTTCCGCAGCCTGCTGCTGCCGCTCAGCGCGATCGTGATGAACCTGCTCTCGGTGGGCGCGGCGTTCGGCCTGCTCACCTGGGTCTTCCAGGCCGGGGCCGGGGAGTCGCTGCTGGACTTCACCAGCCGCGGGTTCATCCAGGCCTACCTGCCCCTGCTCACCTTCGTGGTGCTGTTCGGCCTGTCCATGGACTACGAGGTCTTCCTCATCTCCCGGATGAAGGAGGAGTGGGGGCGCACCGGCGACAACCACCGGGCGGTCACCACCGGCGTCGCCGACACCGCGGGCGTCATCACCGCGGCCGCCGCCATCATGGTGGTGGTCTTCGCCTCCTTCATGATCACCAACGTGGTGGAGGTCAAGCAGATGGGCTTCGCCCTCGCCGTCGCGGTCGCCGTGGACGCGACGCTGATCCGGGTCGTCCTGGTGCCCGCCTTCATGCGCCTGGCCGGACGCGCGAACTGGTGGATTCCCGCCTGGCTGGACCGGGCGCTCCCCGCCGTCCATCTCGCCGAAGGCGGCACTGAGCAGGCCGCGGAACGTCCGCGCGAGGTGAAGACGTAGACCCGCCCTGCGACCTTCGGAGGACTGTCGGGCGGGACGCTGGAACGTGCCGCGCCCTTGCGAAAGGGGCTGCGGCGCTCAACGCCGGGCCGTCCGACAGCGGCGACCTCGCTCCGGTGGCCGTCGGTAGCCTCGAAGCCATGGTGTTCGACTCGGCTCGTTTCGACCTCCAGCCGTATGTCGGTTTCGACATGGCCCGCTACGTTCGGCGGACGTACTGCAGCTGGGAGGACGCCGGCTGGCGGTCCCTGCTCGTCCAGCGGTTCGAGCACGTCCCCGTCGCCGAAGAGATGGAGCTGCCTGGCACGGCGGATCTGCACCTGGTGCTCCCGGTCGCGGGGCGTGCGGTGATGGAGACGCGGAGCGGCGGACGGGAGAGCCGCCACACCTGGGTGCCGGGACGGCTTGAGCTGGGGGTTCCCGGCCGGTCCGTTCTCCGGCGCTATCGCGGGGACGGGGCGATGCGGAGCGTGCAGGTCCACATTCCGCGCGGCACCGTCGATGCGGTCGCGGGGCAGCTGGGCGGCCGCGCGGTGGACTTCGAGGCCATGGCCGCGTCCGTGGCCTCGGGGGACCCGCTGGTCGAGGAGGCCGTGCGGACGGTCGGCTCTCCGGGGCGAGCCGACGACCTGTACGCCGAGTCGGCGGCCTCCTTCCTGGCCGTGCACCTGCTCACCCGCCATTCGCGTCTGCCCGCCCCTCGGACGCCGAGGCGGGAGGACGCGCGCGTCCGTGCGGCCGTCACGCTGATGCGCGAACGGCTGGCGGACCCGATCACCTTGGCCGGCATCGCCGACGAGGTGCACCTGAGCGTCTACCACCTCGTCAGGGTGTTCAAGGAGGCGACCGGCGCGACGCCGTACCGGTACCTCACGCGGCTCCGGATCGAGGAGGCGAAACGGCTGCTGCGCGACACCGACCTGACGATCGCCCAGATCGCGTCGCGGTGCGGATTCGCCAGCCCCGGCGCCTTGTCGGCCGCCTTCCTGCGGCACACCGGAGCGCGCCCCTCGGCCTACCGCAATTCCTGACCGCTGCACCGCAATCTCGCGCATGGGCTCGGCGACAGCCGCTACCTAGGGTTTTGCCCTGTGACCGGCCTGTCCGTCGGCGAGCGAAGCCCGAGATGGCACGCGCTCGACCACGGCGGCCACCTTTCCCGGTCTAGAACAACCAACCCGCTGCCGACAGTCGAACAGCCTCAGGAGCCCCGAAATGCAGTCGTACGACGTCACGGCCGAAACGACGGCATCCCCGGTGGTGGTGTGGGCGTTGCTGCTCGACCCGTGGAGCTGGCCCGAATGGTCGCCCATCGACGCGCTGCAAGCCGACCGGTCGCGAGACCTCTCGTCCGACGGCCGGGACGAGGTGGGGGCGACCCGCGCGTTCCGCACCGGGAAGGCCGTCACCAAGGAGCGGATCACCGTCCTCGACCCCAGGCGCCGGTTCGCGTACGAAGGCGTGGACAACCCGCGGATGGCCGACTACCGCGCCGCCGTCGAACTGCACGAGTCGCCCGGCGGTGGCACGCGCATCCGCTGGCACGGCACGTACCGGGCTCGCCGAGGGAGGCGCTGGTTCTTCCAGTGGTACCTCCGCCGCTTCATGCGACGCATGGCGACCGGGCTCGCCGAGCACGCCGCCGGTCTGGACGCGCCGCCGACCCGTTCTGGTTGACGTCATGGCAGGCCCCCGCCGCAGATCGGTCGACAAAGGCCGCGGCCCCGGGCACCATCTTCGGCAAGCGCGCCGACGTGGAGGCGTTCCGCGAGGAGGGCAGGTGACCGTGGCACGGGTACTGGTGATCGGTCTCGATCCCGCCAAGGTCGAAGGCTGGGACCCGGAGCCGGTCCAGGCGGCGCTGGCGCGCGGCCACGCCCGGTTCGAAGAGCGCGGCATCGAGGCCGATTACTGCCTGGTGGCGCTCGACGAGGACCCCGAGGGCGCGATCGTCGAGGCGCTGACGCGCGAGGAGTACGCCTGCGTCGTGGTCGGGGGCGGCATCCGCAAGCACGAGCCGCTGCTCGAACTCTTCGAGACGACGGTCAACCTGGTCCGGCGGCACGCGCCCGACGCGGCGATCGCCTTCAACAGCGGCCCGGAGGACTCCGCCGACGCGGCCCTGCGCTGGCTGCGGTAGCCGGGCCGCACCGACCGCTGATGCGTCGGGTCAGTCGGGGGCGCGCCCGTTCCCGGACCTTCCTTCGTACTGCCGGCACCGGCCCGTGAACACGGCGGCGAGTTCGGCGTCGATGATCGACGTGGCGAGCTCGGCCGCGGGCGCCCCGTCCACGCCCGCGGGATCGCGGTAGACCTGCATCGCGAGCCCTTCGGTCACCGCGGCGAGGCGGAGAGCGGCGGGCCGCGGGTCCAGTTCGGGGGCGACCTCGCCGCACTCCTTGCCGTTGTGGACGGCCTGGGCCAGGTCCGAGCGCAGGACGCGGGCGGCCTCGACGTCCACCTCGGCGAGCGCGGGCGCGTCCAGGGCGCGCCCGGCGAACGCGCGGGCGACGCGGAACTCGGCGCGACGCGTCTCGTCCAGCGGGATGAGTTCGGCCATCGCCTCCGACAGGACGTGCGCGATGGGCCTGCGGTGTTCGGTCCCCGCGCGTATCCGCTCGTCGATCCTGCTCCGGATGTGCGCGCTGACGTGGTTGAACGCGTGCAGGAGCATCTCGTCCTTGGTGCGGAAGTAGTGCTGCACCAGGCCGACGGAGATCCCGGCGGTGGCGGCGGTGCGGGCGACGGTGACGGCGTCCAGCCCGTCGCGGGCGATGAGCTCGCAGACGGCCGCGGCGATCTGGCGCCGGCGTCCCTCGTGGTCGGCGGTCCTCGGCACTTGATAACCGTATCAGCATACGATAAAAACCGTATGGCCATACGGTTATTGCTGCGAAGGGACCACCACGCCCCATGCACCCCCACCTCCAGCACGCCGCCGCGAGCCTGGCGCTCCTCCCTCTCAGCGCGCTCCTGTGCGCCCCGGCCGCGGCCGCCGCGGCCCCGAACGACCGCTACGCCGCCATCGACGCCTACGTCCAGGAGCGCATGAAGGCCACCCGCGCCCCTGGGCTCTCCTACGCGGTGGTCGGCCCCGACGGCCCCCTGCACCAGCGCTCCTGGGGCACCGACGGACACGGCAGGACGGTCACGCCCCGGACCCCGTTCCTGTGGGGCTCGGTCGCCAAGCCCGTCGCCGCGACCGGTGTCATGACCCTGGTCCAGGAAGGACGGCTCAGCCTGGACGCGCCGGTCGCCGACCACCTGCCGGGCTTCCGGTTCGGCGGGGCCGCGCACGCGTCCAAGGTGACCGTCCGCCACCTGCTCCAGCAGACCGCCGGCATCCCGGAGTCGGCCACCCCCGGAGTGACCGACTGCGTCGACGCGGACTGCCCGCGTCCGGCCGAACGCGCCAAAGCCCTGAACAAGGCCAAGCCCCTGGGCCCGCCCGGCACCCGGTACGCCTACAGCAGCGCCAACTACCTGCTGCTGGCCGCCGTGGTCGAGGCGGTCACCGAGCGCCCCTTCGCCGACCACCTGCGCCGGACCGTGCTCGGCCCGGCGGGCATGAACGGCGCCATCGCCGACGCGGCGTCGGCGAAGCGGCGCGACCTGCCGCCCGGCCACCAGCTCCTCTGGGGTTTCCCGGCCGCGATCGTGGACGGCGTCGACGACCACGGTGCGTCCTACGGCTATCTGGGCGGCGACCTGGGAGACCTGGCGGCCTTCGCTTCCCTGCAGCTCCGCGGGGGCGAGACCGCCGGCGGGAGGACGGTGCTCACCCCCGAGTCGGTGCGCATGATGCGGCAGGAGGGCCGCCTCCAACCCTCCGGCGCCGGGACCGGCTACGGGCTGGGCTGGCGGGTCGGCGGCCTGGACGCGCCCCTGGACGACGCCGTCTGGCACACCGGGGCGACGCCCGGCTACTCGGCGATGCTGTTCCTGCTGCCGAAGCAGAACATCGCCCTGGTCCTTCAGCAGAACCTCCACGGACTCCTGCACGATCCCGCGGTGATGCAGGTCGGATTCGGCGCGGCCCGGCTGCTGGCGGGCGGGCGGCCCGGCGAGGCGCCGTCGGCGTCCGGCTACCACCTGGCGCTCTGGAGCACGACCGGCCTGGCCGTCGCGCTCCTCGTGGCGGCCGGACGCTCGATCGTGCTCCTGCGCAGGCCGCCCCGTTCCGCCTCCCCGCTGCGCCGCGCCGCCGTGACCGCGCCCTGGGTCCTGATCGGCGCGCTTCCCGTGATCGTGCTGACGCTGGCCGTCGCGCGGATGGGGCTGCGGCCGCTGACGACCTGGGCGCCCGACTCCTTCACCGCCGTCTGCGTCGCGGCCGCCGCCGGGACGGCCACCGCCGTGCTGCGCGTCCTCCTCGCCTGGCGCGGCAGCAGCCCGGAGTGACCAGCCGCTACCAGGGCACCGGACCGTCCTCGCTGAAGAACCCGGCGGTCGGCCCGTCCGCGCCGAGCGTCGCCAGCCGCACCAGGACCGCCGCGCCCTGGGCGGGGGTGAGGTGCCCGGTGTGGTTGTTGCTGTCGGTGTCGACGTAGCCGGGGGCGACGGCGTTGACCAGGACGCCGTCCTTGCGCAGCTCGTTGGCGTACTGCACGGTCACCGCGCTCAGCGCGGTCTTGGAGGGCGAGTACGCGGCCGAGGGCAGCAGCGCCGCGAAGGGGCCGTCGGGGTCGCTGCTCAGGGCCAGCGACGCGGCGTGGCTGCTGACGTTGACGACGCGCGGCGCCGGCGACCGCCGCAGCAGCGGCAGCATGGCGTTGGTCACCGCGATCACTCCGAACACGTTGGTCTCGAACACCGCCCGGACCATGTCCAGGTCGACGGTGCTGGGGACCTGGTCGTGGGCGTCCATGGGCGAGACCTGCCCGGAGCCGGTGATCCCGGCGTTGTTGACCAGCACGTCCAGGCGGCCGAAACGCTCCTCGACCAGCTTCGCGGCCTCCCGGACGGTGGCCGCGTCGGTGACGTCCAGCGTGACCGCGTGCGCGTCGCCGCCCGCCGCCCGCACCGCCGCGGCGGCCTCCTCGCCGCGCCGCGCGTCCCTGGCGCCGATCAGGACCGTCATGCCCAGCGCGGCGAGCTGCTCGGCGGCCGCGCGCCCGATGCCCTTGTTCGCCCCGGTGACCAGCGCGACCTTGTGGTGGGTGTTCTGCTCGCTCATGTCCCGAGCTCCTCTCTGAGGTGATCCGTCTGCCTTGGGACGAGACAGCGGAGCCCCCAGTGACATGGAACCGCCTCCTGGCCGACATTCCTGGGACCGGGGCATCCCGCTCGACGGCGCGAACGGACGGCCGCCTTGGCTGCGCGGTCTGCAGGGCCTACTTACGAGGAGCGTCGTTTTCTGCGGTGGCGAATACGATCGCCACCGTGTCCTACGACATCACGGTCTACGGCTCCGCCTCCCCCTCGGCGGCGCCCACCGAGCTCTACGGGCAGCCCCTGGGGAGCCACGGCACGGTGAGCGAGTACTGGGCCGCGCCCGCCCGGGAACTGGACCTAGCGATCTTGAAGGGGCTGTCCGAGGGGCGGGTGGCCGTCGGCCACCACCAGCTGGCGGCCTTCGCCCAGGAGCTCGACGCCCTCGCCGGCCACTGGGTGGCGGCGGTGCCGGACGGCGCCGCCGTCACCAGCGTCATCGGCCCCCGGACGTTCACCACTCCGCTCCTGGCGCATCTGCTCCACCGGCTGGCCCTTGTCCGGGCGGCGGTCCGGATCGCGGAGCTGACCGGCGGCCGTCTCGAAATCACCTAGCCGGGACGGATGCGCCAGCGGACCTTTGGTGCGGTGGGGCGTGGAGTACTTCGGCACGTTCATCGACGTCGGCGGCCCCTTGGCCCTTTGAAGGGGACTGATCGCGATTCCTGAGCCGTCCTGGAGCTACGTCGAGCGTGTGGGGGCAGGAGGTGCCGAGCGCGGACGAGGCTCGTTGTCGCTGCAGGAAGACCCCGGCAGCGCTTCGTCCAGATGTACGACATGCGGAACGGCATTATGTGCGCGAGCCTGACGGCCATGCCCGTTGCCGACGCTCGGCATAGGAGCGCGGCGACGCCTTCGCTCAACTCCGGCATGTGCAGACCGGCCAGGGCCGTCGCAGCCGAGCATAAGACCATGCCGCAGGCCGCCCACCAGCAACTTCATCGTCCCGGCCAGAGGCGTGACGAGGTGACTTCCCGCAACCGGTCGATCAGGGTGAAGCCGTCCCTGGCTACCGCCATCGCTTGGCGAGGGCGGTGACACTGGAGACCACCACGGCCAGTGCCTCGGCGATGAGGATGAGCGGCGCGTGGGTGACCAGTGCCAGTCCCACCAGGGCGACGAGCACCAGGGCGAGGGCCGTGAAGGCCGGAGCCCACGACCGGGGCCGTCGAGGACCGGAGTCGTTTGATTCGGTTCCTGAGGAGATGTTGCTGCTCACAGTGCCGACTCCCTTTGGAGGGTTGGTAAGGGCAGCGTGTCGCCGGAACCTGTTCGGTTCCGATAGGGAACGGCGATGACCGAGATGGGCGTTCAACGCGCCATGTCACGACCGGTCGTGTTAGCTGGAAGTGCGAATGTTCCGAATGGCTGCGGGGCGGCCGGGCAGGCGGACGCGGATGGGGACGGAGCGGATCGACCCGGAGACGATCGTGTCGGCCGAGGATTTGGCGGCGGCCCTCCGTGCGTTGTTCGATCAGCAGTCTCTGGGCATCCAGCGCTTCGCCGCACAGGCCGGGTTGTCATCGGACACGGTGTTCAAGTTGATCAATGGGATGGTGCGAGAACCACGTGCCGGCACCATCCAGGCATTCGCCGCAGGATGCGGAGAAGATCCGGCGCCGTGGCTGCTGGCCCGGCGCCGAGTGATCGCTGCGCGCCGGACGTTTCGCGGCGGCCGCCCGGTCGGCGGCCGGGCGGCTCCAGAACGGCGCGAGGTCACGGGCCGCACCGCGCTGAAGAATCGGCATATACCAATAGCGTATAACAGCCCGGCTGACTGAAATCCCCTCCCTCGGCTAGCCAAAATTCTTCGCTCACGACCACGTTTGAACAACCGGCCTGCACTGCAGCATGATCGCTCGGCATATGACGCGACCAGAAGCGGACACTCCTGTGCATAATTCGCCGCATCTATGGCCACGGCGAAAAGTGCACGTTACGTTCGAAACGCGAACCGGCCCAACCGGACTCAGCCATAACAACAGGTGTTGCGTACCGGTTCCACTTGAGCAAGGGTGAACTCGCCCATCGCGTCAAGCTCTTCGGCAAAGCCCTTCCCAGCCTTTGAGAAGATCGGGAAATGGCGCGAGCAAGGAAAGGGCTCGCAGCGCCGGCGGTCGCCGCAACGGCGGAGGTGCCACTCACGCTCGCGGGTGCCGCCGGCACCGCGAACGCGATCGGAACCGGGACTGCTTATCCCGGGCCCAACCTGACGGGGATTCCAGGATAAGGACTGCCCCGGACGCGCCGTGCAGACCGCTCGCACCGCCGCGTAGTGTTTCGATCCTGGGCACCGTCATGTTCAACCTCTGACCGAACTGCCCCGGGCCCTCTACCACCTTCTCCGGAGTGACTGCCAACTTCCCGTTCCCCGTGGTCTTCTGCAGGGGCTGAGCGGTAAAAGGCCACCGCAGGCAACGCTGCGTGTACGCAGCTCCACCGCACGTCGTATTCCAGGATTTCAGGACGCGCTTCTCCCTGTTTGCCCAGTTTGCGGCAGGGGTGCGGCAGGAGGGTAAGGCTGCCATAACCTTCTCGCCACCTTGCCAGATATGAGGATTAAACGTAACAAATAAAGAGACAGAGTTAGAGCGGTAGTCAATGGCGTGTCAAGGCGCTGAGGGTGAATCCGCATCTAGCACATCCGGCAGGTCGGGGCCGCGAGTCGGCGCGCTCCGCAAACCTGAAGGGAGCGCAACCATGAGGAAAGTGAAAAGCCTCATGCTGGTGCCCGCTGTTCTGGCGGCGATGGTATCGACGACGGGCACCAGCTATGCCGGCATGGGCGCCGGCATGGCCAAGCCCGCCCCGTCGGCGCCGGCCGGGAAGGAAGCGGCCCCTCCCAGCAACTGCCCAAGTGGTTCGGTGTGCCTGTACGCGCACACTGACTATCGGGGGTTCCTGGCGGGGTGGAGGGCCGGTACCTACACCGCCAGCTTCACTACCATTCCCTGCACCTCTGCCCAGGGCTGCTATACCAACAATGACTTCAACGACGAGGCCAGCTCCTGGTACAACAACACCAACATGAACTACTGCGTCTCGGCTGACATCAACGGCGGCAACCCGGACAACACCATGCCCGCTCACACGTACGGGAACTTCACCAGTGACTGGCAAGACCGGGCGTCGTCGATCGGCTACATCAACTGCCCATAACCCCTAAGTGACTGCGGCTTCATGTCGGGGCGCCGGTCCTCTCTGCGTTGCGGTACTGGGGTGAGACAAGCACACGGCGGGCCTTACTGAGCTCTTTTCAGCAGGCGGCGATCTCGCGGTTCTGTAGCACCAGGATGGACTTGGCCAGTTGCCCGGCGCGGTGTGGGCAGCAGCGCAGCTTGTCCAAGACGTGCCAGGACTTCAGTTGGGCGTTGGCGCGTTCGCCTGGCCCGCGCAGCTTGGCGTGGGAGCGGTTGGCGTCCTTTTGGGAGGCGGGCTTGTCCCGCCCTTTGTAGGGCGTCACCGCTTCACCCAGGCCCTGGTAGCCCTTGTCGACCAGCACCAGCAGCCCGGCACCGCGCAAGAGCCGGGGCACACCCCAGATACGAGCGGCAGCCAGATCGTGCACGCTGCCGGGCAGCGCACCCGACACCCACAGCAACCTTCCGTCGGGAGCGGCCAGCACCTGCAGGTTCATGCCGTGCTTCTTGTGTTTGCCCGAGTAGAACGGCCGGTCGGCCTTGACCCGGTCGATCGGCACGAGCGTGCCGTCCAGCACCACGTACAGCAGTCTGTCGCGGGCCGCGGCGTGGCGCAGCGCGGCTGCGAGGGTGGGGGCGCGGGTGGCCAGCAGGTCTATGGTGTGGTTGACATAGCGCCAGGCGGTGGCGGTGGAGACGGCAAACCCGCAGGCCAAAGCGGCGAAGGTCTCGCCCTGCGCAGGTACACCAGCGTCATCAGAGCCTGCCCGCCCGGTGGTAGCGCCCGGTGGCGGTGGGTGCCTCAGAAAAGCATGCGGAGCCTCTGGTGGGGACGATGGAGGTCAGAGACCACCTGCCCTACCAGGGGCTTCGCTGTTACTGAAAGACCTCACACCACCTTCACTCGGCCCACGCCCTTGGCTGCTGAAAAGAGCTCATGGATGGCCCTCCAACACCCCTGATGAGTTGAGGACATTCGCAATTCGGTGAGCGCGATCGAACCGACCGGGCGAGAGAACGATGTGGCTCAGCGGTATTTCGTCACCTCATGCGCAGGACCCACTAACAAGCACGACCGTCGGGCCTGGGGGGCCTTCCCGCTGAACCGCTCGCAGGTCAGGCGGGGTGCTCGGTGATCTCGTGCTCGATGCCGGGGGCGTGGAGGCCGAGGAGGCGCCGGCCTTCTTCTTCCAGCGCTTCCCGCTGGTCGGTGGTCAGTGCGATGAACGGGGAGAGGGCGAGGGTGGCGCGGCCACGTTTGGTGTCGATCTGCGTCTCCCAGGTTCCGGCGACGAAGCCGTCGATCAGGAAGGGGGCGCGGACGATGTTGCCGCCCGGCCAGATGTGCCGCTTGGCCTCGTCGGTGAGGATGCGCGTCCGGTCCCGGTGGCCGATGAAGACGTTGTCGAACTCGGGCAGGAACCGGGGCGGCGCGGGCGCGTCGCCGCCGGGCCGGGGCGCGTCGGGCAGGTCGAAGAGCTCGGTGCCGTCCTCGTCCCGGAAGGTGATCAGGTCGGCCCGGTGGCGGTCGGCGACCTCGTTCAGCCGGGTCAGGCCGCACCACTGCTGCGCGTCCATGACGGAGGCGGGTCCGAACGCGGCCAGGTAGCGCATGAACAGCTCGTCGGGGGCGTCGGCCGCTGCCTGCGGGGCGCCGAGCCAGTGCTCGGCGGTGGTGTGCCGGGCCGCCCCGCCCCGGCGCCACAGTCCCCGGGGCGGCACCTGGACCATCGGCAGCCGGTGCCGGGCCAGCATGCCGAGCGCCTGGACGGTGCTGTCCGGCCACTGGTCGATCAGGGCCTTGCCGATCTCGTTGAACGTCATCGGCCGGGCCTCGACCATCTCCCGGGCCCGCCGGACCGCGAGGTCGGTGTCGACACCTGCGAGCTTCCGGCCGAAGGCGGCCTTCAGGGTGCGGTCCTGCGGAGCCTGCAAGACCGGCCGCAACGCCAGGCAGTCCCGCGCCGTCACCGTGTGGATGGTGGAGCGGTGCAGGCTGATCCGGACGATCCGGCGCTCTTCGATGGACGCTGAGAAGTCCTCGGCGTCGAAGGACTCCAGCCGGCTCCACAGCGCGGTGTAGGGGTTCTGCGGCAGCTGCGAGTGCAAGCCGACGAGATGCTCCACCGCGGCGGCCGGGTCCGTCCGGTGGCGGCGCAGCAGCAGCTGGCGCTCCAGCGTCGCTCTGTTGAGTTCTCGGCGGCTCAGCACTCGTGACACGGGGGTCCTCCTTGGTCCGGTGAGATCAGTCGAGGGTGCGGAAGAAGGCGCGGATGTCGTCGGCGAGCAGGTTGGGGACCTCCAGCGCGGGGAAGCGGCCGCCGCGGTCGACCTCGGTCCAGCGGACGACGTTGTGGGCCTTGTCGGCGAAGCGCCGGACGGAGGTGTCGGTGGTGAACACCGCGACGCCGGTGGGGACGGTGACCAGGTTGTTGGCGTGCACGCCGATCACCTTGCCGGGGGCGGCGCGGCCGACCAGCGGGCCGATGAACGCGCCCAGGTCGCCGCCCTGCAGGCCGTAGCGGCCGTAGCCCAGGCGCGCCATCAGCTCGGCGAAGGCGGCGGCGACCCGGCCGTCGGTCCAGCGGGTCGTAGGCGGCGGGCCGGAGAAGCCGAATCCGGGAAGGGACGGGATCACCAGGTGGAACGCGTCGGCGGCGTCCCCGCCGTGCGCCGCCGGGTCGGTCAGCGGGCCGATGGGGTCGAGGAACTCCACGATCGAGCCGGGCCGGCCGTGGATCAGCAGCAGGGGAGTGGCACCGGCGTGCGGCGAGCGTACGTGCGCGAAGTGCACGTTGGCGCCGTCGATGGTGGTGGTGAACTGCGGCAGCTCGTTCAGGCGGGCTTCGTGCTCGCGCCAGTCGTAGGAGGCGGCCCAGTAGTCGGCCAGCTCCCGCCGGTAGGAGACCGGCACCCCGCGCTCCCATCCGGCGCCGGCCAGTCCGGCCGACCAGGGGGTCCGGGCGAGGCGGTCCTTCAGGTCGTCCAGGTCGGCTTGGGGGACGTCGATGCGGAACGGGCGGATCCCGACCCCGGCCGAGGCGGTGTCGCTGGGCATCACGCAGTCTCCTAGGGGGATTCGGTCCGGAACGCCCCTGCCGGCGATCGGCAGGGGCGTTCCGGACCGGGGGCGTCGCCGCCGATCCCATCCTAGCAGAACGGAATGTTATGTTCCCCTATTGTGCGATGGTGGTCCGAAGGCCCGCGCGGAGGGCCTCGGCCTTTCCGGTCACTTGGTCTGCGCTTCCCGGAAGGCCTCCCAGACGTCGCCCACCGGACCCATGTGCCCGAGCTTGTCGGGGTTGCTCACCGTGCGGATCGTCTGGACCCGCCCGTCGAGGACGTCCAGCGCCCAGGCGTTGAGGACCCGGCCGTCCGGGTCGCGGAAGATCGCGCCCGGCTGGCCGTTCACCTCGTGCGGCTCGACCCGCCCGCCGAGCCGGATGAACAGCCGGACGAGCGTGGCGAGCACGCGGCTCACGTCCCCGGCGCCGACGAAGCGGTCGCCCCAGCGCGGCGCCTTGCCGCCGCTGTCGCCGACCAGCTGGACGTCGGCGGCCAGCAGTTCGGTCAGCCCGTCGACGTCCCCGTCCCGGAAGGCGCACAGGAACCGCCCGGCCAGCTTCTCGCGCTCCGCCCGGTCGGCCTCGAACCGCGGTCGGCCCGCGTCCATGTGGCGGCGCGCCCGCACCACCAGCTGGCGGCACGCCGCCTCCGAACGCCCCACGGCCGAGGCGACCTCGGGGAAGCCGAACCCGAACACCTCCCGCAGCACGAACACCGCCCGCTCCAGCGGGCTCAGTCGCTCCAGCAGGAGCAGGGCCGCCATCGACACCGAGTCGGCCAGCTCCGCCGAACGCTCGGGGTCGGCGTAGGGGTCGGTCAGCAGCGGCTCGGGGAACCACGGCCCGGCGTACTCCTCGCGCCGGACGCGGGCCGAGCGCAGCACGTCGATCGAGATCCGGGTCACCGTGGCCGACAGGAACGCCTTGACCGACCGGGGCTCGGTCGAGGAGGCCGCGTAGCGCAGCCACGTCTCCTGCACCGCGTCCTCGGCCTCGCTCACACTGGCCAGGAGCCGGTAGGCGATCGAGAACAGCAGCGGGCGCAGTTCCTGGAACTCCTCGGCGCGGGTCACGCCAGCTCCTCCTGGAAGCCCTGCCGCCAGGAGGGGTGGCGCGGCTCCCAGCCCAGCTCCCGCCTGGCCTTGGCATTGGAGAAGCCGCGCCCCTCGGTCATCATGATCACCGCGACGTCCCCGGCCAGCGGGCGGGCCAGCCAGGCGGGGACCCGCATCGGCCGCTTCGCGCCCGCGCACGCGGCCAGGTGCGGCAGCCACTCGTTCGCGGGGGCCGGGTCGTCGTCGACGATGTTGAACACGCCGCTCGCCTGCTGCTCCACGGCCAGCACGGTAGCGCTCGCCGCGTCGTCCAGGTGCACCCACGAGCAGTGGCCCGCGCCGCTCCCCACGACCGGGAACTGCCGCTTGCGCACGGGCTCGGCCAGGTCCTCGGTCGCGTCCGGTCCGTAGAACCAGCCGTAGCGCAGGACGGCGCCGCCCGCCTTGACCACCGAGTCCTCGACGTGGGCGATCGCCGCCATGCCGGGTTCCGCCGCCGTCCCGGTCATCGGGTCCAGCCCGTCCTGCTCGGTCTTCACCCAGCCGCCCGTGCGCAGGCCGTTCCAGGCGGCATAACCCTGGGCGACGACGTTGGTCACACCGGCCGCCTCGGCCGCGGCCAGCAGGTGGTCGGTCCCCTCGGTGCGCAGCCGGTTGGTGCCGGCGAACCAGCGGTCCATGTGCTTCATGTCGGGCTTGCCCGCGTGCGCCACGGAGATCGCGGTCATCTGGTGCACGATCGCGTCCGGCCGGGCCCTGGCGACCGCCTCGCCGACCGCCCCGGCGTCGAGCCCGTCCATCACGACCGCCTCGGCGCCCAGCCGCCTCAACCGGACCCCCTTGGCGGCACTGGTCGTCGTGGCCGTCACCTGGTGACCGCGCTCCACCAGCTGCGGCACCAGCCGCCTGCCAAGAACACCGCTTCCGCCCGCCACGAACACCCGCATGACCGTCACCCACCTGAATCGGAACCTGTCTCCGTCCCGAGACGAGACAGCCGCGCCGCCTGTGACACGGGCGGGCGGAACAGGGGGCGATCGCGGCTCAGGTCATGCTCGGGAGGAGCGCGCCGCCCGATCGGAGGGGACGGAACCGAGCCGCACCCACGCGTCGGGGGACTCCAGGCAATCGGTGGAGTCGGGCCGCAGACCCGCGTACACCAGGCAGTGCGCGATCGCGCTGCCGCACGAGGCGAAGCTCGCCAGCACCTCCCGGGCGGTGGCGTCGGAGTCGGGATCGTAGCCGGGGTGCAGGTCCCATTTGGTCATCCTGCCGTCTTCGGCGATGTAGCCCTGGTTGCCGCTCTTGGGGTTGGCGTACATGCCGTAGGCGAACGTTCCCGCCGTCACCATGTCCAGCACGTGGGCGGCTTCGTACGCCCACGGCTGGGCGATCACGCACCCGCCGGGGACGTCGGTGAGGCCGAGGATGTCCATCTCGCCGCCGAAGCCGCCTTCGTACCACGGCACCCCGTCGTCCTCCATGATGATGACCTCGGTGACGGGCAGGCGCTGCGCCGCCTCGACGGCCGTCAGGCCGGCCGCGCAGGCCACCGAGAACCCGTCGAAGGGGTAGCTGGAGAACACCTCGGCCAGTTCCGGTCCCGCATCGGCCATCGCCCGCTCCTGCTCGGTGAGCCCCCGGCCGTCGGGGGCTTGGAACAGGTCGTCGAACGAGCCCGCCAGGCCGAGCCGGCCCGGCGACCAGCCCTGCATCATCGGCCGCCACGGGTCCGCGCCCAGTTCGAGCAGCACCAGGGCGTTGTCGTCGCGGCGGTGGTAGACGGCGTTCCAGAGGGCGCTGCGGCCGTCGCACAGGGTGTCGATGCCGTCGGCGCGGCTCGCCAGCTCGAACAGCACCTGCGGCGATCCTTCCTTCGCCGCCGCGTGCAGGGGGCTTTCGAGCCCCCACAGGTCGCCGAGCGGATCGGCGCCCGCTTCCAGGAGCCGTCGGAACTTCGCCACGTCGGCGAAGTCGTCGTGGACGATGCCGGACCAGTCCGCCCGACCCTCGGTCATGGACCATCCTCTCGGCCGGGAAACCCGGCTTGATCGTGTACCACGACCGTAAGGCGTCGCCGCTGAGCCTTCAATACCGTCGCGGAAAGCACTGGAGCGCGCACAGGTCGCACGGGGACCGTCCCCGATGCTCCGCCCCCAGGGCACCGAACGCCCCCGACGTCACCTGATCCGCGCTTTGGCTACGGTTGGCCCGGATCGCCCGCCGCCGACGGGGAGGCGCGGTGCGCCCGAAGCCGGGGAAAGGATGCCGCGATGCGCCTGGATCTGGATCTGTGGGAGCAGGTGCGGCGGTACGCGGTGCCCCACGCGATGATCGAACGCGCCACCGAACGCCGTGCGGCCGGGGATTGGCGGGGCGCATGCGAGGCGGCCGGGATCAGGGTGGCCGTCGATCCGGCCGAGGCCGGGAAGGAGCACGGCCGGGAGGTCGCGGCCGCGCTGGAGGACGACCTGAGCCGGCTGGCGCCCGATCTCGTGCGATGGCACGTCCCTTGGGTCCGCGAGGAGAACCACCCCGTCCAGACCCCATGGACGAGCCTCGCGGTCTACGGCCCGCGCTGGTACGACAACGACGAGGGCGAGTACACGCCGGTCCTCTGCCTGGAGTCCCCGCTTCGCAAGAAGGGCACTACGCGGTTCGTTCTCACCCTCGGACGAGACGCCCCCTACCGGGATGAGTGGACGGGCGAGCTGCGCTGCCTGTGGGACGCCGGGAAGGCCGCAGGGCTGCTCGCCCTGGAGGGCGGACGCGAGCGCGCGCCGTTCTTCGAAGCCGATGGCCGTCTCCGGGACCGGAGCCTGCTGCCCCGCGAGGGTCCGGAACCGTCGGACCCGGTGGCACGGGCTGAATGGATCACCTTGCTCCAGGAGAAGGGTCGGCTGGCCGAAGCGCTCGCCGCCGGCGGCGACGGGCTCAAGGAGGTGTACGCGGCCGCCGGTTACGCCGAGAGGCGCTGGTGGGAGGAGGCGCCCTGGGCGGCGCACAAGCTCGGCCCCGCCCTGATCGGGAGCCTGCGCCGCCTCCCGCCCGAGCAGCGGCGTCTCCAGGTGCAGTTCCCGGCGCCGGTGATCACGCTCGCCCCGGACGGCGCCCTGCGGGCGGTGCGGCGCGACGTGCGCATTCCCCGGCTGGCCGCGGCCCAGTGGCGGATGTCGCCCGACCTGGAGTTGCTGCGCGCCGGACGGCTCACCCCTGACGATCTGCATCCGCTGGTGAGCGCGGCGCTGTTCCCCGGACGGGCCGCCCCTGAAGGCCCGGTCGGGCCGCGCGTGGTGCGCGCTCCCGTCCCCGCGACGGTGCACTGCCGAGGCGAGCGGCATCAGTTGTGGTTCGAGAACGGCGAACTGCGCACACCGCACCACTCGGCCGAGGAGATGCGGCGCGAGGACGCGCTGGTGGTCTTCGGCGGCGCGTCCTCCGGCTGCTTCGCCGTCCCGCGCACGTGGGGCGACAGGCAGCGCGGCCCGATGCCGCCGGAGCTGGCGGACCAGCGCGACGAACTGTTCGGCCGGATGGCGCACCATGACACCGAGGGCGTCCTGCGGATGCTGGAACTCGGGCACGACCCGTTCACCCGCGACGACAAAGGCCGGTTCCTGGCGGAGCTGCTCCCCCTTCACCGCCATGGGACGCAGCGACCGGCCCTGCTGCGGCGGCTGAGCCCGCTGCTGGACGTGACGCCGCCCTGGTACCGGCCCGTCCGAACCCCGAGCGACCGCGACATCGACGGGCCGCATGTCGCCGACCCCGTGACCCCGCCCATGCCGAGCGCGGAGCAGCGGCCCGGAACCGGGACGCCCGGACGGCACGCGGCCAGGACCGGCGAACTGATCGCGGCGCTGCGCGCGGTCCAAACGGTGCTGGACGGCGACGCGGTCCTCGCCGCGACGCTGGCGGAGGGGCCCGTGGACTGGGCCGCCGTGCTGGCCGCCCACCGGCGCGAGCCGTTCGGGCGGCTCCAGCGGCGGGTCCTGATCGCCTGTTCGGACTGTCCCGACGACCTCACCGCCGCCCTCCTCACCCCGTGGGATCTCCAGGTGGCCAACCGTCTGGGCCACCGCGAGGGGAAGGTTCCCGACTGGGCTTGGTGGCCGGTGCTGCGGCAGCTGGGCTGGACACGGCGGTTCCTGCTGTACCGCGTGCTCAACGACCGGAACACCCCCGACGTGCTGCGCTCGGCGACGCGCATCGACCTCCTGATCCGCATCGTGGAGCGCTTCGGCCGGTTCGGCCACTTCGGCACGTTCGACAACCGCGGCTATCCCGAGGTGTTCTGGGGCCACCTGGGCGAGCGGCTGCGCGCCGAGCTGGGCGCCGACCCGCAGATATGGATCTTCGCCGCCGAACGGCTGCCGCGCCACCGCGGCCCCTTGGACGAGCTGTTCTCCCGCGTCGGGCGGCCGGTCCCGGGCATAGGCCCGGCCTGGCCCGACGTCCGGGTGCTCGCCCAGGCGCCGCCCGAGGTCTTCGCCGAACTGGTCGTCCGGCTCGGCGCCGACGACCTGGAGCGCGCCGTCGACCGCTGCCCGGCGTACGTGCCCCGCAAGGGGCTCAACGAGCTGATGCGGCGGGCCGGTCTCCCTGCCCGGTACCAGCTGGACACCGGATGACGGGTCGGCCGCCCGCCGAACACCGCCCCGGGACCGGTGACGTGCCAGAGGTCCCGGGCGGGATGGACCTTCGTCCCTGACGCCGGACCCTCCGCCGGTGGTGATCTGGATTCTCCGCCCGACAAGGAGAATCCATGGACGCCACCGGAAGCGGCGAGGACGACGCTTCGTCCCCCGGACACATCGACGCGGTCGCCCGGCGGGCGGTCGAGACCGCGGCGTGGGCCCCGTCGCTGCCCGGCACCCGGCCCTGGTGGTTCACGGTCCACGGCGACCGCATCCGGTTGAGCGCGGAGAGCGGCGGCCGGGAGACGCTGATCAGCGGCGGCGCGGCGCTCCACACCCTGCGGCTGGCGATCAGGGCGGCCGGGCGCGCGCCCGAGATCCACGCCCTTCCCGACCCCGCGCGGCCCCTCCTGCTGGCCGAGGCGCGGATCGGCGGGCCGCTCCCGGTGCTGGAGGACGCCCAGCGAATGTGCGCGCAGGCCGGGCGGCGCCGCACCCACCGGGGCGCCTTCCGGGCCTCGGCGCTGATCGGCCCGATCCTGTCGGCGCTGCGCTTCGAGGCCGAGGCGGAGGGGGCCGGGCTGCTCCGGCTCGTCGGGACGCACACCAAAGGGGCCCTGGTCGTCCTCACGCACGCCGCCGACCACGCCCGGCACTGCTCGCCCGGACGCGAGGCCGAGACCGTCCGCGGGAAACCCCCGGCTGAGGACGTGCGACAAGCCGAGGTCCACCAGGACGCCCATCCCGACGACCCGCCGCACTGCTCCGTCCACGGCCAGGGATGGGGCGCGCGGCCCTCGGTGACCGGCACCGGTCTGCTGATCACGACCAGGACGGACGGCCCGCACGCATGGCTGCGGGCCGGGCAGGCGCTCCAGCGCGTGCTGCTGCGGGCCGGAGCCGAGCACGGCCTGGCGGCGGCCTTCCACACCCAGGCGCTGGAGATCCCCGAGCTGCGCGAGTTCATCCGCGTCCGGTTCTGCTCCGGGGCCTATCCGCAGATACTGCTGCGTCTGGGCGAGCCCGACGGCCCCGGTTGCGCTCCTGATCAGTACCCGGCCGCCCCGGTCGCCGCCGGCCTGCGCAGGACGTGAGGACCGGGCCGCGAGGCTCCGCAGGAGGCCGGGAAGCGCCGGGTCAGGCTTCCTTGGCGCCGTTCCTGGAGGTTCCGGCCTTGAGCTGGGCGGCGAAGGCGGCGGCCTGGGTGCGGCGGCTCATGTTGAGCTTGGCGAACAGGTTGGACACGTAGTTCTTGACGGTCTTCTCGGCCAGGAACATGCGCTCGCCGATCTGGCGGTTGGTCAGCCCTTCACCGATCAGCTCCAGGATCTGCCGCTCCTGGTCCGACAGGGCGGCCAGGGGGTCCTTGCGCTCCTGGCGCTCGCGCAGGCGGTTGAGCATCCGGGCGGTGCTGCGCGGGTCCAGCAGCGACTGGCCCGAGGCCACGGTGCGGACCGCGCCGACCAGGTCCGAGCCGTGGATCTGCTTGAGCACGTACCCCGAGGCGCCCGCCATGACCGCGTCGAACAGCGCCTGCTCGTCGTCGAAGGAGGTCAGCATCAGGCACGCCACCTCCGGCAGCCGCGAGCGCACCTCCCGGCACACCCCGACCCCGTCGCCGTCGGGCAGCCGCACGTCCAGCACCGCCACGTCCGGGCGGGCCGCCGGTATCCGCGCCAGGGCCTCGGCCGCCGTCCCGGCCTCGCCCACCACCTCGATGTCGTCCTCGGTGGTCAGCAGCGCCGCGACGCCGCGCCGGACGACCTCGTGGTCGTCCACCAGGAACACGCGGACGACCTTCTTTTCGGCGGGGGCGGTCATGGGGCTGGATCCTCTCGTCGCGCGGCCGGGGAGGGCCGCCGGATCCGACGCTAGAGGGGCCGCCCGCCCCGGGGTAGGGCGGAAGATCCCCCATTTCGGGACCAAAGTCCCTATCTGCAAGAAGGATCGCGGGGCGGTGGATAATGGCCGCGTGCCCCAAGACTATCCCGGAACGGACCGAGCCCGGCTGGTGCTGCCCCAGCTCAAGCTGGACGACCTGCTGACCGAGCTCCAGGCGCGGCTGGAGGCGGCGCGCGCCACCCGCGACCGGGTGCACGCGCTGCTGGAGGCCGTGGTCTCCATCGGCAGCGAGCTGGACCTGGGCTCGGTGCTGCGCCGCATCATCGAGGCGGCCACCACCCTGGTCGACGCCCGCTACGGCGCCCTGGGAGTGATCGACGAGCACGGCGAGCGGCTGGTGGAGTTCATCACGGTCGGCGTCACCGAGGAGGAGATCGCCGAGATCGGGCACTGGCCGCACGGCCGCGGCATCCTCGGCCTGCTGATCAAAGAGCCGCGCCCGCTTCGCCTACCCGACCTCACCGAGCACCCCGAGTCCCACGGCATCCCCGCCAACCACCCGCCGATGCGGACCTTCCTGGGCGTGCCCATCCGGGTCCGCGACGAGGTGTTCGGCAACCTCTACCTTACCGAGAAGCAGGGCGGCGGCGCCTTCGAGGAGGAGGACGAGGTCGTGGTCACCGCCCTGGCCACCGCCGCGGGCGTCGCGATCGAGAACGCCCGCCTGTACGAGGAGGGGCGCCGCCGCCAGCGCTGGCTGGAGGCGTCGGCGGAGATCTCCACCGAGCTGCTGTCGGGCAACGACCCGCAGCAGGTCACGGCCCTGCTCGCCAAGCGCGCCCGGGAGATCACCGAGGCGGGCCTGGCCGCCGTGGCGCTGGCCGACGAGGCCGACGGGTCGTTCGTGATCGCCGCCGCCGACGGCGACCGCGCCGGCGACCTGCGCGGGCTGCGCGTCCCCCTCGACCACGAGGTGGCCGGCGGCGTCTACCGCACCGGCGAGCCGCAGCGGCTGGCCGAGGGGCAGGACGCGGCGCGCGCCGCCGCCGTCCCCGACGGCCTGGCCGTCGGCCCGCTGCTGGTGGTGCCGCTCGGCCTGGGGGCCTCGGCCAAAGGGGTGATCTCGGTGGCCAGCGCCCCGGGCGGCCCGGCCTTCTCCGACGGCACCCAGCGGCTGCTGGAGGCGTTCGCCGGGCAGGCCGCGATCGCGCTGGAGCTCGCCGACCGGCGCCGCGACGCCGAGCGGCTGATCCTGCTGGAGGACCGCGACCGCATCGCCAAGGACCTGCACGACACCGTCATCCAGCGCCTGTTCGCCACCGCCA
Source organism: Spirillospora sp. NPDC050679 (assembly GCA_044456955.1). Classification (GTDB taxonomy): domain Bacteria; phylum Actinomycetota; class Actinomycetes; order Streptosporangiales; family Streptosporangiaceae; genus Spirillospora. The sequence goes on along the minus strand of JBITGK010000009.1, from coordinate 187,709 downwards.
TGACGCTGATGAGCGCGAGCAAGCTCGCCCAGGAGCCGAACGTGCGGCTGCGCGTCCAGCGCGCGGTGGACGACCTGGACGACACCATCCGGCAGATCCGGTCGACGATCTTCGCGCTGCAGACGGTGCCGGGGGAGGAGAGCCTGCGCACCCGGCTGCACGCGGCGGTGGACGCCGCCACCGAGCACCTGGGGTTCGCGCCCTCGGTCCGGCTGGACGGCCTGCTCGACACCGTCGTGCCGGACGCGCTGGGCGAGCACCTGATCGCCGTGGTCAACGAGTCGCTGTCCAACATCGCCCGGCACGCGCGGGCCTCGCAGGCCGCGGTCTCGATCGAGATCGGCGACGACCTGGTGCTGCGGGTCGAGGACGACGGCGTCGGCATCCCCGAGACCGGGCGGCGCAGCGGGCTGCGCAACATGGAGGAGCGCGCCGAGGGCGTCGGCGGGACGATGACCGTCCACAAGCGCCGCGGCGGCGGGACCGCGCTGGTGTGGCGCGCCCCGCTGGAGGACTGACCGGGCCGCCAGAACCCGGCGGAGCGCCGGTCAGTCGTCCTGCGCGGCGGCGGCCTGGTCGGCGCAGATCACGATCTGGCACGCCGCGTTCGACCGGACCGCCGGCACGGTGTCGCCTCCGAACAGGCCGCCGTGCTCGGAGTGCTCGCGCGCCCCCAGGACCAGCAGCTCGGCGCGGTCGGCCGCCGCGACCAGGGCGTCCGCCGGGACGCCGTGCACGACGCGCAACCGGGTGGTCACGTGCTGGGACCGCGGGATCTCGCGGGAGGCGAGGGCGCGCAGGCGCAGCCACGCCGTGGCGGCCCGGAACGCCTGCGGGGCGCCGTCCCCGGGCTCCAGCACGCGGACGACGTCCAGCCGGGCGTGCCGGCGCTGCGCCTCGGCCGCGGCGCGGTGGAGCGCGGCGACCGAGTTGGGGGAACCGTCCACACCGACGACGACGCAGCGCTGACCGGGAATGACCTGCATCACGACCTCCTAGGCTCGCTTCCACGCTCGCACCGGCAGGGTGGTCGCGGGCAGTGCCGAGCGGCCCGCGCCGGTGGGACCTTCGCCCCTTTTTCCGGCTTCAGGGCGTCAACCGCCGCAGCCTCCGCAACCGTCTCCGCCGTCCCCGTCCTCGCCGGGACCTGACACGCCGTAGTCGCCGTTCTTTGAGCCGAAGGGACCGGAGACCCCCGTGGACGAGCCGCTTCCGGAAAGGCCGCCGGCACCGGATCTGCCCCCGCCGGAGAACAGGGACGCGATCCCCGCGAAGACGAACCCGACGGCGAACAGCACGCCGATGAAGGCGGCGATGGATCCGAAGACGACGAGCAGGAACAGCAGAGGTCCTGGCATGGGGAGCACCTTTCGGCATACCGCTGCGGACTAGCAGGTCTTCCGGTGGTCGAGGTCCTGGACGTGGGTCCTCCATTCCCGCTCGGTGAGCTGCCCGGACGCCTTGCAGAGGTCCCGCTTGAGCAGCCCGGGGGCGATGAGGTGGGTGACGAGCCTGCCGTCGGCCCGCCCCACGCTGTGCACGCGCGAGCCGTCGGCGCTGAACGCCAGCGACCCGATCTGGGTACTGCTGCCGGAGTCGTAGGTGTGGCCGGTGAGCGGGAGCCCGACGCGGCGCTTCCCGGCGACGTCCCAGATGTCGATCTTGCCTTGGCCGTCGGCGGTGGCGGCCAGCCGGCCGTCCGGGGAGAACGCGACGTTCGGGGCGGTGCCCTCCGGGAGCCAGATGGGGGGACCGGCCTGCTTGAGATCGCCGGCCTTCCAGAAGACCAAGGCGCGCTGGTCGACCGTGGCGAGGGTGCCGTCCGCGCTGAGGGCCTGCACCGACCGCGTCACCGTGGACGGCAGGGCGCCCGGCGGGACGACCGTCTTGCCGGACGGGAACTCCACCACGCCGAGTTCGGTGGCGGAGACGACCCTGCGGCCGTCCCCGCTCCACACGATCCGGGTGTCGGAGCCGCCGTGACCGGCGGCCTGCGGTGTGGTGCGGGCCTGGCCGAGGGACCGCCCGGAGGCGGTGTCCCAGAACGTCAGCACGGTCGGGACGCTGTTCTTCTCGCCGGGGGCCAGGGTGGCCAGCGCCTTGCCGTCGGGGGAGAACGAGGGCGTGGGCATGAGGTCCGCCTGCGGGCCCGGGTTCAGGGTGAGGCGCTTGGCCCGCGCCCTGACGTCCCAGATCTCGACCGAGCCGTCCTTGCGGAGGACGCCGAGCGAGCGGCCGTCGCGCGACAGGAAGATCGTGGGGTCCTCCGGCGACCCGAGCTTGTACGGAAGCTTGATCGCCTCGCGGCGGGCGCCGGTCGCGGTGTCCCAGACCTGGACGGTGTCGGAGCTGATCCCGCCCGCGGCCAGGGTGGACCCGTCCAGACTGATCGCCGACCTGTTGTAGGTGTCGGCGACGCGCCGCGGGCGGACGAACGCGGCGACGTCGATCGTCTGGAACCGCCGCCAGGAGTCGAAGCAGGACAGGCTCGCGCCGTCGCCGGTGAAGCGGGTGTTGCGGCACGGCACGTCGGTCCGGTGGCGCAGGTAGGGCCGCGCGCTGGTGCCGATCTCGGTGCTCCACAACGTCATGGCGGTGGCGAGGTGCTCGCCGTCGGGGCTGAACATCAGGGCTTCGGGGGCGCTGTTCCGGTCCTGCGCGGGAAGCGCGAGGGTGGTGCGGACCTCGTAGGTGCGGGCGTTCAGGACGAGGAGCTCCTCGCCGAAGCGGGTCGCGGCGAACCGCCCGTCCGGGCTGAACGCCGTGTGGGTGAGCTGCCGCGGCTTTCGGGGCACCCCCCTGGGCATGCGCGGTGCGTTGATCTCCTTGCCGGTGGTCAGGTCCCACCAGGCCAGCCGCTGCTTGCCATTGCCGTCGGCGACCGGCACCAGCATGGTGCGGTCGTCGGGGGACAGCGCCAGGCCGTCCGCCTCGTAGTCGACCTTGACGGCGCGCAGCTCCTTGCCGGTGGCGGTCTCCAGCACCCTGATCTTGCCCTTGCCGCCCGCCACCAGCTTCGTCCCCGTAGGGCCGAGCCAGAACTCGTCCGCCTGCTGGTAGGGCAGCTTGTAAGGCAGGGGAGCGGGCGCGCCGGAGGCGACGTCCCACATCACCAGGGTCCCGTCCTGCTGGCGGGTGAGCATCCGCCGGCCGTCGGAGGTCAGGTCCACCTCCATCAGCTTGGCGCCGGGGACGGTGATCGTGCGCCCCGGGCGCCGGGCGTCGGGATCGACCAGGGCGAGGGTGTTCTGCTTGGAGAAGACCTGCGGGCCGGTGCGCCGTGGCGGCAGGGCGAACCACGAGCCGTCGATGCCGGGCGCCGGCCAGATGTCCCGCTCCCACTGCGACGCCACGGTGAGCAGCGCGTTGTGGGTGTCGGGGGTGTCCCCGGCCAGCGCCGCGGCGGCCACCGCCAGACGCCGCGCAAGGACGGGGTCGGTGCGCCGCAGCTGGAGGGCCTGCGCCACGAGCTGCCTGCCGATGGCGGCGTCGCGCTGCCGGGCCACGGTCCGGCTCTGCAAAAAGATCAGGGATCCGGCGCCGAGCGACACCGCCAGCAGCAGCGCCAGACCGCCCAGCACGGCGTGGCGAAGGGTGGAGCGGCGGCGGGCGGCGGCGTTCAGGAATGCGCGTTCGGCGGTGTTGACGGTGAGGTGACGGCGGCCCTCGGCGGCCCAGGCCAGGGTGCGGTCGAGACGCGTGCCGTGGAACAGGTCGCTCCTCTTGCGGCCATGGGACTCCCACAGCCGCACCCCGCTCGCCAGCTCCTGGTGGACGACCAGGCCCGCCCGCTCGGCCTCGACCCAGTCGCGCAGCCGGGGCCAGGCCCGCAGCAGCGCGGCCGTGGCGATCGTGAAGTTCCGGCCGTCCCAGGTCAGCAGGCCCGCCTGGGTGAACGAGGACAGCACGGCCTCGATCGCGGCCTCCGGGACCCGGTCGTCGCCGAACTCGGCGCGCGCCGCCGGCCGCAGCAGATCGTCCCCGCCCGACACCATGCGCAGCAGGATTGACGGAACGGCCGCCTGCGCGGCCGCGTCCAGACTCTGGAAGACCGCCTCGGCGCGCTCGCCGAGCGTTGGCGCGTCCGCGACCGGCGGGCGGACGTCCGCGGCCGCCTGCTCGCCCTGCTGGAGCAGATCGGCGTCCTGCGTGGCCATCAGCAGCTCCATCAGCAACTGATGCGAGGTCGGCCGCGACGAGGGGTCCTTGGCCAGCGCCGCGCTGACCACCGGCCTCAGCACATCGGGGAGCACAGAGGTGTCGGGCTCGAAATTCAGCACGCCATGCATCAACTGCGGCATGCTCTCGCCCTCGAACGGCGGCCGACCGGTCGCCGCGAACAGCACGGTCGCGCCCCACGCCCAGACGTCGACGGCGAAGGTGGGCGTGTGCCCGCGGAAGACCTCCGGCGCCATGTACCGGGGCGTCCCCTTCATCCCGGTCGCGCTGCGCGAGGTGTCGTCGGTCCGGGCGACACCGAAGTCGATCACGCGCGGCCCGTCCGGGCCCAGCAGCACGTTGGCCGGCTTGAGGTCCCGGTGGAGCACCCCGGCCCGGTGGATCGCGGTCAGCGCCGTGGCGATCCCGATCGCCAGCCGGTACAGGTCGCCGGCCCGGTAGGGGCCGTTCGCCTCCACCGCCTGCCCCAGCGTCGGACCCGCGACGTACTCGCTGACGATGTACGGCGGCGTCGACTCCAGCTCGACCGCCAGCACCCGGGCCGTGCAGAACTGCGCGACCCGCCGCACCGCCTGCACCTCCCGGTGGAACAGGCGGCGGTGCTCGGCGGAGTAGTCGGCGTGCAGGGTCTTGACCGCGACCCGCTCGCCGCCGGGGCCGTAACCCTCGTACACCACCCCCTGCCCGCCCGCGCCCAACCGTCCGGCCAGCCAGTAGTCGCCCAGCCGCGACGGCTCGCCGGGCAGCAGCGGTTCGGTGGCCACGGGGACTCCTCCCGTTAAAAGACATGATCGTCTCTTTTGGATGCCCCGAGTGCGCCGTTGGTTGGCGCGCATCCCGAACGGGCCGCATCGGGGCGATCGCGACGGCCTCGCGGCGATGTCCGCCATCCATAGCCCGACCTGCGGACACACCGGTGGCGGACTCGCGCCCGGAGATCCCCGGCCCGGGACCGCGACCGCGTTACGCTGCGGGGACTCCCGCGATCCTCGGCGGTCCGGACGGAGCCTCGCGCACCGCCGGCCAGGTCACCGCTCCGGCGGGCGTTCCCCGTACCGAAGCTGCGAGTCGTCCATGCCCGCCTTCCTGATCCTGCTGTCCCTGCTGTTCGTGTGGGCCCTGGTCTCGGACCGGCTGGCGCGCTGGAGCGTCACCGCGCCGATCGCCTTCGCGGTGGCCGGCATCGTCCTCACCCGCGGCCCCGACCCGGCCGTGCCCGTCGACCTGGAGACGCACGGCTTCGAGATCGGCGTCGAACTCGTGCTGGCCGTCCTGCTGTTCGTGGACGCGACCGAGACCCGCGACTACGAGCACCTCAACGGCCCCGGCGTCCCGATCCGCCTGCTCGGCCTCGCCCTGCCGGCCTCGGTGCTCCTGGCCGTCCTCGCCGGCGCCCTGCTGTTCCCCGGCACCGAGTGGTGGCTGCTCGCGGTCACCGCGCTGGTCGTCATGCCCATGGACCTGGCCCCGGCCACGACCTTCGTGCGCGACCGCAGGGTCCCGGTACGGGTGCGGGCCGCCCTGAACATCGAGGGCGGCTTCAACGACGGGATCATCTCGCCGATCTTCGTTTTCTGCGTCGCCAACCTGGTCGCCGTGCGGGGCAGCACCTTCACCGACCTCGCCTTCGAGGCCGTCCGGGGCGCCGGGCTCGCCGTCGTGGCCGGCACCGCCCTCGGCCTGCCGGTCTCCTGGCTGGCCCGCCGGGCGCTGGCCACCGGCTGGGCCCGCACCGGCAGCCTCCGCCTGGCGAGCCTGGCGCTGCCGTTCATGGCCTACGCCGCCTCCAACCTGATGGGCGGCAACGGCTTCGTCGCGGCCTTCATCGCCGGCCTCTGGTACGCCGCCGTCGCCCGCGACATCGGCGACGACGACCTCGGCCTGGTGCGCGACGCCGCGCAGTTGATGGCGCTGGCGCTGTGGTTCACCTTCGGCAAGATGACCGCCGACGAGTTCGCCGACGGCATCGCCCCGGCCGTCGCCGCCTACGCGCTGTTCGCCCTCACCGCCGCCCGGTTCGTCCCGGTGGTCCTCTCGCTCACCGGCACGGGGTTCGACCGCGCCGAACGCACCCTGATCGGCTTCTTCGGGCCGCGCGGCGTCACCTCCATCGTCTTCGGCGTCCTCGCCGTCACGCAGCTGCCGGACGAGGACTCCGACTTCGTCGTCAACGTCATGTGCGCGACCGTGCTGTTCAGCGTCGTGCTCCACGGCGCCACCGCCGAGCCGATCGCCCGCCGCTTCGCGCGACGCACCACCCCGGCCGCCGACCAGGCGTGAATTGATCACTACGATGAGTGACCAGTCGAGAGGTCGGGGGATCGATGAGACGCTGGGGCATCCTCGCGGTGCTGGCCGCCAGCCTGCTGATCGTGGCCATGGACGCCACGATCCTCAACGTGGCGCTGCCGTCGCTGATCGACGACATGCGCCCCGGCGCCATCGCCCAACTGTGGATCATCGACGTCTACGGCCTGGTGCTCGGCGGCCTGCTGGTCACCGCCGGCGCCGTCGGCGACCGCTGGGGCCGCCGCCGGCTGTTCCTGACCGGCCTCGCCGTGTTCGGCGCCGCCTCGATCGCCGCCGCCCTGTCCACGCAGCCCTGGCAGCTCATCGCCGCCCGCGTGCTGCTCGGCTGCGGCGGCGCCCTGATCATGCCGTCCACGCTCTCGCTGATCCGGCACGTGTTCACCGACGCGCGCCAGCGGGCCACCGCGATCGCGGTCTGGGCCGCCGCCGCGGGCGTCGGCGTCGCCGTCGGACCCGTGCTCGGCGGCACCCTGGTAGAGGCGTTCGGCTGGTCGGCCGCCTTCTGGGTGAACGTCCCGGTCATCCTGGTCACCTTCACCGTCGGGGCCTGGCTGCTGCCCGAGTCGCGCACGCCCAGCACCGTCCCGCTCAACCTGTTCGACGTCCCGCTGTCGATCGCCGGCATGGTCCTGCTGGTCGCGGGCGTCAAGCAGCTCACCAAGTCCGGCCTGTGGTCGATCGCCCCGCTCCTGCTGCTGGCCGGCCTCGCCCTGCTCGCCTGGTTCGTGCGCCGCCAGCTCCGCTCCACCGACCCCCTCCTGGACGTCCGGCTGTTCGCCGGCCGCCCTTTCACCGCCGCCGCGCTGGTCACCTTCACCGGCATGATGGGCATCGGCGCCGCCCTCTACCTGCTGTCACTCTGGATGCAGTACGTCGAGGGCTACAGCCCCCTGCGGGCTGGGCTGCACATGAGCCCACTAGCCATCGCGCTGCTGGTGTCCTCCCTCTCCACTCCAAGGCTGACCGCCAGATTCGGCGTCCGCAGAGTCCTGGCGGCGGGCCTGGTCGCCCTGGTCCTCGGCTTCACCGCCATCGCCCTCGCACAGGGCGGCCTCAGTTACCCGGTCGTCGCGTTCGCCCTGGTCACCTTCGGCATCGGCGACGGCATGGGCATCACCGCCTCCGCCTCGGTCATGCTGTCGGCGGCCCCGCCCGAACGCTCCGGCGGAGCCGCCGCCGTCTCCGAGACCGCCTACGAACTCGGCGTCGCGTTCGGCGTCGCCCTCCTCGGCAGCATCACCGCCGTCGCCTACCGCCACTTCCTGGACAGCGTCCCCACACCCCACATCAAGGACTCGATCGGCAGCGCCATCGACCACGCCGCCGACATCGGCGGCCCTACCGGCGACTACATCGCCCGCGTAGCCCGCGAGGCGTACGTGGACGCGCTCCACCTGACCGCAGGCGTCTCGGCCATCTTGATCGCCATCACCCTCGTCCTCGTCCTGACCCTGGTCCCGCGCACCTTCAAGGCCACCGAAACCGGCCACTGATCAGGCCGCCCGGCCCCTCACACCGGGTCGGCCACCACCGTCGAGGCGGCCGGTCGCACCGGCGGGCGCAGGGCCGGGGCGTCGGGGGCGAAGAAGAGCTGGTCGAGGTGCTCTATGGCGTAGTCGATGGCGCCGAGCACCACGCATTCGTCGCCGAGCGTGGACCCCCGGAGTTGCGGCATGCGCAGGCAGACCCCTTCCAGTCTGGACCGCAGGAGCGGCAGCAGCACGTCGGCGGAGCGGGAGAAGCCGCCGCCGAGCACCACGATCTCGGGATCGAGCAGCAGGATCGCCGCGGCGGTGCCGATCGCGAGCTTGTCGGTGAAGCGTCCGACGGCGGCCAGGGCCGCCGGGTCGTTGTTGCGCGCGGCGGCCAGGGTGAAGCCGGCGGCGTCCTCCGGCGGCACGCTGGCGGGGACGACGGCGGCGTCGTTGAGGTCCTCCGGCGCGGTCACCCAGTGCGCCTCCGGCAGCATGACGATCTCGCCCGCGGCGGCCCCGAAGCCCCGGTGGAGCCTGCCGTCGATGATCAGGCCGGTGCCCATGCGGCGCCCTATGTGCAGGAAGACCACGTCCTTGGCGTCCCTGGCGACGCCGCGCCTGGTCTCGGCGAGGGCGGCCAGGCGGCTGTCGTTCTCGACCAGCACCCGGCAGGGGAACATCCCGCCCAGCAGCCCGGCGAGGTCGAGGTCGCGCCACGCCGGGATCGACGCCGACATGATGACCCGCCCCTCGGGCGTGACCAGCCCGGTGGTGCCGACCGCCACCGTCCACAGGTCGGCCATCGTCAGCCCGCCCAGCTCCAGGCAGGCCGCGGCGGCCTGCTCGATCGCCGCCAGCCGCTCCTCGATCGGCGCGTCGGGGCGGGTGCGGCGGCGCGTCTCGGCGAGGACGTTGCCGTCCAGGTCGGCGAGGGCCGCGCGGATGTTGTGCGCGCCGACGTCGACGCCCATGAGGTGGCCGCCGTCCGCGCGGAACCGGTAGCGCCGCGCCGGCCGCCCCATGGTGCCGGGGGCCGGGGGCACCTCCTCCACCCAGCCGAGGCCGGTCAGCTCGTCGATGACCTCCTTGGTGGAGGGCCGCGACAGGCCGGTGCGCTCGGCGAGCGCGGACAGCGTCGCGGCCTCCGCCCCGCGCAGGACCTTGATCAGGGACAGCGCGTTGAGCTGCCGCAACCTCGACAGATCGCCGCCCTGCGATGGCATGCGCGACATCAGAAGGGGCCCTTCTAAAGTTCGGAGGAACTTGACAGCGGGTCAGGTGGCCAAGCCTAAGCGTACGCAGATCCGTCAGCAAGCGGGCATTGCCTGACGGATCTTCCGAATGCTACTAATGATGGTCTCCTTTATAACTCTCCTGGAAGCGAGAGACCCGATGTCGTTCACCGTGATCGGAGAGATCACCCGCCTGTCGAACCGAACGCGGGTGTTCGAGTTCGGCTGGCAGTCGTGGAGCCCGACCGGCGCCTACCGGCTCGACGAGGCGCCGCCGCGCGCCGCCGACGGCAACGTGCAGACCATCTGCTACCGCCCGGAGACGCCCGTGCCGGCCGGGGCGTTCCAGGGGGAGGGCCTGCTGGCGGTCGACCCCGGTGACGGCGGCCCGGTCTCGCTCTTCTCCGGGACGGGGCCGGACCAGGTGCCCTCCATCAGGGCCCACCGGGCCGGCGACCGGCTCGTGGTCTCGGCCGACGGGCCCGTGACGCGCCACGAGTTCGACGGCGACCTCCCCGCGGCGCTGCGGTGGTGGGCGCGGCGGATGGCCGAAGGCCGCGCCCCGGCCGACTTCCCCGCAGTGCCGCCCATGTGGTGCTCCTGGTACGGCTACTGGGACAAGGTCACCGACGCCGACGTCATCGACAACCTCGCCCTCGCCGAGCGGCACGGCATCGACGCCGACATGTTCCTCATCGACGACGGCTACGAGGCCGAGATCGGCGACTGGCTGGAGCTCCGCCCCGGCTTCGGTTCGCTGGAACGGTCCGTCGGCGCCATCCTGGAGGCCGGCAAGCGGGCGGGCCTCTGGACGGCGCCCTTCCTCGTCGGCCGGCGCAGCCGCATCTTCCGCGACCACCCCGACTGGCTCGTCGGGGGCGCGCACGCGGGGGTCATGTGGGACCAGGACCTCGCGGTGCTCGACGTCACCCACCCGGACGCCGCCGCCCATCTCACCGAGGTCTTCCGGCAGCTCGCCGCCCTCGGGGTGAGCCACTTCAAGCTCGACTACCTCTACGCGGGCGCGCTCGCCGGCCAGCGGCACGAGGACCTCGACCCCATCGCCGCCTACCGGCGCGGGCTGGAGCTCATCCGCGAGGGCGCGGGCCCGCAGGCCACGCTGCACGCCTGCGGAGCCCCCATGCTCCCGAGCATCGGCCTGGCCGACATCATGCGCGTCAGCCCCGACACCGCCCCCAGGCTGCTGCCGAGGGCGGGCGACCTGAGCCAGCCGTCGCAGCTCGGCGCCCGGCTCACGGGGGCGGCCCGGGAGTTCCTGCACGCCCGCTGGTGGGTCAACGATCCCGACTGCATCATGGCCCGGCCGGAGGTCGAGGCCCGGGAGGAGTGGGCCGAGCACATCGCGGCCGGCGGCGGGCTGCGCGGGTCCAGCGACCCGATCGCCGCGCTGGACGAGTGGGGTCTGGAGACGACCCGGCGGCTCATGGTCCCGACCCGTAGGGAGCCGTCGTGACCAGCGGCGCCGACCACCTGACCGAGCGGACGGCGAGCGCGGCGCCCGAACCTGCGCCGGGACCGGTGCGCAAGGCCGCGTCCGGGTCCGCAGACCGCGCGCCGAAGGCCGCGCGGAAGCGCCGCCGGCCCGCGCACTGGTACGCCTACCTGTTCATCGCCCCGAGCCTGTTCGGCGTGTTGGCCTTCCTGCTGCTCCCGCTCCTGATCGTGTTCGTCCTGAGCCTGTTCCACTGGGAGCTGCTGTCCGCCCCGACCTTCGCCGGGCTCGACAACTACCGGCGGCTCGCGGGCGACGGCGGGACCTGGCACTCGGTCTGGGTGACCGTGCTGTTCGTCCTGCTGAGCGTCCCGCTGCAGACCGTCCTCGGCCTGCTGCTGGCCCTGCTGCTCAACCAGCGGGTCAAGGGCGTGGCGTTCTACCGCGCGCTGTTCGTCGTGCCGTGGATGGCCACGCCGATCGTGATGGGGCTGGTCTGGACCTGGATCTTCGATCCGCGGGACGGGGTGCTGAACCGGCTGCTCGACACCGTCGGCGTGGCCGGGCCGAACTGGCTGACCGACCCCTCGTGGGCGCTGCCGTCGGTCGCGCTGGTCACCGTCTGGCAGTTCACCGGCTACACCATGCTGTTCTTCCTGGCCGGCCTGCAGGGCGTCCCGCAGGAGCTGTACGACGCGGCGGCCACCGACGGCGCGAGCCCGGTCCAGCGCTTCTTCCAGATCACCCTGCCCCTGCTGAACCCCACGACGTTCTTCGTCACCGTGACGAACCTGGTCGGCGCGTTCCAGATCTTCGACACGGTGTACGCGATGACCGACGGCGGTCCGCAGGACAGCACCGAGGTGCTCAACTTCAGGATCTACGAGACCGCCTTCCGGCAGTTCGACTTCGGCTACGCCTCGACGCTCGCCACGCTGCTGTTCCTGCTGATCCTCGCGGTGACGCTGGCCCAGGTCCGGTTCTTCGGCAAGCGCACCACCTACGACCTGAGCTGAGGAGGGACCATGGCCAAGCGCACCGCGCTCTATCTCACGCTGATCATCGGGGCCTTCGTCTCCGTCTTCCCCTACCTGCTGGTCGCGCTGACCGCGCTGAAGACGCCGCGGCAGCTCAACTCCACCCGGCCGTGGGAGCCGGGCCTGCCGCCCACCTTCGACAACCTCGCCAAGGTGCTGGACTCCGGCTTCGCCGGCTACCTCGGCAACTCGGTGCTGATGACCGTCGCGCTGACGGCCGGCCAGCTGGTGTTCACCACGTTCGCCGCCTATGCGTTCGCCCGGCTCCGCTTCCGCGGCCGCGACGTGCTCTTCTGGCTGTACGTGGCCACGATGATGGTGCCCAGCGCCGTCACGATGATCCCGTTGTTCCTCATCATGCGCGAGCTGAACCTGGTGAACACCTGGTGGGGGCTGCTCGCGCCCTATCTGCTCGGCACGCCGTACGGCATCTTCCTCATGCGGCAGTTCTTCCGCGCCCTGCCCGCCGGGCTGGAGGACGCGGCGCGCATCGACGGCGCCGGGCCCCTCACGATCCTGCTGCGCATCGTCCTGCCGCTGTCGCGCCCCGCCATGGGCACCCTGGCGATCATCACCGTCATCGCGTCCTGGAACAACTTCATGTGGCCGCTGATCATCACCAGCGGCGACGACACCAGGGTCGTCACGGTGGGGATCGCCGGGCTGAAGGGCGCCATCGGCGTCGATCCGAACCAGATGACCGCCGCCGCCCTGATCGCGCTGGTGCCGATGGTCGCGGTCTTCATCGCCTTCCAGAGATACATCGTCCGCTCGGTGGTCCTCACCGGCCTCAAGTAGAAGAGGTCAGTCATCATGAAATCCCCCCGAATCCGTCCTATCGCGGCCGTGCTCGGCGCCGCGCTGCTGTCGGCCCTCACCGCCTGCGGCGGTGGCTCCGGAGGCTCCGGAGACGACGGCACCCTCACCTACCGGCTCTGGGACGACCAGCAGAAGGCCGGCTACGAGAAGGTGATGGCGGCCTTCGAGAAGGCCAACCCCGGCATCCGCGTGAAGATCGAGCTGATGCCGTACGACCAGTACTGGACCAAGATGACCGCCGACGCGGTCGCGGGCACGGCGCCGGACGTGTTCTGGATGCAGACCACCCAGTTCCCCGAGTTCGTCACCAAGGGCGTGCTGGCGGACCTGAGCCCCCTGGGTCTGGACGCCGCCAAGTACCACCCGAACGTCGTGCAGTCCTACACCTACAAGGGCAAGCTGTACGGCGTCCCGAAGGACTTCGGGATCGTCGGGCTGCTCTACAACGAGGACCTGTTCAAGAAGGCGGGCGTCCCCAAGCCCGACAAGCTCACCTGGAAGCCCGACGGCTCGGGCACCCTGCTGGAGACCGCGCGCAAGCTGACGGTCGACGACAAGGGCAGGCACCCCGGCGAGCCGGGCTTCGACCAGGGCAAGGTGAAGCAGTACGGCTTCGCGTCCTGGAACCACTACCAGACGCAGTGGATGAACTGGGTGAGCTCCAACGGCGGCAAGCTGGTGGACCAGCCGTTCGGCAAGTACGCCTTCAACGACGACGCCTCGGTGCAGGCGCTGCAGTTCGGCGTCGACCTGGTCAACAAGCACCACGTGTCGCCCCCCGCCGCCCAGACCAACCCGCCCAGCGACAAGATCAACGAGATGTTCAAGCGCGGCCAGGTGGCGATGTTCCCCGCCAACAACGCGCTGCTGCCGTTCGTCACCCCCGGCGCCTCCTTCAAGATCGGCATCGCGCCGATGCCCGAGGGCCCGGCCGGGCGGTCGGTGAACATCAACGGCCTGTCGGAGGCCGTCTACGCCAAGAGCCCGCGCAAGGAGGCGGCCATGAAGCTGGCCCGCTACCTGTCCGGCCCCGAGGCCCAGAAGATCATGGCCGCCGACGGCTACGCCTTCCCCGCGCTGAACGGGCTCTCCCAGGGCTACGTCGACTTCTGGAAGCGCAAGGGCATGGACGTCTCCCCCTTCCTGGAGCAGTCGCGGGGCGCCACCTTCAACCTGCCCATCACGACCGGCTTCACCGCGTTCGAGAACAAGCTCGTCCAGACCTTCAACGACATGTACCTCGGCAAGCTGACGCCCAAGCAGGCCGCCGACCGAGCCGTCAGTGACGGCAACGCCCTCGCGAAGTAGGACGGGAGCAAAATGATCACCCGGCGTTCTCTGCTCGCCGGGGGAGCGGGCCTGGGCCTGACCGCCGCACTGGGTGTGCCACCCGTGCGCGCGGCGGCCCGCCGCGCCCCGCTGGGCGAGGTGTTCCAGCTCGGTGTCGCCTCCGGCGAGCCGACCCCCGGCGGCGTCGTCCTGTGGACCCGCCTCGCCGCCGACCCGCTCGCCGCCGACGGTCTCGGCGGCATGCCCCACCGGCCCGTCCCCGTGGAATGGCAGGTGGCCGAGGACGAGGGGTTCCGCAAGGTCGTCCGGCGGGGCGTCCGCGCGGCGCGCCCCGAGTCCGCGCACAGCGTGCACGTCGAACTCGACGGGCTGAGGCCCGGCGCCGAGTACTTCTACCGGTTCCGGGCCGCGGGGCACCTGTCCCAGGTTGGGCGGACCCTCACCGCGCCCGCCCCGGGCGCCGGGGGCCGCGCGCTCAACCTCGCCTTCACCTCGTGCGCGGACTACCAGGTCGGCTGGTTCACCGCCTACCGGAGGATGGCCGAGGACCATCCCGACCTGATCGCCTTCCTGGGCGACTACATCTACGAGTACGGCGACTACAAGTACCCGGTGCGCGACCAGGCCGGCGGCGAATGCCTCGACCTCGCCGACTACCGGCTGCGCCACGCCCAGCACAAGGCCGACCCCGAACTGCAGATGGCGCACGCCGTCGCCCCCTGGCTCGTCGTCTACGACGACCACGACGTGGAGAACGCTTGGGCCGGCGACGTGCCCGAGCAGCCCGACCCGCCGTTCCTGCCGCGCAGGGCCGCCGCGTTCCAGGCGTTCTACGAGAACATGCCGCTGCGCCGCGCGCAGAAGCCGAACGGAGCGGCGCTGCGCCTGCACCACACCGTGCGCTGGGGCTCGGTCGCCAACCTGCACCTTCTCGACACCCGCCAGTACCGCGACATCTACGCCTGCAACGGCGGCAAGTCGGGCACGATTGGCGCCGACTGCACCGAACGCCTCGCCCCCAACCGCACGATCCTCGGTAGGGAGCAGGAGGCGTGGCTGGAAGGGCAGTTGAAGAAGTCCCGCGCCACCTGGGACCTGCTGGTCCAGCAGGTCTTCTTCATGGAGATGGACTGGACCAACGGCGAGGCCAAGGGCTACTCCAACGACGGCTGGGACGGCTACGCGGCCAGCCGCAACCGCGTCGCCGCGGCCATCGCCGACAACAAGCGCAACGGCGTCGTGCTCACCGGCGACGTGCACTCGCACTGGGCCGGCGAGGTCAAGCGCGACCACCAGGACCCCGAGTCCAAGTCCGTGGCCGTCGAACTGGTCACCACCTCGGTCACCTCCGCGGGCAACGGCCTGGACGAGTACCCCGACACCGCACGGCTGCTGGCCGAGAACCCGCACGTCAAGTTCTTCAACGGCCGCCGGGGCTACGTCCGCAGCGTGATCTCCGGGCGCGACATGAAGGTCGACTTCCGGTCGCTGCCCGTGGTGACCCAGCCGTACGCGCCCGCCTACACCTCCGGCTCGTTCGCGATCGAGCCGGGCGACCCGAGCCTCCACCCCGCCTGACAGGACACCCCATGCGCAAACGCGTGACCGCCGCCCTGTCGGCGGTCCTCCTCGCCATGCCCGCCGTGTCACCGCTCACCGCCGCGCCGTCGCACGCGGCGGCCCGTGCGGCGGCTCCCCCCGAGATCGACGGCCCGCCGATGGGCTGGAACAGCCGCGCCCTCGGCTGCGCGGTCGACGACGCCGCCGTCCGGCGGGCCGCCGACGACCTGGCGGCGCTCAAGGACGCCGGCTACCACTACGTGATCATCGACGGCTGCTGGACGGCCGCCCGGCGCGACGCGTCCGGGCAGCTGGCCCCCGACCCCGCTCGCTTCCCCGAGGGCGTCAAGGCGCTGGCCGACGCCGTCCACGGCAAAGGGCTGAAGTTCGGCCTCAGCCTGTCGGCGGGGACCAAAGCCTGTACGGGCGGCGGCGCGGGCTCCTACGGGCACGAGGCAGACGACGGCGAACTCCTCAAGGAGTGGGGCGTCGACTACCTCAAGTACGACCACTGCTCGATCCCCACCGCCGACTTCCCCGGACAGAACTCCCAGGCCATCGCCCAGAAACTCGCCGAGCGCATGCGCCAGGCGCTCGGCGACCGGATCGCGTTCGCCCTGAACAACGAGGACGGCAACAGCGTCCCCTGGCTGTGGGCCGGGCAGGTGGCCACCACCTGGCGCACCAACCTCGTCACCCGGCCGATCCCCGACACCTATGCCGGCATGCTCAGCGTCTGGGAGACCGCCATGCTGCGCCTGCAGTACGCGGGCCCGCGCAGCCACGCCGACCCCGACCTCCTCCAGGCGGGCCTCGGCGGCATGACCGACACCGAGTACCGCACCCAGATGAGCCTGTGGGCGATGGCCGCCGCCCCGCTGATCCTCCAGGCCGCCCCCGCCAAGGCGCCCGCCGCCATCGTCGCCAACCCCCGGGTGGTCGCGGTGGACCAGGACCGGCTCGGCAAGCCCGCCGCGTTCGTCCGCACCGACGGCTGGCACCACGTCCTGTCCCGCCCGCTGGCGGGCGGCGACGTGGCCGTCGCCCTCTACAACGAGAGCGACCGGGCCAAGACGATCTCCACCACCGCCGCCGCGCTGAAGCTGGGCCCCGCGTCCCGCTACCGCGTGGAGGACCTGTGGACCGGAGCCGTCTGGAGCACCACCGGCGCGATCTCCGCGGCGGTGCCCGCGCACGGCACCGTCATGTACCGCGTCGCCGCCCGGAACGAACCCGCCGCGCCCCTGCCGACCTACGAGATCGATCCCGCCGCCGACCCCGGCGACAACCGGCCCGGCACCGTCGAACCGGGCAAGGACAACGAACTGCTGACCCGCGTGACCAACACCGGGGGCACCGCGACGGTGAAGGACGTGACGGCGTCGCTGACGGTGCCCGACGGCTGGAGGGCGAAGCCGCTCACCCCCGCCACGGCCAGGCGGCTGGCCCCCGGCGGGGCGCTCACCACCCGGTGGTCGGTCACCCCGCCCGCCGGAGCCCCCCAGCGGCTCCATTCCCTCAGCGGGAAGGTCGTCTCCGACCAGTGGAAGGACGGGTTCGACGGCGCCGCCGTCGTCCGCGTCGCGACCGCCCCCGGCCCCGGCACGACCCACCTCAGCGACCTGCCGTGGACCACCGCGGTGAACCACCTCGGCCCGGTCGAGAAGGACATGAGCAACGGTGACGGCGGCACCGGCGACGGGCGCCCCCTCACCATCGGCGGGACCAGGTACGCCAAGGGCCTGGGCGCGCACGCCGCCGCCGACATCTCCTACTACACGGCCGGGCGCTGCACGACCGTCGAGTTCCACGCCGGCATCGACGACGAGGTCGACGCGCCCGGAGCCGTTCGCGGCTCGGCCGACTTCCAGGTGTGGGCCGACGGGGAGCTGGCCGCCCGCACGGGCATCCTCACCGGTGACCAGCCGCCCAGGAAGGTCACCGCCTCGGTGAAGGGCGCCGAGCACATCCGCCTGGTCGCCACCAACGGCGGCGACAACGCCTATTTCGATCACACCGACTTCGCCGACGCGAAGATCACCTGCGACTGACGGGGCTATCGATGGTCATCCCTCGACCGGTGCGTTCCGACGCCCGTCCGGGCCGGTTCGTTCTCGACCGGCACACCACCCTCACCTGCGATCCCGCGTTCGACGAGGTCGCGGCCTGGCTGCGCGGCGAGCTGAGCCCGATCACCGGCGGCGCGCTGCCGCCGGGCCCGGGCGGCATCACCCTGTCCGCGGCGGAACTGGAGCCGGAGGCGTACCGGCTCCGCGTCACGGCCGACGGCGTGCTCGTCGAGGCCGCCGACCCGGCGGGCGCGTTCTACGGCGTGCAGACGCTCCGACAACTGCTCCCGGCCGGGGCGTACCGGAAGGCGGCGACCGGCCAGAGCCTCGCCCTGCCCTGCGCGGAGGTCGAGGACCGGCCGCGCTTCGCCTGGCGCGGATGCCTCCTGGACGTGGCGCGGCACTTCCTCCCCAAGGCGGACCTGCTGCGGTTCATCGACCTGATGGCGGTGCACAAGCTGAACGTCCTGCACCTGCACCTCACCGACGACCAGGGCTGGCGGCTGGAGATCCGGCGCTATCCCCGGCTCACCGAGGTGGGCGCCTGGCGCCGGGAGAGCCAGACCGGCTGGAACGGTCCCATGGACGGCACCCCGCACGGGGGCTACTACACCCAGGACGACGTCCGCGAGATCGTCGCCTACGCCGCCCAGCGGCACATCACCGTCGTCCCGGAGATCGACCTGCCGGGCCACACCCAGGCGGCGATCGCGGCCCACCCCGAGCTCGGCAACCTCGACACGCCCCTGGAGGTCGCCACGACCTGGGGCGTCGGCCCGAACGTGCTGAACGCCGAGGAGCACACGATCGAGTTCTTCCAGAACGTCCTGGACGAGGTCGTCGAGCTGTTCCCGAGCCCCTACATCAGCATCGGCGGCGACGAGTGCCGCAAGGACCAGTGGCGCGAGAGCCCGGCCGCGCAGCGCCGGATCGCCGAGCTCGGCCTGCGCGACGAGGAGGAGCTGCAGAGCTGGATCATCGGCCGCTTCGCCGACCACCTCGCCGCGCACGGCCGGCGCACGGTCGGCTGGGACGAGATCCTGGAGGGCGGAGGCGCGCCCGAGAACGCCGTCATCACCTCCTGGCGCGACGACAACGGCACCGTCATCGCCGCCAAGAGCGGCCACGACGTCGTCCCCTGCCCCAACACCTCCGTCTACCTGGACTACCGCCAGGCACCGGGCGACCAGGAACCGGTGCCCTTCGGCACCGTCCTCACCCTCGAAGACGTCCACGCCTTCGAACCGGTCCCGCCCGCGCTCGCGGGCGACGAGGCCGCCCGGCACGTCCTCGGCGCCCAGTGCTGCCTGTGGACCGAACTGATCGACTCCCCCCGCCGCCTGGACTACATGGCCTTCCCCCGACTCGCCGCCTTCGCCGAAACGGTGTGGAGCACACCGGAAAGAGACCCGGCCGACCTGCGGCGTCGCCTGGACGCCCACCTGGAACGCCTCACGGCCCTCGGTGTGGAGTACCGCCCCGAGACCGGCCCGCGCCCCTGGCAGCAACGCCCCGGCGTGCCGGGCCGCCCCGAAGAGGACGACGTGTGGCAGATGAAGGTCGCCGAATGGACGCGCTCCCTCCGCGAAGCCCACTGAGAAGGCCAGCTCGCACGTCGGACCGATCAGCCATCTGACCCCGGACCACGGCGCCCGCCAAGCGGGCGCCGTGGGCGTTTCCTCGGAATGCACGCATGTCGACGAGCCTCTACTGATCGCCACGGTGGATCGGTCTGCAGAGCAAGGATGCCGATCTCGTTCTCCGCATCGACGTACAGGGTGTACGAGAGGCCGAACGGAGCGGCGGGGTAAATGCCGCACAGCGTGAGCGGGCCGGGAGTCGGTCGGTGAGCGTGCCTGGATCTGCGGCGGACCGCCGAACGCTTCCAGGCCAGCCGCACCACCGCCGCACGCTGGGCCAACCGCTACCGGTCGCACGGACCGGCCGGCATGGTCGATCGTCCCATCCGCCCGCACTACCAGCCCCAGTGCGTCACACGACCTTGCCGCGCGGGCCGGTTCCCGTTGAGCTCTGGCTTCTGACCTGCATATTCAGGCGGACGCGGGGTCTATGAGAAGTTTCCGCGTCCCTCCCCACGCGCGGTGGATGCGCGCGTGGGGAGAACGTGTGGGACAGGTGATGCGCCTACGGGCGAATGCGGGTGGTGCGCTCGCGATTGCGGGGTCTCGTTCAATCGCGAGGCGGCGTCTCATTCGTCCAACCCTCGCTGAGCACGCAGGTGTAGTCGAAGCGGATGCCCGGCCGCATGCCGGTCTTGCCCGCCTTCTTGAGGATCATCTGATCGCCGAGCACGTAGTTGGTCTTCGGATCCAGGACGAGCTGGTACTCCACGACTGACCCGTCGGCCCGGTCCACCCACGGCGCGGCCAGGGCCACGCCTCTACGGCCGCACGCGTCCTGGGCCGACCCGATGGAGCGGACGCCGGACAGCCCGGCCAGCATCCGCAGCACCGTCGCCCGGGACTTCGGCGCCGCCAGCTGGTCGCCGATGTAGCGGGCCCCGATCATCAGCTCGTTGGCGCTGCCGTCCACGAAACCGGCGTCCCGGCGGGCCATCGCGACGAACGTGGCCGGGTCCGCACCGGAGGTGAGCCGGGACTCCACGCTCGGCGGCTCGGTGTCCGGGTTCAGGATGAGGTGGCTGGGCCGGTGCGGCCCAGCCACCGGCTTGTTGTCGCCGGTCAGGTTGAGGCGGTCACCGTCGGCTTCGGCCCGCCAGCGCGCCGGGGACCCGGCCTTGCGCCACGCCGCCATGTCCTCGGGCGTCCGCGGCCCCACCGGCTTGGCCTTTTCGGTGAAGTAGCCCCGGTCCGATACCGTTCGTGGCTGCCAGACGTCGCTCTCCACCTCCGTGTAGATCACGTAGCCCCCGTCCTCAGGGACGACGCGCCACGCCTGCCCCCGGAGCGTGCGCTGCCGCCAGTAACGGCCCGCTTTCAGAGTCGTCTCGGTCTTCAGAGCCGTCCCGGCCTCCAGCCTCGTCGCGGCGGCCAGCAGGAACGTCCGCGCTTGAAGATGCTGCTCCGCCGCCTGTTCCTTGGACAGCACCGGGCCCGCCTCCCCTTCCCCGAGGGACGCGGCTACGACCACGGCGGCGGTGGCCGCGGCGACCAGGCCCAGCCCGAGCCCGAACTGCAGTCGCCACGGCCGCTTGCGCGGCTTTGGCCGCATCAACTCCTCCAGCCGGCGCCGCCCGGCATCGGTCTCCTGGACGGACGGGCCTCCCTCGTCGAACGTCTCCGAGACCATCGTCAGCTCATCCACGAGACTCCTCCTCGGTGTGATCGATCCGGCCCAGCGCCTCGCGCAGCTTCCTTCGAGCCCGGCTCATCCGCGATCCGACCGTTCCCCCGGGAATGTCGAGCGCCGCCGCGACCTCCTCGTAGCCCAGGCCACCGACCGCGACGAGCAGCAGCACGTCCCGCTCGCCCTCGCTCAGCGCGGACACGGCCGCCGCCAGCCGAGGACGCATGCCCTCGGCGGTGAGTCGTTCCACGACCCGCTCCTCGTGCCCGGAGGCCGCGGCCCCCGTGCCGAGCCGGGCGATCGCCGCCATGCGGCGGTTCTCGGTGCGCCGGTGCTGGCCGACCAGGTTGGTGGCGATGCCGTAAAGCCAGGGCCGCAGGGCACCGCGCTCCGGGTCGAACCGGTCCCGGCTGCGGTACGCGGCCAGGAACGTCTCAGCGGCGATATCGGCGGCGTCGTCACGGCCGAGCCGCGCCGCCACGTACCGGTAGATCTGGGGGAAGTACTCGTCGTAGATCTCGGCGAATCGGTCAGGCTCATGCCAAGACCCTTTCGGCGCGCGGACGGCGCGCGTCGAGGGTCTCATCCGTGGTTCCCTGTCATATCCGGCCTTCCAGGACACGTATCGGCGGTCACCCCTTGTTAGCCGGACCCCGAAATCTTCTTCCCGCGCAAACCAGCGAACCCGCCTCGCCGCCCAACCACCGGCGCACATCCCTCCAACCGCATTGGGCAGCACCACCTGCTCATCCACGATCAGGACGGCCGCGTCGCCACGGTACGGCAGAGCAAGCGTCCGGCCGTGCTGTACCAGCGGCGGCACTCCCATTCGTAGTGGGACATGCTGATACAGGCCTCCGAACGCGAAGTCATCGACGCGGGCGGCATTCGCCACCACGCGCACTTCGACGAGATGACCGCCGCTGCTACGAGTCCCAGGTCCGCAGGGCACTCCAGGCCGATCGTGCCCGTGAGCTTCCGTGACGCCTGCGGCTTCGTGTCGATGTGGTACCGCCACCAAGAGCCGAGTTCTGTCTCGGCGCCGCCGACCACGACGACGTGCTGCGCGGCGTCGCCATCATCGGCAGGCCCGTGACCCGCATGTTCGACAACGGCATGACGCTGGAGGGCCGTCCGCACCGCCACCGACGACACACCGCACGTGAACTTCCTGTTGTACGGAGCCGACCGTGCCGTATCGGGGATTTTATGGTTTGAATTACCCTGTCGCTTTGATTTCTTGGTGTGACGTCGTGATGAGCACTGATGTGGTGATGCCGCTGGCGCGCAGCGCGTCGGCGAAAACCTCTGTGGCCCATACCGCGGCGTCCATCGACCATTCGGGGACCTGGCACTGGTAGACGAGGCCGAGCGACAAATCCTCAGAGCTGGGATGCCTGTGCAGTTCACCGGCCAGTGCTTCCTGGTCCACCACATCGGGGGTCGTCGGGCTGACGGTCATGTGGTCGGCGCCGCCGTCGACGGCGGCGGCCTGCACCTGGGAAGCGAGTTCGGCGGTCTTGTCCTGGTCGCGCACTGAGACCGAGACGATGATCTGAGCGGCGGCGTCCGGCGATGACAGGCTGAACCAGTTCTGCGCATAGAGCAGGTTCAGCCGGTCGTCGGCGGTGGACATGTGCAGGGGGAGCAGTGCGTGGAAAGCCGCTAGGTCCAGGTCGCCGACACGGCGCAGGGACTCCTCCATGATCGTGGCGGCGGGGCGGATCGGCAGCCGGTGTCCCTTGCGTTCCGGCGGGATCATGGACTGGAACATGGCCACCTCGTGTACCAGGCCGTCCTGGGTCCAGTCCTCGGCAGCGTCGTTGTGCCACCAGAGCTCGCAGGGAGGATCTCCCTCGCTGAGGAAGCCGAACCCGTAGGCCGTGGTGCGCGCCAAGATGAGGCTGTGCATGTCTTCTTCGTAGGTGTCGTCGTCGTAGGCGGGGCGCAGCCAGGGCTTCATCTCCAGGACCCCGTGAATCCCAAGAATCATCGTCGTGTCCTGGGAAGAACTCATCAGTGATGCACTCCTAGACGTCACAGTCCAGAATTATTGGGCCATTTGCTGCTTTTTCTGGCGCATCGACCTCGTCGACTATGTCGACACCTACTCTAGTGTGCCAAGTCGTACATTTGGAGTTGGCCAATTGCCAGCGGGCCGTGGCTCGCTTTCCTCGTTCGCAAACGGATGGGACTCTTCCGTGTCCTGTAGCGACCGTCCTTCATTGACCGTTTTGGAGACGTACCTGAAGTTCGACAGTTACGTCCGCGAGCTTCAGGACGCCTGCTGAAAAGGCCATTGTGCACACCCCGGTCGGTGGGATGTGCACAATGCCGTTGCGTCGCCGGTGGACGGGTCAGAAGGTGAGCTTCGGTGCGGCGGGCGGGGTGGGGCAGCCGGAGGTGCACTCGAAGTTCAGCGGCGGTGCCGACGGGTTAGGCGGCTTCGGGTCGCCGGGCAGGGGGCTCCCCTTCGGCAGGTGGTGAGCGCAGGTCTTGGCGGCGGCCCGGTAGGTCGCGTCGAACGGGTTGATCCGGGCGCCGCTCTTGAGCTGCACCTGCCCGTCCTTCGTGATCGTGACGCCCGGGAAGTCCTTGACGTCGTTGGACCGCATGCAGGCGGTGAACGCCTCCGCCTCGTCCTCGTAGTCGGTGGCCTGCACGCCCCCGGCGGTCAGGGGGGCGTTCCGCTCGGCCGCGACCGGCGTGAGGGCGGCTGGCTGGGCCTGCGCCGAGGTCGTCTGGACGACCGCGACGGCCGCGATCGCCCCCGCGGCGAGCAGGAGCGGGGCGCCGATCCGCCACCTGGACCTGCGCGGGGCCTCTTCCTTGACGGTGTCTTCCATCGTTCCCTCCGCTGATTCGGTGGATGTCTCGCCTTCAGGGAGCAGTCCAGCATTCGAGCGGTTACCGCACCGGAACAGCCGCCGTAACTACGCTGTAACCGGCCGACTGGGACGATGACCGTGTCGAGCTGTCAGGAATGGTGGGCGATGCGCGTCTTGGTTATCGAAGACCATCGGGATCTCGCGGAGACGCTGGCCGGGGGCCTGCGCCGCGAGGGAATGGCCGTCGACGTCGCCTTTGACGGCCTCGAGGGTCTTGAACGCACGGCGGTGCACCGGTATGAGGTCGTCGTCCTCGACCGCGACCTCCCCGGAATGCACGGCGACGACGTGTGCCAGGAGCTCGTCGACCAGGGCTACCCCGCCCGGGTGCTGATGTTGACCGCCGCGGCCACCATCGAGAACCGGGTCGAGGGCCTGGCCTTCGGAGCCGACGACTACCTCCCCAAGCCGTTCGCGTTCGCCGAGCTCGTGGCGCGGATCCGGGCGCTGGCCCGGCGTTCGCAGCCCGCGCTGCCGCCGGTGCTCGCGAACGGCGAGCTCAAGCTCGACCCCGGCCGCCGGGTCGCCACCCGGGGCGGCACCCGACTCGACCTCAGCCCCAAGGAGTTCGCCGTGCTGGAGCTGTTGCTCGCCGCCGACGGCCGGGTCGTGTCGGCCGAGGAGCTGCTGGAACGGGCGTGGGACGAGGCCGCCGACCCGTTCACCGGCACGGTCAAGGTCACCGTCAGCAGGCTGCGCCGCAAGCTAGGCGACCCGCCGCTGATCGAGACGGTCGCCCAGGCCGGCTACCGGATCTGAGAGAGACGCCGCCGTGTCGATCAGGCTGAGGCTGACCCTTCTCTATGGAGCCCTCTTCCTCGCCACGGGGCTGTTGCTGCTCACGATGACGTACGTGCTGGTGGCGCAGGAGCCGCCGTGGTCGGCGATCCGCCCGCCGAAGCCTCCCGCGGTCCCCACCGGCGCCGTCCCCGGGGTCGACGTCCCCGCCCCGGCCCTCGACCTCGAACGGCAGCTCGCCCAGCAGCGCGCCGACTACCTGCGGCGACTGCTCGTCGCGTCCGGCGCCGCGCTCACTCTGATGACGTTCCTGTCGGTCTGGCTGGGCTGGCTGATGGCCGGGCGGGCGCTGCGCCCGCTGCGCGTGATGGCGGTGAACGCCAAGGCGATCTCGGCGAACGACCTGCATCGACGGCTCGGCGTCCCCGGCCCCGACGACGAGATCAAGGAGCTGGCGGACACGTTCGACGCGCTGCTCGACCATCTGGAGGGGGCGTTCGACGCGCAGCGCAGGTTCGTCGCCAACGCCTCCCACGAGCTGCGGACGCCCCTCACGTTCGAGCGCAGCCTGCTGGAGATCGTGCTCGCCGACCCCGATGCCGAGGCCGCCGACCTGCGGGAGGCGTGCAAGCGGGTGCTGGGCAGCAACGAACGGCAGGGCAAGCTGATCGAGGCGCTGCTCACGCTGGCCCGCAGCCAGCGGGGCCTGGACCAGCGCGCTCATGTGGACCTGGCGATCCTCGCGGAGGAGGTGCTGGCCCTCACCGCCCCCGCCACCGGCGGCCCGCGGTTCGAGACCGCGCTGGAGCCGGCCGCCACGCTCGGCGACGCGCCGCTGCTGGAAAGGCTGATCACCAACCTGGTCGACAACGCGGTCCGGCACAACGTTCCCGACGGCCGGGTGACGGTGTGGACCGGGGTCCGCGACGGCCGGCCGGAGCTGCGGGTCACCAACACGGGCCCGGTGGTCCCCCCGGACCAGGTCGACTCGATCTTCCAGCCGTTCCAGCGGCTTGAGGCGACGCGGCTGCACGGGCAGGACGGGCAGGGCATCGGCCTGTCGATCGTCGCCGCCATCGTGACCGCGCACGACGCCGAGCTCGACGCCACCGCCCTCACGACGGGCGGCTTGGACCTGCGGATCCGATTCCTCCCGCCGAGATAGCCTTCACTCCGCCCAATTCGCCGCGGAGTTTCGCCTTCTATGAACCCTCTTCGGCAGCAGGTGGTTCGGGCCTGAGCCTGGCAGGGCCGTCAACGATGTGGCGGAATGGCACAAGCAGAAGAGTCCCTGGTAGGACGGGTGATCCCTCACAAGCGCTCGTTGGCGACCAGGAGCTCCGCATGGTTTCCGCCGTGCTTTGTTGCCTGTCGTCGCGTCAGTCCCTGACCTATGTGACCGGTGTGGTCCGCCGCGACCGCGCCACCCGAGGTGCTCACCGGTACCGTACGGCGGGCGTCTCGGCCATCTTGATCGCCATCACCCTCGGGCTGGTCCTCACCTTGGTTCCGGGCACCTTCTAGGCCACCCAGACCGGCTACTGAGGCTTCCCCGAGGAAGCAAGCTGAGCCGGGAGATATTAACGCAGAGTGAAATGTAGAGCACGTGTTGCGAACATCTGAGGTGAGGCGGCGATCCCGAGGGAAAGATCGGCGACGCAGCCCCGTTCTAACAGACACGCCCCTCGTTCCGCTTCGCGCAGGACGGGGGGCGGTTTTGCGTTTCAGATGTTCTTGATGAGCATGAAAAGCGCGCGAGCCTCTTTGCGATTCAGGAACAGCGAACCGCCGTCCGGGGCCTTGCTGTCCCGGATCGCGACGGTTTCCGGGATGGCAGCGACCTCGACGCATGCGTCACCCTGTGACGACGAACGGGAAGCCTTGCGCCACTGAGCCTTGGTCAAGTCCATCGTTGCTCGGCCACCTTCCTGATAAGCGTTCGCGTGTCTCTCACGTTGAGCGCTTCGCCTTGGAGTCTAGCGAACGCCTTGCTCAGCACTCCCAGTTGCGCCTCGTCTGTGCTCGTCTCTCCTCCGCTGGCGTGGACCATATATGCAGCTTCGCTGCGGTCGTCCTGCGTGGCGATGCCGAAGGGCGCACGGGCCTCTTCAACGTAGACGTCCATTGGGATGAGTTGCAAACACAACTCATCCCAATGGGACGCCTCGTATAGGTTCTCCAGTTGCTCGCGCATAATTGCGGGCGATCCTACACAGCGATGCAAAACGCCCTCCTCCATGACCACGAAGAGCTTAGGGCACGGATCGGTCAGCACTTTCTTCTGCCGTCCCATGCGTACGGCTACGGCTTCCGGGCGTTTGAGAAGCGCCGTCGCATAAGCCTCCGATTGAAGCAGTCCATTGATGATATGAGTCTCGTAGGCACGCAGAACTTCAGCGGTGGCTTCGACCAAAGGGAACTTCACAAAATGCTTGGGGTACTTGGTGCCCCGGATCAGTTCGTCCCAGGTTGATTGCAGGTGGGTGCCGGCCTTGAGCGCCTTGTCCAGCCTCTCGGTGAAGTCCCTCCGGCATCGGGTGATACCACGCTCTACCTGCCCGAGGTAGCCGCGCGTGACGTTGGCTTGTGCGGCGAGCTTGTCTTGGTTGAGGCCGGCCGCGATGCGAAGTGTTTTCACTTCTGCTCCGAATGCCAGCAGTTCCGGACTGATCTTTTTCGCAGTCATGGTGATTGCCTTTCCGGTACTGCCATCGGTAGTGGCCGGTACAGCTGCGGTGCTGTGGTCGCCGTCCCGTAGTACCGTACGCCTGTCGTGGGCCATTGTGGGATGCGTCACAGAGATTTCACGAGGAGCCACAACGTAGAGGCAATAGTCATGATCACGAAGGAACAACTCCGTCCGCCGGAAGCGATCATTGAATCATCAATTCTGATGATCGAAGCTGAGCCGGAGTCGATCAAGAAAGCCCGCGATTTCGTCGGGCGGTGGTTCGAGCATCACGGTTTGGACGAGAACACTGCGCGTATCGCCGTCTCAGAGCTGGTCACCAACGCCTACCGTCACGCCTGCGTTCCGGGCGAGCAGATCACGGTCCGCGTATATCGCAGCGAGTGCGGCGGGGTGATCGAGGTCCTCGACCCGTCGCCGAAGATGCCGGTGATCCGGCCGTTCGACTTAACGAGCGAGGACGGGCGGGGGCTGGCGATGCTGTCGCTGACGGTAGCGCGCTGGGGTACCTATACCCGGCTGGCCGGCGGCAAGTGCGTGTGGGCGGTGATCGCGTGAGGTTGCGTCTCGGTGCCCGCTACGCCCATCACCCCGTACTCCTGCTGGCGGATCGCGCCTCCGCCCGGATGAACGCGCGGCGGCTGGCGGCCGATTACGCGGACGAGATACGCAGCATGGCGACGGAGAGCGACGAGCGGGCCGACCACGTGACGACGCCCGAGGAACGGGCGTACCTGCTGGGCGAGGCGGACGCCTACCGTCACGCGGCCACGCGGCTGGGCGAGATCGCAGAAGCGGCGCGGCCGTTCTGGACGAGGCGATCACGCGGATACCCATAGACAGGGAGCGCGACGGTGAGCCATTCCGTGGGGCGCCGATCCCGCCGCGCTCTCGCCATCGCCTGCCGGGCACTCCGAGGGGGAGAGCCCGGCAGGCACGCGTCCTCTCCCCGCCGGTTCTGCGTCCCCGACTGGAAGAGGATGCCGCGCAGGCGAACCTCCGGACTGGGACGGCGTGCTGAGGCCGAGGTTCGGACCGCCTCCGCTTGCGCGGAGAGAACGGCTGGCGTAGTAACCGTACGCCGCTCCATGCCGGACCACCTCCGCCTACGCGGAGAGAACCGCACCGCCAACCGGCTCACCGGGCAGGTCGCCGAACCACCTCCGCCTGCGCGGAGAGAACGCCAAGTACGCGACTAAGTGCGGCGCTGACACCGGACCACCCCCGCCCGCGCGGAGAGAACCCAGCGTGCCTATGACGCGATCATGGGCACGAACGGACCACCTCCGCCTGCGCGGAGAGAATCCAGCGCCGTACAGCCTGCCGTACAGCGCACGCGGACCACCTCCGCCTGCGCGGAGAGAACACTTCGCGACCTGGGCTTATGCGAGTGCGTTACCGTTTTGAGACTTTGCTGGGATGCGGGCTGCAAGGGGCATACGAGAAGGCTAACCCCTACGCCCCGCCCGCCAAGGCCAAGTAGTTCGACCACCCGGGACGACGGCGGGTACGGAAACGGGTACAAGTGGCGGATTCACCGGCCCGCCGGGCGGGCACGGTGAATCCGCCGCCTTGTCACGGTTGGCGTTCCCAACCTCTGTTCGGGGAGCGGTTGCCCACCTGCTCGTCCCGGCTGCGGTACACGATGTACGGCCGGGTCAGGTAGCCGACCGGGGCGGTGAGCATGTGCACCAGCCTCGTGAACGGCCACACGCAGAACAGCAGCATGGCGCTGAGCGCGTGCAGCTGGAACAGGATCGGCACCCCCACCATCAGGTCCGGGTCCGGCTGCAGGTAGAACACCGACCTGAACCACGGGGACACCGTCGAGCGGTAGTCGTAACCTCCGCCCACGATGTTGGCCGCCACCGTCGCCGCCAGCCCGAGGACGATCACCAGCGTCAGCACCGCGTACATGAGCTTGTCGTTGCGGGTGGTCGCGGAGAACACCGGGCCCACTGTGCGCCGCCGGTAGATCAGGATCGCCAGCCCCGCCAGGGTGCACACCCCGGCGGCGGTGCCCAGTGTGACGGCCATGACGTGGTAGGTGTGCTCGCTGATCCCGGCCGCCTCCGTCCAGCTGTCAGGAATGATCAGCCCGCCGACGTGGCCGAACAGCACCAGCAGGATGCCGAAGTGGAACAGCGGGCTGCCGATGCGCAGCAGTCGGCTCTCGTAGAGCTGGGAGGAGCGGGTCGTCCAGCCGAACTTGTCGTACCGGTACCGCCAGTAGTGCCCGACGACGAAGACGGCGATCGTCGCGTAGGGCACTGCCACCCATAGGAGGTAGTGCAGGATGCCCGCCTCGCCCCCGGAGGAGGCGGACGTGGATGCCGCGAGCGTGCTCATGACCGGACCTCCAGGCGGTCGGTGACCAGCACGGGCCCCGACTGCGCCGGTGCCGCGCCGCCGAACGGGGGGAGGCCCACCTGCTCCTCGGGCGGTCCCTCGGCGATCAGGCGGGCGAGGGTGTCGTGGTCGCGCTGCCCGGCGGGCGGCAGCGTCGCCATGACCGCCTCGACCAGAGGCGTCCATGGTGATCCGGACTCGTCGAGTGCGAGCCGCAGCAGCTCCAGTCCGGCGCGGTGCTCGATGAGCAGGCCCGCTCCCTCCCGCGCGTCGCCGGTCGCGGCGAACTCCAGCACGACCGACAGGTGGTCGGGCAGTTCCTCGTCGTGCAGCATGAGGCCGGTGGCCGCGTAGATCGTCTTGAACTGCAGCAGCGCCATCCCGCGCTTGCGGGTGTTGCCGCAGGAGTAGTAGGTCAGCTCCAGGCAGCAGCGCTTGCGCTGGTCGAACGTGGCGACGTACTCGGCGGCCAGTTCGGTCAGGGGCGTGGCGTCCACGTGGTCCAGGAACCGGTCCAGAAGGGCGCCGACGTGCGTGGGCGACTCCGCTGCGGCACGGCGCAGCAGCGGACGCCGGTCGAGCAGTTCCTGGTCGGGGTAGGCGAGCAGGAGCGACACCGCCTGCCAGATCACGATGCGTTGGGCGTCGGTGAGCGCCGGGGGTTTCATCTGCTTGGTCCTCGTCGTCATGGCTTCGGCGCCTCCTCTGGCGGGTCGGCCTGGTCGGGGCGGGCGGGGAACAGCCCGTTGGGGGCGCCCTTGCCGTCCCAGTTCAGGAGGTTGACGCGGGTGTGCTTGTCGGCCGGGTCGACCGGGTTGTCGGACGCCTGCCGCTGCTTGAGCATGTGGAAGTTCTCCACCGCGACGGGCGGGACGCCGCCGGAGCTCTCGCCGAACGGTCCCGAGCCGCCCATCCCGGGCCCGCCGTCGAAGTCCAGGCTGCACTCGGTGGCGATCTCTTCGAGCCGGTGCGCCTGCTCGGCGTGCGCGGACGGGAGGACGTACCGCTCGTCGTACTTGGCCAGCGCCAGCAGCCGGTACATGTCGTACATCGACTCGCCGGTCATGCCGACGCGCTCGGGGATGGACTCGTCGGCGTCGCGGCCGAGGTTGAGGTCGCGCATGTAGGAGCGCATGGCGGCCAGGCGGTGCAGGACGGCGTCCACCGGCGCGGTGTCCCCGGCCGTGAACAGTTGCGCCAGGTACTCGATCGGGATGCGCAGCGCGTCGATCGCGGCGAACAGGTTGCCGGCGTCCTCGCCGTCGTGGCCGGTGTCGCGGACGACGTCGACCACCGGCGACAGCGGCGGGATGTACCAGACCATCGGCATGGTGCGGTACTCCGGGTGCAGCGGCAGCGCGACCTTGAACCGGTTGATGAGGGCGTACACCGGGGAGCGCTGGGCCGCCTGGATCCAGTCGCGGGGGATTCCGGCCCGTTCGGCCTCGGCGATCACGGCCGGGTCGTCGGGGTCGAGGAAGACCCCGCGCTGCGCCTCGTACAGGTCGGCGTCCGGCGCGGACGCGGCCTCCAGCACCTTGTCGGCGTCGTACAGGACCAGGCCGATGTAGCGCAGGCGTCCGACGCAGGTCTCCGAGCAGACGGTGGGCAGGCCGACCTCGACGCGGGGGTAGCAGAAGGTGCACTTCTCGGCCTTGCCGGTCTTGTGGTTGAAGTAGATCTTCTTGTAGGGGCAGCCGGTGACGCACATGCGCCAGCCTCGGCACTTGTCCTGGTCGACCAGCACGATGCCGTCCTCGGCCCGCTTGTAGATGGCGCCGGACGGGCAGGACGCCGCGCAGGACGGGTTGAGGCAGTGCTCGCAGATGCGCGGCAGGTAGAACATGAAGGTCTGGTCGAACTCCAGCTTGACCTTCTCCGACAGCTCGCCGAGCAGGACGTCGGGGTCGGGCTGGTCCACGGTGCCGGCGAGGTTGTCGTCCCAGTTGGCCGACCAGGAGATCTTCATGTCCTTGCCGGAGATCAGCGACTTGGGGCGGGCGACCGGCGGCTGGTCCTGCAGCGGCGCGTTGGTGAGGGTCTCGTAGTCGTAGGTCCAGGGCTCGTAGTAGTCGCCGATGGCGGGCAGGCGGGGGTTGGAGAAGATGGTGGCGAGCTTGCGGAAGCGGCCGCCGCCCTTGAGGGTGAGGCGTCCGCGCCGGTTCAGCGTCCAGCCGCCCTTCCAGCGGTCCTGGTCCTCGTAGCGGCGCGGGTAGCCCTGGCCGGGCCGGGTCTCGACGTTGTTGAACCACACGTACTCGACGCCGGGGCGGTTGGTCCACGCCTGCTTGCAGGTGACCGAGCAGGTGTGGCACCCGATGCACTTGTCGAGGTTCATCACCATCGCCATCTGGGCCATGACCTTCATCAGTAGGTCACCTCCTGGGAGCGGCGGCGGATCATGGTGATCTCGTCGCGCTGGTTGCCGGTGGGGCCGAGGTAGTTGAAGGCGAACGACAGCTGGGCGTAGCCGCCGATGAGGTGGGACGGCTTGATCAGCAGCCGGGTGAGCGAGTTGTGGATGCCGCCGCGGCGGCCGCCGGTCTCGGCGCGCGGGACGTCGATCAGCCGGTCCTGGGCGTGGTGCATGTAGACGGTGCCCTCGGGCATCCGGTGGGAGACGATCGCGCGGGCGACCACCACGCCGTTGCGGTTGACGGCCTCGATCCAGTCGTTGTCGGACACGCCGATCTTGGCGGCGTCCCGGTCGCTCATCCACAGCGCGGGGCCGCCGCGCGACAGCGACAGCATGAACAGGTTGTCCTGGTACTCGGAGTGGATCGACCACTTGGAGTGCGGGGTCAGGTAGCGGACGGTCAGGCCCAGTTCGCCGTGCTCGCCCACCTGCGGCTCGTCGAACAGGGCGTGCATGTTCAGCGGCGGCCGGAACACCGGCAGTTGCTCGCCCAGCTCGGCCATCCAGTCGTGGTCGAGGTAGAAGTGCTGGCGCCCGGTGAGGGTGTGCCAGGGCTTGAGGCGCTCGACGTTGATGGTGAACGGCGAGTAGCGGCGGCCGCCCGACTCCGAGCCCGACCACTCGGGCGAGGTGATGACGGGCGTCGGCCGCGCCTGGGTGTCGGCGAAGGTGATCTGCTTGCCCTCGTGCTCGGCGGCCAGGTCGGCCAGGCGGGTGCCGGTGCGCTTCTCCAGCGTGCGGAACCCCTGCGTGGCCAGGTGCCCGTTGGTGGTGCCGGACAGCGCGAGGATCGCCTCGCAGGCGTGCACGTCGCGCGCCAGCGACGGGCGCCCGTCGGCCGGGCCGCCGCGCACGGCGCCGTTCTTGCGCCGCAGGTACTCCACCTCGCGCGCCACGTCGAAGGTGACGCCCTTGGTGGTGGCGCCGAGCTTGTCGGCGAGCGGGCCGAGCGCGGCCATCTTCGCCGCGATCGCCGGGTAGTCGCGCTCGACGACGACCAGCTTCGGCATGGTCCTGCCGGGGACGGGCTCGCACTCCCCGGCGGCCCAGTCGGCGACGCGGCCGTGCGGGGTCGCCAGCTCGTCCGGGGTGTCGTGGATCAGCGGCATCGCGACCACGTCCTTGCGGACGCCCAGGTGCTTTTCGGCCAGGCGGCTGAACGCGGCGGCCAGCGTCTGGAAGGAGTCCCAGTCGGTGCGGGTCTGCCACGGCGGCGGGATCGCGGGGTTGAACGAGTGCACGAACGGGTGCATGTCGGTGGTGTTGAGGTCGTGCTTCTCGTACCAGGTCGCCGCCGGGAGCACGACGTCGGAGTAGAGCGTGGTGCTGGTCATCCGGAAGTCCAGCGACAGCAGCAGGTCGAGCTTGCCCGTCGGCGCCTGCTCGTGCCAGGCCACCTCGCGCGGCCGGTCGGCGGCCGGGGCCTCCTCGGCGCGGACGGCCGAGTCGGTGCCGAGCAGGTGGCGCAGGAAGTACTCGTTGCCCTTGGCCGACGAGCCGAGCAGGTTGGCCCGCCACACCGACAGGACGCGGGGGAAGTTGCGCGGGTCGTCGGGGTCCTGGCAGGCGAAGCCGAGCCGTCCGGCCTTGAGCTCGGACACCACGTGCTCGGCGGCGGGGAGCCCGGCCGCCTCGGCCTCGTCGGCGAGGTCGAGCGGGTTGCGGTCGAAGGTCGGGTAGGACGGCATCCAGCCGAGCCGCGCCGCCTGGGCGATGACGTCGGCGGTGGTCTTGCCCGTCAGCGCGCCGGCGGGGCGGCCGGGCCGGGCGGCGGCCAGGGTGTCGGCGCCGAACCGGTCGTAGCGGAACTGGTCGGTGTGCAGGTACCAGTACGCCGTCTGGATCATCTGCCGCGGCGGCCGCGACCAGTCCAGCCCGAAGGCCAGCTGGGACCATCCGGTGACCGGGCGGCACTTCTCCTGCCCGACGTAGTGCGCCCAGCCGCCGCCGTTGACGCCCTGGCAGCCGGTCAGCGTCGTCAGCGCGAGGAAGGCGCGGTAGAT
This sequence comes from Spirillospora sp. NPDC050679, assembly GCA_044456955.1. GTDB lineage: Bacteria > Actinomycetota > Actinomycetes > Streptosporangiales > Streptosporangiaceae > Spirillospora. Next base: position 153,935 of record JBITGK010000009.1, on the reverse strand, counting down.
GGTGTCGGAGTGGAACCAGTGGTTGGTGCCCGCGCCCATGAGGATCATCGAGCGGCCGCGGGACTCCTCGGCGTTGGCGGCGAACTCGCGGCCGATGCGCGCGGCGGCCTGCGCCGGGACGCCGGTGATCGTCTCCTGCCAGGCGGGCGTGCAGGGCTGCGTGGCGTCGTCGTAGCCCGAGGGCCAGGTGCCCGGCAGGCCGTCGCGCCGCACCCCGTACTGGGCGAGCAGCAGGTCGTACACGGTGGTGACCAGGTGCCCGGCGACGCGGCGGACGGGCACGCCGCGGCGCAGCGTCCCGGCCGACCCGTCGGGCGCGTCGAAGCGCGGCAGGTCCACCGGCACCGCGTCGCCGCCCTCGGCCAGCACCGTCAGCAGCGGGTCGGCGCCGCCGAGGTCGAGGTTCCAGCGGCCCTCGCCCTGCTCGCCGTAGCGGAAGCCGAGCGAGCCGTTGGGGACGAGCGGGGCGCCGGTCGCGGCGTCCAGCAGCACCGTCTTGAACGCGGCGTTCTCGCCGCCGGCCTCCGCGCCGGGCAGGTCGGCGGCCGTCAGGAACTTGCCCGGCGCGTAGCCGTCGCCGGACGGTTCGAGCCGGACCAGGAACGGCAGGTCGGTGTACCGCTTGACGTAGTCGGTGAAGTAGGGCGCCTGCCGGTCGACGAAGAACTCCTTCAGCACGACGTGGCCCATCGCCATCGCCAGCGCCCCGTCGGTGCCCGGGTGCGCGGCCAGCCACTCGTCGGCGAACTTGACGTTGTCGGCGTAGTCGGGCGAGACCGCCACGACCTTCTGGCCCCGGTAGCGGGCCTCGGCCATCCAGTGCGCGTCGGGGGTGCGGGTGACCGGGACGTTCGACCCCCACATGATCAGGTATCCGGCGTCCCACCAGTCCCCGGACTCGGGCACGTCGGTCTGGTCGCCGAACACCTGCGGGCTGGCCACCGGCAGGTCGGCGTACCAGTCGTAGAACGACAGCATGGTGCCGCCGATCATCGACACGAACCGCGACCCGGCCGCGTGCGAGACCATCGACATCGCCGGGATCGGCGAGAAGCCCGCGACCCGGTCCGGCCCGAACTCCTTGATCGTGTGCACGTGCGCGGCGGCGGCGATCTCCACCGCCTCCTCCCAGGAGGCGCGCACCAGCCCGCCCCGGCCCCGGGCCGACTTGTAGCGCCGTGCCCGCTCCGGATCGGAGACGATCTCCTTCCAGGCCGCCACCGGGTCGCCCGTGCGGGCCCTGGCCTCGCGGTACATCTCCAGCAGCACGCCCCGCACGTACGGGTAGCGGACGCGGGTGGGCGAGTAGGTGTACCAGGAGAACGCCGCCCCACGGGGGCAGCCGCGCGGCTCGTACTCGGGCCGGTCCGGACCCACCGACGGGTAGTCGGTCTGCTGCGTCTCCCAGGTGATGATGCCGTCCTTGACGTACACCTTCCACGAGCACGACCCGGTGCAGTTCACCCCGTGCGTGGACCGCACCACCTTGTCGTGGCTCCACCGGTCCCGGTAGAACGCGTCGGCCCGGCGGCCGCCCTTCTTCGTCAGCGTCCGCAGGTCGGGCGAGACCTCGCCCCTGGTGAAGAACCGCCGGGTCGACACCAGCGCCTCGGCCACCGGCCCGTCCAATTCCCCTGTACCGCGTCCGTCAGCCGGATTCCCCATTGAAACCTCTCTAGGACCTGCACCATGTCGTTGTCCGCGCGGCCCGTCAGGCGGGACGGGCCGCCGTCCGCTCGCGGCCGCCCGCCGCGCGCCGCACCGCCGTGACGGTGAACGCCAGGGCCGCCGCCGCGACCACCGCGAGCAGCGCCAGGCCGACCGCGTAGGAGCCGTACGCCCCGTAGATCGAACCCATCACCAGCGGCGGCACGAACCCGCCGAGCCCGCCCGCCGCGCCGACCACCCCGGTGACCGCACCGACCTTGCTCGCCGGCGCCAGCGCGGCGACCAGCGCGAACGTCGCGCCGCTGCCCGCGCCGAGGGCGGCCGCCATCGACAGGAACGCGATCGTCCCGACCGGCATCAGGCCCGGCGCGAACGCCTGCACCGCCGCGCCGGCCGTCACCACCGCCAGCGAGGCCGCCAGCACCCGCACCGCGCCGAACCGGTCCGACAGCCAGCCGCCGGCCGGGCGCATCACCACCGCCAGCAGCACGAACCCGGCCATCCGGTTGGCGGCGTCGGCCTGCGAGAGCCCGTACTCGGTCTTGAGATAGGTGGGCAGGTACACCGAGAACGCCACGTAGCCGCCGAACGCCACCGCGTACAGCGCCGACGCCTGCCAGGTCACGCCCAGCCGCGCGGTCGCCGCGAGCCGCCGCGACAGCGGCTCGGCCGGGGCGGTGCGGCCGGGCGCCTCGCGCAGCACCAGCGCGGCGGCCGCCGCGTACACCGCCAGCAGCACCGCCGTCAGCACGAACGGCGCTGCCGTGCCCCGCTGGTCGATGAGCTTCACCGTGGTCAGCGCGCTGATCGCGGTGCCGCCCATCCCGGCGCCGAACACCCCGATCGCCAGGCCGCGCCGCTCGGGCGGGTACCACTGGTTGACGAACGGCACGCCCACCGCGAACGCCGTGCCGCCGATGCCGAGGAAGAACCCGCCGACCAGCAGCGCCGCCAGCGACGACTGCCCGAACAGCCCCACGTACAGCACCGGGACGATCGTCACGGCCGACACCAGCGGGAACATGACCCGCCCGCCGAACCGGTCGGTCAGCGCGCCCACCGGGACGCGCCCGACCGAGCCGACCACCACCGGCACGGCCACCAGCAGCGCCTGCTGGAACGAGCTGAGCCCCAGCTCGTCCTTGAACCGCGGCCCCAGCGGGCTGAGCAGCGCCCACGCCCAGAAGTTCAGCGCGAAGCCCAGCGTGGCCATCGCCAGCATCACCGCCGGGCGCGGGCCCCGCGCCGTCCCCGGTCCGGGACGGTCGGGCGTTCGTGCCTGTGACTCACCCATGATCTACGCCTCTTCTTGTTCGCACGCGTGATCGCGGTCTCCGGTCCCACCCTCACGGAGAGCGACCGGGTCCAGGTAGGGACCTTGGTCCCGGGGGAGGGCGCCGTTCGCCGCGTCCTGGACGGTCAGTCGGCCCGGTTCCACAGGTCGGGGCCGAACACCTCGTAGGTGATGCGGTCCTCGTCGACGCCGGCCGCCAGCAGGCCGCGCCGGACGCCGCGCATGAACGGGATCGGGCCGCACAGGTGCACCCGCGCCTTGGCGGGCAGCGGCACCGGCAGCGCCGCGACGTCGATCCGGCCCGCCAGCACGTCCTCCTCGGCGCCCTCCGGCTCCTCGTACCAGGTGAAGGCGCGGGCGCGCGGCAGGCGCCTGACGGAGGCGGTGACCTGGTCGATCAGCGGGTGGGTGGCCGGGGAGCGGTCGGCGTGCAGCAGCAGCACCTCCCGGTCGGACCCGGCGGCCGCCAGGTGGTCCAGCATGGCGGCGGCGGGCGTGATGCCGATCCCGGCGCTGACCAGCACCAGCGGGTCGGGACCGTCCTGCAGCGCCACGTCGCCGAACGGTGGCCCGACCTCCACCTGGTCGCCCACGGCGATGTTGTCGTGCAGGTAGTTCGACACCGTGCCGTCGGGCGCCCCGCCCTCGCCGCGCACCCGCCGCACCGTGATCTGGAAGGCCGCGCCGTCGGCCGCCCGCGACAGCGAGTACTGGCGCGGCTGCCGGAGCCCGCCGGGCAGGTCGACCGCGACCGACACGTACTGGCCGGGCAGGAAGGGCGGCACCTCGCCGCCGTCGGCGGGCTTGAGCACGAACGACGCCACGTCCGCGGCGTCGGTCCGGCGCGCGACCACCCGCCAGGGCCGGTACAGGTCGGCGGGGTCGAGGTGCGCGGCCTGGTAGAGCCGCGCCTCCTCGGCGACCAGCAGGGTCGCGAACAGCCAGTACACCTCCGACCAGGCGGCGTGGACCTCGGGGGTGACCGCGTCGCCGAGCACCTCGCCGACGGCCTCCAGCAGGTGCCGCCCCACGATCGTGTACTGCTCGGGCCGGATGCCCAGCGAGGCGTGCTTGTGGGCGATCCGCGCCACCATCGCCTCGAACGGGAACGCGGGCCCGTCGCCGGTCAGCTGCTGGGCGAAGGCCGCAACCGAGCCCGCCAGGGCCTGCCGCTGCTCGCCGTTGGCCTGGTTGCCCATGTTGAACAGGTTCCGCAGCTCGGGGTGGGCGTCGAACATCGAGGCGTAGAACCGCCCGGTGATCTCACTGCCGTGGGCGGCGACGGCGGGCAGCGTGGCCCGGACGGTCTCGGCGTGGTCGGGGGAGAGCACTGTGGTGATCCCTTCGTGGTGACGGGCGCCCGGGAGCGGGCGCGGATCGGGCGGGAGCGCGGCGGCGGCCGACCGCGCGCTCCGTTCCCGAACACCACTCTGTTTTTGCGATCACTTCTCCACCAGGGACTTTGGTCCCGAGGACGGTGTGAGCGCGGCCACCCGGCCGCGGCGCCGCGGCAAAGCGCCGAGCCCGGGTGGACGCGCCTCAGCCCGACGTCCAGCGACGGAGTTTGTCGGGGTTGCGCACCACCCAGATGTGCGTGATCCGGTCGTCCACGACCTCGAACGCGAACACCGTCACCACGACGCCGCCCTGCCGGGCCACCAGACCGGACCGGCCGTTGACCGTGCGTTCCAGGAACGCCATGTCGTCGGGCCTGCGGCGGGCGATCTCGATCCAGGCCCGCGCGACCTGCTCGCCGCCCTGGATGGGGTGCGCGAAGGTGGTGGCGAGGCCGCCGCCATCGGCGATCGCCGTGGCGTCGGGGTCGAGCAGGGCGACCAGGGCGTCGATGTCCTTGGCCTCCCATGCCCGCTTGAAGTCCCTGACGACGCCGGTGGCCTGGGCCGCCGGAGTCGCCGAGGGCCGCGAGGCCCGGACGCGCCGGCGGGCCGAGGACGCCAGCTGGCGGCATGCGGCCGGGGTGCGGCCGACGATCTCGGCGACTTCGGCGAAGGGGTGGCAGAAGACGTCGTGCAGGATGAACGCGACGCGTTCGGCCGGGGTCATCGCCTCCAGCACGACCAGGAAGGCCAGGCTGACCGACTCGTCCAGGGTGACCCGGTCGGCCGGGTCGGTGACGGTGCCGTCGGGGAGCGGCTCGGGGAGCCATTCGCCCACGTAGGTCTCGCGCCGGACCCGCGCCGAGCCGAGCAGGTTGAGGCAGATGCGGCCGGCGACGGTCGTCAGCCAGGCGCCGGGGGACTCGATGGCGTCCTGCTGCTCCCGGGACATCGCGTACCAGCGGGCGTAGGTCTCCTGCACGGCGTCCTCGGCCTCGGCCAGCGAGCCCAGCAACCGGTACGCGAGGCCGGTCAGATGACGCCGCTCCCTCATGATCGCGTCCAGGTCCGGCTCGGATCGGGGCGTCATGGCGCCGCCTCCCTCTGTCGCAGTCGTCCTCACCAGATCGACAAGACGGCGCACCGGAATGTGAGGCGACGGGCCGGCCTCACACTTCCAGGGGCCGCGTTGTCGAACTGCTGAGACCGGCACATCATCCAGCGCACAAGGAGATCACGGACATCATGACCACCTCCATTCCGGAAACGCGGTTCGCCGACGCGGTGCCCGAGCAGCGCTTGGAGCGGGCGGCCGCCGCGCTGACCGCGCACGGCTTCACCGTCGAGATCCTCGATGACGCCGCCGCCGCGCGCATCCGTGTCAGAGAACTGATCCCCGAGGGAGCCGCCGTGTTCACCGCGGCCAGCGAGACCCTCCGCCTGTCCGGCATCGAAGAGGACATCAACACCGGCGGGCGGTACGAGGCCGTCAAGCCGCGCACCCTGGCCATGGACCGCACCGCCCAGGCGGACGAGATCCGGCGGCTGCGCGCCAGCCCCGACGTGGTCGTGGGCAGCGTCCACGCGGTCACCGAGACCGGATCCCTCGTGACCGCCTCGGGCAGCGGAAGCCAGCTGCCCAGCTACGCGGGCGGCGCGGCCCGCGCCATCTGGGTGATCGGGGCGCAGAAGGTGGTGCCCGATCTGGGCACCGCGCTGCGCCGCGTCGAAGAGCACTGCCTGCCGCTGGAGAACGCCCGCACCCAGGCGGCCTATGGGTGGCCCGCGGCCGTCAGCCGCCTTCTCATCCTCAACGCGGAGTACCAGCCTGGACGCGGCACCGTCCTGCTGCTCCGCGAGACCATCGGATTCTGAAGACGCCCGTCGTGCGGCCGCCGGATTCTTCAGCCGGGCCCCAAGCCCATCAGACATTGCGCCGGACGTCTGAGGGCCGGTCGATGGGGAAACCCTGGCGGCCGCGGCGGCGCAGCAGGTGAAGGACTTCGCCGCGTTCCGGATGAACGATGACGTGGAGCGTTCCGATTAGCTGAGCTTCTTGTGGTGAGAGTGCTTCTATCGGGGGCTCCACGCCTTTTCCGGCCTTCAGTGGCTCCTCCCGAAAACCCGGAACTCCGCTAGTGCCGAGCACATGAAGGGTCACATGTCGACGGTCATGCCGCTGTCTTTATCGGTCAATTCCTCATAAACTGCGCTAATGCTCCCCAACCTTGACGGTGAGGCGGCCGCCAGCGCCGAACAGCGCCTCCGAGACGAAACGATCATCTGGCTGACGACGGTCAGGCCCGACGGGCAGCCGCAGACGTCGCCCGTGGGATACGTGTGGGACGGGACGACATTCCTGATCATCAGCAACCCCGCCGCCCCGAAGATCCGCAACCTGCGCGGCAACCCCAAGGTCACTTTGCACCTGGACCTGGACCTGGACCGTGAGGCGGAGCGATTCAGCGTTCTCACCGTCGAGGGCGTCGCCGAGCTGGAACCGGCGCCCCCGGGCGGGTCCGCGCCGCTGAGCGAGCAGGAGGTCTCCGCGTACCTGGACAAGCACCTGGAGTCGATGCGCTGGGCCGGCCTGACGCCCGAGGAGACCTTCGCCGACTTCTCCACCGCCGTCCGGGTGAAGCCGATCCGCGCCCGCTGCTACTGATCCGGGCTCCTCGGCGGGTGGCGGGAAACCCGGAACGGCCCTTCGCCGTAGAACTTCCGGTCGATGGCTCCGGCAGGCAGGGAGTAACGCATCTCCTCGGCCCGGACGCAGACCCGCCACAACTGCTCGGCGGACAGGCACCGGACGTCCCAGAGCAGCGCCGCCGCGTCGGCGGCCGCAGGGTCCTCGGGTGGAGACCCCTCCGGCAACGGGATGCCGGTGATCGCGGCGAGGTCGCCGGCGGGGATGTCGAGCAGGGTGGACAGCTCGGCCAGCCTGCCCGGGGTCAGTTCGGCCCCGCCTCCTCCGATCGTCGCGATCGTGGCCGCGGACACGTACATGCGGCCGTTGGAGCAGCATGCAAGCGCTTTCGCCGCTCCGCTGAAATCCAGGTTGCGATTCGCGTACAGCATGTTCACGACCAAAGCCCCGAACCCCGCCCGGCGCTGATCGAACCACTTGCACGGCGTGTACGGCCGCCGTCGCGGCTCCTGCGGCATTTCTCGCACCAGCCGGCGCAGTTCCGATCGCTGCTCCGCCGGAAGGCAGAGGGCGTAGCCCATCAGATGGTCGATGTCCCGCCTGGCGGAAGCGTCCAGGGGGGCCAAGTGGTCCGGCACCTTCTGGCCGGCCATCACGATCAGGTCCGCCGCATGCAGTTTCAACGCCGGAGCCAGCGCCACGAGCAGATCAGGACCGGGCTGCAGGCCGTCGACGACATTTCGCAGCTCGACCTCGGAGACGCCGGCGGCCTGCGTCAGCGAACTGAGCTCCAGCCGCCGATGGTCGAGGAGACGCTGCAGAAGCACGGCAAATGAGGGGAAGTGCACTAAAGCAGATTACGCGTCCCCATGCAGGAAGAGAAAGCTATCCAACGCCAGCGCATCTGCTCCCGCGAACCTGGAACAGGAGCTCGCTCCCTCGGAAGGGCGCGAGCATGGCAGCCGTTCCGCGCCGTAAGGGCTGTCGGGGTCGTTGTTTCTTGGGCGGGAGACAACGATCACGACGGCAGCCGGTATTTAGCCGGGCCCGCTTCCGGTGTGGTCGACCTCTCTCGCGAGGTGTTGCTACGGTCATGTGAGAAATGATGCAATAAGCACTTGAGTTCACCATGGGAGCGCGTTCGGTCGATTCACTCGATGGGGGCCACCGATGTCCCAGGTCATGCAGTACGTCGAATTCGCGGGCGTGATGGTCTTCGTGGCGATCTCGCCGGGGCCGGATATGGCGGTCATCATGAGCCGCGCGTTGACCGGGCGTTCCGCGGGCGTGGCGGCGACGGCCGGGGTGGTGGCCGGGGTCGCGCTGTGGGTACTGGCGGCGGTGACCGGGGTCTCGGCGCTGTTGGCCGCCTCGGCGACCGCGTTCACCGTCGTGAAAATCGTTGGGGCGTTGTATCTGGTGTACCTGGGTGTGCGGTCGCTGCTCGCCGCGCGCCGGCACACCGATGACGGGGGAGTGGAGCCGAGCGCCGGTGACGCCGGGGTGGCGGGCAACGTCTGGCGGGGGTTCCTGTGCAACATCCTGAACCCGAAGGCCGCGGTGTTCTTCGTGGCGCTGGTTCCGCAGTTCATGCGCCATGACGGGGCTCCGGTCGTGGACGCGGTCGTGCTGCCCCTGGTGGCGATGGCCATTGTCGGCGGCTGGTATCTGATCCTGGTCAGCGTCGTGTTCTCGTTGCAGGAGAGGCTGGTCGGTTCGCGTGTCCGCAAACTCATTGACGCCGTCCTGGGAACCGTCCTGGTCGGAGTCGGCATAGGCATCGTCTTCAGCGGCTCGATAGGTTAGCGGTCAACTGAAGATCTCCGGCGCGACCAAAGGCGTTGTCCATTTCTCGGAGGAGAGCGGCGATGGTCCCGCAGACGCCTGGTGGGCTCTGGCGGTCGTCCCGGGCGATCTACGCTCGCGACCATGGAGATCACCTACGAGTGGCGGGGCGACTTCGCGAACACGGCCGTCAACGCGCTGCACGCGGAGGGCTTCGGCCATCAGGTCCTGGACATCGACTGGCTGGCGCAGGTCCACCGGCACAGCCTCGGCTGGGTCTGCGCCCGGCGTGACGGCGAACTCGTCGGCTTCGTCAACGTCGCCTGGGACGGCGGGGTCCACGCGTTCATCCTGGACACCGTGGTCAGCGAGGAACTTCGCCGCTCCGGAGTCGGGACCGGCCTGGTCGCCGCCGCCGTCCGGGGTGCGCGGGCGGCGCAGTGCGAATGGCTGCACGTCGACTTCGACGACCACCTGCGGGCGTTCTACTTCGACGCCTGCGGGTTCAAGCCGACGAACGCAGGACTCATTGCACTCTGACGGAACACGAGACGTGATGGCGGAATTGATTCCCGACCCTGACGAAGTGCTGGTGTGGGCCGAGCTGGTCATGGCCCAGCTGAACCCGGGCCGTCCCTATGCTCTCAGCCTCAAGCCGGATGGCATTTACCCCGGACACCAGGTGCGGCTGGACCTGGCCGGCAGTGGCAGCGGCACGGTGTTCGACGGTTCCGAGCCACCAGAGCAGGTCCTCGCCCGGCTCGCCGACCAACTCCAGGAGCACGTGATGGAGACGACGCACGGCCGTCCGATACCGGTGTGCCCAGGGCACCAGCATCCCGCCGTGGCCGATGTCGTGGACGGCACGGCGGTCTGGCGATGCATGAACAACCCCACCATCGTCGTCAGACCCATCCTGTAAAGGGCACTCCGTCGGCCCGGAAAGTGCGGCTGGAGTACCGGTACTCCAGCCGCACTCTTGTGCGGCCCGCCACGACAGCGCTGATCGCAGCCTTGGACGGCGCGGCTGGAGTGCTAACCGACGGGGGAGCGGACCGAGTTGTCGCCGACCTCCCGCTCTGGCTCCCCTTGCCGGACGCGTCGCGTGATGACCAGTGGCGCGGTCAGGCACGCGGCGGCCAGCAGAATGGCGAACGCGACCGTCAAGGCGGTCGTGTAGCCGTGCACGAGAGCCGCATTCGGCAGGGCGTGCTGATGGGAGGCCGCATAGGCAGCGGCGGCGCTGGCGGCCAGGGTGTTGAGCAGCGCGGTTCCGAGGGCGGCCCCCAGTTGCTGGGCGGCGTTGTAGGCCGCCGACGCCGCGCCGATGTCGTGTCCGCGCATTCCTTCAGTGGCCAGACCGGCGGTCGGCGGCATGACGCAGCCGAGCCCCAGGCCGGTGAGCACCAGCGCGGGGACCAGGTACAGGCCGAAGACCTCCGTGCTGTCCGCTGTCAGCCGTGTCAGGATCAGCATTCCCGCGGCCGCGCTGAGCAGTCCCGGCACGATCAGTGCCGCGGGCGGGACCCGGCCGTGCAGCCTCCCGGCGACGAACACCGACCCCGCCAGCGTCGCCCCCGCGTTGACGATCAACGTCAGACCCGCCTGCACCGGCGAATAGCCCAGCACCGTCTGCGTGTAGTAGCTCATGAACAGGTAGAACCCGAACATCGCCACGAACATCAGGGTGATGGCGCAGAACGCCCCGGCGCGCACCCGGTGCGCCAGCACCCGCATCGGCAGCAGCGGACGGGAGGCGCGGGCCTCGACGGCCACGAACGCGGCCAGCAGCCCGATGCCGCAGGCCAGCAGCGCCAGCACTTCGGGGGAGTCCCAGCCGAGCGACTCGGCCCGGCCGAAGGCGTAGACCACCGCGGCGAACCCGCCGAGGCTGAGCACCGCACCGGCGACGTCCAGCCGCCCCCGGCCGCCGACCGGCCGGTCCGCCGGCACCAGCGCCGTCCCGAACGCCGCCAGCAGCGCGACCGGCACGTTGATGTACAGGCACCACCGCCAGCCCGCGTACTCGGTCAGCAGCCCGCCGGCGATCAGGCCGACCGCCGAACCGGCGGCCCCCACCGCGGCGAACACCCCGAACGCCCGGCCGCGCTCGCCCGCCTCGGTGAAGGTCGTCACCAGCAGCGACAGCCCGGCCGGCGCCAGCAGCGCGGCGAACACCCCCTGCAGCGCCCGCGCCCCGAACAGCATCGGCGCATCGATCGCCGCGCCGCCCAGCGCGGACGAGGCGGCGAAGCCCAGCAGCCCGATCAGGAAGGCGCGCCGGTGCCCGAGCGCGCCGCTGATCCTGCCGCCGATCAGCAGCAGCCCGCCGAAGGCCAGGGCGTAGGCGGTGATCGTCCACTGCCGGCTCCCGTCCGACATGTCCAGCGCCCGCTGCGCCGAGGGCAGCGCGATGTTCACGATCGTCCCGTCCAGGACCACCAGCAACTGCGCGGCGCTCACCACCGACAGCGTCCACCACCGCCGCCGCCGGGCAGGCCCGGTGGCCTGGAATTGGTTCTCTTCGACATCCATGACCTCCATCGTTGCGTTGAACCCGTCCCGGAGAGTTCTCACCAGCGATGGCCTGTCGACCAGGGGAGCGGCCCCCGAGACCCTCAAGCCGCGGGAGAACCAAGGACCCGCGCGGGCAAGGCCGGGCACATCCTCAGCGGCGCGGTCTTCTGCGGCCGGCTGGTCCTTGGACGGTCCGGCGGTCCGGCGATTTTCCGGTCGCCCTGGGCGAGCCGCTCGTCCGCGTCCTGCCGGCCGGGCTTGAGCCCATGACCGCCGACAGGTTGACGGGAACGTCGCATCGGAGGCGCACGCGAACGCCCCGCGCGTGATGAGGGCACCGTGATCCGACCCGGTCGCGGCGCGGCGGAGCTCAGCAGAGTTGCCGGAAGGCGGTGTAGCCGGCGATCCCGTAGGCCATGTGGGGAACGATGTCGGAGATCCAGCTCCCGGCCGACCAGTTGCGCGGGTCGGTGACGCCCAGCATGGTCATCGGCGCGTTGGAGCCGACCATGGCCAGGACCCCGAGGCCGAGGGCTCCGGCCGGCCAGGGCGGCCGCCGCTCCGCCAGCGGCGCGTAGAGAATCCCCACCCCGACGCCGGTGGCGTAGCCGAGCAGGGCGCCCAGGGCCTGCTTGCGGTTCTCGGCGCGCTCGCCCTCGCCGATGTCGAGGTGCGCCGCGTCGGCCAGCTTCTGCACGGACTGCTCCGGCGTGCTGCTGGCTCCCCGGCCCCGGACGGCCATGTCGAGATACGTGGCGATGTTCAGTGCGCTGGTGCCGGTCGCGCCTGCGATCAGGCCTTTCAGGAGAATGTGCATGTCCCGGTGATACCCAGGCATCACGGTGAGCCGTCCGCCTCAGCAGTGTGGCGGCGTTCCGCGTCACGGCGGCCACGGCGCACGGACGAACGACGGGAAGGCGCGAGCAAGGCCACCAGGTCCGCACGCAGCGGCACGGTGATCACCTACCGCGCCGGACCGCTACGCCAGGTCGGCCAGTTGCTCGGCGAGGCGGGCGTCGACCGCCGCGATGTCGGCCTCGGCGGCCTGGTCCAGCTCGCCCGCGCGGCGCATCCGGCGGACGTGGCGGCGCCACCGGGTGACGACGTCTCCGGGGGTGAGACCGGCGGCCTCGGCCACGTCGACCAGCTCGCCGCCGGCCAGCAGCGCGGCGTGCATGGCCGGGGCCTGCTCCCGCGACAGCGCCACCTGCGCGGCCGCGGTGACCGCGAGCCGGTCCAGCTCCCGGTCGACGTCCTCGATCGTGCTCTCCACAGGGGCGCGGCCGTGCAGGTCGAGCCAGCGGCCGACCACTTCCCGGGTGGGCAGGACGGTGGCGTCGGCGAAGCTCAGCAGTGGCGGGGCGGTCGGATCGTCGTACACGGGTCATCACCTGTTTTCCCAGATCAACGGTTTCGCTGGACGCCTTCGGGGGCGGATCTCCCTCGATAAGGGTGCCGAAGGACATGACGATATCGGTATCGGATAATCGCTGATCGTTTCAGCCCGCTGAAGAGAGCAATGCAATCATACAATTGCCTCCTTATATCGCAGGCAAGATTACGGTGAACGCACCGTCCGGCGGCCGGGAGGCGTCCGGCCCGCCCTGATCGGACCGCCTCCGCCGCCCCGGAGCCCTCCGTACAGGGGCGACGGGCCGGGCGAGAACGGCGGCAGCGCCTTCCGCCCGCCCCCTTTCCCGCGTTCCGGCGCAACGGTCGAAGTCATCATGAACACGGCAGGCCGCCGCTCGCGGCGGCCACCACAATGACGCCAACCGAGCCATTGCGGAACTTGTGTCCACCCGGCGGGAAATCTGTCGGGACCGCACCCGATCGCGAACCGAAATGCCATCGAACGCCCGACCGCATCGCACGAGGGCCCGCCGCCCGTTCGGGGCCCGCCGGGTTCGGGCAACGGCGGGCAAGGCGCGATCCATCGCTGGCCCAAGCTTGCCGCCGGGCGCCCACCAGCGGTCTACGGACGGGTAGGTCCTGCTGCGGTCCTTCTCAGACCAGCGGCAGAGATCACCAGGGGAGCACATGACGGAGGATGACAAGCAGCGGCAGCTCGGCGCCGTCCGCGTCGGATCCGACGGAACCCGCTACACCACCGACCAGGGCGTGCGCGTCGACGACACCGACAACTCCCTGACCATCGGGGAGCGCGGCCCGACGATCCTGGAGGACTTCCACTTCCGGGAGAAGACCACGCGGTTCGACCACGAGCGCATCCCGGAGCGGGTGGTGCACGCCCGCGGTTCGGGCGCCTACGGCCAGTTCGAGGTCTACGACGACTCGCTGGCCGAGTACACCGTCGCCGACTTCCTGACCGACCCCTCCCAGGTGACGCCGGTCTTCGTGCGCTTCTCCACCGTCGCCGGGTCGCGCGGCTCGGCCGACACCGTGCGCGACGTGCGGGGCTTCGCGACCAAGTTCTATACGCGGCAGGGCAACTACGACCTGGTCGGCAACAACTTCCCGGTGTTCTTCGTGCAGGACGCGATCAAGTTCGCCGACTTCGTGCACTCGGTCAAGCCCGAGCCGCACAACGAGATCCCGCAGGCGCAGTCGGCGCACGACACGCTCTGGGACTTCGTGCAGCTCCAGCCCGAGACCCTGCACACGATCATGTGGTTGATGTCGGACCGGGCGATCCCGCGCAGCTTCCGGATGATGCAGGGCTTCGGCGTGCACACCTTCCGCCTGGTCAACGCCCAGGGCAAGGGCACGTTCGTGAAGTTCCACTGGCGTCCCAAGCTGGGCACGCACTCGCTGGTGTGGGACGAGGTGCTGCGCATCCAGGGCAACGACCCCGACTTCAACCGCCGCGACCTGTGGGAGGCGATCGAGAGCGGCGCCTTCCCCGAGTACGAGCTGTGCCTGCAGCTGGTGCCCGAGGAGGACGAGCACAAGTTCGACTTCGACCTGCTGGACGCCACCAAGATCATTCCGGAGGAGGAGGTCCCGCTGCGTCCGGTCGGCAAGATGGTGCTGAACCGCAACCCCGACAACTTCTTCGCCGAGACCGAGCAGATCGCCTTCCACACCGCCAACGTGGTGCCGGGCATCGACTTCACCAACGACCCGCTGCTGCAGGGCCGCAACTTCTCCTACCTCGACACCCAGCTGCTGCGCCTGGGCGGCCCCAACTTCGCCCAGATCCCGATCAACCGGCCGGTCGCGCCGGTGCACAACGACCAGCGCGACGGCTTCCACCAGCACATGATCCACCAGAGCCGCACCAGCTACTCCAAGAACTCCATCAGCGGCGGCTGCCCTATGACCGGCGTGCTGAGCGGGGACATGCAGGGGGTCTTCCGGCACTACACCGAGCGGGTGGACGGCAACAAGATCCGCAAGCGCAGCCCCAGCTTCGAGGACCACTACAGCCAGGCCACGCTGTTCTGGAACAGCATGAGCGACTGGGAGAAGCGGCACATCGTCAGCGCCTTCCTGTTCGAGCTCGGCCACGTGGACCGCCGCTACATCAAGGAGCAGGTGGTCGAGCGCCTGACGCACGTGGACCAGGACCTGGCCGCCCAGGTCGCCGCGGGGCTCGGCATGCCCGCGCCGAGCGGCGGCACTCCCAACCACGGAAGATCCTCGCCGGCGCTCAGCCAGGCGAACCAGCCGCACGACTCGATCGCCACCCGCAAGATCGCGATCCTGGTGGGCGACACGACCGACGCCGGCGAGGTGGAGCCGGTCCGCCAGGCCCTGACCGGCCGCGGCGCGATCTGCGAGATCGTCGCGCCGCACGAGGGCGAGGCGGGCTCGCTGGCGGTGGACCGGCAGATCAGCGCGGCCGCGTCGGTCCTGTACGACGCGGTCCTGCTGGCCGCCGGGCAGGAGCTGGCCGGCAGCGGCGACGCCGTGCACTTCGTCCGCGAGGCGTACAAGCACGGCAAGGCCATCGGGGTGCTGGCCAGTGCCCGCCCGCTGCTGGAGGCCGCGGACCTGCCGGGCGACCTGGGCGTGGTCGGCCCGGACTCCGGGACCTCCCTGGCCGACCGGTTCGCCGAGGCCATCGCGATGCACCGCTTCTACGACCGGGACGTCGCCGCGTTCTCGGCCTGACCGTCAGGAGCGAAGGAGCCCCGTCCGGACCGGACGGGGCTCCGTCATCCAGAGCCCGTCCCCTCGACGGGCACCCGGGCCTGGGCGGGGGAGCCTCCGGGCCGCCCGACCTGGATCGGCTCCGGCAGGGCGGGCCAGTAGTGCTCGGTGAACAGGCGCGCGACCAGCTCGACCCGGCTGGAGACGCCGGTCTTGGCGAAGACGGTCTTGAGGTGGTCGCGGACCGTGTGCGGGGAGATGAACAGCGCCGCGGCGATCTCCGCGGTGGGCGCCCCGCGCGCGACGAGCTGGGTGACCTGCAGCTCCCGCGCGGTCAGGCCGTACGCCTGGGCGATCAGGACCGCGAGGTCGGCGGGCGCCGCGGGCTCGATGACCAGGGCCACCGGGCCGGGTCGGCCGCCGGGCCCGGTGAGGCAGGACGCGCGGCAGTTCAGCCAGCGGCCCTCGGTGGTGCGGATGCGCACCCGGGCGTCTCCGTCGGACCGGCCGCCCGCGACGGCCCGCGCCTGCAGGGCCGTGCCGATCACCCAGATCGGCAGTCTCAACCCCAGCGGCGAGGGGAACGACGGCCCCTCCGGCAGCAGCGCGAGGTGGTGTCGCGCCTCGTCATTGATCGACATGGCCCCGCCGGCCTCGTCGAACAGGATCAGACCGGGCGCGGGCGGATCGGCGCGGGGCGCGGACTCGCGCGGCTGGGCGAAGTCCCGCAGCCGCGCGGCCAGCGGGCCGGACAGGTCGGCGAGCAGCGAGACCTCCTCCGGCAGGAACGCGCCGGTCAGACGGAACAGGCTCACCAGCCCCCACGGCCGGCCGCCGATCCGCAGCACCGCGCGCAGCTCGTCGTGCACTCCCTGGCCCGCCAGGAGGCGGCGGAAGCGGGCGCTGCGGGCGGGCAGCCCGCCGGTCGTCTCGCGCAACCCGGCCACCGGCACGGGCGCGCGGGCCAGCTCGTGGAACGGCACGACGTTCTCCTCCAGGAGCTCGCTTTCCCAGTAGGCGGCGCAGCCCTCGCCGGAGCCGAGGTTCTCCACCAGCATCGGCGCCGTGATCAGCCCGGTCTCCGGGTCGGCGGCCGTCCAGACGGCCGCGTCGAAGGGCACCGGCCGCCGCAGCCCGGCCGAGACCCGGCCGAACAGGTCGAACGCGTCCGCGGCCCGTTCGGCGGCCGACAGCACCGGCCGGCGCGAATCGGTCATGCGCATCCCTCCCGCGATCAGCCTGCCGGATTCCCCGCACGGCACCAACCCCCCGTTTGAGGGGGCCGGGCCGAGCGGATCACCCGCACGCGGGGGATGGGGCCCTCCGCCGAGGACGGCCAAGGTCGAGGGCACACCACCACTGAGGAGGCCCGACATGGACATCGCGATCATCGGCGGGGGAGCGGCCGCGGTCGGCGTGCTGGACGCGCTGGCCTCCGCACCGGACGGAACCGGCACCATCACGGTCTTCGAACCGTCGCCGCACCTGTGGCGGGGCCGGGCCTACGGCCCGGACCTCGACGCGGTCCTGGTGAACGTGCCACCGGCGATCATGTCGATCCGGCACGGCGACTTCGGCCACTACGCGGCCTGGCTGGGGCGGCGGGCCGCCGACCACCTCGACGAACGCCTGGGACAGCCCCTGGTGCCGCGCGCGCTCTACGGCGAGTACCTGGCGCACACCGCCGAGAAGGCCATGGCGGCCCTAGAGGAGCGGGGTTGGCACGTGAGCACCGTGGCCGCCCGCGTGACCGAGGTCGCCCGCTCCGGGACCCGCCTCCTGCTGCGCACGCACGACGCCCAGGAGCACCAGGCCACCCACGTCGCCTTGTGCGTGGGCGGAGGGACGCCCCCGGACCTCTACTGCCTCGCGGGAACGCCGGACTTCATCGCCGACCCCTACCCGCTGGCCGACACGCTCGCCCGCGTGCCGACCGGGAGCGATGTGGCGATCATCGGGAGCGGCCTGACCGCCGTGGACGTCGCCGTGTCGCTCGCCGCGCGCGGGCATCGGGGAGGGATCAGCCTCGTCTCGCGCACCGGAGTGCTGCCGCACGTCTGGCAGCGCCCGACTGGGCGGCGTCCGCAGCACGTGACCGCCGAGCGGGTGGCGGCGCTGAACAAGGCCCAGGGGAGCATCTCGCTCGACGACCTCGCCGGCCTCCTGCGCGCGGAACTGGCGGACGCGGGGGAGGACTTCGACGAGTTCGCCGCCGAACTGCTGCGCACCGAGACCGAGGACCCCGTCCAGCGGCTCCGGCGGCAGATCGACGCCATCGACGATCCCCGGATCGGCCGCCGCGTGCTGCAGGAGACCGCGCACACCGTCGGCCCGTACGCGTGGCGGCTGCTGCCCGAAGCCGACCGCGCCCGGTTGCGGCGCCACCTCCGCACGGCCACCAGCGTGGCCTCGCCCATGGTGCCGGTGAACGCGTCCATCCTGATGCGGCTCGTGGACTCCGGCCAGCTCGCCATCGTGCCCGGCGTCCAAGCGATCGAAGCGGCGAGCGGACGGTTCCGTGTGCGCGGCACCGGTGGCGAACACACTGCGCAGATCGTGATCAACGCCGTGAACCCGCCGCAACAATCGGTCCCCGCCGCAGCGAGCCGTCTGGTCCGGTCCCTGACGGACAACGGCCTGGCCACGCTCCACCCGTCCGGTGGAGTACTCCCCGCCGACCCGCGCGTCCACGTCATCGGAGACCTGACCGGCGGCGGCTCGTTCATCACGTCGAGCATCCCCGGCGTCGCGGCCCAGGCATCCCGCGCCGCCCAGGCGCTCCGCACATCCTGAGGACTTACCCCGCGCGGCAGCGTGCAAGGGGTTCCAGCCAGCACTGAACTGACCGAACCCGCCCGTAAGCGCCCGCGAACGGACTCGCATCGTTCGCGGGCCAGGCGTCCAGACGTCCAATGGCTCGGGCGGTCCCGCTTCTCCTCACCAGCACGGGAAGACCAATGGCCTCGATCGACAGCCCCTGACCTGCTGTTCCGCAACCGGTCCGTCCGTTATTCCCTATCTCTCCGGTGATTATTTCACCATCTGAGATGCTGTCCGTTTCCGCGGCACACCGGCGCTCTATCCTGCGAAAACATGCGCAAGATCATTCTTTGCCCCGCAGGCCGGGGCCGCGCCGACCTGGACGGGGAGCGGGAGGGGACCGTGGCCCACTCCGCCAACGACGACGGAACCTGCGAGCAGGCGCTCGAACAGCGGCCGGGCGCTCCGGCCGGCACGGGCCTCGGCTTGGACGATTGCGCCGTCATCGTCACCCGGCGGCTCACCGGCATCCAAGGCATCAACAGCCTCCTGGACGACGACCTGCTGGTGATCCTCACCAGCAGCCCCCGCCAGGCCGTCGACGTACTCGGCTGGGACCGGTGGTCCACCGCCCGACCCGCCGCGGCGCCGGTCGTGTTCGGCGACCTGGAGATCCACCGGGGGCAGCAGCGCGTGCGGTGGCGGGGCCGCCGGGCGGACCTGAGCGAACGGGAGATCCGGCTCCTGTGCCATCTCGCCGACCGTGCCGGCGGTCCCTGCTCGTTCGCCGAACTCGCCCTCCACGTGTGGGACGCCGAACACGGGGTGGACGCCTCGCTCGTCCACAGCGCGGTGCAGCGCCTGCGCCGCAAGCTGGCCGCGGCGGGCGTCGAGGTCAGGATCGAGTCCGTCCGGGGATACGGCCTGCGCCTGCTCGCGGAGGTCAGCGACCCGCGCACTCCTTGAACCCGTACGTCTCGGCGAAGACCAGCGCCTTGCCCTCCTCGGGAACCTGCTGCTCGGCCCGCTTCAGCACCGTGGCAGCGCGCGCGTCATCGCCCGCCCGCACTGCGGCCTCGGCGTCACGGGCCAGCAGCGTCATCCGGTCGGCGAACCTGCGGTGCGGGCCCAGGAAGCCTTCGCGCAGTCCCGCGGCGTCGGCGGGCGGCGGTGGGACCGCCTCGATCCGGGTCACCATGTCGGTCATGAGGCCCGCCATCGTGGCGAACTCCTTGACCTGCTCGCGCACGTTGGACGGCGCCTGGCCCAGGGGTCGGCGCTGCCCCTGCGCGCACACCGCGTCCACGGCCGCTATATAGGCGGACTTGGTCTGCGGCCGGGCGGCCGGAGCGGACTCTCCGCAGGCCACCGTACCGGCGGCGGTCAGCGCCAGGGCGAACGCGACCGCCATTGCTCGAAGCGCCATTCCATGTTCCATTTCTGCTCCTGAAAGCGGTCCGGCATGTCGCCGACAATGCCGGACCGCTTTCAGGCGTCGTTCACGGGTGGCTCGGTCAGCACCGGATGCGGCGCTCGGTGGGCTTTCCGCCGTGGTTGTTGTTGTCGACCCCGGACTGCAGCGAGACGATGCGCATCGCCGTCCAGTTGCGGTAGAGCTGGCTGCCGCCGGAGCACTTCCAGCTGGCGGTCGCCGAGACGGTGAACGCCTCGCGGCCCCTCTTGACCTCCGTGGCGGCCTTGGTCCGCCAGTACAGCATGCCGCGGTACTGCTCCAGGCGCACCTGGATGGCGATCTTCGTCCCGGCCGCCCCCCGCTTGCAGGAGATCGTGGAGGTGGTCCTGATGTACTGGCCGGACTTGTAGGGCTTGCCGGTCGTGGTCTTCTGCCCGTTGCACTTGCGGACGCCCTGGACCTGGACACCGCCGTCCTCGGCGGCCGCGGCCGCGGCGGGAGCCGGGGCGGCCGGTGCGCTCCGGGCGGTCTGGGCCGCGGCCGGAGCGGCCACCGCCAGGCTCGCCGCGGTCATGCCGCCGAGCACGAGCGAGGCCATGCGTATGGTTTTCACAGCGGTTCCTTCCAAAGGGTCGTGCGTGTCCTTCTTTCCAGCAGTGACAAGAATGTTGGGCCGGTCGCGACAGCCTCAATGGCACCTGTTCATTTCCTTGTCATCGCTTTGTCGTCGAGGCGATGAAGAGGCGCCGCCGCGCCTCGCAGAACTCATGCCGGACGTCGAACGCGTCGAGCGAGTAGGGCCGGTGACCCGGCAGCACCTCGGACGCGTCGGCGATCCGTCGAAGACCACCGGCACGAGGACGGCGCACCAGTGGGCACGCCGCTCGCCCGGAGTCAGGCGGGCTGGCCGATGGGGCGGATCGTCACCGTGTTGAGGTCGACGCCTGCCGGCTGGTCGAGCGCGAAACCGATCGCCTCGGCCACCGCGTCCGGGCTCATCGCGACGGGGGGCGTCTGGCCGTGCCAGAACGCGGTGTCGATCATGCCCGGGTTCACGACCGTGACCCCGACGCCGCGGGTCGTGGCGTGCAGGCGGAGGTTCTCGGCGAAGCCGACCACGGCCCACTTGGTGGCGGAGTAGAGGTTTCCCGGACTGTTCTTGATCCCGGCCACGCTGCCGATGAGCACCAGCCGACCGCCGGACCGCTCCAGGTGGGGCAGGGCCGCCTTGGCCAGCAGGGCCGGGCCGAGCACGTTGGCGAGGACCATCGGTGCCCACAGCTCCGGATCGCCGTCGTCGACGACGCCGGCACCGCCCGTCCGGAAGTGGTCCGCGGACGCGCCGCCCGCGTTCGCGATGGCCGCGTCGAGCGACCCGAAGCGCTCTACCGCGCTGGTGACCGCCGTGTTCGTGGCGTCCCAGTCGGAGGCGTCCGCCACCAGGCCCAGGACACGGTCCGCGTGGCCGACGTCGTCGAGGAAGGTCTTGAGCCGGCCGGCGTCGCGCCCGGTGACGGCGACCCGGTGGCCGCGGGCGAGCAGGAGCCGGGCGGTCGCGGCGCCGATCCCGCTCGTGCCACCGGTGATCAGGACCGTCTTTTCAGCTACCGGCGACGCGCCGGAGTCGGTGAGTGAGGTGTTCATGGCGTCCACTCTCTGGCGCGGCGCGTGCCCACGACAGTTGCTCCCAAAGGTGGGGACGCCGTCCCCTGGCACCGACGGCTCCGGCCGGGGAGGCTGGGCCCATGTCGAACACCAGGTACTCCGAACTCGGCGGTTTCCTGCGTTCGCGACGCGCGCGCATCCGCCCCGAGCAGGTCGGACTCCCGCACGGCCCGCGGCGCCGCGTCCCCGGGCTGCGCCGCGACGAGGTCGCCGTTCTGGCCGGCGCCTCGGTGGAGTACTACACCGAACTCGAACGCGGTGCAGGCTCCCAGCCCTCCGACCAGATGCTCGCCGCGCTCGCCCGCGCCCTGCGCCTCAGCCGCGACGAACGCGACCACCTGTACCGCTTGGCGAACCGCCCGATCCCGCACCAGGGCGGGACGGCGTCGCACGTCCACCCCGCGATGCTCGACCTGCTGACACGGATCGAGGGGACCCCGGCGATGGTGAGCACCGACCTGCACACCGTCCTGGTCCAGAACCCGCTCGCCGTCGCGCTGCTCGGCGACCTGTCCGCGCACCACGGCCACGCGGCCAGCTTCATCTACCGGTGGTTCACCGACCCGGCCTCGCGGCAGATCTACCCGCGGGAGGACCTCGCCCCGCAGTCGCGCTCGTTCGTCGCCGACCTGCGCGCGGCGGTCGGGCGGCGCAGCCCGGGCGACGCCGAGGCGACCAGGCTGGTGGACCAGCTGCTGCGGCGGTCGCCGGAGTTCCAGGAGCTCTGGGCCGACCAGGACGTCGAGGTGCGCAGGGACGAGCGCAAGCGGATCGTCCACCCGGTGGTCGGCATGCTCGACCTCAACTGCCTCAGCCTCTTCAGCGAGGACGGCCGCCAGCGGTTGCTCTGGTTCACCCCGCGCGCCGGGACCGACACCGCCGAGAAGCTCGCGCTGCTGACCGTCGTGGGCACACAGGCGATGCGGACCGAACCGGCCCGATGAACCGATCGGGGAGGTAGCGCGCGAGCGTCACCTTCCAGCGCCGCTAGCCTTGGCGCGTGATGCCGCTGCCGGACCTGACGCAGGTGCCCGTCGTTCGTACGGCGCCCATCGGCCGGCCCAGACCCGCACCCTCGACTGCGAAGCGCCGCCTTGCCGGCTGACGGCGGAGCCGGAACGTGATCGGGCAAGCGGAGCTGTTCGGGTTCGCCGCCGGCGCGCTGATCGCCATGGTGACCGCGCCGGTCGGGGTGTCGGGGGCGGTGTTCCTGCTGCCGGTCCAGCTCAGCCTGCTCAACGTCCCCAGCCCCGCCGTCACCCCGACGAACCTGCTGTTCAACGTCGTCGCCGGACCCGGCGCGCTGGCCCGCTACCACCGCCGCGGGCAACTGGGCGGCCCGCTGGTCCGGTTGCTGATCGCCGGAACGCTGCCCGGCGTCGTCATCGGAGCCGTCATCCGCGTCTTCGCCATCCCCGGCGCGACCGTCTTCCGCATCCTGGTCGGCCTGCTGCTGCTGCCGTTGGGCCTCTGGCTGTGCGCCCGCACTCTGCGTCCTCCGCGCAGCACGGCCGAAGACCCGGCCGCCCCGGCCGCCGCTCCGTCCAAGCGCTTCATCACCACGCTCTCAGCCGCCGTCGGCGTCGTCGGAGGCATCTACGGCATAGGCGGCGGCTCCATCATCGGCCCCATCCTCGTAGGCCGCGGCATGCCCGTGGCCCTGGTCGCCCCCGCCGCCCTGGCCTCCACCTTCCTCGCCTCGCTGACCGGCGCCGCCACCTACGCCGCGCTCTCGCTCACCGCTCGCGGCACCATCGCCCCCGACTGGACCCTGGGCCTGACCTGCGGCCTGGGCGGCCTCGCCGGCGGCTACCTGGGCGCGCGGCTCCAACCGCGCCTCCCCGAAACCGCCCTCCGGCTCACCCTCGGCACCCTCGCCACCGCCCTGGGCGCCCTCTACCTCCTCCAAACGATCACCTGAACGACCGCCGTCGAGGTCACGGCCCCAGCCCGATGAAGTCCGGCTCGATGCCCATCGCCGCGACCCCTTCGCGCACGGAGCGGTTGAACCGCTCGGCCGCGGCAGCGAGGACGGGCCAGACGACAGGCGAAGACCACAGGCCCGGTACGAGGATCGAGCCGACGCGCCAACCCTCCGCACCGCTCACCAGGCGAATCAGTCCCGGGTCCGCCTGCATCGAATCGAGTTCAAAGTCTTTCCGTTCGGCGCTCGGACCCTGGAGCCACAGCGCCAAGTGATGCGCCAACTCGGCCACGGGGAACGCCTCCAGGGACCACAGCACCTGGCCGTTGTCCCAGAGGGAGAACTCCGCCTCGATGTCCAGGAGAAGCACTTCCACAGGAGCTTCATCTGGCTTGATACCGCGCCGCAGCAGATCCGGCAGACCGATGTCCCGATAGGAGAACCGCACTTGCCCACCTTCTCCGCCTCCGCATCCGAACGCGAGTCGCCGCGACTGCCCAGTGCCATCGTCGGATGGACTACCTTCGCCGGATGACGGGCGGATCGCGGCACTACCCCTATGTGGGACCTCACGACGTACTCGCCAGGGTCCGGCCCGGCCACCTCGGCCAGGCCATTGCTTCAGCCGAAGACCTGGCGGCCTGGATGGCGATGCACAGCCGCAACGAGCAGCAGGAGCCGTTCACCTTCGTCATCGACCTGACCGGGGTCATGCGCCTGGCCCCGCGACGGAGCGAGCACGCGGCCTGCGCGGGCGGCGCCCCCGTCCTGAGCGCCGGAGAGATCACCTTCACGCGCGACGATCGGCGGTGGACGGTCGGCGAAGTCAGCAACCAGTCCACCGGCTACTGCCCCGACCTGCCGTCGTGGACGGCCGTCGAGGACGCACTCGACCGCGCGGGCATCGAGCATCCCGGCCGCTACACCCATCCGATCGTCTTCCGCCGCTGCCCGCGGTGCCGCGAGACCAACATCGTCAAGGACGGCCACTTCGCCTGCGCCCTCTGCGGCACCGCACTGCCGGCGACATGGAACCTCGACCGACCGGCCGAGCACTCAAGCTGACCAACCCGACGAACACGCCCTTCCGGCCGCCCCCCGCATCGTCCACCGGACCGGCTCAAGATTCGGCGGCCCCTGTCCGGGCCTCCAGGCGGAACAGCGTGGCGACGCGCCGTGCCAGATCGTCCTCGGTGACCGAGGAGTCCACTCTGATCTGCTGGAGTTCCAGCTGCCGGGTCTGCCGGGCGAGCCGGTCGGTGAACAGCGCGTCGCGTTGAAGGAGGTTCTCCAGCGCGCGCCGAGGATCGCTGGTCTTGGCGATGAACGCCCACCCCGTGCCGCCGCGACCGGCGAGCACCGTCCGGCGGAACCCGGGGGCCGGCAGCAGCCACACGGCGTGGCGCGCTTCGGCGAGCAGGGGACGGACGAGGTCGGGCAGCAGCCGGAACCCCTCGGCGACCACCGGCCGGTCGGCGGGGAGGGCGAGCAGGTCCTCGACGATCAGGTCGAACCCCTCGCCGCGGAACCAGTGGAAGGTGTCGAGCATCTCGCGCGGGCTCCTGGACACCCACCGCTCGTCCATGTCCATGGCGGCGA
Organism: Spirillospora sp. NPDC050679; assembly: GCA_044456955.1. Lineage (GTDB taxonomy): Bacteria > Actinomycetota > Actinomycetes > Streptosporangiales > Streptosporangiaceae > Spirillospora. The sequence goes on along the minus strand of JBITGK010000009.1, from coordinate 129,269 downwards.
ACCCGGCCAGACCGGGAGCCTGGGCCGCCGGTAGGCGGCGGGCGTGGTCGGGCATAGCCGCGTCGGTGTCGTAGAGGCGCATCCCGTGCCGGTTGGCGATGCGCCGCGCGATCGTGGACTTCCCGGCCCCGGTGCCGCCGCCGATCCAGTACACGTGGCGCAGCCGCTCCCGCAAAACGTCGGGCGGACTCCCCGCGCCCGGTGCAAGGTGCATTCGTCGCCTCCTGTCAGGTGGTGCCCCTAGGGCTGTCCCGCGATCATGTGACGGGACGGTCAGTCTCAGGTGCGGCTGTCGGCACGGGCCCGGAGAAGCTGTGGACGCGCGGGTGTTAGCTTCCCTTCCCATGATGGAGTACCAGGACCAGACCAGGGCGGCCTACGATGGGGTCGTCGAGCTGTATGCGTCGATGTTCGCTAATGGGTTGGAGGCGCAGCCGTTCTCGCGGAACATGATCGGTACCTTCGCCGAGCTGGTGCGCGAGACGGGGAATCCGCGCGCAGCCGACGTCGGCTGCGGGCCCGGACATCTGACGGCCATGCTGCACGACCTGGGGCTGGACGCTTTCGGGCTCGACCTCTCACCGGGCATGGTCGACCACGCCCGGCGGGCCCATCCTGCGCTGCGGTTTGACGAGGCGCGGATGGAGGCGCTGCCGGTCGAAGACAGCGCGCTCGGCGGCGTGCTGGCCCACTACTCGATGATCCACACCCCTCCTGATGATTTGCCCGCGCTGCTCGCCGAGCAGGTGCGTGTCCTGGTGCCGGGGGGCTTGCTCCTGGTCTCGTTCTTCGCGACCGACGGATCAGAGCCGGTCCACTTCGACCACAAGGTGACGTCCGCCTATAGCTGGCCGGTGGACCGGTTCGCCGAGTTGCTGGCCGGGGCCGGGCTCGTTCCGTTCGCCCGGCTGCTCCACGACCCGGCCTCCGAACGGGGCTTCCTCGACGCCCACCTGCTGGCCCGCCTCCCCTAGGCAGTATTAGGTGATCATGTGACGGGGTGGCGGAGCCAGATGCGGATCGAAGCGACGTCGATGGTGCCCTGGTAGATGCGTTCTCGCTTGTCGCAGCGGGTAGCGACGGCACGGTGCTGGCGCAGCTTGTTGACGCAGCGCTCGACGGTGTTGCGTTCCTTATAGGCATCGCGGTCAAAGACCGGTGGCCGTCCGCCTTTGGAGCCGCGGTTGACGCGGTGGGCGGCCTGGTCCTTCTTGACCGGGATAACGGCCTTGATGCCGCGTCGCCGCAGGTAGCGGCGGTTGGCTCGGGAGGAATAGGCCTTGTCGGCCAAGGCGCGGGCTGGCTTCTTGCGTGGACGGCCCACGCCTCGTCGTGGGATGCGGATGGACTCCATGAGCGGGATGAACTTGGGACAGTCGGCGTGCTGGCCGGGCGAGGTGAGCCGGGCGATCGGACGGCACCGCCGGTCGGCGACCAGGTGGATCTTCGTGGTCAGGCCGCCCCGGGACCGTCCAAGCGCTTCACGACCACCTTTCGTCACCCGCTCGTGATCTTTACCGGCCCCTTTTGAGCGATGTCGACGGCCGGGGCATGCCGCGCCCCGGCCGCATGCTGATGCGCCCGCACGATCGTGGAATCGGCACTGACCGTCCAATCCTCACCCTCAGCCGCGTCGCACCCGGCGCGCAGCCCGTCCAGGATCTGTTCCCACGTCCCGTCCAGGGACCAGCGGCGATGCCGGTTGTAGACGGTCTTCCACTTGCCGTAACACGGCGGCAGGTCCCACCAAGCACAGCTCGCTCGGGTCCGAAAGAACACCCCGTTGATCACCGTCCGATGATCGCTCCACCGCGCCCCATGCACGTTCTGCGCCGGCAACAGCGGCGCCGGCCGCGCCCACTCCTCATCCGTCAGATCATGACGCTTCAGACGTTCATTACCCACACAGATGATCCACACCAAACTGCCAACAAAGATCACGGGACACGCCCTAGCGCGGCGCCCTTTCGATCATGCCCGACGTGGTTCAGGAAGAAGTCCCGGACGTCCTCGGCGAACGACTCCGGCACCTCCATCGCCGCGAAGTGGCCGCCGCGCTCGAACTCCGACCAGTGCCTGATGTCGAACAGCCGCTCCGCCAACGGTCGCACCGACTGGGTGATGTCGTGCGCGAACACCGCGACGCCGACCGGTACCGGGCACGGTTCGACGCGCCGCGGGGCATCGTGGTGCAGTCGCGCCGACGAGGCCGCGGTGGCGGTCAGCCAGTACAGCGAGATGTCGGTCAGCATCCGCTCGTCACTGATCTGGGAGCGCGGGTCCGTCCACTGGGCGAAGCGCTCGGCGATCCAGACCAGCTGGCCGACCGGCGAGTCGGTCAGCGCGTAGCCGATGGTCTGCGGGGTGAGGGCCTGCAGGGCCTGGAACGGCGGGCGGTCCGCCATCAGTTGCCGGATCTTGTCCAGGCGGGCCTCGTCCGACGCGGACAGTTTGACGCCGGCGTCCGGCTGCGGCCGGGTCGGCAGGTAGTTGACGTGCACCCCGACGACGTTCTCGGGGGCCACCGCGCCGAGCGCCAGGGAGATGCCCGAGCCGAAGTCGCCGCCCTGCGCGCCGTAGCGCTCGTATCCGAGACGGCGCATCAGCTCGGCCCAGGCCCGCGCGATCCGGACGACGTCCCAGCCGCGCTCGTGGGTGGGTCCGGAGAAGCCGTACCCCGGGATGGACGGGATCACCAGGTGGAAGTCGCGCGACAGCGGCTCGATCACGTCGAGGAACTCCAGGAACGAGCCGGGCCAGCCGTGCGTGAGGACCAGCGCGAGCGCGTCCGGGTCGGCGGACCGGACGTGGACGAAGTGGACGTTCTGCCCCTCGATCTCGGTGGTGAAGTGCGGCAGCCGGTTGAGCTCGGCCTCGTGCCCGCGCCAGTCGTAGCCGGTGCGCCAGTACTCGGCCAGCTCCTTGAGCCGCGCCAGGGGGAAGCCGTAGTCCCATCCGGCGCCGGCGACCTCGTTGGGCCAGCGGGTGCGGGACAGCCGGTCGGCCAGGTCGTCGAGGTCGGCTTGGGGGACGTCGATGCGGAACGGCTTGATCATGGTCTTGCCTCCAGGGGGTTCATGCGGCGGTCGGACGTTCGGATGGAAGGAGGTCACCTCGGGCAGGGCGGCCTCCCAGAGCGGCACGCCTTGGACCTGCGGGACCCGCCATCCCCGCGGAGTGCGGCGGCGGTCAGGCGGTAGCGCTCGGCGAACAGCCGCCCTCGTCCTCCGGGCCGGTTGACGAAGGCGGCGATCGTGGCCGTGTCGCCGTCCACCTCGATGAGGGGGTCGGTGCCGCCGGCGGTGCTGATCGAGGCGTCCTCGGTGAAGACGGTCCGCACCTCTTCGAAACGCTTCTCGTCCAGGCGGCGCCCGAGGCGGGCCGCGAGGTCGGTCAGCTCGTGGCGGCCGGCGTGGTCCATGACCCTCCATTTCATGGGTGCCACCAATGTTGGCTCTGCCAACCATAGGACATTGTTGGTTGAGCCAACAAGTGATGCGGGCCGTCGGCCTTCGCGGATGGTCCGGGCCTCCGCGCGCCCGGCCGCAGGTAGCTCAACTAGAGGGGGCGGCCGAATCCGCGCTCGGCTTCAGATCCGACGTCGGTGCTGCGCGGGCTGGGGCGAGCAGGCTTGCAGGCTCCCGCGGTATCAGCGGGCGGCGCCGGGAGCGGACTGGGCGCTCCCGGCGGAGCGCGGGGCGGTCAGCCAGTCGGCGATGTCGGTGACCACGTCGGCGTCGAGGTGCTGGGGCTTGTGGTAGTCGGCGGGGACGGAAGGTCCCGAGCCGGGGAAGAACAAGTGGTCGTCGGCGTCGTGGACGGTGATGACGACATCCGGACGGTGGGCCAAGCCCGCCTTCCAGCGCGCCAGGTCGTCGGCGATGGTGACCTGGTAGTCGCGGCCGCCCTGCAGGATGAGCATCGGCCGCTCCAGCGCGGCCGCGGTGGCCACGGGGTCGTAGGCGCGCAGGTCGAGCCAGTACGCCGCCGAATAGCCCAGGGGGAGTTGGGCGGCGGGCGTGTCGGGGGTCAGGTCGGGGCCGTCCACCAGCGCGGCCTGCCTTGTGATCGTCTCGGCGGCGGCCCGCAGGCCGGGGTCCAGGGCGGCGAGGTGGCGGACGACGCGCACGGCGGCGTGCTGCATGGGCTGGGCGTCTGCGGCCAGCAGCACCAGCCCGGCCACCGACGGCTCGGCCGCGGCGACTCGCGGGGCGACTTTGCCGCCCATGCTGTGCCCGGCCAGGTGCACCCGCTCGGCGTCCACGGCGGGATGGCGCCGCAGCAGGCGCACGGCGGCGACGGCGTGCGGAACGTACTCGTCGGCCATCGTGTAGTCGGCGGGCAGCCGTTGGGGGTGGGTGTGGGTCACCTTGTCGAAACGCAGCACCGCGACGCCGCGGCAGGCCAGCCCCCACGCCAGGTCCTTCAGCGGCTTGTTGGGGCCGGTCGTGGCGTCCCGGTCGAACGGTCCGCCGCCGCCGAGCAGCACCACCCCTGGCCACGGACCGCGCCCGTGCGGCAGGCTCAGCGTCCCGGACACGGCCAGGGCGCCCGATCCGACGGCGACCTCGTGCTCGTCGAACCGGTCGGGGTCGGCATACGGCGGCGGCGTCCAGGCCGTGGCCGGCTCGGCGGTCAGCAGCAGACCCCGCAGCAGGCCGGCGTCATCGACCGCCACCGACATCGTCAACCCGCCCCGCTCGCCGGTGACCGGCACGCTGACCTTGACCACTCCCCGTTCGGCCGGTTCGCCGACCGGCGCCCCGATGGCGGAGACGGCGCCGATCCTCGCGATGTGGCCGTCCCAGCCGTCGCGCAGCGCCTCGACGGACACCAGCGCCCGCAGCGGTGGGGCGAACCGTTCCGCGATCTGCTCGAAACACCCTGCGCGCGCCAGTTCCGCCACCTGTGCGGCGACCGCCGCCGGCCCGGTTCCCTGTGTCATCCGACCAACCTTTCTACAGTTTTGCGAAAGGTAGCACAGCATGAGATCGTTGCCGGGTGGACACCCTGGAGCTCTTGGCCCACCCGGTGCGGCTGCGCATCGTGCACGCGATGCGCGGCGGGCGGGAACTGACCGTCGCGCAGCTGTGCGCCCGCCTTCCCGACACCTCGAAGGCCATGGTCTACCGGCACGTCGAACTGCTCGCCGCCAACGCGATCCTGGAAGTGGCCGGCGAGCGGCGGGTGCGCGGCGCGGTCGAGCGCCGCTACCGCCTGCGCCATGACCGGATCGTTCTGGACGCCGAGACCGCGGCCGCCATGTCGCGCGACGACCACCGGCGCGTCTTCGCCACCTCGGTGGCCGCCCTGGTCGCCGAGTTCAACACCTATCTCGACCGCGAGACCGCCGATCCGCCGGCGGACCTGGTCGGCTACCAGCAGCACGTCGTCTGGCTCACCCGCGACGAGCTGGAAGAGATGATCGGCGAACTGCGCCAGGCCGTCCGACCCCGGCTGGCCAACCGGCCCGACCCCGACCGCGCCCCTTACCTGATCAGCCCGATCCTCTTCCCGATCGAACCGCCGTCCGGCGACTCCGCCCCGGACGAAGACCGCCCCTGACCCGCTCTCAGCCTTCCGGCGCGCCGTGCTCACGCCAGTAGGAGACGGCGGCCTCCGCCGCCGCGGGCGGCGTGTCCGGCTTCAGCGTCGCGAGCACCTTCAGCCACTCGTCCTCGGACCACCCGTCGGCCGGCGCACGCCGCACGTCACCGGGCTGGTCACCGCCCTGCTCCCAGTCCCACGCGGTCGCGGCGACCATCACCGACGCGTCCGGGTCCGTGCCGTCGAACGCCGTCTCCAGCAGCTCGCCGGCCTCCGCCACCGGAAGCAGCAGCACCACGTCCGGAAGGGCGCCGTACTCCTGGAACAGCTCGGCCGCCAGCTTCTCGCGGGCGGCCGCCAGCACGACCGGGTCATCGCTGATCACCGGGTCGATGGTCACCGCGACCCACTGGTACACCATGATCCCGTCGGCGTCGGTCAGGAAACGACCGGCCTCGTCACCGCGCAACCCCTGCCCCCTTCCCGACGGCCTTCTCTGAGTACGACACGGCCGCGTTCCCGCAGATTCCCCGGCCGTCCGGAGAAGTCCGGCTCGGCGCAGACGAGCCGGGAGGCGACCGGCGGCGGATCGATCCGAAGCGGCCACGTCAAAAAGCAGTTGCGTCGCGCTCGACCCGCTCGCTAGCTTCGACGTAGTCCAGTCAGTGTGCACTCCCGGGCCCCGCGCCCTAGAAAGAGATGATGTATGCCCCGGTCAGCGCCGAACGCGCGCTCTCGTACCGTGGCCTGAATCCGCCACTGACGCTTTCCCGCGCCGGTCGAGGGTCCAGGACGTCCACCTGTCCTGAACCCCGTTCGCCGACGCGCGCGTTCGGCGCTCTTGCTGTCATTCCGAGATCTTCGAGAAACACGGCAAGGAGCCCAGGGTGTCAATCACCCCTTCACCGGTCCTGCGCACCGAGACCTTCGAATGCGTGCGCTGCGGCCTCATCGTCACCAAGATGGCCCCCGACGGCGGGCTGCGCGACCACTGCCCGAGCTGCCTGCACTCCCGGCACGTCCTCGACCAGGTCGAGCGCGGTCCGTCCGAGTGCCGCGCGCGGATGATGCCGATCGCCATCGCGGTGCTGCGCACCGGCGAGTGGCGCGTCATCCACCGCTGCGTGCAGTGCGGCGAGCTGGCCTCCAGCAGGGTCAGCGGCGACGACAACCAGCTCATCCTCATGCGGATGGCGGTGCGGCCGCTGGCCGAGCCGCCGTTCCCGCTGGAGTCGTTCGGCGACCTGTGACGGCGGGGGAGTGATCACATGCCGCGCAGGAAGCAGGAGCAGAGGCGGCCGCAGCGCCGCAAGACCGTGCACCACGGCCCGGGCGGGCAGCGGGGTGAGGCGTTCCGCTGCGTCGGATGCCGCCTGGAGGTGCCGCTGGCCGCACCCGGTACGGCGCATCGCAACCACTGCCCGAACTGTCTGACCAGCCTGCACGTCGACCGCGACGTGCCGGGCGACCGGCGCGCCGCGTGCCGGGGGCGGATGGAGGCGCTGAGCGTGACGGTCCGGCCGGACGGCGAATGGATGATCATCCATCACTGCCTGGCCTGCGGTGAACTCAGCGCCAACCGGATCGCCGGCGACGACAACGCGCTGGTGCTGATGCGGATGGCGGTGCGCCCGCTGTCGGACCGCGCGGTCCCGGTCCGCGTGCTGCTCACGCTCTGAGCGGCCCGCCGGGAGGCGGGACCGCGCAGGAGCACTGAAAGGGCCGTGCTCGAAACGCTCATCGAACGAGCGCGCGTCGAGATGGACGGGCACCCGCGCAACGAAGGGGAGCCCGTCAGGGAGACCGCCCGTACCGGGCGGTCTCCCGGCGCATCGAGCACGGCCCGCCCAGCATGGGCAAGGCCCGGGAGACGGCGTAGCCGAGGACTGCCGATCACGGGCGAGGTCAGGATGCGCCCCTCGACCGCGACCGTGAGACCCGCTCGTCTCGCGCCAGGCGAATCCGGCCCGAAGACGACCGCCTGACCCGTCTCCAGCCTGGACCTCCGGTCAGCGGCCCCGGGACGAACCTGGTGCGGCTGGTCCCTCTCGCAGCAAACAGGTGAGGCGTTCGAGCTGGTCGAACTGGTCGTCGGCGTCCAGAACGGCCAGGCGCAGCAGGATGTGCTGCGCGCCCGCCTCCGCGAACGCGCGCAGCCGCTCGGCGACCTGCTCCTCGGTGCCGGCCACGTAGAGCTGGAAGGTTTCCAGGAACGACAGCGGGCGGCCGTAGAAGGCGTCGCAGTAGACCTCCAGGCGTTCGCGGGCGCGTTCGGGCGACGGCTCGACCAGCACGGTCGCCATCAGCGCCGGGGTCACCCGGCGCTCGCCCGCGTGCTCGCCGATCGCCGCGAGGCCGTCGGCGTACTCGGCCGGGTCGGGCGGGTAGGGCAGCCATCCGTCGTACTGGAGGGCGGTGCGGCGCAGGGCCGAGGGGGACGCGCCCGCCAGCCAGATGGGCGGACCGCCCGGGGTGTGCGGCAACGGCAGCTCCGGCAGGTCGTCGTAGGAGACGACCTTGCCGTGGAACGAGCCGGAACGCGGCTGCGACCACAGCGTCCGCCACAGGGCCACGACATCGTCCAGCCAGTCGAAGCGCCCCTTCATGGGCACGCCCGCCATCGCGAACTCCCGGTCGGCCGCGCGGGGGAAGCCCCCGCCGACCGTGACGGTGAGCCGCCCCTGCGACAGCAGGTCGAGCGAGGCGAGGGTGTGCGCGGCGTTGAGCGGGCTGCGGTAGGCGGGGATCAGCGCGCCCGTGCCGAGCCGTATCCGCGAGGTGGCGCCGGCGGCCGCGGCCAGCATGCTCAGCGGTTCCAGCCGCGCGCTGGCGAGCGAGTCGGTCACCCATGCCGACGCGTAGCCGAGCTCCTCGGCCCGAACGGCGAAGTCGACGAGTCGTCGGGGCGTCCAGCCGCCGCCCGCCTCCGCCTCGCGGGTGGGGATGAAGACGCCGAAGTCCGGTGTTGCGATCATGACCGCACTCTGCGGCGGGCGAGGGCATCGGGACAATTCCCCGGCGGGAATCGCCGTACCGGGGACAATCAGCGCATGATCTTCGGTGACACGCTCCGCGGGCATCGGCGGCGGCGCAGGTTGAGCCAGCTGGAGCTGGCGATCAGGGCGAGCACCACGCAGCGGCATCTGAGCTTCGTCGAGAGCGGCCGCTCGGCTCCGGGACGCGACCTGGTGATCCGTCTCGGCGCCTCGCTGGAACTGCCCCTCCGGGAGCAGAACGAACTGCTGCTGGCCGCCGGGTTCGCGCCGCTCGCCCCGGAGAGCGACCTCGCCGGGCCGGAACTGGAGGCGGTGCGCGAGGCGTTGCGGCGGCTGCTCGACGGGCACCGCCCTTACCCGGCGCTGGTCGTCGACCGGTACGGCGACGTGCTCGCCACCAACGACGCGATCGGCGTACTGATCGACGGCGCGGCCCCCGAACTGGCCGAGGGACGCTGGAACGCCTACCGGATGGCCCTCCACCCCGAGGGAATGGTGCCGCGCGTCCGCAACCCGGCGCACTGGTCCCGGCACGTGCTCGGCAACCTGCGCACCGAGCTGTACCGCAACCCCGACGAACGGCTCGCCGCGCTGATCGACGAACTGGAGACCTACGCCCCGCCCGCCGCCGACACCCCGAACCTGGGCCCGGCGGTTCCGCTGGAGCTGTCCTCCCCGCACGGCGACCTGCGCCTCCTAGCGATGATCGCCACCTTCTCCATGGCGCACGACGTCACCGTCGCCGAGTTGCGCCTGGAGACCTTCCTCCCCGCCGACGACGCCACCGCCGCCCGGCTCTGGCGCCGCACCTGACCGACGAAAGACGGCGCGGGCGGGCGCCCACCCCTCAGCTTCCAGTCCTTCCCCGCGAGACGGAAGGCAGGGGGCCGCGATGAGTTCTGAGCATCGTCGCAGTCGGCATCTGAGATGCATCCCGCGCCGAACGAGAGGAAGAGATCTGTCGTGGCGAAATTCGTGACCATCGGCTACGGGGACCGGAAAGGCTACGACCGCACCGACGCGGCGGTGCGCGATGCGGCGCACGCTCATGACGCCCGCCTGCGAGAGGCGGGCGCGGTGATGGGCATCGCCGGTCCGCCCGTGCAGGTGCGGAACCACGATGATGCCGGCCACGTTGTGGAGAACGGCTCCTTCATGTCCTCCGCCCTCCCGGTGGCAGGCTTCGCGATCATCGAGGCGGCGGACATGGAGGAGGCCGTCCGACTGGTGTCCGGTACTCCTTGCGCTGTCGCGCAGGGAGTGGTGGAGGTCTGGCCGCTGCAGGAGTCGCCATGAGGCGCCCCGCCTGACGAACCGCGCCAAGGTGTCGGGCCGCCTTCCTCGCAGGCTCGGTTCACGAGCTCCGTGAAACACACTCCACCTGTTGTGGGCCCATCCTCGCGATGCCCCAATACTGCCGCCGCACCTCGGGCCGGCAGCGCTGCGGCCGGCGGCATGCCTCCTGCCTGAACCGGGCCGCCACCGGCTTGCCCCTGCGCGAACACCTCACCCGACCCCGCCGCCCACATCTGCGGAGCAGAGGGCCTTCGGCGTCGGGCATGACCCGGCGCACAGTGAAACGCGGCTGGAGGTCGGCCACTGCCGAAAATCCTTTATTTTCGGCAGTGGCTGGCTACTGGGCGGTTCGAGGTGTTGACTGGGTCCAGGACAGGCCGGATGCACCCGGAAGGGGTGGCGATGCCTGGCTCTACCGCTCGGCAGGCAGCCACCGTCGCCCGGTGTCGGCGCTGGTTGTTCTCGGCTCAGTGCCGACAGGAGGCTCCCCGCTGCCCTGAGCGGGAGCTGTGGGAGTCCTACCTGGTGGAGCTGGATCGGTGCGGCCTGGCCGAGGGGACCCGGCGCGTGTACGCCTCGCGGGTGGGGGAGTACTTGGGCTGGCTGGCACGGTCCCGGACTGGAGACGGCCCGCCGTCACAGGCCGATCCTGCGGGCGATGTCCCCAGCGGCGGCTTCCGCGGAGACCCTTTGCGCGATCCCGGGGCGCGTGATCAGGCCGTGCGGCGGTTCCGCGCCCACCTGGAGCACGACCACGGGTGCCGGGCGACGACGATCAACAACTACCTGGCCGCGCTCGACCACTTCTACCGGGAGCACCAGGGCCTGGGAGCGGCGGCGGTCCCTCGTCAGCGCCGTGCCGGGCGACCGGCCGTGCCGGACCCGACCGAGATGCGCCGTTTCCAATCGGTCGTGGTGCGCCTGCCGTCACCACGCGATCGTGCGGTGTGCGCCCTGGTCCGGCACGGGGGTCTGCGCGTGCGGGAACTGGCGGCCGTGGAGGTCGGCGACCTGGTGCGCGGCCCGGCGGGGATGCAGGTGGCGGTGCGCGCACCCGGCGGAGGGGTGCTGCGGATCAGCCCGGTCTTGCCCGAGGACGCGCGCGGTGCGGTGGAGCACTGGTTGCGGCTCAGGCTCTCCAGAGCGCGCTCGGCCGGGACCCGCTCGGCGGTGGCCGAGCAGGCGGAGTGCCGGCGGTTGCTGCTCGTGGGCCGACAAGGCGGGGGCCTCTCCGAACGGCGAATCCGCCAGATCCTGGCCCGTGTCGGCGCGGAGGCGGCCGTGCCGGTCACCGCGCACCGGCTCCGCCGGGCTCTCGCGTCCCGACTGCGCGGCGACGGACACGGGCCGGCGCAGGTGCAGGAGTGGCTGGGCGGTCACCTGTCCGCTTCGCCGCCTCGCGCCGCTGCGGCCGCCTCGTCGGAAAGGCGGGGACCTCGCGGATCGTCGGACGCCCTCGATGTCGGCGCTCGGTTCGAAGTGAACCAGGCGGCCGCGGCACGGTTGGACGCCAGGCGGCAGCAGTTGCTCGGCCACGCCGTCGGTCAGATCCGCAAGGGCCATCTGGGCCTCGCCCGAGCCCGCGATCTGACGGCCGGCGCGTACGAGTTCCTGGCCGCCGGAGATCCCGTTCGGTATGCGGCCAAGGCACAAAGGTCCCGTGCGGCCGCGACGGCCGCGCGGGTGCACTCTCATGGTCGCCGTGACCGGCTGTTCTCGCTCGTCCGCCCGCGGCGGTCGTCGCCCTGCGGCGGCACGGGGGAAGGACGCGCCGATGACCGCCCATGAGGGGCACGGAGGCTCAGGCGGCGGATCCCCCCACGCCGTCTGGGAGGGCTGGTGGGGTGCGCTCCCCTCCGCGCACCGTGCGCTTTTGCGCGGGCGCTCTTGGCGCACCCCACCAGCGTCCTGTGCGGCGGCGTGCCTTGTGGTCCTTTCGCGGGCCTGCTCGCGTTGCTTGCGAGTCTTACACGCCCAAGGCCCCTCCGCTGAGGGAGTCGCCGTGTCGCCGGCGGCCGCCTTGCCCGCTGGGGACACCAGACCTCGCCCGGCCGCTTCGCGGGTGCCCGCGCATCACCGCGGCCGGAAAGGACATCGACGATGTACGGCCTACCCGGCCAGGCGGCAGTCGGGCCACAGAAGCGATGCGATCACCAAGCGGTGCCGTACACCAGCCAGACCCTTCTGCTCCATACGGCCCAGTGCTTCGTGCGGGAAGGGCTGGAGCACGACGACGTCGTCGTGATGGTGGCCGCCGAGGAGATGCTCGGCCGGTTGCGCGACCTGCTCGAAGACGCGGCCTCGGCCCGCGTCCGCTCCGGCCGGGCGCGTCCGGGCACAGCGTCCCTTGATCCAGCGCGCCTGAGTCACGCTCCGCTCGAATGGACCTGGCCCGACAAGGTCTACCTGGTGTCGGCGGCCGCCTGGTACACCCATCCGGTCCGGGTGCTGGCCGCGCTCCACGACCTGGTCACCGACGCCTCCGCCGGTGGGCGGCGGCTGCGCTTGTGGGGAGAGTTGCCCTGGTCGCGGTGGAGCACGCCGCAGTCCCGGCAGTGGATGCGATACGAGGCGCTGCTGAACGTGGCGCTGGCTGATACCGGCACGGTGATCTGCTGCCCGGCGGACGTCGGCCGCCTTCCCGAACCGGTCGTGGAGGCGGTGTACGCCACGCATCCGCGGCTGGCCTGGTCCGCGCGGCGGAACAACCCCCGCTACCAGGAGCCCGAACGCTTTCTGGAACAGCTCAACCGCACTCGGCTGCCCGTTCCTCCCGCCGATGCGTTCCGCGTCGAGTTCGACGTGCAGGGTTTGGGCGGCGTCCGTCAGGCCGTCGCCGCCACGGCCCGTTCGGCCGGCCTGCCCGCCGACCGCGTCCCCCAGGCCGTCCTGGCGGTGACCGAACTGGCCACCAACGCCGTGGTCCACTCCGGGAGGCCGGGCCGCCTGCACGCCTGGTCGTCGGCGGGGGAACTGATCTACCAGATCGGCAATCCGGGACGGGCGGCGGTGCCGTCGGCCTGCGGACTGCTGCCGCCCGATCTGATGAGCACCGGCGGCCGGGGGCTGTGGCTGGCGCAGCAGCTCACCGACGTGCTGGAGGTGGGGGTCTGCGACGGGGGCGGCGGCGGAGACGGGGGCACCGTCGTACGGGTGCGCTTCCTGCTGCCTCCGGTCCTCGAACCGCCGCGCCCGGACGACCGCCCCGTCTGAGACGGATCGAACCGGTGGACCAGCCGAGATCACCGGGTGTGTTCGCGCATGATGACCGGGCTCCAGGGCAGGCTCTGGACATGACCGATCATCCGGTACCCGGAGCCTTCCGGGACACCGTCGTGATCGCCGCGTCCGCCGGAGGGATCTCGGCGTTGCAGCGGTTGCTGTCCTGCCTGCCGGCCGACCTGCCCGCGACGATCCTGGGAGTGATCCATCTCCCCGCCACCTCCAACAGCGTGCTGCCGCAGGTGGTGGCCCGCCGGACGGCGATACCGGCGCAGTTCGCGCACGACCGTCTGGAGCCCCGGTCCGGCCGGATGTACCTGGCCCCGCCCGATCGGCATCTGCTGCTGGCCGGCGACGAACTCCGGTTGTCGGCCGGGCCGCGCCAGAACGGCATGCGGCCCTCCGCCGACGTGCTGTTCTTCAGCGCCGCCCTGGCGCGCGGCCCGCGGGTGCTCGCGGTGGTGCTGAGCGGGATGCTGGACGACGGCGCGGCCGGCTGCGCGGCGGTCCAGGAGCACGGGGGACTGGTGGCCGTCCAGGACCCCGCCGAGGCCGACCACGACGGCATGCCCAAGGCGGCGTTGGCCTCGACCGGCGACGCCTGGTGCGCCGACATCGAAGAGATCGCCCATTTCATCGTGAAGCAGACGCGAGTGCCGGTGATGGTTGACGACAACAGCCCCGACCCGAACCTGGAACGCCTGATGGCCGACCTGCTGGAGGTGGAGGTCGGCTGGACCGGCCGGCCGCCGGACCAGTACGCCGAGCTGACCTGCCCCGAATGCGGCGGGCCCCTGTACAACCAGCCGATCCCGGGCAGCCCCCTGCGGCTGGAGTGCCGGATCGGCCACGGCTGGTCCCCCCAGTCGCTGCTGGAGGGCCAGGAGCAGGCGATGGAACGCGCGCTGTCGATGGCGGTCACGCAGTTGACCGACCGCGCCATCCTCACCCGGCGGCTGGCCGAGGCCGCCGGCGAGCGCGGGCACCTCATCTCCCAGGGCCTCTACCGGGACAAGGCCCGGCAGGCCGAGGAGGCGGTCGAGACGCTGCAGGGGATGCTGGCGGACATCATCGACCAGCGCGACGATTCCCCCGCCGGATCGGGGTGAGCCGTTCCCGGCCGGCCCGCGCCCTCCTTAGACTCGCAACGTGAGCGAACACAAGTCCGGAGGTGATCAGGCCGGGTTGCAGGACGTGTTGAAACTGCTGCACGCCTCGCGCGGCATCGACTTCTCCGGATACAAGAACTCGACGCTGATACGCCGGGTCAACCGGCGGATGGCCGCCCTCAACCTCGACACCTACGCCGACTACTGCGACCTGCTGGAGGTCCAGCCGGAGGAGTTCGCCCGGCTGCTGGACAGCCTGCTGATCAACGTGACGGGGTTCTTCCGCGACCGGCCGGCCTGGCAGGCCGTCGTCGACAAGGTGCTGCCCCGGCTCCTGGCCGACAAGCCTCCGGGCACCGCGATCCGGGTCTGGAGCACCGGATGCGCCACCGGCGAGGAGGCCTACACCCTGGCGATCGTGCTGGCCGAGGCGCTGGGCATCCAGGCGTTCCGGGAACGCGTCAAGATCTACGCCACCGACGTCGACGAGCACGCGCTGCAGATCGCCCGGACCGGGGTCTACCCCGAGCGCCGCCTCCAGGACGTGCCGGCGGAGCTGCGCGATCGGTTCTTCGAGCCGACCGCGGGCGGCTACGGGTTCCGGCGGGACCTGCGCCGCCAGGTGATCTTCGGGCGGAACGACCTGACCCGCGACGCCCCGATCTCCCGCATCGACCTGCTGGTCTTCCGCAACACCCTGATGTACTTCAACGCCGAGACCCAGCAGGCCGTCCTGCGGCGGCTGCACTTCTCCCTGGCCGACGGGGGGTACCTGTTCCTGGGCAAGGCCGAGATGCTCGTCCACCACGGCGCGCTGTTCGAGCCGATCGATCTCCGCAAGCGCATCTTCCGCAAGCTGCCCAAGGTCCCGCCCCTCGAGCGCCGCCAGACCGAGCCGCCCTCGGAGCAGATCGCCGCCCGTCTGGGCGTGGTGCGCGCCGCCGCCCTGGCCGCCGGGCCGGTGGCGCAGCTCGCCGTCGACCTGGAGGGCTACCTCGTGGTCGCCAACGCCCGCGCCCAGCAGCTGTTCGGCCTCGCCTCCAGCGACATAGGCCGCCCGTTCCAGGACCTGGAGATCTCCTACCAGCCGGCCGAACTGCGCTCGGTGCTCGACCAGGTCAGGGCCGCCATGCGTCCGGTGGAGGTGAAGGGAGCCCAGTGGCGGGCCGGGTCCGAAACCGCCCGCGTCGTCCTGGACATCTGCGCGGTGCCACTGCTCGACCGCACCTCCTCCCTGGTCGGATTCGGGATCAGCTTCAGCGACGTCACCAACGACATCGACCTGCGCAAGGAGCTCGAACACGCCAACGAGGAACTGGAGCGCGCCTACCAGGACGTGCAGTCGCTCAACGAGGAGCTGGAGACCACCAACGAAGAGCTCCAGTCCACCAACGAGGAACTGGAGACCACCAACGAGGAGCTCCAGTCCACCAACGAGGAACTGGAGACGATGAACGAGGAGCTCCAGTCCACCAACGACGAGCTCCAGGACATCAACGACGCGCTGCGCGCCCGGACCGAGGAGCTGGACCACGCCAACACCTTCTTCGAGTCGGTCTGGGAGAGCCTCGGCCATGCCGTCCTGGTCCTGGACCAGGACCTACGGGTGATCGTCTGGAGTCAGGGCGCCACCGAGCTGTGGGGGCTCCGCTCGGACGAGGCCCGCGGCCGGCGCCTGTCCTCTCTGGACATCGGCCTGCCCGTCAAGGACCTGGCGTCCCGCCTCCAGCAGGTGCTGCACTCCCAGTCCCCGCCGTCGCGCACCACCTTCCAGATGGAGGCCGTCAACCGGCTGGGCCGGCCGCTGCGGCTGCAGGTGGACGCCCTGCCCCTGCGCCACGACTCCGCCAACGACGGGATCATTCTGCTCGCCACCAACACCACCGCCCCCGAGGCCGGCAGGCCCCGCTCCACCGGAGCGGCGACCGACCCCTCCGATGACGGTCAGGCCGCAAGCGACGACCGGAAGAGCAACGGTCGAGACTGACGCGCCGGCGCACGACCTCGCCTCTCCCGGCCGCTGAAGTCGACGGCGTGCCGTCGCGGCGAGGGGTGAAGGGGAATCGGCCAGGGTGAAAGAGAAGGCGGGCGGACACTCTACGTTCACCGGTACCGGTTCGCCGACCTGCGGCGATGGCATGGCGCGGTGGCCGCGTCCTGCGCATGGACGACGCAGGCGGCCGTATTCGGACGATTCGCCGAAGAACCGACACCACCTGAAACCGGAGCGGCTGCTCCTTTGCGCCTAATCTCGCACCAGGGAAACCACGTTGGGTATCGCGTCAGATGCGTAGCGTGAAAGTCCGTGCAGCGCAAGAACTTTGAGAAGGGCCACACCGATGGGCAGTGACGGCGACGGCACACCCGGGACCAACTCGTCCGAAGACGCCTTACCGGCCATGGTCCGCCGCACCGTCGCAGAGGTGCGCGGTGAGTACTGGCGCGACCACCTGGTCCGGTCCGCGGAACGCACCGTCGCCCAACGATGGCTGGGGCAACTGCGCGAGCGCCTGCGGTCCCAGCTCGCCGACTGGCAGGCCGTCCGCCGGGAACGCCAGACGGTGCACCGGCTGCTGAACGCCGCCCGCCACAACGGCGACGTCCAGCGGATCGCCACCCTGACGCCCTTGGCCGAGCGGACGGCCGAGGACGAGGCGGCCGCCCGCCGGCGCTACCAAGTGGTCGCCAAAGCCGTGCTGACCGAGACCCACCGGGTGTGCGAGACGATCATCGAGGTGAACCAGCAGCACCTGGCCCAGATGAGCGAGCTGCAGGCGAGCATGAACACCGTCATCGACCAGACCTTGGGACTGTCGCCCGACGACCTTTCATGAACGCGCCGAAGAGGCCGTGAACGTCGCGGTGGACGCGTCGGCCCCGGCCGCGCGAAGGCGACCGGAGCCGACTGCGGCAGTGGCTTTGAGCGAGGCCGGCGAGCCGTTCTGCCCCGGGCGCTCAGCGTCCGATGTCGTCCAGTTCGACCAGGTCCTCATCAGAGAGGGAGAGGCCCGCGCCGGCGATGTTCTCGCGCAGGTGCGCCGTCGAGGACGTGCCGGGGATGAGCAGGATGTTCGGTGATCGCTGCAGCAGCCAGGCCAGCGCGACGGACATCGGTGACGCCCCCAAGCGGGCGGCGACCGCCGACAGCGCCGAAGACTGAAGCGGGGTGAAGCCCCCGAGGGGGAAGAAGGGCACGTACGCGACGCCGTCGGCGGCGAGCCGGTCGATGAGCTTGTCGTCGTGGCGGTGCGCGAGGTTGTACATGTTCTGCACGCACACGATCGGCGCGATGCCCTGCGCCTCGGTGACCTGCTCCTCAGTGGCGTTGCTGACCCCGAGGTGGCGGATCAGGCCCTCTTCCCGGAGTTCGACGAGCGTCTCGAACGCCTCTGCCAGCGAGCCGGGCTGAGGACCTTCGGCGTCGCCGAGCCGGAGGTTGACCAGGTCGAGGACGTCGAGCCGGAGGGACTCCAGGTTCTCGTGGACCTGGCGGCGCAGGTCCTCGGGTCGCCGGGCCGTGGGCCAGCCGCCCTGCTCGTCGCGGGTCGCGCCCACCTTGGTCACGATGTGCAGCGACTCGGGATAGGGGTGCAGCGCCTCGCGGATCAGCTCGTTGGTGATCCGCGGCCCGTAGGCGTCGCTGGTGTCGATGTGGGTGATCCCGGCGTCGACCGCCGCACGCAGGACGGCGAGGGCGCCGTCGCGGTCGGCGGGCGGCCCCATGACCCACGGACCGGCCAGTTGCATGGCGCCGTAGCCGAACCGGGTGACGGTCAGGTCGCCCAGAGACCAGGTGCCGCCGGGGAGGGAGGAGGGTGTGCTGCTCATCTGCTGCCTTTCATCGTGAACTCGGGGGTGGCGCCTGCGGCCTCCCTGCACCAGCATGGGAGAGGAACTACCTGACGGGAAGTAGGCACTTGGAAGTGCGTAACCCGCCCAGCGGTGAGAGGTGTGATCAGTGGCGACGACGAAGGCGTCCCAGAAGAGGGCTCAAGCCAAGGTGGAGTACAACGCGTTCCTGGCGGCGTGCCCCAGCCGGCAGCTGCTCGACCGGATCTCGGACAAGTGGGTCGTCCTGGTCCTGTGCGCGCTGGGCGGCGACCACAGCGCTGATCGACCCGGCGCGGCGGAGGCGGGCGCTCCGAAGGCGATGCGCTACTCCGAGATCTCGCGTCTGGTGGCCGGGGTCAGCCAGAAGATGCTGACCCAGACGCTGCGGTCGCTGGAGTACGACGGCCTGCTCACCCGCACCGTGACGCCGACCGTCCCCGTCACCGTCTCCTACGAGCTGACCGAACTCGGCCTCTCGCTGCACCACATGACGCGCGGGCTCAGGGAGTGGGCGCAGACGCACATGGCCGAGGTCCTCGCGAACCGCGAGGACCACGAATCCCGCCCCTCCTGACGACTCGCCTCAGCGGCCCAGTATTTTCTGGCGCCACGCCTTCAACTGCGAAGAGACCGCATAGGTCATATCGGGTCAATCCTCCGGTGTTCGCGTTCCGATGCCTTGCGGCTCGGAATGTCGTACCCAGTCGTCAGCATGCTCAGAAAGCACGACGACGAGACGACCGCAGAATCCTTTCGGAGGAAAGCCATGTCCTATCCCAAACTTCCCCGGCTGGCGCCTGGAGAAGTACTGATGGTCTGCACGTGCTACCGGGACGGCGCGGCGGTGTGGGGCAATTTGTTCAACGAGGTCAGGGGCCGCCGCGAAGGCGATGTGCTCCTCATCGAGAACAGCGGGGCGCGGTTCCGTCTGGTCGAAGGCCGCAGTTGGGACTTCCTGCACGGTGGGAACATGCCGGCGCTCGTCCCGGCCGACGGTCCGCTGCCGCCGGTCCTCGTTCTGGCGGACAGCGCGGTGGGCTACGGCGGGGCCGGACCGCTGCTGGTGGATCTGGCGATCATTCCCGGACGCGGTGTCCGAGTCCCTTCGGCCCGGCTCAGCGAGATCCTGTCCGCTCTACTGGACGGCACCCTCACGTTCGATGACCTGGTGCGCGACATGGACGTCTGCGGGATGTACCAGGGAGATGGCGGCCTGCCGGCCTTTCCCGCACCGACGGCGGCACCCAAGCGGAACTTCCCGTCGCTGCCCTCCACGGGCGCGACCCTGCTGGTCCGCACCTCCTTCGACGACGAAGAGGGCTGGCGGGCTCTGCTCGCCCAGTTGAGGGAGGACCAGGAGAGTGGGAACGGCGCGGATCTGGATGAGATCGACGTCGAGCACCCTCCGCTGGAGGCGTGGGCCGTCAACGACCGGGCCTTTGAGGACCTCCAGCCAGGACAGGTCCCTGCGCTGGTCCCACCCCAGAAGCACACCACGATGGTCGCCCTCGCCGACGCCAGGACTTTTGCCGAACCGGGCTGGCCGCTGACCGTCGTCGATCTGTACGACACTCCGGGGCAGTCCGCCGTCGTCCCTTACCGCGAGGCCGGCCTGATGGCGTGCAATCTGGAGCTCGCCAACATGGACTTCCGCGACTTCATCGTCCAGAAGGACACCGAGCCGTGGTGGGAGGGCGCCTGAATGAGAGTTGATCCGCCGACTGTTCCGTGATGCGTGATGGAGTCGAGCGCGAGAAGTGGCTTCACCTTCGTGGCGGTTGATCCAGCCCTGCCGCGAAGGGTGGATCAGGGACGGGATCCTCCCGAAGGGGAAAACCGCGGCCTTCCTTGTCACTGAGGAGTATGAACAAGCGACCACAGCTCGTAGTTCCAGAAGACAACCCCTGCTGCCGGAAGAGGAGCGCCGTTCCTCTGCGAACGGCGTCGAGGCCGGGCGCCGGAATGCCTCGTCGAGGCGGCATTCCTGATCGACCTGGGGTCCTCGTGCGCGGTGGGAGAGCGCGGCGAGGGAGATCGGGTGGTGCTGGACCGCCATCGCCTGCCCCACCAGGGCATCCCTGAGCGCGATCTCCGGGACATGCCCGATAGTGCGCGTGGCCCGGCGCCTGTTTGGCTCGCCGCATGGACAGCTTCAGCTCAGCACGCCGCACGCTGGTCGTCGCCGCCTCGGCGAGCACGCTCGCCACGGCCGCGGCGGCCTCGTCCCTCGCCGCCTGCTCCCCGGCGCCATCACCGCACGCCACGACTCGAGCCGCGCTGAACGCGATCGTGAAGCAGGGGACCCCCGGCGTGGTCGCCGAGGTGACGACCGGTCACCGGAGGTGGACCCACACGGCCGGGTTCGCCGATCTGGGAAGCCGGCACCCCCGCACGCCCGGCGACAGGTTCCGCATCGCCAGCATGAGCAAGGCGTTCACCGCCACCGTGCTGCTCAAGCTGGAGGCCGCCGGAAGGCTGTCGCTCGACGACAGCGTCGAGAAATGGCTGCCCGGCGTGGTGCGCGGCAAGGGTTACCGCCCCGAAGCGATCACCGTGCGGCGGCTGCTCAACCACACCAGCGGGATCTTCAACTACAACAACGACGACGACTTCCGCGCCAGGTACGCCGGGGACGAATTCGAGCGCAACCGCCACCGCATGGTCTCCCCTCGCGAGCTGGTGGACATCGCGCTCTCCCATCCGGCGGTCTTCCAGCCGGGTGAGCCGCGCCGCTGGGAGTACTCCGACACCAACTACATCCTGGCGGGGATGGTCATCGAGAAGGTCACCGGCAACCGCTACGAGGACGAGGTCACCGCGCAACTCATCAAGCCCCTGGGATTGGCCGCCACCAGCGCGCCCGGCACCTCGCCCACGCTGCCCGGACCGCACGCGCGGCACTATTCCACCCTCTTCGACGACGGTCCGGACGCCAAGGTGCGCGATGTCACCGAGTTCAGCCCCACGGTGGCCTGGGCCGCAGGACAGATCATCTCCACCGCCGGCGACATGAACACGTTCCTGTCCCTGCTCCTGCGCGGCCGGCTGCTGCCCGCCCGGCAGCAGCGGGCGATGCTCGACACCGTCGCGGTCCAAGGGGAGGACGGACACGGCGGCCCCGAGGACCGCTACGGGCTCGGTATCCGTAAGTTCAAGCTCAAGCAGGGCTGCTGGGTCTGGGGCCACGGCGGCATGATCCCGGGTTCGGCGTCCCGGACGGCGGCCACCGCCGACGGCCGGCACGTCCTCACCATGAACCGCAACGGCGACTGGGGCGAACAGCAGCTCGAAGACGCCGTCATCACCGCCGAATTCTGCCGACGGTGAAGCCCATGCGCCACCGCTGGGGCGGTCGTCCCGCGGTGTCGCCCTGCTCTTTCCGATCACCTCCTAGAGTGCCGGTCATGTCTGCTGACTTGCACCAGAGCGCGGTGGTGGCCGATGCGCACAACGACCTGCTGATGGCGGTGGTGGCCCGCCCGCCCGCGCGGTGGGCGTCCTTCTTCCGCGAGCGGTGGCTGCCGCAGCTGCGCGCGGGCGGCGTTGATCTCCAGGTGCTCCCGGTGTTCATCGACGACCAGTACAGGCCCGAGGGGGCGCTGCGCCAGACGCTGCGGATGATCGAGTGCGCGCACGCGATCGCCGAGGGGAACGCCGCCGACGTGCGGCTGTGCCTGGACGGGCCGCAGATCGACGCGGCCCTGGCCGAAGGGAAGATCGCGCTGGTCCTGGCGCTGGAGAGCATGCCCGGACTGGACGCGGACGTCGAGCTCCTGGCGACCGTGCACCGGCTCGGCGTCCGCGTCGCCTCGCTGGCGCACTGGGGACGCACCCCGCTCGCCGACGGCAGCGGCGAGGACGCCACCGCGAGCCGCCTGACCGCCGCCGGCGTCCAGGCCGTGGCCGAGATGGAACGGCTCGGCATCCTGCTGGACATCTCCCACCTGGGCGCCAGTGGGGTGGAGCACGTCCTCCAGATCGCGTCCCGGCCGGTGGTCGCCACCCATTCCAGCGCCCGCGCCCTGCGCGACCACCACCGCAACCTGACCGACGAGCAGATCCGAGGCGTCGCGGCGTCCGGCGGCGTGGTCTGCGTGAACTTCCTGCCGGGCTTCCTCGCCGCCGACCCGTCCGGCTACACCCTCGCCCGGCTGGCCGACCACATCGAGCACATCGCCTCGGTGGCGGGCGTCGACCACGTCGGCCTCGGCCCGGACTTCGTCCACGAGGTCTTCACCGATCTCACCCCGCCCTGCTGCGAGGACCCCGCGGCGACCGTCGAGTTCGACGTCATGGCGACCCTCCCCGGCCTGGCCGGACCTTCGGGCCTGCCCCTGCTCACCGGTGAGCTCCTCGACCGCGGCCTCCCCGAATCCGACATCCGCAAGATCCTCGGCGGCAACCTCCACCGGCTGCTCGCCACCCACCTCGCCTGACGGCCGGACGGGCTGATACTCCTCAAGAGTGGAAAGAGCCGCACCCGAATCGGACGGGTGCGGCTCCTCCGTCCGAGCGGGACGGCGGTCTCACAGGGTGGTCCGGGCCCACTGGCGGAAGGTGGTCATCGGTATGCCCAGTTCCGCAGCGGTCTCGGGACGCGCCGGTGCGGGATGCGCGCTCATGTACTGCTGCGCCTGGAACAGCTCGGCCATGAGGCCGTCAGCGCGAGCTTGCTCGGGACTGGCGGGGAGTTCGATATCGACTGCCAGGACCTTGGACAGGATCTGGGCGACGTCGCGGAAGCTCAGGACGTCGCCGGCCAGTTCGAGTTCGCTGCCGTGGAAGCGCTCGGGCTGGGCGAACGCCGCGGCGGCGGCCGTTCCGATGTCGTCCACCGCGACGAAGGGAATCCTGGCGGCGGGGTCGACGCCGACCAGGAGCCGGTCCGAGGTCAGGTCGGCGAAGTAGAACGACGGCCGGACGAAGTTCTCCATGAACGTGGCGGGCCTCAGGATCGTCCAGTAGGGGAAGCCCGCCGCGCGCACGAAGTTCTCGACGGCTTTCTTGCTTCGCCAGTAGTGGCCCATATGGGCGCCCCAGCGCTGCTCGTCGAAGTTCTCGACGTCGATGGTGCCCGCGCCGGAGACCGAGGTGTGCACGAACTGCTCGACACCCGCCGCGCGGGCGGCCTCGACGAGGTTGCGTCCGTGCCGGACTTCGGCATCGCCCATCAGGTCGGCCATGTCGGGCGTCTGCACCGAGAACACCGCTCGGGCGCCGTTCAGGGCCGCCGCGAGGGTCGAGGCGTCTTCGAGGTCGCCGCGCACCAGGACGGCGCCCAGGCCGCTGAGGGCGGCGGCGCGTTCGGAGTCGGGATCGCGCACCAGGGCGCGAACCGGGACGCCGCGGGCCAGCAGCGCGCGGAGCACGGCGCCTCCCTGCTTGCCGGTCGCTCCGGTGACCAGCACGAACGATGACGATGCAACCATGTCGCTCTCCTGAACGGTAAAATGGGGGGCCACCCCGTTTTGCGTCGGCTACGATATGGGGTGTCCCTCCGTTTGTCTAGGTGAGAGGTCGCACTGGTGGTCAAGCAGCAGACCAGGCCGCAGAGGACGGACTGGCAGCGCAACCACGAGCGGCTCATCGAGGTGGCCTCGGCCCTCGTCGCCCGTGACGGCGCCCAGGTGTCCCTGGAGAAGATCGCCCGCGAGGCCGGCGTGGGCTCCGCGACCCTGCACCGGCATTTCCCCTCCCGCCGCGCTCTGCTCGAGGAGGTCTTCCAGGACATCGTCGAGCGCCTCCGCCGGCGAGCCGACGAACTGGCCGACGGCGACCCCCGGACGGGACTCCGCACATGGCTGGAAGAGCTCACGGTCTGTTCCGCCGACACCCGTGGCCTGGCCGCATGGCTGGCCGCCGGAGCGGACGACGACCCGCCGGACGGCGAGAGCTGCCACGCCGTCATGCGCGAGGCGACGGCGCTCCTGGTGGAACGCGCGCTGTCGGCGGGCGTCGTCCGCCCCGGGCTCTCCCCGGAGGATCTGCTCACCTTGACCGAGGCCGTTTCCTTGGTCACCGAAGGCGATCCGACGGCGGCACGCCGCCTGCTCCGCCTGGCTCTCGACGGCGTGCGCCCCTGAGCACGGGACCGGCGCCGAGGCGAAGACGCGTACCTTGCTCAGACCCGACTCGTGGTGGCGCCTTCACGGGCGACCTGCGGCGTGATGCCTCGACCCCGGAGAAAGCGACGCTCACCGCAGTAGCAACTCCGGTTGGCGAGCATGCGCTCAGCCTGTTGAAGGAGCCGTCCGTACGCCTAGTGGAGGCGTGGTCGCCACTGAACCCATTCCCACCTCGTCCGGCTGGGGAGGAAGAGTGAACAAGGCCGGTGGCGGAGTTCGCGATCTTCGGCTGGTCCGTGGCCCTCGACCGCGAACCGGCCGGAACGGGTCTTGCTCCTCGCCGGAAGGCGTGGTCGACTCGGCCGGTGACCATGCCCAGAATGCTGCTCGAGCTCGTCCAGGTACCGGTTGCCGACATCGACCGGGCCAAGGCGTTCTATGCCGACCGGCTCGGATTCAGCGTCGATGTCGACATAAGCCCCAACGACACCGTCCGCATCGTTCAGCTCACCCCGCCCGGCTCGGCATGCTCGATCGGACTGTGGGCAGGGACGCCCGACCTGATGCCGCCGGGATCGGTCCGCGGCCTGCATCTCGTCGTGGACGACGCGGCGAAGGCACGCGAGGCGCTCCTGGCCGGCGGCGTCGCGGTGAGCGAGATCGACGACCATCCTCAGGGCGTCAGATACGCCTACTTCAGCGACCCGGACGGCAACACCTGGGCCCTCCAGGAGATGCCCTGGCGATCGACCTCCTGACGGGGGACCGGCGTCCGAAGGCATCCCGACCTCCTGATGCCTGGTTTGGCCGCCGACCATCACTCGCCTGACCGCCCACCTTGAGCCGTCCCCAACCTCAGTTGGTGCGGTGGCGCAGGGCGAGGGCGGCCTGGATGATCGCGTCGACGATGCCGTGCTCGCGGGCGGCGGTCAGGTCGTGGACCGACCCGGGCAGGGCCGGCGATGCCCAGATCAGCCGACCGTGCGGGTCGGTGAGGAACTGAACGTTGACGCCATGACGGCGGTGCTCGCCGACGCTCAGTGTCAACTGTCCTGCCGTTGCGCGCTGCGGTCGAACTCCTCGTCGGTCTCCTCGCTGAGCTGTTCGGTGTACCGGCGCTGCTCATCCGTCGATGACGCCAGCCTGATGCCCATCGCCGTCAGTTTGTCGCCGGCGATCTGTCGCTGGACGTCCAAGGGCAGGCTGTGCACGCCCGCCTCCAGGTCGTCGGCGTGGCGGACGAGGTGTTCGATGCCGAGCGCCTGGGCGGCGAAACTGATGTCCATCAGCTCGGGCGGGTGACCGGCGGCGGCGGAGGTGTTGACCGGTCCTCCCTCGGCCAGGACGAAGCGCCGCCGTCCTCGCTCGTCCCGGTATTCCTCCAGCATGGGGAGCAGCCGCCGGGGCCCGTCCGCCGTCCGCAGCGCGGAGACGTCGATCTCCTCCTGGCTGTGGCCGGCGTTGGCCAGCAGCACCCCGCTCTTCATCCGGGCCAGGTCCGCGCCGGTGACCACGTGGACCGTCCCGGTGGCGGTGATGAACACATCCCCTCGCGGCGCGGCCTCGGCCATCGGCATCACCCGGTACCCGCTCATGGCCGCTTCCAGCGCCCGCAGCGGATCCACTTCGACGATGACGACCTCGGAGCCCAGGTCGCGGACGCGTTCGGCGACTCCGCGCCCGCAATGCCCGTAGCCGATGACGACGGTGCAGGCGCCGGGGAAGGCGACGTTGGCGGTACGGAGCAAGGCGTCCACGGTGCTCTGGCCGGTGCCGATCCGGTTGTCGAAGATCTGCTTGATCGGGGAGCCGTCCACGGCCATGACCGGGAAGTCCAGGCGACCGCGCGCCGCCATGCTCCGCATCCTTCGCACTCCGGTGAGGGTGTGCACCGAGGCGCCGCGTACGTGCGGGATCACGTGGCGGTACTGGGAGTGCAACAAGCCCAGCAGCGCGTCGGCTTCGTCGATGATCAGGTGGGGGCGGCGCTGCAGCGCCTGTTCCCGGTACCGCGCCGACGTCTCGGGGGAGTCGGATGAGGAACCCAGCACCTGGACGTCCTGGCGCGCCAGCCAGCGGGCGACCTCGTCATCGGTCGACATAGGGTTGGACGCGCAGACCAGCAGGGTCGCCCCGGCGTCCCGGACGGCCAGCAGCAGGGGGACGGTGCTGGCGATCAGGTGGACGCTGGCCACCACCTGCCAGCCCGCCAGGGGACGCTCCGCGCCGAACCTCTCACGAATCCGGCGCATGAGGGGCATCCGGCCCTGAGTCCATTCGGTCACGATCGCGGCATCGCCGAAAGGCGCTTCACCCGGCATCGATTCAGGGCCCCTCTCCACGGACGGCCGTCGTGCGGTCGTCGGACGACGTCTGGAAAACGTCCGCCTGGTCCGGCTCCAGAACGTTCAGCTGCCGCAGCAGGAATATGAAGGACCGAGCGTAGGCGGAATGCTCGGTCGCACCCAGGACCGCCTTCCAGTCGATCTGCTCGCGAAGCGGCCGTGACACGCGCAACGGCGGACCGAAGTCGCACCGCTGTTCGGTCAGCGCCAGCAGCAGGAGAGTGATCAAGCCCGTCGCCGCCAGCACCGGCATGACCACCGATTCCACTTGGAGCTCTTGCGCGCGGCCGAGCATCTCTTCGGTGACCGGTGTCCCGGCCGGACGGAACAGCAGATCGATCATGCACCGGCCTTCACCGGGCCGCTCGCTGTACGCCTTGACCAGCCAGTCCTCCGCCGGGTCCTCCACCTGCAGACCCGCGCCCCGCAGGGCCGCCATGGCCGCCGGCACGGAGGATTCCAGTATCGCGAAATCAACATCGTGGGGCTCGAACCATCCACCGCGCGCATAGGCGGCCAGGCTGCCGGCCAAGGCGAACCTGACATCGGCTGCTTTCAACGTCGAAGCGGCCACTTTCACGGCATTCGACACCGACGCATGATCAGTTGATGTCACAATATGTCACTTACCCGAGACTTTGTTAGATCATTCCTGTGGCCACTTGAAGTAAAGGAAGATTGTTTTGTGCGAGTAATGTGGAGAGCGGGTTTTTGGCTATTGTCCAAGCGGCCATTATTTCGTCCCCCGAGGCGGCGGGGGTTATATTCGCCAAGCCATATCGCCCAAGGGGTGCGGATGATGGGGATCGGTGCGCCGCGACCGCGCGGCCAAGGGAACTCACCGGCACCAGGCACTGCCGCCGAGCCTGCAAGCCCTGGCGGCGCTGGTGTACCCGACGTTCACAAGCACGTGATGAATCCGCAGATGCTGGCTGCCTCCGGCGGACAGTTGCCATGGGTATCGCGAGCGGCCGGGGCCAAGCCCGCCTGCGGAGGACGCCGACTGCTCCTACGTCCGGCAGAAATCCCAGCGCAGCCTGCGCTACTGCCGCACCGCGCCAGACCTGCGTTCCCAGGGTTGGGCGGTACCTTGGCGAGGAGGCATGGCCCTACCGGGGACGCTCCCTCAGAGGTGGGCGCCCATAGCCACATGGCGGAATGGCGGATACGGGCTGGAGCTGCGGCGGGCGCGGCCGCCGCGTTCGAAGAGGTGTTGACCGCCCTGCTTCGCCGTCCCTGTGCACGATCCCTCACGCAGTCGGTGCGACGCGTTTGACGTAGGAGGTGATAGGGGCGGTTTCCACTCGTTCGACACCGCCGAGGGAACCGAGCCGGCCGCTGAGGTAGGCGTAGAGGGCGTCCTCGTCGCGGCAGACGACGATGGCCAGGAGGTTGTGCGGACCGGTGGTCGCCGCGACGAAGGCCGCTTCGGAGTCGGCGGCCAGCGCCCGGGCGGTGGCGGCGAGCAGAGAGGGGGCGACGGTGAGCCGGATCAGGCACTGGGTCCGGAAACCGAGCAGCACCGGATCGACTTCGACGTCGAACCGGAGCGTTCCGGAGCGGCGTAGATCCTCCAGGCGGCGGCGGACCGCCGACTCCGACCAGCCGACGCGGCCGGCCAGTCCCGGGTAGGCGGCGCGCCCGTCGGTGGCCAGGGCGGGGAGCAGCCGCCGGTCGAGATCGTTCAGGGTGACCGGAGACGCGGTGGCGCCGGGCGCCGGGCGCAGGGCGGCGGCTTGCTCGTCGGTGAGCGCGGAGGTGCGGCCGAACCAGCGGCGCTCCATCAGGTGACGCAGCAGCCTGTCGGCCTCCACGCCGAGGATGCGCGGGTGGCGGGTCAACTCGGCCAGCGGGGCGGCGCCTTCGGGAGCGCGGAGGACGAAGACGACCTCGGTGCCGCCCGACAGGAGCGTCACCCAGGCGGTGTCGGCGCGCCGCGCGAGGTCACGGGCCAGGGCGGCGGCGTGGGAGGGCAGGACGCGAAGCCGGACGAGCCATTCTGCGTGACCGGCGCCGCGGCCTTCGACGACGGCCGTGACCCGGGCGGCACCGGTGGCCCGCAGTCGCGCGAAGCGGCGGGCGACCGTGCGGTCGGAGACGCCGAGCACCTCGGCGATCTTGCTGAACGGGGCGCGTCCGTCGAGGTGGAGCGCGTGCAGCAGCTGCTGGTCGAACTCCCCGAGCGTGACCGAATCCACCAGATCATGGTAGGTCAGCGCCGGATTCCGGCGTATGCGGCGCTCTTGGGGGACGGCGCGTCCGCGAGGTGTGCAGCATCGGGCTCATGACCCACGACATTCACGGTTTCCACCACACCGGCATCGTCGTCCGCGATCTCGCGGCACTGGCACATACCTACACCGGGCTCGGCTTCACCGTGAGCCCGCCGTCGCGGCATCTGCTGAACGAGCGTCCCGGGGAGCCCCCGGTGCCGGGGTGCACCGCCAACCGCTGCGCGCTGTTCGGCAACGCGTACATCGAGCTGCTGGGCATCGTGGACGAGACCGCGCCCGACCCCTGGCACACCAAGGCGATGGTCGAGGAGTACGAAGGGTTCCGGCTGCTCAACTTCGCCACCGGCGACGCCGAGGCCGCGGACCTGCGGCTGACGGGTGCCGGCCTGCGCACCTCGGGCGTGCTGGACCTGGAGCGTGACGTCGATACCGAGAACGGGACCCGCACGATGCGGGCCCGCGCAGTGCACCTGGACCCGCGCTCGACGCCCGAGGGATACGTGGGGATCGCCCAGCACCTCACCCGCCGGTACGTGCACCAGCCGCGTTACCTGGACCACCCCAACGGCGCCCGGGCCTTGGCGGGCGTGCTGATCGTGGTCGCTGACGCCGACTTCGCAGCGGTCACCTCCCGGTACGCCCGCATCCTGGAGACCGCGCCCGAGCGGAAGGACGGACTGACGACGCTGGGTCTGACGGCCGGACGGCTTGAGGTCGTCCCGGCTTCGCAGGCGGAGAAGGTCCTGCCCGGCGAGCCCGTGCCGGCCGCCTCCTACCTGGCCGCCATGACCATCGAGGTCGATCACCTCGCCACCGCCCGCACGATCGTCGAGGACGGCGGCATCCCCACCCGCACGGTCGACACCGGGTTCTTCGTATCCGCCCGCGACGCCGGTGGCGCCGCTCTGTTCTTCACCGCCCGATGATCGCCGAAACGGCCGCGGGCCGGATTCGCGGCGTCTTCGAGGCACCGGTCACCGCCTTCCTCGGCATTCCCTATGCCCATGCCGACAGGTTCGCCGCGCCCGAGCCGACGCGGCCCTGGTCCGGTGTGCGGGACGCCTCCGCTCCCGGCCCGTCCGCTCCGCAACCCGCGTCCCGCCTTGAACGGGTGATGGGCGGCTTCCAGGTTCCCCAGTCCGAGGACTGCCTGACCTTGAACGTGTGGACGCCGCGGGGGAACGGCCGTCCTGTCCTGGTCTTCCTGCACGGCGGTGGGTTCACCAGCGGTTCGGGCGGGCTGGACTGGTACAACGGAACCGAACTCGCCGCCTACGGCGACCTGGTGGTGGTGACCCTCAACTACCGCTTGGGCGTGCTCGGCTTCCTGCGATGGCCCGGCGTCAGCGAAGGGAACCTGGGGCTGCTCGACCAGCTCGCCGCTCTGCGCTGGGTTCGCGACAACATCGCCGCCTTCGGTGGCGATCCCGGCAACGTGACGGTGGCGGGTCAGTCGGCCGGCGCCCAGTCGATCCTGGCACTGCTGTCAGGTGACCGTGCCCAAGGACTGTTCAAGCGCGCGATCCTGCAGAGCACCCCCGCCGGCATGCTCCCCGCCTCGCCTGACGAGGCTGAACGCACTGGCGCCCTGCTGCTGGAAGAGTTGGGCCTCGAATCCGCCGGACGGCTCGCCGACGTCCCGGTCGGCGACCTGCTGTCCGCCCAGGGCGCGGTCGCCCGCCGCACCGCTGTACCGCTCAGCGCCGTGCCCCCGTTCCAGCTGGTCGCCGACGACGACCTTGTGGTGGCCGACCCGGTCGCGGCGGTCGGGGCGCGCGCCGCCGGCGGCGTGGACCTGCTGATGGGCACCACCCGAGACGAGGCGGCGGCGTTCTACGCACTCGACGACCAGGTGGCGAGGCTGCGTCCGGACGAGCTGGCGCGCATCGCCACCCGCTGGTTCGGCGACCCCGCACGCGCGAGACCCCGCGGCCGGACCGCCGCGCAGATCGCCATCGAACTGGCCACCGAGCAGATGTTCCACGGACCGGCGCACCACCTGGCACGATCACTCACCGCGAGCGGCGCCGCGCCCTGGTCGTACCGGTTCGACTGGCACCCACCGCGCAGCCCCTACGGCGCCTGCCACTGCATCGAACTGCCCTTCGTCCTCGGCACCCCGGCCTCCTGGCGCCGCGCGCCCATGCTGGACGGCGACCCGCCCGCCGGCCTCGTCGGCCAGGTACGCCGCGCCTGGACAGGGTTCGTCCGCCAAGGCGACCCCGGCTGGACCGCAGGAACCACCCACCACTTCAAAGGATGACCATGTTCGGCACCCTCATGCTCCTTCTCGGTCCCTGGCTCGGCTTCCGCTTGCTGGGGCTCCTCGGCGTCGCCCGCTTCGCCACCTGGCGGACCAGCGCGGCCCACGCGCTGGCGGCCATGCTCGTCTTCACGGGCGCCGCGCACTTCATGCCCGACAACGTCACGGTGATGCCCAGCCACACCGACCTGACCGCCATGGTGCCGCCGTTCGTCCCGTTCCCGCGCCTCATGGTCTACACGACCGGCGTCCTGGAACTCCTGGGCGCCCTGGGACTGGTGCGCGCGGCCACCCGCCCCGCCACCGGGCTCGCCCTCGCCGGACTCTTCGTCGCGATGCTCCCGGCGAACATCTACGCAGCGCTCGAAAACGTCCCGCTCAACGGTGACCCGGCCACACCCCTCTGGTTCCGAGTCCCCGAACAGATCCTGTTCATCGCGATCGCCCTCTGGGCGACCCGATCCGCCGACGCGGCCACCGCACATCGCGGGCCCGCCCCCGTCACGCACACGGATCGGGTCTGAGGCCAGGTCGTTTCTGACCAATCTCGTGTCGTGTCGGGCGGGGGTCCGGCACGACACGAGGACATGAGTCGCCCGATGAGCGGCGGAAGAGGTTGCCCTTGATCAATGACAGGTCCGGTGGGCAGCGGACATGTCCAGTGACCGCGCTGATGTACATCCGCGCAATTTGAACGACTCACGGGTCGATGACGCGCAGATTCCTGGCTGCTCACCGGAGTGCCGGTCTCGACGGCCAGTGTTTACATGCCCCACCAACGATTCCTCGTCCGGCTCACGCCCCACGCTGACAGCACCCCATTCATCCAGGTCACCCGAGGCGCCAGCCCTGACCACGGCCCAGGACAAGGCGGTACCGAAGAGCTAGCATTCTGAGGCGTCGGCTTCGATTCCGCTCCGGTTTCCGACGGAGACCGAAGACGACCTCCAACTGGCATCCCGGCATAAAAAGGCACCAGGGCCAAGGCGAAAGTCCAGACGCGGGGAGTTCGGATGAGCGGGGACGGCCGTCCAGAGCCCGGTCTCTCACCTGAAAGGCTGGTCTTCTTCACTGACGCGATCTTCGCGATCGCGATGACGCTGCTGGCCGTCGAACTGGAGCGTCCGGCCGAGGACGACCTGGAGTCCGGGCGGGCGCTCTGGGACTTCCTCGTCGACCAGCGCGGCTCCTATCTGGCCTTCGTGCTCGCGTTCATCCTTCTGTGGTCGGTGTGGCGCCGTCACCATCAGCTGATGGACCGCGTCGGGCGGCTGTCGAAGGCGTTCGCATTCTGGCATGCGCCGTTCCTGCTCCTGGTCGCCTTCCTGCCGCTCCCGACCGGGATCATCGGCGCCTCGATCACCAACCCGATGGCGCAGACCCTCTTCGCCGGCGCGATGGCGGCCATGGTCGGCTGTGAGGCGCTCATCAAGGAGACGTCCGTCCGCGCCGACCTCGTCAGCGACGACCCCCTCGCCGTCCGCCGCCACGCCGACGCCTCCTGGGCGGTCGGTCTGTGGTTCGTCCTGAGCGCCGCCTTGGCCTGGCTGTTCCCCCACGCCTTCGTTCTGTGGTTCTTCGCCCCCCTCGCAGCCACCTACGGCGGATCGCTCGTCTCCAGCCTCCGCCCCCGCACCAAGCCTGGACCCCCTCAGACATCTGGGCCCCGCTAAGTAGCGGATGAATGAGATGCCCATCGACGCGTGCGCGCCATGTCTGAATAGCAGACCTGCAAGGTGACGCTCGGAAACGCCACGACCGCTTACAGATGGCGTAGTTGGGCGGCCATGACGGCGGGTCAGCCGACCACGCGACGCAGGGCGCCCTCGTCCAAGACGACCCTGCCCTTGCGGGGCCGGGCTTGAACGGATCAGATCAGGCTGACTGGTGAGCACCTGATTTGATGTTGTGGACGAAGCGCTTCCACTGAGCGGTGTCCATCACGAGCACAGGCTCCGGGCTCTTGCTGTCGCGTACGCCGACAACGCCGGGCGAACCGGCGACCTCTACGCACTGCCCATTGCCGCTGCTTCGACTGGACTTGCGCCACTGAGCGCGAATCAGGTCGGGTGGGGTGGTCATCATGCCCCTCTTCCTGGCTGGAGCGCTTCCGCCGCTTCGACGATGAGCGACGCCGACTTGTCGGGGGCGGCGGCTGCGGCGCGAAGATGTTCGAAGACCAGGCTATACCGCGTGATATCGGCTTCTTCTTCCAGGAAGAGATCACCGGCCTGACTGTCGACATAGACGAGGTCAGGGCCCACCGGCTCGGGGAAGCGCATGACAACGAACGATCCCGGCATGCCCGGGTGTGCGCCGGCTTCGAAAGGGATCACCTGGAGGGTCACGTTGGGAAGGTCGGCGAGGTCGGCCAAGCGCTCCATCTGCCCGCGCATCACCTGCGGGCCTCCGACTTGGCGACGCAGCGCCGCTTCGTCGATGATCGCCCATAGTTGGAGGGGGTCGTCTCCGGTAAGGATGCTCTGCCGCTTCATCCGGGCGTCAACTCTGTTTTGGATCTCTTCCCTGGTGGCTCCCGGCAGCGTTCCTCGGATGGCCGCGCGTGCGTACTCCTCGGTTTGCAACAGGCCGGGGATGAACAGGCACTCGTAGTTGAGGACGGAGTGCGCCGCACTCTCGAACTCGATGTATGAGGCGTAGCGCTCGGGCAGCGATGACGCGAGGGTGTGCAGCCAGCCGCGCTGAGGTGCCTCCTTCAGCAAGGTGGTCAACTCCGAGCGGCGAGGCTCCGTCACCTCATAGACGTCGAGCAAGGTCCTCAACGTCCGGGTTTGCGGCCGGGTCCGCGCCGTCTCGATGCGATACAGCGTTGCCTGGTTGATCCCGGTGCGCTGTGCGACGGCCTCGCGGGTGAGTCCCGCTTTGCTGCGCAGGCTGGAGAGTTCCCCGGCCAGGCGACGCAGACGGACCGTTGGGGCTGGCTTTCGGCTCGGCACGGCGCATTCCTTCCTTGGATGGCGGCAAGTCTCCCGGCGCCCGGCCATGAGATCAACCGAGACATGTGCAAGTAATGCAGATGCATACCTTGCATTTTCCTGCTGGGTGGAGGCAAGCTAAGCACGCACAGCTTTCCAGTCTCACCGAATGAACGCAGGCAATCGCGTAGCGTTCCCTGGCGCTGCGGGGATGGCGGTGACTTCATGACTTGGCAACAGGTCCCCGGACACCTTCGGTCGGTGCTGACGCGCCCGACCGATGACCTACAGGTGCGGTGGAGTCCGAGTGGGGACCTCTACGCGACGGGAGCGCGTCTGAGCGCGTTGACGCGTTTGCTGGCCGATCTTCGGCTGCTGGGCGTCGGGTCGTCGCTGCACATCTCCGGGAACGGCGAGGCGGTGCTCATGGTGCCGCGTCCGCTGGACAAGCCGCTGGCCGTACTGTGCACGCGCGTCGCCGACAGGTGGTGCTTCCAGTGGGGCAGGAATCGTGCCGCGTGGATCGAGGAATCCATGTCGGTGGCGACCGAGATTCGGGAGGCGCTGTCATGACGCAGTGCGGAGGGAACGACGCCGTCTCGGCACGGGTCTTCTACAGTCCGGCGGGCGCGCCGGAGCTCGGGGAGGCGCGGGCGTTCGTGCGCGACTGCGCGGCGGCCTGCGTGGGCGACGGATCGTCCCTGGTGGACGATGTGGAGACCATGGCCGGCGAGGTCCTCGGCAACGCGGTCAAGTACACGGCGTCGGGACGGCCGAACGGCTCGCTCGGAGTACGGGTCGTGATGTCGGCCGGACGGCTGCGCGTGGACGTGCAGGACGACGGCTTCGCCGCGTCGATCCCGCACATGAAGACGCCCGACCTGGAGTCACTGAGCGGGCGAGGGCTCTGGATCGTGGATGCGCTCTCGGACGATTGGGGCGCGGAAGTAGGACCTGAACCGCAGCGGCGGACGACGGTCTGGTTCGCGGTGAAGACGCGATGAAGAGCACGAGTGCGTTTTCACCGGCCTCACGTTCGCGAGCTGCCCTTCAAAGACACCGCCAGCCGGGAACGCAACGGCGCCGCGGTTCACTGCTCGTGTCACCCTGCCGGGCCGAGCAGGTCCCACCGGTTGCCTGCGATGTCGAGGAACACCGCAACGCGTCCGTAGGGCTCGTCGCGTGGCGAAGAGACGAAGTCCACGCCTGCCGCCGTCATGCGCTCATACGCGGCATCGAAATCCTCGACGCGCAGGAAGAACCCGACACGTCCGGCCGCCTGATCGCCGATCGCCGCGACCTGGCGCTCCCCATCGGCACGGGCGAGCAGGACGCCCGTCTGAGCGCCGGGAGGCCGGACGACGACCCATCGCTTCGGGCGGCCGTCGTTGGTCAGCGACGGTGAGTCCTCGACCAGGTCGAAGCCCAGAACGCGGGTGAAGAACGCTATGGCGTCGTCGTAGTCGTCCACGACGATCGTGACCAGGTCGATGCGCACCAGATGATCGTAGAGGTCGCGACCTACGGTCCGCGCAACAGCGGATGGCCGCGGCGGAAGCGCTCGTCGCCCGGCTCGTGCAGCATCCTTCCGGTTCGGCGAAGCCGGTATCGCGGGTGGCCATCTTGCCGGTCGACCACCGATAGGCGGGCCGCACCCTGTGGGCGAAGGACGCGGCGGCACCCGGCCGTCAGTTCAATTGATCACCCAGAACGGGTCGGCGGACGGGCCCGAAGGGGTCGGGGACCCGCCGTACGGGGTCGGGCTCGTACCGAAGGATGCGGTCGTTCAGGTAGAACTGGGTCACGCCGTTGCCAGCCGAGCCGTTGTGCGGCTGGTCGACCCGCCGCACCGAGAAGTCATGGTGGGGGTCTGCGGCGCCCTCCCAGGTGCTGCTGAAAGGGTACTCGTCGCACTGCTGGTTCGGTGCGGTCGTGGCGGGGAGGTCGGTGGTACGGCGCCCACGGATTGCCCACCGTGGTGTTCTGCCCGCAGCCGGACTTCTTCCAGCTCTCGTTCGACCTACCGAACTAGCCGTCCCGGTCGACGCGGTGCAGCGGCTCGGCGCGGTTGGCGGCGCTTGCAGCCCACTTGCCGGGGGTCTTTTTTGAGGTGGGACTCCCGGGGGTAGGTGGAGGCCGGTGCGTTCTGCGCGTCGCTGATGTGCCTGGCGGCTTCTTGCCGGACGTCGAAGGCGACCCGCATCCTTCCGGCACCTACCTCCGGGAGGTCACCAGTGCCGGCCGATTCGAGAGGGGCCTACGAAGAGCCGACAGGGGCGGCTCGGCGTTGGGCATGGCGGTGGGCGCGGCCGGTCGTGGCGTACCAGTGCACCCCGATCACGGCGGCCAGGGCGAGTTCGACCAGGTCGCCGCCGTAGTACATCAACTGCGCGCCGGTGTGCAGGTCCCCTGGGGCGAAGTCGGTGCCGGGCGGGGGAGCGGCGTAGAGCGTCTTGGCGAGGATGGCGTGGGCGGTCCCGGCGGCCAGAAGCGTCAGGCCGCGCACCCACAGGCTCCAGCGGCGGCGCACGGGGTCGATCTGGCAGATCGCGGCGGTGAAGAGCACTCCAGCGGCCACCACGTGCACATGCACCAACGCGTGCAGCACCGGTCGGTCGTGCGCGGCCGCCAGCAACGGCGTGCGGTACAGCACCCACAGTCCGCCCAGGTCCAACAACGCCGCGAGCGGAGGGAACATCAGCCAGGCCGCCGGGCGCGAATGCGCCACCGCCAGCAGAACGCGACGCGGACGGGACGGACGCAGGGTGCGCAGTGCGAGCGTGAGCGGACGAGCGAGCACCAGCAGCAGCGGTGCGACCATCCCGGCCAGCAGGTGCTGGGCCATGTGCACGGTGAAGGCCCCGCCCGGCAGCGGTACGGCGACCGCGCTGGCCAAGGCGGCGCCGCCTGCGGTGAAGCAAGCATCTCGCCGCCAGGACCAGGCGTCCCCGCGGCGACGCAGGCGGTCAGCGGCGACCAGATAGAGCGACACCGCAAGAACCGCAGTGCCCAGCACCAGCAGTTGCTCGACGCCGACTCCCGCACCGGCGTCCGTACCGTGCTGGTGCTCGTGGGAAGGATGCATCACCGCTCCCCGGCGCCCGGCCGCCCCGCCTTGCCAGGCTCCGCTCCCTTGTGAGCCGTACGGGCGGCACGCACGGCCAGCACCGCGCCGACGGCCAGCAGCATCAGCCCGGCGGCGTTCCAGGCCAGGTCGTAAGGCAGCAGGTCGGGCACGCCGTAGCGGATCTGATGCAGGCGCAGCAGCTTGTGGTCGATCAACCCGTCGAACAGTTGGAAGGCGCCCAGCCCCAGGAACAGCCCCGCCCAAGCGTGCGCGGACGACAGCGCCCGCCGGCGCCGCAGGTCGGCCCACCACACCAGCCCCACCACCAGGCCCAGCAGCTCGCCGGTGTGCAGCAGTCCGTCGGTCAGCAACCCGACCTTCGGGGTGGAGCGGTCGTAGAAGTGGTGCCAGCCCAGCAGCTGGTGGAACACGATCTCATCGACCGCCGCCATCAACGCCACCCCGACCAGCGCGGCGGCCGCCAGTGAGCGACCCGTTTCCTTCGGCGGAGCGGCCGTGCCGGAGGCCGGCGGACCGCCGGCGGGCGTGAACGATGAACCGGTCATGATCGGAGCCGCTCCCTGTCGTGGCCGAACGCAATTCGTTCAGGGCGAGTGATCTACCCCTTGCTTCTGCGGTCATTCACCGCCCGTGACCTTCCGAGCTCGTTCGCCATCGGTGCTGCCTGATATGCGAGGACCGCGGCCGCGGCGTGGACGCTTGGCAGGCTGCGGCCGCCCTCATCGGCGGCCTCACCGCGACCCGCGCAGCACCCGGCGCCAAGCTCGCTCTGATGCGTCCGCCTACTTCGCCATAAAGGACGCCTAAGGCGTCCGGTTCGTCGCCAAGTTCGACGACGCGGACAAGCTCGCGCACGCCCACCGGGTCCTCGGCGGCAAGGAGGCTGAACGGTCCACGTCATGGGCCGGATCAAGAAGACGCGCGTCTCCCGCAACACCGGCTGGGATTTCCGGCTGGCCCCCGACACCATCCCATCCTTCGAGATCGCCATTGAAGTCTGCGGCGTCGGCATCCGCTGCACCGACGATCATCTCGGCGAAGCGTGCGGCGCGTTCCCGCCCGGCTGCTGCTGGTGGCCGTGGCCCTCCAAGACCGTCGCCGACGGCAAGCCCCGGTCCGGCGACCGCACCAACTGATCGGAACGATTTCGATGGGTGGGCGTCTCCTCGCCACGGCCATCGTGCGCGCCGCCGACAACCGCACGGCCACGCAACTGGTGCACGACCTTCGCGAGGCCGAGGCCGCCGACCACAACAGCCGCACCATCGCCGCGATTCAACGAGCTCGCCCGATCTGCCCTGAAACCGCGCATCCGCCATTGAACGTCGCCATCCGCGAGGCCGAGCGCGCCTTCGCCCTGAACTCCAACGGCCGTACCGGCGCCCTGGAGCCGCA
Source organism: Spirillospora sp. NPDC050679 (assembly GCA_044456955.1). Classification (GTDB taxonomy): domain Bacteria; phylum Actinomycetota; class Actinomycetes; order Streptosporangiales; family Streptosporangiaceae; genus Spirillospora. Next base: position 90,942 of record JBITGK010000009.1, on the reverse strand, counting down.
GAACCCGCCGAGCTTGTGGCGGCGGTCGGGCGTTGTGGAGAATGTCGGCCCATGATCGGTTATGTCATCGTGGCGCTGGTCGCCTTCGCCGTCGGGGCCGCGGTCGCGTGGCTGGTCAAGCCCGGCGGGACGCCCGTCGCGCCGCCCCGGGAGCCGGCGCATGATCTCTTCGCGATGTCGGAACCGGTCACGGCGTTCGGTGAGCAACTGGACGAGCTGACCTTCGATCCGGCGGGACCGGAGGCGTCCCCGGCGACGGTCCAGGACTACCGGCTGGCGCTGGACGCCTACGAGCGCGCGAAGACCGCCGACTCCAAGCAGGGGGTGCTGGCGGCGCTGCACGAGGGGCGGGCCGCGCTGGTCCGCTTGGAGGCGCGCAGGAGCGGGCGCCCCGTCCCGATCGATGCCCTTCCCGCGCCTCGGGCGGAAGCGCGCTCGGCTCCTCCTGAGACCGCGACGGGGGAGAGGTTCCTGACGGTCGGCCGGGCGTCGGGGAAGACCGAGGTCCTGATCGACCGTCCGGTTCCGGGAGAGTCGGCCATCGCCGAGATCGCCTTCTCCGGCGACGGGAATTTCTTCGTCCATCAGATGATCCGCACCAGGGACAGGGTCGACAGGCTGACCGACGCCGGCGTCAACGCGATCGATGCCTATCGGGGCCGGCTCCTGCTGCCGGTGGAATGCACCCACCTGCAGGTCGAGTGCAGCGGCGGGGAGGAGGACGGGGCCGTCTGGTCCGTGCGCATCCTCCCCGCCGAAGCGGCCGTCGCCTTCACGACCGAGCTCCATGGGCGGGACGACCAGGTCGTCTTCTACAGGGGAGGGCCGGGCCCCCTGACGGTCCAGACCGCGACCGAGGGCAACTGGGCGCTGCTGTGCCTGAGGGACGACGACGACCGCCTCGAAGGGGACGTCGAGGAGTTCTCGATGCTCGCACACGGTCTGGGAGACGGCATGCAGACCGTGCGGCTTCCCGGTCCCATGCTGCTCATGGTGAACCTGGACGACGGAGGCCGCTGGTCCCTGCACGCCGGCGCTTGACGCCCGTTCAACGCGCATGCCCGCGCGCGACCCATCGTGCACCACAGCCTCGCCCTGGAGGGTGGGCGCGCGAAACGGGCATCATGACCTGTGGCGTTCGCGCGACCGCAGCCTCTCACCCGGAGTCGCGGGTGCCCAGGGGTGGAGTCGGCAGGCCGAGGAGTCGGGAGAGCCCGGCGCAGGCCGCGGCCTCGGTCGGGTGGAGCGGATCGGCCTGCCAGGTTCCGCGTTCGTAGACGCCGGTCTCCCACCGGCCGGGGCTGGTGGGAGAGCGCCGCAGGTAGCAGAAGTCGACAGGCAGCGGCGAAGGCTCATGGACCGCTTCGATGAAGTAGTGGCCGTCCGGCACGCCGGCTGCGCGCAGCGCGTTGAGCAGGGCGTGCCGGTCGGCCGGTGGGGCGGGGTCAGCGTGCGGCTGGGGCGTTGTCATTGGCGAGGTACTTGTGGGCGAGCAGCCATTGGACGTTGAGGCGCTGGCCGGGGCCGGGGTCGAGCAGGACGGGGTCGAGTTTGATCTGCTGCCCGCCGCCGGGCTGGGCGAACCAGGCGGCGATGCGGCCCCGCCACGCGGTGAACGCCTTGGTGACGCGGTAGCGGTGGTAGTCGCAGGGGTAGGCCGCGTCGCGGGTGACGAGGTTCTGCGGTGGCAGGGCGCGCTTGGGATAGGAGTCGCCGGCCGGGGCGAGGAAGCCGCCGTACTCGGAACCGAAGCGGTCGAGTCTCGTGCCAGGGCGCAACACGTGCCGGTGCTTGTCCAGACGGCCCTTGATCTTCGCGAAGCCGTCGTCGGGCGGGTACTTCCATCCGGCCGGGCGTCCGGGCGCCTCCGGTTGCCAGTACTTGGCCAGGAAGGCTCCCGGCGTCAGATGGCCGGTGCGGTGGTAGCCGACCAGCAGCGGGCCGACCGGGCGTTGCCAGGGGCGCGGGAGGTGTCGCGGACCCAGCCGCGCGTCGTTCTTGAAGGCGCCGGTGCACAGATCCGCTGGTGGAGCGTGGTGCCGAGGGGCGGCGGCCGCGGCGGGCGCCGGAACCAGGACGACGGTGAGGGCGAGGGTGGAAGCGAGGGCACCCAGGCGGGGCATGGCATCCTCCGATGCGGCGGCAAGCTTCTTTTCTCGCGCATTGTTGCAGACTGATTACTATCTGCGACGATGAGTTTTGTGGCGCGGTGGTGACTGGTCTGTGCTTCTTTGGAGTGCCCACCTTGCCGGCCAGTTCAGGCGGTGTGCTGTAAGGATCGGCCGGCTTGCGAGCGCGCCTTGGCCGGTGCGCCGTCCGAGGGAACCTTCTAGGTTGGAGGGGCATGGTCATGCCCAGTGCTACATCAGGAGGCGGCGGCGATGACGATGTTCCACCGGGACGGGCGCATCGATGCTCCCGTTGCCGCTTTGGCGCCTGACCCGGCCGAAGACGTCATGGCGCCATTGAGCGCGGAAGGCGAGAGGCGCGTCAGACGGCCGGCGAGGCTGGGATCCCGCGACATCACCCGTTCGGCGGAGCGACCGGGAAACCCGCCGGAGGCATCCGACGTCTGATGGCGCATCGAGCGGCGTTCAGCGGTCCGCGTCGATGATCTCTTCGCGCGGGATGCCGTGCAGTGTCCGCAGCGCGCGCAGGAAGGCGCCGCGCTCGTCCTCGGGCAGGCGCGCCAGGAGGCGGTCCTCGCGTGCCTGGATCGCGGTCTGCACCCGGTCGCGCAGGCGGCGCCCCTCGGGCGTCAGGGACAGCAGGTGGATCCGCCGGTCGTCCGGGTCGGGCTCGCGGCGGATCAGTCCGCGCCGCTGGAGGCCGTCCAGCACGCCGATGATGCGGGTCTTGTCCGCGCCGATGGCCCGCGCCAGGGCGCTCTGGCTGCGCACGGGGCTCTCGTCCAGCTCGTGCAGGACCGCGTAGGCCCACATCGACAGGTCGTGCTCCGCCAGCACCGGCCCCTCGGCCGCCATGAGGGCGCGGCCGAGCGGGACCATCATCGCCGCGAGGTCGGGCCGCCGTTCGCCGTCCATCCCGCAACGATACGGGCCGACAGAAATAAGCTTACGTAGATGATAGGCATGTGCTTACAATAGACCCATGATCGACATCCGCGAGCTCGACCGCCGCGCCGTCCAGGCCGGCGTCGCCGTCGTCGCCCACCTCACCGGCGCCGACCTGGACCGCCCCACACCCTGCGAGGGCTGGGCGGCACGCGACCTGCTCGCGCACATGACGGTGCAGCACCGCGGCTTCGCCGCCGCGGCGCGCGGCACCGGCGGCGATCCCGCCGTCTGGGCCGTCCGGTCTCTGGCCGACGACCCGGTGAAGGACTACGCCGCGGCCGCCGAAGAGGTCCTGGCGGCCTTCGCCGAACCGGGCGTCCTCGACCGCCGCTTCACGCTCGCCGAGTTCCAGGGAAAGGCGTTCCCCGCCCCGATGGCCATCGGCTTCCACTTCATCGACTACGTCGTGCACGGCTGGGACATGGCCCGCACGCTCGGCCTCCCCTATGAACTGGACGACGACCTGGTCGAGGCAGCCTTGGAGATGGCCCTGCTGCTTCCGGACGACGAGCAACGAACCGCGCCGAACGCCCCCTTCAGCCCCGCCCTCGCGCCCTCCGGAGATTCTCCGCTCGACCGGGTCCTCGCCCACCTGGGCCGTTCCCCCAACTGGCCTGACTAGAGCGGGCCTCCGGGCTGGCGCACGCGGTCCGGACGTGCGCATCCGCCTTCAGACGTTCGAAGAGGTCCGGGCGACTGTCTCGTCGTGCGTCGCATCGCTCCGGAGGCCGCTGAGGCGCAGCAGCACCGGAGTGAGGGCGAACAGGCAGATCGCGAGCGCCGCGACCGCGACCATGGCACCGCGCAGCCCCACGGCATCGGCCCACAGCCCGACATAGACCGGGCCGACGACGAACCCGAGATAGCTCACGGTCGTGACGACCGAGGTCGCGCGGCCGCGGCGGGCCTCATCGACGTTGTGCGAGACGATGCCGAGCAGGGTCGGGAATAGCACCGCCGTTCCGGCCGCGGCGATCGCGAGCCCCAGGCCCGCGACGGGCAGCGTGGACGCGACGGAGATGACGAACGCGCCCGCCGCGGCGGCCGCCGCGCCGACAAGGAGAACGGCGCGGGCGCGGGAGTGCGCCAGGCGGCCGACGGCGAACCGGGTGACCGCGACCACGCCCGCGAACACGGCGGGTGCGACGGCGCTCAGCCCGGCGCCTGAACCGAGGACGTCGTGGGCGAAGACCGCGCTCCAGCTCTGGTGCGCGTTCTCGCTGGCGAACGCGAGCGCGCCCAGCGCCCCGATGAGCAGGAACGGGACGATCGCGCGTCGGCCCATCGGCGCCGGCGCGCGATCGTGCTCCCGAGCCGTGCTCCCGGCGGGCAGCGTCCTGTGCAGGAAGGCACCGGCCAGGAGCGACAGCGCGGCCACGACGGCGAACGGGAGCGCGAGCGGCAGGGACGCGGCCGCCGCCAGCCCGGTGGCGAGACTCGCCAGGACCACCAGCGTGGAGAAGACGCCATGGGCGCGGGTGATGACGGGACGCGCGGTGATCTTCTCCGCCCGTCCGGCGACCGCGTTCATGGCCACGTCGGCCGCTCCGCTCACGGCGCCGACGAGGGCCAGTCCGGCGCACAGGCTCACCAGGTTCACCGCCGTCAGCGCCAGCGCGGCGCCGGCGCTCCCGAGCGCGCCGATGAACACGGCCGACACCGTCAGCCCCCAGCGGTCGAGCGCCCTTCCCGCCAGCAGCATCGCGGGCAGGGCGCCCGCGCCCACGAACAGCAGCGCGAGGCCGAGCCGGCCCTCGTCCACGCCCGCCTGCTGCTGGACCCGCGGCACGGAGGCGCCCCACACCCCCCAGAACGCGCCGAAGGCGGCGAACGCCACGTATGTCGAGGCGACCGTGCGGCGGGGCGGGCCGGTCCGATTCCGGGTCATATGTGTAACGATACACAACTCCGCTAGGCTGGCCCTCGTGGCAGCTTCCGCGGGCTCGAGACGGGTGACCCTCGCACAGGTGGCCGAGCTGGCCGGGGTGTCGGTCATGACCGCCTCCTACACCTACAACCGGCCCGACCGCGTGTCGGACCGGGCCCGGTCGAAGGTGCTCGCCGCGGCGGCCGAGCTGGGGTACGCCGGACCCGACCCGAGCGCCCGGTCGCTGCGCCGCGGCAGCACCCGCACGCTCGGCGTCGTGATGGGCGAGCACCTGAGCTACGCCTTCGACGACCCCGAGGCGGTGTCCTTCCTGGCCGGGATCGCCGACGTGTGCGCCGACCGCGGCTACGGCATGACGATCGTGCCGATCACCGGCGCCGACGACGACGTCCTGCGGGTCACGGCCGCGGCCGTCGACGGCTTCATCGTGTGGACCACCTCCGACGACGACCCGGTCCTGGCGGCCGTGCGGTCGATGAAGCGTCCCGCGGTCGTGCACGGCGGGCCGGCGGTACGCGGGATGGGCCTGGTGAGCATCGACAACCGCGCGGCGGCGCGCGCGGTGGGCGCCGTCGCGTTCGCGGGGGCCGCACGTCCCGCGGTGGTGAGCTTTCCGCTCTCCCGGGACCGGACCAGCGCGGTCCTCGGGGGCGAGGACATCGCGGAGGTCCTGTTCCCGGTCACGCGCGAGCGCCTGGAGGGCTATCGACAGGCGGCCGATGACACGGGCGTCCCATGGCGCGATGTGACCGTCGCGGTGTGCGCGCGCAACGACGCGGCCGAGGCCGAACGCGTCGCGACGGCTCTGCTGGCCTCAGCGGAACCGCCCGACGCGATCGCCGCGATGAGCGACCAGCAGGCGTCCGGGGTCGTCAACGCGGTCCGCGCCGCCGGCCTCGCCATCCCTGACGATGTGGCGGTGACCGGGTGGGACGACGCGGCGGTGGCGGCGCGACTCGGGCTGACGACGGTCGCGCAATCGCTGCGCGAACAGGGCGCGGCATGCGCGCACGCCGCACTGGGACAGAAGCCGGACTCTCAGACCGCGCCGTGGTCCATCGTCCGCAGAGCCAGCACACGTTCATGACGAGGGCGGGCCCGCTGGTCCGCGAACCGCACGGGTCACATCCGGGTCCGCGCGTAAGCGTGCAGCGCGTCGCGCACGAACCTCGCCCCCGCCTCGTCGCCGTACATGCCGGCGAAGCGGGGGTCGTCGACGAACATGTCCCCGACGCCCTTCACCATCTCGATTGAGCGCTCCCGGTCGCCCTCGGCCGTGGGGGTACCCGGAATCTGGCTCAGCCACCGGACGTGCCGGGCGGCCAATGACTGCGCGTGCTCCGATGCCGGAGAGGCGCCGCTCTTCGCCGCGGCCGCCCATGCGGCGACGAGGTCCTCGGCGTCCTGCTTCCAGGCCCGCTGCTGCTGCAGGGTCTTGCCGTGCCACCAGTCGTTGCTCACCTGGAACGCCTGCTCGCCCCAGCGTGAGACCACCTCGTCCTTGTAGTGGTCGTTGAAGCCCGCGAGCATGACGTCCATCTGCGGTTCCGCCCCTGCTTCCAGCGCTTCGAGGGTGTGGTGCACGGACCGGATCCGCCGTTCAATGCGGTCCCGCTCCTCCTCCAGCGCGGCGATGTGGGCGCGCAGCCCGTCGCGCGCGTCAACCTCCTCGGCCAGGACCTGGGCGATGGCCGGCAAGCCCATGCCGAGCCGGCGCATGAGCAGAATTCGCTGGAGCCGGGCGACCGCGGTGGCGTCGTAGTAGCGGTACCCGTTCTCGCCGACCCGGGACGGAGCCAGGAGCCCGCAGTGGTCGTAGTGGCGCAGGGCACGGCTGGTGATGCCGGCCCTCGTCGCCAGTTCCTGGATCGTCCACTCCATCGTTCCAGTGTCACCCGCGGCGGAGCGTGGTCGCGATGACCTCCGAGCTGGCGGCGTGCAGGGCCTGCGCCGCCGTCCGCCCGGTCGCCGCCAGATAGGCGTCGACCAGCCGGTTGCCCGCCGCGTACCCGGCGCCCATCGGCAGTCCCACCGGGGGGAGACCGAAGCGCTCGGCGCTGGGGTCGCCGTGCACCCAGGCGGTGAAGTTCTGCATGCCCGTCACGTCGAGCCCGGTGAGCACCTTCTGGAAGACCTCGTCGTCGTGCAGGTGCGGCACGCCGATGCGGGTGGTGCCGATCTCGTCGCCGTAGAGCTGCCGGGCGAACGCGTCGGCCAGGCCCTCGGAGACGATGTGCTCGCCGACCGTGACGGTCAGCGGGTCCCACACGACCCCGCCCGGACCGAACCGCAGGTTGTGGTGGAGTTCGTGCACGGCGGTGGACTCCAGCCGCTCCATGTTCTCGGGGAAGGGCCAGAACGTGATGACGATCTGACCGGAGATGCCGCCGAACCCGGTCACTCCTTTGCAGGGACCCATGAAGTGCTCGTCACCAGGATCACCGAGCACGAGCAGCACGGTGATGTCCGGGACCTCCAGCCCCGGCGTCGCCTCCAGCAGCACGGCGAGGGCGTCGTCGAGCGCGCGTTGCATCCGTTCCCGTGCGCCGGCCGCTTCCAGGGGCGCGACCGCGTCGAGGCAACGCTCCTCGTCGCGGTCGATGGGGAACCCGGACGTCTGGAGGTGCACGGCCGCCAGATCGATCTCCCCGGGCTGGTGGCGGTACATGGCCCTGATGGGCTCCAGCATCGAGCGCAGCAGGTCGGCGCGGTCCGCGGCCGGGGCCAGCAGGACCCGCCTCATGGCGGAGCAGGAGTCAAGAACGGTGATCGACATGGCCCGGAGGCTAGAAGTTGACGCAGCGTCAAGGTCAACCCGTCGCCGCTCGTCGCCTGGGCGCCGTCGCGCGACGGCGACCAGAGGACGCCGGGGGCGGCGCACTAGGGTGATCACCGTTGTCCGGCCGTGAGGGGACCTGGGATGCCGCAGATCACCGTGGAGTACTCCGCCGGCCTGGCCGGGGGCTTCGACCGCGAGCGCTTCGCCCTGGCACTCCACGGCGCGGGCGCCGAGCTGATCGGAAGCGCGCTGGGCGACTTCAAGACCCGCTTCCACCGGCTCGACGAGGTGGTCATCGGGGACGGCGCTCCGGGGCACGGCATGGTCCACATCGCCCTGGAGATACTCCCCGGCCGCCCGGCCGGGCTCAAACACCGGTTGGGGGAGCTGGCACGGGACCTGGCCCGCGACCACCTGGTGGTGAACGAGGGGCAGCACGTCCAGGTCACCGTGGAAGTGCGGGACCTGCACGACTATTTCAAGGTCGTTCTTTGAGGCTCTTCGACGGTCACGGGCACGCCTTGCTTCCCGATTGAGCGGGAGCGGCGTTCGCCGTTCAGGCCGCCGACGCGCGGCTCGGTCCCGGAGGCCCCTCAGCCTCGCTGATGGTGCGTGAGCAGTTCGGTGAGCAGGCGGGTCAGGATCTGCCTGTCCTCGGCAGGGAGCGGTTCGAGCAGGTGATCCTGAGCCTTGTCGAGCGCTCGGTCCAGGCGCCGCAGCTGCTGGCGGCCCGCGCTGGTGAGGGTCACGATGTTGCGCCGTCGGTCGTCGGGGTCCGGCGTCCGGTCGACGAAGTCCTGCCGGACCAGCTCGTTGATCGTCGCCACCACGTCGCTGCGGTCCATGTTGCTCCGGCGCCCGAGGTCGGCCTGGCTGGCCGGGCCGAACTCGTCCAGCGCGGCCAGGATCCGGTAGTGGTACCCGCGCGCGCCCGCCTCGCCGAAGGCCTCGGCGGCCAGGCGGTGGGCGTGCACCGCCACCTGGGTGAGCAGCCAGCTCGACTTCGCGGTCAAACGTGCGGGTCTCTCTTCCACGACGGTCACCCTACCTTGTTGGCACGGCCAATCAATCTGTGTACAGTTGGCGCACCCAATATTGGTCATTCCAATGAAAAGGAACCCATGTCCACCGATGCCCTGCTCGCGGACCGCCTTGAGATCGCCGACCTGTTCACCCGCCTCGCGCTCCTGCTCGACGAGAAGCGATGGGACGACGTGGCCACCGTCTTCACCGACGATGCGGTGGGGCGCTCGCCGCACGGCGGCGAGATCCGCGGCATCGACGAGCTCGCCGCCTTCATGCGGCGCTCCGAGGTCGAGGGGGAGCGCACCCAGCACGTCACCACCGACCTGCTGGCGGACCTCGACGGCGATCGGGCGACCGCCTCGGCGAACTCGTTCGTCCACTTCTACCGAGACGGCGAACCGCCTCACCGGGTGAGCGGTCTGCGGCTGAACAGCGTCGTGACGCGGACGCCGGCCGGCTGGCGGTACAGCGAGTACCAGGTCACGGTCGCTTGGATACGCGAGAGCTGACCTCCTTCCGGGAGACCTGGCCGGCGGCCTGATCCGCGCGGTGCGTCATGCCCGGCAAGGAACGATGCTTCCGCCGGACATCCCGCCGCGAACGCGACACGGCCGAACGCGGCGAGACGGCGGACTAGGGTCGTCGACCGTGATCGAGTCTTCCTCCCAGCACACCACCCGGGCGGCCTACGACGCCGTCGCCACCCTCTACGCCGAGCTGTTCCGCGACTCCGCCGAACCCAATCCGCTGGACCGCGCCCTGGTCGCCGCGTTCGCCGAGTCCGTGCAGGCCGCGGACGGCGGGCCGGTGGCCGACCTCGGATGCGGCCCCGGCGGCGTCACGGCGCGCCTGGCCTCCCTCGGCGTGACCGCCTTCGGCGTCGACGCGTCGCCGGCGATGATCGAGCTGGCCCGCCGGGAGTACCCGGACCTGCGCTTCGACGAGGGTTCGATGCTCGCGCTGGACATCGCGGACGGCGCGCTGGGCGGCGTCCTCGCCTGGTACTCGGTCATCCACACGCCGCCGGAGGACCTGCCGGTGATCTTCGCGGAGTTCGCGCGGGTGCTGGCGCCGGGCGGGCACCTGCTCGTCGGGTTCTTCACGACCGACGACGACTCGGCGCGCCCGGCGGTCCAGCCGTTCGACCACAAGGTCTCCCTCGCCTACCGCCTCTCCGTCGACCACGTCGCGGAGCTGGCGGCGAGGGCCGGGCTCGTGGAGATCGCCCGGCTGCGCCGCGGGCCGGGGGAGGGCGAGAGGTTCCAGCATGGCCGCCTCCTCGCCCGCAAGCCGACGGAGCCGTAAGCGCGGCCGGCAGGCGGGCGAACGCCGGACCGGTGCGGCACCGCCGAAGACGGCAGCGCACCGGCCCGGCGTGGGCGTCGGGCCCGCCGCGGATACGGGCCCGGCCTGCCGGGTCAGGGCTTGATGAGGACCTTCAGGCTGGTGCGGTCCGCCATGGCCCGGTAGCCCGCCGGGACGCCGTCCAGGTCGGTGGTGGCGTCGAAGACCTTCCCCGGCTCGATGGTGCCGTCCAGGATGTCGGGCATCAGTTCCTCGATGTAGGCCCGGACGGGGGCTGGCCCTCCGGCCAGGCGCAGGTTGTGGCGGAACAAGGTGCCCATGCCGATCGGCGCGTCCTCGTACTGCGGGACGCCGACGCGGCTGATGACGCCGCCGGGGCGGACGACCCCCAGGGCCTGCCGGTAGGCGGGCATGCTGCCGACGGCCTCCAGGACGACGTGGGCGCCGTGGCCTCCGGTCAGGTCGCGCACCTGGGCGATGCCCTCCTCCCCGCGCGCGGAGACGACGTCGGTGGCGCCGAACTCGCGGCCGAGGTCGGTGCGGGCCCGGTGGCGTCCCATCAGGATGATCTGCTCGGCGCCCAGACGCCTGGCCGACAGCACCGCCAGCAGGCCGACGGCGCCGTCGCCGATCACGGTGACGCGGGTGCGCGGGTCGACGCCGCCGGCCACGGCGGCGTGGTGGCCGGTGCCCAGCACGTCGGCGAGCGTCAGCAGCGACGGCATGAGAGCCGAGTCGGCGGCCACGGGGAGCTTGACCAGGGTGCCGTCGGCCAGCGGGACGCGGACCGCGTCGGCCTGCCCGCCCTCGTCGGCCAGACCGTCCCAGAAGGCGGCCTGGGGACTGTCGCAGGAAGTGTGCAAGCCTTCGCGGCAGAACCGGCAGGTGCCGTCGGAGACGGCGAACGGCGCGACGACCAGGTCGCCCTTGCGAAGGCCGGTCACCTCCGAGCCGATGTCCTCGACGACGCCGATGAACTCGTGCCCCATCCGGGCGGGACCGTCCTCCGGCTTCATCGCGCCATAGGGCCACAGGTCGCTGCCGCAGATGCAGGAGGCGGTGACGCGGACCAGCGCGTCGGTGGGCAGCTTGACGACCGGGTCCGGCACCTCCTCGATCCGGACGTCACCGGCGCTGTACATCAGGGTCGCACGCATCAGGGTTCTCCGTTCCAGTGATCGGTTTCAGGCGATGCCGGCTGGGTCTGGCCTAGTGGACCGGCACCCCGGCCCGCCGCTGCCAACGGCGGCGTTGCACGAGGGCGATCGCGATGGTGGGGATCAGGGTCAGCGCGGCGACGGCGGTACCGACCACGACCGGGCCGACGGCTCCCAGGGAGGACGCCAGAGCGCGCCCGGCGACCCAGCTGCCGGCGGCGGTGCCGAGGTTGAACGCCGAGACGGTCAGGGCGGACGCCAGCGTGGGCGCCCGTCCGGCGAAGCGGACCGCCAGGGAGATCAGCACCGGATTGGCGCCCAGCCCGAAGAACCCCAGCAGCGCGACCAGCACGACCGCGGCTCCCGCGTGCTCGGACAGCAGGCTGATCGCCAGCAGCAGGACCGTGGCGCCCGCGGCGGCCGCGATCGTCACCGTGTGGGGGCGGACGTCCCCCATCCGCCCGCCGGCCAGCGAGCCCGCGAGGGCCCCGGCGCCGAAGCCGACCAGCACCAGGGGCACCAGCCCGGCCGCGACACCGGCCCGCTCGGTCAGCAGCGGCGCGATGTAGGAGTACGCCGCCAGCACCCCGCCGTTCGTGGTCGCGCAGGCCGCCAGCACCAGCCACATGCGGCCCGAGCGCAGGGCCGTCGCCTCGGACCTGACCGACACGGTCTCGTGGCCGGAACGCTCGTGCGGGACGGTGCGGGCGATCAGCGCGGCGGCCGCCAGCGAGGCCACGGCCAGTGCCCAGAACGGGCCGCGCCAGCCCGCCAGCTGCCCGGCGAACGCCCCCAGCGGCACCCCGACGACGTGGGCGAGCATGCCTCCTGCTCCGACCAGCCCAAGGGCCCGCGAGCTCGCGGCGGGACCCGCAGCATGGCTGGCGGCCACGTTGGCCACCGCCCAGAACGCCCCGGTCGCCAGCGCCGTGACGAACCGAGCCCCCAGCAGCAGCGCGAAGCCGGAGCCGACCGCGACGACCACATGCCCCGCCGCGAACACGGCCAGGGCCAGCATCAGCGTCGACCGCCGGGGCAGCCGCAGCGTCAGCATCGCCATCCCCGGCGCACCGATGATCATCCCGACGGCGAACACCGTGATCAGCAGGCCCGCCCGGGGCACGCTCACCCCCAGGTCGCCGGAGATCTCCGGCAGCAGGCCCGCCACCACGAACTCGGTGGTGAGCATCAGGAAGGTGCCCAGCGCCAGCACGTAGACCACCGGCGGCAGCCGCGCGGGCGACCGCGCGGCCTCGTCCGGCGCATGGGTCCCGACCGTGCCGGTGGGCCCCGGGAGGACTTCTCCCCGCGTGCTCATGTACATCTCCGCTTCAAGGTCGCGTTCAGGTGCGGACCCCAGGAAACCCGCTCGGCCGCACGCGGAGCAGAGCGCGTTTATAGGGGGGACAAGCTCAACCCCCCTAGCCCGCCACCTGGAGAAACCCTCCGGCTACCGTGGACGGCATGGAGCACGGGCCCGACAACCGCGACCAGATCCGGGACTTCCTGGCCACCCGGCGGGCGAAGATCACACCCGAGCAGGTGGGGCTGCCCGCCGGCGGCCGCCGCCGGGTCCCCGGGCTGCGCCGCGAGGAGGTCGCGGTGCTGGCCGGAGTGAGCACCGAGTGGTACACCCGGCTGGAGAAGGGCCACATCAGCGGGGTCTCCGAAGAGGTGCTCGACGCGGTCGCCCAGGCCCTGCGGCTGGACCAGGACGAGCGGACCTACCTGTTCGACCTGGCCCGCGCCGCCAAACCGGCCCGCCGCACCGCCTCCCGGCGCAACGACGTCCAGGTCCCGCCCCGCGTCCAGTGGATGCTGGACTCCATGACCATGTCCGCGGCGTTCGTGCGCAACGGCCGCCAGGACATCGTCGCCAGCAACGCGCTGGCCCGCGCCATGCACGCCCCCGTCTTCGACAGCTTCACCACCGCCGAGCACGGCCGCGCCAACATCGCCCGCTACATCTTCCTCGATCCCGGCTCCCGCCGGTTCTTCACCGACTGGGACAGGGCCATCGTCTCCACCGCCGCGCTGCTGCGCGCGGAGGCCGGACGCGAACCCCACGACCGGGTCCTGCGCGAGCTCATCGGCGAACTGTCCACCCTGAGCGCCGAATTCCGCAGCCAGTGGGCGGCCCACGAGGTGCGCATCCGCCACGACGGCATCAAACGGATCTGGCACCCGGAGGTCGGCGAGCTGGAGCTGGTCTACCAGTCCCTGGACCTGCCGGTGTCCCACCGCTCGGTGTACGACCTGACGATCTACACCGCCGAACCGGGCACCGCCTCCGAAGACCGGTTCCGACTCCTCGCCAGCCTGGCGGCCACCGGGCCCCGGGAGGCACGGCCCACCGACCACCAGGGCTAGGGCGTGTTTCGAAGGCGGGTCAGTGGCCAGTCGTCGATGTGGACGATGGCCTGGTAGCGGACGGCGAGTCTGTCGCACCGGGCGGCCACGGCGCGGTGGTGTTCGAGGCGGTTGATCCCGCACTCCATCGCGCAGAACGCCGGGGCCGACCACCGGCGCTGCCGCGCCGCCGACGGTGGCCGATCTGGTCGGCCGGTTGCGGGATGGTCGCGCGGATGCCGCACCTGAGCGGGTAGGCGCGGTTGGCGCGTGAGGAGTAGTCGGCTCTGTTCGCCGACCAGGTTGATCTTGCTGTCAGCCCGCCGCGGGAGCGTCCCAGCCCATGATCGGCCGGCTCGGGCGAACCGGTCCCGCCCGATGGCTCCCTTCAGGGGGCTGGTGCAGGCGCCGACGGCAGCGTGCTGGTGGGCGCGGGCGATGGCGATTCCAGGACAGTCCACTGCGCCTCGGTCAGATCGAACCGCCTCGTCACCGCCAGGGTGGGCACGAGGTCTCCGGTGGCGCTGGTTCTTCTTGGTCGTGGAACTTGCCACCGGAGACCTCTGCGTTGGCGGTCACGACACACCGCCACCCTCAGCGGCAGGCGGCGGTTGCGGATCTCTCGTCGCTCAGGAGTCGTGCTGGTCCATCGGCCCGAGCTCCCGCACGATTCGGGCGAGGGCTCGGATGGGATCGTTCTCGGCTTCCGTGCGCCACACCATGGCGTAGGGCAGGGGCGCCATGTCACGGATGGGCAGCCAGCGGATGTGCGGCACCGCCCAGTACTTGGTGACGTGGGCGGGGAAGCTGTGGACGATCTCCCCGGTGCCCACGAGGTTGATGAGGTCGTCGCCGTTGCTGATGGTCCGGCTGCGCTCGATGAGGTGGCCTCGCGGAGTCTGGAACGGCAGGTACCTGTCCTCCCAGTAGTCCGGCATCTGGGGGGCCATGGCGTGCGGGCGGTCGGCGAGGGCTTCCAGCGTCACCGAGGCCCGTCCGGCCAGCTCGTCCTCTGCGGACACCGCGAGCAGGCGCTGGTCGGTGAACAGGACCGGGCCCACGGTGAAGCCGGGTTCTTCCACGGGGAGCCAGACCACCAGAACGTCGAACTCGCCGTCGCGCAGTCCGGCGAACGGCTCGATGAAAGGGGCGCGGCGGATCTGCAATCGCCACTGCGGGTGCCGCGAATGGAAGGTGTTCCAGTAGGGGTGCAGGTCGGCGATGTTGAACGGCAGCATGCCGATGCGCAGCGTGGCGGTGATCCCCTGGGCGGCCTGGCGGGCGCGTTCCAGGGTGTCGCGCAGCCCCGCGTACACCGGGCGCAGGTCGTCGCGGAGCTGGCGGCCGAGCGGGGTGAGGCGGATCTGGCGGCGGTTGGAGCGGTCGAACAGCAGGCCGCCGAGGCGACGTTCCTGCCGGCCGATCGCCTGACTGATCCGAGCCTGGGACACGTGCAGCCGGGCGGCGGTCCGGGCGAAGTGCAGTTCCTCGGCCAGCGTCAGGAAGATCTCGATGTCCCGCAGCTCCACCGACGCTCCCATCTGCGGTCATAAGCCGCGCGTTATGAGCACGTGCGCGAAGTTTACGTTGATCCACATGAGGGCGAAGTCGAAGGTTGGCGGTGGTCGCACCGGCGTTCCGTCACCGCATTGACGGGTCCGGACGCACCGGTGCGACGGCCGAAGCGTCACCGCGAAAGGAAACGACCATGCAAGCGCGCATGACCAATCCCGCCTTCGTGCTGCCCGACGGAATGAAGGGCATCGGGGCGATCTTCAAAGCCGTCAACGCGGGCGGCGTCCCGCATGAACTGCAGGAGGTCGTCGGACTGCGCATCAGCCAGATCAACGGCTGCTCGGCGTGCGTGCACGCCCACCACGCCAACCTGGTCAAGGCGGGCGCGAGCGCGGAGCGGATCGCGGCGGTCGCCGCGTGGCGGGAGGCGCCGTTCTTCGACGACGCCGAAAGGGCCGCGCTGGCGCTGGCCGAGGCCGCCACGCGGCTGGCCGACCGCTCGGGCGAGGCGGTGGACGACCCGCTGTGGGACCAGGTCGCCGACCACTACGACGAGAAGCAGATCGCCGCGCTGATCATGCTGATCGGCGTGACCAACATGTTCAACCGCCTCAACGCCTCCATCAAGGAACCCGCCGGGACGAGCTGGACCTGACCTCTCCCGAACCCGACCAGACCGAAAGGAACAACGTTGTGAGCGGCACGCTCGATATGACGGCGATGTACGCCATGCACGACGCGTTGCGGCGCGAACTCGAACACCTGGCCAAGATCACCGCGCGAATCGACGATGACCCCGGGACGCTGCTGCGCACCGCCGTCGGCTGGGAACTGTTCACCAAGTCGCTGCACGTGCACCACACGGCCGAGGACGACGCGCTGTGGCCCGCGCTGCGCGGGTCGCTGGCGGAGCGGCCGGACGATCTGGCGCTGCTGGAGGCGATGGAGGCCGAGCACGCCGCCGTCGACGACGTCATAGCGGCGATCGACACGGCGCTGTCCGACCCCGGCGCGCCCGTCGACCGTCTCGGGGACCTGACCGACTCGCTGGTCACCGGCTTGACCGCACACCTCCGGCACGAGGAGCGCCAAGCGCTGCCGCTGATCCAGGCGGTCGCCACCCCGCAGCAGTGGGCGCACTTCGGCCAGGTCCACGGTCAGCGCATCGGCCCCGATGCGCCCAGGCTCCTCCCATGGCTGCTGGAAGGCGCGTCCGAGCAGACCGTCGCGACCATGCTCGCCCCGCTCCCCGAACCCGCCCGCGCCGCCTACACCAGCCAGTGGCAGCCCGCCTACACCGCCCTGAACCGCTGGAGCGGCGTCGCGTAACCGGGGCCGGGCGCGCCGACCGCGTCCCGTCCATCTCTCCCGCCCTGTCCCCCAAAAGGGGGCAGGGCGGCGTCCCTGAAGGAACGGAACGACGCCGGAACGTCCGCCCACCACCCCTTGGAGGACCGCCCGCCGATCCAGCGGGCTCGCGCGGTGTCAGGCGGTGTTCCAACCATGGAAACGCCGTGGTGCCCCCCCCCCCGGGGGGGGGGGGCCCCGGGGGGGTTGACCGGCGGGGGGGGGGGGGCCGCGCCGGGGGAAGCCCCAACCCGCGCCCCCCGGCCCGCACACCCCGCACGCCCAAAGTGG
>JBITGK010000009.1:57021-74198 GCA_044456955.1 Spirillospora sp. NPDC050679 | reverse complement strand
GAGCCGGGGGGCGCGGGGGGGGGGGGGGGCCCCCCCCCCCGGCGCCCCGGGGGGCCCCCCCCGCGGGGGGGGGGCCCCCCCACGGCGGATGTTCACGGCCGGTGTGCGGGTCGCCTCTCGGCGAAAGGCACAACGCGGCTCCAGCCGGACGGAACTCCGCGAAGGCAAAAGGTGAGGCCCGGGGACACCGGTCACACCGACCAGGATCTATAACCCTGGTGCACGCGTGATTGTTCCCGCACCTCCTGCACGCTCCGTCCCGGCTCGGCATGTGATCTGAATAGGGCTCTCGGGCACCGTGCCGCTGGGCGGCCGACCCCGGGACCGTCGCGGTGCCTGGGGGCAAGGCGTTCTAGCCCCGCCCCCATGATCGCCAGATCGCCGGGGAGCAGTGCCGGCCGGCGACCGAAGCGCAGGGCGCGCGGAGTGCGCCGCCCGCCGGAAAAACCGGTGTGCGCCCGGCGGGCCGGCCGCTACGATCGCGGACGCTTGATCATGGAGGCGGGGAGCGCCGCCCACGACCGAGAAAGCGGGGCAGCCCGATGACGCGGGTTCCGGCGCGCACGCCCGACCATCCCGAACCGCTCGAACGAGGGCATCCCTTCCGGCAGTGGAAGACATGGCGCATCCCCGGCACCGAACTGACCCTCACCGGCTACTCCCGGGCGAACGACAAGACCTTCTTCCACATCCCCGAGCTGCGCTGCAGCCTCGACGCGGGACTGTGCGAGGGACGGCAGGTGGACACGGTCTTCCTGACCCACACCCACCACGACCATTCCAAGGACGTCGACTACCTCGCCTCCAAGGCCACCGGCGTGGACATCCACCTGCCCGCCCAGGCCGTGCCGTACGTGGAGTCCTACCTGCGCGCGTCCGCCGAGTTGAACCACGGACCGGGGTTCGACCCGGCCCTGGCGGGGAGCCACCGCCTGCACGGCGTGCGGCAGGACGACGAGTTCACTTTCGGGCGCCGCGGGCATCGCGTGCGGGTGGTGGAGTGCGAGCACAAGGTGCCTTGCGTGGGCTATGCCTTCTCGGAGCGGCGCAAGGCGCTGCGGCCGGAGTTCGAGGAACTGAGGCGGTCCCTGGAGCAGGAGGGGCGAGGCAAGGAGTTCGGCCGGGCCATGGCCCGGCGGCGCAAGGAGGGGGCCGAGATCGACGCGGTGGTCGACCGGCCGCTGTTCGCCTACCTCGGCGACACGCACGTGGACGTCTTCGAACGGAATCCATGGCTGTTCGAGTATCCGGTCGTCATCACCGAGTGCACCTTCCTCGACGACGCCGAACTGGAGCGCGCGAACCGGGTCGGGCACACGGTGTGGAGCGGGCTCAGGCCCGTGGTCGAGGCCCACCCGGAGACCCTGTTCGTCCTGATCCACTTCAGCCTGCGCTACTCGGACCGGGAAGTCCTTGAGTTCTTCCGCCGGGAACGGGAGAAGGCGCAGGGCGCATGGCCGGACAACATCCTGCTGTGGGCGCACCCGGCCGGCCGCCTGCCCGAGCAGCACCAGCACAGCGGAACCTGAGCGGCCGTCGGTCGTCCAACGCGATGAGAAGGGCCCCGATGCCGTTCGCCACGAAACGGACATCAGGGCCCTTCGCTGTGCTCGCAGGGCTTCGGGCCGGTCGGCTCGCGTCCTCGCCGGAGACGCCCGCGCCCCTGCCGAAGTCTCAGGTGTCGGCGCGATCTGATTGACGGGAGGAGGCGTCGGTCGGCACCGCGGCGGACGTTGCAGGGCGCGAGATGATCTGTTTGGCGCCGGCTGCGAGGATCGCGCCTGCCGCCGCTGCGGCCGCGGCCGCGCCGAAGACCGCTTCGCCGGTGTCGTGGGGGCCGCTGATCCGGCCGGCGACGGCGGTGCCCAGGCCGTAGCCGGTCCACATGAAGGTGTTGAGCCAGGCGAAGACCTCGGTGCGGTAGCGGGCGGGGGCGTGGTCGGCGAGCAGGGCCGGCACGACCGCGTCGCGCGGCCCGGTCACCAGTCCGACAAGGGTGATGAGGACGGCGAGCGTCGCGAAGCCGGGCGCGAAGCCGCCGCCGAGCAGGATGACCGCCTCGGTGATCGAGAGCAGGACGAGCAGGCGCCCGCCGGTGATGCGCCAGGACCGTGCGCCGTACCCGAGGGTGCCGAGGAGCGCGCCGACCGACAGCAGGCCCATCAGCACGCCGGCGGAGGCTGCCGAGCCGAAGGAGGCGGCCGAGGCGACCGTGGCGATGCGCAGGCAGCCGAAGGTGAAGGTGCCGAAGGCGGCGATGGTCAGCAGCAGAAGCGTCGGCCGGTGGGTGAGCGGCCCGGCCAGATGGAACCTGCCCGGCGGTGTGGGCGGCATCCGCCGTACCGCGGGGGAGGCCAGCAGCAGCGCGGTGCCGGACAGGACGGCGGCGCCGGCGGCGGCCACCACACCCTGGGCCGGGACGGCCCAGGTCAGAACGGGTACGAGCAGCGGGCCGGCGATGAACATCAGCTCGTTGACGGCGTTGTCGACCGCGTAGGCGGCGGGAAGGGAGGCGGTGGGGACGAGGCGTGGCCAGGCGCCCCGGACGATCGATCCGGCGGGCGGAGTGGTGGCGCCCAGCAGCACCGCGGCGCCGATCATCAGGGCGGGCGGGGTGAGCAGGAGCAGGGCGTAGGCCGCAGTGTGGGCGGCCAGGTAGCCGGTGAGGGCACGGCGCGGTCCGTACCGGTCGGCGATGCGCCCGCCGGGCGGCGCGCACAGGGCCAGGGCCAGCGCGTGACCGGTGAGCACGAGGCCGGCGGTGGCGTAGGAGCCGAGCCGGTCGACGGCGGCCAGGAGCAGGGCGAGGCTGAGCACGGGGGTGCCCAGCTTGACGATCAGTTCGGCGAGGAGCAGGTGCAGGACACCCGGTCGGACGATGAGGCGGCGGTAGGGCGCGAGCATGGGCGGCTCCGTTACCCTCTAAGTGGATTACGCCTATGACATCGCATCGAAGGTTACTAGTCAATTGGAAATAGCCTGTAACGTGACCCGGCAGGCGCCGTTGATCGCCGAGCTGGTCAACCTGGCCACGGCGCGCTGGCGGGGCGGCGCCCCGGTCCGGCCGTCGTCGGGTGAGGAACTGGCGACGACGTTCGCCGCCCAGCTCGGTGAGCACTCGGGCGCCGCCCTGCGCGCGATCCCGGACGCGGGGCGGCGGCTGACCGAACTCGCCACCGAGCTGCGGCAGGCTCTGCTCGCCGAGCATCCGGCGGACCAGGCCGCCCGCATCAACGCCATGATCGGCAGGTACGGCGCGCAGCCGTACCTGGTGGAGGACGTCGGTCAGCCGTTCCACCTGCACTTCCACGGTTCGGGCGGCACGCAGGTGGAAGCCCTGGGCGGCGAGTACGCCACAGCGCTCGCCCTCATCGTCGACGGCTACGGCCCCGGTCGTTTCGGGCAGTGCGCGGCGCACCAGTGCGAGGCGGTCTACATCGACCTGACCCGCAACGCCTCGCGCCGCTACTGCAGTGCGGCGTGCACGGCCCGCGCCAAGACGGCCGCCTACCGCAGCCGCCGCCGACCTTGATCAAGCCTGGTGGTCGTCAACTGCCGCAGCGCCCGGGGCGGTCGGTGAAGCGGGCCGCCGCCGCTGCTCCAGACCGAGCCGTTCACGCGGCGCCGGTGCCGTGATGCCGACGCATCAGTCGGGTCGCCAAGGCTGGGGGCGGACGCGACATATCGAGCGCGGCTCGATACAACAGCACGTGAAGCTCCTGTGCGGGCGGGGTTGATCTGGTCGACGGCCTCATCCACCAGGAGCTCCGCCCTCGACGTCCAGTGACCGCCGCCCGCGCCCAGGAGGCCGTGCCCATGGCAGAGCCGCAGATCGATGCCCTCGTGTTCGACGTACTCGGCACGCTCGTCGACGAGCCCGCCGGCATCCGTGCCGGCATTCGCGAACTCGACCCGTCGCTCGACGACCCCGGAATCGAGCGGCTCCTGTCGTTGTGGCAGCGGCACATCGACCATGCGCAGCGCGGCATCCTCAACGGAGACCGGCCCTACCTCGCCAGCGATGCCCTCGACAGGGAGGCCGCCCGGCTGGTCGCCGAGGCCGCCGGAGTCGACGATCCGGCCGCCGTGGCGGCACTGGCCGTGTCAGGCCGTCGGCTCTCGCCGTGGCCCGACACCGTGGCAGGGCTCGCCCGGCTCGCCGAGCGGTTCCCGCTGGTCGGACTCTCCAACGCGAGCCGGACGGCGCTGCTGGAACTCAACGCCCACGCCGGACTGCGCTGGCACCAGGCACTGTCGGCCGAAGACGCCCGGACCTACAAGCCGGACCCGACGGTCTACCAGTTGGCCGTCACCGTCTCCGGACGGCCACCGGAGCGGCTGCTGATGGTCGCCGCCCACGCCTGGGATCTGCGCGGAGCTCAGGGAATCGGTCTGCGCACCGCCTACGTCGCCCGCCCCGTCGGCGATCCGCCCACCTCGTCGGACCACTTCGATCTGTACGCCGAGGGCTTGGACGACCTGGCCGACCAGCTCGACAAGCTCTGTGGCATGTCCGGCTGAGCGGCAGTCGCGAGCAGGACTTCTGGAAACGCGCATAACCACTTTCACGTTCCCGCAGAAAAGATCGCGACCTGCGGTTCGGGCAGTAGGCTCCGTCTGTCTGCGGCGATGGAACGAAAGGGCGACCTCGGTGACCGCCATGGAGTGGTTCGTGCTCGTCGAGCGGTCAGACATGGCCGGGGGCGGGTTTCGCCACCGGGTCGACAAGGCGGGCTACGTGGCCCACGATTTCCGGGTTTCGGTCGCGGAGCTCATGGAGGTGCACGAGCCCGACGCGCCGCCCGTCCAGGCTTGAGCGCCACCGCGCGTTGAACTTGCTCCGGTAGGAGCCTGCTCTGCGCGCAGGCGGCAAGCGTGGTCGCGCATGACCTGCGTCGGTGGCGGAGAGGCTTGCCAGCACGCAACTTACTTTGTAAAGGTTATCGCTTTTCAATGTCCGTACTACTGGGCAGAGACACGATCACGGCTGCACCATTATCGCCACCGCGCCGTCAACTCCATCAGCCAAGCCCGGAGCCGTGAACAGCCGCTCGCAGCGAGCCGGTGCTCCAAGTCCTTCCGTCTCGGGCACCGACACGTCCATCACCGCACTCCCATGCGCTCGGCCTGGAAAGAGGACTTTGCGCATTCCCCGAGAAGAGGGCTGGCGAGATCACTTTTGCTCAGGGCGGCCTTCGGCTCGCCGCCACAGCGTCCGCAGCGCATCGTTGACCGGGCCGGGCTGCTGGACCTGCGGGTAGTAGCCGGGGACCTTCAGGTACCGCGCGCCGATCCGGTCGGCGATGAACTCCGCGGCGGCGATCAGCGGCTCGCCCGCGTATCGGCGGTAGAGCTCCGGGGCGTCCTCCCAGGTACCCGAGATCATCAGCTTGGGCCAGGGCGCGTCGGCGAGCGGGCCCAGCGGAATGTCGGCGTCCCAGCAGGGCCGTTCGCGCATCGCGGTGCGCACCGCCCGCAGCCGCTCCGGCGTGGCCTGCGGCACCGGCATGCCGATGCCCTCGGTGGACGCTCGCAGGTACTCCTGCGGGGTCATCTCGGCCGGCAGTTCGGCGGTGCCGGCGCGAGCGCGTGCCAGTGCCTGGTCCACCACCGGGTGCCCGGCCGCGGGCCGCAGGGTGCCGGGCTGGATCAACGTCAGCGACCGCACCAGGTCCGGTCGGCGCGCGGCGGCGAGCATCGCGCCCGCGCCGCCGTAGGAGTGCGCCACCAGATGGGCTCCGTCCCCGAGCAGGGCGGTGATGTCGTCGGCGTCCGCCTCGTAGTCGCCGCCCTCGATGTCCGGGCTCGCTCCGTGGCCGCGTCGGTCCATCATGACCAGCCGGAACTCGTCTGCCAGCGGTCGCTGGTTGCCGAATCCGTACAGCTCGTCGGAGCCCCAGCTGAAGATCCCGTGTACGAACACCGCCGAGATCGCGCCGTCTCCCCACACCGTCGCCCGCACGTCCGCCATGGACATCTCCTGCCGCCAGACCGCATTCACCATGATCAACGAGCGGAAGCGGCGGGGGTCACCGGTCCCGCGCCTTCTTCGCGGGGGTGCTCGCCACGGCCGTGAACCGCGACCGCGATCTAGTCCTCACCTTCCGCGCGTAGTGCCAGGATGCCGAGTGCGGCGTATCCGCCTGTGATCGCGGTCAGGGCCGCCGCCGGGCCGCGCCGGATGTCCCCGCGCACCAGGTGGGCGGTCCCCGCCGAGGTGTCGCAGAGGTCGACCATCAGGCAGAGCCTGCGCCAGCGGCGTCGTGCGGCGGGTTCGCTCAGCAGGTAGCCGAGGCCGAGTGCGACGGCCCTGCTTCCGAAGACTCGGATCATGTACCTGAGCTCGGGGGTGTCCCGGTCGCGCATGCCCGCCAGTTTCACGTTCAGGCCGGGCGCGGCCAGTGCCAGTGCGCCCCAGGCGACGCGGCCTGCCGCTGCTGTCTCCATCGCACGTTTCATGCGGCTGATTCTTGTCGCCTTGCGTTGCGGGACCGATTACCTCATGGGTAATGCCCTGACGGGCTTCGGCGTGGCGAAGGTTCGTCGCCTTTGGCTCGCTTCGGGGTTGCTGCCGGCCCTGCCGTTGCGGAGGACCGGAGCGGGACCGTGTGAACGGCCCGGCCGTGGGCGTCTGGGCATCATTCGAGCGGCGCGTGCCAGAGGATCTGGACCCGCTCGTGATCCTCCGGGTCGGCCCAGCAGCGGTATCTCGGGTGTCCCGACTTGAGGTCCGAACTGAGGACGATCTCTTCCTCGCCCGACAGCTCGGCGGTGCTGCCGGTCTCGTACGCGGGTCTGCCCGCGTCGTGCACGCGGATGCGCAACTGGTGGTAGACGCGCGTGGAACCCACGCCGCCCTTCCCGGAGGTCTTCCTTTCGATGACGTCCTCGACCTTCATGATCTCGGCCGTGCACTCGATGGCCTCGTCCCTGTCCACGACCGTCTTTTCCGGAAGGTTCAGCAGGCCGATGACGCCCACAACGGTCAACGCCGCGGCGACCAGTGCCACGGGGGCCGCGATCCAGCCGACCGGTGACAGCCTCTTCTTCTCCACGATGGCCTCGTGGAAGGTCATGCATGTGAAGAGGGCCGCGAAGGCGGCGATGATGCCCGACCACAAGGTGGAGAAGAAGCCCATGTGCGAAGCCTTTGGTGGCGGCGGTTTGCGCTCGGTCGTTCGGCGGTGGTGGTCAGGACTTCTTGGCCTGGGGGGTGGTGAGGGCGTCGAGCAGGCCCGGGAGCGCTTCGTCCAGCTCGGCGCGGCGCAGGGTGTTCATGCGTGATGTCCCCACGTAGTGCTGCCGGATGAGGCCGGCTTCGCGCAGCACCTTGAAGTGGTGGGTGGCGGTGGACTTGCTGACCGAGATGTCGAAGCCGCCGCAGGCGATGTCGGCGCCGGCGGCGTCGAGTTGCGTGACGATGCTCCGGCGGACCGGGTCGACGACGGCCTCCAGGACCTGCTGCAGGTTGATCTGTGTCACGTCCGGGTGCGGCGGGGTGCGTTCCATGGCCCCATAGTACGACGAGAGTCAAAGTTTGACGATCGTCGTACTTGTGTGCCACGGTTGGCCCGTTCACGAACGAGCGGAGGACGGCGTCATGGCGAAGACCGTACGGTTCCACGAGATCGGCGGCCCCGAGGTGCTGCGCCTGGAGGACCTGGAGCCGGGGGAGCCGGGGCCGGGCGAGGTGCGGATCCGGGTGGAGGCGATCGGGCTCAACAGGGCCGAGGCGCTGTTCCGCAGCGGCCGCTACATCGTGCCGGTCGAGCGCTTCCCGGCCGGGCTCGGCAACGAGGCCGCCGGTGTGGTCGAGGCGGTCGGTCCCGGTGTGGCCGACTTCGAGAAGGGGCAGGCGGTCAGCGTCATCCCGAACTTCTCGCACAACGACTACGGCGTGTACGCCGAGCAGGCGATCGTGCCGGTCTCCTCGCTGCTGCACCGTCCCGCCGAGGTGGACGCGGTCTCCGGCGCGGCGGTGTGGATGCCCTACCTGACGGCCTACGGCGCGATGGTCGAGGTGGGCGGGATGCGGGCCGGGGACGCGGCCGTGATCACCGCGGCCTCCAGCAGTGTCGGCCTGGCCGCCGTCCACACGGCGAACCGGCTGGGCGCCACGCCGATCGCGGTCACCCGCACGCGCGCCAAGCGGCAGCAGCTGATCGACGAGGGCGCGGCGGAGGTCATCGTCTCCGACGAGGAGGACGTGGCCGAGCGCGTGCTGGAGCTGACCGGCGGCAAGGGGGCCGAGTTCGTCTTCGACGCCGTGGCCGGGCCGGGCGTCGCGGAGTTGGCCCGCGCCGTGGCGGACGACGGGACGCTGTTCCTGTGGGGGATGCAGAGCGGGCAGCCGACGCCCTACCCGGGCTTCGACCTGGGGATGCCCGCGCTGAACATGCGCACCTACACGGTGCTCGAGATCATGAAGGACCCGCAGCGGCTGCGCCGGGCGTTCGCCTACATCGGCTCGGGCCTGCGCAGCGGGGCCTTCCGGCCGGTGGTGGACCGCCTGTTCCCGCTGGAGGAGATCGTGGAGGCGCACCGGTACATGGAGTCCAACGCGCAGTTCGGCAAGATCGTGGTCACCGTGGGGCGCTGACGCCGGCGCGGGAGGACCTTCAGCCGGCCGGACGGACGCACAACCGACGCGTCGCCTGACCGGAGGCGGCCATCGCCAGGGCCGGGGTTGTGCGTCCAGGGCCTGGCAGCCGGGCAGGGGGCGGTGTTTCCATGGACGCCGTCGGCCGCTTGGAAGGATGGCTTCGATGCGTCCCCAGCACGACCCGGCTTCCGAACAGCCCAACGCCAGAGCGGCCACCGCCGTGCTCATCGACCAGGCGCTCAGCTACGTGCTTCCCGCCGCGCTGCGCGCGGTGGTCGTCCTGGGCGTGGCCGACCGGCTGGCCGATGGGCCCCTGCCGGTGGACGAGCTGGCCGGGCGCGCGGGCGTCGACCAGGGGAACCTGCTGCGCGTGCTGCGCGTCCTGGCCACCGGCGGCGTCGTCGAGGAGCTGGACGACGGACGCTTCCGGCTGACCGATCTCGGGCAGCCCCTGCGTTCGGACGCGCCGCTGCCCGCCGGGCCGGCGATCCTGATGCTGACCGACCTCTCGCTGTGGCGGCCCGCCGGCGAGCTGGAACGCTGCCTCCGGCAGGGCGGCCCGATCTTCCAGGAGCTGTTCGGCGG
Organism: Spirillospora sp. NPDC050679; assembly: GCA_044456955.1. GTDB lineage: Bacteria > Actinomycetota > Actinomycetes > Streptosporangiales > Streptosporangiaceae > Spirillospora. The sequence continues at coordinate 65,011 of JBITGK010000009.1, read as the reverse complement.
CTCGTTCTTCGAGTACGTCGCCCAGCACGAGAGCACCGCGACCGCGTTCCACAACGGCATGGCCGCCTTCTCCGACCAGGAGAACGCCCCGATCGCCGCCGCCTACGACTTCCCCGAGACCGGGACCGTGGTGGACGTCGGCGGCGGACGGGGCGGCTTCCTGCTGGAGGTCCTGCGCCGCCGCCCGGACCTGCGCGGCGTGTTGCTGGACGAGCCGCACGTGGTGACCGCCCACCGTCTGGACGTGCCGGAGGTCGAAGGCCGCTGGGAGGTGGCCCCCGGCGACTTCTTCGCCCAGGTCCCCGCCGCCGACGTCCACGTGCTCAAGCGCGTCCTGCACGACTGGGACGACGAGCGGTGCGTCACCGTCCTGCGCGCCTGCCGCCGCGCGCTCGCCCCCGGCGGGCGCGTCCTGGTCATCGACGCGGTCGTCCCGCGCGGCAACGATCCGCATCAGGCCAAGGCCCTGGACCTGCTGCTGATGGCCGCCTTCCCGGGCAAGGAGCGCACGCAGGCCGAGTTCGAGCGCCTCTTCGCGGCGGCCGGGCTGCGCTTGTCCAGGATCGTCGCCACGGGCACGGTCCTGTCCGTCATGGAGACCCGCGCGGCCTGACCGTCCCGGCCGCGTCGCGCGCCTTCCCTAAAGCGACGGCTCAAGAGCGGCTGGAACGTACGGCGTTCACCGATGGGCGGCCAGCACCGCCGCGAGACCTTCTTGCAGGTCTTGGACGAAGTACTCGGGGACCTCCAGCGACGGGAAGTGCCCTCCGCGTTCGGGCGTCCTCCACCGGACGATCTGCCGGTATCGTCCCTGTGCCCAGGGACGCGGGCACTTCTCGGTGTCGCGGGGGTACATGGTGAGCGCCGACGGGACGTCGACCCGGAGCTCGGGGTCGAGCGAGTTGTGGCTCTCGTAGTAGATGCGGGCCGCCGAGGCGCCGGTGCGCGTCAGCCAGTAGAGGGTGACGTCGTCGAGGATCCTGTCTCTGGAGATCGTCTCGAACGGGCTGTCCTCGGTGTCGGACCACTCGGCGAACTTGTCGAGAATCCAGGCGAGCAGCCCGACCGGTGAGTCGACCAGCGAGTAGCCGATGGTCTGCGGGCGGGTCGCCTGCTGCTTCGCGTACGCCGCGCGGTGGCGCCAGAAGTGGTGGGTCTCCTGGGCCCACTCGCGCTCGACCGACGTGAGCCCGTCCGTCGTCACCCCGGGCGGCGCCTCCGCGAACGTTGTGTGGATGCCGAGGACGTGTTCGGGGAACCTGCCGCCGAGGACCGTGGTGATGTTGCCTCCCCAGTCGCCGCCGTGGGCCAGGAACTTGCCGTAGCCGAGCCTGCCCATCAGCTCCACCCATGCGGCCGCGATCTTCTCGGTTCCCCACCCGGTGGCGGCCGGCTTGTCGCTGTAGCCGAAGCCCGGCAGCGACGGGACCACGACGTGGAACGCCGGCGCGTCCGGGTCCTTCGGGTCTGCCAGCTCGTCCACCGCATCGATGAACCGGGCGACGCTGTCCGGCCATCCGTGCGTGAGGATCAGCGGAGTGGCGTCCGCGCGCGCGGACCGGCGGTGCAGGAAGTGGATTCCCAGACCGTTGATGGTCGTACGGAACTGGCCGATGCGGTCGAGGCGCTCTTCGAACGCCCGCCAGTTGTACCCGGTGCGCCAGTAGTCCACGACATCGACGAGGTCGGCGAGAGGAACGCCCTGGTCCCAGCGGCGGGGGCCGGGCTCGGCGCCCTGCACCGTCTCGGCCTCCGGTAGTCGCGCCGCGGCCAGGCGCGCGCGCAGATCGTCGAGTTCGGCGTCGGTCGCGCGGGCTTCGAACGCTCGCACGTCGAGGGTCGAGCGGGACATGTGACCTCCTGGCCATCGTGGAACCGGCTAAGGCGGTTCTAACATGCCCCCGCGCCGCCGCGCAAAACCGACTAAGGTGGTTCCATGCCTGCCGGTTTCCCTGACTTCCGCCTCGGCAACGTGCTGGCGACGAGCTTCACGGCGACCCTGACGGAACGTCAGGGCGACCCCGTGGAGCGCATTCCCGCACCTCAGAGGCTCGTCGACTGGCTGGCGGTGAGCGGCCTCGCCGTGGACTCCTGCACCCCTGCGCAGCTCGACCTCGCCCGGGAGCTGCGGGAGTCGATCCACGCCGCCGCGACAGCGGCCGCGCTCCAGGAGCCGCTCCCCGCGTCCGCCGTCCAGGTCATCAATGACCGCAGTGCTGGAGGCCGGGCTGCGGCGATCCTGACGCCCGAGGGCAAGCGGCAATGGCGGCTCGGTTCGGACTCCGGCGTGGAAGACGCCCTCAGCGTGATCGCCGCCGACGCGGTCAGCATCCTCGCGGGCGAACGGGACGGCAGGTTGGCCCTGTGCGCGTCACCGACCTGCCGGGCCGCCTTCTTCGACACCAGTCAGAGCCGCACCCGCAAATGGTGCGAGATGAACACGTGCGGGAATCGCCAGAAGAAAGCGCGCTTCAACGCCAACCAGCGCAAACGCTCCACGTCGGCGGATTGATCGTCTGACTCCGGGTCCGGAGAAGGCGGGGAGATGCCGGTCCGCACGTCGCGGACCGGCACCTGGAGCCGATGCGGCGGATCAGCAGCAGGAGGGTGCGGCCGAGTCCTCGGCGGTGCCGGCGGGCGTGGCGCAGCAGGCGGAGTCCTCGGCCTTCTCCAGGGTGTCGGCGTCGGCCTTCACGACGTAGACCTCCCAGGGCTCGTCGCCGGGGCCGTGGACCCAGACCTTGTCCTGCAGGGCGTAGCAGCAGGAGGTGTCGTTCTCCTCCAGCGTCGCCAGGCCGGCGGCGGCCAGCCGCCGGGCGGCGTCGGTGACCAGGCCGGAGTCCTCGACCTCCACGCCCAGGTGGTCCAGGCGGGTGGGTTCGCCGCCCTCGCCTTCGATCAGCACGAGCTTGAGCGGGGGCTCGGCGATGGCGAAGTTGGCGTAGCCGGGCCGCCGCTTGGCGGGCTCGGTGTCGAACAGCCTGGAGTAGAAGGCGATCGAGCCTTCCAGGTCGGACACGCGCAGGGCGAGCTGGACGCGGGACATCGCGGCCTCCTGTTTCGATGAACGTCTAATCAGGACGTGGCCCGAGTTTGCGCCGTTGGATAGATGGATGTCAAATTAGAGACATGTCTAAGCAAGAGTCGCCGGTCGCCGGAGCCACCGCGGGCCAGGAGGGCGAGGCGTGCTGCGTCCCGCTCGTGTGCGAGCCCCTGTCGGAGGCCGAGGCCGCCGAGCTGGCCCCGCTGTTCAAGGCGATCGCCGACCCGGTGCGGCTGCGGCTGCTGTCGCTGATCGCCTGCCATGAGGGCGGGGAGGCGTGCGTGTGCGACCTGACCGCCGCCTTCGACCTCACCCCGCCGACCATCAGCCACCACCTGAAGGTGCTCAAGCAGGCGGGGCTGATCGGCTCGGAGCGGCGGGGGACGTGGGTCTACTACTGGCTCAACCCCGGTGTGCTGGAGCGGCTGTCGGCGATCCTGGGCACCCGCGCGTCCGCTGTGGCGGCATCGGCGTGACCAGCATCGAGAAGGCGGACGCGCCGGTCGCCGCCGGTCAGCCGCAGCGGGCGGTGGCGGGTCGGCTGTCGCGGCTGGACCGCCTGCTGCCGGTGTGGATCGGCGCGGCCATGGCGGTGGGCCTGCTGGCCGGACGGCTGGTCCCCGGCCTGGGGCCGGCGCTGGACGCGGTGCAGGTGGACGGCATCTCGCTGCCGATCGCCGTCGGGCTGCTGGTGATGATGTACCCGGTCCTGGCCAAGGTCCGCTACGACCGCCTGGAGGCCGTCACCGGCGACCGGCGGCTGCTGATCCCGTCGCTGGCGGCCAACTGGGTGCTGGGCCCCGCGCTGATGTTCGCCCTGGCCTGGCTGCTGCTGCCGGACCTGCCCGCCTACCGCACCGGCCTGATCATCGTCGGGCTGGCGCGCTGCATCGCCATGGTGATCATCTGGAACGACCTGGCGTGCGGGGACCGCGAGGCCGCCGCCGTGCTGGTCGCGCTGAACTCGGTGTTCCAGGTGGTCGCGTTCGGCGTGCTGGGCTGGTTCTACCTGTCGGCGCTGCCCGGCTGGCTGGGGCTGGAGCAGGCCCGCCTGGACGCCTCGGCCCTCGACATCGCCCGCAGCGTGCTGATCTTCCTGGGGGTGCCGCTGGTCGCCGGGTACCTGACCCGCCGCCTGGGCGAGCGCGCCCGCGGGCGGGAGTGGTACGAGACCGCGTTCCTGCCGCGCATCGGCCCGGCCGCCCTGTGGGGACTGCTGTTCACCATCGTGGTCCTGTTCGCCCTGCAAGGCGAGCAGATCACCGCCCGCCCCTGGGACGTGGCGCGCATCGCCGTCCCGCTGCTGGTCTACTTCGCGCTGATGTGGGCAGGGTCGTTCGCGATCGGCCGCCTGGCCGGCCTGGGCTACGAGCGCACCACGACCCTGGCGTTCACCGCGGCGGGCAACAACTTCGAGCTGGCCATCGCCGTGGCCATCGCCGCCTTCGGCGCCACCAGCGGCCAGGCCCTGGCGGGGGTGGTCGGCCCGCTGATCGAGGTCCCCGTCCTGGTCGCCCTGGTCTACCTGTCCCTCGCCCTGCGCCGCCGCCTCACCTGGCGCACCCCGGACCTCGAAGGACCCGCTAGTGCCTGACCTGCCCGAGGTGCTGTTCGTGTGCGTCCACAACGCCGGACGCTCCCAGATGGCCGCCGCCCTCCTGGACCACCACGCCGCCGGACGCGTGCGCGTCCGCTCAGCAGGGTCGGCGCCCGCCGGCACCGTCAACCCCGCCGTGGTGGAGGTGATGGCCGAGGTCGGCCTGGACCTGTCGAAGGCGTTCCCCAAGCCGCTCACCGACGGCGCGGTGCGCGCCGCCGACGTGGTCATCACCATGGGCTGCGGCGACGCCTGCCCCTGGTATCCCGGCAAGCGCTACCTGGACTGGGTCCTCCCCGACCCGGCCGGCCTGCCGGTCGAGCAGGTGCGTCCCATCCGCGAGGCCATCGACACCCGGGTGCGGGAACTGCTGGCCGAACTGCTCTCTTCCAGAAGCCGGTAGTCGGCGGACCCGCGGATTGCAGCTGGCCGAGGACACCGCCCACCGCCGAGACGGTTCTCAGGAATCGGGCAGGCTGTCCCGGGCCGCGCCGGCGAGGTGGGTCAGCAGGGCCCGGGTCGCGGGCGGGTCGGGAGGGTCGCCGTGCACCGCCGCGCTGATCATGCGTTGCTGGCCGGGCAGCCGGACCGCCCGCACCGCCGGGTTGTGCTGGGCCGCCAAGGCCAGGCCGGGCAGCGTGGTCACGCCGAGACCGGCGGCGACCAGCGCTTGCACGGCCACGTAGTCGTCGGTGGTGAAGGCGATGTCGGGGGTGAACCCGGCGGCCGCGCAGGAGCGCACCAGGTGGCGGCGGCATCGCTCGCACCCGGTGATCCACCGGCGGCCGGCGTGGTCGGCGAGGTCGTCGCCGGGCACGCCGGCGGGGGCCACCAGGTAGATCGGCTCGCTGAGCAGCGGTGTGCGGCGCAGCCCGTCGTCGGGCGACGGGAGGTCGCCGTAGGCGAACAGCAGGGCCACGTCGACCTCGCCCGAACGCAGCAGGCGCGCGGCTTCGGGCGGCTCGGCCTCGGTGAAGCGCAGTTCGACGCCGGGATGGGCCGAGGTGAACGCCGCCGCGGCCCGCGGCACGAACGTGCCGAGCGCGGAGGGGAAGGCGGCCAGGCGGACGCGGCCGGCGCGCAGCCCGGTGTGGGCGGCGAGTTCGGCCTCGACCGAGTCCAGCCGCCCGATGATCTCTTCGGCCCGTTCGGCGAGCATCCGGCCGGCGTCGGTGAGCCGGATGCCGCGCCCGACCCGGCGGACGAGCGTGGCACCGGTCTCGGCCTCCAGCCTGGCCAGGTGGTGGCTCACCGAGGGCTGCGCGTAGTCCAGCGCCTTGGCGGCGGCGGTGACCGACCCGTGGCGGGCGACGGCGGCGAGGACGCGGAGGCGGGCGACGTCGAGCACGCCTCAACATATCAATCTGATCGATGGATCACTGCGAAAGTTGGCATTGGACCGATGGGACGGTGCGGGGCACGCTGGTCCCCGTGGATCATCTGCCTGTCTTCGACGACGTCCTGGCCGCCCAGAACCTGCTGGCCCGCCACCTTCCGGCCACGCCGATGTGGTCCTATCCAGCCCTCGACGCCCTGCTCGGCGCCAACCTCCACGTCAAGCACGAGAACGTCCAGCCGGTCGGGGCGTTCAAGGTGCGCGGCGGCCTCACCCTGCTCGCCGGGATGGAACCGGCCGCGCGGGCGCGCGGGCTCATCACCTACTCCACCGGCAACCACGCCCAGTCGATCGCCTACGCCTGCGCGGAGTTCGGCGTCTCGTGCACCTTGGTCATGCCCGCCGCCGCGAGCGCCGCCAAAGTGCGCGCGGTCCGCGCGTTGGGCGCCGCGATCGAGCTGCACGGCTCCGACATGGCTGCGGCGCAGCGGCGGGCCGAGGAACTGGCGGCCAAGACCGGACAGGTCCTGGTGAGTCCCGGCGACACTCCGCAACTGCTGGCCGGCGTCGGCACGGCCTATCTGGAGATCTTCCAGGCGCGGCCGGACCTGGACGCGGTGGTGGTCCCCGTGGGCAGCGGCACCGGAGCGGCCGCGGCGGCGCTGGTCGCCGCCCGCCTGGCCCCGCGCTGCCGGGTGATCGCGGTGCAGTCGTCGGCCGCCCCGGCCGCCTACGAGTCCTGGCGCCTGGGCGCCTGCGTCGAGCGTCCCAACACCACCAACGTCGACGGCCTGGCCACCGGACGCGGGTTCGCGCTGCCCCAGCAGCTGATGCGCGCCGGCCTGGCCGACTTCCATCTGGTGTCGGACGAGCAGATCGCCGCGGCCCGCCGGCTGATGGCCAGTCATGCCCACACGCTGGCCGAGGGAGCCGGTGCCGCGGCGCTGGCGGCCGTGCTCGCCCGTCCGGACCGGTTCGCCGGTCAGCGCGTGGCAGTCGTGTGCACAGGAGGCAACGCCTCGGCCGCCGAGATCGCCGACCTGGCCGCTGTCGAAGGCGACACCGACTGGGCCCGCGCCTGAGCGGCCACCGCACTGGACCGGAGCGGCGGGTTCTCAATCCTGCGAGGACGGCAACACCGCCAGGGCCCGCTGAGCAGGCGGTGCGCCTTGGATCGAGCGGGGACGGCATGGTCCGCAGGTGATCCTGGCGACCGCCGCTGCTGGTCGCACGGACGTTCTGGGGGATGGGGCGGCATGGCTCAGACCTGTCGCGGGCTTCCAGGCGCGGCGGCGGTCCTGTCCAGCCGGGTCCCCGTGCACGTGGCCGTTCCGATCAGTGCGGCCGGGTCGGCCCAGGACGGCTTTCAGGCGATGGGTTGTCCCAACTCGAAGCGCAGGGTGGTCGTCAGGACGGCCGTGCGGTCGTAGATGTCGATGCCGCCTGCGGCGCTGAAGTCGAAGCGGGCGTGGAGGGTGGCGGGGATGTGGTCCGGGGTGGCCGGCCCGAACTCGATGCGGGTGACGTCGACGGGGCAGTGGGTGGCGACGAGGTAGATCGAACCGTCGATGTAGCCGTCCTCCGGGTTCACCGGGAAGGTGAAGGCGCGCCGGCTCAGCGCCTCCAGCCCGGTGGCCGGCAGTTGGACGTGGTCGAGGGAGATCTCCGTGGTGACGAGTTCGGGTCCGCCGGTGCCGGGCCGGAAGGTCGCGGGCTCGTACTCGTCGTCCGCGGAGAAGGGGCGGAGCGGGACCGTGATGGCCCAGGTCCCGGCGACCGGGTGGTCGAGGTGGGCCGGCCAGTGGCGGATGATCCCGGGCTCGACCCGGAGGATCTCGTCGGTCAGTTCGATCACGTCGGAAGTGTGCCAGAGGCGTGCATCGGCGCGTTGCCGGCAGCGTAGGCCGCAACGGGGTGTTTGAGGGGGCCGCCTGAAAAACCCCCCGCTGTACACTTGTGGTCCACCCTCCACCTCTTCATTTCAGCCGGGGACCGTGGGGGTGGTAGCCGGCGG
>JBITGK010000009.1:0-57011 GCA_044456955.1 Spirillospora sp. NPDC050679 | reverse complement strand
TGTTTTTATGGGTTTTTTATTTGTGCTCGGTGGTTTTGGGGGGGTGGGGGCGGCGGGGGGGGGGGCGCCCCGCGCCCCCCCCCCCGGGGGCGGCCCCCCCCCCCCCCCCACCCCCCCCCGGCTGTCCTCTGGAGGACCTCCGACCTCCTCTTCAGTGCAGCCTGGCACCGTCGTGGAGAACGCCGCCGGAAAACGGCTGCCGGTCCTGGCGTGCGCGCGTCCGTTGCAGCGCCGTCCAGGCGGCGTCATTCAGATGGCGGCGTTTTCAGGCGAGGCTGGCGCAGACGATGGCGGCCTTGGCGTACTGGGGGCCGGTGGAGCCGGGCTTGATGCTGGCGTAGGCGGTGATGCTCCACCGGTAGCCGGCGGCGGCGTCGGCGGGTTCGGGGATGGTCTTGTTGAGCGGGACGCCGAACATGATTCTGGCGCCGCCGCCCAGGACGGCCTTGCCGCTCGGGCAGGCCAGGGTCTGGTTGTAGGGAAAGGGCTCGTACCCCCCGGCGGTCGTGATGATCTCGTGGCCGGGCAGCGGGTTGGCGCACAGGGCATAGCTGCGCAGGCTGAAGGGTGCGTCCTCGGTGGAGAAGCCGGAGCTTCGCCAGGTGGTGCCCTCGGGGTAGCTCCTGGTGAGGGTGGAGGTGTCGCCCAGCGCTTCGCCCCCGCCTCCCATGAGGACCTTGCCGCCGGGGCACTGGACCGACCGCTCGGTGAACCTGTCGGTCCGCTCGGCGTAGCCCTGGACCTGCTGGTATCCGGCGGGCTTGGAGGCGCAGATCGCATACCCCGACAGGCTGACGGTGGAGTTGTACTTGTGGCGCGCGCTGATGCCCCAGTGGTAGGTCACCTCGGTGTCGTAGGGGATGGGCCTGGTGGTGGGGTAACTGGTGGACAGCCATCCGTTGCCGTCCGCGTCGTGGGTCTGGGCACCGCCGCCGATCACCACCTTGCCCCTGGGGCAGGAGACCAGGCGCAGTTCGTGGTTCTTGACGGTGGCGGCGGGCAGGGTGACGATCTCGTAGCCGGGGAGCGCGGCCGCTCGCCGCCCCGACTGGCCGGGCTGGCCTGCTTGGGCCGCCGACGCCTGGGACGCCACGGACATTCCGGCCAGTACCGCCACCGCGACCGTGCCGCAGCGTAGAAGAAGGGGACGCACGCGCTCTCCTGTTCGCAAGGTGACAGCGGGACGGCCTGTCGATCACGCCGCCCCGCGCAGCACCCACATCTAACTACAATGAGTAGTCAATTGAGTGCAGATTGTTTTTGAACGTGGACGATGTCGCGTCCGTCGCCCTTCCGACTCTCTTTGACGGCCCGACGCTCGTGGCGAACCACCGTCTTCGCCGAGCGCGCATCTCCGGGACGGGAAGTCTGCCTGCTGCGCGGCGTGTGTGCGCCCGGCACCGTTATGTCTCGCTCCGCGTGCCCAAGGACAGCAAGCCGGTCGGCGACTACGCCACCACCGACCACACCCCCCGCCGGCCGGCCTCGCCAAGCGGATCATGACTGTCAGGCCGCGCACGCCGACGCCGGAATCGAGCTACGCACCGCGGGCGAACGACAAGCCGACCGCGATGCTCACCCGCTCCAGCCTGCACAGGGACGCCAGGCAGTGGAAGATGTGGACGTTGATCGCCAACTTCTACAGCGAGGACGGCATGCCCACCGGCACCGACGGCATCATGTTCGACGATGCGGGCTCCCTCCCCGGCGGGGAATGGCCGTCTTCTACGAGACCGCGGTGCAGGCGGGCTACTACGACACCATGCGAGAGGCGATCTTCAGCTACGGCCACGAGATCGGCCACGTCTTCAACCTGGCGCACTCCTGGGAGAAGGAAGCCCCGGCTCTGTACGCCGGCGCTCACCTTCGCCCGGCCGGGCACGTACCGGCTCCACGCCTCCTACGACTCCCTGACAGGCTCGGCCTGGAGGCGCTCGTCGGTCAGTTCGATCACGTCGGAAGTGTGCCAGGGGCGCGTAGCGTCCCGTGGCCACCGGTGGAACGGACTCGGGCCTGATGCATGGCCTGCGAACTGCGGTGATGCCCCCGCTTTTGGGTTCATTGCGCGTTCTCCGGCGGAGGACGATGATGATCGGCGTGGAGGAGGTCGAGGTCGTCGTCGCCCATCGCGAGCGCGCGACCCTGCGCGTCGGCGACGTGTTCCTGAAGATCGACGCTGATCGGACGCGCGCCGACGCCGAGGTCGAGGCGATGGCCGCCGCGCCGGTCCCGACTCCGCCGATCCTGTGGCGCGAGCCGCCCGTGCTCGCGCTCGCCGCCCTGCCGGGCACGGCGCTCGGCCGCCTAGGGAAGCCGTCCACCGCGTCGCCGGCGGCGTGGGCCGCAGCGGGCGCCGTCGTACGGACGCTGCACGAGGCGCCGCTGCCGCCACGACCCGGCCAGAGCCTCGACGAGACCGCATCGCATCTCGACGGCGAATGCCGATGGCTGGTCGCGAACGGTGTCCTTCCCGCAGACGTGGTCGCGCGCAACCGCCGCATCGCCGAGGTGGCGCTCCGGCCGTGGACACCGGTGTTCACGCACGGCGACCTGCAGAGCTCCCACGTGTTCGTCGACGGCGACGAGATCACCGGCGTGATCGACTGGTCCGAGGCGGGGCAGGGCGACGCCCTGTACGACCTCGCCATCCTGACGCTCGGACACCGGGAGCGCCTTGGCGACGTCGTCGCCGGCTACGGCGCCGACGTCGACATCGACGTGATCCGCGCATGGTGGTCGTTGCGGAGCCTGCGAGCGGCTCGCTGGCTGATCGAGCACGGCTTCGACCCGTCGCCCGAAGTCGCCGTGCTGCGCTCCCAGCAGTGAGGCCGGCGCGACTCCATGCGGGGGAGGGGCATCGGGGATCGTGCTGTCTCGGCTCGCCGCGTCCGGCCGGTGCCGATATCCGATCGCCTCGCGGTGGACGGCCCGGTACCGTTCTCGTACGTGATCGCCGTGACGAACGATGAGCTCATCCGTGCCGCTGAGGCGGTGCTGCATCCCTTGACCGAGGGCGACCGGTCGACCGGGACCGTGGCGTCCACCTTGGTCACCGACACGGGGGCCTTCTACTCGGGAGTGTGCATCGACACGCCCTCGTCGCTGGGCTTCTGCGCCGAGCACGCGGCGATCGCGGCCATGGTCACCGCGCGCGAGTTCCGCATCGCGAAGATCGTCGCCGTGTGTCGGGACGAGCGGGGCGCGCTGTACGTGCTGCCGCCCTGCGGGCGCTGCCGGGAGTTCATCCGGCAGATCGCGCCCGCCAACCTCGACACCGAGGTGGTGCTCGGCCGGGAGGACAGCGCGACGCTGGCCGAGTTGCTGCCCGCTCACCAATGGCCGGAGCCACTGGACTGACGCATGGCGTCCCGCTCCCTTCGCGTGCCCGGCCGCTGCGGGTCGGTCGCTTTACGGGCCGAGGTCATTCGCAGCCGGGCCCGGCAGGTGTGCGGGCCGAAGAGGGACAGGCGAGCGGTCATTGCGTGCTCCTCGCTGTTGCGGTGTGTCGACCAAGAGATGTCGGTCGTCCGGTCTCGGTGACAGCCGCGCGAGCGACGTGGGACACATGCATGCGTGCCGGGCGGATCGACACGGGAACGGGGAGCGAGAGACGTGGTCCAAATCGTGCGTCGGTCGCGCGGCCGGCGGCTCGCCGTGGTTCCGGCGAGCGGCCGACTGCTGCGCGTTTGTGGAACCGCTCGTCCTAGGCGACCGTGAGCACGATCTTGCCTTGGATGTGCCCTCGCGCGGCCCGCTCGTGCGCCGCCTGCGCGTCGGCGAGCGGGAAGGTGCCGTCTATCGCGACGCGAACCGTGCCCGCGTCGAGCAGGCGCCCCAGTTCGGCGAGCTGCGCGCCGTTCGAGCGGACCTGCGTGCCCGAGACCGTGACGCCCAGCCTCGCGGTCTCCCCGTCGTACTCGCCGAAGAAGACGGGGAACAGGGCGCCGCCGCGCTTGAGCGTGCGCAGGAAGCGGCTGCTGTCGCGACCGCCGACGGTATCGAGGACGAGATCCAGGTCCTTCACGGCTTCCTCGGGGCGGTTCTTGGTGTAGTCGATGAACTGGTCGGCGCCCAGTTCGCGCAGGAACGACTCGTGCGTGCCCGATGCGACCGCGATGACATGGGCACCCTCCCGTTTCGCCAGCTGGAGTGCGAAGTGACCCACGCCCCCGGCGGCGCCGTTGATGAGCACCCTCGTGTCGGCGCCGAGGGCCACCGGGCGGTGCCGCGCCGCCTGGAAGGGCGAGGGGTGGTCGTGTCCGAGCTCGATCAGGAACTGCCACGCCGTCAGCCCGGCCATGGGCGCTCCGGCGGCGTGCACGTGATCGATGCCGGCCGGTTTGCGTGCGAGGTCCGACGCGGGCGCGGCCACGTACTCGGCGTACGCGCCGCCGTCGAGGCTGGGAAAGCGCAGGAGGCCGAAGACTTCGTCGCCGACGGAGAAACCGTCCACGTTCGCGGCGACGGCCTCGACGACGCCCGACACGTCGGTCCCCGGGATCACCGGCAGGCTGGACTTCGGCCTCATCTCCGGAGGCAGGTTGGTCCACCCGTCGCGCAGGTACCAGTCCGGAGGATTGACGCCGACCGCGTGCACGCGGACCAGCACCTCGCCCGGCTTCGGCTCGGGGATCGGCACCTCGTCGTAACGCAGCACCTCAGGGCCGCCGTGCTCATGCAGTCGGATCGCCTTCATCATGCGTGTCGGCATCATTCTCTCCCGCCCCTGCCTGGGGATACGCTGAACGGATCAGCGATCCGCATATTCGGATCACTGATCCAGATAATATGGACCACTGATCCGGTTAGCAAGGGGGGCAGATGAGGGCCGACGCCAGGAAGAACCGCGACCGCCTGCTCGCCGTCGCGGGCGCCGTCATCACCGAGCAGGGGGTCGACGCGTCGCTGCGCGACATCGCGCGCAAGGCGGACGTGGGGCTCGCGACGCTGATCCGTCACTTCCCGACGCGCGAGGCGCTGCTCGACGCCCTGCTCCGCACGAGCTTCGACGAGCTGACGGCCAAGGCGGGCGAGCTCGAATCGTCGAGCTCGCCGGGCGACGCCCTCGTCTCGTGGCTGCGCGACTGCGTCAAGTGCGCGCACGAGTACCGGGGCGTCGTGGCGCTGATGGCGGCCGCCATCGAGGACGCCGAGTCCGCTCTCCACGCTTCGTGCGTCACCATGCGCGCGGCCGGCACGCGACTCCTCGTCCGTGCCCAGGCCGCGGGCATGACGCGGACCGACATCGATGGCACCGATCTGTTCGCCCTGGTGGCGGCACTCGCTTGGCTCGGCGACCAACCCGCGCTCGCGTCGCGCGCCGATCACCTCTTCGATGTCGTCGCGAGCGCGGTCTTCACGAGCGCGGGGAGCGGCGACGCCCGGGGACGTTGATCGAGGCGCGTGCGCGGCCGCGGTCCCGTTCCTAGGGGACGAAGACGATGCGGTCGTCGGCCTCGACGGCCCACGCCTGCGCGACCTGGGCCAGGGGCACGGCGCGCGCCCTTACGTCGATCGAGCCTGCGGTCACCGCTGAGGCCAGGTCCGGCAGTTCGGCAAGGATGTCGCGGGCGGGGACCGAGCCGATGCCGCTGCCGACGATCTGCAGGCGGGCCGAGCGCAGGGCCGCGGAGGGGATCGGCGCGGTCTCGCCGGCGATGGACCCGATCTGGATCCAGGTCAGCGGGGCCGTGCGGTCGGCGCGGGCGGTGAGCAGCGGGATCATGGCGTCGGCGGCGGGCTCGCCCCACACGTAGTCGATGACCACGTCGACGTCGGCCGCGCGGCCGATCCGGTCGAAGGTGATCGTCTCGTCGGCGCCGAGCGCGGTCAGCACCTCCAGGCGGGCGGCGTCGCGGCCGGCGGCGACGACCCGGGCGGCGCCGAACAGCTTGGCGATCTGGACCGCCATCTGCCCGGCGTTGCCGGTGGCGCCGAGGATCAGAACTCGCTGGCCGGCGTGGAAGCCGACGCGTCGGCGCAGCGCGACCCAGGACGACATGGCCGGGTTCATCGCGGCGGCGATCCGCACGGGGTCGATGCCCTCGGGCAGGATCACGCTGCGGCGGGGGTCGATGAGAGTGCGGTCGGCGAACGTCCCCAGCGGGGTGTCGTCCAGGACCGCGTAGCGGATGTTGCCCTCCTCGTCGCGCACCACGCCGTCGACGCCGGGGACCAGCGGGTACGCGCCGGCGGCGGAGTAGTGCGAGCCGTTCGCCTTGGCCCTGGTCAGGTGGTGCAGGCCGGTCGCGAGAACCTCGACGGCGAGCTCGTCGCCGCGGCTCGGCGCGGGATCGGGGTGCTCGCGGTAGCTCGGCGGGGCGGCGGGGGCCGGGATGACTGCGGCGTGCACGGTGCCTCCATCATGGTTTGTATTACCAACTACTTTCCATAGTGGTTGGTAATACAAACCATGTCAAGCGGACGCGGATGAGCGGTACCGGGCCTCCCCGCCCTGGCATGGTTGGTATCGCCAACCATGCCGGACTAGCATGGCGGCATGGCCAGCGCCGACGATGTCGTGGACGCCCTCGTCCGGACCACCTTCGAGGTGGCGGGCGTGCTGACCCGCATCGGCGGCGAGCACGACCTGTCGCTCACCCAGCTGCGGGTGCTCGGCATCCTCCGCGACCGCCGCGCCCGCGTCACCGATCTGGCCGCCTACCTCGGCCTGGACAAGTCCACGATGTCCGGCCTCATCGACCGCGCCCAGCGCCGCGGGCTGCTGGCGCGCGGCAAGAACCCCCAGGATGGCCGGGTCGTCGAGGTGTACATGACCCCGGCCGGGCTCGAACTCGCCGCACGCGTGGAGGACGACATCCGGCGCGCCCTGGCACCCGCGACCGGCCGCCTGGCCCCCGAACAGCACGATCGGCTCGTCGGCCTGCTCGACGTCGTCTTGACCCGCCCATCCCATGCGCACGCCGAGCCGGGCCCGACGGACGAGCGCCGCTGACGGTTCCCGACGTCCGTCGAGCAGGTTGTTGCGGCAGGCGCGGACGACGGCCTGTACGTGGTCGCGTGAGACGGGCTCGATGAGAACGGGCGCGGTGTAGGTCTTGACGGTCTCCCGGCCGAGCATCAGCGCGGCGGCGCTTCGGTCAGTTCAGGCCACCGGATGTCCGGCCGTGCGGGCGGTGAGGCGTTCCCAGTTGCGGTGGGCGATATCGGCCTTCTGCTCGTCGGTGAAGGGCGCGTTCTCCAGGAAGGACCGGGCGGCGCCGTCGCTGGTGTCGACGTAGGGGAAGCCGCCGGGGCGGAAGCCGTAGGTGAAGGGGTAGTCGGTGGAGTACAGCATCCGGTCGGTGCCGATGACCTCGGCGGTCCAGCGCAGGTACCGGGGGCTGTTGGTGCCGCTGCCCGCGACCCAGAAGTTCTGCCTGAAGTAGTCCGCGAGCGGCCGCTGAAGACCGCCGGCTTGGGCGAAGAATCCGATGTGGTCGAGGTAGAACAGGACGACCTCGCCCCAGTGGCCGGCGATCACCTGCAGGTCGGGGAACCGGTCGAAGACACCCGAGAAGATCATGCGCAGGTACTGCACGCCCAGGTCGTAGTACCAGCCGATCGCCGCTCCGGCCAGCGGCGTGCCGATCGGGCCGATGCCCGAGTAGTAGGCGTCGACCACCGGCCGGACCGGCGTCTGCGGGTGGAAGTGCAGCGGTGCGCCGAGCCGCTCGGCGGTGGCGTACAGCTCGTCGTTGTCCGGGTGGTCGGCGAGCCTGTCCCCGGTCCGCCCGTACAGCATGGCGCCGGGGAAGCCCAGTTCGCGCACCGCGCGCTCCAGTTCGGCGGCGGCCGCGGCCGGCGACTGGGTGGGGATCGCGGCGAACGCCTGGAAGCGGTCGGGGCGCGCGGCGACGATCTCCGCGAGCTGGTCGTTGGCCGCACGGGCCACCGGGATCGCGTCGGCCTCCGGCAGGTCCTGGACGCCCGGCGACGACAGGGAGAGCACGGCGACGTCGATGCCCTGGTCGTCTATGTGGGCCAGCCGCCGCGCACCGGTGTCGCGGAGGTTCTCGGCGATCGGGCCGTCGCCGAAGCCGCGGGCGGGGATCTGCGGCGATCCGGCACGCTGGTAGGCCTCGTAGACGGCGGGGACGATGACGGTCTCCTCCACCCCGATGATGCGTAGACGGTCGGTCATGGTGATGCTCCTCGCGCTGATGTTTCCGTCGATACGAAAGCGACGTTACCATCGATAATATCGTCGTGAACATCAGTACGTTAACGTTGTTAATAACCTCGGTATTCGGATGGCGTTATCATCGATAGATGCCGGTTGACCCCAACCCCGCAGGGCCCGCCGCGGAGCCCGCCGCCACGGCGCGCGAGCAGACCCGCCGCCGGATCATCGACGTGGCGATCGAGCTGCTGGAACGCGGGGGCCGCGACGCGGTCACCACCCGCGCGGTCGCCGACGCCGCCGGGCTGCAGCCGCCGGCCCTGTACCGGCTGTTCGGCGACAAGGAGGGACTGCTCGACGCCGTCGCCGAGCACGGCTTCGCCCGCTTCCTGGCCGCCAAGCACATCGACCCCGACCCGCAGGACCCGGTCAGGGAACTGCGCGCCGCCTGGGACATCGCGGTCGAGTTCGGACTGGCCAACCCCGCGCTGTACGCGCTGATGTACGCCGAGCCCGCCAGGTCCACCACCGTCTTCCAGACCGGACTCGAACACCTCATGGCGCGCATCCGCCGCCTGGCCGCCGCGGGCCTGCTGCGCGTCGGGGAGGGCCTTGCGGCCCAGATCGTCCACGCCACCGCGCGCGGCGCCGTCCTGACCTGGTTGTCCCTGCCCGAGTCCCAGCGCGACCCGGCCCTCCTCCTCGCACTGCGCGAAGCGATGGTCGGCGCCGTCACCACCCGGGAACCGGTCGTGCAGGAACGGGGCCCGGCCGGCGCCGCCCGCGCCCTGCGCGCCGCACTGCCCGACCAGGAGGTCCTCAGCAGCGCCGAGCAGGGGCTTCTGGCGGAGTGGCTGGATCGACTGGCCACATAGCGACGCGCCTCTGAAAGGGAGACGACAAGCGCATCCGCGCCACGTGGTCCGCCTCAGCCGTCCTCGGGCGTTCACCGAGGTCCTTCCCGGCAGGCGCAGAGAAGCCTCCGGCGAAGGTCATCGCTGGAGGCGCGGCTCGGATGCGTGGTCTTCTGCTGGCGGGAGATAGGCGCGGAAGTGGTCGGCCACCAGATCTGCGACGGCGGCGGCGTCGCGGGTGCCGTCGACCTCGATCACGCGGACGCCCAGCCGCCGGGCGGAGCGGACGGCGTCCTCGGCGACGAGGCGGTCCCGCTCCAGCCGGTTGCGCTGGGCCCTGGCGGGGTCGCTGACCTTGTCACCCAGGGCGGCGGCCCGGGGGAGGGCGGCGGCCTGCCGGTCGCGGAACCCGTCGGTGGGCACCATGACGACCATCCGCCGGGGCGTGCCGGCCACCGGTACGACCAGTTCGGGACGCAACCCCCAGCCTTCGGCGATGACCGGGCGTCCGCCGGACAGGGCGCGCAGGTCGTCCAGCGCCCACTCGAACCGGATGGGGAAACCGTCCAGCGTCTCGGCCGCCATCTCCTGCGGGGTGGTGTTCACCCAGGCGGTGTCGGGATCGGGGCCGTCAGGGGACCGGCCCAGGCGGACGCGGCGGGCGATCCGGCGGTCGTTGTGGCCGCGGGCGTCGTGGAAGTCGTAGTGGTAGGCGGTCAGCCCGTGGCGCCTGGCCAGCAGCCGGGCCACGGTCGACTTGCCCGCCCACTGCCCTCCGCCTATCCACAGCGCCATCCCGAGCGTGCCGAACGGATCCCACACTCTGTCGTCGCCGGCCACGGGTCTCCTTTCGAGCGCGGCGGCCAGCGGGCGGCCGCCATCTGATCACCAGGATCGGGCGCAGTGCGGCGATGCGTCCAGTGGACCGGCCCGGCGGGTGGACGCGGCCGGACGGGACCTGCTCGGGCGGCGGGCGCGTCAGGCGGCTTGACCTCGGTCATTTTGAAAGTGGTTGGGGCCCGGTTGACCCTCCCTTCGCGCGGCGCGTGAGTAACTGGCGGCATCGTCGAAGTGCGTCGGGCGGGCGTCCGGGACGGGCGCGCCGCGTACGGGCCGACCGATCACCACCTCTGGAGCAGCCGTGAACTACGGGGACGCTTTGCGCCGCGAGATCCTGCACGAGGGCGTCACCCCTCTCATCGGGGTGTACGACATGTTCTCCGCCTCCCTGGCGGCCCGGCACTACGACGGCATGTTCGTCTCGGGGTTCGGCTTCGCGGCCTCCTACTACGGGCTGCCCGACATCGGGTTCATCGCCTGGCCCGACATGGTGGCGTTCGTGCAGCGGCTGCGGCTGGCCTTCCCGCGGCAGCACCTGCTGGTCGACATCGACGACGGCTACGTGGACCCCGAGGTCGCCTGCCACGTCGTGGAGCACCTGGAGCGGATCGGCGCCTCCGGGGTGATCCTGGAGGACCAGCAGCGGCCGCGCCGGTGCGGGCACGCCGACGGCAAGCGCGTGCTGCCGCTGGAGGAGTACCTCGCCAAGCTCGACCTGGTGCTGCGCACCCGCCGCGACCTGGTGGTGGTGGCCCGCACCGACGCCGGCACCGAGGAGGAGATGCTGCGGCGCGCCGCGGCGCTGGCGGCCACCGACGCCGACGTCGTCCTGGTGGACGGGGTGCGCAGCGTCGAGCAGATCCGGCGCATCCGCGCCGCGATCGACGGCAAGCCGCTGCTGTTCAACCAGATCGCCGGCGGCAAGTCGCCGCGCCTGTCCCTGCCGGAGCTGGACGGGCTGGGCGTGGACGTCGCGATCTACAGCACCCCGTGCCTGTTCGCCGCGCACGGCGCCATCGAGGACGCGCTGACGCGGCTCAAGGACGAGCAGGGCCTGCTGCCCGAGCCGTCGGGGGACGCGCCGGGCGTCAAGGAGACCACCGAGCTGCTAGAGCGCAACATCAGCAGGCACCACGAGCCGTCCGCGCGGGTGCCCGCCCCGGCCGCCGAGCGCGGCTCGCTGGTGTAGGCCCGGCCGTGGCGCGCCGCTCCAAGCTCGACCCCTACGTGGCGTCGATCGTCCTGACCGCGGGCCTGGCCGCGCTGGTCCCGGCCCGGGGCCAGGCGGCCGCGGTCCTGGACGGCGTCGTGACGGTCGCGATCACGCTGGTGTTCTTCCTGTACGGCGCCAAGCTGCCCACGGCCCGGGCGGTGGCGGGGCTGCGGCGCTGGCGGCCGCAGCTGGCGGTCGTCGCGCTCACCTTCGGCCTGTTCCCGCTGCTGGCGCTGGCGTGCGCCCCGCTGGTGCCGGCCGCGCTGGACCCGCGCCTGTACGCGGGCGTGGTGTTCCTGTGCGCGCTGCCCTCCACCGTGCAGTCGTCGGTCGCCCTCACCGGCGTCGCCCGGGGCGACGAGGCGGCGGCCGTCTGCGCCGCGTCGCTGTCGAACGTGCTGGGCGTCGCGCTGACCCCGCTGCTGACGGCGCTGCTGCTGGCCACCGGCGGCGCGGGCGGGTCGCCGCTGGACTCGTTCGGCGGCGTCGTCGTCCGGCTGCTGCTGCCGTTCCTGCTCGGCCAGCTCGCGCAGCGCTGGATCGGGGACCGGGTGCGCGCGCACGGAAAGCGGCTGGGGCGGTTCGACCGGGGCGTCATCCTGCTGGTGGTGTACGCGGCGTTCAGCCAGGGGGTCGTCGCCGGAGTCTGGGAGCGGCTCGAACCGTCGCGGCTGGCCGTCCTGCTGCTCGTCGTCGTCGCGCTGCTCGCCACGGCCCTGGGCGCCGCCGGGGCGCTGGCGCGCCGCCTCGGCCTGCCGCGCGAGGACCGCGTGGTGGTGCTGTTCTGCGGCTCCCAGAAGAGCCTGGCCAGCGGGTTGCCGATGGCGTCGGTGCTGTTCGGCGGCCAGGACGTCGGCCTGATCGTCCTGCCGCTGATGCTCTACCACCAGCTCCAGCTGCTGGTGTGCGCCTGGCTCGCGCAGCGCTCGGCGGCCGGGGCCGCGCCCGCGGCCGGAGCGGTCGCGGCCCCGGCCTGATCTACGCCTGCTTTCCGCCCTGTTCACTGGTTCATGCACATATTTCCTTTTTTGGGCGTGCGTATCCCGCGAACGAGCGGGTAGGCGCCCGGTATGGACCGAAACGAGAAGGATCCCCGGGAGCTCGCCGAAGAGCTGGCCAGCCACGCCGAGGACGACCCGCGCTTTCGGAACCGCCGTCCCGGCATCCGCGCGACACGCCACATCTCCCGCGAGGAGGCCGACGCCGACACCGCCGGCCTGATCGGCGGAACGGGCACCACGGGCGGCGGCCAGCCCGAAGGGGGCGCCGGCTACGGCCGCACCGAAGGGCGTCCGGTGGGCGACAACGTGGACCCGGCCCTCGCCCCCGGCGGGGACGAGGACACCGACGGCCGGCGCTGACGGGGCGTACCGACCGACTTCGCACGACCGGCCCGCCGTCTGAAGCGGGCCGACGAGGGGGGACCGGCATGACCATGCCTGAAGAGAACAGCCCGAAGACCCACGACACCGACCAGGTCGTGATGCGTCCGGACGGAGACCCGGACCGTCGCGCCTCCGAGGAGCCCGAGCGCAAGCCGGACACGCGGCCCTCGCTGGGCGCCGAGCTGGAGGACAAGATGGCCGAGCGGGGCATCAGCCGGGAAGAGCTCTCCGGCTCGTAAGCCCGCAGAACGGCGCCGGGAGAGGGAAGCGGCGCTCTCCCTCTCCCGCCCGTTCTCACACATCCCAAGGAGGACGGTCCGATGGCCAAGACCAAGCAGGCGTCGGTTGCGGCCTCGGGCACCTGGACCGACCCGGACGGGCAGCGGATGCCCTCCGGAGAGGTCCACGCCTGGCTCCAGGGCACCAACCAGACGCTGTGCGGCCTGGCGCTCAGTCGCAGCAGGCTGATGCGCTTCTCCCACGTCTCGTGGGCGGACGTCCAGCCCGAATCGGGCGGCGCGGCCGACCGCGTACAACGCCTGTGCCCCCGCTGCGCTGCGGCGATGGGCCGCCGGCGCGACGAACGTCCCTGGACGCGCGTGTCCCCTCGCCCTTGAGCGTGCGCCTGACCGGAAAAGTCGCGGTATCCCTGCCGCGGCCCTACTCGCGACAGCGCCGACCTGCGCTGTCCTAGCCTGGACCCATGGCGGAGTATGCGCGGACACGGGCGGCACCACCGCTGCGCGGCCTGGTGGCCGGGTACTCGGGTTACCGCTGGTCCGGCGCACCGGGACTGCATCACGGAGTGCCGTCCACGCACCTGACGCTCGTCATCTGCCTATCGGGCAAGCTCGACTTCATCGGTCCCCGGCCCGCGTCCTTGACGTCCGCGGTCGGCGGACTGCACGACGCCCCCGTCGTGATGTCGCACCAAGGACTGCAGCACGGCGTGCAACTGGACGTGACCTGGCGGGGCGCTCGGACGCTGCTGGGACTGCCGGCCGGTGAACTGGCCGGCGACGTGGCCGACATGGCGGACCTGGTCGGCGGTCGGGCCGGTGAACTGGTCGAACGGCTGGCCGCCGCACCGACGTGGCGGCACCGGTTCCGGCTGCTGGACGCCATGCTGTCCGACCTGGCCGGCGACGGCCGTCGCGAACCGCCGCCCGAAGTGGCCCAGGCGTGGCAGCGGCTGACCGAGACCGCCGGGAACCTGCCGATCGGCGCGCTCGCGCAGGAAGTCGGCTGGAGCCGCCGGCACCTCAACACCCGGTTCCAGCGCGAGATCGGCCTGTCCCCGAAGACGGCGGCCCGAGTGATCAGGTTCGAACGCGCGCGGAGCCTGCTGCGCTCCCCGTCCCGGGCGCCGCTGGCCGAGGCCGCGGCCCGGTGCGGCTACGTCGATCAGGCTCACCTGGCGCGGGACTTCCGCGCGCTGGCCGGTCTCACCGCGACGCAATGGCTCGCCGAGTTCCCATCCGTACAAGACGCGGGCGCGGCACTGCCCGACGATGGAACGCATGACGCGGACCGACGACGTTGACCGCTTCCCGTACGTTTCCTCTTGGAGTCGCCGATGACCATCCGCCGTGTCGTGCCCAACATCCAGTCCGCAGCCGGGTGCCAGAGCCGGGAGTTCTACGGGCTGCTGGGGTTCGAGGAGGCCATGGACCACGGCTGGATCATGACGCTCGCCTCCCCCTCCAACCCGACGGCGCAGGTCAGCTTCATGACCCACGACAAGACCGCGCCGGTCGTGCCCGACATGAGCGTCGAGGTGGACGATGTGGACGCCGCCTACGAGGTCATGCGGGGGAGCGGCGCGGAGATCGTGCACCCCTTGCAGGACGAGGAGTGGGGAGTGCGCCGGTTCTTCGTCCGCGACCCCAACGGCCGGGTGGTCAACGTCCTGGGCCACCGCTGAGCGGGGCGGTGGCAGCCGCTCCCTGAACCCCCCGGTCGCCGTGTGGCGGACGGGGCCCGACCGATCGCGCACGGGCTCGGGCCGGGCTCCCCGCGTCCTGCCGAGTCCGTCCGGCAGGACGCGGTGGAGTCCGGCCCGCGCCGATCCGGCGATCCGCCCGGACGAAGTGGCTAGTCGTTCGCCGTCAGCAGCGCGATCGAGTCGTCGGGCGTCGGCACGACGAACAGGTGTGTTCGCGGTATCGGCCGCTGGACGGGCCGAGGATGGTGGTCGGGGCCGTAGGCCCAGTGGCCGTGCAGCAGGACGATCAGGTCGAGGCCGGACCAGCGGTCGATCGTCTGGTGGACGACGTCGGCGTCGTCGCCCGGGGCGGCGAACCATACGGTGGTCGGCGCGGTCTGGCCTGCGAGGATGCGGCCGGCCTTGTGTTCGAGGTGTTCGACCGTGTCCTCCAGCGCGTCGAAGACGCGGAGCCGTGCGTCGAAGGCGTCGAGGGGAATGCGGTCGGCTTGGCCGCGGAACAGAAGGTCCAGGGTGTCGTGGGTGGTGACGACGTCGGGAAGCCGTTCGTCGCTGGTGAGCGCTTCGACGAGGGCCGCGCGCAGCCAGTCGGTGGCGAACGCCCCGATGATCCCGCTGTGCACCGGGCGCGTGATGCTGTGCAGCAGCCGGTGCGCTGACGGTTCGGGGCGGAGGCGGGGGAGCGTTCCGTGCTCCGGGTGGTCGGAGCGGTCGAGTCCGGCGCGTGTTTCAGGCGAGCCGGGGGCGGAGCGGTCGTTGCGGTTCGGCGCGGTGGGGATGTGGGAGGTGGGGATGTGGTCGGTGGCGGGTCCGTGAGCTTCGTTGTTCATGGCGCCTCCTGGCCTGCTCGGGTCGTTGATCCCCTATGAGACATGAAAGGCCAGCTCAGACGAGGTGTACAAAGTCGCCAAGACGATAAGTGACCGGAGCCGCCGCGTGCGGCGGGCGGGGCGGCGCAGGTGGGGCGGGGTGTCCGGCGGCTCGGGGATATGGCCTTCGGGGGTGATGAATTCTCGTCTCTGGCGCTGAGTGGCCGTCACCTGACGGTGCTGTTACTCTACGTGATCAGTCATTGCTTTCTGTTAGTGGAGTGATGTGATCGCCACGGGGATCGAAGTCGGCGTGCGGCTCTTGGAGGGAGTCGTTCCCGACGAGGTGTACCGCGCCTACCGGGCGCTGACCGAGACGGGGGGCTGCCCCGCCGACGAAGCGGACGAGGCGCTCGGCGGACAGGAAGCCGTCGCCGCCATGCTCGCCCGGGGGATGGCCTACCGGCGTCCCGAGCCGGGAGGTTCCCAGCGCCTCATCCCGGCGCCTCCCGACCTGGCCCTGCAGGGCGCGCTGACCGAGATGAACCGCCGCCTGGTGGACGAGCACGAGCGCTTCCTGACCGGGCACCGGCGCCTGGCCGACGCCCGCCCGAGTCCGGCCGCGGACGCGGCGGACTCCGCAGGCGGGCTCATCCAGGTCGTCGTCGAGCGGGATGAGATCACCCGCCTGTCCGGCGTGCTGGTCAACGCCGCCCGGCACGACTGGCTGACCCTGGAGAACTACCTCATCGACCGGCCCATCGACGAGACGATGATCGTCGCCCCGCCGCCCGCGCTCGGCCACGGCGTGCACCGCCGCACGATCTACGAGAGCCGCTGCGCCGAACATCCGGTCGTCGCCGCCAACATCGCCGCCGCCGCCGAGCTCGGCGAGGAGGCGCGCCTGCTGCCGGGCGTCGGGATGAAGATGAAGCTCGCCGACGCCAGCGTGGCGATGCTCCCTCTGGGGCCGACCGGCATGACGGGCGCGGTCCTGATCCGCTCGCCGGTCATCGTGACGGCCCTGCGCCAGTACTTCGAACTGCTGTGGGAGCGGGCGCTGCCGATCGGCGTCGCGGCCGCCGACAGCCCGCTGACCGGGGAGCAGCGCGCCATCCTGGAGCTGCTGGCGCAGGGCGTCGAGGACGAGGGCATCGCGCGCCGCCTGAGGATCAGCGCCACGACCGTTCGCCGCCGCATCATCGCCATCCGCGAGGAGCTGGGCGCCCCCTCGCGGTTCGCCGCCGGAGCCGCCGCGGTGCGCCGCGGCTGGATCAAGTGACCGCCCGCCGACCGCCACCACCCGAAGGACGACCATGCCCCCCTATCAGGACTTCGTTCCCCGACAGCGCTTCCAGCGCTCCCTGGCGTTCTCGCCCGGCGGCGACCAGGTCGCCTATTCCAGCAACGCCGACGGCCGCTCGGCGCTGTGGATCGTGCCCGCCTCGGGCGGAGCGCCCCGCAAGCTCGCCCAGCTGCCCGGCCGGATCGTCCGGCAGCTCGCCTGGTCTCCCGACGGACGGACGGTGGTGTTCACCGCCGATCACGAAGGCGACGAACAGTACGAGATCTTCACGGTCGGCGCGGAGGGCGGCGAGCCGGTCCCGCTCGGCCCCGGGCCCAAGTGCCAGCGCGTCCTGGCCGACAAGCCCTTCGACCCGGCCGGCCGGCACCTGCTGTACGCGGCCAACGACCGCGACCGCACCGTCCAGGACCTGCTGATCCGCGATCTGGCCACCGGCGCCGAACGGCGCGTCGAGCCCGAGCCCGGCGTGGTGTTCACCCCCGTCGGGATCTCACCCGACGGCCGCCGCCTGCTCGCCTCGGGCTTCCGCTCCAACACCGAGATCGACGCCTACCTGATCGACCTGGCCGACCCCGGCGCCAAGCCCGAGTGCGTCACCGAACGGTTTGGGCCGATGCTGTTCCGGCCGCAGGCGTGGGCGGCGGACTCCTCTGGCTTCTACCTGCTGACCGACCTGTGGGGGTTCAGCGCCGCCGCCTTCTACGACCTGGCCGACGACGCCCTTGAACCGGTCGTGCGGCGCGACTGGGACGTCGAGCTCCTGGACGCCGCCGCCGGCCGCCTGGTCTGGACCGTCAACCAGGCGGGCTGCTCCACCCTGCACACCCGCCACGACGGGCGCGACACCGACCTGCCGGTGCCCACCGGCCTGATCCCCACGCTGACGCTGGCGCCCGGCGGACGGCATGCGGCGCTGCTGCTGGACACCCCCGCCCGCCCCGAAGAGATCGCCGTCCTGGACCTGGACGACGGGAGCCTGCGCCGCCTGACCGACAGCAGGCCCCCCGCGCTGCGCACCGTCGAACCGGTCGAACCCGAATCGATCACCTACCCCACGACCGGCGGACGCGCCGTGCACGCCCTGGTCTACCGGCCCCGCACCCCCGGCCCCCACCCGGTCCTGCTGTCGATCCACGGCGGCCCCGAGCAGCAGGAGCGCCCCCGCTACTCCGCCTTCTACCAGCACCTGCTCGACCACGGGATCGCCGTGTTCGCCCCCAACATCGCAGGATCCACCGGCTACGGCCGCGCCTGGCAGCGGCTGGTCTACCGCGATTGGGGCGGCGTCGACCTGGCCGACCTGGACCGCGCCGTCCGCCACCTGCGCGCCCAGCCCGACCTCGACGCCGGGCGCCTGGCCGCCTTCGGCGGCTCCTACGGCGGCTTCGCCGCCCTGTCCTGCCTGGCCCGGCTGCCCTACCCCTGGGCCGCGGGCGTCTCGATCTGCGGTCCCACCAACCTGGTCACCCTCGCCCAGGACGCCCCGCCCACCTGGCGGCACTACGTCGACACCGTCCTGGGCAATCCCGACGCCGACGCCGAGCACCTGCTCAGCCGATCGCCCATCGCCCACGCCGATTCGATCGACGCTCCGCTGCTGGTCCTCCAGGGCGCCCGCGATCCCCGCGTCCCCCGTGCCGAATCCGACAGCCTCGTCGAACGCCTGCGCGCTCGCGGCGTCGCCGTGGAGTACCACGTGTTCCCCGACGAGGGCCACGGCTTCACCACTCCGGCCAACGAGATCCGCGCCTACACCCAGGCCGCCGACTTCCTCATCGCCCACCTGCGGGCCGGTGATCGATGACGGCCCTCCGCCTGGCCGCCAGCCCCGCCCTCGCCCCGCTGCTGGCCGCCCGGCTGATCTCCTCGGCGGGGGTGGGGTTCGGCCAGGTCGCCTTCGTGTGGGGCATGAAGGCCCTGCACTACAGCCCCAGCGAGATCGCCGCCGTGGCGGCCTGCAAGGCCGTGCCCGCACTGCTGATCCTGGCGGGCGGGGTGATCGGCGACCGCTTCAGACGCCATCACGTCCTGGCCGCCGTCGACCTCGCCGCGGGCGGCGCGTGGCTCGCCATCGGCACCTGCCTGGCGACCGGACGCGCGCCGCTGCCGGTCCTGTGCCTGCTGGCGCTGCTCGCCGGAACGGCCCACTTCGTGTTCCTGCCCGTGGTGCGCGGCATCGTCGCCGACCTGCTCCCACCGGAGCGGCGACACGCGGGCAACGCGCTGGTCGGCCAGACCGAGGCCGCCGGCCTGCTGATCGGGCTGGCCTGCGCCGGACTGGTGGTCGGTTCGTTCGGCCCGGCGTTCGCCGCCGTACTGAAGGCCGCGCTGTGCGTGCTCAGCTCCGTACTGCTGCTCCGGCTCACCGCACCGCGTCGCAGAACGCAGATGCCCGGCCCCCTCACCGACCTCCGCGAGAGCTGGAGGCTCTTCCTCTCGCGCGGCTGGATCTGGGCGGCCACGCTGCAGTTCACGGCGGTCGTCATCGCCACCGCGACCTTCGTCGAGATCATCGGGCCGCTCGCCGTGGCCGAACGCGGCCAGGGCGCCAGGACCTGGGGCTTCGTCGCGGCGTGCGAGGCCGTCGGCGCGCTCGCCGGAGCGGCCCTGGCCGTCCGCCTGAGACCGGGCCGCCCGATCATCGCCGCCGCCGGCCTGATGGTGCTCACCGCGCTGCCGATGCTGCTCACCGGAAGCGGGGCGCCGGCGGTGGCCGTCGCGGCGGGAATGCTCGCCTCGGGCATGGCCAAAGCGGTGTACCTCGTGCTGTGGCTCACCGAACTGCAGAAGGTCCTGCCGATCGAGACGCTCGCACGGGTGAACGGCTGGAGCATCGTCCCCGCCTACGCGCTGGCGCCGGTGGCGCTCGTGGTCGTCGGGCCGGTCGTCGAGGCGGGCGGGCCGGGGAGCACCGCCATCGTGATCGGAACGGGCGTTCTCCTCACCACCGTCGCCGTGCTGACGGGCCTCCTGGTCACAGCGCGAACGGACGGAAGCCCGGCCAAGCCGGAGGCGAACACCGTCAGCGCCTCATAGCGGCTGAACTCGGCAGTGCAGGAGCGGTGAGCGGCCTGTCGCATATGCCTTGTCCGGCTCGAAGCCTGAGCGGAGCCGATCGTTGACCGCGCGCCGATGCCCGTCCCCGGGACTTGCGGAACCGGGGGCGGGCGTCGGCGGCCGGGATCAGAAGCCGATGACGATGCGGATGGCGGTGTCGATGGTCGCGCCGAGGACGATCGCGGCGGTGCGCAGGCGGCGGTGGCGCTTGATCGACCGGGCGTCACCGGCCGACGCGGCGTGCTGGTCGTCGGACCCGGTGGCGGAGGTGGGGCGGTGGCTCACGGACTCTCCCGGTGGGCAGGCCCCGGATGCGTGGTCGCGGTGGGGCGTTGCCGTTGATCCAGGTGCTCCGGCCGGTTTCCGGCGATCGGCCCACCACCTGCTCCGGGTCGGGCATGCCGAACACGCAGCGGTCAGTCCGACGGGCCGGGTTCTCCGGCGCTGCTCCGGTCCGGATCCGGAACGGAGCAGGAGGCGTGGCCGATCAGCGACGGAACTCCCTGCTGCGCGGCCTCTCCGCCACGCTGGTCGAGTTCGGTGGCGGCGGTGCCCTGCCGCGTCGTCCCGGACTCACGCGGCGCGGCCGGCTTTGAGCGCGGCGGCGACGTCGACCACGCGCCGGGCCTGGTGGCGGGCGGCCTGGAGCGGGACCTCTCCGGGCGCGCCGTCGCCTGCGGTGTGGGAGGTGCCGTAGGGGTTGCCCGACTGGAACTGGACGGGGTCGGTATAGCCGGGGGGCACGATGACGCCGCCCCAGTGGTAGAAGGTGTTGCCCAGCGCCAGGAGGGTGGACTCCTGCCCGCCGTGCGGGGTGTTGGACGCGGTGAAGGCCGAGTACACCTTGCCTGCGAGTTCGCCCCGCGCCCACAGCGGGCCGGTGGTCTCCATGAACGCTCGCAGCTGGCTGGCGGGGTTGCCGAAGCGGGTGGGGGCGCCGAACAGCACCGCGTCGGCCCAGGCCAGGTCGTCCAGGTCGGCGGTAGGGACGTCGGCGGTGTCCTGGAGGTGCCGGCTCCAGGCCGGGTTGGCCTCGGTGACCTCGGGCGGGGCGGTTTCGGCGATCCTGCGCAGCCGCACGTGCGCGCCTGCCTTCTCCGCGCCCTCGGCGGCGGCCTGCGCCAGGGCGTGCACCGTGCCGGTGGCGCTGTAGTAGATGATCGCGACGTTCACCGGGTCCATGACGGGCTCCTTTCAACGGGTCCTGCCGTCATGACGACGCAGCCCCGCGAAATGTGAGGCGACGCGCCGGCGCACGTCAGTCCGCAGACCACAACCGCAGCTTGTCGGGATTGCGCACGGCCCAGAAGTGCCTGATCCGGCCGTCCGCGACGTCGAACGCCATCACCACCACGACGGCGCGGCCCTGCCGCACCACCAGGCCGGGCTGTCCGTTGACCGGGCTTTCCAGGATCTCCAGGCCGGACGCCCGCCCGGCGACCTCGATCAGGTAGCGCGCGATCTCCTCGGCGCCGGTGACGGGGGCGGGGGCGGCGCTGACCAGGCCGCCGCCGTCGGCCACGCCGGTGGCGGCGGGGTCGAGCAGTCCGATGAGGGCGCCGATGTCCTTGGCCTCCCACGCCCGCTTGAACTCCCGGACGACGTCGGCGTGCTCGGCCGCCGGAGTCGCGCGGGCCCGCGCGGCGTCGATGCGGCGCCGGGCCGAGGTGGCCAGCTGGCGGCACGCGGCCGGGCTGCGGCCGACGATCTCGGCCACCTCGGCGAAGGGGTAGCGGAACACATCGTGCAGGACGAACGCCACGCGCTCGGCCGGGGTCATCGCGTCGAGCACGACCAGGAAGGCCATGCTGACCGACTCGTCCAGAGTGACCCGGTCGGCCGGGTCGGCCGTGCCGGAGGCCGGCCGGCCGGTGATCCACTCGGTGCGGCCGGGCAGCGGCTCGGGGACCCATTCGCCCACGTAGCGCTCGCGCCGGGCCCGCGCCGAGCCGAGCAGGTCCAGGCAGACGCGGCCGGCGACCTTGGTCAGCCAGGCGCCGGGGGACTCGATGGCCTCCCGCTGCCGCGGGGACAGGGCGTACCAGCGGGCGTAGGTCTCCTGCACCACGTCCTCGGCGTCGGCCAGGGAGCCGAGCAGCCGGTACGCCACGCCGATCAGCTGGCGCCGCTCGTTCATGATCGCGTCCAGGCCCGGGTCGGACGCGCCGCCCTCCGGTCCCGATCGGGTCCTCATCGTGCCGCCGCCCTTCCTGAGCCGGATCTGTCGACACCTCTCCGACGAAACGGCCCTCCCGATTGTGACCTCACATTCCGCGGAGCCGTGTCGTCGGACCGGTGGAACGGCGGTGGCCGCCCAGTCGCCACCGCCGGACAGGACAAGGAGGAAACCGGTGACCGACATCCAGACCGCCGCCGACCGCATCGAGATCGAGGCGCTGCGCGGCGAGTTCACCGACGCCGGGCTCATGCACGACTACGACCGCTTCGTGTCGCTGTTCACGCCGGACGGCGCGTTGCGGATGCCGCACATCGGCGTCGAACTCGTCGGCCGCGAGGAGATCCGCGCCGCGATCGAGCGGCTGCAGTCCCTCTGGGAGTTCTTCGTGCAGACGGTGCACCCGGGGACGGTCCGGATCGAGGGCGACACCGCGACCGGCCGCGCGTACATCACGGAGTTCGGGCGCATGCGCAACGGCGACTCGCACCTGAACCACGCCGTCTACCACGACCGCTACCAGCGGACCCCGGACGGCTGGAAGTTCACCGAGCGCGTCTACGAGGTCAAGTACCTCGACACCACCCCGCTGGCGGGCTCGGCGCCGCAGGCGGGGCGCGCGATCCCCGTGGACGTCGCGACCGGCATGGAACCGAACGACTGACCGCCCCTTCCCTACAGGAGTGATGAAGCATGAACGATCTCAGCGAGCTGACCGGCGACTACGTCCTCGACACCGCCCGCACCCGCATCGGATTCGTCGCCCGGCACACGATGGCCACCAGAGTGCGCGGGTCGTTCGAGGAGTTCGAGGGCGGCGCGCACCTGGACGGCGACCACCCGGCGAAGTCCGGCGCGCACCTCACGATCCGGGCGGAGAGCGTCCAGACCCGCAACCCCCAGCGCGACGACATGCTGCGCGACAAGTTCCTGAACGCGGACGACCACCCGTCCTTGGCCTTCACCTCGATCGAGGTGGAGCGGGTCGGCGAGACCGCGTTCAAGGTCACCGGCGACCTGGTCGTCCGGGGCGTGGCCGGACCGGTCACCGTGGACGTGGAGTTGACCGGTGTCCAGGAAGGCGGGCGGATCGGCTTCCGGGGCGGCGCCACGATCGACCGCATGGCCTGGGGGGTGAACTGGAACGCCGCGACCACGGCCATGGTCGGCAAGAAGGTGGCGGTGGAGTTCGACGCCGTCATGGTCCGGCGATCCTGACGAGGGCGGCTTCAGCCACGAGAAGGCGCGCACGCCGCAGGTGGCCGGTCTGCGGCCCGGCGGCCGTCCACCGGGTGTGCTCGCCGTCCTCCTGTCGGCCCGCACCCATGGGCCGCTGAGCGTCGCGGGCGCGGTCGCTTGCGCGGTGTTCGCGGCGACGGCGGTGACGGCCTGGTACGCGGCACGCGTGGGCGGCCTGATGGCGGCCGCCCATCGGCAGTCCGCGGTCGGCCTGCTCACCCTGGCCTACCAGCTCGGCGGTGCCTTCGGTCCGGCGCCGGCCGCCTCGCTGATCAGTTGAAGCGCTCGCCGCGCCGGCCGCTACGAACGCGGGGCCAGCCCGTTGAAGACGGCTTTGAGGACGCCGTCGAGGTAGTCGCGGGTGAGCGGCTGCTGGGTGATCAGGAGCCGGAAGTACAGGGGGCCCGAGAGGATCTCCATGGCCAGGTCCACATCGTAGTCGGGGGCGATCTGCCCCCGTTCCTGGGCGCGCTTCAGCAGGGCCAGCGTGTCGGCCGTCTGGGGCTGGATGAAGCGCTCGTTTAAGGCGGCGGCGACCGCGGGGTCGTGCTGCGCCTCCCCGATCAGGTCCTGGTAGAGCGGGCCCCAGGGCGGCCGTCCCAGCAGCTCGGCGGCCTTGACCATCACCTCGCGGAGGTCGGCCAGCAGGTCCCCGGTGTCGCGGTGGGCGAGGCTCGGGGCGTTCAGCGTGAGGACCGCGTCGAGGAACAGCTGGGCGCGGGAGGGCCAGCGGCGGTAGACGGTGTGCTTGCCGACGCCGGCCCGGGCGGCGACCGCCTCGATGCTGAGCTTGGCGTAGCCGGACTCCCGGGCCAGGTCGAGCGCGGCCTGCATGATCGCTTCGGTGCGCGCGGCGGCGCGGGCGGTGCGCTGGTCGGTCATGGTGCCACTGTAATGGAACGGCACGTGCCGTATTGACAGCAAAGGCCGCCGTCTCGCACACTGAGCGCGTTCTGAAGCGGCACGGCTCGTGCCGTTCTATCAAGTGGGCCGCCGGGGCGGCGCTCGTCGTAAGGAGAAGGCGACCATCATGGAGTTCCCTCGATCTCGCCCGCGGTCATGGAGGTGCCCCTTCGAGGGCTCGCCGGTCGGTGCGCCCGTCCCGTCGAGGCCGGGACGGTGAAGGCGACGGCCGGCGGTCCGGCTCTCCTGCTGGTGGCCGCTCCCGCCACCTGCTGCGACAAGCGGCAGACGAACGGTGCCGACCCGAAGACGCCGCCCGGCGGGCGAGTCGCAGGACCGGTGCCCGCCCTGAGCGGGCGTCGCGCGGATGACCCCCAGGGACGCGAGGAGCACTGCCGCGACCTGGTCCGGTCGGCGGTGCTGGAGGAACGCGCCCGCATCGCCCGCGAGCTGCACGACGTCGTCGCGCACCACATGTCGGTGACCGTGGTGCGAGCCGAAGCGGCGCTGGTGCACATGCCGGGTCTGCCGGACGCGGCCAAGGAGACCTTGGAGGTGGTGCGGGACGCCGCGCGCGCGGCGCTCGACGAGACCCGACGCGTCGTCGGCTTGCTGCGCGCCGAGCAGGAGCACGTCCGGCACCCTGGCCTGGACCGTCTGGGTGAACTGGTCGGCGCGGCTTGCGGCAGCGGTCTGCGGGCGTCCGCCCTTGTGATCGGATGTCCGCGTCAGCTGGAGGCGGACGTGGAGCTGGCTGCTTTCCGGGTCGTACAGGAGTCGCTCAGCAACGCCGTGCGGTACGCGCCGGGCGCGCACGTCGCCGTCGAGCTCCGCTACGGGCCCCGCACGCTCACCGTCTCCGTCACCGACGACGGCGCGCGGACCGCGCCCGGCGTTCCGCACGGCGGAGGCCACGGTCTGCTCGGGATGCGCGAGCGCGTGATGCTGCTCGGCGGTACCGTCCATGCGGGGCCTCGGAACGGGGCCGGCTGGTCCGTGGTGGCCGAGCTGCCTTTCGCGGCCGTCGGTTCCCTGTCTCCCACCGCCTTCCAGGACTCTCCGCAGCCGCGGGGCGACCGCTTCAAGGGCGGCTCGGGGGATGCCGCTGCCGACACCGGAGCGTTCACCACCTGACCAGCGGCGACCTACGAAGGAAAGCGATCGCTCCGCATGATCCAAGTCTCGGTGTGCGGCCCTCGCGCGGCCACTCCGGAGGACACGGCCAACGCCCGCGAGATCGGTCGCCTCCTGGCCGAGAACGGCGCGGCCGTGATCTGCGGCGGCTACGGCGGCGTCATGGAAGCCGTCGCCGAAGGCGCCGCCTCAGCGGGCGGCCTCGTGGTCGGCGTCCTTTCCGGCTCCACCCGGGAAGGAGCCAACCCGCACCTCACCGTGGCCGTCCCCACCGGCATCGGCGAAGCCCGCAACGCCGTCATCGCCCTCTCCGGCGACGCGGTCATCGTCGTCGGCGGCTCCTGGGGCACCCTGTCCGAACTCGCCCTGGCCCGCCGCCACGACACCACCGTCGTCCAGATGGGCGGCTGGCGCCTCACCGACGCCGACGGCCGTCCCGTGGAAGGAGTCCTCCACGCAGGCACTCCCGAGGAAGCCGTCCGGCTGACCGGCCTTTTCGAGTGACAGGCGGCACCACCGGCAATAGTCCGAATGTCCGAAGGCGTCGCTAAGGTCGCCGCATGGGTTATGCCTTCACCTTCGAGAAGTCCTATGACGGCGTGGCCGTTCCCTGCGCCTTCAACCACTACCAGATGAACTACATCCGCCTGATCATGGTGGAGGCGGGCGCGATCGCCGACGACGGGCTCACGGCGGCGATGGGCGGCCCCGGCCTGGAGGTCTGCGCCCAGACCGTACCGGCCGAGAGGTTCTTCTCCAACGCCGGTTGGCGCATCACCGCGCAGGAGGCGGAGTTCATCGGCACCCGGCTGCGCCGGGTGCTGGAGACGAGCATCATCGTCGACCTGCTGAGCTTCTACGACGACGCCCCGGATTATGCGCTCGTAGGGGAGTGGGTGAAGGAGTTCGCGGAGTTCAACGAACGCGCCGCCGCCCAGGACGGCTATTACGTGTACTGAACGCCCGAGTCGCACAGCGGCCGCCGTCCACACCGGAACCTCACAGGGCTGGAGGAGTGACCGGCGTTCACTCGTCCGTCGCCGCGTACCGATGGCCCTGCGGGGACGGCTCAGGCGGTGGGGGAGTAGAGGCAGTAGGCGTCGGCGCGGCCAACGATCACGCTGTGCTGGAGTTCCCTGACCACGGCGGTGACCCAGTACTCCTGCCGGTAGTTGTCCGGACCGGCTTGGGTGAAGCCGGTGACGTCCAGGTCGCCACCGGCGGAGGTGGTGGTCTCCACCGTCTTGTACAGGAAGGGGCCGGTGGACCACACCAGGCCTCCGGGAGTCGACTGCGACTTGGATTTCAACAGGTATTCGACTCGGTAGGCGGTGTTGGGCCGCATGGCGGTGGCCCGGCTGCGCGCGGCGAAGACACCGGCTTGCTTGTCGCAGGTCAAGGCCAGGGTGGTGCGGGTGTCGTAGGTGCAGGTGCCATCTCGCTGGGTCACCACGACGTTGTCGCCGGCCCGTCGGACGGTGGCGCGCACGGTCTCGGTGTAGAAGCGGTAGTCCGACGCCTGCCAGGTCTTGCTGTAGCCGGTGGCGTCGATGTAGGCGTTCGCTCCGCTGGTCACCGGGACGGTGGCCAGCACGCCGGTCGAGGGGATCACCTGATGGGCCCCGGCGGTGTCGACCGTGCTGCCCGTCAAGGTGGCGAACTCGACCTTGTAGGCGTAGTCGGGCACCAGGTCGCCCGCCAGGCGGGTGGAGATGGTCCCGGCGGCCGGGTCGCAGACGATCGACGCGGTCAGCGGCACGGCCGCGTGGGCCGTACCGGCCAAGGGCAGCGCCGACAACGGCACCGCCAGCAGGGAGGCCAAGAGGAACGGGATGCGCACTCGCACGGGATCTCCCTCGCTCGGCCGACGCGACCAAGGGAGAGCTTCGTTCCCGCCCCGCCGTCTTCGCCACCCCATGGCCACAACCGGAAACATCACAGCCGCTTTGAGAAGATCCCCCGGAAGCACGGCTGCAGAAGGGTTGGAATGTCTCGCCCTCACCGTCGGGACATCCATGCCAGTGACGTGCGGCGTCGTCTGGTGCCAGTGGTTCGGAAGTGCTCTGTGCGGCGACGTCCTGCGCACCTTCCGGCAGATCGCCCGGGAGATCAGCTCGGTCGGCTCCTGTTCTTGAGGGCCTGCGACGCGGTGGACAGTGCCGCGGGAAGCGAGTCGATGCGTTCTGCGTCCAACCCGGCGGTGGGTCGTTCGTCGATGAGTTCCGGGCGTTCCGCTGGTCGAACTCCGCATGGAGACCTTCATCAAGACCAACGGGGTGGAACTGTGCGTCGAGACGTTCGGCGATCGGGCTGACACTCCGATTCTGCTGGTGGGCAACACGATGCTCACCTGGCACGACGACCTGTGCACCCGCCTGGCCGCCCTGCGCCGGTTCGTCGTCCGCTACGACCTGCGCGACACCGGGAGGTCCACCTACGCCGACCCCGAGGCCCCCGACTACACGCTGCGCGACCTGGTCGCCGACGCCGCCGGCGTCCTGGACGCCCTCGGGCTGCCGTCCGCGCACCTCGCGGGGTTCGGCGTCGGCGGTTGGATCGCCCAGCTCCTGGCGCTCGACCACCCCGCCCGCGTCGCGTCCCTCACGCTCATCGGCACCCGGCCCACCGCGCCCGGGCCGAACGATCCCGACCTGCCCGAGCACGCGCCCGAGATGATGGCCCACTTCATGAACCGGCCCGCCGTCGACTGGACCGACCGGGCGTCGGTGGTCGCCTCCATGCTCGCGAACGCGCGCTTGATGACCGGCCCCGCCTTCGACGAGACCGAGGCGCGCGAGAACATCGAACGGATCTACGACCGCACCCCCGCCGCCTCCGACCCGGGCAAGGCGCACCGCGCCAACCAGATGGCCACGGCGTTCGCCGCCCTCGACAGCGGCGCGCGCTGGCGCGAACGCCTCGGCGACATCACCGCGCCGACCCTGGTGATCCACGGCGAGCACGACCCGTTCTTCCCGCCGGGCAACGCCCGGGCGCTCGCCGCCGAGATCCCCGCCGCAGAACTGATCATCCTGCCGGACACCGGCAACGGGCTCCCGCGCCGGACCTGGGACGAGGTCGTCCCCGCCCTCCTCCGCCACACCTCCTGACCGCGACCGGGCACGGTACGGAAGGGAGAGCCGCTCGGCCTTTCACATAACACTGAGCCCAGGCCCCAGAAAGCGCGCGACAAAACGCCTTCGCGTACAAGGGCCGGGGCAGGAAGGGTCCGGCCTTCTGCCGGGAGCGTTCAGTTCCAACGCCATAGGTCCCGGAAGGGAGTCGGCGCCGGATTACTGGACGATGCGCTTGTCCTTCCCCCTGAGAAGCACGCGGGTGCGGCAGCGTGGGTCTCGGGAGCCTGGGGCGCAGTTGGAGCCGGCCGGTCCGGTGACCAGGTTGTCGAGACGGCCGTTCCCGTAGCGCGTGGCCCTGACCTTGTAGGTGAGAGTCACGGTGCCGCCTGGCTTGATGTCACCGCGCCAGGTGACGACCGGTCGGCGGTAGGAGGCCGATCCCGAGGACGCCTTCAACGTCTCGACCTGCAAAACGGCGTCGTCGATGACGTCCTTCAGATCGTCGGTGACCTTCACCCCGCCGGCCGTCGCCTTGGTCGGGTTCTTGATGGTGACGGTGTAGCCGACCACGCCGTGAGGACGGACCCGCTTCGCGTCGGCCCTCTTGGCGATCGTCAGCCGGGGCTTGCCGGGACGGGGGCCGGGCTCGGGAGCCTTGCAGTCCGGACCCCAGGCGGGGTCGGTGGTGAAGGTGACCGCGCCGTCGCCCTGCCGTGCACCCGTCTTGTAGACCGCGCCTTCAGGACCCTTGCTGGAGCCGCCGCCACCGGCGCCGCCTGTGTGCAACCCGCCGTTCTCCCAGTTGGCCGCGCCGCCTCCGCCACCGCCGACGACGCCCCCGCCCCCGCCGCTACCGCCTGTGTAGTAGCCCGTTCCGATGATCGATCCTGCGCCGCCCTGCCCCACGGAACCTCGCGCACCGCTCAGTTCCGGCCGGGGCCCCTCGCCGGCCGCACCACCCGCTCCTCCGGCGCCCCCGGCGCCGCCCGGCCCTCCGTCGATGCCTCGTACACGAGGTGTTCCGGCCGTACCGGTCTTGCCGCCGTGACCGCCGGCGACGTCGGCGGCTCCCGCCCCGCTCGCCGTCCCACCGCCTCCACCGCCTCCGGCGACGACCAGATCGGCAGATCCAAGGCGCACCCAGGTGGCACCGCCCCCGCCGTTTCCGGAGCTGGACCCGCCGTCGCCGCCGCCCCCGTACCCGCCCGCACTCGGATCGGGCCCGTCGGCAGGCGATCCCGCCCCACCGACGATGACGTCGAGGACCTCGCCTCCGTCCACCGGAAGGCACCCGGTGACCTGGGCGCCTAGGCCCCCCTTTCCGCCATGGCCGTATGCGGGTCCGCCTCCGGCCGCGCCGTAAGCCTTCACACGAACCGAACGCACGCTGGCAGGGACGGTGAACTGCTGCGGCTTCCCGGTGTACTTCAGCGTCTTGGAGGTGCTTTCCGCCTGAGCCGGGACAGGCGAGAGGGCGGTACTCACGGCCATGGCCAGGGCCGTTGAAGTCCAGATATATCTGCTATTCACAAAGAGTAGCTATCCATGCACGTTTAGTGCTAAACGGCGGCCGCGTCGCCCTCACCAAAGGCCCACGATCTCGCCTGGGGACCGCGGCCGCCGAACTGCCGGGACGACGCGCCTAGGCGCCGTACGGCTCCTCCTGTACGGGGCCGTCGCAGCGCGCCTGCACCGACACCTGCGGCCTCAGCAGTTCGGTCGGCACGCCCTTGACCTCGAAGTAGCGGCCCTGGTGGCCGGTGCGGGCCTGGATCTGGAACCCCAGATCGCGCAGCTCGTCGGCCAGCACCGCCCGCCCGAAGGCTCCGCCCTCGCGGCCGAGGGTCTCCTCGGCCAGCGCGCCCGGGTCGGGCGCCCAGGTGTCGCCGTCCTCGCCGGCGATGCCCAGCAGGTAGCAGTGGACGTGCAGCAGCGGCGGGGGCGGCTGGGGGGAGTCGCGTGCGATCGCGTGCAGCGCGATCGCCGCGACGTAGCCGGTGCCGGCCTGCTCGCCGTCCAGGAGGGGGCGGTTCAGCGCCAGGTGCCCGAGCATGCGGTGGGCGGCTTGGATCATCGCCTGCTCGATCTCCGCGCGACCCTCGTCGTCGCTCTGCGTCCACAGCCACGAGACCGAGTTGGGCGCCGAGAAGGTCAGGTGCCCGCTGACCGCACGGTCGCCGCGCTGCTTGATGCCGGCCAGGCCGTGGATGGGGTCGAAGCCGCGCAGCAGCATCGCCAGCTCCTCGACGCCGACCGCGGCGCCGCGTTTCACGCCGGCGTGCATGAGGGGCCACGGGGTTCCCAGCCACATGGCGTGCGCGCGTCGGCGGGCGTGGTCGGTGCGGGCGAAGGCGCGGGGGGCGAGGTCCTCGGCCAGGGCGGTGGCGGCCACCGGGCAGGACCAGTGTCCGGTGGACGTAGAGGGGAACCGAAGGGTGCGCACTGTCAGCACGGCGGGGTCCTTCTGCTCAGCGTGGTGGACACGGGCACCGTAACCGCGCAAACGATCAAGGGCGGCGGTTCGCGCGGGCGCGACCGGCACCGGCCATTTCCGATCTTCGCTGGACAAGCCGCGGGCCAGTCCGCCGCGCACGCGCGCCGGGCCCGGGGCGACACCGCGACGGCGGTGCCCGCCGGGCTACTCCTCGGTGATCGGCATGGGCGCCGGCCGGGCGCTCTCGACGCGTTCCTTGGTCCAGTAGTCCGACGGCGCGGGGGCGGGCTTGTGGGAGGTCGGCGCCGCCGGGTCCTGCGGGGGAGGGGAGGGGCGCCCGGCCGCGTTGAGGACGCGGGCGGCGCCGAGGACGAGTCCGACCGCGACGGCGGCGGTCAGAAAAGCGAAACAGGCCTTGCGGGAAATCGTCATGAATTTCCTTCGCGAATGTCACGGTGAGCCGCGCGGACCCGCCGCCTTTTGGGCGGCGGGTCCGGCAGGCGGTGGCTCGGCGGTTCCTATCCTAGGTTGTTGGTGTAGTTGTAGAGGTTCCAGACGTCAGCGCTGAAGTAGGGGCTCCACAGCGTGGTCCTGCCGGCGTTGGTCGTGCTGGAGGTGCCGTTGACGTAGCCGAGGCCGGTGTTGCTGTCGTAGCCGAAGAGCCACGGTCCGCCGCTGACCCCGCGGGTGAGGGGGCAGGGCATGGAGATCCGGTTGCCGGACGCCGCCGTGGTGCCCTGGCAGAAGTACTGCCAGTCGCCCGGGTAGGGCGCCTCGGAGGGGTAGCCCAGGATCGTCATCGCGCGCGACTTGGACTGGCCGGTCTGGATGCCGTTGCCGCCGACGCTGTTGACGATGCGCACGCCGTTGAGGTCGTTCGCCTTCACGAAGGCGACGTCGTAGTCGAAGTTGCTGCTGTTGGTCCAGCCGGTGAAGCTGACCAGCTGGTTGGCGCTCCAGGTGCCGTAGGGGCGGTTCCCGTAGTTGTAGTAGGGGACGAACGTCCAGTTCTGGTGCCAGTTGCCGCCGGCCCCGCCGTGCACGCAGTGGCCCGCCGTGCTGATGATCCGCTTGGAGCTGCTGTTGACGGTGCCGGCCGAGCAGACGTAGTTGAGCCCGTCGGTGGCGTTGCGGAAGAAGACCTTGCCGACGGTGGCGCTGGCGTTGACCGCGGCGGCCGCCGCGGTGGTGCGGGCCTTGCCGGCGGTCTTGGGCGCCACCGCCTTCGCCGAACCCTTGGCGGGCGCCACGGCGCGCACCGGTCCGGCCTGGGGCGCCGGGGCGCCGGCGACGCGCTTGGGCTTGGCGTCGAGCGGGATGGCCGTGCGCATCCGCTCGGGGGTCCAGTAGGCCTGCACCGCCCCATCACGGGACATGCGCTTGGTGTTGATCGCCTTCTGGACGTCGGCGCTGACGGGGGCGGCGGCGGTGACCGTCGTGCCCGGCTTCGCCGGCGCCGCCACGGCGGCCGGCGCGCCTGCCGCCACGGCCGCCGAGACGCCCAGCGCACCGGCCATTCCGCCGATGAGCAGACGCCGCACCACACCATTTCTTTGGCGCATTTTCAGCCTTTCCTCGGGGGGTCTGACGCGCCAAAGCATTTCAGTGCCGCCGGGAATATATCTACAGCGGTGACCGCCCTCGGACGCGCGGCGCGGAACCGCTTTGAAGAGCGCGACGTCAAGGCATGTTTTATCACTTGCGGATAGTTTTGCTGGGCAAAATTGTTTACCACGAGCCTGACGCTCTCCTTACTCAGAAGGGTAAGGGTCGATAGGCGGCTATATGATGAGGCTTTTCATAAAGGTTGTTGCGCAACCTGCCGCGAAATGGACATCCGATGAACATCGGACGCGCGTGCGCCGTGCGGTGACGACGGCGAAGCCTGGAGGCGGCGCCGGACCCGTGCCGCGTCCCGTCGCCTGTCGCCCCCGCGTGCCCGCCGCCGGGCGTGGCACCGCTCTTGACGGTCGGTTTGGCGATGCGCGGCAGGGTGCCGGGCTTGGCTTTGCGCGGCCGGTGGAACTGCTCCTGGTGTGCGTAGAAGGCAGTCCCGAAAGCACCGCCCCCGGTCCGTCGCGGCGGTCCGCCGGCCGACGAAGGAAGTGCCGCCGTGCCTGACGCCGATCTGATCATCACCGCCGCCCGCATCCGCACCCTGGACGAGCGGAGGCCGTCCGCGCACGCGGTCGCGGTGCGCGGCGGGCTGATCGTCGCGTTGGACGACGACGCCCTGGGGCTGCGCGGCCGGGCGACCCGGACCATGGACCTGGGCGAAGCGACGCTCACGCCGGGGCTGGTGGACGGGCATCTGCATCCGGTCATCGGCACCATGACCGTCGGCGGCCTGGACCTGAGCGGAGTGCGGGACGTCCGGCAGTTGCGGGCGACGGTGGCAGAAGCGGTCCGCGCGACGCCGCGGGGCGGCTGGCTGGTCGGCCACGGCCTGAACCACAACGTCTTCGCCGGAGAGCAGATCAACCGGATGGTGATCGACGACGTGCTCGACGGCGTCCCGGCCGCCTTCCTCTTCTACGACGGCCATTCGGTGCTGGCCGGCGACGCCGCGCTGAGAGCCGCGGGCATCACCGGGCCGCGCGAGTTCGCCAGCAACTCCGCCGTCGCCGTCGACGCCGAGGGGGTCCCGACCGGGCACCTCATCGAACGCGACGCCTTCGCCCCCCTCATGGCCGTCATACCGCCGCCCGATCCCGCCGAGCACCAGCGGCGGCTCATGGAGGTCCTCCGAACGATGGCGGCCACCGGCCTGACCGAGGGCCACGTCATGGACCTGGAGCCCCACGCCCTCGAACTGGTCCAAGCGCTGGAACGGGACGGGGAGCTGCCCGTGCGGCTCCGCTTCGCGGCGGACGTCAACCCCGGCACCGCCGACGCCGACATCGACCGCC
Source organism: Spirillospora sp. NPDC050679 (assembly GCA_044456955.1). Classification (GTDB taxonomy): domain Bacteria; phylum Actinomycetota; class Actinomycetes; order Streptosporangiales; family Streptosporangiaceae; genus Spirillospora. Next base: position 23,608 of record JBITGK010000009.1, on the reverse strand, counting down.
TGCTGCAGATCCGCCACAGCGCCGGCCGCCGCTGGAGCGTCGGCGGCGCCAAGCTCTTCATCGACGGCAGCGTCGAAGGAGGATCGGCCTGGCTGGAGAGCCCCGACTGCTGCGGCGCCAACAAGCGCTCCTTCTGGCGCGATCCCGCCGACTACACCCGCGCCGTCGCGCGCCTGGCCGAATCCGGCGTGCCGACCGCCACCCACGCCATCGGCGACGCCGGCGTCCGGCACGTCCTGGACAGCCTGCGCGGCGTCCCCGGCACCGCGAGGCACCGCATCGAGCACATCGAGACCCTCGGCGACGACCAGATCCCCCGCTTCGCCGCGCAGGGCGTCATCGCCTCCATGCAGCCCGCCCACGCCACCTACACCCGCGCCGATCACACCGACGCCTGGTCGACCAGGCTGGGGGAGGCCCGCGCCGGCCGGGCCTGGCGATGCCGGGACATCGTCGAGTCCGGAGCCGTCCTGGTGCTGGGCTCGGACTGGCCGGTCGCCCCTTTGGACGCCCGCCTCACCCTCGCGACGGCCCAGCTGCGGCGCCTGCCCGGCACCACGGCACCACCCGTCCGCGCCGAGCAGGGACTCACCGCTCTGCAGTCCCTGCAAGGCATGACGATGGCTCCCGCCTTCGCCGCCGGTCTCGAAGGCAGCGCGGGCAGGATCGCGCCCGGCTGCCGCGCGGATCTCACCGCCTTCACCCTCGACCCGCTCGTCGCCCCGCCCGACGAGCTCGCCGAAGCGCCCATCCGCGCCACCATCACCGCCGGAACGCTGGTCCACTCAAGCTGAGACGCCCTCACCAGGACGGCGGGGGCGAGGCCGCTCCACCCGCGGAAAGACCCGAGGATCGAGGCCCGCCGCGTCGTCCGGCCAAGCGGCGCCCACGCCTCCGACCTGCCTGCCTCCTCAAGCCGGCTGACCGTTGCGCCCGGATATGATCGCCCGAAATAACGTTAGCGAGGTCATATGCCCACGCATGAGTGGACGCTCGCCCGCGATCCCCACGGTCCGGGCGACCGGCGGCGGCACCGGAAGGCGCTCCTGATCGCCGTCCTGGTGCCGGGTGTCATCGGCCTGCTCTTCCTGCTGCGGCTGCTCGCCCCCGGCCTCTTCGGCGAGGACGCCCCCCGCCTCGGCCACCGGAACTACAGCGCCAAGGTCAACTGCCAGGTGGAGTCCAGCGGAGGCGTCGGGACGGTCACGATCAGCGGCACCGTCAAGGGCGACTCGTCCCGCTTCAAGGTGACGGTCGAGGTGCTCGACGCCGCGACCAAGCAGCGCATCGGGGGACGGACGTTCGATGTCCGCGACACCACGGCGTTCAGCGGCACGACCCCGGCTCAGGCGCCGGCCGGTCCGGAGGGCATCGAGTGCCGGATCGTGGAGGTCCTCTGAAGCGGCGCAGCCTCCGCCCCCGGCCGCTGAGGCCGTTGCTCCAGAAGGCTGCGGGACACCACTGAAAAATCCGGCGGCACCGGCCTTCCCGGCGGGCGATCTGATCGGGCGCCACCTTATTGCGAGCTAGTTGCAATAAAGTGGTGCCCCGGTCGCCTCCGGGAGGACGGGCAGTGATCAACGAGGTCGTCGAGATGTGGGTCCGGGGCTGGACGGTGAGCCGCGCCACCCCCGCACCGGTCGCGGTGCCCGGCGGGTACCGGGTCGATGTGGGGCTTCCCGGCCACCTCACCCGCTACGTGCTGCCGCGCTTCGAACCCGCCGCCGTCAGCCGCCTGGCCGCGCGGGACGCCGTCCCCGGAACCTGGCTGAAGATCTGCGCCGACCCGCGCGAGGTGGCGGGCGCGCTGCCGTCCAACTGGCAGGTGCAAGACCCTGAATACCTGATGACCGTGCCGTTGCGTCCTGGCGAGGTCGACGTTCCCGGCGGCTACACCTTGAGCGTGGACGAAACCGCGGGCGTCATCACCGCCGAGGTCAGCGACGCCGCCGGCCGACCGGCCGCCGCAGGACGGATGGCGCGCACCGGCGCCTACACCGTCGCCGACCAGGTGCACACCGATCCGGCGCACCGCCGCCGCGGCCTGGGCTCCCTTGTCATGAAGGCCCTGAGCGCCCATGCGGCCGCCGCCGGCGCTCGTACCGGCGTCCTGGTGGCGACGGCGGAGGGATGCGCCCTCTACCGGACCCTCGGCTGGAACCTGCTCAGCCCGGTCACCGCCGCCGTGGCACGGCGGCCCTGACAGGACGTCCCGTCCGCACGGCGTGGCGACCGCCGAGGAGTAACGGCGGGATCAAGCGTTGAGGTCGGCGTCTCCGTTGAGATAGCGGCCGGGCGAGGTGCCGACCGTCCGGCGGAACGCCGCCAGGAACGCGCTCGGGGTCGAGTACCCGACGGCGTGCGCGACATCAACGACGCGTTGCCCGGCCCTACGCGCGGCGCCGGAAGGCTACCCGTTCGCGCTCGTCATCGCGGCCCGGCTCCGGGTCAGCGCGGCGGGGCGAACGAGGGCGAGCGGGGCGGTCCGCCGCCGGCGCTCTGGACGATCCGGGCGGCCAGGACCCGGAGCTTGACGTTGCGGTTCTGCGAGGCGGTGCGCAACATCTCGAACGCCTCGGCCGAGGGGATGCGGCGCTGCGCGACCAGCACCCCGACGGCCTGGTCGATCACGGCCCGGGACGCCAGCGCGGCCTGCAGCTGCTTGGTCATCGCGACCTGCCGGGTCAGCCGTATCGCGATCGACAACGCCCCCGAGGCGTTCTGGGCGAACAGTTCGGCCCGGCGCACGGCCGCCTCGTCGAAAGCCTCCGCGCGCCGGGCGTACAGGTTGAGCGCCCCCAGCGTCTCGCCGTTGTTGCGCAACGGGAACGCCAGCGAGGACCGGACGCCGTGGGCCATGGCCCGGACCGCGTAGCCGCCCCACCGCCGGTCGTCCCGCAGGTCGGGGATGCGGACCTGCTCGCCGGAGCGCAGGGCGTGCATGCACGGCCCCTGGTCCAAGCCGTACTGCACTTCGTCGACCTGGGCGGCGAGGGCGTCGGTGGACGCCACCGTCCGCGGGCACCCGTGCGACCACAAAGTGATCCCGCATGACATGCCCTCGCCCACTTTGGCGGCGGCCAGGGCCGCCGTCTCGCGCAGGAACTGCTCCACGGTCTCAGAGTTCAGCAGCAGCGCCTGGAGTTCCGCGACGCTCGCGGCGACCTCGTCCGCGCTGATCTCATCGGCCATCGCTTCCCGCCCGTTCCGGGACCCGCCATGGGCAGGCCATCCGTTCGCCGCCATACTCCGGGACGGCCCGCTCCCCGTCCGGGCGGACACGACAAGCCTCAAAGCACTCCTCCCACCATCTGCCGTACGGGTCGATCGCGCTACCACAACCAAAAGATCCGGATGCGACTTCGGGGTGAATCGTCCGTTCAAAGCGATTTGTTAAGCAAAGAAGCGCCACCGGCAAGCGGCCGAGGAGGGACGTCTTCGGATCGGCCGCGCCTCCGGGCTGGAAGCCCAGGCCACGGGTACGCCGGAAGCGGTGCGCAGCTGCGCCCCTGCTTCCGCCAAGGATCAAAAGCGAACCGGTGGCATCGGTACAGCGGCTGTGGTTACCGTAGATGTCCAGACGGCAACGGAACGTCCCGTGATACGGCCGGCGGTGATGACGGGCGGCGGGTGCGGATGGAGCTGAACCGGGCCCACAGGGTGCGGGCGGCGGTCGCGGAAGAGGCCGCCCGTGAGCGGACGTCCGTCTCGGTGATGCACGTGTGCCGGGCGGCCGCCTGCCTGGTCGCCGCCGACGGCGTAGGCATCGGGGTGATCGACCCTCGCTCGCAGGTGTACGAGCCGGTCCAAGCCGTCGGCGCGCTGGGGGAGGCGCTGGCCGAACTGCAGGCCACCCTGGGCGAAGGACCGGGAACGTCCGCGCTCCGCGAAGGCAGGCCCGTGCTGGTGCCCGACCTGCGGGCGGGCGGCACCGGGCGCCGCTGGCCGCTGCTGGCTCCGGCGGCCACCGCCGCCGGGGCCGGGGCACTGTTCGTCTTCCCGCTGCTGGCCGGGAGGATCGCGGTGGGGACGCTGGAGTTCAGCCGCCGCCAGGCGGGCTGGCTGACCCGGACGCAGCTGGCCGACGCCCTGCTGCTGGCCGACTTCGCCCTGCTGCAACTGCTGGCCGAGACCACCTCCGCCGCCGCAGGCCCGGAGGCCGACAGGCCGGACGCGCCCTTCATGGACCGCTGGCCCCAGGTGCACCAGGCCGCCGGGATGACGTCCGTTCACCTGGGCACCGATCTGGCCGAGGCGTTCGCGCGGCTGCGCGCCCACGCTTTCGCCCATGACCGCAGCCTGCGCCAGGTCGCCGACGACGTGGTGGCGGGGCGGCTGGTCCTCGCGCCCTCGGGCCGGGCCGGCCCCGCTCCGCCGCCCCCGGGCGCCGACGGCTCCGACGACGACCCCCCACCCGGCCCGGAGGAAGGACCCCGATGAGGGACACGGGAGGAGCACCGAGCATGCTGGAACGGCGAGTGGCCGAGACGTTCGTCGAGCTGGCCGACACCCTGGTGGCCGGATTCGACGTCATCGACCTGCTGCACACCCTGGCCGAGCGCTGCGCCGAGCTGCCGGGCGCCGACGCGGCCGGGATCATGCTGGCCGACCAGCGCGGCACGCTGGCGCTCGCGGCGGCCTCCGACCAGCAGGCGCGGCTGATGGAGCTCCTGCAACTGCAGGAGCAGCAGGGCCCCTGCCTGGACGCCTGCTACAGCGGACGTCAGACCACCTGCGCCGACCTGGCGGCCCGGCCCTCGCGCTGGCCGGACTTCACCGCCACCGCCCAGCACTACTTCGCCGCGATGCACGCGCTGCCCCTGCGGCTGCGCGACCAGCGACTGGGCGCGATGGGCCTGTTCAGCACGGTCCCCGGCGGCCTGGAGACCGGCGCCCTCTCCATCGCCCAAGCGCTGGCGGACGTGGCCGCCATCGGCATCGTGCACCAGCAGCTCCTGCACCAGCACCCGCTCATCACCGAGCAACTGCAGGGCACGCTCAACAGCCGCGTGCTGATCGAACAGGCCAAGGGCGTGCTCGCGGCCCGCCACGGCATCACTCCCGACCAGGCATTCGGCCGGCTGCGCACCCATGCGCGCAGCCACGGCCGCCGACTCACCGACCTCGCCGCCGACGTCCTGGACGGCGCCGTCGACATCACCGAACCGACCGGGCGCCCGCGACGCCTCCGCGGCTACGACGAATCGGCAGGACCCTGACGGCGGACAGACCTTGGGATCGACACACGCGGGGGCGCCGATGGAGGATCGACCCTGACCGGAAGCGCCGAGAAGGGACGGACGGCCGTGGCGGTGGCGAACGGACCTGAGGGCGGCGGACCGTCCGGGCGGTGGAGCGCGACGATCGACGTGCTCGCCGCGAGCCTGGCCGCGCACCTCGGCCAGCAGGTGACCGTGGTCGACGGGGGCGAGATCGAGGACGGGTTCTCCTGCGTGGTGCGCGGCCCCGAACCCTCCGGGCCGACCTTCCAGCTGGCGTGGGAAGGGGTCCTCGGCATGCGGCACACCGACGGGAAGCCCGATGTCAGCGTGTCGCTGTTCCTGTACGGCCGGGGTCGCCGGCTCCGGCTCGCCGACCAGTCCGCCAGCTACCTGGAGATCGTCTACGAGGGTCCCCTCGACGGCTCGGGAAGCTGGCGCGACCTGGGCTGGCTGCACGACGGCTTCGGCGAGTTCGATGCCTACGACCGTTACGGCGACTGATCGCGGAGCCGAGGGCGCGGGCGCTCAGATCTCCCTGACGAAGACGATGGCGTCCGCCTGGTCGATGGTGGCCGGATCGAGCGGCAGGTAGGTGTGGTCGGCCGGGACGCGGAGCGCCGGCCTGTGGCCGAGGGCGGCGGTGAGGCGGCCGGGATCGACGACGGCACGGGCGTGCGGGAGGGTCTCCAGGAGCCCTTCCAGGGTGTCGAGGTGGGGGACGTCGGAGCTGCGGCTGCCGAAAGTGGCGGCGGCGAAGGAGTACCGGTCGCCGAGGCGGGTGGCGATGATGGCGCCCGCGCTCCACCACTCAAGTGGCATGCCGGCGAAGTGCAGGTGGCTCTTGTCGCGCTGCAGATGGCGGTTGTGCGCGAAGGCGAGGGTGGGGCCGCGGCGGTCCTCGCGGCGGAGGACGGCGTCGAGGTTCTCGGCCATCATCGCATCGCGCAGGCGCATGAGCGCGGCGACGCGGGTGGGCGCGGCGTCGGCCAGGCCGGCGTGGTAGCGCAGGAGCCCTGCGGCGGTGCGGGCGTGAAGGTCGGCGCGCCACCAGTCGTCGGAGGAGGTGGCGGCGGTCAGATGGGGTGCGTGCGCGAGCAGCAGTGCCCGCAGGTCGTCGGTGGCCAGGCGCAGTTCCCTGGCCTCGGCGGTGCGGCCGATGGACCGGTTGGGGTCCATGATGGCGGCCGGGTCGGTCCAGCGCTCGTCGGGTCCGAGCAGCCCGTCGAGGGTCTCGCGGCTCCAGGGCAGGTCCAGGTGGGCGGCGAGGTAGTCGTGCAGCGCGGTCAGGGCCGGGCGGGGACCGGCGGCGCCGGTGATCTCCAGCGGGCCGTCGAAGCCGTAGAAGCGCAGCCGCTCGTGCGAGGGACGCTGCTCGTTGTAGGCGCGCATCCAGCGCACGAGTTCGCGATTGGCGGCCGAGGCGCCGAAACCGTGGCTGAAGCCATGGCTCATCACGCCGTCGAGGGTCCCTGCGCCGCCGGTGACGTACGCGTCGACGGCCAGACCCGACAGGCAGTCGCTTTCCAGGGCGATGGAGCGGCAGCCCTGGTGTTCGACGAGGTGGCGAAAGAACTCGTTGCGCAGTTCGAGGAAGACCTCGACGCCATGGGTCGGCTCGCCGAGCCCGAACAGGCGGGCGGTGGGGGACAGGGAGGCGGCGAGGTCGCCGCCGGTGAAGGGGCGGGCGGCGTCCCGGATCGATTCGCTCATACCTTCAACTCTAAAATTGAACCTTCTGTGTAGACTTTGGCGCTGCTTTCAGCGTCCAAGGAGGGTGAACCTTCAAAATGCGGTTGCGGCCCATCGATCTGGCGCGCGAGCACGGCCTGTCCACGCAGGCGGTACGCAATTACGAGGAGGCGGGGATTCTGCCGCCCGCCGAACGCTCGCCCCACGGCTACCGCGCCTATGCTCCGCGCCATGCGGCGGCGTTGCGGACGTTCCTGGCGCTGATCCCCGCGCACGGCCACGCGACGGCGGGGGCGATCATGCGGGCGGTGAACGGCGGCGAGGCCGAGGAGGCGTTGCGGCTGATCGACGAAAGCCACGCGCAACTGGCCGACGACCGGCGGACTTTGGAGGACGTGGAACGGGCGCTGCGCGACCTGGTGCCGCTGGGCGAGCCGGAACCGGGCGTGACGTTCATCGGGCCGCTGGCGCGCAGGCTCGGCATCCGGCCGGCGACGCTGCGCAAGTGGGAGCGGGCCGGCCTGACCAGGCCCCGGCGCGATCCGAAGACCGGCTACCGCGTCTACACGTCCGCTGACGTGCGCGATGTGCTGCTGGCCCACCAGTTGCGGCGGGGCGGGCACGGGCTGGAGCAGATCGCCCAGGTGTTGGAGCGGGTGCGGACGGCTGGGGGCCCGGAGCCGCTGCAGGCGACGTTGCAGGAGTGGCGCGCCCGGCTGACGGCGCGGGGCTTGGCGATGCTGGCGGGCGCGGCCGCGCTCGACGCCTATCTGGGAACGCGATAGCGCCCGGGGCCACACGGAAAGAACGGATCTCCCGCAGCGATCATGGCTGGAGCGACGCCGGGGACCGCCGGGTGAGGAAGATCGTCTACGGCCGCAGGCCCGGGGAGCCGTCCGGCCGCAGCGGATGATCGGGGAAAAGGAGGAGTGCCCACTCCTTTCCACTCTCAATTTATAGCGCACCGGGGGGCTTGCGGCAAGGCCCCCGTCATGCCTCACAATCATCGTTCGAGGCCAGTACCTGGGGGAATGGGGATGTGAAGTGCGCGCGTTGTTGTCGGCGTCCGGATCGTGCGAGGGCGCCGGTCCACATATGAGGCTGATGTACGCGGTCGACTCATAAACGCTTTCAAAAGCGCGCTGCACGCGGCGCGAGGTCGGCCGGAACCCGTCGAGCACAAGGCGAAAGCGGGGCGACCGGGCGCACCGGTGCCGCCTCGCGCCCGACCAAGTCGTCGCCATCAGACCGTCGCTCCAACGGCCTTGCCATGCGCAGGGACCGCAAGCGATCCCCTTCTCCACACAGCGAAGTCCAGCCGCGCCGGCGACGGCCGGCGCCTGGCCTCGAAAGCCGCGGACCACAGATCGGAGCCGAACGCTTGAACTCTCTGCACACCAGCGCATTCGACCTTCCCGCCCATCTCGCCCAGAAGGCCGACCCTGCGCTGATCGCCGACGACGAGCGGCACTTCGCGGCCATCGCGGAGAGCCTCGACCGGTCGATCGCCGACCTGTCCGACCGCCTCGACGCCGCGCGCAAGGCGCCCGGCGGCAAGGGCCAGGGGGCGTTGGACCGGGACATGGAGGTGCACCGGCTGACCGCCCGGCTGCGCGCGCTGCGCCGGTTCGGCCTGGACCTGTGCCTCGGGCGCGTCGTCGGCGCGGACGGCTCCGAACCCGTGTACGTCGGACGGCTCGGTCTCAAGGACGGCGCGGGACGCCGGCTGCTGGTCGACTGGCGCTCGCCGGCGGCCGAGCCGTTCTTCGGGGCGACCCACGGCAACCCGATGGGCCTGGCGAGCCGCCGCAGGTACCGCTGGACCGGCGGCCGCATCAGCGACTACTGGGACGAGGTGTTCACCCCCGACGGCTTCGAGGGGCACGCCGCGCTCGACGACCAGTCCGCCTTCATCGCCAGCCTGGGGAGCCACCGGTCGAGCCGGATGCGCGACGTGCTCGGCACCATCCAGGCCGACCAGGACGCCATCATCCGCGCGGGGTCACGCGGCGCGCTCGTCGTCGACGGCGGGCCGGGCACCGGGAAGACCGTCGTGGCCCTGCACCGCTCCGCCTACCTCCTCTACTCCGACCCCCGTCTCGGCCACCGCCGGGGCGGCGTGCTGTTCGTCGGCCCGCACCAGCCCTACCTGGCCTACGTCGCCGACGTCCTCCCCAGCCTGGGGGAGGAGGGCGTGCAGACCTGCACCCTGCGGGACCTCGTTCCCGAGGGGGCGGCGGCAGTGCCCGAGGCCGACCCGGAGGTGGCGCGGCTGAAGTCGTCCGCGGACCTGGTGAAGGCGATCGAGAAGGCCGTCAGGTTCTACGAGAAGCCGCCCACCGAGGGGATGGCGGTCACCACCCACTGGTCCGACATCTGGCTGAGCGCCGACGACTGGGCCGAGGCGTTCGGCGCGGCGGAGCCCGGCGCCCCGCACAACGAGGCGCGCGACCAGGTCCTGGAGGAGCTGCTCACGATCCTGATCGACAAGTACGAGGGCGACGCCTCGCCCGACCTGCTCCGCAGGACGATGATGCGGGACCCGGAGCTGCTCGCGGCCCTGAACCGGGCGTGGCCGCTGATCGAGCCGACGGACCTGGTGGCGGACCTGTGGTCGGTGCCCGCCTACCTGCGGCTGTGCGCCCCCTGGCTCAGCACCGAGGAGATCCGGAAGCTGCAGCGCGAGGACGCCCAGGCCTGGACGGTGTCCGACCTGCCGCTCCTGGACGCGGCGCGGCAGCGGCTCGGCGACCCGCAGGCGTCACGGCGCAAGCGCCGCCACGACGCCTCGGTCGCCGCCGAGCGCGAGCGCATGAGCGGCGTGCTGGAGAACCTGATCGAAGCCGACGACGACGGTGAAGGCGTCGTGACGATGCTGCACCACCAGGACCTCAAGGACGTCCTGGTCGACGAGACGGCGCTGCCCGGCGCCGCCCCGGACCTGCTCGCCGGCCCGTTCGCGCACATCGTCGTGGACGAGGCCCAGGAGCTGACCGACGCGGAATGGCAGATGCTGCTGCTGCGCTGCCCGTCCCGGAGCTTCACCATCGTCGGGGACCGCGCCCAGGCCAGGCACGGGTTCACCGAGCCGTGGCGGGAGCGGCTCGAACGGGTCGGGCTCGACCGGATCACCATGGCCTCCCTGCGCGTCAACTACCGGACGCCGGAGGAGGTCATGGCGGAGGCCGAGCCGGTCATCAAGGCGGCGCTCCCGGACGCCAACGTGCCGACCTCCATCCGCAGCAGCGGAGTGCCCGTCGTCCGCGGAGCGGTCCGGGAACTGGACTCGATCCTCGACGGCTGGCTCGCCGCGAATGCCGAGGGGACGGCCTGCGTCATCGGCGACCCCGCGTTCGAGGAGAGGTCCCGCGTCCGGTCGCTGACCCCGGAGCTGGCGAAGGGGCTGGAGTTCGACCTGGTCGTGCTCATCGATCCGGAGGCGTTCGGCGAGGGCATCGAAGGGGCGGTCGACCGCTACGTCGCGATGACCCGGGCGACTCAGCGACTCGTCATCCTCACGAGCTCCTGAGGGAGACCGGTCGGCATTTTGCGGCCGCGGTCGGCCAGACCGCCGGTAAGCGATTTCACCAGTGCTGGGCCGGTCGGCGCGGCTGCGCTCCAGCGGCGGGCGGACCCGCTGGAGCGCAGCCGCGTCAGCGGCAGGGGACGGCCTGAGCGGTTCGGCCCTCAACGGCCGGGCGAGTGGGCGAGGAGCCGGGCGTCCGCCGCCTCGGCGACCGCGACGCGACGGCGACGGCTCGGCATCAGCATGGTCGGGTGCGAGACGGTCCAGGCCGCGCCGGCGCAGACGATCTCCTTGATGCGGGCGGCGGTCCGGCCCGTGATGGCGGTGGAGGTGGCCTGGTCGTCGGGGGTCACGCGCTGGATGATCCCGTCGCGGCGCCCGAGGCTGATGCACTGCACGGTGTAGCCGATCGTGGTCTCGGGGACCTTGCGGCCGGTCAGGCGCGCGGCGATGACGTCGGCCGCCAGCCACGCCATCGGCGTCGCCGCGGCGCAGGACATCCGCAGCGGCTTCCCGCCCGCTCCCTCGGCGAACGCGGCGTCGCCGACGGCGTACACGTCGGGGTGCGAGACCGAGCGCATGCCGGCGTCGACGACGATCCGGCCGCCGTCGGAGACTTCGAGGGCGGTGGCGGCCGCGATCGGGTGGACGGTGAAGCCAGCGGTCCACACCGTCACCTCGGCGCCGATCCTCTCGCCCGCACCGGTGACCACGCCGTCCGCCTCGACGCGCGTGATGCCCGTGTGGTCGTGGACCGTGACGCCGAGCCGGTCCAGGGCGCCGCGCAGGTGGCGCTGGGCCTTGTCGCTGAGCCAGCCGCCGACGCGGCCGCGGGCGGCGATCGCGACCTTCAGGTCCGGGCGGGCTTCGGCGATCTCGGTGGCCGCCTCGATGCCGGTCAGGCCGCCGCCCACGACCATGACGGTGCCGCCGGGCTCCAGCCCGCTCAGGCGCTCGCGCAGCCGGAGGGCGGCCTGCTTGCCGGCCACGTTGTGGGCGTGCTCGGCGACGCCGGGGACGCCGTGGTCGGTGACGGTGCTGCCCAGGGCGTACACGAGGGTGTCGTAGGCGAGGGTCTCGCCGCCGAGGTCGACGGTCTTGCCCTCCACGTCGACGGCGGTGACCCGCTCGGTCCGGACCTGCACGCCGGTGCCCTCGTAGAGGTCGCGCAGCGGACGGGGCCGCAGGTCCTGCCCGCTCGCGAGCTGGTGCATGCGGACCCGCTCGACGAACTCCGGGTCGCCGTTGACCAGGGTGATCTCGACGTCGTCGCGGCGCAGGCGCCTGGCGAGGCGGCCGGCGGTGTTGGCTCCGGCGTACCCGGCCCCCAGGACGACGATGCGGTGCTTCATGGCTCGCTCCTATCTGCTCGGTCTCACCTCCTGAACCGGACAGGCGCGCGATCCCTGACAACGAGCGGGTGTGACCTGGGTCACCAGTCGGCCACCAGCGGGCGCCGGGGGCCGGCGGCCGCCCACTGGCGCGCGACGCGCCGCAGCTTGTCCGGGTTGACCTGGATGTGGATCGACGCCAGGCCGCCGGGGGTCGCGTCGAGGCAGAACAGGCCGACGACCTGCCCGTCCACCTCGGCCAGCACGGCGGGACCGCCGTTGGCGACGACGGCGTGGAAGGCGGGGCTGCCGCCGACGAGGGCCCGCTTGGCCTCGCTCGGCCGGAACAGGGCGCGCAGGTACTTCGCGATGTCCACCGCCCCGGTGATCGGGTCCTTGCGCGCGTGCGCCTTGCCGCCGCCGTCGGCCACGCTGACCGCGTCGTCGGCGAGCAGCCGGACCAGCGGCTCGGTGTCGCCGCTGAGGGCCGCGGCGAGGAACTCCTCGACGATCTTCCGCGCGGCGGCCGCGTCGACGGCCGTGCGGGACCGTTCGGCGGCCAGGTGCTGCCTGGCGCGCCGGTAGATCTGCTGGCAGTTCGCCTCGGTGAGGTCCAGGATCTCCGCGATCTCGCGGTGGGCATACCCGAACGCCTCGCGCAGCACGTACACCACGCGCTCGTTGGGGGACAGCCGCTCCATGAGCGTGAGCATCGCCATGGAGACCGACTCGCGCTGCTCGAAGGTGTCGGCGGGGCCGAGGATGCGGTCTCCCTCCAGCACCGGCTCGGGCAGCCACTGCCCCACGTAGGTCTCGCGCCTGGCCCGCGCCGAGGTGAGCTGGTTGAGGCAGAGGTTGGTGAGCACCTTGGTCAGCCACGCCTCGGGCGTCTCGATCCGCTCCCGGTCCGCCGCGTGCCAGCGCAGGTAGGTGTCCTGCACCGCGTCCTCCGCGTCACCGGCCGATCCCAGCAGCCGGTAGGCGATCGCCTCCAGGCGGCCTCTGGAGCTCTCGAACAGGTCGGCCTCGTGCGTGCGGAGCGACATTTCCCCATGATCGGATATGCGCGCGGGCCGCGTCCACCCGACCCGGGCAGCGGGGCTTGCAACCGGTACCGGGGTACGGGCTTACCGTCGGGGCATGGAGCTGAAGCAGGTAGGAGCCGCCGGTCAGATCCCGGTGGGCGAGGGGTGGGCGCCGCAGGCGTGCACGCTGCCGACGGCCGAGCGACCGTTGCGGGAGGCGGAGTTCGACGCGCTGTTCGCCGGGGCGGTCACCGAAGTGCGTCAGATAGGGCCGGGACGGGTGCGGTTGCGGTTGCGCGCCGAGCCGCAGGTGGCCGGGCGGGCGGCCGAGCTGGTAGCGCGCGAGACCGGGTGCTGTTCGTTCTTCGCCTTCACCCTGACCGCCACCGGGGGCGACCTGGCGCTTGAGGTCAGCGCCGCCGACCGGCACGCCGAGGTGGTGACGGTCCTGGCCGAACGTGCTCGTCAGGTCGCCGGTACCGGTGCGCCCGGAGCGCAGGAATGACAGAGCAGCCGGGGTTGCGCAGCGGTCAGGTCGCGGCGGCGGCCGGAGTGAACCTCCAGACACTGCGTTACTACGAGCGGCGGGGCCTGCTGGCCGAGCCGGAGCGGTCGCCGGGCGGGCACCGGCTGTACCCGGCCGAGGCGGTGACGCTGCTGCGGGTGATCAAGACGGCCCAGCGGCTGGGGTTCACCCTGGGCGAGGTCGCCGACCTGCTGGAAGCCGGAGCGCACCGGCACCGGCGTCCCGATGCCGGGCTCCGGGAGCGCGCCCGTGCCAAGCTGGCCGAGGTCGAGGGGCGCATGGCCGATCTGGCGGTCGTCCGCGCAACGCTGCGCCAGGCCATCGACGCCGGGTGCGATGACCTGCTGACGTGTGCGGACGAGCCGTGCTGCCCGCTGCCGTTCGCCGAACTCGCCCACCCCGCCGTCTCCGCTGGGGAGTAGCGGCGATGGCGTGAGCGGGCGCGCGTGTCCGGCCGTCCGCGCCTGACCAGCGAGATCAGGCCGCTACGGTGGCGATCATGACGATCCTCCGGTCCCTGGTCCTGTTCGTGCTGGCCGCGCTCGCCGAGATCGGCGGGGCCTGGCTGGTGTGGCAGGGCGTGCGCGAGCACCGGGGGCTGCTGTGGATCGGCGCCGGGGTGGTGGCGCTGGGCGTCTACGGGTTCGTCGCGACTCTGCAGCCCGACGCCGCCTTCGGTCGAATCCTGGCCGCCTATGGCGGGGTGTTCGTCGCCGGGTCGCTGGCCTGGGGCATGGTGGTGGACGGATTCCGCCCCGACCGCTGGGACGTGATCGGAGCGCTGGTGTGCCTGGTCGGTGTCGCCATCATCATGTACGCCCCGCGCACCTGACGCTCCTGCACGGCGCGGACGGGCCGTGCCGCACCGAACGCCGCTTCGCGCACACGCGTTGCCGGTGCTGCGTGCGCCGACCATGGCTTCAAGTGTGTGAGGAACTCCTGTCTTGCCGAGCGCGAGTTGGAATCGGCTCCTGAACCTTTCCTCGTCGAGGCGTGCAGGGAACGATGGGAGGCATGGCAGACGATCTGGCGGCAGTGTGGGACGCCTTCGCGGCGAACGATGCGTACCCGAACGCCGCCTCACCGGACCCCGATCTTCGCTGGGACTCCACCAACCTCCGCGCTCTGGTGCGCGCGGTTCGACGCACGAGTCTGAGCAGGCTCTTCCCCTTCACTTCCCTCTATCGGTTCTGTCTGGGCGACGGAGCCGACTTCTGGGCGGCCGGGACCGACGGCGGGCACATCGCCCCCGCCTTCGTCAACCGCAATCCCGAAGACGGCTACCAGGTCATGGCGGGCAATCCCTACCATGAGACTCAGGACGCTCCAGTGCTCATCACCCAAGACCCCGAAGCCGCCGCCCGCTGCCTGGAAGAACTGCTGATCGGCTGGCCTCGCGAGAATCCGCCTGCCTGACGCTTACCGGCCAACGAGCGCGCTGTCCGATGCGGGCTCGAACACTGCTCCTGTTCGGTTCACCCATGGACGGCCTCGCGAGGCGCTCGACGCGGCGGGAGACGCGCGTCACACGCCCCCATGTCACAAATCGCCGTGCTTCCCGGTCTTAAGGGCGTACGCAACGGCAACGGCAAGGAGCACGTCATGGAAGCCCGCCTGAACCTCTTCGAGAGCCCGCTCGCCGCCAAGGTCATGAAGCACCTCATCGCGGCGAACAAGGCGATCTCCGACTCGACGCTGCCGCTCGCGACGCAGCACCTGGTGACGCTCCGCGCCAGCCAGATCAACGGCTGCGGCTTCTGCGTCGACATGCACTCCAAGGACGCCGAGCACGCCGGGGAGACCTCCGCCCGCCTCCACGCGGTCGCCGCCTGGCGCGAGTCCAAGGTCTTCACCGAGGCCGAGCGCGCCGCGCTGGAGCTGGCCGAGCAGGGCACCCGTATCGCCGACGCGGCCGGCGGCGTGCCCGACGAGGTGTGGGCGAACGCCGCCAAGCACTACGACGAGGAGCAGCTCGCCGCGCTGGTGGGCCTCATCGCCCTCATCAACGCCTTCAACCGCGCGAACGTGATCATTCAGCAGCCCGCCGGCGACTACCAGCCCGGCATGTTCGGCTGACGGGCGGCGCTTGCCACTCCAGCCGCGCTTTCGCGCGGGCCGGCGCGACGACAGCGGTCGACGCAGATCGCAGGCCGAACGCCGAATCCGGCAGAGTGCGGCTGGAGCGCCAATGCCTTGATCACGCCGAAGGGAAGGGGACCGGCCCGCACACCGGAGGCGGTCACCTCCCGACCGTGTTCGTCGCACTGACCGATCCGTCGTTTGGCCGGCGGTCCGCCCATCTGGCACCATGAAAAATGGAACACTGCTCCGCTGACGGAGCGGGGCGGAGTCCTATCGGCGGACCCGGTGATGAGAGAGCGGTGCGGTGAGCGACGACGCGGGGGGTGCGGCGACCCGTCCCCAACGGGCTGACGCCCGGCGCAACAAGGAGGCCCTGCTCGACGCGGCCGCCGCGGCCTTCGTCGCCTCGGGCGTGGAGGTCCCGGTGCGCGACATCGCGGCCAGGGCCGGTGTGGGGATGGGCACGATCTACCGGCACTTCCCGACGCGGGCGGATCTGATCATCGCCGTGTACCGGCACCAGATCGAGGCGTGCGCCGAGGCCGGCCCGGCCCTGCTGGCCGACGGCGCGTCCCCGCACGCGGCGCTGGGGCGGTGGATCGACCTGTTCGTGGACTTCCTGGTCACCAAGCACGGGCTGGCCGCCGCGCTGCAGTCCGACGAGGCCGGTTTCGAGACGCTGCACGCCTACTTCCTCGACCGGCTCGTGCCCGTGTGCGCCCGGCTGCTCGACGCCGCGGCCGCCGCCGGTGAGATCCGCTCCGACCTGGACCCCTACGAGCTCATGCGCGGTGTGGGAAACCTGTGCATCGGCGCCGACAGCGATCCCCGCTACAACGCGCGACGCCTGGTCGAGATCCTCGTCGCGGGACTGCGCCTGCCGGGCTGACGCGCGTCGGCGTCCCGCTCGGACGCTTCGGTCTTAGCGGCTCACGGCGGTCTCCCGCTCGACGCGCGGCAACTTCTCGGGATTGCGCACTAGCGTCTCCAGCACCCGCAGCATCGCCATCGACACGCTGTCGGCCAACCCGACGTCCTGGGCCACATCCGGCGCGGTCAGCAGCGGCTCGGGCGACCACGACCCCAATGGGCCACGAAGGTCTGGGTGGCGCATTCCAGGCTGTCGCCGCGAACCTGCGACTCGGTCATGTCCGTCGGTTGGTCGCTCATGATCGGATCCCGCCTGTTGCCTCCGACACCGTCGCACACAGGACACCGGCCCCCACCGCTCTGTGACACCCGGCTCTTGTGGCGCACGTCATGCGTCCGGGTCGTCGGCGCTTCTTCCAGGTGCGAGGCGGCGCGGGTCCAGCGGATCTGCGTTCGGCGCCCGCCAGGCGGCGTCCACGGCCTTCGCAGCCGCCGTTTCCCCGTCGCCTGCGAAGACCAGGACGTCGATGGCGGTCTGGCGGAGGATCGCTCCGACGGTGTCCCGGAAACGCTGGTCGTCGCGGGTGCCTTCGGCGACGGTGCGGACGAGGTCGAGCATCTGCCCGGCCGCCTGTCGCCCGGCGTCGCCGTCGAGGAAGGCCAGAGTGCCCAGCACCTCCTGGAACCGCTGGGTGAGGAGGACCGTCATCGACCGGTCTCCCTGCGCCGGATCCAGCACCGCCCGCATCAGCGACAGGCAGCTCAGGCTGAGCAGTTGCAGGCGGTGGGCGTGCTCGGCCTCCTGCCGGACGGCCGTGAGCCGTCCGCGGCGCAGCGGCGAGCGCTGAGCCGAGCGGGTGCTCCTGCCGCGTACGTGGGTGATGTCCGCCAGGTGGGCGACCGCGTCCTCCATCCGTTCCGCGGCGTGTTCGGCGAGCGGTGCGTCGTTCCGCTCCAGGGCGTCGGCGACATCGCCCATCGTCTCCGACAGGTGCCGCAGCGCGCGCCGCTCCGCCCTGCGCAGCGTGGAGAGCGGCTGGGCCGGCAGCAGCAGCTGGCTGAACACCAGGGCGACGCCCACGCCGATGAGCGCGTCGATCAGCCGGTGGTCGGTGGCGTGGGGATCACCGGTGAGGACGGCGATCACGGCGCTGGCGGCCGCCTGGGCCATCACGATCCGTTCGGACGTCAGCGCCAACGCGGCCGTCAGGGAGACGAAGACCGCCGTGGACAGGGCGGCGAACAGGTGCTCGGAGGGGTCCCACACCCGCTGGCAACCCTCTGCGGCCAGGACGCCGACGGCGACGCCGAGCAGCAGCCTGACCGCGTTGGTCCCCCGCTCGCCCGGCTGGGCGTTGAGCCCGACCACGGTGGCGATGGGGGCGAACACCGGCTGCGGATGACCGGCCCACTGGCGGCGATCACCCATGACAGCGTGACCGCCGCCGTCTGCTGCAGCACCGGCCACATCCCTTCGGCCACGTCCGGCAGGCGTGACGCGGCCGTTTCGCGCAACCGGAGCCCCTTCTTCATCCGGAGCCGGTCGCGGTGTTCCCGGCACCGCTCAGCCAGGCGCAGCCCGCCACCGGTGATGTCGCGCCGAATCCGGTCAGGCCCGGCGCCAGAGGCCGCAGCACCCGTCTGCTCACGGAGCATGCGTACCAGTTCCGGGATTCCGCGCCGGAGCGGCGCGGCCTCCGTGTGCCAAGGCCAGTCCGGCATCACCAGGCCGCTTTACCTTGTCGGCGTCAACGCGAACCTCGTTTGGCGGCGTGGCCGGGAGGGTTCGATGTGATCATGGCCGGGGTAGGTCCGCAGGCATGGGGGAGGGCGGGAGCGGCGGCGTCGACCGCGGCCGCTGGATCACCGTCGAGAAGGCCGCGACCAACAACCTGCGCGACGTCTCGGTGGAGATCCCCAAGGGGGCGCTGACGGTCTTCACCGGCGTGTCGGGGTCGGGCAAGTCGTCGCTGGCGCTGGACACGGTCGCGGCCGAGGCGCAGCGGCTGGTCAACGACTCCTATCCGGCGTTCGTGCGGAACCGCCTGCCGCAGGCGGCCCGGCCCGACGTGCAGTCGATCGACGGCCTGACGTTCACGGTCCTGATCGACCAGCGCCGCTTCTCGGGGAACGCGCGCTCCACGGTGGCGACGGCCACCGATATCGCCCCGCTGCTGCGGCTGGTCTTCTCGCGCGTGGGCGAACCGTCGGCCGGGTATTCGCCCGCCTACTCCTTCAACGACCCCAGCGGCATGTGCCCGACGTGCGAGGGGCTCGGCGTGGTGCAGGACGTGGACGTCGACGCCCTGCTGGATTTGGACAAGTCCATCGACGAGGGCCCGGTGCGGTTCCCGGCGTTCCTGCCGGGCACCTACCGCTGGAAGCGGTTCGCCTACAGCGGCCTGTTCGACCGCGCCAAGCCGCTGCGCGACTACACCGAGCAGGAGATGCGGGACTTCCTGTTCGCCGAGCGGATGAAGCTGCCCGACCCCGATCCGCGCTTCCCCAAGACCGCCAGGTTCGACGGCGTCGTCACGCGCATCCGCGACGCCTACATCCGCAACCCGCCCGCGTCGAGGTCCAAGGAGACCGACCGGGCGATGCGCCGGGTGATCGCTGAGCAGAGGTGCCCCGCGTGCGGGGGCGCGCGCCTGAACGCCGCCGCCCTGGCCAGCCTGATCGACGGGCGGTCCATCGCCGACTGGACCGCGATGCCGGTGGACCGGCTCCACGACGTCGTCGCCGGCCTGCGCGACCCCCGGGTGCGCCCCGCCCTGGCCGAGACGCGCAGGCGGCTGGAAGCGCTGCGGTCGGTCGGGCTGGGCTACCTCGCCCTCGACCGGGTCTCCTCGACGCTGTCGGGCGGGGAGGCGCAGCGCGTCAAGATCATCCGCTATCTCGGCAGCCCGCTGAGCTCGGTGACCTACGTCTTCGACGAGCCCGGCAGCGGCCTGCACCCGCACGACGTGCGCCAGCTGACCGAGCTGCTGCTGCGGCTGCGCGACGCGGCCAACACCGTGCTGGTGGTGGAGCACCATCCGCAGGTCATCGCGCTCGCCGACCACGTCGTCGACCTGGGCCCGGCGGGCGGCGACCGGGGCGGCCGGGTCCTGTTCGAAGGAACCCCCGAAGCCCTGCTGCGCACCGACGTGCCGACGGCCCGCGCCCTGCGCGAACCGGTGGCGCTGCGCACCGCCGTCCGCCCGGACCGCGGCCACATCATGATCCGCAACGCGCGCTCGCACAACCTCCGGAACCTCGATGTCGGCATCCCGCTGCAGCGCCTCACCGCCGTCACCGGCGTGGCCGGATCGGGCAAGAGCTCACTGATCACCGGGGACCTGCCCGAGCAGCACCCGGACTTCACCGTGGTGGGCCAGGACCCCGTACGGGGCGGCGGCCGCTCCACGCCGCTGAGCCAGCTCGGCCTCGCCGAACGGGTGCGCCAGGCCTTCGCCGCGAGGTCGGGACTCGCCCCCGCCTGGTACAGCTTCAACTCCAAGGGCGCCTGCCCCGTGTGCAAGGGCCGCGGCTTCATCATCACCGAACTGGCCTTCCTCGACGATGTCGCCACCCCCTGCGACGCCTGCGGCGGGACGCGCTTCAATCCCCGGGCCCTGGAGACGCGCATCGACGGCGCGACCATCGCCGACGTCCTGGCCGCAGCCCCCGCCGAACTCATCAGGCTGTTCGCCGACCACGCCGACATCGTCGCCCGGCTCGGCTGGATGGAGCGCGTCGGCCTGGGCTACCTCGCCGTGGGGCAGCCCCTGGACACCCTGTCCGGCGGGGAGAAGCAGCGCCTGCTGCTGGCCAAGCACCTGGGGGACGTCGGCCGGGGGCGAGGGCAGCGCATCGTCCTGGACGAACCCACCACCGGTCTGCACGGCGGCGACGTCGACCGGCTGCTCGCGCTGTTCGACGAACTGGTCGACGACGGCGCCACTCTCGTCGTGATCGAGCACGATCTGCGGGTCGTCGCCCATGCCGACCACGTCGTCGACATCGGCCCCGGAGCCGGCGACGCCGGGGGCCGCGTGGTCTTCGAGGGCCCGCCGGCGGACTTGGCCGCCCATGCCTCCTTCACCGGACAGGCCCTCGCGCAAGCCCTCCGCACCAAGGCGGAACGGCAGAGGGGCCACCACCGTTGACCTTCAAGTAGGTCGAACCCCGACGATGGCGGGGTGCCGAACTCCGAGCTGATGCCGATCGGGGGCTTCGCCCGACGCACCGGGCTGACCCCGAGCGCCTTGCGCTTCTACGCCGATTCAGGATTGCTCCCCCCTGTCGAGGTCGACCCCGTCTCCGGCTACCGCTACTACGCCGCCGGCCAGGTCGAACGAGCGGTCGCGCTGCGCCGGCTCCGCGAGATCACCATGCCGCTCGCCGCCGTCGGAGCGGTCCTCGACGCCGAGCCCGGCGAGGCGTCCCGGCTGATCGACGAGCATGTCGCGAAGGTCGCCGGGGACGCCGCGGCGGTGCGGCGGAAGGCCGCTTCGATCAAGTCGGCGCTCACGGACGCGCCGAGCCTGCCGATCGCCGCGCTGAAGGGGCCGGTTCTGGCCGACGCGATCGAGCAGGTCCTGACCGCGACAGTGCGCGAACCGGGGATGCCGGTGCTCGGCGCCCTGCGCGTCGAGGTGACGCCGGAAGCGGTCACGCTGACCGCGACCGACCGCTACCGCCTCGCCATCCGGACGCTGGTCCTGGTCGAGTCAACGGGCGCGACGTGGGCTGCCACAGTCGACGGTGACGAACTGCGGACCGCGGCCGCGGAGATCCGCCGCAGCGCACTGGTGCGGATCGAGGCGACGCCGCACGGATTCCGGCTGCGCACGGCCCACGGAGAGGACCGGAACTGCTCGCTGCTGCCGGAGGAGTTCCCCGACTACCGGACGATGCTCGCGTCGCTGCCTGAGGCCACAACCCGGGTGACGGTCTCGAAGGACCTCCTCTTGCGGACCCTGGAAGAGCACCCGGGGGAGCGGATCACGCTGCGGACGAGCCCGCACGGCCTGAACGTTCTGGCGATGGGGGCGGAGCACCCCGGCGTTCCGCTCGCGGCCGCCACGACGGGACGGGACCTCCATATCTCCTTCGAGCTGACCACGCTCTATCCGGCCGTCAGCACCGCCATCGGCCCCGACGTGCTGCTCGACCTGCGGGGACCGGACCGGCCCGTCACGATCCGGTCCGCCGACCGCGGCGACCTCACCACCCTGGCCATGCCCGTCATGCCCGACCGCCCGGCCTCCCGATGACCTCGGCGCTCGCCGATCTCCTCGAACGGGGAACCGCATGACCGACGACATCAATGCACGAGCCGTGTCCCGGCGGTACGCACTCACCGACGAGCTCGAACGCTCCGGTGACCTGCACTCGCCGCAGTGGCGCCGCGCCGTCGAACGGGTGCCGCGCCACCTGTTCGTGCCCGAGGTCTTCCACCGCACCGACACCGACCAGGGCACTCGCTGGGAACCGGTCAGCGGCGAGCACGACGTCGGCCGATGGCTCGACCTCGCCTATCGCGACGAGACATTGGTGACCCAACTCGACGGACACCTCGCACCGCAGGACGTGACCGAGCCGGTCAGCGGCGACCCGACATCGTCCTCGACGCTGCCGGGCCTGGTCGTGCGCATGCTGGAACACCTCGCCGTCGACGACGGCACGACCGTGCTGGAGATCGGCACGGGCACCGGATACTCGACGGCGCTGATGTGCGACCGGCTCGGCGACGACAAGGTCACCTCGGTCGAGGTCGATCCCGACGTCGCCGCCGGTGCCGCCGCCGCTCTGCGCCGCGCCGGACTCTCCCCGACCCTGGTGATCGGCGACGGCCTCGACGGTGTCCCTGAGCACGCGCCCTACGACCGCGTGATCGCGACGTGCTCGGTCCGGCACATCCCGCGAGCGTGGCTCGACCAGACCAGGCCGGGCGGGCGCATCCTGGTCACGGTGACCGGTTGGCTCCACGGATACGGGCTCGCCATGCTGGACGTGGGCGACGACGGCGTGGCAGAGGGCCGATTCCTGCCCGGAACCATCTCATTCATGATCGCCCGACCGCAGGCGGCGCCCCCGATCAGCGGCGAGCGCTGGACGGAGCTGACCAAGGCGCTCGCAGGCGCCGAGCCGCGACCGGCCCTCGTCGGCCCGGACATCCGTGACGACTGGACCGGCGTGTTCGTGGCGCAGCTCGGCGCCCCCGGCGCGCAATGGCAGACCCGGCGCATCGGCGACGGCGCATGGGTCGACTACCTCATCGACACCGAGACCGACTCGGCCGCATCGCTCACACCCGAACCCGCCGGCGGCTGGACCGTGCGACAGACGGGAACGGCACGCCTGTGGGACGACGTCGAGACGGCTGTGAGCCTGTGGCGCGAGGCGGGAAGCCCGCCCCAGGAACAATTCCGCATCCGCACCGACGGCCGCGCGCAAACGGTTTGGATCATGGCGGGCGGTCAGCCGGTCGCCTGGGACCTGCCCGTCAAGCCCGACCGCCCGTCCTGACCGACGATGAGGAGCAACACCATGACCGCCACTCCCACCGGCTCCGACACGACCATGGAAGCCATCGGCCGGGCCGTCGCCGAGGCGCAGGCCGGTGGCATCGATTCGGCCCGCCGCGAGCTCCTGGCCTTGTGGTCCACGATCGGCGTCACCGGCGACCCGCTGCACCGCTGCACTCTCGCGCACCACCTGGCGGACCTCTACGAGGACCCCGCCCAAGCCCTGGCCTGGGACGTCCGCGCCCTGGACGCCGCTCACGCCGTGACCGAGCAGCGCGTCCAGCAGCACCACGCCGGCCTCCACATCGCCGGCTTCTTCCCGTCGCTGCACCTCAACCTCGCCGACGACTACCGTCGCCTCGGTTCCTTCGACGCGGCGGGCGAGCACATCACCGCGGCCAAAGAGCATGCCCCTGACCTTCCCCAGGACGCGTACGGGACCCTCCTCCGCACCGCACTCGACGAGGTGGCAGAGGCCATCTCCCGGCGGGACACCGCCAAGCGGGCCTCCGCCCCGGGCTCCACGGCATGACGCACCGGCAAGTGCTCACCTCATCGAGGCGGCGCCGCCTCACGAGGCCGGTCGCGCACGCCGCCCAGTTGGGCATCTCGCGGTCGTGAGCCCGGAGGAGGCGCCCCGTCCCCGCTCGGCGTCCGGCCCGAGCACCGCCGCCGGTTCAGCGGTCGGTGCGCGGGCCGGGACGCCGTCCCTCAGATCTCCTCGACGCTGCTCGGCTCACGCCGGGACAGGTCGATGCCGAGCTCCTCGGCGGCGCGGAAGACGTCCTCGTCGGTGTCGCGCATCTCGATGGACATGCCGTC
>JBITGK010000008.1:37169-426798 GCA_044456955.1 Spirillospora sp. NPDC050679 | reverse complement strand
CCCCGGGGTTGTGCCCCGCGCGGGGGCGGGGGGGGGGGGGGCCCCCCCCCCCCCACCCCCGCCGCGCCCCGCCCCCCCCCCGGGGGGGGCCCCCCCCCCCCCGCGCGGGCCCCCGCCGCACTTCGTCAAGGTCAGTGGTAGGCCGCCAGGGCGGCGAAGTAGAGGCCGAGGCAGGTGGCCGCGGCTCCCGCCCCGGTGAGGATCGCGTTGGGGGCGCCGACGCCTGCGGCGCGGGCGAGCATGCCGGCGGTCAGGGCGATGTTGAGGGCTGCCGAGAAGGCCAGCAGCAGGGCCAGAAGCTGGACGAGGCTCATGGTGGAGGTCTCCATGCGGCTTGACGGCTTGGTCTGTGATCAGCGTCGGCGCGCCCGGAAGCCGGATTCCGAGTTGCGATGAAAGTCGCCCCTGTGCCCACTGTGACCGCAGTTGGCCGGACACGGCGGGATGCGCGGCTCCATGATGAGTGCGATGAGTGGCGACAGGACGCGCGGGCCGGTGCGGCGGCCGCGGCTGATCGAGAAGCCGTGGGTTCCGCCGGGGCCGCTGCGCGACCTCAAGGAGCTGCTGTACGGGCTGTACCTGGAGGCGGGCCACCCGTCGCTGGACGAGATCCACGCCAAGGCCGAGCAGCTGGGCACCGAGAACGTGGCCGGGTGGCCCGGCCGCGACTCGATCCACCGCATCCTCGCCACTCCGGCCGCCCCGCCCCAGCAGGCCGATGTGGTCGCGGTGGCGCAGGCGCTGGCCGCGCTGGCGCGCTGGGACCCCGCCGACGCCGCCCAACGGGCGCGTGAGCTGTGGATGCGCGCCTGGCAGCAGGCCGTCAGCAGGAGGACGAACGGGCCCGTGGGCTCGGTGCGCGTCGCCGACGCCCGTTCCCGGTCGCTCGGCGTGCTCAAGGCCGTCGAGGTGGCCGGGGCCGAGGGCGATTCCCCCTCCTATGTGCGGCGCGACGTCGACGACGCCGCCGGGGGCGTCCGGGCCCGGCTCGCCGAGGCCGCCGACGAAGGCGGGTTCGTGGTGCTGGTGGGCAGGTCCGCCGTGGGCAAGACCCGCTCCCTCCACGAGGCCGTGCTCGACCTGATGCCCGACTGGTGGCTGCTGCAACCGCGGTCGGCGGGCGACCTGGACGCGCTCGCCGAGGAGGGCTGGGACCGCGTCCTGGTCTGGTTGGACGGCCTTCACCGGTTCCTCGGCGGCGCGACCGGACTGACCGGCGGCACGGTCCGCAGGCTGCTCCAGTCGGGCCGGGTGGTGCTGGCGGGGACCCTGTCGACGACGCACCACCGGCAGTACGTCGGAACGTCGATGCCGGAGGGGTACCAGGCCCACGCCGTGGAACGCGACCTGCTGAGCCTGGCCGAAGTGGTGCGCGTGCCCGAACGGCTGTCACACGCCGAACTCCTGCGCGCCCGGGACCTGGCCCGCACCGACGTCCGCATTCGCGCGGCCCTGGAGATCTCGGACTTCGGGCTCATCCCGGCGATGGCGGCGGCACCGCAGGTGATGGGGGCTTGGCAGGACGCCGAGGACTACGAACGGGCGCTGCTCACGGCGGCGGTCGACCTGGTCCACCTCGGAACGCGCTCCCCGCTCCCGCTCGACCTGCTGCGGGACACGGCCCCCTTCTACTGTCAGGACCGTGAACGCGCCGACGCCGACCCCGGCTGGTTCGCGGGCGCGCTGGAGTACGCGACGGCGCGGCAGTACGGGGCCGTGTCACTGCTGAACCCCGTCCCGGCCGTCGACGGCGCCATGGGCGAGATCTCCGGATACACCGTGACCGAGTACCTGCTCCAGCAGACCGAGGCCGAACGCGCGCACGCGGCGGTCCCGGCCGAGCTGTGGGAAGCGTGCCTGGAGCACCTCTCCGCGCCCTCCGACCTCACCCGCCTCGGCCAGAGCGCCGAGACCAGACGGGAGTACGCGCTGGCCGAGCGCTTCTACCGAAGGGCCGCCACCGACGATTCGCGCGCGGCGTACCGGCTGGCGAGCCTGCTGTCCACGCTGGGGCGGGACGAGGAAGCGCTGACGACCCTGCTGCCGTGGGCCGAGACCCCGGACACCGAGGTGGCCGAGTTCGCCGCTCGGCTCCTCGGAAGGACGGGACGGGCCGAGGAGCTTCGGGTTCGCGCGGAGGAAGGGGACGGCGCGGCGGCGACCGAGCTGGTGGACCTGCTGATGCCGCTGGGCGGGGAGGCCGAGCTCCGGGCGTACGCGGAGGCGGGGAACAAGCCCGTCGCCTACCGCCTCGCCGAGCTGCTGGCGGAGAAGGGGCGAACCGACGGGGCGGTCGAGGTGCTCGGACCGCACGCCGCCTCGGGCGACTGGCCCGCCGCCGAGCAGCTGGCCGGACACCTGCTCGCCGCCGACCGCGCCGACGAGGCCCTCGACGTGCTCCGCGAGCAGGCCGCGCGCGGCCACTACCTGGCCGGTTCCAGGCTCGCCGCCCTCCTCACCCGGCTGGGCCGCGAGGACGAGCTGCGGGCGCGGGCCGACACGGGCGACTGGCCGGCGGCCGTTCACCTGGCCGAACTGCTCGCCGGTGCGGGACGCGAGGCGGAGCTGACCGAACGCGCAGACGCAGGGGACCGGCCCGCCGCCTACCGGCTGGCCCATCTGCTCCGCGCGGCGGGCCGCGAACCGGAACTGCGCGCCCGCGCGGTCAAGGGCGACAAGGCCGCCGTCTACCAGCTGTCCGGACTCCTGGTCGACACGGGACGGGACCACGAGGCGATCGAACTGCTGCAACCGCACGCCGAGGGCGGGGACGAGTCGGCCGTCTCCCAGCTCATCGGCCTGCTGGGCTGGGACCAAGGTGAATGAGATGAGCCGATCCGACCCGAGCCCCGCCACGCGGGCGGCCCGTGACGATCAGGGGCCCACCCGGTCGCAGGGCCGGATGACCCTGCTGGCCGTCGACATCGTCTCTTTCGGCTCCCGTAGCGACGGCGTCCAGCTCTATCTACGGAAGTCACTCCATCAGGCGCTGATGGACGCGCTCGCACACGCGGGCGTCCCGTCAGAGGAGTGCGGCTGGGAGGACCGGGGGGACGGCTTTCTCATCACCGCCTCTCCCGCGATCCCTCCCGCCCTGATCCTGGGCCCCACGGCACTGGAGATCGCCGCCCAGGTCAGACGCCACAACAACCTGTCCAGCGCCGCCGCTCGGTTCAGGCTGCGGATGGCCGTGCACACAGGCATCGTCAGCAGCGACGCGAACGGGATTTTCGGACGGGCCGTCAATCACGTCTTCCGGCTGCTCGACAGCGTCGCGTTCAAGCAGACACTTCTGAATTCCGACGCCGAGGTCGCCCTCATCGTGTCCGACAGCCTCTACAGCGATGTGGTGGCTCCTGGCATGGGCGCGCTCGATCCCTCGGCCTTCCAGCCCCTCACCGTCTCGGTGAAGGAGACGGTCGCCCGTGCATGGGCGTATCCACTCGGTTCCGAAGCCGCAGGCGCCGCGCCGTCACCGCCCCGGAACGGGGAGCCGGAGCAGCTCAGGCCCCACCTCGCGGCCGCCCTTGAAGAACTGGGCGAGGCCGGTGCCGTCGGTCACGGCGGGCCGCTCACCGTCAGGGTCACCAGGGACACCGCCGAAGTGCGGGTGCGGGCGGAGCCCGGCCCCCTGGCAGCGGGGCTGCCATTGGCGCTGGTCGAACGCGACGGGCCCATCCATCTGGCCCGGCTGGACGCCTCGGGCACGGCCTCCTTCGCCGTTCGAACAGCCGAGGGGGCGCGCCTCACGGTGCCGGGTTCGGTCACCCTCCCGGACACCGCCGGAGACGCCGAGGTCGAGGCGTTGCAGATCCCGACGGCGGTGCGCTTCGTCGCCGCCGACCACGCGGCCGCGGCCCGCACATCGGTGCGGCTGCCCGGCGGACAGATCGTCACGGTGGCCGAGAAACGCAACCGCGCCACCGGCCGGCTCCACCACGCGCTGTCGGTGCGGTCGGACGCCGAGGCCGACGCGGGCTCCGTCGTGCTGGTCCACGCCGCCGGGGAACTGCTGGCCGTGCCGCTGACCTGGCGGGCCGCCGAGAGGAGGGCGAGCGGAGAGCTCCGGCTGGGGCCGCCCTCCGAGCAGCTCGCGCTCACCGTGGTACCGGAGCCCCTTCCCTCTGACGCCCCTCTCGACGCCGGACTGCTGGCGCGGTCTCTGCAACGAGCCGTTGACTTCGCCACCCGCGAGGCGCTGAGCCGCCTGCTGGAGCGGCGATGAGGACACCCCCGCGCGCCCGGCGGCTGGCCGCGACGGCCCGGCGCGACATAGGGGCCTGGTGGCCCAGGCCGCGTCGCCTGCGCCGCGCGCGCCGCTCGGTGACGGTCCCGGTCACGGTGGCCCCGGACGCCGCCGGTGAGCGGGCCCAGGTCTGGGACCTCGTCCTGAGCTACCGGCCGCCCGCGACCGGACGACGCGGCCGGGCGGGGCCGCCGGCGCCGGTGCTGCCTTCGGCCGACCAGCCGGAACGGGGCGACGAGGCGTTCGGGCGGGCGGTCGCCGATGCGTGGGCCTGGGCCTCGGTGCAGGACCGGTACCCGCAGGGCGGGACGGTCACCTGGACGCTGCGCGCCGGGCCGGGCGCCGCCGTCGGCGGCGGGTCGGCGGGCGCCGCGTTCGCCGTGGGGTTGGCGTACCTGTTCGGACTGACCCGTGACACCCGTGGGCCGCTCGACCGGCGCGCGGTCGTCAGCGCCCGGGTCGACCCGACCGGGTTGCTGGCCGGCGTCGGGCGGCTGGAGGCCAAGGCCGAGGCGGTGCGGCGGGCCGGGGGCCGCTTGGTGGTCGCGGCGGAGGCGGCCGACGCGGCCCGCGCCGCGAGCCCTGGCGGGCGGCCGCGCGTGGTCCCGGTCGCCTCGGTGCCGGAGGCCGTGCGGGAGAGCCGCGTCCCGCGCCGCCGCTGGCCCCCGGTGACGCTCTTCGCCGTCGTGGCGCTCCTGCTGGTGTCCGGCGGGCTGGCATGGCAGCTCGACCAGTGGGAGGAGGCGCGGCGGCACCGGGAGGTGCGGCGGCTGGTCAACCAGTCCGCCGCCGAGCTGTCAGGCGAGATCGAGCGGGCCGCGTCCGCGTCGCTGCAAGCGCGCCGCCTCCTGCCCGACGCCGCCGAGACCCGCGGGGCGCTGGCGCGGGCCGCCGCCACCGACCCGCGCCTGACCAGGGTCATCACGACCGGGCGGCCCATGAGCAAGCTCGCCTACAGCCCCGACGGGACCCTGCTCGTCAGCGCGGCCGACGACGTGGTCACCGCTCGCGACGCCGACACCGGCACGGTCACCGCCACCAGCGGACCGCTCGGCGGGCGGATCACCGCGCTGGCCTTCCTGCCGGGCGGCCACGAACTCCTGCTGGGGATCACCGGCGGCACGGTGCTGCGCTGGCGTCCCGCCGGAGCGCCGCCGCAGCGGATCGCGACGGTGGACGGCGGCGCGGCGGTCACGGCCCTGGCCGCCTCCCCCGACGGCGGGCGCGTCGTCTACGGAGTCCGGGGGCGGGGCGTCTGGGTGCGGCCCATGGAGCCGGCCGCGCCCGCGATCCAGATCACCGCCACCTCTCCCAACGCCGTCGCCTTCCCCAATCCGAAGACCGTGGTGGTCGCGAGCGCCGGAACGCGCACGGGCGACCCGATCCTCCAGGCATTCCCCAGCGACCGCACCGCAGGACGCGCCCACGTCCTGCTCAAGAAACGCTTCACCCTCTTCTCCGGCGGGGTCACGGCGCTGGCGGTCAGCCCGAGCGGCAAGCTGATGGTCAGCGCCGACATCAACGGGGGGCTCCGCGCCTACGACACCGCCACGCTCGCCCGACGCTACGGCCTGGTCGACCGGAACGTCGGCGTGTACGCGCTCACGATCGGGTCCGACGACCGGACGGTGCTGACCTCGGGCCACTACTTCCCCCGATCGGGCGGTTCGGCCACCATCGACGAGAACGCCGACGTGGCGGTGTTCGACCTGCGCACGCGCCGCCCGGTGGAGTACGCGTTGCAGGGGCGCCGCGAGCTCACCTCGTTGACCGGCGTCCTGTCACTGCGGCCCGGTTCGGGGGACATCGCGGTGGCCACCGGCTCGGGCGCGATCACGTTGTGGCGGCCGCCCCGCGCCGCCGATCCGGCGGGCCCCGTCTGGGTCACGCTGCCGGACCCCGCCGACCGGACCGCCGTCCTGCTGTTCCACCAGGAGGGGCAGGTGGTCAGGCATTGGCCGGGCGGCGCGCGGCGAGAGACCGTCGCCCGCCTGACCGGACACGGCGCGCTGCTGACCGCCCGGCTCTCTCCCGCCGGTGACCGGCTGGCGACGGGGAACGCGGATGGGACGGTGACCCTCTGGCACTACCCGAGCATGTCCCCCGCGAGGACACTGCCCCCTCCGAAGGACGACCCCAACCGGGTGTACCGGCTGGCGTTCTCACCTGACGGCCAGGTGCTGGCCGCCGGGGGACCGTCGGGCGTGGTCCGCCTGTGGCGGACCGCCACCGGGACGCCGTGGCTGAGGTTCGTCCCGCCGACCCCGTCGGCGGTCGCCGCGCTGGTCTTCCTGCCCGGATCCGGTGATCTCGTGGTGACCCGCCGCAACGGCCTCGTCCAGACCTTCCGGCCCGGAGCGACCGCACCGGCGCGGCAGGCCACCATGCCCACCGACGCGGCGGTCGTCCTGCCCGAAACAGGCGAAATTGTCCTGGGGTTCGGCTCTGGCGGCTACGGCCGTTACGGCACCGACCTCGCGATCCGGGCCCGCTTCACGGCCCGCCACGACGGCAACGTGATCGACGGGGCGCTGTCGGCGGACGGAAGGCTGCTGGCGAGCGCCGGAGCGGACGGCCAGGCGCTGCTGATCGACTTCGCCGGCGGCGCGACCACGCTGTCGATGCCGAGCGTGGAGCCGCTGGGCACGAGGGACGAGGACTTCTTCGCGAGCTCCTACGTGTCGGCCGCGTTCACCGGGGACGGCCGGTACGCCGTGTTCGGCACCCATCGCGGCCACACCGAGTCCGTCGCCCTGGCCGAATCCGACATCACCCGCCGCGTCTGCGCGCTCGCCGGACGGCCCGCGCCGTCACCGGCGGCGACCCCGGGGACGTGCGGATGACCGCCACCCCCAGCCCGCTGGACGGGCTGACCGCAGAGCTGGAAGATCTCGCCGCCGCTCACGCGGACCCCGACCGCCTCGTCACCGACCTCCTGGGGCGCGGCTGGGTGGCGGCCTGCCGGGACGCGGCCGAGCGGGACCACCCGTTCTTGGACTCCCCTCAAGACGACCAACCGGGCTCACCCCGCGCCCTGGCCTTCGCCCTGTTCGCCGACGAAGGGGCCGAGTACACGGCGCGCGCCCGTGCGATCCTCATGGCCGCCTGCACGGCCCGTGCCCATCTCCACCATGAGGGACGGGACGCCGACCGCTGGCGGGCCGAGGCCCACCGTCTGTGGGCGGACTCGGCTCCGGACACCCCGGCGGAGACCGCCGCGGCGCTCGCCGACGACCTGACGGAATGGTTCCGCGGCGAGTACCCGGCTCCAGTGCGCTCTGTCAGCGTGCCCGTGCTCCTGCACGAGGGGGACCCGGACGAGCTGGGCATAGGCCACCTGGTCCTCATGCAGGTCGACGACGCTCTGGGACGCCTGCTGCCCGACCCCGGGACCATGGCGTTCGCCCCGGCCCAGCGCATCACCGACGCCGGACTGGGCGTCGCCTTCGCCTGGGCGCGCGGGCGTGAGGAGGCGCCCCCGGGCGCGGGCGTGCGGTGGCGGCTGCTGACCGAGGCGGCGGTTCCGGCGTTGGAGGCCCCGGGGCTGGCGGCGGGCGGGGCCGCGGCGGCCGGGCTGATGTGGCTGTGGCGGCGTTCGCCGGTGCCCGCGCGATGGCGCCGCACCGACTGGCCGCACGAGGCGACGCTCGTCCACGCGGGCCTGGACACGGCCGGGCGGCTGCTGCCCGGCACCGGGCTGGAGCGCGTCGCGGCCGGGGTCACCCGGCGCCACGTCGGCCTGGTCGTGGCGAAGCGGGAGGCCGACGAGGTGCGCGGGGCCACGCAGGCAGACGGCCGCAGGGTCACCGGGGCGTCCCATGTCAGGGCGGCGCTGGGCCAGGTGCGGGACGCCGGAGGACGGCGGCGTCGCGTCGCCCTGGGCGTCGCGGTCACCGCTCTGACGGTGGCGGCGGTGGTCGTGGCCGCCGTGGCCGGGCTGGTCCTCGACGACGGGACCACTGCTCAGCGGGCGGGTTCGCAAGCGCTGCTGCTGGCCCTCGGCTCCGCCGACAGGCAGGCCGACGAGCCGGACCGGGCCCTGCTGGACGCGCTGGCCGCGCGGGCGCTCGACCCGTCGAGCACCGCCGCGCGCGGCGCGCTGCTGGCGGCGGTCAACACCGACCAGCGCACCGAGAAGGTGCTGGCGACCGGGGTGAACGACCCGAAGCACATCGCCCTTGACGCGACCGGCGGACTGGTGGCCCTGGCCGGCCGCGACGGGTCCACGCGCGTGATCCGTTCCGCGACCGGGGCCACCGTGCCGCTGCCGCCGGGGACCGGCCCGGCGACCGCGCTCGCCTTCGCCCGTACCGCGGGCGGTCCGTTGGCGCTGGTCGGCGACGGCCGGGTGTCGCTGTGGTCACCCGGCTCGGCCGCTGCGCCCAGATCCCTGGCCGTGTCCGGCCGCCGGCCGGTGAGCGTGGCCTTCTCCGCCGACGACCGCCGGTTCGCGGTCGGCTGCGAGGACGGCTCACTCCTGCTGTGGGACCTGTCAAGCCCGGACGGCGCTCCGCGCACGGTCCGCGCCCACAAGGCGGCAGTACGGGCCGTCGCCTTCACTCCTTCCGGCGACGCGGTGATCTCCACCGGAGACGACCGGTCGGTCCGCTCGTCGCGCTGGAGCGACGCCGAGGCGGGCCGGGTGTGGCAGGGCCTCAGCGGCCCCGGGCGACACCTCGCGGTCCGCGACGACGGGTCGGTCATCTACGCGCTGACGAGAAGCGGCCTCCACTTCCTCGCCGGCGACCTGGGACGGCAGTTGCGGAAACCGGTCGCGGTGCCGGTGGGGGGACAGCTGCTCTACCGCAAGGCCGAACGGCCTCGCCGCGCGTCGTTCGGCGCGCGCACCGAATCGCTGCTGCTCGCCTTTATCAACGGCGTGGTGGAGGTACCGCCCGACCCCGAGGGAGCCGTACAGGACGACGGCAGAACGCTCTCGGCGAGCACCGCCCCCTACGCCCGGTCGAGTCTGACCGACTCGATCGCCGCCCTCAGCGGCGACGAACGCCTGCTCGCCGTCCCGACCCGCACCGGAGCCGTCCGGATCCACCGGCAGCAGGCGGGGCGGGACGTCTACCCCGGCATCCGCTGGCCCCGCGCGGTCCATCCCGTCCCCGGGGCGCGCCGGCAGCTCGTGGTGGCCGGTCTCGGCAAGATGAACGGAGCCGTGGGGCTGGTCGATTCCGACACCGGCCGGGTGCTCGCCCATGTCCGCCTCGGCACGTTCAACTACCGTGCCAGCGCCTACGTGGCCTCGGCGCACGCGCTGGTCGTGGGCGGCGCAGGCGGCCTCTTCACCGTGACCGTGAACGGCGACAGCCTCACGCTGGGCACCCCCGTCCGCGCCACCGCCGACTCGGGCGTCCACTCGGTGATCAGTGACGAGGCGCGGCACCGGCTGATCGTGGGCTGGGCCGACCGGCTGACCGTCCAGGACACCGCGCACGGGCTCACCGCCCCGCTCCGCACGATCCAGATCCCGCCGAAGCACCAGGCGCTGGCCCTGGCACCCGACGGCCGTCGCCTGTTCACCGCGACCGGCGGCGGGCTCTACGCGCTCGACCTCGACAAGGCCGACCCGTGGGCCGCGCGCGAGAACCTGGCGCGGCGGCTGCTGTACAAGCTCCTCGCGTTCCCGGACGGGGTGGTGGTGGCCGCGTCGGTGGACGGGCAGGTGCTCCGCTACCGCCGCGACCCTGGGCAGGGCTGGAGCGCCTCGCCGCTGCCGGGGCATCGGGGTGCGATCCTCGCGCTGGTCGCCCACCACGGCAAGGCCGTCTCCATCGGCAACGAGGGCAACCTGCGCGTGACCGACGCGGCCGCCGGGACGCTGCTCGCCACCTTGCCGATGCCCACCGCCTACGGCCGGTTCAGCACCTTCGGAACGGCGGGGAACGGCTCCGCGCTGCGCGTCTTCGACGCCTGGCACGAGACCGCGATCGACATCCCACTCGACGACGAGGCGGTCCGTGAGCAGGCGTGCGCCCAGCTCAGCGCGTCCACCCCGCGCACCGTCGGGGACGTCTGGGCGCAGGCCCCGGCCGGCCTGCGCGACCGCCCGCTCTGCCCGGCGGCGTGACCTCGGTCCTTGGCCGGGCGGCGGGAGGACCAGGCCGCCGCCATCTCCGAGCGGGTCTGAGTGTCTGCGATGGGCTCACGAGGAGCAGGCGGCTGGTCGTCGCGGTTCAGCGCCTACGGCCGCCTCATGAGCTGGTGCCCGACCTGCTCGGGCGTGATCGTGGTGTTGATGGAGAGAGGCCGCTGCTGTCAAAGCAGATCACTTGCGTCACGCCGTGCCTGCGTTGGTGCAGTCGTTGAGGTCTCTGTGCGTGGCCGCGATCAGCGTTCGCTCGCCGATGCGTACTCGTAGACGAACAGCTCATCGGCCTGCCGCTTGGTGATAGGCGCGAATAGCAGGCGAAAGGATGCTCGACTACTGCGGCCACCTGGCGACCCGGCCCTGGATGAGTAGAAACCGCTCCATGCCGACCGCCTCGGCGAGGCCGCCGAGGCGCTGGACGGGTGCTTCTCACTGTTCCGCGCTGGTGAGACCGAGAGCCAGGCCGCCACCTTCATCGGATGCTGATCCGCCGACGTAGCGAGGCCGTGTCGGACGTCAGTCCGGCAGCCAGTCCAACTCTTGCGCCAGGGTTTTGGCGACGGCACGGATGCGGCGGTGCAGTGGCGACTGCTCGCGTGGGAGGACCAGGTGGATCGTCAGGCTGGGCGCGCCCCGCAGCGGTCGCCAGGTGAGACCGGCCGGTTGTGCCGTGGCCGCGGTCTCTCCGGCCGGGGCGAGAGTGGCCCCGTCGCGCAGGTCGCGCTGAGACATGTCGAAAGAGACTGCGGGCGTGTGGAACCGCGGGTGCGGTCGGGTGTTCCGGAACAGTGCGGACAGCTGATCGTGGATCACGGGGTTGGCCGCACGGTCCGGGAGTCGCAGCGGATACGCGGCCGCGTCGTCGATCTCGATCTCCGGGTGTTCGGCCAGCGGATGGTGCTGCGCCAGCTGGACCCCGGTGCGCTCACGCCGCAGCAGGAGCCGGCGCACGCCACGGCCCGGCTGTTCACCGCGGGTGATCCCGGCATCGATGCGGCCGTCGGCGACCGCGGGGCAGATCTCCGGTGTCGCCATCGGGACCGCGCCGACCTCAAGCCCGCTGTTGCCGCGAATCAGCCTGTCCACCAGGGCCGGTGCCGTCTCGGCCCCGGTGCTGAGGCTGTATCCGATGCGCAGCGTGCCCAGTTCACCGGCCGCCGCGCTCCGGGCGGTGTCCCATGCCCGGTCCAGCGCCGCCAGCGCGGGCGGCGCGGACTCCGCCAAAGCCGCGCCGGCCGCGGTCAATGCGACGCTACGCGTGTTGCGGACCAGCAGGGCCGTGCCGAGTTCCGTCTCCAATCGGCGCATCCGGGCGCTGAGTGCGGGCTGTGCGATACCGATCCGTGCGGCCGCGCGGGTGAAGTTCAACTCCTGCGCCAGCACCAGGAAGTACCGCAGGCTCACCGTGTCCGGCGCCACACGCCCTCCCCGCCGATTGATAGCGATCCGTTCTGAGTCTATCCCGCACCGGTCTTTCCCTCGTCCGCATATCAAGCCCTAACCTGCGCATATGGCGATTCGAGCGGCCGCAGTACCCGTCGCCGGGATCGATCGGTCTGAGTGTCAATTCGAAGTCGGACGTGTCCGGCCGAACAGTGGAGGTTTCCATGGCCAAGGGCTACTGGGTCAGTGTCTACCCCGCCAATTCCGACTCTGAGGGGCTGGCCGCCTACGACAAGCTGGCCGGTCCGGCCGTCCAAGCTGGAGGCGGGCGCAACCTGGCCCTCCTGCCGTCCCGTGGCGGCCGAATCGTCGCCCACGAGGCCGGAACCACGCAACGCGTCGTGCTGATCGAGTTCGACAGCTTCGAACAGGCCGTCGCGGCATACGAGAGCGAGGCATACCAGAAGGCGCTGGTGGCCCTCCCCGACGGTTTCGAGCGCGACTTCCGCATCATCGAAGGCATCGACTGACCGGCGGGCCCAACCGTCGCTGAGCATCCGTCACCTGATGCGCATACGGTGCTGAACGACGACTCACGCGACGAGTTCAAGCGATGCCCCGCCTCCCAATTTGCCATCAACGGCCTGATCCCTATCGAGTAGATCGAAGAAGCGACGCGTTCGTTCCGGTTTTTGTCCGCCCACGTCACCCTCTGCTGGGCACGGCCTGACCTCGCCTACCTGCCGGTCGCCGATCTGGAGCCGCTGGTGTGGCGGAGGGCGAGCCCATCCGGGTCCTGGCCGGGATCATCCGTGACCTGGGCCCTCTCCCGTCGGCCTCCCCCGGCTCCTGATGTCGTCCGTCACCCTGGGATGGGATGTCGCCTGGCTGTACGCCAATTAGCGCTGTCCCCAGTGGGCAGGTGAGCAGCGGCGTCGCAGTCGTGGAATCCGACCCGGACGATCACGAGAGATCGAAGGGAGCGGGGGAGTGGCCTTCCCAGATCTGACGGGATGCCTGTTCGGGGTAGGGCAGAGTCTTCGACTCGGTGTCCAGGACGCGGGTGAGGCGCCCGCCGGGCCGGTGGGCGGACCAGCCCGCGTCGCCGGTGGTGATGAAGCGGACCCATGCCTCCTGGAGTTCGCGGGAGAGCGCGACGGCCTCGGGAGTGGGCTCCTCGCCAATGAGCTGGGTTCCGACGGGGCTGTCCAACGTGCCGAACGCCAGGGGCATGTCGAGGCTGTGGCAGGCGCCCAGGATGCCGTCGAGGACCGGGGCGGCCCAGCACAGTTCGAACAGGTACGAAGTGCCGCCGGCTGCGGTGTTCGCCTCGGCCAGCTTCTGTGACGGCATGCGGAAGAGGGCGTCGGAGTACACCGCCTCCACCAGATCCTCCGGGCCTGCCTGCGGGAACGCGGCACGGTAGGCCCGCGCGCCGCCCGGCTGAGGGGCGAGCAGCTCCAGGGCTGCGTGAGCGTCCTCCTCGGTGAAGGTGCCGTACCGTCCGCTCACGACGCTGAAGTACCGGAATTCGTCCCGGGCATGGCCGATGAGCAGTTCGGTCCCGCCTGCGCGTGCGCTGGTCAGGGCGAGCCAGGGCGTTTCCAGGAGGACCTCACCGTCGACAACGGGGCACAGCGCGGTGCCGGCCTCCGTGAGGCGTCCCCAGCTCTCCCGGTGCGCGTGGAGGCCGGCATTGAAGGAGGTGAGCTCGGCGGCCAGGTGCCACGGGTCGATGTCGCGCAGGGCCTCGGCGGTGGGGGCAGCCGCGCCGAGCCGGTCCGCGAACGCGGCGGTGACCTGCCGCGCCAGCGCGGGGGTGCTGTACAGCCCCGGCACCGAATGGGCGATGGCCCGCCGGAACAGGCCGCGCGCGGACTTCATCGTCAGCAAGGCGGCGACCGAGCCCGCCCCTGCGGACACCCCGCCCACGGTGACCCGGCCGGGGTCGCCTCCGAAGGCGGCGATGTTGCGCTGCACCCACTCCAGCGCCGCGATCTGGTCGAGGAATCCGCGGTTGGGCGGCACGTCGTCGAGGAACGCGAATCCCTCCGCGCCCACGCGGCAGTTGACGGTCACCACGACGACTCCCGCCTCGACCAGCGCCGCCGGGTCGAACATCGGGTCGCTCGACGCCGCCGAGAGGTAGCCGCCCACGGGGATCCACACCAGCACCGGCAGTCCCGCCGCGCCGGGATCAGGAGTGCCGACGTTGAGCGTCAGCCAGTCGGTGCCCTGCGGGGACACGTCGATCGGCAGGGACAGCGGCACCATGGGGCCGAACTCGACCGCCTGCCTCGTCCCCTCCCAGCGGTGCGGCGGCGCGGGCGCGGCGAAGCGGAGCGCTCCGACCGGGGGCCGGGCGTAGGGGATGCCGCGGAACACCGCGTGCCCCTGCCGTCGGCGCCCCTGCACCAGGCCTTCCGTCGTCCGTACCTTTGGCTGTTCGGACATGGCGGTCCTTCCCTCGAGTGGACCCCAGGGTTATAGGTCAAGTGTATTATGTCAACTGTATTGGAAAAGTTCCGGGAGACGAGGGAGGGGCCGGCGATGCCGAAACAGGTAGATCACCGTGGACGCCGCGAAGCGATCGCCCGCGCACTGTGGCGGGTGGTGGAGCAGCGCGGCGCCACACAGCTGACGATGCGCGCGGTGGCGCAGGAGGCGGGCATGTCGCTCGGGCAGCTGCAGCACTACTTCGCCTCCCGGACCGCCATGCTCTCCTTCGCCATGGACTTCGCGTCCGAGCAGACCTCGGTGCGCGTACACCAGGGGCTCGAACAGCTCGGTGACCGTCCGCACCCCCGTGACGTGCTGCGACTGACGCTCGCGGAAATGCTCCCCCTGCACGCCGACGCCCGCGCGACCAGCCGGATGAGCGCCGCTTACGTCCTGGAGGCGCTGCACGACGAGGCCGTGCACGAGCAGGCGCGCCGCGGCCTCGTCCAAGGGCGGGCCCTCGTCGAGCGGTTGGTCCGCCAGGCGATCGCCGATGGGCACATCGACTCCGGCCGCGACCCGGCGACCGAGACCAACCTGCTCCTCGCCCTCACCGGCTTCACCCCCCTGATCGAACTCGACGTGATCGAGCCCCAGGACGCGCTCGCCGCGATCGACGTGCATCTGGACCGGCTGTTCAGCAGTACGTGACCTGCCCCCCGGGCACGGGGAGCAGGCGGGGACAAGACCAGCTCCAGTCCGGCCGCTCCCCTGTCGATGCGCCATGCCACGGTGCGCATGCTCACCGACCCGGGGAAGCCAACGCACACCTACCTGGCCCGGCGCTGTTCGCGAGCGCCGCCGCCATGCCCCGGATCTTGTCGACGATCCAGGCGAGCTGCCTGGCTGGCGAGTCGGCCAACCCGTGGGAGAGTGTCTGCGGGCGGGTGGACTGGATGGCGATATAGCCGCCGGCGTCCTCCATGAACTCGGCCGTCCGCGCCAGCCTGGCCCGCGCCAGCTCGCTGAGCCCGGCCTCCTCGCCGGGTTCGATCATGGGGATGCCCAGATCGCGGGAGATCCCGGCGCCGAAGTCGCCGCCCTGCGCGCCGTAGCGGTCGTAGCCGAGGCGGCGCATCAGCTCGGCCCAGGCGGCGGCCACCCGGCGGGGTTCCAGCCGGCTTCCCGGGTTGGGCCGGAGAATCCGAACCCGAGGATGGAGGGCACCACGATGTGAAAGGCCGTGGCCGGGGCACCGCCATGCGTGCGAGGGGCAGTCAGCACGAGCTGCAGCCAACGGGTTTCCCGCGTCGTCGCCCGCCACCGAGGACGAAGCGAGCACGCCCCCTTGACCGCCTCAACCGGTTCGCGCAGGTCGCCGGGCCGAAACAACAGCAGCAAACGTCAGCGCCAAGAGCACTGCCCAATAGGAGGCCGACCACCAGGACAGAATGTTCGGATACTCCACGACCGGGGCCACTGCGCACAATAGATAGACCGAGGACGCCAGCGCCCAGCGCGCGTCACGCGTCCACAGCGTCGCGGCGACACCCAGGCCCAGCAAAGCGACCTCCGCCCCGGCGCACAGCAACACCCACCACGGCCCGGTCGTCGCGGCGAGCACGCCGAAGGCGACGGCCGCGGTGACGCCGACCAGCCAGAGCGGACTGCGGCGCCGAAGCCCGTCACGGCGCACTGCCAGAACGGCCATGATCCCGACCGTCGCCCACAGTGGAACCAGTTTGGACCAGCCGCCGATCCCGTACTCGTAGGCCAGTGGCTGCATCCAGGACCAGGTCGGGTCGCCCAGGGTGGGGTGGGGGACCGAGGTGAGCAGCGCGACCGTCAAAGCGAACGGCAGCGCCAGACGCACCCGCCCGAACACCACCGCCAGCATCGACGCGATGAACAGCGCGCCCGACCAGGGGTGATAGGACAGGGGCCAGCCATAAGAGGCCGCGCCGGCCAGGATCAGCGGCGGCAGGGCGAGGTGGAGCCCGTCCACCCACCAGGGACGCCGAGCGGCGACCGCGGCATGGGCCCGTTCGCGCATCCCGCCCTTGACCAGGGCGAAAGCCTCGCGGACAGGAGGAACACGGCGGTCAGGGCCGGCCTCCAGCAGCGTCGCCACCAGCTGCTCGCCGTTCGCGCGCCGGTAGTCGCGGGGGTAGGCGAGCAGCAGTCGCCGGTAGCGGCGTTCAAGTGCGTTCATGCCTGTGCCGTTCTCGGGAGGGTTCTACGGGTCACGACCTGCGCGGCCTGCCGCATCCGCTCGGCCTCCACCGCCACGCTTTCGCGACCGGCGTCGGTGATGCGGTAGTAGCGACGCGGCCGGCCCTGGACGGTCTCCTCGCGGTCGAGCTCGACCAGCCCCGACTCGGTGAGCCGCTCCAGCGCGCCGTACAGCGTGCCGACCGCGAGCCGCACCCGCCCGCCGGACTCCTGCTCGACGAGCTTGACGATGCCGTAGCCGTGCAGCGGCCCGTCCAGGAGGCCGGCGAGGATGAAGTAGACGGGTTCGCTCATCGTCCTTGCCATGATCAGGAAGATATATCGGCCTGCGATATATCTGCAAGCGATATGTCGGACCCGGTCGGAGAAGGTCGCGGCGAACGACCTGAAGGCTCTGGCGACGAGCCGGCCCGGCGTCGGCGCACCCAGACACAGCGCAGGCCCGACTGCGCGAGCGTCCGCGCCGGTGACGGGGATGGCATCGCCACCGCACGCCGCGGCCGTCGCGGCACGCCATCCCCGTGGAATGCAGGACGAACATGAGGGCCGACTGACTAATCGGACCGTCTTCCGTCGGCCTGGGCAACTGCCGGCCGTTCTTGCGTTCCACCGGTGCCATCGGCCACGATCCACGGCGGCCGCTCACCCTTCCTCACAAAAGACGATCAGACCGCCATCCCGCCACAGGCAAGACCGTAGTGATCATTTGTTGGGAGCTCTAAGTTCTCTTCGAGGTCAGCTATCGGTGAGTGATGCGGGCGGCAGTGGGAACGGCCCAGGGCGTGGTGCCCTGGGCCGTTGGTGTCGGTGGGGTGGTTCAGGCGGCGGTGACGGCGGCCAGGGCGATGGCGGAGCCGGCGAAGACGACGGTGTTGCGGACGTAGGTCTGCGCGCGGACCCAGGAGGGGAAGGCGTTCTCGGCGGCCTTGAGGAACGGGGCGACCTCGACGCGGGCCAGTTCGGGGTCGCCCTTGCGGCGGAAGGCGGCCTGGACGGAGCGGACCGCGGTCAGGTTGCTGTAGACGATCCCGGCGTTCAGCAGCAGGACCAGCGAGGAGAAGACCCAGGTCAGCGGCTGGGCCAGGGCTGCGCCGGCGAGGTTGAGCGCGGCGGTGGCGATCATCACGGTGGCGACGGCGACCGGGGCGGCGGTCTCGTGGCCGCCGGCGTCGAAGCGGAGCTTGTTCTCCTCCAGGACCTGGGGGCGGACGTCCTGGCGCCGGAGTTCGGCGACCGCGGCGGCCTTGGCGGCGGGGCCGAAGCGGTGGCGGACGATCGGGATGCTGACGAAGGCGGCGGCGACGAGCAGCTGCATGATGGCGGCGAGGGTGTTCATCAGGGGGCCTCCCGAGTTCTTGCACTTAGTTCAAGTTCGTGTCGGCACGACTCTAGCCCTGGACTTGAACTAAGTGCAAGAGCGCTTTTGAACTTAGTTGAAGAAGCCGCGTACGCTGCCGCCATGCCGCGCGACACTCTCACCCAAGAACAGATCGTCGGCGCCGCCGTCGAACTCATGGACGCCGAAGGCCTGGAGGGCCTGAACATGCGCGCCCTGGGCAAACGGCTCAACGCCGCCGCCACCGCGATGTACTGGCACGTCAAGAACAAGGACAACCTCGTCGTGCTCGCCACCGACCAGGTGTGGAGCGAACTCACGCTGCCGGAGCCGGACGAGGCCGACTGGCGCCGCGCCGCCACCGCCATGGCCACCGACCTGCACGCGATGTTCACGCGGCACCCCTGGCTGGTGCAGGTCCTGGCCGCGCACCCGGTCTACGGGCACGGCAAGGCCCGCCACGACGACCACCACCTGGCCGTCTACGAAACCGCCGGCTTCACGGCGGACCAGGCCGACCAGGCCACCGCCGCCGTGTTCACCTACGTTCTCGGAAACGCCGCCGGCACCGCCGCGACCGCCGCGCTGGCCCGCAGGCTCGCGGACGCTTCCGCCGCCACGCGGCAGCAGTGGGAGGACACCATGGCCAAGGCCCAGCAGATCGCCATGGATTACCCGCGCCTGCGGACCCGCCTGCAATCCCCGGCGGCGGGCGACTACGGCGGCGCCCCGGAAAAGACGTTCGAGAACGGACTCCAAGCCCTCCTCGACGGCTTGGAGCGGCAACGCACCCAGTAGGTGCCGCTGCACGCCGTCCGGAGGTGGGCCCCGGAGCAGCCGAGGGAAACGATGCCCCGCCTTCGGTCCGGCGGACCAACGGACGTTAGAGCTGGGCTCGCAGGATTTCCGTCTGGGCCCGTTCGGCTCGGGCGTCCAGGCGCTCCCACGCTTCGATGGAGCGGGCCAGCTCGGAACCGTCTCCGTGAAGGCGTCCGCGCGCTCGGGCTAGGCAGGCCGCCGTCCAGGCGTTCTCCTC
Organism: Spirillospora sp. NPDC050679; assembly: GCA_044456955.1. Taxonomy (GTDB): domain Bacteria; phylum Actinomycetota; class Actinomycetes; order Streptosporangiales; family Streptosporangiaceae; genus Spirillospora. The sequence goes on along the minus strand of JBITGK010000008.1, from coordinate 408,026 downwards.
GGCGAGCGGAGCGGCCGTCTCCAGCAAGTCCACGGCGTCGGGCAGGCCCGCCGCCACAGCCAGTTCCGCGCCTGCTCCCCGCGCGTACGCCAGATACGGGTCCAGCGGTGCGTTAACCGCGAAGGCACGGCGTACGAGAGGTTCGGCGGCGTCGTACCGGCCGTCGTGGAGGGCGAGGCGGGCGTCGACGAACGCCGCGACCGCGGCCGTGCCGAGCGTGCCGCCTGCCACCTCCGCGGCGCGGGACCGCCACACCGCGACGTCCTCCTCGGCCATCGCGCACGCCAGCACCGTTGCGCAGACGGCCGGGAGCATCCACAGCGGGGCCGGCCGCCCCGCGCGTTCCCACTGGTCCCACATCCGTTCGGCGTATCCGATCGCCTCGCGGAACCGGCCGGTCAGCACCAGCGGCTGGACCAGGCGGCTGGCCGTGATGTGGGTGTCGCTCAGCAGGTCGTCCTCGATGCCCGCCCGTGCCGCGGCCATACCACCGGGCAGGTCGCCGGCCATGATCGCGTATACGCAGGCGCGGCCGTAGGTGTTGCAGACCTCCGGCGCGCAGTACGGGTCGTCGCGGTCCATGGACGGCAGCAGCCGCAGGCGCTCGCGGGTGATGCGGTTGGCCTCGCGCAGCCGTCCGGCGTGCAGGGCAGCGGTCGCCGCCGCGCACAGCCCGGAGCTGATCAGGACCGGGTCCGCGGTCGCCCGGGCGGCGGCGACGGCGGCCGCGGCGAGATCGTGGTCCGGCGCGCCTTTGACCGGGCCCGCCAGCCACGCGCGGGCCACGGCCGCGCACGCCGCCACCTCCGGGTCGCCGCCGGGCCCGGCCGCGACCGCGTCGTCGAACAGGCCGCGCAGGCGCTCGTGCGGTATGCCGGTCTCGAACGCCTCGGGGAACCGGCACGCCGTCTCGACCGCGCGGGCCAGGTCGATCGCCCGGCTGCGATCGTCACCGGCCCGCCGCGCCTGTTCGGCCGCCTCCAGCAGCAGCTCGTACACGTGCTGGTTGGAGGTGGTGGCGACGTGCGCGCATCCGGCTCCGGCGCGCAGATCGCGTGCCGCCGAGGCGGCGTCCGGCGCGACGGCGGCGGCGGTCCGGTGGTGCGCGAAGGACTCCAGCAGGTGCCGGCGGGCGAACGTCAGGTGCGCCAGCGCGCTCGCCAGCCGGTGCGTCACCTCGCCCGGACCGCCGGACGCGGCCAGCGCGGCCCGCAGGTCCGCGGCCATGGCGTCGAAGTCCTCCCGCCACGTGGGACCGCCGAGTCCGACCTCCGCCGCGGACGCCGCGTCGGCGGCCCAGCGAAGGTGGTGCGCTCTGGCCTTGTCCTCCTCGCCCGCGGCCGTCATCTCGGCCCGAGCGAAGGCCCGTACGGTCTCCAGCAGGCGCCACCGGCTGACCCGCCCGCGCACGTGCACCACCAGGCTCTTGTCCACCAGCCGGCCGAGCAGGTCCGCGACGCTCGCCCGGTCCCCGCCGACGGCGGCCGCGGCGTCCAGGTCGAAGGCCCCGGCGAACACCCCGAGCCGGCGGAACAGCGCCTGCTCCTCCTCGTCGAGCAGGTCATAGCTCCACGACAGCACCGCGCGCAGGGACCGGTGCCGCTCGTCGCCGCCGCGCCCGCCCGACAGCAGCCGCAGCGCGTCCTCCAGAGCGGCGAGCAGGCCCGTGGCGCCCAGCGACGCGCTCCGCGCCGCGGCCAGCTCGATCGCCAAGGGCATGCCGTCCAGCCGCGCGCACAGGTCCGCGACCACGGCGGCCTCCGCGACGAACTCGGGGTCGGCGGCCAGCGCCCGGTCGTGGAACAGCCGTTCGGCGTCCGAACCCAGCGGCAGCGGCGCGACCGGCACGGTGCGTTCGCCTGGGACGCCGAGCCGTTCCCGGCTGGTCACCAGTACGCGCGTGCTCGGGCACGCGGCCAGGATCCGCTCGGCGAACTCGGCCGCCTCGTCGATCACGTGCTCGCAGTTGTCCAGCACGAGCAGCGACCGCCCATTGCCGAGGCGAGCTGCGACCGCCTCGTCCAGCGGCTGGTGCGAGCCCTCGGTGACCCCGAGCGCGGTCGCGACCGCGCGGGCCACGAACCCATCGCGCACCGGCACCAGGTCCACGAACCCGCCGCCGGAGGGGAACGACGCGGCGGCGTTCTCGGCGGCCACCGCGGCCAGCCGGGTCTTGCCCACACCGCCCGGACCCAGCAGCGTCACCAGGCGGGCCTCCCGGAGCGCGGCCAGCACGGCTGCGCGCTCGGCGTCGCGGCCCACGAACGTCGTGCCGGACACCGGAAGGCCGACGACAGGGCCCGGCCGCCGCTCTCCGGAGCGGGCCAGCTCCGCCAGCGCCCACCGGTCGGCCGCGCCGTACTTGCGCAGCAGCGACGACACGTGGCTCTCCACCGTGCGCACGGAGATGTGCAGCCGATGCGCGATCTGGGCGTTGGACATCCGCGCGCCGAGCGCGGCCAGCACCTCGGCCTCCCGCTCCGATATCCGCTCCGCCACCGGGGCCCCTTTCCGTGGTGGCATCCGTGGTGCCCTGCGGTCGGCACGGATGACCGCGGATCCTCCCGGGGCGCACGCTGGAAGCACATCCGGAAGGGAGACACCATGGACACCCTAGCCGCGCGCTCCACCGTGGAACTGGCCGAACTGATCGCCGCGGTGCGCGGAGCCGTCGCCCGCCACGCCGACTGGCGCGACACCGCGTCGTATGTGGCCGAGGCGTTGCACGAGCACCTGCCGTCGCCCGAGCTGCTCACCGCCGACCAGCTCGCGGGCGAGCCCGGCACCTCCAGCAGCCACCGCCTGCACGTGGAGCCGGACGGATCGTTCTCGATGGTGGCGATCGTCTGGCGGCCCGGCGCGCTGACCCGCGTCCACGACCACGTGACCTGGTGCGCGTTCGGTGTGCTGGCCGGTGTGGAGCACGAGGACCTGTACGCGCTGTCCGAGGACGGCACCACCCTGACCGCGATCGGCGGCAAGGCGAACCGGACCGGCGAGGTCAGCGGTTTCGCCCCGCCCGGCGACATCCACCGCGTCCGCAACACGGGCGACGACACCGCCGTCTCCCTGCACATCTACGGGACCGACCTGCGCCGCGTGGGCTCCAGCGTTCGCCGCTTCTACGACCTGCCGACCGAACCCACCGGATGAGCATCCCGACCACCGAAAGAATGAGGACGGTGACCGGCTCTGCCGCATCCGCGGCCCCGAGGGCATCGTCATCGCGCCGGCCCGCCCCGCCGCGAAATCCCGTCCACGATCTGCGAGAACGACGACAGGAGACGACCGTGCGACCGGACGAGATCACCGAGGTCCTGAACCGGCCGATCAGCCGGGAGCTGCTGGCCCGCGACATGACCCGCCTGGCCTACGTCGCCCAGGACGGCACGCCCCGCAACATCCCGATCATCTTCGCCTGGAACGGCACGGAGGTCGTCATGTGCACCCCGAAGAACGCCCCCAAGCTCCGGGCCCTGAAGGCGAACCCGATGGTCGCCCTGACGATCGACACCGAGGTGCACCCGCCCAAGATCCTGCTCATCCGGGGCCGGGCCGAGCTGGACTACGTCGACGGCATCCCGGACGAGTACCTCCAGAGCACCAGCAGCTACGAGATGAGCCCCGAGCAGCGGGTCGAGTGGGAGGCGGAGGTGCGCTCGCTCTACCGCGACGGCATGGTCCGGATCGTGGTGACCCCGACCTGGGCGAAGCTGATCGACTTCGAGACGACCCTGCCGAGCCCGGTCGAGGAGCTGATCCGGCAGCGCGCGGAACGCCGGGGTGTCTGAGCGCGTGTCGGCCGCTCCCGTTACGTCTGTGCCACGCCGGCCCGCACGCGCGTCAACGCCCGACCACGCCGTCACATCTCGCTGAAGGTCCGCCGGTAGGCGCCGGGCGTGGTGCCGACGTGCGTCCGGAAGCGGCGGCGCAGGTTGACCGCCGAGGCGAGTCCGACCCTGGTGGCGATGGTCTCCACCGGAAGGTCGGTCTGCTCCAGCAGCACCCGCGCGGCGTCCAGGCGCTGGTTGAGCAGCCACTGCCCCGGACTGGTGCCGAGCTGTTCGGCGAACCTCCGGGCGAGGGTCCGGCCGGACAGTCCGGCACGTTCGGCGAGCGCTGCGACGGTCAGCGGGTCGCCGAGCCGGGAGGCGACCCACTCCAGCAGCGGCGCCAACGACTCGTCCGTCCTGGCCGGGACGGGCTGCGCGGCGTACTGCAGCTGGCTGCCCTCGCGGTGCGGCGGCAGCACCATGCGCCGGGCGATCTGGGCGGCGTACGCGGACCCGTGGTCGCAACGCACCAGGTGCAGGCACAGATCGATGCCCGCGCCGGTCCCGGCGCTGGTCGCCACGTCGCCGTGGTCCACGAAGAGCACGTCCTCATCCACGCGCACCTCCGGGAAGGCGGCGGCGAACCGGGCCGCGCTGCGCCAGTGGGTGGTGGCGCGACGGCCGTCGAGCAGCCCCGTCTGGGCGAGGACGAACGCCCCCGTGCAGATCGCGACGATCCTCGCCCCGCGCCGGTGGGCCGCACGCAACGCCTCGATGACATCCGGCGACACGGGCGCGTCGGGAGGCTGCCGGCCAGGGACGACCACGGTGTCCGCCGCCTCCAGGGCCTCCAGCCCCGACTCGACCAGCATCGTGTAGCCGGCGCCGGTCGGCAGGAGACCGGGGCGCTCGGCGCAGACCCGGAAGCCGTAGCGGGCCGGCTCGTCCGGCGGGGCGTTGCCGAAGACCTCGGAGGCGCAGGCCAGCTCGAAGGGCGACTGCGGCGGCGTGAGCAGGGCCACCACACGATGGAGCGACATGACAAGAATGTATCCGAGGGTGTCATTTCAGACTCTCGGCCGGAAGGCCGGTCCTCGGCCACAGTGGGCCCATGAGCGAGAACAACGAATCGGCGGTGCTGCGGACCGGGGTCCGGGTCGACGGCGAGCAGGCCAGCTACCTGACCGTTGAGCAGGACGGCCCGGCCGTGCTCCTGCTGCACGGCACCTACTGGAGCCGGGTCTGGCTTCCGGTGATGGACCGTCTGGGCGCGGCGGGGCTTCGCCCGATCGCGGTCGACCTCCCCGGACTCGGGCGCTCGGGAGGCGAACTCACCCTGGAAACGGGCGCGGTTCCGGCCCTGGCGGACTGGGTGGCCCGCTTCGCGGCCGCGCTGGAGCTCTCCGGGCCGATCGCCGTGGCCGGTCATGACATCGGGGGCGCCGTCGCTCAGCACCTGCTCGTCCACGGTCAGTCGGAGGTGTCCCGGCTGGCGTTGGTCAACTCGGTCACCTACGACTCCTGGCCGGTGTCCAGCGTGGCCCGGTTCCGGGACCCGGTGGCCGTCGCCGCGACCACCGCCGACGAGATCCTCTCCACCCGGCGGCAAGCCGTCACGCAAGCACTGGCCGGTGCCGCCACGGAGCAGCGGATCGCGGACTATATGGACCCGTGGACCGACGCGCGGGTCCGCCGCTCCTGGATGGCTCTGGCAGGCGCGGCCGACAACCGCTACACCCGGGACGCCGTCCCCGCCCTCCGGCGGAACGCGACGCCCAAGCTGCTGATCTGGGGCGAGGACGACGGCTTCCAGAAAGTGGAGTACGCAGAGAAGTTCACCGCGGAGATCCCGAACACCACGCTCATACGCATCCCAGGCGCAGGACACATTCCCACGGAGAACGCGCCCGGCCGGGTCGCGCGTGCACTTGTGGACTTCTTCACGGCATAGAGATCGAGCGGTCGGCAGGCGGACCGCCGTCGTGGTCTTGTTCACTGCTGATGGTGTTCATCGTCGCGATATGACCATTCAACGCCGATCTCACGGCAGAATCTCAGCACGCGCCCGCTGCTCCCGACCCGGGACCTCGCCCAGAGCAGCGGGCGTCCATGCGCGGATTCCACTGATCCGCGGTACAGAACACACCCCGTCGCTGCGATGAGCTATCCGCGCTGGTCAGAGTCTCCTCGCCCTGGCGTCGAGGTCGCCGGAACCGGACGCGGCTACATGGCCGCCGGACGTGCCAGAGTCTTCTCGGCGCAACGACATAAATGGCTATCAGTGAAAAAACGCGGAAATTGGCTCGCGAACCGAACTGACGACTTCGCCCAGGGGAAAGCCTGCGCTGTCCGCGCAGCGACAGTCTCCGTCGATGCCTGGCTTTTCCTTGCTCCTAAAAGCGACCCTGGACAAGAGCAAGGCAGCGACAAGAAAGTGATGCGTTTCCCGCGAACAAGGTCATCAGCGAATGAGGAGCGCGAGTGGACCGTCGTTCCGCGGAAAGCAGCCCTTCCCTCTGCCGGCCATAGAAGAGAGCCGGTGCACGGGCGGTCGGCCCGCCGAGGCGGCCGACCGTCGGATTACTGCGAAGGTGGGAGCGAATGAGCAGGTATCGCAACGATGTCCGCCCGCGGCGCCCCCGGCGGGCGCGCGGACGCAGCGGGCTGGTCGAGTTCGCCCAAGACCTGATGGACGACACCAAGGACTTCCTGGACGACGGCTTCGACCGGGGCCGCGATGTCGAGGAGGACTTCCGCGACCTGTTCACCACGCTGGTGGAGCGCAGGGACGGGGGCCGGCGCCGCGGCCACCGGACGAGACGCCGCTACGAGGACCGGGACCGCCACGGCGGCCGGCGCGGCCTCGACGAGCGGTACGACCGTGACGACTACCACTCCGGTGATCGTGACTCGTGGCGGTGGCGGTCCGACTCCGACGACGACCTCGAGGATCTGGAGGACATGGTCGACGATCTCCGCTGCGACATGGAGGTGCTGGTCAGGCAGGTGCGGTTGCTGACCGAGCGCCTGCCGGCCACCGCCGGTCGCCCGGCCGAAGGTTCGAAGGACGGCGGTGTGGAGGATGGTGGCAGGGCCAAGGGCGGAGCCGCGGGGAAGCGATCCGACCAATCCGGGTGAGGCCGGACGGGGCGGACGCCCGGCCGCGCGGCGGCTGCGGCTGGGGCCGGGCGGCGACCTGTACGACCTGGACGAACGCCGCCCTGTCGGGCTGGCCGAGTTGGGGGAGGAGGTACGGGCGGGCCGCCGGTTCACCGTCCGGCGCGAGGGCACCGACACCGACTGCACCAACGAGGTGCTCCTGGAGGTCGTGCGGGCGGTCCTGCCGCGCTACCTGCCCTGGCCTGGCGCGGCCGGCCCGATGTCACTGCTGCGCCGGTTGCTGCGCGGGGCGGCCGATGCCTTCGAGCCGGAACCGGGCGCCACTGCCCGCCGCGCCTTCGTCCGCGACGACCCCCGCCACCGCTCCTGACATCTCGGACCTGCCGCGAGAGCGGCCCCGGCCTCGGCGACCGATCCCAGAAGGGAAGGCGATGAGCGCTCGACGACTGCTAGACGTGACCAGAGTGCTCACCCGGCTCGCCACCGAAGAAGGCGCCCGCCTGACCGGGCGCCGAGGACGCCATGCGACCCCCAGCGAGACCAGGCGGCAGCGGGCGCGGTCGATGCGGCTGGCGCTGGAACGTCTGGGGCCGTTCTACATCAAGGTCGGACAGATGTTGTCGACGCGCCCCGACCTGGTCTCCGCCGAGACGATGGCCGAGTTCGCCCAGTTGCACGACAAGGTGTCCCCGGCCCCGTTCGAGGTGTTCGAGCCGGTGCTGGCCGAGGAGTGGGGGCCCGCCTGGCGGGACCGGTTCGCCAAGGTCGCCGACGGCCAGCCGCTGGGGTCGGCGTCGCTGGCCCAGGTGTACGAGGTGATCCTGCCCGACGGCACCAGCGGTGTGCTGAAGGTGCAGCGCCCCGACATCCGCGCCCTGGTCCTGGACGACATGGCGATGGCGCGCAGGGCCGTGCGGCTGGTCGCCCGCCGGGCCCGCGACCTCAACGCCGTCATCGACCTGGAGGCCACCCTGAACGTGGTGTTCGAGGCGATGGAGGCCGAGCTGGACTTCACCGTCGAGGCGGCCAACATGGACCGGGCACGCGAGCTGGTCGCCGACTTCGAGTACCTGGACGTCCCCGAGGTCATCGCGGCCTCCCCGCGGGCGATGGTGCAGGCGCTGGCGCCCGGCCGGTCCATCCGCGAGGTCGACCCGGCGGCCCTGACCGAGCGGGAACGCCTCGGCATCGGCCGCGACCTGCTGGCCTTCGCCTACCGGGGCTATCTGGTCGACCGGTTCTTCCACGCCGACCTGCATCCGGGCAACATCTTCGTCGCTCCCGGCCACCGGGCGTCCCTGATCGACTGGGGCATGGTCGGCCGGCTGGACCGGCGGATGAGCATGACGCTGGTGGCGGTGCTGCTCGCGGTGGCGCACAACGACGGGACGGGCGTGGCCCGCGCGTGGCTGGAGCTGGGCAAGGCGACGCCCTGGGCCGACGTCCCGGCCTTCTGCGGCGACGTGGCCGTCCTGGTCCCCAAGGTCACCACCGCCTCGTTGGACGAGCTCGACTTCGGCCTCACCCTGACCACCATGATCAAGTACGCCGCCCACCGCGGCATCCAGACCAGCCCCGTGATCGCGCTGCTGGGCAAGTCGTTCGCAAACCTGGAGGGGTCGGTCCGCCATCTGGCCCCGGAGCTGAAGGTCACCGAGATCTTCGAGGAGGAGGTGCGCGACATCCTGTTCCGCCTGGTCGGACAGGCCTGCTCGGAGATCGCCGCCGCGCGCACCACGGTGGACCTGCTGATCGGCGCCGCGCTGGTGCCCGAGCAGCTGCGCGGCCTGCTCCGCGACGCCAGCAACCGGGAGCTCACGCTGCGTCTCGGCCACCTGCGCGCGAAGGGCGCCCCCGACCCCACCACCTCCCTGGCGCTGCGCCAGAAGCCGACGTCGGCGATCGTCCTCGCCGCCGCCGGCGTCCTGCTGTGGTGGACGCGACGCAGCAGGGTCGTCCATGTCCGTCTCTCGCCCAGATACCTCGACGGCACCGGCCGTCCCGACGGCCCGGCCGGCTGAACCGCACCACCACGGCGCGCACACGAACGCCCCGACGCACCAAGGAGAAAGGACCACCCCGTGGCAACGATTCTGGTGACCGGAGGCTCGGGTGCCGTCGGTTCGCTGCTGGTCCCGCGCCTGGCCGCGCGGCACGACCTCATCGCCCTGACGCACCGCTCCCCGGTCCCCGACGCCGCCAACCTCTCCGGCGATCTCGGCGGGCCGCGGCTGGGACTGGACGCCGCGCGGTTCAGGGAGCTGGCGGCCCGCACCGATCTGATCGTCCACGGCGGGGCGTCGGTGGACTTCGGGCAGCCGCCGCCGGTGCTGCGGCAGATCAACGTCCAGGGGACGGCGCACGTCCTGGAGCTCGCCGCCGTCCACCGCGTCCCGGTGATCTACATCTCGACCGCGGCCGTCGCGTGGGAGGACGAGATCCGCCAGAGCGTGGCGGCGTTCTCCCCGCGCAAGGCCGCCGACCCGCTGGACTACCTGGCGACCAAGGGGCAGGCGGAGCGGCTGGTGCGCGACTCGGGGCTGCCCGTGGCCGTCGTGCGGCCCAGCGTGCTGATCGGCGACTCCCGGTCGGGCCGGCTGGCCGTGCGGCAGAGCCTGCAGCACGTGCTGGCCGCCATCCTGCGCGGCCGCCTGCCCCTGCTCTCCCTGACCGGCGCCGAGATCCTGGAGGTCGTCCCCGTCGACCTGGTCGCCGAGGCGATCGCGGCGCTGGCCGACGTCCTGCTGACCGGCGCCGGGCAAGCGCCCGCCGAATACTGGCTGACCAGCGGAGACGCGGCGCCGCGGGCGAGTGACACCCTCACCGCCATGGCCGCCGTCATGGCCGACCTGGGACGCCGGTGGGAACCGCCCGAGCTGGTCCCGCCTCCGCAGATGGCGCGGCGGCTGGCCGAGTCGCCGGACGGCGCCGACCGCCTGCACCTGGCCGATGTGGCCGTTCTGGCCGGCACGCTGGCGCACGACCGCCCGCTGCCCACATCGCTGGGCGCCATCCCCGGCGGTCCACCGGCCCCGACCCGCTCGCTGCTGACCGCCGCGATGGACGCCCACCTGCGCGACCTGGCGGTCTCCCGCCGGCGTCGCCCCTCGCCGGCCCCCACATGAGCCGCCGACCGGACCGCGCGGGCGCCGTCGACGGCTGCTTTCTGGCCTACTCCGCCGCCACGGGCGTCAACACCGCGATCGGCTACAGCCTGCAGTTGCCTCCGGCCGAGGTGAGCCTGGAAGAGCTGAAGGCGCACCTGGCCGCACGCATACGTCAACTGCCCGCCTTGCGGCGACGACCGGTCCGCCGGCGAACGACGACGTACTGGTGTCCGACCACGCGGTTCACCCTCGACGACCATGTCCTCGAACGGCGCGTCTCGGCGGAGGAGAGCATCGAGGCGGTGGTGGAGGAACTGCGTTCCGCGCCGTTTCCGCCCGCCCTGCCGCTGTGGCAGCTCTGGCTCCTCACCCCTGAGCAAGGCGCCTGCCCGCAACGAAGCGGACCTGTCGTTCTGCTCCGCGCCCACCACGCCGCCTTCGACGGTGCGGCACTCGCCGTGACCCTGACCACGCTGTTCGGCCAGAGTGATCCGATCGGCCTCCCGACGTCTCCGGCGGCCGTGCGCCGGTCCACGGGCAGATCTTGGCTCTTCGCCGCACGGGAACTCGCGAACGCCCTGCGGCCGGGTCATCTGCTCCCGCCTTCGCCCGCCCCCTTGTCCGGACGCGCGATACCGTCCTTCGCCCAGGTCGACGAGCAACGACTGCGCCAGGTGGCGCGGGCATCGGCCGGCTCGGTCAACGACGTCTACCTGGCCACCGTGGCCGAGGCCGTTCACCATTGGCTCACCGACAGCGCCGCCGCCTGGCAGGGGCCCGTCCCCCGCCATCTCAGCGCGCTGGTCCCGATCGACTTCCACCGCCCGGACGACCCCATCGGCCAGGGCAACCGGATCACCGCCCTGCGGGTGCCCCTGCCCCTTGGCCCCCTACCGGCACATGTCCGGCTGGCCCTGGTCCGGCGCGCAGCCGGCCGGATACTGCCCCCACCCGCCCACCGCGGTGCCGCCCGGCTGCTGGCCCACACCCTGCCAGAGGGATTCGTGCTCCCCCTCTTCCTGCGGTTCTGCCATCCCGGCCACGCCTGCATGATGCTCTCCAACATGCCCCCGCTGGCGCCGCTGACCGTGCTCGGCCACCCCGTCGTCCAGGCCGCCGTCCGCGCCTTCCTCTATCAAGGCCATGCCTTCGGCTTCTACCTGGCCCGCCATCGCGGTCAGGCCGTGGTGACATGCCTGGCCGACAGCGCGCTCCCCAACGCCGCCGACCTGGCCGACCACTGGATCAGAGCCTTCGAAGAACTCCATGCCCGGGCGATCGAGCAGACCTTGTAGGCCCGAAAGAGACGAAGTGAGGACCATTCGAGGCGGCGAGAGCGGCCGAGGAAGCGTTCTGTGCGCAGATTCCACCGGTCCGCAGTACAGGACACACCCTGGCCGCTACCTGCGGAATGGTGGCACACGAGCCGTTCGGGAGCATCGCCCCTGGTCACGGCAGTCGCCACCCGGGCTTGTCCGGTCGGCGGCGCATCCGTCACATCGCAGCAAGGAGCAGGTCCATGGCCATCACGACCACCACCCACCTGAACTTCCGGGGCACCGCGCGCGAGGCGCTGGACTTCTACCGGTCCGTCTTCGGCGGACGCACCGTCGCGGTCACCTACAAGGACGCGGGCGCCGTGCAGAACGAGAGCGAAGCGGACTGGGTGATGTGGGGTGAGGTGGCCGGTGACGGCGGCTTCCACGTCATGGCCTACGACGTGCCCTCTGGCCTGCCCTGGAACCAGGGGGAGAACCCGTTCTTCGTCTCCGTTCGCGGCGACGACCCCGAGGAGATCACCGCCCTGTGGGGCAGGCTCGCCGAAGGCTCGACCGTCGTGCGTCCGCTGGAAGCCGCGCAGTGGGCGCCGCTGTACGGCATGCTCACCGACCGCTTCGGCGTCACCTGGGTCCTGGACGTCGCCGCGCCGTACAGCGGCTGACCCGGCCGTACGCTTCGCCGGCCAGCCCGCTCGGCGCGCCCGCCGACGCCGCGGGCCGCACCACCTGGACCAGGTGGTGCGGCCCCTGCGCCGGCCCGTTACAGGCCGGCGGTGTTGAGCAGCAGGTTGGGCGTCCCGCCGTGGTCGGACGGGTTGTTGCTGATCTTCCCGGCGGCGGCGTTCTGCCGCAGCCAGGTGCGGACGGTGGTGTAGGGCGCGTCGCCGTAGGTGGCCTTGTAGAGCGCGGCGACGCCCGCGGTGAAGGGGGAGGAGAAGGAGGTGCCGGCGCAGGTCAGTATCTGCCCGCCGCTGAAGGCGCACGGGACGTTCTGTCCGGGCGCGTACAGGTCCACGCAGCCGCCGTAGCTGCTGTCGGGGGTGCGCTGGTCGGTGCTGGTGCTGGAGGCGACGGTGGTGGAGCCCCCCGCGCTGGCGGGCGAGGTCAGGCAGGCGCTGGCGGTGAACCAGTTGCCGCCGTTGTTGCCAGCCGAGACCGCCAGGAACACTCCCGAGGTGGCGAGCCGGTCGGCGGCGGCGTTGACGGTGTCGCTGCGCAGCCAGTTGGAGGAGACGTTGGCGACGGCGGGCTTGACGTGGTTCTGGGCGACCCAGTCCATGCCGGCGATGGCCGCCGACACGATGGCCCCGTAGTTGCCGCCGCAGTCGTTGATCTTTACGGCGTGCAGGCTGACCTGCTTGGCGACGCCGACCGTGGCGCCGCCGATCGAGCCGGCGACGGCGGTGCCGTGCCCGGAGCAGTCCGAGCCGTCGCCGCCGAACGCGTCCCAGGCGACGTCGGCGCGGCCGCCGAACTCGGGGTGGCCGGCCTCTATGCCAGTGTCGAGCACGTAGGCGTGCACTCCGGCGCCGGTGGAGTTGTAGTTGAAGGTGTTGTCCAGCGGGAGGTCGACCTGGTCGATCCGGTCCAGGGCCCAGCCCGGATCGGTCTGCGTCGCGGACGGGGCGGCCTTCCGGGCCTTGGCCGGAGCGGCGATGCGCTCCCCGATGAAGTCCTGCTCGACCTTCGCCACGCGGGCGTCGCCGCGCAGGGCGGCGAGCTGGGCGGCCGACAGCTTGGCCGCGAAACCGTTGAGGACGGCGGTGTAGCGGTAGGTCGGGCGCCCGATCCGGCTGTCGGACAGGACGTCGTCCAGCGGGGCTCCGGTCTTGAGGGTGACGATGTAGCGGTCGGCGACGGCCTTGCCGGCCGGAGCCTTCACGACCGCGACGCGGGGCTCGGGAGCCGCGGCGGCCGGCGCGGCCATGGACGCTCCTGCCGCGGTGAGGGCGGCTGCCAGGACGGGTGCGATGAACCAGGACCTCTGCACAGGGGCCTTCCCAAAGCGGGGGATGGAGGTGCGGAACGAGCGTGATCTTAAGCAGGGCCGCGACTTCAAGTAAACGATCGTGTGTGTATGACGAACGCCACGGTGCGGCCGCCCGCCGATCGGGGTACGGCCCGCTTTCACAGTCGTCCGACGGCGGCTCGAAGACCTCACGGCCGCCCGCCGCGACCCGCCGGCAGCCGCCGTCCCGCATTGCGGCCGGGCGGGAGCGCCTTTAGGGCCGCCCGGATACCGGGCAGTGAACCGCCGCCCCTATTTACTCAAGCGCTTGCTTGTTAGCATGATCACATGGCCGGTGCGTGGCGGACCGCGGCGGCGGTTCCGGCCGAGCGGCTGCCGGACCGCGTGGCGATGGGCGTGCTGCTCTCGCTGTTCCCGGTCCCGCTGCTGGACGAGGTGATCCGCGCCAGCGGCCGCGCCGACCGCCGGCGCCGCTCGCTGCCCGCGCGGCTCGTCCTCTACTACGTCCTGGCGCTCTGCCTGTTCGCCGACCGCAACTACGAGCAGGTGATGCGGCTCCTGCTGAACGGGCTCTCCTGGCGGTCGCACTGGATCCGCTCCTGGGAGAAGACGCCGAGCGCCTCGGCCATCAGCCGCGCGCGGGCCCGGCTCGGCGCCGATCCGCTGCGGCTGCTGTTCGAGCGCACGACGCTCCCGCCCGGCGACCCGAGGACGCTGTTCGGCGGGCTGCGCGTGCTGTCGCTGGACGCCATCGCCCTGGACGTGGCGGGAAGCTGGGAGAACTCCGCCTTCGGCTACCCCGCGCCCGGCGCGCGCTTCCCCCAGGTCAGGGTGATGGCGCTCGCCGACGCCGGGACGCACGCCCTGGTGGACGCCACGCTGGGCGCGTCCGTGGCGGCCGAGAGCATCCTGGCCGGACGGCTGGTGCGCAACCTGGGGCCGGGGACGCTGCTGGTGATGCCGCTGTCGGTCGGCTCGTCGGCGCTGCTGCGCCTGGCGGGCAGCAGGGGAGTGGACCTGCTGCTCGGCGCGGCGGCCGGGGACCCGCCGGCGCGGGGCGTCCCGCTGCGCAGCGTCCCGACCGCGCAGGGCGTCCTGCTCACCACGCTCACCGACCCCGAGCTCGCCCCCGCCGAGATGCTGGCGGCCTGCTACGCGGGGCGGTGGCGGATCGAACCCGCCCTCGCCTGGTTGCGCGCCGTCCCGCGCGGGGACGGCATCACGCTGCGCTCCCGCGACCCGGAGATGGTCGCCCAGGAGATCTGGGCGCTGCTGTGCCTCTACCAGGCGATGAACGCCCTGACGTGCCAGGCGGCCGAACACCATCGGTGCACCTGCCGCCGGCCGCCGCTGCCGGACCTTTTCCGCTGACGCCAAGCGCTTAGCGCAATACTCGCGGCGGCACCGTAAAAGCAATCTTTCAAACCTCTGTTGACCGCCATTACCGCCGTTTTTACTCTGACGTCGTCCCGGCATATTTCGAAGGAGTGGCCGATGCAACATCCCCGCAAAATCGCCGCAGTCCTGGCCGCCTCGGCGGCCGCCGTCGCCGTCGCGGCGTCGCCCGCCCTCGCCGCCCCGCCCACCGTCATCCACGTCAACAACGCGGCGGGCGCGGCCTACAGCGGCAACATCCGGCTCGTCCTGACCAGCCCGGTCTCGGTCACCACCTCCCTCGGCACGGCGAGCTGCAACCGCGGCAACATCGACGCCTCGGTGACCTCCAGCGGCTCCAACCTGACCGTCTCGGCGTACAACTTCTACAACAGCCCCGGCCCGGCCTGCACCAACAGCGCCGGCGGCTCCTCCACCACCACGCCGGTCGGCCTGCCCTGGGCCGGCGGCGACCTCAACTGGACCGGCTCGTCGGGGACGCTGCGCATCAACAACATGCAGGTCACCTCGACCAGCAGCACGATCTTCGGCAACATCGTCTGCAACTACCGCGGCACCGGCGCCGGCAACAGCATCACCATGTCGGTGACCAACTCCACCGCGTCCACCCAGCTCAAGGCGACGGCCACCAACATCTCCCTGACCAAGGTCAGCGCGGGCAGCAACGTCCTGTGCCCGTCGACGGCGACCTACAGCGCCGGGTTCGACGTCTTCGGCCAGTCCGGCGGCTCCTACACCACCAAGCTGTTCCTCACCTGAGCACCGCCGGGCCGCTCTGCCGGGGAAAGAGCGGCCCGGCCCAGGGAATTGCGCTTCGCATCATCGGCAGCGGAAACTGCTTTTCCGCAGAATTCTCTCCACCGTACGGTCCGCTTTTCGCCAGCGGCCGAATTACGTAGCGGAGATGTCCTCGCCCACGAGCACATCGAACAGGCGGGCGTGGTCCAAGGCCGTGGTGATGAAGGTCGCGGTACCGGCGGCCGGGCGGGCGCCCCAGCCTCCGGAGTCCCGGTACACCTCCACCTCGGCCCAGGTGGCGATGGCGGGATCGATGGCCGCGCACGCCGCCGTCGGATCGTGCAGGAGCTTGCCGCGCGGACGGCGGCGCAGGTAGACCTCCATGGCCTCGTGGATGAGGGCGAGCCCGGCCGTCCGGTCGCGGTAGGGCGCGAGGCGCTCGTGGAAGTCGCGGTCGTAGGCGACGCCGTGGGTGACGTTCTTGGACACCAGTTCCCGGCGGCCGATCGGGGACTGCGGGTCCAGCGCGTGCAGCGCGGCCGGGGGATCGCCGTTGAAGTTGAACGTCGGGCAGCTGTCGCGCCCGGCGAACTTGGCCAGCCGGTGCTCGGGCGCGACCAGGCAGTCCCCGGCGAATCCGCCCTGGGCCACCCAGCGCGCCAGCCGCGCCCCCGGCGTCTCCAGCAGGCGGCGCAGGTTGCCGACAGGACCGCCGGTCAGCATCACCGCGTCCGGGTGGGATCGCAGCGCCGCGCTCAGGATCTCCTCGGGAGCGCCGTCGGGCGCGGCCGGACTCCAGCCGCCCAGCCACCGGCGGTGGAAGCCCGACACATACGGCCGGCCGGTCCCCGGATCGCGCGCGCCGACCGGCACGTGCGCGTGCCCCAGCCGTTCCAGCACGTGCCTGACCAGGCCGACTTGGTCGTCGGAGCCGGGAGTGAGGCTCACCGCGCGCAGGCGCACGCGCGGATGCCCCGCCACCAGGCACAGGGTCAGCACGTCGTCGGGGTCCTGGGTCTCCAGGTCCAAGAGAAGATCCAACACGATCGGCTCCGTCCTGGCGGGGGACGTCGGCGAACCTAACGCCTCCACCGGAATGCCGCGAGGCATTTTCTGAGCCGAACCTCCGGGCCGGCGCACGGGTGTTGCCGTGCCGGTCGGTGGCGTGCGACCAGCCGATGAGGTCGTCGGCGAGGTGGGCCTGACTGTGGACGACGACGCCCCAGTCCCAGGCGAGGCTCTCCTCGTGCTCGCTCTGCCCGCCGCTGCCGCAGGCCAGGCTGATGCCCATGTCGCTGGTGCCAGCGTAGGCGGCCAGGAGCAGGGCCCGGAACCCGGCGACGCCGGGCTTGGCTCCGGGGTCGCAGTCGCGCTGCGGCTCGCAGGCCGCATAGGGATCGATGTCCCGACCGAAGTCGGGTGTGGACGGCGCCATGATCGGCTCCTCACGTGTCCGTCCCGCCCGATGCGGGGCTGTACTCGTGAGGCGCTACATCCGATCGCGCGGCGATGGCACGCTCGGCCTGATCTCTTCAACGGGGGGAGGGGCGGAGCACGCCGACGCCGTCTTGAGGCCGTACGGTCCGGCTGAGCAGTCAGAAGCCGGTCCGCCCCAGCAGGTTGCCGCGATCGTGCTGATGCAGGTTCGTTTCCAAGCGCCCGGACGGAAGGCCATCAGTGATCCAAGACCATGCTGGTGAACCGTGGCCGGATCGCGGACCGTCGCGCAGAGCGGGTGTTCCTGAAGTCCTCGGCGCGGCGACGTAGCCGAAATCCGCCTGACGTGACGATGCCGGAATGTGCCGATGGACGCCGGAATCGCCGCACTGCTCGGCGCCTCGATCCGTTCTCTCGCGACGCTTGCCCCGGCGTTCGTGAACGGCCGGCCCCAGGCACGGACCTTGCAGGTCCAGCGGCGGCGACGGCATCGTCGTGACGCCTAAGCCGCCGACCTCAGCGCTCTTCACGACCGCGACATCGCGATGGACGCCGCGGCAACGCGGAATGACCCGGCGCGGATGCGGCCTGTTCCCGGGGCATGCGCCCAGTTCACACACCTTGCCGTGCTTGCGGGTCTCGATCGGCGGTAGCGGGCGTGATCGTGTCGGCCCGCCGATCAGTCCTGCTCAGTCCGCCATCAGGCTGTCGAGTTCGGCCGTGAAAAGTTGGGCGGGGTCGATTCCCATCCCCGCGAAATGGCCGGCGAGCTCCAGGGACAGCACACCGTGCAGCCGGGTCCAGAAACGCAGTGCCCGGCGCAGGGCCGCAGGTGGGGCCGGATGGTCGCCGGCCCAGAGGCGGTGGTCCGACAGGTGCGCGTCCAGCGGCGTCGCGGGACCGTCCGAGGGCAGCGCCGCGCAGGCGTCGAGCAGGGTCGCCATGATCTCCGATGAGATGGCCGTGGTGTCGTCGGGCGCATGGTAGCCGGGGACGGGCGTCCCGTAGATGAGGAAGTACCGCTGCGGGGCCTGGAGCGCCCAGTCGCGAAGGGCGTGCGCCAGGCCGGCGATGTCGGCGTCCGCGTCGGCGGCCGAGCGGAGGACGTCGGCGAGGCTCCGGTACGCGTCGGTGACGAGCTCGGTGATCAGTTCGTCGCGGCTGGCGTAGTAGCGGTAGAGCGCGGGCCCGCTCATGCCCATCTGCTTGGCGATCGCGTTGAGGGACAGCGCGGACGCCCCCGCCGTGGCGATCTGCTCCCACGCGCGTTCCTTGATCTCCGTGCGCACCTGGGCCCGGTAGCGCTCGCGTGGGGCCTTGGTGCCCGTCTCCGCCATCCCTGCCGCCTTCCCCGTCCGGCTATAGCCGAGAATTTTAGTTAGAAGCTATCACGATCCTGCTTGACTTCCCGGCCGTGCCGTTACAAGCTCTAACTATCGTATGAGGTTATAGCTCATCGCCGGTGCGGGCGGTTCCACGACCGCCCCGACCGAGCGAGGGGCCAGATGAAGGGAACGGCATGGCAGCCACCACGTCCACACCAATCGCCCGCACGGACCGGCGCTTCCCGCGGTCGGTGACCGTCTCCTCCTGGGCGGTGCCCGTCATGATCGTCGGGCAGTTCGCCATGCTGGCGATCGTCCCAGTCGCGATCGCGCTGGTCGGCGCGCTCCGCCGCACCGGCGACCGGGCGGTTCGCGGAGCGGCGGCGATGCTCGCCGTCGCGTACGCGATTCCGCTCGCGATATGGCTGGCGCGGCCCGACGGCGCGCAAAGCCTGTCCAAGGACATGCACCCGGCTTTCGCCGGCCTGATCGTCGCCATGTCCGCCGTGCTGATCCTGACCGTCCTGCGCGCCCGGCGACGCTGACGGAGCGCATGACCGGTCGGCGGCGACGCCGAGCGCGCGGCCCTCGATGCGGATGCATCGAGGGCCGCGCGCGTTTTGCGGCGGAGCGGGTGCCGACCCTCTACGCAGGTCGACCGCCTTGCGCGTCACTCAGTTAGAGGGTGTAGCAAACGTTATTGACACTCTCCGCAGCGATGAGTTATAACTTCTAACGGAAGCAAGAGCACGTAACGCCGAAGCATCGCAACGGAGGTCGCAATGAACGCCGAAGGACTCCTCGAAGTCGTCCTGCCGGGCAAGGTCGAGCCGGAGGAGCTGCAGCTTCGGCACGGGAACGTCCCCGCCGCCGGACCGGGCCAGGTCGTGATCCGGATGGAGGCGACCGGTGTCTCCTTCGCCGAGCAGCAGATGCGCCGGGGCCGCTACTACGACCAGCCGGCGTTCCCCTTCGTGCCCGGCTACGACCTGGTCGGCACGGTGCTGGCGACCGGCGAGGGCGTCGAGCCGGGCCTGGCCGGCACCCGGGTCGCCGCGCTGGTCAAGACCGGCGGCTGGGCCACCCACGTGGCCGTCGACGCCGCGGACGTGGTGCCGGTCCCCGAGGGGGTCGGCGCGGCGGAGGCCGAGACCCTCGTCGTGAACGGCATCACCGCCTGGCAGATGCTGCACCGCAAGGCGCGCGTCCGCGCCGGGCAGACCGTCCTGGTGCACGGCGCCAACGGCGGCGTCGGCTCGGTCCTGGTCCAGCTCGCCCGCGCGGCGGGCGTGAACGTCATCGGCACGGCCTCCGCCCGCCACCACGACGCCCTGCGCGACCAGGGCGTCGTCCCCGTCGACTACCGCGCCGGCGACGTCGCCGCGCGGGTCCGCGAACTCGCCCCCGGCGGGGTGGACGCCGTCTTCGACCACGTCGGCGGCCGCGGCATCGTCGACTCCTGGCGCCTGCTGGCCCCCGGCGGCACGCTCGTCTCCTACGGCAGCGCCTCCACCCGCGACGACGAGGGCGGCAAGCAGTGGCCCGTCCTCAAGCTGCTCGGCCGGGTCTGGCTGTGGAACGCGCTGCCCAACCGGCGCCGCGCCTACTTCTTCAACGTCTGGGCCGGGCGGGCCCTGGCCAAGGACCGGTTCCGGGCCCGGCTGCGCACCGACCTCGGCGAGGTCTTCGCGGCCCTCCAGCGCGGTGACGTCACCCCCAGGATCGCCGCCCGGATGCCGCTCACCCGCGCCGCCGACGCCCTGCGCTTGGCCGAGTCCGGGACCGTCGCCGGGAAGGTCGTGCTGACGCCGTAACGCACGGCACCACCCGCACAGTCTCGTTCCGCGCGCCCTCGCGCCCGTCCCCCCGAAATGGCAGGCACACCATGTCCAGCAACGGCCCGTCGCTCCCGTCCGGTCAGCACCCCCACTCCGCGCAGGCGCGGACCACCCGTTCCAGAACCCGCATGCGCGCCACCGCGCTCACGCTCTCGACCGCCGCCGTCGCTGGCGTCCTGACGATCCCCGTCCCGACCGCTCAGGCCGTCCAGCCCCATCACGGGGCCAGATCCCACTGCCGCGGGGAAGGCGTCGACCCCGCCGCGCGCATCCGGTACCGCACCGGCATCATCATCAAGGCGCCGCTGAGCACCGTCTTCAAGCTGCAGACGGACGTGGAGCGCTGGCCGACCTGGCAGCCTCCCGTCCTCACCGCCCGACGCCTCGACCCCGGCCCCCTCCGCGAGGGGTCGCGGTTCCGGTGGACCACCCCGGCACCGCCCACCCCCACGACTCCGGCCGCCACGCTGAGCATCACCTCCAGCGTCCGGCAGCTCCAGCGCGACTCCTGCATCCTGTGGGCCGGCCCCGCCGTCGGCGAGGGCGTGCGCATCGACCGGGGCGTCCACCTGTGGGTCTTCACCAAGGTCAGGGGAGGCGTCCGCGTCCACACCGAGGAGACCTGGACCGGCGACCAGGTCGAGGCGGACGTCCCCACCGCGACCAAGATCCTCGGCGCCGGCCTCGACGCGTGGCTGCGCGACCTGAAGGCCACCGCCGAGGCCCGCGCCGGCCACCGCTGACCTCGCACTCCGTCCCGTCCGCATCGCCCTCCTCGGCTTTCGAGCGAGGAGGGCGGCGGCGTATGGGAGGGGAGTCGGGGTCGTGCGTCTCCCGGCGGACGCGCCCGGTCCCGAAGCGGCCACAGCCCGGGAACGGTTACGATCGGGGATCACGATCACCGGTGGGGAAGGGAATCATGTCCGATCAGTATGAGGCGGTGTTCGCCCAGCACGACACCGACGGGGACGGGCAGCTCACCGTGGACGAGGTGACCGCGGCGATCGCGGGGATGTTCCCGGCCGCCGAGGTGGGCGACCTGTCCGGGATCGTCAAGGCGCTGTTCGTCGAGTACGACACTGATCAGGACGGCTTCCTGTCGGTGGCCGAGTTCGTGCCGCTGGCGAAGAACCTTCCCGAACTCGGCGCGGGGGACTGAACACCGGGGCCACGCGAACGGGCTCCATCACGAGGCCGGCCACGACCATCGCCGAACACGGCGGACGAGGTCGCTGAGAAGCCGTCTCAGGTCCCCGAGGGTCGCCAGCGAATCCGGAAAGTCCCGATCGGCGCCGTTCAGACCGGCGGCCCTCTTGCCTCCAGCGGTCCAAGCGTTCCATGCTGCGTCATGAGCCTGATACATCTCGGCCTGCCGGTCCGCGACGCGCAGCGCAGCCGGCGGTTCTACGAGACCTACTTCGACTTCGACCCCGCCACCGCACGACGGGGCGCTGGCACCGTCACCATCCGCAACGCCGACGGCTTCGCTCTCACCTTCCACGACAACCAGGACACGGGGCCGCCGCCCGCGTTCCTCCACTTCGGCTTCCGGCTTTTCGCGCCCGAGGAGGTGGAGGAGCTGCTCGCCCGGATGCGGGCGGACGAGGTGGAGATCATCAAGCAGTATGAGGATGCGGGCTACGTCTCGTTCACCTGCACAGACCCCGACGGCCACCAGATCGAAGCGTACTGGGAGGTCTCGGGGGCCCTGACGGGCTTTTGACGGTCTGCCTCCCCGTGGTGCCCGGCCGCCTTGGCGGGCCAGGCGGCGCTTCATGAGGGCCGCCGCCGCGCACGCGATATGCGCTTGGGAGTGCTCGGCCGTGCGCGCGCAGTTCCGTACGGTTCTGCGTGCGTTCATGAGCCGGCTGAACGACTTTTCGGCGACCCGGCGCCAGGGCGCCAGGGCGAACCCGACCGCTCTGGCGGGCCGGGCGACAAGGGCCAGTGTCAGGTCCAAGACGTCGGCGACCCAGCCGACCAGCGCACCGGCGTAACCCTTGTCCACCTAGGCGCAGCCCACCCAGGTCAACGGCGATATGTCGTTTCCTGCCGTCCACACCCTTCACGCCGTCATCGCCGCTGCGGCCCGGACGGTCTCGGTGGCGACCACGGTCGCCACCGAGTCGGGGGAGTCGCGCCAAAACGTGAACCCTTCAGGCGGGTTCTGGCAACAACCAGTGCCCGCCCCCCGACGCAAGGGAAACCATGACACACCGATACAGGCGCTCGACGTGAAGGCGGCCGCCATCGATCAGCGTGAAGCGGCAGACCGCGACGACGTGGCACTGATCCGGCAGTCGCTCACCGAGCCGGAGTGCTTCGCCGAACTCTTCAACCGGTACGGGCGCCTGATCTACGACTACGCCGCCCGCCGGCTGGGCGGCCAGGCGGCCGACGACATCGTCGGCGAGACGTTCTTCGTCGCGTTCCGGCGCCGCGACTCCTACGACATGACGCAGCCCCTGGCCCGGCCCTGGCTGTACGGCATCGCCACCAACCTCATCGCCAGGCACCGGCGCGTCGAGGAGCGCCACTACCGGATGCTGCAGCGCACCGGCACCGACCCGCTGCCCGAACCGCTGGCCGACACCGTCGTGCGCCGCGTCACCGCCGAAGCGCAGGACCGCAGGCTGGCCGGCGCCATGGCGGGCCTGCACCGGCGCGACCGCGACGTGCTGCTGCTCATCGCCTGGGCCGACCTGACCTACGAGGAGACGGCGATCGCGCTCGGCATCCCGGTCGGCACCGTGAGATCACGGCTCAGCCGCACCCGGCGCAAGCTCCGCGCGGCGTTCGGCGACACAGACCCGACAGCTGAAAGAGAGGTGTGACCACGGTGGACGAGCTGAAGATGGTCAAGGGGATGCGTCCCCACCGGCCCGAGATGCCGGCCGAAGTGGAGACCTCCGTACGGGAGCGGCTGCACGCCATGGCCGCGGCCGATGCCGAGCGCGGTGTGCGCCCCGCCCGGCGCCGATCGACGAAGATGAAGCTCTGCGGCGCCCTCGCAGCGGGGGCCGCGGTGACCGCCGCCGTCTCCGTCGTCGTGGCCGAAGGCGTAGGGGACGACGACGGCAAGCCCCCGCGCACCGAGTCGTTCGGCAAGGTCATCGACTGGCCGCCCGGCGCGGGGCCCATGCCGAAGGACGTGCCGAGTTCGGGTCCGCTCCCGGGCGCGCAGCTCGTCAGCGCCGTCCAACTCGGCGACAGGGCCGCCGAAGCCGCCGAAAGCGCCCCCTACACCGTGCCCAAGCCCACGCAGTGGGTCTACTCCCGGGGCATGCAGGCTGGCGGATACAACATGGGCACCTGGTGGAAGGGCGTCGACGTGCGGAGCCGCGTGACCACCGAGAACTGGATGCGAGTCGACGGACGGGCCCACGCGCAGGTCCACAAGGGCCAGCTCAAGCTGTACGAGAGGGGGGTCGGCTCGACCCAGGTGTCCGGCGGTCCGCTGTTCCACCTGGGGAACTACCACACCCTCCCCACCCAGCCCGACGCGCTCCTGCGCCACCTGTACGCGGCGCGCTACCCGGACCAGGTGGGCGCCACCTCTCCGCAGGACGTCTTCGAGACCATGTCCAAGATCCTGCAGGACCCGTCCCCGCCCAAGCTCAGGGCGGCCGTCTACCGCGCGCTCCCCAAGATCAAGGGAGTCACGCTGGAGCGCGGGCTGCGCGACGCCGCAGGTCGGCCCGGCATGGCCTTCGCCCACGTGAACGACTACGGCGAACGCTTCTCCATCATCCTCGACCCGAACGACTACCGCTTCCTGGGCGAGCGGCAGGACATCGTCCGCCCGCGCCGCGTCTCGCTGGACGGCGGCAAGTCGGTGGTCACCAAGCCCGGAACGGTGCTGCTGTGGTCGGCGTCGTTCGCCCTCAAGGTCGTCGACCGGCCCGGCCAGCGCTGACCCCGGCCCCGATCAGTGCGAGCGATGCGCAGGACAGGCGGCCCTACAGCGGCACGCCGGTCGGCAGATGTGCGTCGCGCATGATCTGCTCCACCGTCGCCTCCAGCGACCGGGCAGGGCCGATCACCGTCTCCGGAACGCCGGAGAGCAGGTCGCGTTCGCGGTACCACCCGGCCATCTCCCGCTCCCCGAACTCGTGGGCGTTGGGCTTGGTGGCGTGGCGGCGCAGCGTCTCGGCGAACGGTATGTCCAGGTAGTACAGCAGGCTCGGCCCCGCGTGGCCGGCGACCAGCGCCTCGATCATCTCGCCGTACCGGTCGCTGTAGAGGATTCCTTCCAGCAGTACGTGGTAACCGTGGTCCAGGCTCCAGCGCGCGATGGTGCCGATCAGGTCGATGTTCGCGGCCCCCGGCTCGTCGCGGTCTCGCAGAATCTGGCGCCGGACCACGTCCTGTGAGACGACGGCCAGGTCCCGACGTCCGTAGCGGCGGCGGATCTGCGCCGCGATGCTGGACTTGCCCGATCCCGAGTTGCCCCGTAGGACGATCAGCGCGCGAGGGGTCGAGGTCGAATCCATGCCCGCCAGTGTGCCGGAGACCCGCTGGTGGCCAGGGTGCGGTGCAGATCTCGTCCGTACCGCACCCTGGCCATAACCTGTGCCTGCGAACGGCCCCGGCTCATGCCTTGCCCGTTCCGCGCCCGTCCTTCGCTAGGGCACGAGGATGTTCTTGCCGATCGTGGTGCGGGCCTCGATCGCGGCGTGCGCTTCGGCCGCCTCTGCGAGGGGACGGACTGAGCCGATGATGGGCTTCAGCGCGCCGGCCGCGGCCAGGTCGAAGGCGCGGTCGCGGAACGGAGCGAGTCGTTCGGACGGCATGAGCGCGCTGGCGAAGCCGAGAACGGCGAGCGCTCGCAGGTAGACCGTCTCGGAATCGATGGCGTGCGGTTCGCCGCTGAGGTTGCCGTAGACGACCATGCGTCCGACGGCAGGCCGGAGGAGGCCGAGGGCGGCGCGGGTCACCGGGCCGCCGATCGATTCCAGGACGACGTGGACGGGTTCGAGGCCGGCGGCCCAGTCCGGATCGGTGAGGTCGGCGATGGCGTCGGCGCCGAGACCGCGGGCGATCTCCGCCTTCGCCTCACCGTGGACGGCGGCGACCACTTCGGCCCCGGCGTGCTTGGCGAGCTGGACGAGCAGACTGCCGACGCCTCCGGTCGCGGCCTCCACCAGGACCCGCTCACCGGGCGCGACACCGGCTTTGTCCAGGACGCCGACCGCGGTCGTCCCCTGCGAGAGCAGGGCGAGGGCGTGATGGGGATCGATCCCGTCGGGAAGCGGGACGGCGGCCGCCGCAGGCACGATCAGCAAGTCCGCGTAGGCGCCGCCGCCGGGAGAGGTGGCCATGACCCTCGTGCCGACCAGGGCGGTGTCCGTGCTGGCCTCGACGACCGTGCCCACGGCCTCGTGCCCGGGATTGAACGGCAAGGGCAGGTCGGGGGCCCAGGCGCGCAGCGCCCCGGAACGCAGTTGGAGGTCGGCGAACCCGATGCCCGCGGCCTCGACCCGGATCAGCAGCTCTCCGTCGGCGGGCACCGGGTCGGGCACCTCGTCGACCCGGAGGGCGCCGGGCCCGCCGTATTGATGGAACCGCACAGCACGCATAGGATCTCCCCATTAGTGGACCGCTGGTCCGGTTAGAATACGGACCGCTGGTCCGCTTATGTCAAGGGGTGATCCGGAATGCGCGCGGACGCGGAACGGAACCGGCGCGCGATCCTGTCGGCCGCCCACCGGCTGATCTGCGAGAACGGCGTCGACCAGGTGTCCATGAACGACATCGCGGCCGAGGCCGGGGTGGGCAAGGGCACGCTGTTCCGGCGGTTCACCGACCGGGAGGGCCTGATCGCGGCCCTGTTCGAGCAGCTCACCCAGGACTGGGCACCGGGCGCGCTGGAACGGCTGGACGACGCCGACGCGCCACCCGTGCAGCGGATCCTGCGGTTCATCGCCGAGCTCTACGACTGGATGACGGTACCGGGACGACCCCTGCTGCGCGCGATGGGCGAAGGCGTCAGGACCGAGCGGATCAGGCACTACATGGTGTGGCAGGGCCGTCTGGCGAAGGTCGTCGCGCAGGCCCGCCCCGACCTGCCGGAGGAGGACGCCGCGTTCGTGGCGCATGCCATCCTGCACCTCCCGCGCGGCCAGTTCGTGGATCTGCTCGTCGACACCGAGGGAAGGTCGCTGGACGATATCCGGGAGAACATCCTGCGCGTCGCCCATCTGACGCTCACGGGCGAACCGCTGCCGGGGGACATGCAGATGGCCGGCAGGGGCTGAGCGCAGAGCGTGGACTTGCCGTTCCCTGCTTGAACCAGCGAGCCCCGTTCCCCAACCTTGGTGGCCGCCGCTGACCTCATCACGTGGCCCAGAACGGCGGACCAGCTTCCAAGGCCGCGACCATCGCGCGCCCGCGATACCCACGCCGGACCTGCGGTTGACGACCCCACAGCGTGCGTCCTCGGTGTCGCACGAAACCTCCACGGCTCCGTGATCCACACCACACAAAGTTCCTGTCAGCAATTCAGGCGCTGTCCCGCTCAAGTCACCGAGAGCGAACGAACCGACAGGAGCAGCCATGAAGCACCGCATCGTCGTCCTCGGCGCCGGCTACGCCGGGGCCTACGCGGCCGGGATCCTGGCCCGCCGCCTGTCCCCGGCGGACACCGAGATCACCGTGGTGAACGCCGAGCCGGACTTTGTTCAACGAATGCGGCTGCACCAGTTGGCGACCGGGCAGCACGTCGAGGCTCCGAAGCTCGCCGACGTCTTCGCGGGCACGGAGGTACGGCTGCGCGTGGCCCGTGTCACCGCCGTCGATCCCGAGCGCCAGGTCGTGGCCGTGGCCGACGGCGACGGCGGTGGCGAACTCGGTTACGACACGCTCCTGTACGCGCTCGGCAGCCATGGCTCCGACCACGGCGTCCCCGGCGCGGCCGAGCACGCCTTCGACATCTCCGCCAGGCCCTCGGCGCTGCGCCTGCGCGAGCGCCTGGACAGCCTGGGCGAAGGCGGGAAGGTGCTGGTCGTCGGCGACGGACTGACCGGCATCGAGACCGCCACCGAGATCGCGGAATCCCGGCCCGGCCTGTCGGTGACGCTGATAGCCCGCGGGGAGCTGGGCGCCCGCCTCTCCGCCGGAGCTCGCGGCCACCTGCGCCGGGCCTGCGACCGGCTGGGCATCACCGTCCTGGAGCACACTCGCGTCGAAGCCGTCGAGGCGAAGCGCGTACTGTGCGCCGACGGCACCGCCCTGGCCTCCGACGCGACCGTGTGGACGGCCGGGTTCGCGGTCGCCCCCATCGCAGCCGCCGCCGGACTGGAGGTCACCGAGAACGGACGGATCGTCGTCGACCGCACCATGCGGTCGGTCTCGCACCCGGACGTCTACGCCATCGGCGACAGCGTCCACGCCATCGCGGACAACGGCCGACCGCTGCCGATGTCCTGCGCCTCGGCCGGTCACACCGCCCGGCAGGCCGTCGAGGCGATCGTGGGCCGCCTGACCGGCCGCAAGGTCCCGCACACCAAGCTGGCCTACACCTACAACCACATCAGCCTCGGGCGGCGGGACGGAATCCAGCAGCCCGTCGACGGCGAAGGACAGGCGAAGCCGACCTACACGGGCGGCCGGAACTCCGCGCGGTTCAAGGCGGGCATCCTCAGAATGTCGCTGTGGGCCACCTCCCATCCGACTTTCGGCCTGCCCCGGCGCAAGCACCACCTGGCGGCCGTGCACGACGTCGCCGCCGCGAAGGCGCCCGCGTAGCCGCCAAGATGATCCACGTGGACAGCTCCGCCACTGACCGCTTCGACGCCGACCGGTTCGAGGCCAGCCGCGACCGGCTGGCCTCACTGGCCTACCGGTTGCTGGGCTCCGCCGCCGACGCCGAGGACATCGTGCAAGACGCGTTCCTGCACTGGCAGGCCGCCGATCGCCGGCAGATCAAGGTGCCGGAAGCCTGGCTGACCAGAGTCGTCACCAACCTGTGCCTCGACCGGCTCCGCTCGGCACGAGCCCGTCGCGAACGCACCGTCGGCGCCTGGCTGCCCGAACCCCTCCTCGACGGAGACCCGATGCTCGGCCCGGCCGACACCTTCGAGCAGCGCGAATCGGTCTCCCTGGCCGTGCTGACCCTCATGGAGCGCCTGTCGCCCCTCGAACGGGCCGTCTACCTCCTGCGCGAAGCGTTCTCCTACGGCCACGCCGAGATCGCCGAGATCCTCGACATCACCGAGTCCGCAAGCCAGCAGCACCTCCACCGGGCCCGGCGCCGCATCACCGCCGCTCGCCGCCGCGGCGGCGAAGTCGACCCCGCATCCGCCCGCCGGATCGTCGAGGAATTCCTCGCCGCAGCCTCTTCGGGCCGTACCGAACGGTTGACGGCACTGCTCACCGACGACGCGACCGCGGTCTCCGACGGCGCCGGCCTGACCAGGACGCTGCTGCGGTACGACACCCCGCAGCGCATCGCCGCCATCGCACGGGCCGGCTTCAAGCCCGCACACGTGAAACGGCGACTCGCCGGCGGCGCGCCAGCCATCCACTACGCGCTCGTCAACGGCGCCCCCGCCGCCCTCTTCGTGCTCGGTGACCAGGTCATCGGTGCCGTGACGTTCGACATCACGGCCGGCAGGATCGCAACCGTGCGCGGCATCGCCGCTCCCGGCCGACTGGTCCGCCTCACTGAAACCTGGCGGCGGCACAAGGCGGACACGCCGCTCATCGCCCAGTGGTGACCCACCCTCAGAACATGGGACTCAGAACCGGCGAAGTGCACCGGCACATCTCAACCGCACGACGCCCTATCGTCGTCGGTGCCGGTGACGCTGCTGCCTAAAAGGTTCGAGATGCGGTCTGTCCGCAGAGACGGGAACGCCGTACGGATCGAGACTGATCAGGCTTGACTCAGCGGTGCATGCACGCCGGCGCCCCGCCGCCCCTCGCATCGAGGGAGGGCGGGGCGGCAGTGCCAACGCCGTCAGAGCCACCTTGCGATGCGCCAGGCTGCGTGATGTCACCGAACTTCGACAGAGCGGTCCATGCCAGCGGAGATCATTTCGGTGACGCCGCTGCTCGTGCACCCAGTCGCTACAGCAGCACAAGGAGCTGGACCGCGACCAGGACGTCCAGGACGCCGCACCACTCGGCCCACGAGCGCGACACGACCTTGTCCAGCTTCAGGTGCACGAAGTCCCAGACGCCGTGGAAGAACCACCCGGCCGCCACCAGGTAGCGGCCCAGGTCCGGGTCCACGGCCAGGCCGGTCAGCGCCAGCGCGCCGAACCCGATCGCGCCCAGCGCCTCCACCCGGAACATGCCCGGCCGGTGCAGTTCCTTGTCGACGGCACCCCAGAGCAGGACGGCGAGGGCGATGCCGACGAACACCACAGCGGGGGAGACGATGTCCAGCGCTCGCAGCGCGACCATGGTCGTGAGCGCCGCGATGGCCACCGGCCAGGAAGCGCCGCGCCGCCGCAGCTTGGCGACGATCAGATACTCCAGCGGCAGCAGCATCATGGCCTCGCCGAAGCCTTCTACGACGTCGTCCAGCTTTTCGGGCGAGCCACCGGCCACGTTGACGGCCGTCATCGCGATGGCCAGTGCGGTGGGCCAGCGCCCTGTCAGCTTGCCGTTCCAGCGCCGACGGTCCGGTGTGTCGTGCTGTGTCGCGGTCATGAGGGGCCTCCGTGAAACGTGTCGTGGTCAAGGCCGGTGCTCAGTCCGGCGGAGCCGCGTGGGCGGGGAAGCGCGGCGTGCTCGTCCCGGTGTCGCTGCCGGGCGGAGATGTCCATGCCCGCCCTCCTCGATACGGCTGAGGGGTATGCGTTCCTCATCCAGACTGGAGAACGGGGCCGGTCGCCAGTAGTGCCGGAACCCCATGAGCGGGCATGGGCTTGTCACGAGGACGCGTGACAGATGTCATGCGCTCGACGGGGGATGCCCGGCACCCGCCGCGCTGCCACAATGACGACGTGCCGGGCGATTCGACCGATCGCGGGACGGGGCTGACCGGCCTTCGTCGTTACACGTGGTGGACCGTGCCGGGAGGCACCGCGTTCCTCCTGGTCATGTTCACCGCGGACTGGATCACCGATCCCGGCCTGGCCGCCTGGGGCCGTGCCGCGAGCGCGGCGGCGCTGGCGGCCACCGTGGCGGCGACCGTGGTCCTGCTCAGCAAGCGCCTGGCGCTGCTTCCGGTCGGCTCGCCTCCGGAGCACCGCCCCGCCACCGGGTGGTTCGCCACCGGCATCGCCGGTGCCGCCGTGCTCGGCGTCTTCCCGCTCACGCTGCACGAATACGGGTCGTGGGCGATCGCGCCGGCGGAGATGGTCGCGATCGTCGCGGCGTTCCTGCCGCGTCCCCGCCGCCTGATCCTGATCGCGTGCGCGGTGGTCGGCGCGGCGCTGCCCGGCGGCCTGGTCAACCTGGCCTCCGGAGACGCGGAGCCGCTGTACGCGTGGCTGTTCCCGTCCGGGCTGCTCTGCTTCGCCCTCTGGATGACGCTGGGACCGCTGTGGGCGTGGGACACCGCGGAACGCCTGAACGAGGCACGGCGCCTGTCGGCGGAGCTGGCGGTGAAGGACGAGCGGCTGCGGTTCGCCGCCGACCTGCACGACATCCAGGGCCACCACCTCCAAGTGATCGCGCTCAAGAGCGAACTCGCGGCGCGGCTCGTCGGCACCGACCCGGCCCGGGCCGCCGAGGAGATGAGGCAGGTGCAGCGCCTGTCCGCCGACGCCCTCCGCGACACCCGCGCCGTCGTGCAGGGCTACCGCCGCACGACGCTGGACGACGAGATCGCCAACGCGGGCAAGGTGCTGGCCGCGGCCGGCATCGACGTCCGCACCGACCTGGGGTCCGCGGACGCCGTCAGCCTCGCCCCGCCCGCCCGCCATCTGCTGGGACTGGTGATGCGGGAAGCCACGACCAACCTGCTCCGCCACAGCCGGGCGCGGCACGCCGAGATCGGCTACGACGTCAGCGGCGGCCGGGCCCGCCTGCGCATCACGAACGACGGCGCGGCCCGCCCGTCCGCCGGAGGCAGCGGCCTCCAGACGCTCACCGAGCGCTTGGACGCGGCCGGCGGGGAGCTGACCTGGAAGCACACCGCGGACCGGTTCACCGTCGAAGCGCTGCTCCCCGCGGAGGCCCCATGATCCGCCTACTGCTCGCCGACGACGAGGACCTGCTGCGGAGCGCCCTGTCGGCCCTGCTCGCCCTTGAGGACGACCTCACCGTCGTCGCCGAGGCCGCCACCTCCACCGACGCCGTCCGGCTGGCGCTCCGGCACCGTCCCGACATCGCCGTGCTCGACCTGGAGATGCCGCCCGGCGACGGGCTGCGGGCCGCCGAGGAGATCCGCGCGGCCCTGGACACCCCGATCATCCTGGTCACCCGGCACGCCAGGCCGGGAGTGCTGCGCCGCGCCCTGGCGGCGGGCGTGCGGGGATTCGTGCCCAAGACGACGTCCGCCGCCAAGCTGGCCGAGATCATCCGCGACGTCGCCGCCGGCCGGCGGTACGTGGACCCCGACATCGCCGCGTCGGCGCTGACCGAGGACGACTGCCCGCTCACCGACCGGGAGCTGCAGGTGCTGCGGGCCGCCCGCACCGGGGCCTCCGTCAACCAGATCGCCGCCGAGGTCAACCTCGCGCCGGGCACCGTCCGCAACTACCTCTCCTCGGCCATGTCGAAGCTCTCCGTCGCGTCCCGCCACGCGGCCGCCCACCGCGCCTGGGAAGAAGGCTGGATCTGACCTGCTGCGTGAGGTCTGATCGGGTTGATCCTTGTGGAGACGGTGACCACCGTCTCCACGCCAGAGCCCGGCCGCGGAACCGCCCAATCGGACGAGCAGTTGCCCGTGGACCCGCAGCGGTACGTCAGCCGCGAACGGTGGCCGGCAGTTTCGCGGTCCGAGGTCGTCCCAGTTATCGTCGTCTTCCAATTCTGGAATGGCGAGCGCGGATACGGCGGTGTCCATCGCGTGTGTCCGTGGGGCGGGACGGAGGGGTTGCCTCCGCCCCGCCCATGGCTGTCGTTCAGCTGGCGGTCGCGAAAAGCCGCTCGGTCTCGTCGATCGCCTGGGCCAGGGCTTCCGCATCAGGGCGGAGCCCGGCCACGATCGTGTCGATGCGGCGCAGGCCCGCCCGTTGCAGGAGGCGCTTCTCGTTGGTGACCCACTCTCCTCGCGCCGCCAGGATCGCGTGCGCCGTGTTCATGGCGGCGGTGGCCAGGGAGCCCGCGATCTCGGTGGCCTGGCCCCGCTTGACGTAGGCGGCCCTGGCGTACTGGAGGGTCATGGCCGCTCGGCCGTGCCACACCTTCGGCGCCGCGGCGCGCAGTGCCTCGGGGTATTCGGGGCAGGGCAGGGTGCCGCGCAGTACCTGGTTGACGGCCAGTTCGGCGACCAGCAGGTAGCTGGGGATGCCCGCTAGGTGGAACATCAGCGGCTCCCAGTGGAAGCGTCCCTGCCGTGCCTCGCCGACCTGGTGTTCGACCACGTCGAGGTCGCGGTAGTGCACATCGACCTTCCGGCCGTCGATGGTGAGCCAGGCCCCGCCGTTGAAGACGCCGCCCCAGCTCCCGATCTCGAAGACCTCGCCCTCCCAGCCGATGGCGCGCAGATCGGCCGGATCGAAGCCGCCCCGGTAGTACACGGCCAGGTCCCAGTCGCTGTCGGGGGTGTGGGTGTTCTGGGCGCGTGAGCCGCCGAGGGTGACGGCGCGCACGGCGGGCAGGTCGGCGAGGCGGTCGGCGACGTCGGCCAGGAACATGTCGTCGTTCATGAACGATCCGATCGGGTGAAGTGGATGACGGACTTCGGATGCGCCGAACGGACGCCGGAGCGGGAGCTCGGACGGCGTCACGTGATCGAGGCGCACGGGTCAGCACTTCACACGGGCAAAGCTACCACTCGGCTTGATCATGTCCCGCAAGCCGGCGTCGCGCGGCCGCTCGCCGTGTGCCGCCTCAGGTGAGCGCGTCGAGCGCGGTGAGGATGTCGGCGGGTTCGGCGCGGGTGGTGTAGTCGGTGGTGACGAAGGCCCAGCGGATCGTGCCGTGGCGGTCGATGACGTAGGTGGCGGGCAGCGGCAGCGTGCGCGCGTTGCCCGCGTTGGCGCGGTGCAGGTCGATGCCGAGGCGCTGGTAGACGGCGGCCAGGTCGTCGGGCAGGTCGAAGGCCAGGCCGTACTGCTTGGCGGTGTCGCAACCCTGGTCGCTCAGCACGTCGAAGGCCAGGTCGTGCTTCTCGGCCAGCGACAGGGACTCGTCCGGAATCTGGGGCGAGACGGCGACGAGGCGGGCTCCGCGGGCGGTGATGTCCTTGTGGTGCCGCTGCAGGGATCGCAGCGCGATGTTGCAGTACGGGCACCATGCGCCGCGGTAGAAGATCAGCACCACCGGCCCTCGCGCGAGCAACTCCTCAAGGACGACGGCCTGTCCGGTGGCTGCGGGGAGGGTGAAGGACGGAGCCCGGTCGCCCACGGTCAGGGCGCGCTCGGCCTGCCCGGATTCGGCCTGTTCCCGGGCAGCTCGCTGCATCACGGCGCGGACGTCGTCGGGGATCTGCTTCTGACGGCTCTCGTAGAAGGCGCGCAGTTCGGCGTTGACGCTCATGGGGGGACTTCCTTCCGGCAATATCTTGGAACGACCGTTTCAAGATAGAGGTGTGCGCGTCTGCCGCACCACCCCCGGGGCCGACTATCTTGGAACTTCCATTCCAGGATGGCGGGGTGAGGCATGCCGGACGTCAAGCACTTCGATCCGGACGCGACCCTGGAGACGGTGGTGCGGCTGTTCTGGCGCCAGGGCGTGGCCACCACCGGGATCCAGGACATCGTGAACGCGACCGGGCTCAACCGCTCCAGCCTGTACGCCACCTTCGGCGGCAAGCGGGAGCTCTACCGCGCGGCCCTGGAGCGCTACGTCCAGGACCGCTCCCTTCCGGCTCTGGAACGCCTGGCCGAGAGCGACCGCGGCCTGCCCGCCGTCTCCGAGTTCTTCACCACGTTGATCGAGGCGCGCTGCACGGGCGAGTACGCCCAGTGGGGCTGCATGGTCTCCAACGCCCACGCGGGCAGCGAGAACGATGATCCCGACGTTCGAGCGCTCCTCGACCGGCAGCATCGGCGACTGCACGACGCACTGCGCGCCGCGCTCCTGACCGCTCAGGAGAGAGGCCAGCTGGCGCCCGGAACCGATCCCGAATCCACTGCGGGGATCCTCGCCCTGCTGGCGCACGGAGTGAACCTGCGCTCCCGGGCTGGAGCCGATGCCGCGCAACTCCGCACAACCGTCGCGGCGGCGATCGAAGCGGTGGCAGGAGGCCGAGCGCGATAGCGGTGGAGAGTCCAGCGCCACGTCCGAACCGGCAGCCCTCCGCTCGGGGCCGGACGATCACGGTCGGCGGCGAGGACGGGCTGATCGTCCGGATCGCCGAGACGATCAGCCCGGTGCGGACCTCGCGGGCGGTGGCGTTCGGCCCCGGCGGACGGGCGGCGTCACGCAGGGGCGCCGAGCGGCGGGTGTTCGAGCACGCGCGGCTTGTACTCGACCAGCTGGATGCGGCCGTCGAAGGTCCGGTGATCGGTCATCTCCAGGGCGACGTCCGGGTAGCCGTCGTAGATGCGCTCCGAGCCGGTGGCCCCGGTGATCACCGGGAAGATCCCGACCCGGAAGCGGTCGACGAGTCCGGCCCGCAGCAGGGACCGGCACAGGCTGAGACTGCCGATCGTGCTGAGCAGCCCCGAGCCGTTCTCCTTCATGGCGCGGACCGTCTCGACGGCGTCTTCGCGGACGAGCGTGCAGTTGGCCCACGTCAGCGGCTCCTCCAGCGAGGAGGAGAACACCACCTTGGACGCTTGCGTGAGCTCGTCGACGGACGCCTGCTCTTCGGCCCTGAACTCGTCCTGGCCGTCCGGGACCTGGCCGGCGGCGAAACCTGACATCTGGCGGTAGGTGTTGGCTCCCATGAGGTAGGTGACCTCGGGCTGCTCGCCGAGCCAAGCGAGGTACTCCGGGCCCTCCAGGCCCCAGAAGCCGGGCCAGCCTTCTCCGGACGCGTGGCCGTCGAGGGAGGTGATGAAGTCGACGAGAAGTTCTGACATGGCGGTGTCCTTTCCTCGGCTGTCACTACCTTGGACCGGCCGCGGGCCATGAACTCATCGATTCCGTTCGATTGTTTCGGTGACAGGTCGGCCGTGGATCGGAAACGACCGCCTCCGCGACAGTTCGACTGGGACGGCGAGGAGGCCGCCGGCATCGGGCGTGGCCGACCTGCTCTGCCTGCGGCCCCCTTCGCGGGGGCCGCAGGGTCAGGCGGGCAGGTACTCCCAGGAGAAGTCGGGCAGCAGCAGGTCGTGGTTCTCCTCGCCGTCGCCGCCGGGCCAGCCCGGCAGCTGATTGCTCCAGATGAGGTGGCGGATGGTGCCGGGGCGCTTGACCGAGCCGAGGTGCCGCTGGAAGTCGCGGATCACCGGGCGGTTCGCCGTGTCGCGCGCCCAGGTCTCGAAGACGACCGCCGTGGACGGGGGAGCGGTCCCGTGGACGTGGCGCCACGTCCGCTCGCTGCTGACCACCGTCCCGCGCGCGGGCGCGATGGCCTTCAGCGCGGTGAAGGCGCGCTCCACGCCCGATCCCGCCGGGAGCGACACCAGGCCGTCGGCGATGCCGCCCTCCAGCGACCGGAAGGTGATCAGCGAGTTGTAGGCCGGATGGTAGAACAGCTGCTCGATGACGCCTGCGGAGGGGATGAGCGCGGGATTCTGCGCGACCACCGACAGCCGGTTGCCCAGGCCCAGCGAGTTGCCGCCGGTAGTGCACTTGTAGATGACGATCTTGAGGTTGAGGCCGGCCAGGTCCCTGGCCTTCTTCAGGGCGGCGGCCGTGGGGCCGCTGCTGTTGGTGTACAGGCAGTCGTAGATGACGATGCGTTCTGTCCTGCTGGCATCGACCAGGCCGTGCAGCAGGGTCTGGTTGAGGCCGTTGATGCCGGTGCTGTAGGCGGCCAGGACCTTGGTCCGGTAGGTGACCGGGCGGCCCACGGCGGTCTCCAGCAGGCGGCGCAGGTCGGTCTCGGCGATGCCGACCCCCCAGCGGTGGGGCTGCTGGCGGGTCGGCTCGACGCCGGGCACCAGGATCAGCGCCGACGGCTCGGTCCGCGCCGCCACCGCCGTCCGCAACCCGTGCCGGTTCATCTCGAATCCGACGCCGTACAGGATCGAGACCTGGATCGGGCGGTCCCACGGCCTGGAGGGGCCGAGGGCCGCCGCGTGCGCCATCGTCGAGGGGGACAGGAACAGCCACGACGCGTGGGTGTCGGCATCGCTCGCCGGGATGTTCGTCTGGCGGTGCGGCCCGGTCAGCGCGGGGTTGAACCGGGGGTTGGCCTTGTTGCGGATCGGCTGGCGGAGCGTCTGCGGCGTCTCGACCACGCCGCCGCCCGGCCCGGCGGTGACGGTGGTGAACTTGCTCTTGGACAGCAGCGGCGTGCCGCGCGGCCGGGCCGGGTCGATGGTGGCGGGCGTGTTCTTGGGACCGAACTCGTCGGCGGTGTAGGCGTCCAGGATGAGCGAGGCCGGCATGGCGCGCGGTTCCACGAGCGCCCCCCGCTAGGCCGACGGCCCGGAGGCCGCGCCGGTGCGCCGCCGGCTCACCCCTGCTGCCCGGTCTTGGGGTCGTACTTGATCTGGACGGCGGCGACCTGGTCGGTGGGCAGGACCTCCACCCACTGGTCAAAGACCTGGTACGGCTCGGCGGGGCGGAACCCGCCGGCCAGCGGGTCGAAGCCGGTCTCGAAGGCCTCCTCGGTGGCCAGGGTGTTGGCCACGTCGGTGTTGGCGGCCTGCAGCTCGCCCGCGACGATCTGCAGCACCTCGCCGACCTTCTTGCCCTGGTACTCGGGCGGGTCGCCGGGCTGGAAGGGGTAGGGCAGCCCGAGGGCCGCCTCGCCCTCGACCTCGGCGAGCCAGGCGAGCGCGGCGACCTCGTGGCCGGGCCGCACCGGCAGCACCGCCTTGACCCACGCGGCGTTGAGGAACTCGTTGCGCCGCTCGTCGCCGTCGGTCTGGATCAGCCAGCCGAGCGAGCTGCCCAGCGGAGCGGGGCGGGTGTCCTCGGTGATGAGGTAGTTGACGCGCCACTCGGGGACGGGCTGGCCCGCCGGGCCGGTCGTGAAGGTCTTGTCGGTGTGGGAGTACCAGCTGGCCACCGCGTCGCCGGCCAGCGGCGTGGTCTGCTCGGCGCCCCACGAGGGCGCGGGCACCGGGTACTTGCCGACGCTGTCCTGCGTCGGGTGCGCCACGGCGCCGGGCCGCCAGAAGTCGGGGGCGACGAAGTAGAGCATCTCGTCCACGTCGAAGATCTGCCGGATCAGCTCCGAGCCCAGGTGCGGGTCGTCGCCGAGCGACAGCCGGCGGATCAGCTGCCCGAAGACGGTCTGCCGCTCCTCGCTGCGCAGGTCCTCGGTGCGCCGGGGCCGCATCGAGCTGACCAGCTTGAGGCGCTCGCGGACGGCGTTGGCGTACGCCTCGTGCTGCAGCTGGGCCACCTGCTTGGTGTAGGCGGCCTGGGCCTCGGCGTTGGCCTTGTCGATCTTCAGCAGCGTCTCCTTCGTCGGCGTGTAGACGAAGGTGGCGTCCAGCGGCAGGGACTTCTTGCGCTGCCAGTTGCAGTGCGTCAGGCGCAGCGCGAAGCTGTTCTTGACCGGGTCGGGGTTGGTGCCGAGGTCGGGGGCGTCGGTGGTGAACTGGACCTGCGCGCCGTGGAAGTCGACGCCCGACAGCTTGTGCAGCTCGAAGCCCGCGGGCGGGGGCGGCAGCTTGTAGTCGAAGCGGAACTGGACGATGTCCTTCGCGCCCACGTCGGGGTCGAAGTACCCGTGGTTGATGTCGGCGTCGGGGTCGGCCTTGTAGGTGTTCTCGGCGTCGTGGTCGGCGCCCTGGTACAGGATGAACGGCACCGTCAGCGGGTGGCTGACCTGCTGGTCGGCCGGGTAGGGCACGGTGGCGGGCTTGTTGATCGTGCTCAGGTCGGGCGCGGAGACCACGTGCACCAGGTCGCCGAGCCCGAGGTCGCGGCCGGGGGCGTCGAAGTAGACCTGCCAGCTCAGCCGGGTGCCGATGTGCTGGAGCTGGACGCCGACCTTGCGCATCTTGCGCCGCAGCTCGTAGTTGACCAGCTCGTTGGTGGTGTTCTGCACCAGGTAGCGGCGGCTGGAGGTGTCGGTGGTCTCGGTCACCGTCCGGAACGTGGTCTTGAAGTTGCGCTTGATCTCGCTGGTGACCTTCGCGCTCTGCGTGCGCGAGTGCTTGTGGGTCTCCTCCGAGGAGCGCTTGACGGTGCTCTGGGTGCTGAAGCTGGCGCTGGCGTCGGCGTGGTAGATGCCCGCGTTCACGCCGCCGGTGACGCTGACCCCGAGCTTGGTGTCGTTGGCGTTCTCCTCCTTGACGGCGTCGGCGACGTCCTCCTGCTGGGTGAGGCTCTCCTCGGACTTGCGCGAGGTCTCCTCCGACTGCTCGGCGGTCCGCTCCACCAGGGTGCGCCGCGTGCTGGTCTCCACGACCTCGACCGTGCCGCCGGGGCTGATCCACAGGTGCCCGGCGGGCGCGCCGAGGAAGGTGTCGAACTCGAAGAAGTACTGCCGGAACAGGTTGACCAGGCCCACCGGCGACAGCACGCCCTGCGCGGCCAGGTCGAAGCGCTCGGCGAGCCGCGCCAGGGCCCGGTCGTCCAGGGCGCGCGCGGCCTCGCCGAAGAACGCCGCGCGGTCCAGCCCCTCGATCTCGTGCTTGCCCGCGCACGCCTGGAGCGTGCTCTGCGCGCCGAACCATCCGGCCAGCGGCTGGTAGACGCCGAACACCTCGCTCGCGTACGGCAGAGTCCCGGCGAAGTCGCCCACCGGACGGCCGTTGAGCACCGGCGGCCCGCTGACCGGCGAGGGCAGCACCTGCACGTGGTTAGGCGTGCCGCTGGAGCCGGTGGCGAAGGGGACTGAGGTCCACGGCTGGTTGTGCGGCCCCTTGACCAGGAACATCTCGCAGGTCGACTCGGCGGCGGGCGCGACGAACGAGATGGTCTGGGAGTTCTGGGAGGTGATGGTCCGGCCGACGTACTGGCGGCTGGAGGAGGTGTCGCGCTGCAGGAAGGAGTTGGCGAGCTGCGGGACGCCCGCGTAGGCGTCGGGGTTCTGCACGTCCACGTCCTGCGGCAGGCCGAGCGCGATCCGGTGGCCGGGATTCAGCTCACCCCCGCCGCTCGCCTCGACCCGGTACGACCAGATCTTGTAAGCCGTGCCCGCGTTGGGCGCGGGCAGCGGGACCTTGCCGGTGAACGTCACTACCAGAGCCATCGAAACCCCCGTTTCGTTCGGATACCCCGTGGCTCATAAATTCGCACGAAAATGGGGGGACTGGCGGCGCGTGACCGATAACGGCCTTGCGGTGATTTAATGACGGGAATGCGGGCTCCGCCGAAGGATCAGATCTTCGCTGTGCGGGCGGTCGTGAACACGGCCCGAAAACCCCTCTGGACAGGGTTTTCGGAGCTGCTTTCAGTGCGCGGTGCGGCCGGGTCCGCGAGCTGTCGTTCGAGGTCGCGGCGCAGTGTCGTCACCTCTGGCCGCGAGTAGATCGTTTTGTTTGATCTGTGGAATGAGGTGCGCTTGCCTGGCAGTGATTGATCAATTAAAGCGCGCTGGGCTCTGGCCGACCATGTCTTCCGAGGATCAGATCTTCGCCCTCAAAGCGGACCGGTTCGGTCTGAAGCCTCTTTGTCGGAGCCCCGGTTTCGGTCGGCCTTCTCATCCGCAACCGATCGGGATGGCCTCGCCGGAAGACGGTCCCGGCGAGGCCGGATCGGTCAGCGATCGGCGGCGAGGGCGACGCCCAGACCGATGAACGTCGTCCCGGTCACGGCGTCGATCCGCCGGCGCACCGCCTGGCGGGCGCGCAGCCAGCCGCCGATCCGCCCGGCCAGGACGCCGACCGTGCCGTCGGCCGCGAACTCCAGGACGATCAGGATGCCGCCGAGGATGGCGAACTGCAGCCAGACCGGCCCCGCCGCGGGATCGATGAACTGCGGCAGGAAGGCGACCATGAACGTGAACGTCTGCGGGTTGGCCGCGGAGGACACCACGCCGTTGAGGAAGGCGCGTCGCCCCGACATGCCGCCGGCCATGTCGTCGGCCTCGCCCTTCTTCCTGTTGCGGATCATCTGGACGCCGAGGTGGACGAGGTAGGCGGCACCGGCGATGCGCAGCACCGTGAACACGACCGGGAAGGCGGTCAGCAGGACGGCGAGACCGGCGGCCGCCGCGACGATGTAGAGCGCGTCGCCGGTGATCACGCCGAGCGTGGCCAGCAGCCCGGCGCGCGCGCCGCCCCGCACGCCGCATCCGAGTACGAACAGCATGTCGGGTCCGGGGGTGACCAGGGCGATGATGGTGGTGACCGTGAAAACGGCGAGCAGGTGGGGGTCGATGGGCATTTGATGATCTTTACATCCCGCCAGGAGCGCCCGGTCCGGCGCCCCGCCCAAGTCGCCGCCCGCCGGGCTTCGCCCAACAGATCGTTCCTTGCGGAGTCCTGGCCGTTTTGAGTGGAACGCTGGGCAGGTGGCGGTATCGCTCTCACACTCGCGGCATGTGCCTTGCCGTCTTGTCCGTCACCGTGGGCGTCGGCACGGCGTTACTCCTGGTTCTCGGCATGTTCCGCGGCGCGTTCCGGGAGATGGAAGCCGGGCCGTCGTCCGGACCGCGCCAGACCCGGGCGAATCGAGGTGCGGCCAACGGGATGCGCAGCGGGTGGAGGGTGGCGCGCTTACAACACCTGCTGGCGTCCCAGGAGCGATTGCGGGGAAGATCCCCAGGAGGCGTGCCGGACGCGCCGGTGGCGGGTGCTCGCAGACGAGCACCCGCCACCGGCGCGGTCATGTGTCGGCAGGCCCGACTTCGACCGGATCAATCGCTCGCGGGCACGTGCTCACTTCCAGAGGGCGGCGTTCTCGCGTGCGTAGGCCTTCAGAGACCGTGCCGGACGGCCGGTGATCTGCTCGACCGTATCGGTGACCACGGCGTTCCCGCCGGCACGGATCAGCTGGAACAGGCCCGTCTGCCAGGCGACCGAACCTTCGTCCAGACCGGCCGCCCGTAGGCCGTCGGCGAACCGGTCGGCGTCGAGGGCCGTGTAGCGCAACTCCCTGCCGGTGGCCTCGCCCAAGGTCTGCACGACCTGGTCGTGGGTCAGGAGCTCGGGTCCCGTGACGACGTACGTCTCGCCCGCGTGCCCCTCTTCGGTCAGCGCGGCGGCGGCCACTTCCGCGATGTCACGGGTGTCCACGAAGCCCACCTCGGCGTCGGCGGCCGGGAGCGCCAGCTCGCCGTTCTCACGAAGGAGCGCCGCGAAGCCCTCACCGAAGTTCTGCTGGAACCAGTTCGGCCGCAGGATGGTCCACTGCTTGCCCGAAGCGCGCACGTCCGTCTCCCAGGCGACCATCGGGATCGTTTCGGGCAGCCGGTCGACCCCCAGCACCGACAGCAGCACAACCCGGTCCGCGTGCGGTGCGGCGGCCAGCAGGTCGCCGACGAGGCCGGGCCGGTCGGGAGCGGTGTACGGGCCGACGATGTAGAGACCGTCGACGTCCCGCAGCGCGGGCTCCCAGGTGGAGCGGTCGGCCCAGTCGAAGCGCACCGGCTCGACACCGGCGGCCGCGGCTCCGGGAGTGCGGCTCGCGGCGCGCACGTGGACGCCTCGGGCCACCAGGGCGTCCACCACCGGCCGGCCGGTCTTGCCCGTGGCTCCTAGCACCAGAACGTTCATCGTTCTCCTCCTCAGATCGGGCGTCTGAGAAGAAGCTATGGCTCGTAAGCCGGACGATGAATGCCTGAGAGTCCGGGATTCATGTCTTAGACTCCGGGAGTTGTGGACGTTCTCTCCGATGCGCTCGCCGCGATGCGGACGGGCCGGACCCGCGCGGCCCGCACCGACGTACGGGCCCCCTGGGGTCTGCGGTTCCCCGCCGTCACCGGCACGACCTTCCACGTCGTGCTCCAGGGCGCCTGCCGGCTGCTGACCGAGGGGGCGGCTCCCGTGCCGTTGGAGCCGGGCGATGTCGTCTTCCTGCGCGAAGGGAACGCGCACGCCCTCGCCGACTCTCCGGAGACGCCGCTGGTGGACTTCGTTCCCGACCGTTCGGACCCCGACTCTCCGATCGGCCGTGTCCGGGTCGAGGGGGCCGGCGCGCAGTCGATCCTGCTCTGCGGCGCGTACCAGCTCGACCGGGTGCGACCGCACCCGCTGATGAAGGAGCTGCCGGAGATCGTGCACCTGCAGGCCCGGAACGGCGAGCTCGCGCATCTGGTCGGCCTGCTGGCGACCGAACTCGAACAGGAACGGCCCGGCCGCGACGGCATCGTCCCCTCGCTGGTCGATGCGATGCTGCTCTACATCCTGCGCACCTGGGCCGATGAGCGCGCAGCCACGGGCGGGTGGGCGCGGGCGCTCGCCGACCAGGCGATCGGCCAGGCGCTGCGGGACATCCACGCCCGTCCGGGCGACCCCTGGACGGTGGAGCGGCTGGCGGCGCGCAGCGGCCTGTCCCGGTCGGTGTTCGCCCAGAGGTTCGCCGCGCTGGTGGGGGAGCCGCCGGTGGCGTACCTGACGTGGTGGCGGATGACCAGTGCGGGCCGGTTGCTCCGCGAGTCCGACGCTCCGCTCAGGAACGTGGCCGAACGGGTGGGCTACACCTCCGAGTTCGCCTTCGCGAAAGCGTTCAAGCGCGAGTACGGCGTCGCGCCCGGAACGTACCGCCGCGCTGCGACGAGAGGGACGCCGGACGTGGCCGGTGTTCCGCGCCAGCGGGCGGTCAGCACGTGACGTGGTGGGACGGGATTCCCACAGGCCGGGTCACATTGTCTCGGCCAAGCCCAGTCCCATCGTGGCGGCGGCCAGGACCAGGAACGGATACTGCAGGCCGAACGAGTGATCGTGCGCTCGCAGATGGGTGGTGACGGCCGCGGCGAAGAACAGGACGAGTCCCGTCGCGGCGGCGATACCGATCACCGGAAGCCGGAAACCGATGATGAGTCCGATGGCGGCCGCGGTCTTGGGGATGCCCAGGTAGGGCATCCACGACCGTGGCACGCCGACTCTGTCCATGGCGACGCCGACCCGCTCATAGCGGACGAAGTCGCATGCCGCCGAGAAGATGCTGTAGGTGATGGTCGTCACGGTCAGGGTGACGTACGCGGTGGACATGGGGCTTATTTCCCTTCGCCTCTTGGGGGCGGGCACGCACGACCGTTCAGTAGGCGACCGTGACGACCTCGCGCATCACGATCCAGGCCAGGTCGCGGCCGCGCGGGTGGTCCTCCATCAGCGCGATGTCGACGAAGTGCCAGCCGAGAACGCGCCTTGCCAGTGGTGTCGTCACGCACTGCATGAGCGCCCGGCGCCCGGCTCACGCTTGGCCGGGGGCGAGGGCCTGCGTGGGGGTGTGGTGTCCGATCCGACCGGTCGAGCCGAAGATCGTGATCTTCATGGGTGTGACCCTTCCGTTCGCGCGGAAGATCCTTGATATGAGTTTCGTACTGTATGATGATCGTACCAAGAGTTATGAATCTCATGCAATACGAGTCTCAAATTAATGACCCCGCCGCGCGCCGCCATCGGTTCCGGAAGGTCGAGCAGTCCTCTCGCGCCCGCAGTCCCGGCCGCCCCTGGCGACGTCCGCCTCCAGCAAAACCACCTGTCACCTGGGGTGATGCGGCCAGCTGATGATCTTTTTCGGCGACCCGACCGCCCGCCGGCCGAACTTCGCGAAAAACTTCTGCGGACCTGTTGATCCGCGGGCACCCCCGTTCGACCTATGAGTGAACGGGCCGAGAGGGGCCCGCACCGACACCGAGGAGAACCGCACCATGAAGTACATGCTGATCATGCGCGCGACCGACGAGGCCTTCGCCGGGATGGGCGACATCGACTTCGACAAGATGATCGAGACCGTTGGCCGCTTCAACCAGGAGATGATCCAGGCCGGGGTGCTGCTGGCCGCCGAGGGCCTCGACGACGCCGCCGAGGGCGTGGTCGTCGACTACTCCGTCGACCCGCCGCTGGTCACCGACGGCCCCTACGGCGAGACCAAGGAGCTGTTCGGCGGGTTCTACATCCTCAACGTCTCCTCCAAGGCCGAGGCCGTCGAGTGGGCCAAGCGGTCGCCGATGACCGGCCCGGGCTTCAAGACCGAGATCCGCCGCGTCACCACGATCGACGAGATGCCCCAGGACAATGAGTGGATCAAGAAGGAGCGGGCCTGGCGCGAGGCCACCGGCCAGCTCTGACCTGGGAAACGACGGATCAACGGGAGATCGACGGCCATGACCGACCCCACCGGCCGGGAGGCCGTCGCCGCCCTCTGGCGGATCGAGTCCGCGCGGATCGTCGGCGCGCTGGCCAGGTACACCGGCGACTTCGCGCTGGCCGAGGACCTCGCGCAGGAGGCCCTGGCCGAGGCGCTGGTCACCTGGCCGCGCGACGGCGTCCCCCGCAACCCCGCCGGATGGCTGCTGACCGTCGGCCGGCGCCGCGCGATCGACGCCTTCCGCCGCCGCTCCACGCTGGACGACAAGTACGCCGCCCTCGCCCGCGGCCTGGACGAGGGCGGCGCGGTCACCGGCAACGACCCCGCCGACCAGCCCGAGGACGCCGACATGCTGTGGGACCCCGATCAGATCGACGACGACGTGCTGGCGCTGATGTTCGTCTCCTGCCACCCGGTGCTGGCGCCGGAGGCGCGGGTCGCGCTGACGCTGCGGGTGGTCGGCGGCCTGTCCAGCGACGAGATCGCCCGCGTGTTCCTGGTCCCGACCGCCACCGTGCAGGCCAGGATCACCCGGGCCAAGAAGACCCTGGCCGCGGCCAGGGTGCCGTTCGAGGTGCCGCCCGCGCGGGAGCGGCGCGAACGGCTCGGCTCGGTGCTCAACGTCGTCTACCTGATCTTCACC
Source organism: Spirillospora sp. NPDC050679 (assembly GCA_044456955.1). GTDB lineage: Bacteria > Actinomycetota > Actinomycetes > Streptosporangiales > Streptosporangiaceae > Spirillospora. The sequence goes on along the minus strand of JBITGK010000008.1, from coordinate 363,065 downwards.
GAGGGGTCCTCGGCCAGCTCGGGCGCCGAGCTCATGCGGCTCGACCTGGCGGGGGAGGGGCAGCGCCTGGCCCGGGTGCTGAGCCGGCTGATCCCCGACGAGCCCGAGGTCCACAGCCTCCTCGCGCTGCTGGAGCTGACCGCGGCGCGCTTCCCCGCCCGGACCGGGCCGGACGGCGAACCGGTCCTGCTGGAGCACCAGGACCGCCGCCGCTGGGACCGGTCGGCGATCCTGCGGGGGCGCGCCGCCCTCGCCCGCGCCGAGAAGGCCGGACGGGGCCTGGGCGCCTACGGCCTGCAGGCGGCGATCGCCGAATGCCATGCCGTCGCCCCGTCCGTCGAGGCCACCGACTGGGAACGCATCGTGCTGCTGTACGAGGCGCTGGGACGGCTCACGCCCTCACCGCTGATCGACCTCAACCGGGCGGTGGCGGTCTCGATGGCGCGCGGCCCGGCTGCGGCGCTCCCGATCGTCGACGAGCTGGCGGGCAGCGGAAAGCTGGCGAACACGCACCTGCTGCCGACCGTCCGCGCCGAACTGCTCATCCGCCTCGACCGTACCGACCAGGCCCGTGCCGAACTGAAACGCGCCATCGAGTTGTGCGGCAACCAGCGCGAACGCACGGTCCTGGAAGGCAAGCTCAACGCCCTCGGCTGACCGCGGAGGCCGGGCTTGCGCGGCCATCATCTCGCTGACGCTTCCTTGAAGCCGGGAAGGCCGGGGAGCAGGTATATCGCGAGCGTATTGAAAACCGCATACGCCCCTGCAACAGCCGTTCGTCTTGAGTAGAGGCGCGGACCACAGCGGTCCGCGCCCAAGGAGATCCGCCTCGGTGACACCGTCGCCAATCGTTTCCCGAGCATGTACGCCGAGCCCACCCAGAACCCGAGGATGCAGCAGTGACCGGCAGTGAGCCAGGACAGACGATGACGCAGGCGGACACGGCCGAGACCCGTCCGGACGACGCCGACCGCCAGGAGACCGGCTCCCAGCGCGCAGGCATCCGCCGAGCGGTCCGCATCGCTTCACGACCGGAGCCCTGGAAGCGCGGCCTGGTGCTCGCGGCGCTGGCACTGCTGCTGGGCCTGTTCATGCTGCTGCACGCGAACATCCCGAACCGGATCGGGAACCTCGGCAGCCTGGTGGAGACCCTCCTGCCGTGGTTCGGCCTGTTCGTTCCGGTACTGCTGGCCGGAGCGCTGTGGCGCCGTTCGGCCTCCGCGCTGGCGGCGCTGCTGCTGCCGGTCGTGGTGTGGCTGAACCTGTTCGGCGGGCTGCTCAGCGACAAGTCCCATGCGGGCGGCGACCTCACCGTGGCCAGCCACAATGTCGGCGCCGACAACCCCGACCCGGTCGGCACCGCCCGTGCCCTGGCCGCCTCGGGGGCCGACGTGCTGGCACTGCAGGAGATGACCGAGCGGGCCCGTGGCGCGTACGAGCAGGAGCTGGCGAAGGCGTACCCGCACCACACGGTGCAGGGCACGGTCGGGCTGTGGAGCAAACTGCCCCTGTCGGACAGCCGCCCGGTCGACACCAAGATCGACGCCGGCCCGCTGGGGGAGAGCAAGCCGGACCACCTCAAGACGCCCTACACCCGGGCGCTGCGCACCACGGTGGCCACGGACAAGGGGCCACTGGCCGTGTACGTGGCCCACCTGGGGTCTGTACGGGTGAATCCCAGGGGAGGCTTCTCAACGGGCCACCGCGACAGGGGCGCGCAGGCGCTTGCCGAGGCCGTCGCCGCCGACCGGAACGCGCGGGTGGTGCTGCTCGGCGACCTGAACGGCACGACGAACGACCGAGCGTTCAGCGGCATCACCTCGCGGATGCGTTCGGCGCAGGACGTCGCCGGGGACGGCTTCGGCTTCACCTGGCCGGCGGCTTTCCCGATTGCGCGGATCGACCAGATCCTGGTCCGAGGCGTGGAGCCGGCGAGCTCGTGGGTACTGCCGGCCACCGACAGCGACCACCTGCCGGTGGCGGCGAGGATCAGCTGGTGAACACCGTGCCGCAGACGGCGAGCGCGTCGGGCGGATGACCGATTCTTTGCCCCCGGCGGGAGATTTCGGGCGAAGGCCTCGGGTAGCTCCCCAACGCAGTGTGCAATCGTCGCGTTTCGGGAGGGATCATGACGCTGTTCGGCTATTTCCTGAGCTGCGAGGAGCAGACCCCGGACGAGCTCCTCCGGCAGGCCGAGCTGGCCGAGCAGGCGGGGTTCGAGGGATTGTGGATCTCCGACCACTTCCATCCCTGGCTGGACGAGCAGGGCCACAGCCCGTTCGTGTGGTCGATGATCGGCGCACTGTCGGAGCGGATCTCCATCCCGGTCACCACGGCGGTGACCTGCCCGATCATGCGGATCCATCCCGCGATCATCGCGCAGGCCGCCGCGACCAGCCAGGTCATGCTGAAGGGCCGGTTCCGGCTCGGCGTGGGCAGCGGCGAGGCCCTCAACGAGCACATCACCGGCGAGCCCTGGCCGCCCACCCCCGTCCGGCTGGAGATGCTGGAGGAGTCCATCGAGGTGATCCGCAAACTGTGGAGCGGCAAGATGGTCACGCACCGGGGGCGGCACTACACGGTCGACACCGCCCGCATCTACACGCTGCCCGACACCCCGCCGCCCATCCACATCTCGGCGTACGGGCCCAAGAGCGCCGACGTCGCCGGCCGCATCGGCGACGGCCTGGTCACCACCAAGCCGGACAAGGAGGTCCTGGACCAGTTCCGCAAGTCCGGCGGGCAGGGCAAGCCCACCCTGGGCGGCTTCAAGGTGTGCTGGGGTCCGGACGAGGACGAGGCGGTCAAGACCGTGCACCGCAGGTGGCGCAACGAGCAGATCCCCGGTGAGGCCGGGCAGGTCCTGCAGGTGCCGCGCCACTTCGCCGGAGCGTCGGAGCTGGTCACCGAGGACACCGTCCGCCAGAACGTGGCCTGCGGTCCGGACGTCGACCGGCACGTGGAGATGGTCAAGACCTACGTGGACGCGGGCTTCGACGAGGTCTACATCAACCAGGTGGGGCCGACCTCTCCGGAGTTCTTCGACTTCTACAAGAACAAGGTGCTGCCCCGAGTCCGCGGCTGAACGCCGAGGGTGCTCCTCGCATCCCCCATGCGCACTCAGCCGTCCCGCTCCGCCATCCGCGCAAGCACCGCACGCCCTGCCCCGAGTCCGGCGGGGCCCGCCGATCGCGCGTCCAGTCCGCGCAGGAGTGTCAGCGGGGCGTGGGAGCATCCCGGCCATGATCAAGACTGCTGACGCCTTCGGATGGACCGAACGCTGCCCCGGCGACCCGTACGAGGGCTACGCCGTGGCGATGGCGCGGGACCTGGCGCCCGAGCAGCTGCTGGAGAGGCTGGACGCCCATCCGGCCGATCCGCCGCGGATCACCGGCGCCGAAGCGCTCCACCGGCGCTGGATGGACGAGTGGGACCCTGACATCGTCGTCGGCGCCTTCACCGCCGGTGGCTGGACGGTCGCCTTCGAGCCCAGCGGCTACCTGCTCGCAGATGCCGACGTGCTGGCCCGGCTGTCGGTCGGCACCCGCCTGGTCGCCCACTCGAACGACGTCAACGGCCACGATCACTTCCACTGGTTCCAGGACGGCGACCTGCGGCTGCACGTCAAACCGTTCGCCCCCGAGCAGCGGGAGGGCTCGGCAGCCGACGACCTGGTGGACGCGATGCGCGCCATGGGCTTCGCCTTCGCCTTCGCCGAAGACGAGGGCGAGCAGCGGCCGATCGCCAAGGCGTTCGCTCTGGCGGAGCACATCACCGGCGTGCCCCTGACCGCGGAGACCTTCGAGGAGGCGGTCTACCTGCTGGGCGTAGTCGAAGACTAGCTCCGAGCCGCGCAACAGTCTCTAGAAGGTTTCCAGCCGTCGGACGAACACAGCGGCGAAGGCGGCGACCACCGTCATGGTGAGGCGGCCAGGGCCGGTTCGGCCAGCAGTCCGGAAAGCTTCGACCGATCTCACGGAGCCGTGCGGGCGAGCGCGTCCAACGGGTCGGCCAGAAGGCGGGAGAAGGCGAGCTCCGCCGCCCCGACCAGCGTCGCGTCGTCGCGCAGCACCGAGGTGCGCAACCGCACCCGCTCCCGGGACACGGCCAGGACGTTGGCCGCGACCCGGGCATGGACCTGGGCGGACGAGGCCAGGTAGACCTCGCGCAGCATCCCACCGAAGATCACCACACCGGGGTCGAACAGGTTGATCAGGTTCGCGACGCCGACGCCGAGCCAGTCGCCGACCCGGTGCAGCACCCGCCGGACCGCGAGGTCGCCGCGGTCGGCGGCGGCCACCACGGCGCGCACGCCCGCGCGGCCGGTGGGTCCGGACGACCCTGCGGCCTCCAGCAGCGCGCCTTCGCCGACCTCGGCCTCCAGGCAGCCGCGTGAGCCGCACCCGCAGGGCCGCCCGCCGTAGGGGTTCACCACCATGTGACCGGCTTCAGCGCCGTAGCCGCCGTCACCGTGCAGCAGGCGGCCGCCGACGATGATCCCGCCGCCGACCCCGACGTCCCCGTGCAGGTAGACGAGGTTCTGGTGGCCGACGCCCGCGCCCCGGGCGTGCTCGGCCAGCGCGCCGAGATGCGCCTCGTTGCCCACCGGCACCGGCGTCCGCAGGCCGAGCCGCAGCCCCAGTTCCGCGCCGAACGCCTGGTCCGCCCATCCCGTGTTCGGGGCGAACCGCACCATTCCGTCGCCGGGCCGGATCATGCCGCAGAAGGCCGCGCCCGCCCCCGCGCAGATCGAGTCGGGCGGCGCGGCGCGGCCGAGTTCGCGGGCGAAGCCCGCCAGGACGTCGACGACGTCGTCCAGGTCGGGGTACTTGCGGCACCGCACGGCCCACCGGTGGTCCAGCACCACCCCGCCCAGCCCGACCCGTGCGGCGGCCAGCCGGTCCACTCCCACGTCGAAGGCGAGCACGTGGACGCGGTCGGCCTCGGGCCGGACGAGCAGCGACGGCCTGCCCGCCCTGCCGCTGCCGCCGGGCGCCTCCTCGCGGACCAGTCCGGCCGCGGCCAGCTCCCTGGTCAACGCCAGGATCGTGCTGCGGTTCAGGCCCAGCCGGGTCGCCAGCGCCGCGCGCGAGACCGGGCCGGTCAGGTGCACCTGCCGCAGCACCGCGCCGAGATGGCGCCTGCGGATCTCCTCCTGCGGGGTGCCGCCCTTCACCGCACCAATGGTGCCATACGGCGAGAACGCCGCCGGAGCGGCGAACTATTTACGGATGATACGCAGTCGTAAACGATTCTGTCCGAAATTGAAATCGCCCTCCGCGGCCTTTCGGGGATTGCGGATGCCGATCCCCCCTGGGAAGCTGATCATGTCGGCCGCACTTCGACCAGCGGGACGCCACAGGGGACAACGACTTCACATCGCAGGTATTTCGCCGCTTTTCAGCAACCATCGGGAGGGGCGTTGGACGCCACTGTGCACGAACTCGCGGAGGACCATTTCGCGCCACGGCACGTCCCCGACTTCGGGCTGCCCGAACCGGTCTACGCGCAGGCGCTGGACAACCTGGTCCAGGCCAACGTGGACGTGATCGTCCACACCGGCGACGACCGGATCCTGCTCGGTTACCGCAAGGACCTGCCCCTGCGGGACATGTTCTGGGTGTTCGGCGGCCGGATGAAGGTGGGCGAGACCATGGCCGACGCCGGTGCGCGCGCCCTCGAACGCGAACTCGGACTCGACGCCGACCGGGACCGGCTGCATTTCGCGGACATCTACAACGTGATGTGGGGGACCAGGAGCGCCCCGCCCGAGGAACGCGGATTCCAAACGCTGCTCACCCTCATGAAGTACCGGTGCACCGAGCGGGAGGCGGAGTCGGTCACGGCCGCCGACAACACCCACCAGTCGGTGCGCTGGTACTCCTCCGCCGAAATCCGCGAACTCCACGCCTCCGGGTCCGGCCTGATCCATCCATTCCTCCCCACCGTCCTGCGGAACGCGGGCCTGTACTGACCGTTCCGGCGCCCGGCGTTCTCGCGTCCTCGGCCGTGCGGCCGACAGCGCGAGACGGAAAGTCAGCAGAAGTCGCCTCACTTCTGGAGACACACGTGAACTGCCGTTCCTGCCGCACCGCCGACCTGATCGAAGTCCTGGACCTCGGCGACCAGTACCTGAGCGATTTCCGGGACGACGCCCGCCGACCGCCGCGATGGCCGCTGACCCTGATGTTGTGCCGGACGTGCGGGCTGGTCCAGCTGCGGGAGACCACCCCGCGAGAGTTGATGTACCACGACCGCTACGGGTTCCGGTCGGGCGTCAACGAGGCGATCCGCGCCGACCTGCGCTCCATCGTGGAGCACGCCCTGGCGCTGCGCCCCGATGCGCGCCGTTGGCTGGACATCGCCTGCAACGACGGCACGCTCCTGTCGTTCGTCCCGCAGGAGATCTACCGCGTCGGCGTCGACCCGGTGCCGACGTTCGAGCCCGAGTCGCGCCGGCACGCGGACCGGATCATCGTCGACTTCTTCGACCCGCGCTGGTTCGCCCCGGGCCCGGACGGCCGGGACCACGGCCGGTTCGACGTCATCACGTGCAGCTCCATGTTCTACGACCTGGACGATCCGAACGCCTTCGTCGCCGACGTCGCCGAAGTCCTCGCGCCGGACGGCGTGTGGATCATCCAGCAGAACTACGCGCTGACCATGCTGGAGCTCGGCGCGGTCGACAACGTCTGCCACGAGCACATCACCTACTGGTCGCTGACCGCGCTGGAGCACCTGCTGGAGCGACACGGCCTCCAGGTCGACGACGTCCTGCTGTCGGGGGTGAACGGCGGCTCCTTCCGGACCGTGGTGTCGCGGCGCGGCGCGCGGCCCGTCGCACCCGCCGTCGCCGCGCAGCGCGACCTCGAAGCGCGGGCCCGCCTGCACGAGCCCGACACCTGGTACCGGTTCGCCGCGCGGGCGCGCAAGGCGTTCGACGACCTGCGCCGCCTCATCGACGAGATCAACGCGGCCGGGCAGCGCTGCTACATCTACGGCGCGAGCACCCGGGGCGGGACGATCTGGCAGGCGGCGGGCCTGACCGTGCGGGACCTGCCGTTCGCCGTGGAGCGGCAGGCCGCCAAGATCGGCCGCACCATCGCCTCGATCGGGGTGCCGATCATCTCCGAGGAGCGGGCCCGCGCCGACCGCCCGGAGTACATGCTCGTCGCGCCGTGGTTCTTCCGCGAGGTGTTCGTCGAGCGGGAGGGCGACTACCTGCGCGCCGGCGGCAAACTCATCTTCCCGCTGCCCGACCTGGAGATCGTGGGCGCCTGAACCGAGGAGTTCCAGTGCCGCGTGCGCTGATCACCGGGATCACCGGGCAGGACGGCCGGTACCTCGCCGAGTTCCTGGCGGCCAAGGGCTACGAGGTCTTCGGCCTGGTCCGGGGACAGAACAACCCGCGGGTCCGGGCGGTCGCCGAGGCCGTCCCCTCGGCGCGGCTGCTCAGCGGCGACCTGCGGGACCTGCCGAGCCTGGTGGGCGCCCTGGACACCGCCCGCCCGGACGAGGTCTACAACCTGGGCGCGATCAGCTTCGTCGGCATGTCCTGGCGGCAGGCCGAGCTGACCAGCGAGATCACCGGGCTGGGCGTGCTGCGGCTGCTGGAGGCGCTGCGGGTGCACACCCGGGGCGAGATGTCGGGGGTGCGCTTCTACCAGGCGTCCAGCTCGGAGATGTTCGGCAAGGTCCGCGAGGTGCCGCAGAACGAGGACACCCCGTTCCACCCGCGGTCCCCCTACGGCGTCGCGAAGGTGTTCGGCCACCACCTCACCGTCAACTACCGCGAGTCCTACGGGGCGTGGGCGTGCTCGGGGATCCTGTTCAACCACGAGAGCCCGCGCCGCGGCCAGGAGTTCATCACCCGCAAGGTCACCCGCGGCGCCGCCCGCATCGCGCTCGGACTCCAGGACACCCTGTCCCTCGGCAACCTCGACGCGCGCCGGGACTGGGGCTACGCGGGCGACTACGTCGAGGCGATGTGGCTGATGCTCCAGCAGGACGAACCGGCGGACTACGTGATCGCCACCGGGCGGACGCACTCGGTCCGGGACCTGCTCGACATCGCCTTCCAGCGGGCCGGTGTCGGCGGCTGGGAGCGCCACGTGCGGCAGGAGCCCCGCCTGTTCCGCCCGGCCGAGGTGGACCTGCTGGTCGGGGACGCCTCACGGGCCCGCGAGCGGCTCGGCTGGAAGCCGCGCCTGGGCTTCCGCGACCTCGTCCAGATGATGGTGGACGCCGACCTGGCCGACCTGAGGCATCATCCCCACGACCCCGCGAGCACGGGCCGGGTCCCGGACTGGGAGGCCCCGTGACCGGTGGCGGTCAGTTCGAGGGGTCGCGCTCGGCCCAGGAGTGCAGGGCCTCCTGGTCACCCGCCGCGTCGATGTTCAGGGCGGCCTCGATCAGCGCCAGGTGGGTGAACGCCTGCGGGTAGTTGCCGAGCATGACGCCGTCCTCGTCCATCTCCTCGGAGAACAGGCCGAGGGGGCCGCCGCGCTCGCACAGGCCGTCGAAGCGGCGGCACGCCTCGTCCGGGCGCTCGGCCAGCACCAGCGCCGAGACCATGTCGAACGAGCACATCAGGAATGCCCCCTCCGGCCCGTCGACGCCGTCGCGGGTCTGCTCGGGGTCGTAGCGGTGGACCAGCAGGCCGTCGTCGCAGAGCCACTCGTCCACGCGGTCGATGGTCGCCAGCACGCGCGGGTCGGTGCCCGGCAGGAAGTTCAGCAGCGGCAGCCGCAGCAGCGAGGCGTCCAGGTTCTCCGCGCCGTAGGACTGGACGAACGCGTCGGCCCCCTCGTCGTAGCCGCGCTCCAGGACCTCCCGGTGCACCCGGTCGCGCTCGACGCGCCAGCGGTCCAGCGGCGGCCCGCCGTCGCCGGTCAGTTCGGCCAGCCGGACGCCCCGGTCCAGGCACACCCAGGCGTACACCTTGGAGCTGGTCCAGTGCCGCTGCGCGTCGCGGACCTCCCAGATCCCGTCGTCGGGCTCCCGCCAGACCCGCGCGGCGGCCTCCACGATCCGGTACAGCCCGTTGCGGTGGTCGGCGGACAGCGCGCCGGTGGCCTGCTGGAAGACCAGCGCGGCGTCGAGCACCTGCCCGTAGACGTCGATCTGGAACTGCTCGAACGCCTTGTTGCCAATGCGCACCGGCCGCGAGCCCTCGTACCCGGACAGATGCTCCAGGACCTCCTCGGCCACGTGCGTGCCCGCGTCCAGGGTGAGCATGGGCTTCAGGCGGTCGCCCTCCATCGAGCAGTTGTCGAGCAGGAACCGCAGGTACTTGCCGGCCTCCTGCTCGTGGCCGAGCCGCAGCAGCACCAGCACCACCAGCGCGGCGTCGCGGTGCCAGACGTAGCGGTAGTCCCAGTTGCGCTCACCGCCCAGCCACTCGGGGAGGGAGGTGGTGGGGGCGGCGATGAGCCCGCCGGTCTCGCTGTGCATCAGGCCCCGCAGGACGACGGCGCTGAACCGCACGTCCTCGGCGCCGTAGCCCTTGTAGACGTACCGGTCCGACCACTGCCGCCAGGCGGCCAGCGTCTGCTCCAGCAGCCGTTCTGCCTGGTCGGGCTCGAACCGCTCGCCGGTGTAGCCCAGCACCATCGCCAACGTCTGGCCCGCGCGCAGCGTCGCGGCGATGACGACGTCGTCGCCGTCCACGCGAGGCGGCGCCGACGCGGTGAGCCGCAGGCCTGCCTCGTCCTCGACGGCGGCATGGCCGTCCTCGCGCCAGCGAGGGGAGCGGCGGGTGTGGTCGGGCCGGGCGCACACGCGGCTGCGAACGGCGGCCTCGCCGCGCTCGCAGTGCAGCAACCGCACCAGCGCGCCCCGCGGAACGATCCCGCGATCGTCGTTCTCATCGGCAGGGGCGACCGCCAGGAAGTCGCGGGCGACCACTACGGCCGTGCCGGCCTCCCAGCGGCTCTCCAGCACCAGGGTGTTGCCCGCGTAGGCACGGACGGGCTCGTCCGCGCCCGCGACGTCCAGCTCCCAGGCGCCGCCGACCTCGCGGTCGAGGATGCGGTTGAACACCGACGCCGCGTCGAAGCGGGGCGCGCACCACCACTCGACGGCGCCGTCCGGGCCGGTCAGCGCGGCCGTCCGGCAGTCCGACAGGAAGCCGTGGGAGCCGATGGGCGCGGTCACGAGCCCGCCCGCGGCAGGACGTGCTCGCCGAAAGCGTCGATGAACGCCCGCTGGTCGCGGCCCACCTGATGGACCATGACCCGGTCGAAGCCCAGCTCCCGCTGCCCGGCCAGCCAGGCCGCATGCCTCCCCAGGTCCGCCGACACGTGCACGAACGGGGCGACCTGCCCGGGCGTGATGAAGCGGGCGGCCTCCTCGAAGTGCTCGGGCATGGTGATCTCCCAGCCCACGTCGCCGCCCAGGACGGCCTCGCGCCACTGGTCGTGCGCGGCGGCCAGCGCCGCGTCCTCATCAGGGGCCCAGCTCACGTGCGCTTGCAGCAGCGCCGGCCCCCGGCCGCCCGCCTCGCGGTACGCCTCCAGCGTCCGGGCCTGCGCGCCTTCGGGCTGGTTGATGGTGATGAGGCCGTCGGCCCAGCCGGCGGCCTCGGCCGCCGTGGCCGGGGTGACGGCGGCGGCGAGCAGGGCGGGCGGATCGGCGGGACGGGTCCACAGCCGTGCGCGGTCCACCCGGACCAGCCCGTCCCGCGAGACGGTCTCGCCCGCCAGCAGCTCACGCATGATCTCGACGCATTCGCGCAAACGCCGGGCCCGCACCTGCTTGGCCGGCCAGGCGTCCCCGGTGATGTGCTCGTTGAGCGCCTGCCCGGTGCCGAGCGCGACCCACACGCGGCCCGGGTGCATCTCCGCCAGCGTCGCCACGGCCTGGGCGAGCAGCGCCGGGTGGTAGCGCTGGCCGGGCGCGCAGACGAAGCCCATCGAGAACGAGGTGAGGGCCAGGGCCGAGCCCAGCCATGCCCAGGCGTGACCCGAATGGCCCTGGCGGGTGCTCCAGGGCGCGAAGTGATCCGAGCACATCCCGGCCGCGAACCCGGCCTGCTCGGCATGGCGCGTCAGGTCGAGCAGCTCTCTGGGCCCGAACTGCTCGTGCGATGCGTGAAAACCGAAGGACACAGCTCCCCCCGAACCTGGTCCGTATATGTCTGCCCTTAAGGCGGAAAATGAACCGCCCGAAATGAGGAGACGGCAGCGGGCGGGCTGGCCGTGACGCCGATACGCTCTCGGGGCGCCGCGAGACCGCCAGCCCTACCGGCCGCTTCACCCTGGCCGCCCTGTCGGTACGGCGGTGGAGTGCGAGGGTAGAGGTCAGGTGCCCGCCTTACTGTCGGGCAAATTCTCCCTTTTGTCGGCAAACGAGACACGCCCGTCGGGCCTGCCGCAACGCGTGAGGTGGCGGAGGGTCGGCGGCGTCCGTTGAATCAGGCCACGGCCGGTTCCGACGGGTGACCGGCCTCGCCCACCGTCGCCGCGTCGGCCTGGCGCACGGGCGGCGTCCTCTCCGGCGCGGGCTCGCCGGACTGCAGCAGCGCGCGTACCGCCGCCAGCAGGTCCGGGTACAGCCAGGCGGCTTCGTCCAGGCCGCCCAGCCGCAGGGCACGGGCAACGGTGCCGCGGGCCCCGGCGACGACGAACCCCACCCCCAGCTCCTGCGCCGCATGAGCCGCGGTCACCAGCGATGACAGCCCTCCGGCGTCCATGAAGTCCAGTTCGGACAGGTGAACGATGACCGCGACCTCGCCGTCCGGGAACGGTCGGCCACCGGAGGGGCCGCCGGACGCGCCGCGCTCGTCCTGCGCGCCGTGGGCGCGGTGCGCCGCCTGGTCCACGGCGAGGATGAGACGGCCGACCAGGGGGCGGCTGTTGGTGACGTCCACCTCGCCGAACAGGGTCACCAGCAGATGGCGGCCCAGCCTGGAGGTCTGCATCTGCAACGGCGTCATGGTTCCCATCTCCCGGATGTCGCCGCCTGCCCGTCCGGCGAGGGGCGCCCGCCCCCGGGCCACCGGCGAACGAGAGACGCGACACGTGACAGCGGTTACCGGAAATATTATTCAGTAATCGAGCTGCATGCTAGTCGCGCCCGCCGTGAGTCATGACGACAATGGAGGGGTTGCGGCGGCAGGCCGAGGCAGACCAGGACCAAGGGCCAAGAACGAGGGAGCAGGACCGATGGACCGGCCCGATCACCACGATCGAGAGAAGCACTGGACGTTCCTGACCAACCACGCCCGGGTGCTGATCCACATCTCGCGCAACCCGCACGCCCGCGTCCGCGACATCGCCGCCCGGATCGGCGTCACCGAGCGCACCGCCCAGAGCATCGTCAACGACCTGGAAGAGGCGTCCTACATCACCCGCACCCGGATCGGGCGCCGCAACCACTACACCATCCACCCCGATCGGCCCTTCCGCCACCCCGCCGAGGCGGACCACCCCATCGAAGGGCTCATCGCCCTGCTGACCGAGCACGACGGCCACCCCTCGTCGGCCTGAAGGCGGTCCGGCCCCCCGACCGGCGCCCCGTGGAGGGCCGGATACCCGCACGGCGCGATCCGCCCACGGCCGGTCCGCCCAGAGCGGCGCGGCCGCGCCACCCTGGGCCGCCCCGTCACCAGGGCACCGGTCCGGCGTCCTCGAAAAAGCCCCCGGTCGGGCCGTCGTCGGGCAGGGTGGCGAGCCTGATCCCGATCGCCGCGCCCTGCTCGGCGGTGCGGACGCCGCGGAAGCCGTTGAGGTCGGTCGCGCAGTAGCCGGGGCAGCCGGCGTTGATCAGGATGCCGGTGCCCTCCAGCTCCTTGGCGTACTGGACGGTGACGGCGTTGAGGAACGTCTTCGACGGCGCGTAGGCGGCGGCGATCGGGCCGGTCTCGGTTCCGGGGGTGGTCTGCCGGGTGAGCGAGCCGACGCTGCTGGACATGTTGACGATCCGCGGCGACGCCGAGCGGCGCAGCAGCGGCAGCAGGGCGTTGGTGACGCGGATGACGCCGATCACGTTGGTCTCCACGGCCGCCCGCACGGTGCCGGGGTCGACCCGGGTGGGCTCCTGCGGGACGCCGCCGGTGATGCCGGCGTTGTTGACGAGCACGTCGAGCCGGCCCGCGCGCTCCTCGATCAGCCCGGCCGCGGCGGCCGCGCTCGCGTCGTCGGTCACGTCGAGCGGCACGCCGAACGCGTCCGCACCGGCCGCGCGCAGCTTCGCCACCGCGGCCTCCCGGCTCTGCCCGTTCCGGGCGCCGACGCCGACGCTCCAGCCCAGCGCGCCCAGCCCGGCGGCGATCTCGTATCCGATTCCCTTGTTCGCGCCGGTGACCAGCGCGATCCTCTGTTCGCTCATGTCCACGATCCTGGCCGCCCGCCCGGCGCGGCCTCCAACACCGTCTGGGTGGCCCGTGATACCCGCCGGGTATCGTGAGGGCCATGGAGACCCGGGAGCTGCGCTACTTCGTCGCCGTGGCCGAGGAACTGCATTTCGGACGCGCGGCGCAGCGGCTCGGGATCGCGCAGCCGCCGCTGTCGCGGGCGATCCAGCAGCTCGAAAGGCGGCTCGGGGTGACGCTGCTCGACCGCGCCAACCGCACCGTCGCGCTGACCGAGGCCGGAGCGGTGCTGCTGCGCGAGGGGCGGGCGGCCCTCGACGCGGTCGCCGCCGCCGAGCGCCGGACCCGCCGCGCCGTGCCCGGCCGTCCGGGCCTGGTCCTGGTCACCAAGGCCGGAGCCACCGGCGAACTGCTGTCGAAGCTGCTGGACGCCTACGCCGCCGAAGCCGGCGCGGCGACCGTCGAGGTGCTGCTGTGCCAGCCCGGCGAGCAGGAGCGGCTGCTGCGCGACGGGCGGGCCGACGTGGCGCTGCTGCACCTGCCGTTCGACTCCACGACCGGGCTCGACACCGAGGAGCTGTACACCGAAGGGCAGGTCGCGGTGCTGCCCGCGACGCACCCCCTCACGGACCGGCCGCACCTGCGAACGGCCGACGTCGCCGCACTGCCCGGCCTGCCGCTGCCGCGCTGGCCGGGCCCCGACGGCGCCTACCCGGCCGGTCCCGGCCCCGAGGTCCGCGACCATGCGCAGTTGCTGCAGCTCGTCGCGCTCGGCCGGGCCTCGGCGATCCTGCCTGATTCGTGCCGGTCCCACCTGGACCCGAGGCTGGCCGCCGTGCCGGTGCTGGACGCGACACCCGTGACGACCGTCATCGCCTGGCCGCCCCACAGCCGCTCCCTGCCCCTGGCCGCCCTGATCCGGATCGCCGTCCGCCTCGGGGCCGAGCACGGGACGGCCGCTCTGCTGCGGAGCGGCTGAGATCGTTCGACGGACGGCCGTGCCCACTGCAGCCGGGGCCGCCCGGTCGCGGATCGTCAGGGCTTGCGGGCGACCGCGCCGTAGGCGTCGATGGGGGCGGAGCGGGGATCGGCGGGACGCCACCGGGTGATGGGGACGAGCCCGGGCTCGACCATCTCCAAGCCGTCGAAGCAGGTCGCGAGCTGGTCGGGGCTGCGCAGGATGTAGGGCACCCCGCCGGACTCGGCGAGGCGGTCGGCCCCGTCGACGACGGACTGGCTGGTGTCGGTGCCGTCCCAGAGCACCAGGTAGCTGCCGGACGGGGTGTCGGCCAGCATCCGGGTGACGATGGAGCGCACCACGTCCAGGTCGGGCTCGTAACCGAGCACGCCCATGAACATGACCGCGACCGGCCGGTCGAAGTCCAGGACGGTCCGGGCCTCGGCGAGGATCTGCTCCGGGTCGTGGTAGTCCGCGTGCACGTAGGTCGTGTCGCCCTCGGCGGTGGTGTTGGCCAGCAGCGCGCGGGCGTGCGTCAGGACCAGGGGGTCGTTGTCGACGTAGACGACCTGGGACTCGGGCGCGACCGTCTGCGCGACCTCGTGGGTGTTCTGCATGGTGGGCAGGCCGGTGCCCACGTCCAGGAACTGCCGGATGCCGGCCTCGGCGGCCAGGAAGCGCACGGCCTCGATGAGGAACCGGCGCGACTCGCGCGCCATCACCGCGATCTCCGGATACACCTGGGCGACCGCGTCCCCGGCGGCGCGATCGGATTCGTAGTTGTCCTTGCCGCCCATCCAGTAGTTCCAAATACGGGCGGCGTGCGGTTCGCTCGTGTGAAGTTGCGCGGCGAGCTGCGGGTCCGGGTAGGACATGTCCAGGTCCTGTCGTCGGGGGGAAGATGGCCGAGCGGAGGTCCGCAGTGATCATACGGGCGTCGACCGCGGACGCGCCTGGAGAATGAACGCGTCGGCGGTCCGGCCGGGGCGGGTCCGCGGATTCCCGTCACTGCTCCGGCTGCCATTGCCGGTCGAATTGCTGATCGACTCGCTATCGCCGCGCAGGCGAACAATGACGTTCGGCCGACTGTGGCCAGTGCCCCGTGTGAGGACGACCGTCAGGGACCGGATGACTCCTGAGATCAGGGCATGTGTCAAAGGTCGTCACGGTCGTTCATCTGCCTTGCACCGAATTGCGCCCGTGGATGGGAAGCGACCGGGAGCGCCGACCGACGAGCCGCCGCTGCCCGCCGGTGGCCCGCCCGGCGAGTCGGCCGGCCGCGCCCGTCCTGTTTTGATGGCGTATCGGGCGAACGGGCTGCCGGACGGCTGAGGCGGTGAGACGCTACGCCATGTGACGCATAGCAGCGGCGGGGCGACGCAGTGGGGTTGGGCCAGGCCGGGGGCGCGGCATGAGCGGACCTCGTTCATCGGCCGCACGGCCGAGCTGGAGGCGGTCCGCACGGCCATCGCGCGATCCCGTCTGATCACCCTGACCGGTCCCGGCGGGGTGGGCAAGACGCGCATCGCGTTGCGGGCCGCACGCCAATCGGCCGTGGAGTTCCCCGACGGGGTCGGCATCGTCGAGCTGAGCGGGCTGCGGGACGCCGAGCTGCTTCCCCACACGGTGGCGTCCGCGATGGGGCTGCCGGAGATCGCGGCGCAGCATCCGATGGACCAGTTGCTGGAGTACTTCGCGGACAAGCGGGCGCTGCTGGTGCTGGACACCTGCGATCACCTGGTGGACGCGATGGCCGTGTTCGCCGACATCCTGGTGGGCAACTCGGCCCACCTGGTGCTGCTGCTGACCAGCCGGCAGCCGGTGGCGCTGCCCGGGGAGTTCGTGCTGCCGGTCTCGTCCCTGCCCGAGCCGGACGCCGACGCCGACGAGACCACCAACGACACGCTGGCCCTGTTCGTGGCGCGTGCCCAGGCGGCCCGGCCCGGTTTCGCGCTGAACGAGGGCAACCGCGCCGAGGTCATCGCGCTGTGCCGCCGCCTGGACGGCATGCCGCTGGCCATCGAGCTGGCCGCGGTACGGCTGCGCACGATGCCGCTGGAGCAGATCCTGCGGCGGCTGGACGACCGGTTCCAGACCCTGGTCGGCGCCCGGTTCGCCCAGGCCCGCCACCAGACGCTGCGCGCCACCATCGAGTGGAGCCACGACCTGTGCTCGGCCCCCGAAAGGGAGTTGTGGGCGCGGCTGTCGGTCTTCGCCGGAGGGTTCACCCTGGCCGCCGTCGAGGACGTCTGCTCCGGCGGCGAGCTGGACGGCCACGACGTCATCGACGTACTGGTGTCGCTGGTCGACAAGTCGGTCGTGCAGACCGTGGAGGGCGTGGCCGAGCAGCGGTACCGGATGCTCGACACCATCTGCGAGTACGGCGCCGAGCAGCTGGGCCGGGCCGGGCGCACCGACGTCTACGCGCGGCGGCACATGGAGTTCTTCCTGCGGATGGCCGTCCGGGCGGGCCAGGAGTGGTTCGGCGACCAGCAGGTCGAGTGGGGCGAGCGGCTGGCCGCCGATCTGGACAACTTCCGGGTGGCGCTGGACTTCGCCGTCGCGCAGCCGGGTGACGAGGCGGCGCTGCGGCTGGTCAACGGGCTGTGGGGGCTGTGGCTGAGCAAGAGCAGGCTGACCGAGGCCCGCGGCTGGATCGACAGGGCGCTGGCGGCCGAACCGGAGCCGACCGTCGAACACGGGACGGCCCTGCTGTACGGGGTCCTCTTCGGGGTGATCCAGGCCGACCCGGAGGTCCGCGAGCAGGTCCGGCGCTGCCGCTCGGTCGCCGAGCACCTCGGCGACGACTTCCTGCGCGGCCGCGCCGCCTACGCCGAGGCGTCGGAGACCGCGGTCTGGGGAGAGCGCGACGACGCGCTGCGGCGGTACGAGCGGCTGCCCGACACGCTGATGGCCACGGGCGACCACTTCCTGCTGGTGGCCACTCGCATCGACACCGCGACGCTGTACGGCGCGCATGGCGACACCGAGCGCGCCCTGAGCAATGTGAAACAGGGGCTGCGGGAGCTGGAGCACATCCCGCAGGAACGCTGGCTGCGCAACTTCCTGCTCACCATGCAGGTGCTGTGCCTGTGGGCCGCCGGCGACGCCGACCGCGCCCGCGAACTCGGGCAGACCGTGCTGCCGCTGACCGTCGACCAGGGCCACACGATGGGCATCGCCGCCATCATCGAGTACCTGGCCTGGGTCGCCTGCGCCAAGGACGAACCCGATCTGGCCGCGACCCTGCTCGGCGGGGCGGCGGCGCTGTGGCGGCGCGTGGGCACGCTGCTGTGGGCCGAGCCCGGTCTCACCCGACTGCACAACGAGATCGAGAACACCCTGATGCAAGGTCTCGGCGCCGACCGCTTCACCACCGCCTACACCCGCGGCACCCGGCTCACCCTGCGGGAGCTGGTCAACGCCGCCGGCGGACGCGCCGCCGGGCACTCCCCGGCCGACGCCGAGGAGGGCAGTTCCCTCGGCCCGCTCACGCCGCGCGAGCGAGAGGTCGCGCACCTCATCGCCGGCGGCCTGTCCAACCGCCAGATCGCCGAGCGGCTGGTCATCTCCAAACGCACCGCCGACTCCCACGTCGAGCACATCCTCGGCAAGCTGGGGTTCAACTCCCGCAGCCAGGTCGCCGCCATGATCGGGGCGCTCAAGCAGGACCCGCCACCGCCCTGACGCCCCGGTCACAGGTCGCTGAAGGCGGACACGAGGCTGGCCACCGTGACCGTGTTGAAGACGAACGCGATGACCGAGTTGGCCGCCACCGTCCGGCGCATCTCCCGCGACATCACCGTGACGTCGGTCGTGCCGAACGTCGTCATCACCGAAAGGGCGAAGTACACGTAGTCGCACCAGACCGGCGTCCCCTGGTCGGGGAAGGCCAGCGCCCGCTCGCCCTCCACGAGGTTGTCGGCCTGGAAGGCGACCGCGAAGGCGACGACCACGCAGATCCAGCAGACGACCGCCAGGGCGAGCGCCACCGCCGTCCGGGGGCCCGGACCGACCGCGGAACCGATGTGCCCGGGGCGCCATACCACCGCCGCCACGAGCGCGGCCGCCGCGATGAACAGGGAGATCCCCGGGCCGGGCGCCGTCCCGTAGACGTAGCGCTGCAGCACCGTGCCCCGGGCCGACCGCCGGCCCCAGGCGCGCACCCGCTCGGGCGGCGCGGTCGAGAACGCGACCGACGTGATCACCAGGTAGGGCAGCAGGTAGGTGAGCAGCACCAGCACGCACACGTCCGCCCCGGTGATCTGCGCCCAGGTGCCGTCGACGCCCAGCAGGAGCGCCGCGGCGCCCGCGGCGATCAGCGCGCTCACCGCCGATCGGCGGCGTTCGGAGAGCCACCGGTTCGCGGACGGACCGCTCAGGGCGTTCAACGGCCGGGCCGGCCGGTGTCCGAGACGGCGGCACCGCGCACACGACGGTGGATCGGTGCGGCGAACCGGGCGGTGATGCGTTCAGGCACGGGGTCCTCCTGCGGCACGTCCGGCGCGGCCGAACGCAAGGGCGAACAGCCGTCGCCAGTCCACCGGCGGGGCGGGAACGAAGACACCGGGCCGGTCGCGCGGCACCAGGACCCGCAGCGCTCCAGGGCGCTGCGCGCAAACGACGGGGGCGGGCATCCGCAACGCTTCGCCGTCCACCGCCACGCAGATCTCGTCGGCGTCGGAGGTCACCTCGACCCGGCGGGCGGTCGTGACGGTCAGCCCCGTGGACTGCGAGCCCCGCACCGCCAGGTCGGCGGCCTGCGCCGCGTTCTCCACGCGGATTCCGAGCACGCCCAGCACGCCCTCGTCGAGCCGGGGGCGGCGCCCGGTGCCGCTGAGGGCGTCAGGCGAGACGTAGGGGTTGTTGCTGACCAGCAGCGCCTGCTGGGACGAGAGCGCGGTGCCGTCGACGCGGGCCCCGAGCCGGCGCGCCCTCTCGCCGACCAGCAGGTCCGGCATGAGGCCCAGCGCCGTGCCCGCCTTGTCGTCACGGTACTCGGGGTGCTGCACGACATCGGCGTACACGCCGAACGAGACCGTGTTGACGAAGGCCCGGCCCGCGACTTCGCCGAGGTCGACGCGCAGCTCCTCGCCGTCGGTCAGCGCCCACAGGCTGCGGGTGGGGTCGGCGCGGTCCAGGCCCAGGTCCATGGCGAAGTGGTTGCGGGTACCGGCCGGGATGACGAGGAAGGGCAGGTCGTGCTCGGCGGCGACGGCCGCGACGAGGGCCTGGGTGCCGTCGCCGCCCGCCACGCCGAGCAGGTCCGCCCCTTCGGCGACGGCCTCGCGGGCCAGCCCGGCGACGTCGGCAGGGGCGGACGGGTCGAGCAGGACCACCCGAGCGCCGAGCTCTTCGGCCCGTTCGGCCAGCCCGAAGCGGCCGACCTTCCCGCCCCCCGACTTCGGATTCATGATCAGGACGGGTCGCTCCGGCCGGGACGCGGCCTTCGCCCGCTGCGGCCGTTCCGGATCCGATCTGCGCAGCGCCGCCCGGGCGCAGGCCAGCGTCGCGGTCCAGCACACGCCCAGGAGCAGCGCCAGCAGCCACAGGCCGTCGAAGGCGAACAGCACCAGGACGGCCACGGGAGCCGCCACCGCGACCAGCGCGCCGAGCCCGCGCACCACGCCCCGGTAGGCCACGAACCACCACACGCCCACGGCGCAGACGACCAGCCCCGCGAGCCCCGCTCCGAGGATCACCAGCCCGGCCTCCCGCAGCGCGAAGACCAGCACGATCACCGCGCCGACCAGCGCCAGCACGGTCAAGCGGGCCAGCGACCGCGCGACCGCGTCCCCGCCCGTCGCCCGCATTGCGCTCCGTCCCCCTGCCACGCCGTTCCGTCTCCCGGCCCTCCGCTACATGAGCCTTCCCGCCCTCTGACCTGCGAACACACCTGGCAGAGCGACCGGGGAGAAGGCAGGTCCGGGAGGTGTCCGACGTTCAGGTCGTGAAGGGACGCCGCGCGGACGACGTGGCCATGGGTCTGCAAGACCCGCGCCGCCCGTCGCCCTTTGCCGAACGCGTTCCGAGGCGACCGGTCCCTACGGATCTCGAAGTCCATTGCATCCCCTGAACAGGGGTGTTGCGACGACCACTGGAACCAAGACGAACGCACGGGGGCGCTCTCATACGTGGTGCCAGACAGGATGCCGGGCCGTTCCGATGACAGCCGCCGCCCAAGGCTGACCATGACGCTTGACGGGATTTTGACAATCGGCGACGCTCCGGGATGTCCCCTGACCGCCCGGGGAGGGTTGGCCGATGCGCCTAGTCGAGGCCAGAACAGCGCACCTCGAACCGAAGGAACGCTTCGACTACTGGCACGAGCTCATGTTCCAGTCGCACGCCCGGTCTCTGCTTCAGAGCGATGCCCGTGCCGATTTCCAGGCGTCCACCCTCCTCTTGGACCTGGGCGCGGTCACCGTCTCCCGGTCGATCTGCCCGCCGCTACGAGCGGATCGTTCCGCGAGCATGATCAGGCAGACGGATCCGGAGACGGTGCTCCTGCACCTCATCCGTGCCGGCAGCGGAACGGTCGACCAGGGCGCGGGCGGCAGGGTCTTCTGCGACGGCGACATCGTGCTCTACGAGAGCAGCACTCCCATGCGCCTTGAGCAGTACGGCGACGGATTGTCGGAGTGGCTGCTCGTGGAGATCCCGCGCTCGGTCCTGCACCCTCTGGTGCCCGGCTACCCGAAGCTGCGAGCGGTCCCGTTCCGGACCTGCCGGGGCGTCACGGCGGTGCTGTCGCATTTCCTCGACGCGCTCGTTCAGGACGCCCACTCCTACGATCAGGCGGACGCGGCGCATCTCGCCGGCGTGACGATCGACCTCGCGGCGGCCGTCTGCGCGCGCCAGCTGGCGCAGGCGCTGCCGAGCGAGAACGCCACGAATGTGCTCCTGGCCGAGATCCGCGATTACATCGACCGGCATCTGGGCGATCCGCTCCTGTCACTGGAGCGGATCGCCGCCGCCCACTACATCTCCGTCCGGCAGCTCCACAAGCTGTTCCAGTGCCAGGACGGCCCCGGCGCCGCCACGTGGATACGGGGTCTCCGGCTGGAGCACTGCCGACGCGACCTCGCCGATCCCTGCCTCCGCGATGTGTCGATCTGCGCGATCGCCACTCGGTGGGGATTCACCGACCCCGCCCACTTCGCCCGTCTCTTCCGCCGGCTGTACGGACTCGCGCCCACTGACTACCGGCACGCGAGCCTGGACGCGGAGTAGTGCGCGGATATCCGGGGGGCGTGCGCGAATAGTCAAGGACGGCCGCGGCTCTCCCGATCATCCTGAACCAGAACGGGGACGGCTGATCCCCTTTCGGAAAGCGTCAGGAATTCTCGTGAGCGGCCGGAGGGTGGACGATGGAGTTCGTGACTCGCAGCCCGGGGAGGCGACGGGCGGCGCTCCCTGGGATCGGACGGGCCGGTGCGTACGCGTCTGTCGTACCCGTGGCCGCCATGGCGGTGGTGCTGGCCGGGTCTCCGGCGAGCGGGGCCGGTACCAGCATCGTCGAAAGGTCGAGCGCGAACGACTGCGCGTGGGCGCAGATCAACTACACGGTCACCCCGGAGGCCGGCGGGACCTTCCGTGTCAAGATCACCGGAACAATGGTATGGCAGGAAGACGACCCCGTGTGCAAAGGCTTCCGGCGTCCCTATGCCGGAGTTCTCCAGTGGAAGGGCACCAGAAACGGGAACGCGTTCGGCTGGAGCGCAGCCCCCGGCGGTTGGATGAGCGCCAACCCCCATACGATTCCGCTCTACAGCGGCAGCGGCTACAAGGACGTGCAATTCCGTGCCTGCAACTGGAACACAGGCACTGGATATGTCGGCACCTGTGGATAACGAGCTTGCCGAACGGGTCGGGCGGCGGCCGTGCGGCCCGCGCCTGGCGACTGGAGGTATCGGTATGAAGTTCACTCATCTCCGCCGCGGAGTCGCACTGGCAGCGGCGTCCGCCCTGGCCGTGACCGGCTCGGTCGTCACAGCTCCCGCGAGCTTCGCGGCCAGCTGCCCGAGCGGATACGTCTGCTTCTGGGCGGACCTCAACTACACGGGCACACCTTGGCGGGTCACGGCGAACGGCACTCGCCATCCCGCCCCGTCGTGGTTCCGTGACCGTGCCTCATCGTTGATCACCGGCCCGGCGTCCGCCGGCATGACCATGTACAACGACCCCGACTGCACCTGGGATCCCAGCGTGACCTTCAACTCCAACGTACGCGTACCGGACCTGAGGGCGGGCTGGGTGAACTACGACAACATCATGTCCTGCGTCTCCGCCTGACCTCCGATGAAAGGGAGCCCGCCATGAGGAGACAGATCTGCCGAATCCTGCTGGCCATGACCGCCGCGCTGGCGTTCGTGGTTCCGGCGAACGGCCCCGCCGACGCCGAAACGGCGGCGTGGCAGACGAAGAACGTCTCGCAGAGGTTCTGCATCGACGCGCTGTGCCAGGGCTACCGGGTCTGGGTCTCGGCGAGCGTGAAGTACAACGGGAGCAACGTCTATCTCGTCGGCTCCGTCCAATGCAGCGCGACGACGGGAACCGGCATCACCGTTCGCAAGACCTGGTGCGGGGTGTGGAACAACGGCGGGGGCGACCGGGGATACCTCCACGTCGGCGTGAATTACACCGTCAAGTTCGGGGTCGAGTACGAAGGTATCCCGGCCGGGTCGGAATGGGACGAGTACGGCCGCATCCAGGTCACCCGCACCGGCTACGTCACCTACCACGGCGAAGTGGGATGACCTGATCCCGGGTCGCCCGCGACCTGCGGTGACGTTCCGAGGGAGTTCCGTCCTGTCTCCGGGGTGTCAAGTGCCTCACCGGCGAGAGCGCCTCCACCTGGCGCGGCACTTGACAAAACAGCCTCGGAATCAAACGCCCGCTCATCGCCGACGCAGCAGTTGTGACCGGCCGGCGGATGCGCGGGAAGGTGCGGCGCCGCACGCCGACCGGACAGCGGGGCGGCGCTGTCCGGTCGGCCCGTGCGCTGAGGACGTCCCAGCGGGGGAGCGGCTTACTTCAAGGTCGCGTTGGGGACGACGTGGCGGGACATCGTGTAGGAGCACCGGTCGATGATCAGCAGCACGTTGGCGCCGACGGTGGCGCGGGTGCCGCGCCGCCAGGTCCCGCTGAAGGGCTTGCTCGGCTTGGCGATGACGGTGGCGGTGTGGGGGGCGCCGTTGCAGATCGGCTTGACGGAGCCAGCGCCGATCCGCTTGGCCTTGCCGCCGCTGCCGGGGGGCTGGGCGGCGACCACCGCCACGCTGGTGCCCTTGCGGCAGGTGTAGGTGACCTTCACCGCCACGTCACGGCCGCCCGGCCGCACGGTCGCGCTGTGGACCTTGACCGAGGAACGGGGGTCCTTGGCGATGGGCTTGCAGGGCTGGGGCGCGGTGGCGGGCCCGGCGGTCACCAGCGTCATCAGTGCGGTGGCGATCCCGCCCACGGCAGTGGCAATCATGATTGTCTCCCTCGCTGCTGCTCGATGCGGATACCGGCGGGTGCGCGTCGCCGACCGTGCCGGGGTCGCCGTGCCGGTCCGGACGATCCCGCCATCTGGCACCGGCCACCCGTCACTCCCTCTTTCAAAAGCGAAGGGATGGCCAGGAGATCACCCATTTCGACACCGCGACGCAGGACGGCCGAGCACACCCGCGGATGCGGAGCGGCCGAATCCCGCACCACTCCGCTCACTCAAAGTAGTTGATTAATTGCTCCAAGTCAGCAGGACGGGCGGCGCGACACACGACACCAAGAAAGGATCATGAA
Organism: Spirillospora sp. NPDC050679; assembly: GCA_044456955.1. Taxonomy (GTDB): domain Bacteria; phylum Actinomycetota; class Actinomycetes; order Streptosporangiales; family Streptosporangiaceae; genus Spirillospora. Next base: position 339,009 of record JBITGK010000008.1, on the reverse strand, counting down.
ACTGCCCTCCCGGGCCCGGGGCGCGCGGCGGGAATGCCCCGCAAAGTCGGCCAGGTCGGCGGCCCGCGCGCGGCGTTCACCGCGACCTGGGCAGGCGGTCGCGAGGGGCGGCTGCGCTGATGGGGCGCCGGACTTGCGCCACAGCCGCGCTTTGACCTGTTCCAGGTGTTGCCGCTGATGGGTGCGTCTCGTGGTCGGTGGGTCATTCGTCCGGCCCAACGGACTCCTGCCGAAAATTGCGCCCCTGTCCGTCGAGCCCGCGCAATTAGGCCAGCTTGTTCCTTCACGGTCACCTAGGCTGCCGGAGGCGTTCTCGCTCACCAACAGGAAGTGCGCCACCTTTTGCGGGCATGAAAGAGAAATCTCTATGAAGCAGATTCAGAACGACTGGTCGCGCGTCACCACGTGGCTGAGGGACAACGCCCCCTTGTCACATGCGCGGCTCCGTCCCGGCGCCGATCCCGCCCGCGTCGGCGAGCTGGAGGAGTACCTGGGACATCCACTGCATCCCGACCACCGGGCGCTCCTGGAGGTCTGCGACGGCACCGTCGAGGAGTGGCAGGCCGAAGAGTGCCTTGAGGAGGACGATCCCGGGATGATTCTTGACCAGGGGCATCTGCTGTCGGTCGACGGCATCCGCGCCGTCCGCGTCACCGGCGACGATGTTTGGGACGAGTGGTGGCGGGACTGGGTGCCGGTCACTGTCAATGACTACTCCTCCAAGCCCGAGAGCGGTCTGGCCGTCGACCCCAGCGGCGTGCTCGACAGGTTCGCCCTCTACGACGGCACCGCACCCGGGGTTGTCCCGTCGGAGGGTCCGACCCTGGCAGCGCATGTCGCCGCCCTCGCCCAGGCGCTGGAGACCGGAACCGGACCGCTGACCAATGAGTGGACCGTCCCAGGGGTGGCGCTGGACCGGCTGATGTGGGGACATCCCGCCAAGGACAAGGTCCAGGTCATGCGTGAAGACGGCTACGAGTGGGTGCCGTGGCGGCCGGTCAGAGGCTGACGGAGCCGGAGCATGTGCCGCCGCGCGTTCTCGGTGGGTGGGCCGCGTTCGAACAGGGGCGCGCCGATCCGGCGTTCGGCCCTCTTGACGACGTAGCTGACCTGGGACGGGGTGATGTGCAGCGGCCGGAGTGCGGCTCCTCGGCAGGGGCTAGGAGGATCTCGATGTCCCGCAGCTCCACGACACCCCCTCGATCGTGAACCTCCTGGTCATCGCCGCGTCGACGAAACGGCATCGATGACCGATCGGACAACGTTGCGTTGCCGACATCGCCGTTGTTCGGCGGCGGCCGTCCCGCCAGCCTGGTGGCAGGCGGCTTTCGGCGCTGACCAGGCGCGTTCGCCACCGGCCGCCGGGGCGACGGCCGCTGGCCGGTCGCACTCGGGGCGGCCGGGACGGGGCGGTGCCGATCGGCGCCGCCGGGCCGGACAACGACTACGGAGTGGACATGACCAGGCAGGTGTTGGTCTTCGAGGCGGGCACCGCTTTCCCCGCATGGGAGGAAGCGGACCCGCCGGCGGGCGGCGTCGGGCAAGCCGTCGGCGGCGGGCCGCCGTGCACGCCCGTCGGGCGAGGGCGTTCGCCGGTCACACGGTCCGTTCCGCGCATCGGCTGCGAGGGGGACGTCCCGTGCGGCGACACGTCATCGTGACCCGGCGGCGCGATCCCCGTTCACCGGCCACGACGGGAGTCGCCGTCCACGCCCGGTCCTGGCCGGCGCGGGTGCGCATCACCCGTGTCGAGCCGACGGTCGAGGAGCCGGACGGGCCGCGCGTGCGGGCCTGGCACGCGGTGGTCGCCGCGTCCATGGCCCAGGACCTGCCCGGCACCGAGCCCGTGGCGCGCGACCGGTTCCACGCCCAGCTGGCCGCCGGGGCGACGGTGGTCTGGACGGCCGTCCGCGCGGGCCGGATCGTGGGGCTCGCGGTGCTGCGCCTGCCGTCCACCACCGCGACCGGACGCGCGCAGGTGCACGTCCATCCCGCGCACCGGTGCCGAGGCATCGGCGGCCGGTTGGTGGCCGCGCTGACCGCCGAGGCACGCGCCCTCGGACTGCGCGGTGTCATCGTGGCCGTGCCCGCGGGCGGAAGCGGCGACGCGTTCTGCCTGCGGCGCGGGCTGCCCCGCCTGCGCACGCTGCACCATCTGCTGCTGTCGCTGCGCGAGGTGCGCCCCGGCTGGCTGGACGAGATGGTCGCGGTCGAGCATCCGGGCTACCGGCTGGCCCAGACGGAGCGGATCGCCGGGCCCGGCCGCCGGGACGCCGTCCCGGGCGACGTCCTGCTGACCGTCGCCGCCGAGCACGAGCGCAAGGTCATCGGCTGCACCGAGGTGGTCGTCCCCCAGGGCAGAGGGCGCCAGGCGACCCAGCGCGACCACCTGCCGGCCCACGCCCACCACGGCCTCGGGCTGGACCTGTGGGTCAAGGCGGCCATGCTGCGCCTGCTGTACGACCAGTACCCGCAGGTCGCCCAGGTCGCCACCGACAACCCCGGGCACGACGCCGCCCTTCTGGCCGTCAACCGCCAACTGGGCTTCCGGCTCCACCACCGCACCAACGAATACCGCCTCGACGTCAGCGGCCCACCGGTCGCGGACTGACCGCACGCCGCCGATCACCAAGAAGATGCACATGAGCAACGGCGGCCCTTCAAAGTCAGGGCTGTGCGAGGCACTGGAAGCGGTCCGTCGAGTCCGGAAAGATCCCCCGCCTCGTCGCCCTAGTCGGCCAAGGCGACGAAACGCACGTCGGTCAGTTCAGCTGGGACGGCGGGATCTGCACCGCCGGCTATACCGCCCGCAGAACCAGCTCACCGGAACCCTGCTCACCCAGATCGGACTGTCGGTGCCGGACGCGGCGTGGCTCATCCAGGACTTCTGGACCACGCTTCACCAGGCCATCGACGACTGACGCCGAGCCCGTGCCCCGGGACGATTCATCTCTCAACCACTGGCGACTTCACGCCATCCGCTTGGATCGCCACCATGGGCGGCTGAGCTTGAGGGGCGAAGCACTTCCCATCCCGTCAGGAAAACGGACACGATCATGCTCCTTTCCTTCCGTCCCTCGGCAGCAGGACCTACGCGCCGCATCAGGCATATGGCCACCATCGGAACGGTGGGCGCGGCGGCGCTGCTGCACCTGTCGGCCTTCCAGCCGGCGGCCACGGCCAGTACCGGCGCGACCGTCGAAACGACCCGGTCCGCGCGGGCCACCACCTATTTCTGGCCCGTGCCCTACGGACGGCTGACGGCGGCCGTGACGGAGGAGAAGGTCATGCTCACCTTCACCAAGACCAGCGGTCCTTCGATGCAGGTCTCGATGGGGTACTCCGACAACACCGGTGCTCAATGGATGGGCCCCTTCGCCGCCGGCTCGGGTTCGTACAGCTGGACCTGGAACCGTTCATGGGCGGGCGGGTGCGTCAGGGTGTACCTGGTGCTCCCCGGCGAACGCGTGGAGCGCGAGGGGTGTCCCTGAGCCGACGCCTCCAGACCGAGGGCGGCGACATGGCCCGGGGATGACGGCGTTGCCCTCGCTGACGACGGTCGAGCGGGCCGGGAGGGTCATCGGGCGGGTGCCGCCGGTTCTGCGGTCTGTGCGGGGCGCGGGGCACGGGGTTGGTGCAGGGTGGAGCCCTCGATGTCGAGGTCGGGGAGGAGGCGGTCGAGCCATCCGGGGAGCCACCAGGCGCTGCGGCCGGTCAGCGCGAGGACGGCCGGGACGAGGGTCATGCGGACCAGGAAGGCGTCGGCCAGGATGCCGACGGCCAGGCCGAGGGCGATGGGTTTGAGGGTGAGGTCTTCGGTGGTGGCGAAGCCCGCGAAGACGGCGAACATGATGAGTGCGGCGGCGATGATGACCCGGGTCGCGTGCCGCGCCCCGGTCAGGACGGCCTCGTGCGGCCGGCCGGTGCGGACGTGCTCTTCGCGGATCCGCGACACCAGGAAGACCTGGTAGTCCATCGCCAGGCCGAACAGCACGGCGATCACGACGATGGGCATGAAGCTGAAGACCGGACCGGTGGTGGCGACGCCGGACCACTCGGCGAGCCAGCCCCACTGGAAGACGGCGACGACCGTGCCGAACGCCGCGCCGGCCGACAGCAGGAATCCGGCGGCGGCCTTGACCGGGACGAGGATCGAGCGGAAGACCAGCAGCAACAGCAGCAGCGAGAGCCCGACCACGATGGCGGTGAAGGGGAGCAGCGAGTCGCGGAGCCGGTCGGAGACGTCGATGGCGGCGGGGGTGGAGCCGGTCACTAGGACCGTCGCGCCCGCGGCAGCGCCGAGGGCGGGGGTGCGGGCGCGGATGTCGCGGACGAGCCGCTGGGTCGCCTTGCTGCGGGGACCCTGCTCGGGGACGAGGTTGAGGACGGCGGTGCGGCCGTCGTTTCCGGGTTCGGGCTTGCTCTTCGAAGCCACGCCGGGCAGGTCGAGCCCGGCCCCGACCTGTGCGGCGGCCCGTACCGGGTCACCGCCGCGGGTCTGCACCAGGACCAGCAGCCGGCCGTTGTTGCCGGGGCCGAAGGCGTCGGAGATCAGGTCGTAGGCCTTGCGTTGGGTGGAGACGGGATCGGCGGTGCCGTTGTCCGGCATCGCCAGGTCGAGCCTCAGCGCCGGGAGCGCCATCGCGCCCAGGACCAGCAGCACCGCCGGGATGGTGAGCAGCGGGCGACGGGTGACCAGGCGCGCCCACCGCAGCCCGCCGGAGTCGGCGCGTTCGGACCGGGCGGCGCGTGAACCGGGCCGCGGGCGCAGGCGGTCACCGGCCAGCCCGAGCAGGGCGGGCAGCAGGGTGATCGCGGCGGCCACCGCCATCAGCACGGTCAGCGCGGCGGCCAGGCCCATGACGGTCAGGAACGGGATGCCGACCACGGTCAGCCCGGCCAGCGCGACGATCACCGTCAGCCCGGCGAAGACGACGGCGCCGCCCGCGGTGGCGACGGCGCGCGCCGCCGACTCCTCGGCGGCCATCCCGTCGGCGAGCTGGGCGCGGTGCCGGGAGCCGATGAACAGCGCGTAGTCGATGCCCACGGCCAGGCCGACCATCAGCGCCAGGCTCGGGGCGGTGTCGGAGACGGTGGCGAGGTTGGAGACCAGCATCAGCCCCAGCAGCCCGACCGCCAGCCCGGCGATCGCGGTGGCCAGCGTCAGCCCGGCGGCCAGCAGCGAACCGAAGGTGAGCACCAGCACGATCACGGCGACGGCGATGCCGACCACCTCGCCGGTGCCCGCGTGCATGCCGGCGGTGCTGTAGACGGTCCCGCCGACCTCGGCGCGCAGACCGTTCACACGTGCCGCGGCGGCGATGCCCTCCAGGGCGGTCACGCTGGAGTCCTCCAGGACGTCCCGTTTGATCGGGTACAGCACCTGGGCGAGCGCGGTGCGCCGGTCGGCCGAGATCGTCCCGGTGTGGAACGGATCGGTGACCTCGGCGACCTGCGGCGCGGCGGCCGCCTGCCGCACGGCGCCCTGGACGCGGGCGCGGAGGGCCGGGTCGTCGAGGGTCGCGCCGGGCGGGGCGGCGAACACCAGCTGCGCGGTCACCCCCGTCGCCTCCGGCAGGGTCCGTTCCAGCAGGTCGATGCCCTGCTGTGACTGCGAGCCGGGGATGGTGGCCTGGCTGTCCAGATGGGAGCCGAAGGCGGCCAGGCCGCCCCCGGTCGCCAACAGCAGCACCAGCCAGCCGGTCAGGAAGCGCAGGCGGTGGCGGAACGCGGTCCGCCCGAGCCGGTAGAGCAGGGTCGCCAACGGGGGCCTCTCTCAGAAGTGCGCGGTCGGGGGGAGCAGCGCGGTCAGTACGGCGGTGAACGCCCGTTCGATGACGTCGGCGGTGACGGCTTCGGGGTCGGCGAGGTGCTCGTTGACCAGGCCGTTGGTCAGGCAGTGCAGGATCAGCCCGGCCAGCTCCTCGGGAACGGCCGGGCTGGTGCCGGTGCGCTGGGTCACCTCGGCGATGGAGCGGGCCGCGGTGTCGCGCTGCGCGCGGCGCATCGGGGCCAGCACGGCCCGGATCCGCTCGTCGCGGGCGGCGCGGGCGGCGAACTCCAGGCCGAGCTGGCCGCGTCCGGTGTCGGTGACGATCCGGGCGGCGATCAGCTCGGCGACCCGTTCGATCACCGTGGCGGCATCGCCGTCCCCGCCGGTCTCGGCGGACACGGCGGCCAGCTCGTCCTCGGCGCCCTGGTCGAGGACGGCGGCGAACAGTTCCTGCTTGCCGCCGAAGTTGGAGTAGACGGCGCCCTTGGTGAAGCCGGCGGCGTGGGCGATGTCCTCGATCCGGGCGTCGTCGTAGCCGCGTTCGGTGAACACCCGCGCCGCCTCGGCCAGCAGCCGCCGCCGGACCTGCTCACGTGGGACCCGCCGGGCGGGCCCTGGGTTGTCGTTCATGATCGAACCGTAGCATACTCAAAGTATCCAGTACTTTCGGTATCGACCGAGGAGACCCGTTGACCGTCTCGTCCCGCCGCCCCCTGCCCTCGGCCACCGCGGCAGCGCTCATCGCGCTGGCCTCCCTCACCGGCTGCGGCGCCTCGGCCGACGACGCGCCCCCCGACAAGCGCGACTTCGGGCCCGCCGGCTCGCGGCTCACCATCGCCAAGGACCAGGGCGACCTGGACATCCGGCCCGCCGACGTCAGGAGCGTGCAGGTGACACGCCGGTTCGACCGGTGGTCGCTGATCGGCGGAAGGCCGACCGCGACCTGGGAGCGCAGCGGCGACCGGCTCACCCTGGCCACCGACTGCGGCACGTTGATCGGCGGCTGCGCCGTGCGCTACCAGGTGCTGGTGCCCCGCGGCCTGCCGGTCGACGTCCAGGGCCAGAACGGGACGGTCTCGGCCACCGGTTTCGGGGCGGCGCTGCGCATCCGCACCAGCAACGGCGGGATCAAGGTCGACGCCCCCACCGGCCCGCTCGACCTGCGCACCGAGAACGGCGAGGTGCGCTCCACCGCGACCAGGTCACCGCGCGTCTCGGCGACCACCCAGAACGGCGAGGTCGACTTGTCGTTCGCCACCCCGCCCGATCAGGTGGCCGTCACGACCGAGAACGGCGAAGTGAAGGTGACGGTCCCGCGCGCCGCCTACCAGGTCACCACCAGGACCGACAGCGGCGACGTCCACGCCGACATCCCCAGCGACGCCTCCGCTCCCCGCTCGATCACCGCCCGCACCGACAGCGGAGCGATCACCCTGAACACGGCGGCAGGCAACTGACCCAAAGCCCTGAGCGGCCGGCCCGCTGTCGAGGCCGTCAAGAGCGGCCCAAGCCGCCGCCAGTGGTATCGACTGCGGGTTGGACCGGTGCTCGTACTGATGAAGCGAAGGACCTGACCGTCGGCAGCCGTACCCGGAGCGGGACGGCCATGATGAGGCCGTGCCCGATGACCTACCGCCGGAGGCGAGACCATTGACCGAGCGCGAGTGACTCCTTCACCGGGATCGAGTCAGATGCGGGACTCACCTACCCGCGCGTGCAGCTCGGTCAGCGCTTGGCCGAGGAGGGCGGGCAGCCGGTGGACATCGTGGGCGTCGGGGCGGGCGACGACAGTGATCGCCACCGCGGTGTCGGTGCGCAGAAAGGCGACCATGGCGGGCAGGCCCGAGGCCAGTGGCGGGATGAGGAAGGTGCCCAAGGCGTCGGCGGGCAGTCCGCGGTCGCAGCGGAGCATCGTGACGCCCAGCTGGTTCCGGGCGATCCGGCGGACCACCGGTAGCGCCGCCCGCATCGGCAGGTAGGGCAGCCGGTTGGTCAGCATCCGGGCGCGGATGCGGGCGATCTTGTCCATGCCGGTCTGGGGGATGACGGCCTGCAGGCGCAGCAGGGGATCGGGCTCGGCGCACGGCAGTGTGACCGGTAGCAGCCCGAGATGGTTGCCCAGCGCGGTCTCCTGCCGGGAGTCGTGCTGGCTGACCGGCAGCGAGACGGTGAGCCCGCGGCGGCGCCGGAGGCGGCCGGACGGGTTCCAGCGCTCGGGCGCCCAGGCGCGTATCGCACCGGCCAGGACCGCCAGTTGCACTTGGACGAGACTGGCGTCGGTCGCGGCGGCGATCTGGCGCAGGACGGCAAGGTCCAGTCGTGTGGTGTGGATCTGACGTTCGGGACCGCCGGCAGAGGCGGCGGTGCTCGGGGCGGACGCGGTGCGGCCTGCCTGCGGCATCCATGGTTTGACCGGAACGCTGAGCCGCAGCAGCTCGGGGAGCAGGCGCGCTCCTGAGGCCAGTTGACGCAAGGAGGAAGTCGGGCGGACCGCAGGGGGGCGCAGCGCTTTGCCGCTGAACAGGCACTGCACGGTCCGCGTCATGCTGATGCCGTCTTGGAACGCGTGGTGGGTTCGGTAGCACAGCAGGTGTTCGCCATCGCTGTGGCCGTGCACGATCAGCACGCTCCATAGCGGACGGTCGCGGGGCAGTGGTGCCCGTATCGCTGACATGACGGCCTCGGCCACCGGCGTTCCGGCCGGGACCCGGTGGTAGTCCAGATGTTGTTCCGGCCGGAAGCAAGGGTCGGGTCGCCAGCGCGCGCGTCGCAATGGACCGGTCAGCCGATAGGTGAGCGCGGGCACGGCCACGGCCGCGGCGGCAAGCCGTTGGTGCATCTCAGCTGGGGCGGGAGCGGGACCGGGAAGGCGGGTGGCGGTGCCGATGTGCCAGTAGCAGTCCTCTGGTGCCGCTTCCGCGACCTTCAGCACGACCTGGTCGAGGCGGTGGACCGGTACCGGATCGGCCAATTCGTCTGCCGTCCCATCGGTCCTTGAGGTCACCGCTGCCGCATAGGGAGGACCGCTCAGGTCCAGAACCTCACCACCACTACTCAGAGAAGTTCTCATTTCACTTTGTGTATCACTGAGGGGTGGGAGAGGTGAAGCAACACGATGGGCAAGGCGGCGGCCGGTGCCTCGAAGAACGCTGTCTGCAGCATCGAGTGATAGCAGCCCGAAAGCGGCAGCGGTGCATCGTCGGGCGGGCGGGTGGCCGGTCTGGCGCACTACCCGCCGTGACCGCTCCACGGGGGGATTGGCCCGATCGAGTTCTCTCAGGTGAAGCCGCCGGTGCGGTCATCGAGCTCATAAGCGTCACCTGCGTTCCTCTGGACCCGTGGACGAGGCCGTGTCGTCCGGGGTGCGGCGGCCGGGTGGGCGGCTCTGCCCACCCGGCCGGTTCGTGCGGTCAGTCGCCCTGCTGGTCGTCGGCCGACTCGGGCCGGTCAACTCCCAGGATGAGGGCTTCGTCCTGGGTCAGCGTCTCGTCGCTGGGCCAGGCGTCCGCGAGGCCACCGGTCTCTCCCATGGGGGTGCTCCTTTCACGTCGCTGTTCTGTGGGGTGCGGCGCCCGCGGAAATGCGGGTGCCGCTTCTCAAAGTCCGCTGCCACCGGTGACGGGACAACGGCATGGCGTGGATGTGCCAGCGTTTGAAAAGCGGACTAAGCACTACGGGGACTGCACGCTGCGGACCTTCCCGACAGCCTCACCAGAGAGTTCGGCGAGTGGCACGAGAACACGTTCAGCGACGGTGGGCCATTGGTGCGAGAGGCGAAGCTGACGACCTCCGTGGTGGCTGCCCTCGCGCCGGCCGGTGCCATCCTGTTTCTGCAGGACGGCACCGGCTTCGGCCCTCATCGCCTGGTCGTCGCCCACTGGTGGACGCTGCCCTGGTGGAGCGCGGCGTAGATGCGGTCGCGCAGCAGGTTGGCGTCGTGGTCGGTCAAAGTGCGGTCCAGATGTCGCATGACCACCTTGACCAGGACGTTCTTGTGGTCAGGCCCGGCTCCGAGCCGCTCCAGGGCCTGCGGGGGAAGTTCCGCGTACGGCGTCTGGGCGAGGATTTCGACCGTCTCCACGCACTCGGCATCCGGGCCGAGGGCGTCGCGGACCCGGTCGCCGAGGTCTTCGGCCAGGTCGTCGCGGTCGACGGCGACCGACAGGTCCCGGCGGATGGCGGGCATGGCCGACACAGGGCGGTAGGGCGCCAGGTCGGTCATCTGGGCGGCGATCGATGGCTCTGTCGAGCGCAGGATGCGGATGTCGGGGACTCCTTTGAGCAGCATCAGCATCCGGTCCAACCCCATGCCGAGCGCCAGGCCGCTCCATGACGCGTCGAGGCCGGCCCGCTCAAGGACTCGCGGGTGCGCCAAGCCGCACTCGGCCACCTCGATCCATTCGCCGTCCCGGGCCACGTCCACCTGGCGGCCCGAAAGGGTGTAAGGGTGGACGCGCTCCTGGTGGCGGTGCCGCATCCCCGGCAGGAGCCCCTCAAGCAGGCTAGCGATCATTTCGTCCAGGTCCGCGGTGGTCATGGGGGCCGGGCGGCGGGTGACGCGCCACAGATCCAACTGGTGGGGAGTGCCGGTGTGCAGGCGGTCGATGCTGTCGCGGCGGTAGACCAGTGCGGGGCAGACCAGCAGCACGTCGTCGGCCGGGTTCGCGGCCAGCGCGCGCAGCGCGGTCGGGATCAGCGCGCTGGAGTGGCTGCGCAGCATCCGCCGGTCGTCGACGTAGCGGGTGTAGCGGGCGTCGCGCGTGACGTCGTCGGGGCGGTAGCCCAGGTTGTCGTAGTTGTCCTCGACGGTGACCGTGCGCTCGCCGCGCCACCAGCGGACCTCGCACCCCCAGCGGCCGGCCAGCGCGTCCACGGCGCGGTCGAGGACGAGTTGGAGGGCGTGCGGCCCGGCGGAAGGGTGGGTGAGGTCGCGGACGGACAGGTCGCGGGCGAGCTGCTCAACGGAAAGGTGAGCGGACATGCTGATCTCCTGGCCAGAGTGGTGACGGGGTTCCTGCGAACCCCCCGGCCCCTGGGCCCGGCCGCAACGCGGGTCGGCCCGCTCAGCTCTGGAGACGTGGCGAAGTCCGACCCCTGCGGCGCCCGTCGGGGGCCAGGGGGCCGGTAAATCGGCGAACGATCGTCACCACGGCCATAACGGGACTATAACCGACCTTCCGGAACCGCCCTTCGCCAATTTCGCGGATCGGCTGGCGACAGGCTCGTGCACGTCGCCCTTCGCCTTCGGAGATGGTTGAAGCAGCGGTGGATGTTGAGATCTGTCGTCTGATTGCCAGCGGTTCGTTCGTGTGAATGTCAGTGGCCTGGCTGTTCAGGTGCGGGCGCTGCTGACGTACTGGCGGGCGAGGAACGCGCTCGGCGGGACTTTGACGTGTACCTGCGGCGGCCGGTGGCGCACCGCAACCAGATCTGGAAAGACGACCACCTCCAGGCACCGGTGCAGGGCCGGCTGGTGCGGCCGTGGGTGACGTGGTTCGTCGATGTGGACACCAACGCGGTGTGCGGGACGGCGGTGACGCCGGGGCCGCCCTCGCGCGAGAGCATTCTGGCGGCGATGGCGTTGGAGGACCTGCCGGGGTACCGGCCGCATTTGAAGGGCACGGTCGAGACGCTCAACGGCGCGGCCGAGCGGATGTTCATGGCCGGGCTGCCCCGCTCACCGGCGCTCGGCGGGACGCGCGCGGTCGGGTAGTCGGCACGCCTAAGGTCGGGCGCTGCCCGAACGCGGATGGTCACGTCAGGGGGTTGCGAAGCGCGCGGCGATCGTTCGGGCTGCTTCGTCGACCGCTCGCGACTGCTCTTCCTTGGTCATCGACCACGTACCGTGCGTGAGGCGCGGCCAGAAGATCGCGGAGGCGATCATGCCGAGGAACTGTGCGGATGCCAGGTCCGGATCATCGATGTCGGCGCTTCCCGCGGAGTGCGCCTCCCGCAGATAGCGTCCCAGCGCCTGCAGCACGGGCAGCGTGCCGAAGTCGAAGGTCCGCTCGCGCAGTTCGGGGAAGTGGTGCGATTCGGCGATCACGGTTCGCATCAGGGCGACCATGCGAGGACGGGTCAACAGTTCCGCGTACGCGCGACCTAGCACCACCAAGCCCGCGTAGAGATCGCCGGTCGGGATCTCGACCGGTTCCGGAGCCGGCGATCCGCCTGCCGCGAGCACCGTTGCCTCGAAGAGCTCGGCCTTGGTCGGGAACTGCTTGAAGAGCGTCGCCTTGGACACCCCTGCGCGCTCGGCGACACGTGCCAGTGGCGTGCGGTCGTACCCGAACTCCAGGAAGAGCTGCGCGGCGGCGCCGAGGATCGCCTCGCGATTGGCCGCGGCCACCGCACGGTGGTAGGAGGAGCGTCCACGTGTCATCCATGCAGTATCCCATCGAGGCGAGTTCCTTGACTCACCATTACGGACACGCTTAGGCTCATAGAGGTGAGTCGATCGGCTCACCTCTCGGGGATAGGAGCGGCTTATGGCCACCGTGATCGTCCACGCGACCATCACTCTTGACGGGTTCCTGGCGCAGGGGGACGGCGGGGTCGACTGGATGTTCGGCAGACCTTCCGCTCCCGAGGATGACGCCGTCGTCGAGACGGTGATGAGCCGGATCGGCGCGGTGGTCGGCGGCGCGAACAAGACCCAGACCATCGAGGACGGCGAGATCCCCTATGGCGGCATGCTGAAGGTCCCGGTCTACCTGATGACCCACAGCGCCCATGAGCCGATCGAGCGCGACGGCATCACGTACAACTTCGTCGTCGACGACATCAAGGAGGCCGTCAGGCTGGCCGCGAAAGCGGCCGGGGACGGCTGGGTCAGCCTGCTCGGAGGAACCATCTCACGACAGTGCCTGCGGCTCGGTCTCGTCGACGAGCTCCACCTGGACGTTGCGCCGGTCCTGCTCGGCGACGGCATCTCGCTGTTCGCAGGACTTGGGCGACGCATCGAGCTCGAGCGCCTCGAAACATCAGCCTTCGCGAGTGAGGCTCATCTTCGCTACCGAGTCCTCCGTTAGCCAGAGTTGCAGGTCCTCCGAGCCATCGGGTCCGCCGCGAGCCCTCATCGCTTGCCCGAGACCCGCTTCAACTCCGCCACGAACTCGCCGGCGATCTCGGTCTCGGCGCGGGCGTCGATCCGGTGCGCCGTGGCGATCAGGAGGTCCACCGGTGTGTCGGTGATCTCCCGGCCCCGGCAGTGCAGGTAGGCCGCCGGCAGCGTCACCTTGATGTCGCCCGGACGAAACCGCAGATGCGACGGGGCCTCGGCTGCCGCCCGGGCCCGCCACGACGCGAGGATCTTCGGTGCGACGCCGGCGAACAGCCCATCGGGCGGACCGGCCGCCTTGATCGCGCGGAGCTTGAACACCTCCCGCTCGATCGTCTTCACGCTGACGCTCCCCGGCTCCTCGCGGAACCTCTTTGAGTTGTATCCCCAGCTCCACGGTCAGAACATGCCGGGTCTTCCTGCGCTGCTGCCCGAAGTCCGGGCGCATTGGGATCCCAAGACCATCAAGGCTCGCGGCGCCGCGGCGATGACGCACCACCGCATGGACTTCCTGCTCCTGCTGTCCGGCGGGCACCGCGTGGTCCTGGAGGTCGACGGGATCCAGCACTACAGCTCAGCCCAGGCCGATGCCGGCTGGAAGACGCCAGCCAGATCGGGACGAGTACGCGCGGATGGTGCGCGGCGACCGCACCCTCAAGCTCGCCGGCTACGAGGTCTTCCGCTTCGGCACCGCCGAACTGGAGAAAACCGACACCACCGAGGAGCTGCTCCGGGACTTCTTCGCCGCTCTCCATCGAGAATTCAAGGTCACTCCGACATGAACGAACCGTCTCCACCTCAGCACCCAGCGAGCCACTGACAACTTCGTGCACAAACCACTGACAGCCAAGCGCGCATTCTCAGACGTTCTCCGACCCGCTGCACCGCGACTTCACCGTCCGTACGAGCAGCCAGGTACTTCTGGAGAAAATGACGCCGCCCGAGCGGGCCGGGAGATCCTGGGCGGTTGAAAGCCGGCCTCTCCTCCGGGTCAGCGTTCAGCAGTTGTTGATCCGTCGCGGGCTCCAGCCGTGGCGAACGGGCCGTCCAGGACCGCCCATTGCAGGAGCATCACCGTCTTGCCGTCGGTGATGCGCCCGTCGCGGGTCATGGCGAGCGCCTCGGCGAAGGGCAGTTCGAGGACTTCGATGTCTTCGCCGTCCTCCTCTAGCCCGCCACCGGGACCGGTCCGGTCGGCCGAGGTGTAGGGGGCGGCGAAGAAGTGGAGGCGCTCGGTGATCGAGCCGGGGCTCATGTAGGCGTCGAGGACGTGGGTGAGCGGGCCGAGGGCGACGCCGAGTTCTTCGGCGCTCTCGCGCCGGATGGCGGTGGCCGGGTCGTCGGCGTCGAGCAGTCCTGCGGCGGCTTCGATGAGCATGCCGTCGGGGTGGCCGTTGACGTAGGCCGGGTAACGGAACTGGCGGGTGAGCAGGACGAGGCCGCGTGCGGTGTCGTAGGGCAGGACGACGGCGCCGTTGCCGCGGTCGTAGGTTTCGCGCGCCTGGGTCTCCCAGCGGCCGTCGCGGCGGCGGTAGTCGAAGGTGGTGCGCCGCAGGACGTGCCAGCCCTGGGAGGTGAGCTCGACGTCACGGACCACGACGCCGGGATTGCGGTCCAGGTCACGTCCGGCCTGGTCGAGGCCGGTGCGGCCCCGGTGGTCGGGGACGTCGATGCCGGGGCGGTCGGCGTTCAGGGTGGGTTTGCGGGTCATAGGGCGCTACGATACATGCAGAAACGTGCAAGAACAGGAGAGAGTGTGCATGCTGGCTGCTGAACGCCGCGCCCACCTGCTCGGTCTCCTCGCTCGCGAGGGCAAGATCGTCGCCAAGGACGTCGCCGCCGAGTTGGGGATCTCCGAGGACAGCGTGCGTCGCGACCTGCGCGATCTCGCCGCCGAGGGACTGTGCCAGCGGGTCTACGGCGGCGCGCTGCCCGTTTCACCGGCGGTGGTCGACTACGCCGCCCGGCAGAGCGTGGCCCCCGACGGCAAGCAGAAGGTCGCCGCCGTGGCCGCCGCACTGGTGCGGCCGGGCGGTGCGCTGATCCTGGACGGCGGCACCACCGCCCTCGCCGTCGCCCGCGCGCTCCCGCCGGACCTCGACTGCACCGTGATCACCCACAGCCCGACGATCGCCGCGGCCCTCCTCGACCACGTGCGGGCGGAGCTCTTCCTGCTGGGCGGCCGAGTCTTCAAGCACTCGGCGGTCACCTGCGGCGCCGCCGCGGTCGAGGCGGCGCAGAACGTCTCCGCCGACCTCTGCCTGCTCGGCGTCACCGGTGTGCACCCCGAGGCGGGCCTGACCACCGGGGACGCCGAGGAAGCTGCGATGAAGCGCGCCCTGTCCGCGCGGGCGGCCGACACCTGCATCCTCGCCTCCTCCGAGAAGATCGGTACGGCTTCGCGGTTCCGCGTCCTGCCCTGGGAGAAGGTCAGCGGACTCATCACCGACGCGGACCCCGGCGACGCCGTCATCGAGCAGATCAAGGCGCTCGGCGTGGAGGTCATGGCAGCCGACTGACGACCACCGACCGCACGCGGCATCACCGACCGGCACAGCCTCCCGCAGGACTCACCGACGGTTGGTCGCCATGCTGATGCGGCTATGACAAGCACTGGGCCGCTGGCGGCCCCAGGCTCAAAATCAGAAACCGCTCCAGAAGACGTATCCGGAGAGCGAGTCCACCGCCTGAGGCGTGGAGCCCGTGGAGCCCTCCGGGGTCAGCGCGAGCTTCCAGTCGCCGTCCCACTTGACGGTCGTCGTCTTGGCCGTGCGGCCACCGCGCGCCGGGTCCCGCGACACCGTTCCGACCACCGCGCTCTGAGGTGTGTAGGAGACGATCCGGAAGCCGGTGATCTGCGCGGCCTTCTCCTTCGGTACGACCTGGCGGGCCGCCCGAGCCTTCGCGTAGGCCGCCTTGCCTTCGCCCGCCACGACCTGCTGCTGCAGGATCTCCTGCCATCGGGTCGACCGGTCGAGCCGCACGCTGATGTGCACAGCCGCCATCAAGGCACCGCGCGGCGTGTGCTCGTAGCAACGCGCGATGTCGCCCTGGACGAGAAGTGGCCCGACCAGCGGCGAGAACGGCACCGCAACGCCCTGGAAGCGCTTCCAATAGACCTGCCTGGGCGCAGTCCGAGGAATGCTCTGATTGCTGTTGTCGGGAGTGCACGCGCTGGTCCCGATCGAACTCGCGACCCGGGGCGCCGGCTTCGTCGCGGTCTCTCCGTGCCCTGTGCCCGTGCAACCGGCGGCGACCAGAGCCGCCAAGCCGACGCTGGCTGGAAGGCGAGCCCTCTTGAACATGTGGGGGTCCATTTCGCGCGGCGGCACTGGCATGATCAACCCGACATGCTAGGCCCCTTGATCACCGACCGGAACGGCGGGCGGTCCCGGTGGTCCCGTACAACGCTCGCGCCGTCCGCCCGTTCGCAGCGGCGCGTGAGCATTGATGCTCAGGAAGCGTTCTCCGACCGCACGTAGTCGGGTCGGCGATCAGGTGAAGCCCCCGGCGGCCTGCCCCGCGCGTGGCGCGGGCGGTCGGGACGCCCTTGACCTTGACGCTAGCGTCAGGCTCCTAACGTCCGGGGCATGTCCACGATCACGACCTCTCGCACGGCCGCCAGGAGAATGCCGATCTGGCTGCCGACGCTCTTCCTGCTCGCGTTCTCGTTCGGCACCGACGACCTGGTCATCGCGGGAATCCTTCCGGACATCTCCCGCGACCTCGGGGTGTCGGTACCGGTCGCCGGCCAGTTGGTGACCGCGTTCGCCCTGACCTTCGCGCTCGGTGCGCCGTTCGCCGCGCTGCTGACCTCCCGCCTGCCCCGCCGGACCGTGCTGTCGGCCGCCGCCGCCGTGTTCGCGCTGGCCAACCTCGGTGCGGCTCTGGCGCCGTCGTACGAGACATTGCTGGTGGCACGGATTCTCTGCGGCCTCGCCGCCGCCACGGCATCGCCCGCGGCGTTCGCGGTCGCCGCCGTGGGCGCCCCCGAGGGCAGGCAAGGCCGCTATCTCGCGGTCGTCGGGGCGGGGCTCACCACGTCGCTGGTGGCGGGCGTTCCCATCGGCACCTGGCTGGGCGACGCGTTCGGCTGGCGGGCCACGATGGTGTTCGTCGCCGTCCTCGCGGCCGTGGCCGCGGTGAGCCTGCTGCTGACCCTGCCGCGCTTCCAAGGCGCGGAACCCGGACGCCTCCGGGACCGCCTGGCGCCGCTCCGTCGGCGTGACACCGCTCCGGCGCTGCTGGCGATGATCCCCAGCAGCGCGGGCGGGATGATGTCCTACGTCTACATCAGCGAGATCGCCGAGCGCCTGGGCGGGGTGCGCGGCGGCGCGCTCGCACCGCTGATCACCGGAGTGGGCCTGGCCGGGATCGCCGGAGGGCTGCTCTGCGGCCGCGTCATCGACGCGCTCGGCGCCAAGCGCACGATGTCGATCTTCATTCTCGGGGTCACGGCGGCACCCGCGGTGATGCTCGTCCTCGGGTTGGCGGGCGGCCCCTATCCGCTGCCCGTCATCGCCCTGCTCCTCGTCCTGTACGGCCTGGTGACCTGGGGCATCGCGCCCGCGACACAGGCTTGGCTGCTCACGGGCGGGCGCGCGGCCTCCGCGAACGAGCTCATCGCGCTCAACAACAGCGCGATGTTCCTGGGGTTCTCGCTCGCCGCGGGAGTCGGCGGCCTCGCCCTGCGGGCGGGCACACTGGCCGTTCTCGCCGCCGCGGTCGGATGCCTTCTGGTCGCGCTGGCGTTGTTCGGGGTGGCGTTCAGATTCGACCGGAAGGCGGCGTGATGCGGATCGGCGAGATGGCACGCTGCGCGGGGGTGTCGCCCCGGGCCCTGCGCTACTACGAGCAGCAAGGGCTGATCAGCGCGGACCGGGACGCCAACGGCTACCGCGTCTACGACGACGACTCCGTGGACCTGGTGCGCAAGATCGCCCACCTCCTTCGGGCAGGGCTCAGTTCCGAGGACGTGCTGGGCTTCGTGGAATGCCTGCGGACCAAAGATCCCGTTCCGGACGCCGACTGCGTGACCGCGCTCCAGGTGTTCTCCGAGCGGCTGGGCGCCCTGGACGAGCGCATCCGCGCCCTCACACAGATGAGAGACCGCTTGGCCGTCGAACGGGACCGCGTCGCCGACCACCTGAGGCGTTGACAGGTAGCCGGGAGCGCGGTTCACCGAAGCACGACGGTGGCGCCGCGTTGCCGGAGGAGTTGCACGATCTCCTCGAAGTAGGAGAGCCCGGTCTCCGGGTACACGTCCTCTGCCAGCGCACGGCGCGCGATGTCGGAGTCGTGCCAGGTCAGGGTGAACGGCGGGACCACTCCATATCCGCCGCACAGGCAGTCCTTGAAGGCGTCCCACCCGTGGCCGAAGTACTGGCCGGGCCCGAGCAGGGCCTCAGCCATCGCGCAGTGCAGTCCGGGGACGTCTGTGACGAACCGGCCGTCGAGATGGTGGTCGCCGCCGGACCGGTCCGGCGGCGACGTGTGCCCCCGCCAGCCCCGGGCGGTGAGCGTGAGCCATTCGGCCCTGCCCGCCGCGTCATAAGGCGCCCACAGGTTCGGCTCGGTCGGCGGACCCTGGTACCACTGCTCCCAGACCGGGCGGACCGCCGGCAGGGGACGGCCGGCTCCGCCGTCGGCCAGGGTGATGTCGACGAGCGCACCACCCAGCAGAGACGGGTGCGCTCCGGCGAGGGCCAGGCGCACGGTGTGGGAGGCCATCACCGCGCCATGGCGATCCAGCACCAGAAGATCGGCCCAGTTCTTCTTCCACCGCTGAGGTCGCCGCAGAGCCGCGAGCAGGGGTTCGGCAGGTTCGCAGCCGATCAACTCCATCGGGGTGGGAGCCGGGTCCGCTCGCGGTTCGAACAGTCCCTCGACCGCCGAGCAGCGGCCTGCGCTCGGCGCTGTCGCCGTTGCCCCGGCGAACAATTCGAAGCGCGGCCTTGCGGGCAGCTCGGAGAAGCTCTCATCGTGCCGGACACCGGCGCCGAGCACGATGTCGCACCGTGCCGGATCGGCTGGGTGCGGCTGATGGAAGACCACGGTCGCATCAACGAGTGTCCACCACTGCACGGCGTCCTGGTATCGGTGCTCGTCGTCCCAGATCTCGACGCGCACGTCGCCCAGGCTCCGAGGCCAGACACCGGGACCGGAGACGACATCGCTCAGCGGACCGTCAGGAGTGCATCCGCGGAGCGTGAGGACCTCCCGCGGCAGCGGCGCCGGGGCGACGAACAGCCCTTCAACGCCTGCGCACCTGCCCACGAGCTCTTCCTCGCCGTCCTCGTCCCAATGGACCAGGAGGTACCGCACCGGCAGTTCCCGGTCCCATTGGACGTGGTCCGCGATCTGCATCCAGCCCCCGCGTTTCTAGATCATGCAAGCTCGGGCCCACAATACGGATCATTTCAGCTTGGGAATGGCTGTCCGGGTTCGATGCGGTGTCCTTCGAGCACAGGACGTTTTTTCGAGGACTGTCGAACGTGCCTTTCAGCGACACGCAACTGAGCACGACGGACGAGCCGACATGCTGTCCGACAGCGTCCGGCGGCCGATCAGGCGTGCCGCCGGACGTGCCGGTTCTCATACGTCGTCTGCGTTGAACGTTGCAGTGCCTCTTCACCGCAGGGACCAGGCCCGGCGGTTCGGCTTCACCCCGCGAGCACCCGGGCCACGGGCCGGGCCGCGGCCCGGCGGATGGGCACGGCGGTCAGCAGCGCCACGGCGGCCAGCGCCGCAGGCACCACGGCGACCAGCAACGACAGCGGGACCGTACCGGAGCCCGCTCCACCCGCGAGCGCCAGCGCCACCCGGTGGACGAGCAGTCCCAGCGGAACCCCTGCGACCGCCGCCACCGCCGCGGGGAGCAGTTGAGCGGCGGCCAGCCCGCCGGTGACCTGCCGGGGCGTCGCGCCGAGCGCGCGGGTCACGGCGGCGGGGCGGGCGGTGTCCAGGCAGGTCGTCCACGCGGTGAGGATCGCGTTGACGGCCGCGAGCAGCAGCAGCGCGATCGACAGCACCAGGACGATCTGGCTCACCCGGTCGGTCACCGGGTTGCCCGCGCCGGGCACGAAGTCGGGTCCGGTGGCGCCGGCGTCCTTGCGATCGACGTCCTGACGCATCGCCAGCGCGGCGACCATCATCGCGACGGTGACGGCCATGCTGAACGCGGCCAGGACCGTGCGGCGGGGGCGGCGCGCGGCGACGCGGACGCCGAGCATCAGCGGAACGGGCAGGGCGGCCGACAGCGTCGCGAACCGTGAACGCCCTGGTGCCCTCACCGGTTCGTTGAGCGCTCGCGCGGTGCTGATCCGAGCGCCGCGCAGCGCCGGAACGGCCGTGGCGGCGGCGGTCACCGCCAGTGCGGCGAGCAGCACGGTGGCGATGGTTCCCAGCGAGGGGACCGGTGCCGCGTCGGTGCTCAGGAGCCCGACGCTCGGAGCGGAGAGCGCCGGGGACACCGCCCAGCCCGCCAGCAGGCCGACGATCCCGGCGGCGAGCGCGACGGCGAGGTGTTCGGCCAGGAGGACGGCGGCGACCAGCGGGGGAGTGGCGCCGGCGGCTTTGAGCAGGCCGACGCGGCGGCCCTGTTCGGCCAGGCGCCCGCCTACCAGCAGCGCGACGCACAGGCCCGCCAGGATCGCCAGCGCCCAGGTGCCGCCGAGCAGGACGCCGTTGGCCAGGTGCAGCTCGCTCGTGGCGTAGGCGCTGATGTCCTGGGCGGCGCGGACGCCGGGGTGGCGTGCCGCGAAGGCGGGGGCCGAGGCGGGGTCGTCCAGGCGCAGGGGCATCGTCCACTGCCGCTTGGCCTTCGCGGTCGGCGGGGCGAGCCGGGCTGTGTCGGCGCGGGTCGCCCAGACCAGGCCGGGAGCGGCTGAGGGGTAGGGCGGACGGGCGGCGGTGACGGCGATCCCGGCGACCGGCCAGCGGCGCCCGCCGAGGACGATCTGGTCTCCCGGGCCGATGCCGAGCGCGTCGGCGAAGGCCCGTTCGACCACGACCGCCCCGGGCCGGAGCCACTTACCGCTGGTCACGGCGGGCCGGTCGAGCGGCCCCGGGTCGATGTCCCGGCCGTGGACAACCGCGTTCACCGGCTTGTCCCCTGCTCGCAGCTTGGTCGGCAAGGCGAGGAAGGGGCGTCCTGCCTGGGCGACGCCGTCGGCTCGCGCGAGTGCCCGCAGGCTCGCCGGATCGGGGGAGACCGCGACCGCGTCGGGTCCGGCGGTGGCGGCGCGCGTGCGCTCCCAGGGGGCGTCGGCGACGCCGCGGACCAGCAGGCCCAGCGTCAGGGTGGCGGCGGTGGCCGCGATCACCAGCAGCAGCAACAGCGCCTGGGCGGGCCGCCGCCGCAGGTCCAGGGCGGCCAGCCGGGCGACGAGGAGGAACCGTCCCATCTCACACCCGCCCGGTCAGCACGGTCTGGTCCACGAACGCCCCGTCCCGCATGGTGATCACCCGGTCGACGGCCCCGGCGATGCGGGGGTCGTGGGTGACTACGACGAGTGTGCGGCCCTCGGCCCGCAGCTCGGCGAACAGGCGCAGGACGCCGTTCGCGGCGGCGGAGTCGAGGTTGCCGGTCGGCTCGTCCGCGAGCAGCAGCAACGGGTCGTTGACCAGCGCGCGCGCCACGGCGACCCGCTGCCGCTGCCCGCCCGACAGGGCGCTCGGTAGGTGCTGCGCCCTGTCGCCCAGCCCGACCCGCTCCAGCAGCCCGGCGGCCCTGCGCCGGGCCGCGCGCGGCGAGACGCCGGCGAGCAGCGCGGGCAGTTCGACGTTCTCGCGTGCGGTCAGCTCGTCCATGAGGTGGAACGCCTGGAACACGAACCCGACGCGACCGCGCCGCAGCCGTGCCGCGGCGGTCTCGGGCAGCCCGTCGATGCGCTGCCCGCCGAGCCGCACCTGGCCGCCGTCCGGCCGGTCGAGCCCGCCGAGCAACTGCAGCAGGGTGGACTTGCCGCAGCCGCTCGGCCCGACGATCCCGACCGTCTCACCGCGCGCGACGTCCAGGTCGACGTCGTCGACGGCGCGGACGAGCGCCGCGCCCGTCCCGTAGCGCCTGCACAGGCCGCGAGCCTGCAGCACCGGCTCCATCAGGTGTTCTCCCTCTGCCAATGGGTTTCACAGGTGTCGAGCCATTCCAGGTCGGCGCCGAGTCTCAGAACGGCGCCCTCCAGCAGGAGCGCGGCGCGCGAGCCTTCCGGCTCGGCGAGCGCGGACCGCTGCGCCTGGGCGAGCCGGCGCAGCAGCTCCCGCCGCTGCGCGTCGATGATCTCGATCGGGTCGGCGAGACCGGACGTGGCGGCCGCCATGAGCTTCAGGTGGAACTCCACGGGTGCCGACCGTTCCCAGCCGGGCTCGGACACCCAGGCCGCGACGCGTTCGCGTCCGGCCGGGGTCACGTCGTAGACCTTGCGGTCCGGACGGGTGGACTGCCCGACCACCCGGGCCTCCACCAGCCCGGCCTTCTCCAGCCGCCGCAGCGACATGTACACCTGGCCGGCGTTCAGCTCGGAGCCCAGGGGGCCGAGCGCGTCGGTCAGGCGTGCGCGCAGCTCGTAGCCGTGCGCGGGCTCCTTGCTCAGCAAGGCCAGCAGGACGTCCTGCATCACCACCTCCAGGAGGCAAATAGATAACGGTTATAGATAACGGTGTCAATCTCGGACGGGGACGCCGCGCATGCGTACGGCGTCGAACCCGCGGTGAGACGCCCCTCTCTCTGAACGCCTTGCTCCGCGGTCTGCGGGCTCGACCTGCGTCTTTGCTCGTGACCGTGGCTCTCGGATGGCATTGTCCGGGCATATGGCGTCGTCTCTGAGCAGGCGGGCGTCCGGGGGGCGCCGCTGGCAGCGAGCATCCGGCCGTTGCGAGAGAGGGGATGAATCCTGCTGGTCAACCCGCCCTGCTCCACCCGGACGCCCGGTGATGACGCCCTTTTGGCGCGCTGGTGCGGAACTTCCACACGGTCCCGTTCAGCGCCCACCGGTCATCGGGTCGGCGTCGCTCCATCCGACCGCACCCACTTTGACGGCAGGACCTGGACGAGCCGCAGGAGTCGGTCAGCGCCCGGGATGAAAGGGTGGTGATCGGTGATCTTTGCGGGACGGGCGGGACGCGGTGGAGGTGATGGCCGATGGGTGAGCGGATCGCGTTGGCCGAGGTGCTGGCGGCGGCGGAGGCGGCCGCGCCGGTGGAGTCGCTGGACGTGGTGGCGCGCCATCTGCGCGCCCGGTTCGACGCGCGGCAGGTGGCGTTCCTGTTCGTCGACATCGTCGGGTCGCAGATGGTCCGGGTGAGTGAGGCGTCGGCCTCGCGGGCGGGGCGCAAGGGCGATCAGATCCCTTTGGCCGGCAGCGTCTACGAGCGGGTCCTGCAGTCTCAGGAACTGGTACGGGCGCCCGGCCGCGGGGCGGTGCGGCAGGTGCTGGCACCAGTCACCAACCGGGGCGACACCATCGGGGTGCTGGAGCTGTCGCTTCCCCGTGTCACCGACGATGTCCTGGAGCAGGTACGGGAGGCCGCGCACGCGCTGGCCTACATCCTGGTCACCGATCGTCGCTTCACCGACCTGTACCTGTGGGGCCAGCGCACGGTCCCGGTGAGCCTGGCCGCCGAGATCCAGCGTCAGCTCCTGCCCTCGGCATCGTGCTGCCAGGCCCCCGAGTTCACGCTGGCCGCCGCGCTGGTGCCCGCCGCCGAGATCGCCGGCGACACCTTCGACTACGCGCTCGACCACGACACCCTGCACCTGTCGATCACCGACGCCATGGGCCACGACACCGAGGCCGCCCTGCTCGCCACCCTGCTCGTCAACGCCTCCCGCGGCGCCCGCCGCGCCGGAGCCACCCTGGGCGAGCAGGCCCTTCAGGCCCACCAGGCCATCGTGGACCACCGCCCCGACACCCTGGCCACCGGCCAACTGCTGCGCGTCGCGCTGGACGGCAGCGGCGCCCAGCTCGTCAACGCCGGTCACCCCTGGCCGCTGCGCCTGCGCGACGGCGCCGTCACGGAAGTGAAACTGGAGGTCAACGTGCCCTTCGGCATCCCCCTCCCCGTCTCCTACCGCGTCCAGGACCTCGACCTGCGCCCCGGCGACCGCCTCATCCTCTACACCGACGGCATGCAGGAACGCCAGGCCCAGGCCGTCGACATGCCCGCCCTCATCGGCGACACCGCGCACGAGCACCCCCGCGAGGTCGTCCGCGCCATGGCCGCAGCCGTCACCCGCGCCAGCGACGGCCAGCTCGCCGACGACGCCACCGTCCTGTGCCTGGACTGGCACGGCGACCGGCACACCGGATGAAGGCAGACCCCTCCGCTCTCCTCAGCGCTCCCTCTTGCGAACACCAGGTGATCCCTGGAGCGCCCCACCAAGCCGCTTCTGTTCGCCCATCGTCCGTGATGGCCGTGGGCGATCACCACACGGGGTTGAACGGGACCTTGCGGAAGCCGACCGCCGATGCCCGGTGGTAGGACGGTCCAGTCCACTACGACCGGTTTCCGTGCAGCCCGCTCCCAGCAGTTCGACGCCCGTATGCCGTCTGCTGGGATTGGAGGTACCACGGTGACTGTGAAAGATCTGTAGGGGTGCAGAACGTTTTCTGCAGAGGGTCCGCTGGATCGTATGTGCGGGGCCCTTCGCGAGGGTCTCGCCCTGCGTCTGGTGAATCAGCCGGTGGGGGCCAGGTTCCGGGCGCGTGAGGTGGCCAGGGTCGCGGCGAACGTGGCGACCAGGGTGGGGTGGCGGTAGTTGGTGAAGGCGTCGTGGTCGTCGTGCCAGCGGATGGGCGCGACGGCGCCGTCGGCATGTTGCGCCTGGGCCAGCTGCTGCCATGCGTGCTGGTCCAAGGCCGGTCGGGGCAGGCAGGCGTCCACGGCCAGGAGCTCGCCCAGCAGGTCCCAGTCGCGGTCTTCGCACCACACCTGGGTCCAGGCCGGCAGCCAGTCGTTGAGGTAGCTGGCGATGTCGGCGGGCAGGCGATCGGGATGCCGTCCCCAGTCGGTCAGGTGGAAGACGGTATGGGTGAGGTCGTAGGCGCTGTCCCAGTCGATGGTGTGCGGCTCGGGGCGGTGGCCTGTCCAGGTGCGGGCGGCGACGGCTTGGAGGTCGGTGTGCAAGGGCAGGCCCAGACGGCGTTCGGCGTTGAGCACGCCCAATCGGTGGGTGGGGGTCATCTCCCGTGCAGCCCAGCCGTGGGTGGCCACGGTGCGTGCCGCTAGTTCCTCCATCCCGCGGTGGCGCAGTCCGGCCTGCCGCATGGTCGCGTACAGCTCCAGGGGATAGGAGGTGAGGGGTTCGGCGTGCAGTAGGGCCAGCAAGAGGTCGCCGTGCTGCAGCTCGTCCCAGGCCAGTTCGATCAGTTCACCGGCGGTCTGGGCGTGTCGGCCGCGGTGAACGTCCTTGCGCAGGACCACCGAGGAGATCTGGACCAGTTCTCCCAGCGGTTTGAGGGTGTTGCCCAGCGGGGTGTCGGGTGACAGCACATCGGCGGTCAGCCGGAATCCCGGGGCGTTGTCGGCCAGCCATCTGAGCGCGTTGTCGGCGATGCGCTCCCAGGGCTCGGAGACGGACACGGCTTCTCCTTGGCTACGGGGCGAGGGCGATGAGCAGGCGGGCGAAGCGCAGGTGCAGCCGGGCGCGAGGATCGTCGTGGGCGGCCTGCAGGAGGAAGTCGATGCTGGAGGGCAGGCGCAGTGCAGGCGGCGGCTGTCCTAGCAGGGCCAGCCAGCGCGCGGCACCGGCGGCCTGTGGCCAGTCGCGGCGCATGAACGCGCGTACGAACCCCGAGGCCAGGTCGTGGCGTCGCCGGGTCAGGGTCCGGACCAGCGCTGCGTCGGTGCCGGGCCAGGCCAATGAGGCCAGATGGGCCAGGTGCCGGGTCATCACCGGCCATGGCTGGTCGTTCAGCCAGTCGCTGTCAGATGCTTTGACGACCGGGCGCGTGATGTCCAGTGGCGGAACCGAGGTGACTGGCCCATCGGTTGTCACCTGCGCTTGAACGCGCTCCAGTCCCCAGTGCAGCCAATGGTCGACGATGGTGGAATCCGTCCGAAGCGGGAACGCCGCCTGTGCCCGTTCCAGCAGGCGGCGGTCGGCCGGGACCAGCGGCAACCGGCCCATCACGTGCGCCGCCAACGTGTCGGCGCCCAGCACGCGCACCGCAGCCAGCCCTGGCGCGGCGTCGGCGTCCGGCAGCAGTTCGTGCAACCGGAACGCGTCGGCTTCATCCTGGCCGCTCCGACCTCGTGCAGCGAGGGTTGAGACGAGCTGGTGCTGTAGAGCGCGGTCGATCCCCGCGGCCAGGCAGTGCACCGACTGGCTCAGAGGGGACGCGGTGGGCGGCGCACTCGTCGAGGTGGCGGTCAATGAGCACCTTCATTCCGGTACCCGGTGTCCCGGTACCGCTGACATCGCGATTGATCAGTTCGCATGTGGGGGGCGGGCCGTGCGGACAGGGGACGGAATCGCCGGTCAGTGAGTGCGCTGCTGGGTCTGCTGCAGTTCTGCGACCTGCTGTTCCAGCTCGGTGATCCGGCGTTGCAGCGCCTGGATGGCCACCAACGCCACGCCGCTGGCGTCGACCGGCTCGATACGGAAGTCGTGCTCGCCCAGACCGAACGCGGCGTTCCAGTCCTGCGCCATGGGCCCCAGATGCCGCACGTGCTCGGGCTCCCACAGGTAGCGCCACGTACTGATCGGCAGGTCGGCCACCTTGGCGAGGACGTCGTAGCCGTTGACCGGCGCAGATGCCGCTGCGGGGATCTGGGGAACGGGGGCGGGGGCGCCTCCGCGGCGCCCCCGCCTCCATCCGAACGGCTTCACCGGTCCCAGGTCACCGCGCTCACGTCGTCCTTGAGGCGACGGTCGCTGAGCAGGTCCGTCAGAAGCTTGGGGGACTGCTTGCGGCCCCTGTTGTAGGGAGCGCTGGTGGGCGTCTCGGCCGGCTTGGCGAGCAGGTCCATCTCCGCCGTCATGTCCTCGGTGGAGCTGTCACCGCGATCTTCGTTGCTCATCGCACGCCTTCCTTTCGTGATGGGCACGACCCAGCGATCCTAACATTGAGTGATGGATTGACTCCTGAAAGCGACTAGGTCCTGGTCCAGGGCGGCCGGGCGGCCCAGCAGGTAGGAGATGAAGCCGTCGGCGGCCGCGAGCTCTTCGCCGTCGGTCGAGGGCCGTGAGGTGCTCAGCATCCAGCGGCGGCTCCCGGACGGATACCCGGCGGCGGCTTGCCCGTCCGACGTGTGGGCACCGATCAGCAGGAGGTGCCGGAGCCGGTGCCGCTCCTGGTCGGGGTGGTGGAGCGCGCACTCGGTTCCCGCCGAGTCCGGGGCGCATGGCCGCGCGTTGATCATCTGGCGATGCTAGGCGGGCGGCTCGGGCGCGGCCCGCCGCCGGCGGCCAAGGTCGTCTAAAGGCTTGTCGGGCGAATGGTCGCCCGCGCGCAACGGCCGGTGCGTGCCGGGTGGCGGCGGCGCGGCCCGTTGACACACGCTCGGTCCACCTCAAACGTGATCATGCCTTCACCCTGCGTGAACTCCGGTGGAGGTCCGGGGAGCACCACCGGGGCGCCGCCCTTCCCCGGAGGTCGCGAACGGGAGGACGAAGGATGACCGTGGGAGCGAGCGAGGGGACGCGGACGGACCAGGCCGTGGCGATCGTGGGGGCCGCGTGCCGGTTGCCCGGCGGCGTCGACGACCTGGACCGCCTATGGGAAGTGCTGCGCGACGGGCGCGACCTGGTCGGGCGGGTGCCGCCGGACCGGTTCGACGCCGACCGGTTCGTGGACGAGTCGATGCCGCGCAAGGGCAAGAGCTACACCGCCGCGGGCGGGTTCCTTGAGGATCTGGCCGGGTTCGACGCGGGCTACTTCGGGATCTCGCCGCGTGAGGCGGCGCAGATGGACCCCCAGCAGCGGCTGCTGCTGGAGGTGGCGGTCGAGGCGCTGGATGACGCGGGCATCGATCCCGCCCCGCTGGCCGGCGGCGACACCGCGGTGTACATCGGCATCTCCGACGCCTCCTACGGGGCGTTGCAGATGCTGTCCACCGACACCGTCAACCCCTACACGATGTCGGGTGCGGCCTCCTCGATCGCGGCCAACCGGCTGTCGCACTTCTTCGGCCTGCGCGGTCCCAGCATGGCGGTGGACACCGCCTGCTCCTCGGCGCTCGTGGCCCTGGACCGCGCCTGCAAGACGATCCTGGAGGGCACCAGCCGGATCGCCCTGTGCGGCAGTGCCAACGCGCTGCTGAGCCCGTACCACTACATCGGGTTCTCGCAGGCTTCGATGCTCTCGCCCACTGGGCACTGCCACTCGTTCTCGGCCAATGCCGACGGGTACGTGCGGGCGGAAGGCGCGGGGCTGGTCGTGCTCAAGCGGCTGGCCGACGCGCTGGCCGACGGTGACCGCGTGCACGCCGTCATCCTGGGCAGCGCCTCCAACAGCGACGGCCGCACCATGGGCCTGGCGCTGCCCAACGTCGATGCCCAAGAAGAGCTGCTGCGTGAGGTCTACCAGCACACGGACGTGCACCCCGACGAGCTGGTCTACCTGGAGGCGCACGGCACCGGCACCCCCGTGGGGGACCCCATCGAGGCCCACGCCATCGGCCGCGCCCTGGGCGTCGGCCGCTCGTCCGGGCCGCTGCCGATCGGTTCGGTGAAGTCGAACCTGGGACACCTGGAACCGGCGTCGGGCATGGCCGGGCTGTTCAAGGCCCTGCTGGTGCTGCGCCACGGGCTGATCCCGGCCTCGCTGCACGCCGACCCGCCCAGCCCTGACATCGACTTCGCCGGGCTCAACCTGGCCGTCGCCGCCGCGCCGGAGCCGATCGCCGAGGTGCGACGGCCCGTCGTGGGGGTCAACTCCTTCGGGTTCGGCGGCGCCAACGCCCACGTCCTGCTGACCACGCCGCCCGGTCCCGCGACCCATGGCATCCAGAGTCCACCCGCACCCGGCCAACAGGCACTCGCCCTCTCCACGGCCGGAAGCGACGCCGTCGAGAACAGCGGGGCACCGCGCCCCATGGTCCCGAGCCAGCGGGTTCCGGAAGAGCCTGACCGGGAGCGGCGGACCCTGCCGGTACTGGTGACGGCGCGGACCGCTGACGCCGCAGTCGAGGCCGCCGCGCGGCTGGCCGACCGGCTGGAGGAGGCGTCGCCGCAGGAGCTGTACGACATCGCCTACACCTCCTGCCGCCGCAGGGGCAGGCATTCCCACCGCGTCGCGGTGGTCGCCGAGAGCTCCGATCAGGCGGCCGACCGGTTGCGCTCAGCGGCCGTGAACCGCGCGGCCGGTGACGGCCGGGTCGCGTTGGTGTTCTCGGGCAACGGCTCGCAGTGGGCCGGGATGGGTGCCGACCTGCTGACCGCTGACCCGGTGTTCAGGGCGGCGGTGGAAGAGGTGGACGCGGCGCTGGCGCCGCATCTGGGGTGGTCGGTGGCGCGGGAGATGGCGCTGCCGCCGGCCGAGTGGCGCTTGTCGGCCACCGAGGTGGCCCAGCCGATGCTGTTCGCCGTCCAGGTGGGCATCGTGCGCATGCTGCGCGCCCGCGGCGTCGAACCGGCCGCGGTGGTCGGGCACAGCGTCGGCGAGGTCGCCGCCGCCCATGTCGCCGGAATCCTCACGCTCGCCGAGGCCGCCCGGGTGCTGGCCGAACGCAGCCACGCCCAGGCCCCCACCGCCGGCAACGGCAGGATGGCCGCCGTCGGGCTTTCGTGCGCGCAGGCGGAGGAACTGCTGGCCGGCTTCCCCGGGATCGAGATCGCCGCGGTCAACACCGCCGGGCATGTGACGGTGTCGGGACCATCGGACCAGATGGACCTACTGGCCGATGAGATGGCCCGCGGACAGGTGGTGTTCAGGGACCTGGAGCTGGACTACGCGTTCCACAGCGCCGCGATGGACGACGCGCGCGACGCCTTGGTGGCGGCGCTGGCGGGATTGGAGCCGGCGGCCGGGCACGTGCCGTTCATCTCCACCCTGACCGGCGGTCCCGTGCCGGGGACCGAGCTGGACGCCGCCTACTGGGCGCGCACCGTGCGCGAACCGGTGCAGTTCGCCGCCGCCATCGACACCCTGCTGGACCAGGGGCACGAGCTTCTGGTCGAGATCGGGCCGCAGCCGGTGCTGCGCCCCTACCTGCGGCGCGTCATCGGCGCACGGCGCGGCGGCGCGAGCGCCAGAGCGGGCGCCGGCGCGGTGGCATTGGCCACGCTGCGGCACGGCGATGACGGCATCGACGGAGCCCGCGCGCTGGACACCGCCGTGGCGACGCTGATCGCCGCCGGCGCCGAGGTGGACTGGGATCTGTACTTCCCGCGCCCCGGCAGGACGGTGGACCTGCCCGCCTATCCCTGGCAGCGTGACCACCACTGGAGCGGCGGCCCCGGCTCCTGGGTGCGGTCGCTGGGCGACGGCCGCCTGGACCATCCGCTGTTGGGCGAGCGGCTGCCGGTGCTGGAACCGACCTGGCACGGCCGCCTGGAACCGGTGATGGCGCCGTGGCTGGCCGACCACCGGATCGGCGGCTCGGTGGTGATGCCCGCGACCGGGCTCGTCGAGATGCTGCTGTCGGCGGGCCGCCTGGCCTTCGACGCGCCCGCCGAGGTGCGGCACCTGGAGATCATGCGGCCCCTGGTGGTGCCCTGGGGCGACGAGGGCTCGGTCCAGCTGCAGACGTCGCTGTCGACTCAGGACGAATCCGCGGCCGTCGCCGGAGTGGAGGAGGGTGTCCGCGACCTGGTCCAGTACGCCCGGGCCGACGTCCGCCGCCTGCTGCGCCCCCGGCCTGCGCCGTTGGACGTGACGGCGGTACGGAATCGGCTGGACGGGTTCACCGGCGGCGAGGAGCACTACGCGCTCACCGAACGGTTCGGCCTGCGCTACGGGCCCGCGTTCCAGGCGCTCACCGAGCTCAGCCATGGCGAGGACGAGGTGCTGGCCGTCTACCGGCACGACCCGGGCGCGGACCGCTATGCCGACCGTTACCAGGTGCATCCGGCGCTGCTGGACGGAGCACTGCAGGCCGGGATCCCGCTGGTGGCCGACCTGCTGGCCGACGGGCGGGGCTACCTGCCCGCCCGCATGGACGCCGTCCGGGTCTGGGAGCGCCCCGGCGCGACCGGGCTCGTCCACGTCCGGTGCCGGTCCCGCACCCAGACCGAGGTGTGCTGGGACATCACCATCACCGGCGACGACGGGACGGTCGCCGCCGAGATCGAAGGCTGCAGGCTGCGCCGCTTCGACGGCAGGCAGCGCCTGCCGCTGTCGTGGCACCACGCGGAGCTGCGGGCGGCCCCGCGCCCCGACGAGCCGGCCGACCGGAGCCCCCTGCCCTCGGTCGGGCAGGTCCTGGCCGAGGCAGCCGGACGGATCGACGAGCAGCGTGCCGCCTGGCATCAGCTGGACTACGGCCGGTCCGTGGAACAGGCGCTGGAACTGAGCGGCCAGCACCTGGCGGCCGCCCTGCACGGCCTCCTGGCGGCACCGCAGGAGCCGTTCGGTCTCGATGATCTGGCCGCCGCCGGGGTGCGGACGGAACACTGCAAGCTGGTCGACATGATGGTCCCGAGGATGGAGCGGCACGGGCTGCTGACGACCGTGGAACCGGGGCGGTGGCGGCTGACCGGCGACGGCTCCATCGACGAGACGGAGATGCAGCGGACGATCCTGGACCACCCGGGGCACATCGCCACCTCCTCCCTGCTGACGCGGGTCGCCTATCGGCTGCCGCAGATCCTGCGCGGCACGTGCGATCCGCTGGAGCTGCTGGTTCCCGACGGGGTCATGGACAGCCTCGAACAGTTCTATGACCTGGCCCCGACCCTGCGCTTCCACAACCGCATCGCGCAGGAGATCCTGCGTCGGGTGGTCGCGCACTGGCCTGGCGACCGGCCGCTGCGCGTTCTGGAGGTCGGCGCGGGGACCGGCGGTCTCACCGCTGCGCTGCTGCCGCTGCTGCCCGCCGAGCGGACCCGGTATCTGTACACCGACATCTCGTCGTTCTTCTTCAGCCGCGCGCAGAAGCGCTTCGCGGTCCACGACTTCGTCGAGTACCGCACTCTGGACCTGAACACCGACCCCGCCGAACAGGGGTTCGCGCCCGGCACCTTCGACCTGGTGGTGGCCGGCAACGCCCTGCACACGGCCGGGGACCTGACCGCGGCCCTGGAACGGGTGGGCGCGCTGCTGGCCCCGGGCGGCCGCCTGCTGGCGGTGGAGACCCACAGCTCGGAGGTCCTCTCCATACCGTTCGGCGTGCTCGACAGTTTCTGGGACGTCGCCGACCCGCAGCTGCGTCCCGATTCCCTGCTGTTGCCCCGGGACCAGTGGGGGCCGCTGCTGCGGCGGTGCGGCTTCTCCGAGGTGGAGTTCACCGGCGACGACCGCGAACCGTGCCGGGACCACTACTCGGTCATCCTCGCCGCGACCGAGGCCGACCAGGTGGTCCGGGAATTGCCGCTCGGCACGGAAGGCGAGGCCGGTTGGCTCGTCCTGGCCGAGGCCGCGCACGACCGTCCGCTAGCCGAGGCCGTCGCCGAGCGGTTGAGGGCGGTAGGGAGGGACGCCGCCGTCGTCGAGGAGCCCGCCACCGACCTCGAAGCGCTGTCCGATCTGCTGCCGAAGACCGGTGACACCGGGATCGTGCTGATCCTGGGCGATCCGGACGGCGGGGAGGCGGGCGGGGCCGAGCCCGGCGGGCTGGTCGGGCAGGCCACCCGGCGGGCTGCGGTCATGCGCGCCATCACCGTCGCCTGCGCCCGCGAAGCGGGTGCGGAACCAAGCTGGCTCTGGCTGGTCACCCGGCCCAGCGGCGCCAACCCCGCGCCCGAACGGGCGGTGGCCCCGGCCGACGCCGCGGCCTGGGGCGTGGCGCGCTCGCTCGACAACGAGGAACCGGGCCTGCGCGTGCGCAGGGTGTCCCTGGACCGCGTCGGCGACGCGGACACCGACGCCCGCCGCCTGGTGGCCGAGTTCACCGCGCCGGACGAGGAGGACGAGATCGTCCTGACCCGAGGCGGCCGGTTCGTTCCGCGCGCGCTGAACCTGCCGGCCGGGCGGCCCGCCAGCCCGGACGGGGCGGACGGGCCCTACCGACTGGAGGTGCGCGAGCCCAGCCTGAACTACCAGCTGGCCTGGAGGCGTTCTGAGCCGCTGGTCCCAGGTCCCGGGGAGGTCGTCATCGACGTGGCCGCCGCGGCGCTGAACTACCGCGACATCATGCTGGCGACCGGGCTGCTGCCCGCCGAGGCCGCCGAGGGCAGCTTCTCCGAGCAGGGCCTGGGGCTGGAGTACGCGGGGGTGGTGGCCGCCGTCGGGGACGGTGTCACCACCGTCGCGGCCGGGGACCGCGTGGTCGCCATCGCCCCTTCGCCCTTGGGATCGCAGGTGTGCACGCCCGCCCATGCGGTGTCCCGCCTGCCCGAGACGATGGGCTTCACCGAGGCGGCGACGCTGCCGGTGGCGTTCCTGACCGTCCACCACGGCCTGGACCGGCTGGCGCGGCTGCGGGCCGGGGAGACGGTGCTGGTGCACGGCGCCGCCGGCGGCGTGGGCATGGCGGCTCTGCAGCACGCCGCGCACGTGGGCGCCCGGCTGATCGCCACCGCCGGGACGCCCGCCAAACGCGACCTGCTGCGCGCGATGGGCGTGGAGCACGTGCTCGACTCGCGCAGCCTGGACTTCGCCGACCAGGTCAGGGAGCTGACGGCGGGACGGGGGGTGGACGTGGTGCTCAACTCCCTGTCGGGCGAGGCCGTCACCCGCAGCCTGGAGGCGCTGGCCCCGGGCGGCCGCTTCATCGAGATGGGCAAGCGCGACATCTACGAGAACCGGCGGCTGCCGCTGCGGGCGTTCGACCGCAACATCACCTTCGTCGCGATGGACCTGAGCCGCTGCACCAACGACGCCGGGGTGCTCACCGACTACTACCACCGGGTGGCCGAGCGCATCGCCGCCGGCGTGTACCGGCCGCTGCCGCACCGGGTGTTCCCGGCGGCCCGGGCGAGGGAAGCGTTCCAGCTGCTCCAGCACTCCCGGCACACCGGCAAGGTCGTCATCGCCTTCGACCCGCTGGACGAGCCCGTGCCGGTCGAGCCGGAACCCCGGCAGCCGGAGCTGAGCGGCGACGCCACCTACCTGGTGGTCGGCGGGCTGAGCGGGTTCGGCGCCGCCACCGCCCGGTGGCTGGCCGACCGCGGCGCCCGCCACCTGGCGCTGGTCGGCCGCCGCGGGGCCGCCACCCCCGGCGCCGAAGAGCTGCTGGCGGAGCTGGCCGGGCGGGACGTGCACGCGGTCGCCCACGCCGTCGACGCCACCGACCTGGAAGCGGTCCGCCAGGTCCTGGACGAGATCGACGCGAGCGGGCACCCGCTGCGCGGGGTCGTGCACTCGGCCATGCGCGTCGACGACGACCTGCTGGTCGACCTGTCCGACGAGCGGTTCGCCGCGTCCCTGGCGCCCAAGGTGACCGTCGCCGCGGTGCTGGACGCGCTGACCCGCGACCGGGACCTGGAGTTCTTCCTGATGTACTCCTCCTCGGCGGCCTTCGTCGGCCAGGTGTGCCAGACCAACTACGTGGCCGGCAACCTCTACCTGGAGGCCCTGGTCCGGCAGCGCCGCCAGTTGGGGCTACCGGGTCTGGCCATCGCCTGGGGGGCGCTGGGGGAGACCGGTTACATCGCCCGCCACGAGCTGGCCGACAACATGGCGCGGCTGGGCGTGGAGTCCGTCACCACCGCCGAGGCGCTCACCGCCGCCGGGCATCTGCTGACCCGTGGCAGCGCCGGGGCGGGGGTCGGCCGCTACAACTGGGGCCGCTTGCGGGAGCTGCTCAGCGGCCTGGCCACCCCGCGGTACGGCATGCTGGTGCCCGCGCAGTCACCGGTGAGCGGCCAGACGCGCGAGGAACTGGTGCGGGAGCTGGCGATGCTGCCTCCCCAGGAGGCGCGGCAGAGGATCGCCGGTTACCTGGCGCTGTTCCTGGCCGAGGTGTTCCAGATGCCGGTCGACCAACTGGACCACGACCGGCGGCTGGACGAGTACGGCATGGACTCGCTCATGGGCGCCGAACTGCTGGTGATGCTGCGCGAGCAGTTCGGCCTGGAGATCCCGCCGATGGAGCTGCTGCGCAGCGCCGGCAACATCAACGAGATCTCCCGCATCATCCTGACCCGCCTGGGCCTGGCCTCCGCCGAGTTCAAGGACGAGCCCACGGCCGCGCCCATCCGGCCCGCCGAGGAGCAGGCGGCTTCGGGCGACCGGGCCCGGCGGCCGGCGGCGCAGCCGCAGGAGACGCCCGCGCGGACCCTCGACGAGCAGGACCCGGTCGGCCCGCAGCCCGAGCCGGTCGGCTGACCGACCGGAGGCCGTGCCCCTTCGGCAGGGGCACGGCCTCCGGCCCGCCGCGAGCCGGTCACCTGCCGGTGGAGGGCAGCAGCCGGGCCAGCGGGGCGGGCAGCCACCAGTTGCGGTGGCCCAGGATCTGCATCAGCGCCGGGACCAGTACCAGCCGGACGACCGTGACGTCCAGGGCCACCGCGGCGGCCGTGGCGAACCCGATCTGGCGCAGCTCCAGGCGGTGGCCGGTCAGCAGGGCGGCGAACGTGACGATCATGACGGCGGCGGCCAGCGTGATGGTGCGGGCGGTGTGCTGCAGCCCGTGGGCGACGGCGGCGGTGTTGTCGCCGGTCCGGCGGTGGTGCTCGGCGATCCGGTGGACCAGGAAGACCTCGTAGTCCATCGACAGCCCGAACACGATGGTGAACACCGCCACCGGCAGCAGCGCGTTGACCGGCCCGTCGAACACCAGCGCCGTCAGCCCCAGCGCGGCTCCGGCGGCCAGCACGTTCATCACCACCGCCTTGACCGGCAGCAGCACGCTGCGCAGGGTCGCCAGCAGCAGGACCAGCGAGCAAGCGACCACCAGCGCCCCGACCTGCCACAGGCGGCCCAGGCCCTCGCCGGTGAGGTCGGCCAGCAGCGCGGTCGGGCCCGCGATCAGCATCCGCTGCCCTGCGGGGAGGGTGCGTTCGCCGAGCCGGTGCAGGTCGGCCAGCAGCGCGGCCGCTCCGGGGTGGTCGGCGGCCTGCGGGGTGGCGACCGTCACCAGGGTCATATCGCGGCCGTTGTCCAGCGGGATCGCCAGGCTGACGCGCGGGTCGGCCCGCAGTGCGGTGATCAGCGCGTCGGTGTCCACCGGGCCCGCGCCAGGCGGATGCTGCAACACCAACGGAATGAAGGTGGCGGCCGCGTCGCCCTCCATCCGCGCCAGGCCGCGGCCCGCTTCGGTGTGGGCGAAGGAGGGCCGGTCGAAGTCCATGCTCGGCCGCATGCCCAGCGCCGGGAGCGCGGCCAGCGCCAGCACCCCCGTGGCGAGGAGGAGGTAAGGCCAAGGGTGGCGCATCAGGTGCCGCGCCCATCGTGCCCAGCCTCCCTCGGCCTCCTCGGCGACCGGTCGGCGGGGGACGGTCCGAGCGCCGACGACCGCCAGCAGGGCCGGCAGGAGCGTCAACGTCGCGGCCACGGCGACCACGGTCGCGATGATGGCGGGAACGGCGAGCGTCCTGAGCAGCTCGGCGCGGACGGCGAACGTGCAGCACGCGGTGACCACCACGGCCAGCCCGCACCACACCACCGTGCGGCCCGCCACGGCGGTCGCCTGCCGCACCGTCCTGACGGCCGGTTCGCCGTCGGCGAGCGCCCGCCGGTACCGCAGCAACAGCAGCAGGCTGTAGTCCAAGCCCAGGCCCAGACTCACCGAGCATGCCACCGTCAGCACCAAGATGTCCGGCTGCAGTCCCAGCGTCCAGTGCGCCAGCATCAGCGCCCCCGCGCTGACCGCCGTGGTAATAGCGGCCACGACCAGCGACAACAGCGCGGCGGCCAGGCTGCGCAGCCCCACCCACAACACCACCAGCGCCAGCGGTATCGCGATGGCCTCCGAGCGCCGCAGGTCGGCCAGGTCGGCCTTCTTGACCTCGGCGAACACCGGCGACACCCCGACCAGGGCCGCCGTCACCCTGCCCTCCGACGCCCGCGTCACGCTGGTGCGCAGGGCCGCCTCCTGCGCGGGCAGCGCCCGGTGCCGGGCCGCCTCGTCGCCCGCCAGCCCGGCCAGGGCGTACAGATGCCGGACGTGCTGCCGGGTCGTGGGAGGAAGGACCTGGACTCCGCGCACTCCCGGCTGGGCCGACAGCGCCGTCAATCCGGCCGACACCGCGCGCAGGTAGGCGGGGTCGTCGGCGGCCAGTTCGGGGGAGTCGAAGGCGATCACCACCTGCTCATCGCCCAGCTGGGGAAACCCCTGGCGCAGTGTGTCGGCGGCCTGGGCCGAAGCCGAGCCGGCCACGCGCAGCGAGGGGGCGCTCAACGTGCCCAGCAGCATCGGCGCCAACGCCAGTGCCCCCGCCACCAGCACCGACCACAGGAGGACGACCATCCGGCGCCGGGCGGCGACGACCGCGCCGACCTTGGCCAGCCTTCCCGGCACAGGACGTTCCTTGCCGGGTGCACCGGTGCCGCGGGTGAGGAGCTCCGGGGGAGGGGGCACGGCCATGGCACTCCTTCCGGGGGCCTGGGCGCGGCCTGCCGGACGCCCTGGCGCCTCAGCACACCCCCGAGCCTCACCTCGATCACCGCTTGTTATGATCTTGATACTGTCAGTGATCATTCCGGGAAGGGAGCACCGTGTCCACAACGGCCACGACGAGTCGCACGCGCAGGGGCCGCCTTTCCGGCCTCGCCCTGCGCGCGGTCCTCGTCTTCGGATCGACCGCCGCCATGACCGCCTCGGCGACGGCCTTGACGGCTGCGGCGACCGTGCCGCAGGCACCGCTCCAGGCACCTGCCAAGACGGCGCCGGGCGCACCGGCTCTGAAGGCGCCCGCGCTGGTATGCGAAGCCGTGACGACGCCCGACCGGCCGGTGACCTTCTCTCCGCCCGTGGGACTGCTGCCCCGCCGGACCACCGTCACCGGCGCCGCCTGGCTGGGCAACTGCTCCTCGCCGGACGGCACCCACCGCGAGATCCACTACGGCTTCCTCAGCGGGCGCGCGACCGCCGTCGCCTCTTGCACGAAGGCCCGCGACATCGCCGGCGAGGGTCGCATCACCTGGTACGACGTCGATGGCAACCGCCTGGGCGTCACCATGGTGCGTCCCGCCCAGAGTCAGATCCTCAGCTACAACCCCGGCGACGCCCTGCTGATGGGGACCGCCCTCTCCGGACCCTTGGCCGGAAAGCGCATCCGCGGCTCGGCCACGCCCACCAGTGACGTCAGCCGTTGCGCCGTCTCCGGATTGCGCACCGTGCACGGTAAGGGCAAGGCGAGCTTCTTCTGAGGCGGCCTGGCAGCAAGCGGCTCATCGAACGTTCGCGCTCCGGCTCCGTCGGCACCGTCGCGGTGGTGACCGGCGGGGCGTCGGGCATCGGCCAGGCGATCGCCGCAGCGCTGCGGCTGCGCGGCTGCGCGGTCGTCATCGCCGACATCGACGGCCCGGCCGCCGAGCGTACGGCCGGACAGTTGGGCGCCACCGCGGCCGAGGTCGACGTCGCCGACGCCGCGGCCGTGCGCACGCTGATCCACCGGACCCGCGACCGCCACGGCCGGCTGGACTACCTGTTCAACAACGCGGGCATCAACGTGGCCGGTCGCCACCAGGACCTGACCCTCGAACACTGGGACCGGCTCCTGCGGGTGAACCTGCACGGCGTCGTCCACGGCGTGCACGCCGCCTATCCCGTCATGCTCGACCAGGGGTACGGGCACATCGTCAACATCGCCTCGCTGGCCGGGCTGACCCCGGCCCCGTTCATGCTGCCCTACACCACCGCCAAGCACGCGCTGGTCGGCCTGTCCCTGGCACTGCGCGCCGAAGCCGCGCCCCACGGCGTGAAGGTCACCGCCGTATGCCCCGGCTTCGTCGACACCCCGCTGCTGGACAACGCCAACCCCGGCTTGCCCTCCACGGCCATCGGCCGTGATTGGCGCCGGATCGCCACCCGCGCCCAGATCAGGTTGCACTCCGCCGACCGTCTCGCGCGCACGGTCATCTCCGGCATGGAGCGCGACAAGGCCCTCATCGTCACCCCTGCGCTGGCGCGCCTGGCCTGGTACGGAACCCGCCTGGCCCCGGCCACGGCCGTGCGCGTCGCTGGACTGGGCCGCCACCTGATACCTGAAGAAGAGCGCTCCGCACGTTCTGACCTGGAGCACAACGCGACCGCATAGCAGCGGGGCGTTCGGATTCGTACGGCCAGCGGGACCTCAAGCCGCGAACATCGGCGAACCGTGCGCGGTCACCGCCTTCGGAGCAGAGCCATCCGTCCCCGGGGAGCGCCACCTGGGCAGCGCGTGCCACACTATGGCGATCTTGAACCCCTGCCCCACGGAGACACGATCGTGCGCACCCGCTCTCTCGCGCTCGTTGTTCCGGCGCTGATCCTGGCCGCGGGCGCCTGCGGCCAGGAGCGCGAGCCCGCCGCTGGGTCGCCGCCCGCTGCCCCAACCGCTCCAGCCACGTCGGCCGCGCCCGTCCCGGCTCCCAGCACGCCCGCGGCCGCTCCGACGCCGACCAGGTCGCGCGTCAAGGCGGTGCCCTCGCGCAAGCCGGCGCTCGCCGGTCCGCGCACGGTCTGCGGGGAGATCCAGCCACCGGGCGGCGGCCCCATGGCCGTGGTGGCGGTCCACAAGGGCCGGGCCGACTGCGTCGGCGCCGTCCAAACCTTCCGGACGTACTACCGCAAGAGCACGCCCAAGCAGGGGACCGCGGGCATCGCGACCGTCGGTGGCTGGCACTGCGCCAGCAACACCGTCGCCCAGGCCGCCACGACCGGCCGCCTGGCCTCCTGCCGGAACGGCACCGCCACGATCGTCGCCGACGTCATCCCCTGAGCCCTTTCCGCGGGACGGGAACAACCGGGTGCGCACTGGAGTTGTAGAGGGTGGTCGGTGTGACCGGTGTCCCCGGGCCTCACCTTTCGCCTTCGCGGAGTTCCGTCCGGCTGGAGCCGCGTTGTGCCTTTCGCCGAGAGGCGACCCGCACACCGGCCATGAACGTGATCAGAGCCCCGCCGGCCTCCGCCGGCGGGGCTCTGGCGTTTCCCGGTGGTGCGGGAAGCGCGGATCGCTCAGCCGCCGTTGGCGCCGGACGTGTCCAGGCGGGTGGTCCACGTCCGGATGATCTGGGCGATCTCCGGGGCGTGGGTGAAGGCCAGCGCGTGGTCGGCGTCGAGCCAGGACGTGGCGATGTGCGGCTGCTCGCGGACGAGCCGCTCGACGCCGGCACGCCAGTTCCGGTTGAGCCGCGGCGCAGGCCCTTCGCCGCCGTCACCGGCCATCGAGGTCGACATGATCATGCTGATGGGCCGGTCGATCTTCCGGTACCGGTCGAGGATGCCGGACCGGACGGCATCGATCTCGACGTTCAGGTCCAGGATCTCCTGGGCGGTGAGCAGCACCTGGCGCGCGGTGCCCCGTTCGGCCTCCTGCTGCGTGGCCATGTCCTCCCACATCGCGCGGAACTGCGGCAGGAGGGCTTCGGTGACGAACGGTTCGGGCACCGGGTTCGCCCCGTCGATGAGGACGAGCCCGGCCACGGCCCCGGGATGCTCGGAGGCGTAGTGCACGGCCAGGTCCGCGCCCAGGGAGTAGCCCGCGAGCACGGGGGGCGGGCCGAGGCGTCGCAGCTCCGCCATCACGGCGGCCAGATCGGCGAGGAACGCCTCGAAGGAGTACCGGTCGGCGGCCGAGGAGAGGCCGTGGCCCCGCAGGTCGAAGGTCACCACGTCATGGTCGCGCCGCAGCAGCCCGGCCAGCTCGTGCAGGTGGGACTGCGTCGAGTTCAGCCCCGGGCACAGGACCAGCGGCCGTCCCCGGCCGCCTCGGGACACCGGGATCGTGACGCCGTCGTGGTGGATGGTGAAGTGCTCGTTCGTGGTCATGCCGACCATGCTGGGAGGTTGACCCTGCGTCAGGGTCAACCCCTGCTGCGGCGTGGCACGGCCACCCGCTCGGTCAGATCGTCAGGACCCGGCCCGACGGCGGACGCGCCGCCGGTCCGCCTTCCCCAAGGCGGACCGGCGGGATCACTCCCTCACGAGCAGCGGAACGGGTTGACCTCCCACCTCTCGAACGACCGGCCGAGGTCGGGGCGCCACGACTGCCCCGCCAGGACGGTGTCGTGGTAGATCCACTGCCCCTTGGAGTTGGTGGTCCTGATCTCGGCGCAGTAGCCGGAGCCGATGTAGTAGCCGTCGGCGTAGCTCCAGCCGAAGCCGGAGGCGCAGTCCGTGCGCTGGCCGACCGGCAGGACCCTGTCGTAGTACTCCTCGGCGTAGTTCCTGCCGTAGCCGCGCCAGTCGTTCATGACCCCGAGGCCGACGGAGCCCTGGTTGCTGATGTAGCTGGTCCCGGGCACGCACGCCCGGGCGCTCGAAGCCGCTTTCGCGACCGGCGCGGCGTTGGCCGTCGCGCTCAGCGGGAGCGCGGCGACCACCGGCAGGGCCAGGACCGCCAGCCTTCTCGAATACCTCATCATGTCCCTTCCGTGGGGTCGGCCCCCCGGCGCCCTTCCGCAGGGGACCGGACGGCCTCGCCCCATCGACAGCGAGTTCTCGTGGCGACGCCAAGAACGAGGATCTTTGTGCCCCGGCAACGCCGCCAGCGCTCGGCGCCCGCCTGTCCCGATGCCTGCGATGGCCGTCCGAATCCACGGGTAAGCGTCTCCGCGCTGTTCCCTCTCGCGACTGGCCGCCGGCCGATGACGCTCGCTGGAGAACGACCTGGCCCGATCGGAGCACAGCCGGCCGGCACGCCACCGAACTCCGCCCCACCTCCCGCAGTGCGGCGCAGGCGACGTCGGGACCGGTGTTCGCCTCGATCTCGACACATGCGTCGCCGGTCTGTGAAAGGGGCACGCCGGCCGGCCCCCGAGTAAGGCGAGCGCCGGCGGGGCGATTTCGCTCTCGTCCGGATCGATTTCGGGATCGTTGATGGCGGCTTCTTTCTCCTGGTCATCCATGGAGTCCCGCTTGGATCTCGCGCTACGGAATTCCAAGCGCGCGATCGGGTTCGGGAGTTCACGGCAGAGGTGCCCCGCCTTGGCAAGAACCCGATCGAAGTGGGCGGCCCTTCTCGGTGATGGGAATGACCGGGGAACAGTGGAAAATTAAGCCTCTTTGACCAGGGGAATCGGGCTCCTCGGAGCCTGTCGGGTGTCCCGGGACGAATGTCCCGAGTATTCCGGGACCGGTGTCCCGGCGTCCCGGGCAAATCGCCGATGAACGGGCGTTAATCAGCCGTTCTCAGCCTGGGGTCGACGCATCAATGCCGGTTACGGCCACTTTCGATGATCGTCCTGAGATGGCCCCAATTCGGGACATCAGGGATTGGTTGTACAAATCGGAAAGATGTGTTTTGATCAACCCGCTCGGTCCGTCGATGGGGATCACGGGGGTCCTCGGCCCGTCCTATGGGGGAAATACATGATCGGAAATGCTCTGCGGCAGCCTGCCCGGAATTGCTGCGCGCCCGCGTTCGCGCAGGAGGCGGTGTGACTGCCCCGGCGGCCGCGAAACCGGCATTGAGCAGCGTGAAGGCCGCCGTGGCGG
This sequence comes from Spirillospora sp. NPDC050679, assembly GCA_044456955.1. Classification (GTDB taxonomy): domain Bacteria; phylum Actinomycetota; class Actinomycetes; order Streptosporangiales; family Streptosporangiaceae; genus Spirillospora. The sequence continues at coordinate 296,551 of JBITGK010000008.1, read as the reverse complement.
CCAAGCCGCCGGCCCCGCCGGCGCCGCCGCCCCCGCCCAGCGAGGCGGAGTCCAACGTCACGCTCTGGAACTTCACCCGGCCCAACGGCGCCAAGCCCGCCGCGGCGGAGTGGCCCCTGGTGGTCAACGGCACCCTGGCGGCGGTCACCGCCGACCCGGTGGCCGAGGGCGCCGGGCCCCCGCGGGTGTCGGCCTTCCTCGGCCTGGGCGCCGACCTGCGCGGGCTCGCCGCGGCGATCGAGCCGATCGTCAACAAGGGCGCGCTGGACCCCAAGGACGCGCCCAAGGACGCCACCGACCTCAAGCTCACCCAGAACGAGCTGGAGAAGGCCCTGGTGGTCTACCTCGGCCTGCACATCCCGCCGATGCGGGTGGCCGACTGGGAGGTCGGCCGCCGGATCATCCTTCCGATCGAGGTGGAGCTGGTCCCGCCCGCGGCGGCCCCGCAGTGGAAGGTCGGGCGCGCGCAGATGCGGGAGTGGGCCAAGCTGCTCGGCCCCGGCGACGACGCCGCGCTCCAGCTCCTGGTGCGCGTTCCGGTGGAGCCGCTGCCCGTGCCGACCGACGCGGGCCACACCCCGCTGCAGGTCGCGGGCCAGGTGACGGCCAGGCTCGGCGCGCTGACCAAGCCCGCCGCCAAGCCCGAGGAGATCGCCGCGCTCGGCGCCGAGGTCCGCGCGAGCGTGCTGGCCAACCCGTTCGAGGGGATCTTCCAGCAGATCGAGCTGATGCGGCAGCTCCGCCGCGACCGGGCCGAACTGGAGCTGCCCGTCACGCTGGCGATCCTGTCCGGCTTCTCCGAGCATCAGGCCGCGGTGACCGGCTGGACGATGGGCGGCAACGCGCTGTTCCGCCGCCTCTGGGACGCCCTGCGCCGCAAGGGCGACGGGGTTCCGGTGGCGGACAGGCCCGCGGTGGCCGCGGCGCGCCGGCTTCTGGCGGGCGCGCTCGGTCTGGCGGCCAACGGGACGGCCGGCTGGTACGCGCCGACCGAACGCGGCCCGTCGATCCCGCCGGTGGACGTGTTCCTGGCGCCCGCCCAGCGGACCCGCAAGAACAAGAGGAAGGACGACGTCCACCTGGCGATGGTCTACGGCCGGCTCATGGCGGCCGGCGCCCATACCAGGACCACCGGTCAGAGGTACGTGGGCCCCGCGGCGGGGGGCGAGATGGACCTGGTCGAGTTCGTCGGGGCCGTGCCGGCGTTCCTCGGCCCCGCCCCGGACGCCAAGCTCCTGCAGTGCTGGGACCTGGTGAAGAAGATCGCCCCCAACGAGGGCAAGCTGGACGGCCTGCGGATGGCCGACGAGGGCATCCTGTCGATCGGCATCCAGCAGTGGACGATCCACGGCGACGACGAGCTGACGGTCGTGCTGTACCAGTTCCAGCGCGTGGCGCCGGACCACTTCGACCTCTTCTTCGGCATCCGCGGGATGCAGCTGCGGGTCTGGGGGACCGCGAACGACACCGAACCGGCCGACGCGGACATCGACAAGGCCAACCCCTACCTGCGCCCTCGGACCAAGCCGGACCAGCCCGAGACGGCCTGGCGCAGCCGGTACGCGTCGCCGCCGGTCACCGGGTGGGGGGACGCCGGAACCCTGCCCGCCGACGACGGCGTCCCGAGCAAGGTCAAGCTGGTGTGGCTGAAGTACAGCGCCCCCGGCGGCCCGGTGGAGACCCCTCAGGTGATCAAGGTGGGCGCGAGCAACCGGTGGGCGCTGTTCGGCGGCGTCGGCGCGGGCAGGACGGTGACGTTCGACTCGCTGTGGGGCGGACTGTCCCGGCTGGCGGTCCAGGCGTCCCGGGACCTGTGCACCGTGCAGCTCCAGATCGGCGTGTTCCGGTTCCAGCGCCTGTGGGACGACGCGGCCAAGAACAGGCTCTATCCGATCAACAATCCGTCCGGCGGCCCCACCTACCCCTTCAAGCAGCTGGTGACGTCGGAGTTCTTCGCGGCGAACGTGATCGACCAGCACATCAACGGCCCGAAGTACGTGGCCGCCGACCTCGACACCGCGTTCCGCCGCACCCACGCGCGCAAGCCGTACGCGCCCACCGCCGCCGACGTCGACGCCTACTTCCTCACCCGGATGGCCGTCAACCACCTCGCCGTCCGGCGCGTGTACGACACGAACAAGGACACGCGCAACCACAACCTGATCCTGCTGCACGACAAGTTCGTCATCCCCGCGAGCGGTGGCAACCCGGCCGTCGACCCCGGCCTGAACGCCACTCCCGGGACCTTCCACGGATGGCCCGACGCATGATCCCCGACACCATGACGGCCGAGGCGAGCGCTCTCGGCCGGGCCATCGGCCTGTTCGACGGCCCCTCCGACGACCTGTCCCTCAACACCGCGTTCTTCGCCGCGCCCGCCGAGCACGTCGCGCGGGTGCTGGCCGATCCCGCACAGCGCGACGCCGCGCTGGAGGCCCTCGACCTGCTGCTGCCGCACGCGGCGCTGGAGGAGGAGACCCGGCTGCACCCGCTGGTGGAGCCCACCGACACCGGCGGCCTCTACCTTGGCGTGACCCGCACCGGCGCCGGCGCCGCCGCGCGGATCCTGCTGGACCTGCGGGCCGTCGCCCAGCCCGGCCCCACCGCGCCCCGCGTCACCGCGACCGTGCCCCTGGTGGCCGTCCGCAACGGCGCGCTCGCGGTCGTGACCGGCGAGGCGGCTCACCCGGTCGACCTGGCGGCCACCGTCCGGCTGCCCGGCGACGGCGCCCGGCTGACCGCCTCGCTGTCGATGGCGGGGACCGGTCCCGGCGGCGCCGCGGCCCGGTTCCGGGTCCGGTTCCGCCCCGGGCCCGAATCGGCGCTGCCGCCGCTGGACCTGGACCCGATCGCGGTGCCGGAGGGCCTGGCGCAACTCGCCGCCGCCCTGGTCGAGGCGCTGCTGTCGGCGGCCGACCAGCCGGCGCAGGTGCACGCCCTGGCCGGACACCTGACCGGGCTGCTCGGCCTGTCCGGCGGGCTGCCGGAGCTGCCGCTGGCCGCCCTGGTCCACGAGCCGGCCGCGATGCGCGGCTGGCTGGCCGGGCTGGCCGGCTCGACGCTGGCCGACGGCCGGTCGGCGCTGGTGGCCTGGCTCCGGCACATCGCCGGGCTGCTGGGCGACCTGCCGATGTCCGCGCCCGACGCGGGCGCCCCCACAGAAGAGCGGCCCGCCGTCCTGCGGCTGACCGCGCCGGGCGACGGTCCGGCCGTGTCGGCCCGGGTATGGCTGCGGCCCGCGCCCGAGAGCGGCACCCCCGTGCTGGTCGTCGCGCTGACCGCCGAGTTCGCCGTCGCCGCGGCGGGCGCGGTCGTCGCCGGTGAGGGGATTCTGCTGGCGCTGCCGCTGCACGGCGACCGCCCCGCCGTGCTCGCCGAGCGCGCCGAGGTGACCGTCCGCCGGGCGGCGGCGTCCGGTCCGCTCGTCCCCGCAGGCCCGGCGAGCTACGGGTTCGGGGTGGGCTCGGTGCGGGCCGGGCTGCGCTACGACGCGGCCGGGCTCGCCCCCGTCGTGGAGCTGCGCGACGTCGTCACCCCCGACCACGCGTTCCCCCGCCTGGACCTGACCGACGCGGCTTCGCTGGGCGCCGCCGCGGCCGCCGCGCTGGAAGACGCGCTGGAGGAGGGCCTCGGCGCCGCCGGACCGTTCGCCCGGGCGGTCCGGACGCTGCTGGGCCTGGCCACGACCCCCGGCGTCGACATCGGCGGCCTGGCCACCGCCCCGACCCGCGCGCTGGCCGCCTACTACCGGCAACTGCGCCAGACCCCCGAAGGCTGGCGCCGCCTGCTCGCCGCGGTCGGCGGGCTGCTCGGCTCCGGCCGTCCCGACGACCTGGCGGCGGTGACCGGTACCGGCACCGCGGCCGACCCCTGGGTGCTGCCGCTCGGCTGGTGGCCCGGCACCACCGCCGCGACCGGCGGCTTCGCGCTCGCCCTGTGGGACGAGGGGACCGCCGGCGCGCCCCGCCTGCACCTCGGGCTGCGCCTGCGCGTCGCGTCCAGGGCGCAGGCCGCCACCACCTGGGCGGTGTCGGCCCAGGCCGCGCTGCTGGCGGCCGACCTGGCGCCGGAGGGCGGCGGCGTCCGCTGGCTGGGCGGCGTCCGCGCCGACCTGGCCGTCACCCCGCCCGACGAGGAGCTGGACGGCGACCTCGGCCTGACCACGGGCGACCTGCACGCCTTCGCCGCATGGGCCCCCGGCCGCGCCCTCACCGCGAAGGCGACCCTGGAGGACGTGCGGCTGACGGCCGCGGGCGAGCGGCTCGACCTGGGCACCCTGCGGCTGCCGTCCGGCACCGACGCCTCCGGCGAGACGTTCGGGTTGGCGATCAGCCCCGCCCAGGCGGTCGACGTGCTCCGCGCCGTCGTCGCCCGCGCGGCCGCCTCCTGGGCCGGTCCGGGCGCCGGGCTCCTGCCGTCGATCCTGGGCATGGGCCGGTCGGCGGGGCTGCCCGAGGGCGCGCCCGCCGTCGAGCCCCCCGACCCCGACGACGCGGGCTCCCTGCTCGACCGGCCGCTGGAAGCGCTGCGCGCCTGGGCCGCCGCTCTGGTCTCGGCGCAGGCGGGCGTCACCGCGGCGGGCCTGCCCTACCTGTCCGAGGCCCGGTGGCCGCTGCAGGCGTTCCTCACCGACCGGGTGAACCTGTTCGAGCACGTCGGCGAGGCGGGGCCCGCCCCGGCGGGCCACGGCACCGCCGACGAGCCCTGGACCGTGCCGCTCCAGCCGCACGACCGCCCCTCCGCCGAACTCCTCACCTGGACGCTGCCCGACGGCCCGCCCCCGGAATGGGCCGAGGCGGTGACCGCGCGCCTGGAGGACGAGACCCTCGACAAGAGCGACGTGGACTATGTGACCGACCTCGCCGCCGACCTGGGGGCGTTCGTCGGCGAGGGCACCGCGGCGCTCGGCTCCGGTGTCGAGGCGGCCGGGGCCCTGCGGCTGCTGCGCGGGCTGTTCGGCTCGGGTGACGGGGTCGTCCCGGCGGACGCCGCCGGGCAGGACTGGGCCGTTCCGGCGGCGCACCACATGCTGCCCCGGTCCCGCGACGCCATCGCGGCCGTGCTCGGCACGGTGCGCTCACTGACCGCGGGCCTGGGCGCCGTGCCGTGGTCGATCGTGCTGGTCGCCCCCGCCTTCGCCGGTGACGACTGCTGGTCCGGCCTGGTCGGCGCGGCGACCAGGCCCGGCGGACCGCTGCCCGCGTCCGCGGCGGTCGCGACCGTCGACATGCGTGACATCCCCGACCCGCTGCATGCGGACCTGAGCATGGTGGGACCGGCGCCGGTCTACGTCGTGCGGCTGGGGGAGAAGCCGGAGCACACCGCCGCCCACCAGGCCGCGCAGCTGCGCCGCGTTCTGGACCGGATCGCGGTCGCCCGGCCCGGCGGGCGCACGATGCTGGTCGCCCATTCGGTCGCCGGCGTCGCCGCCCGCGAGCTCGTCGCCGACCTGGCCGCCCAGCCCGCCACCCCCGTGCTCGGGCTGGTCACGCTCGGCACGCCGGTCAAGCCGGTGGACATCACCGCGCTGACCGGACCCGACGTGCGCAACGCCGCACGGCTCGTCCGCGGCGCCCTGCCGGGCGGTCTGGGCGCGGAGGCCGCCGACGACATGCTCGCGTTCCTGGCCCCGACGCAGGATGATCTGGACCCGTACGGGCGGGAGCGTCCTGCGACGACCGTCGCGGCGGAGGGGCCCGGACTGCTGCCCGCCGCCCGGTTCGCCAATGTCCCGGCGACACCGCCCGACGTCCGAGGCACGCCCCTCCTGGCCGTCACCGGCGAGCTGCCCGGCGGCGCGCTGGCGACGATGCTCGCCGGTGGGATCGCCCGGTCCGCACTCGCGACCGGCGGCGACGTCACCCACCTCGCCCACGGCGTGCGGATCGGGCTGCCCAAGCCCGCCGGACCGGCCGGCGCGGTCTCCGTCGAGACCGACGTACGGCTGGACCTGGGCCGCGTCCCGGTCGTGGTCGGCGCGCCCGAGCCACCGGCTCCCGGGACCGGCCTGGTGGTCCGGGTCCGGCTGGCCCGGCGCGGCGGGCCGCTGCTGGACACCGAGACCGGCGCCGTCCCCGAACGGGGGGCGCGCATCGGAACCCTGGAGGCCACCGTCACGGTGCCCGGCGGCTCCGGAGCCCCGGCGCTGGACGTCGTGCTCCGGGACGCCGCGCTGGACGGGCGCTGGTCGCACGTCGCGGGCTTGGACGACCCGCGCGCCGCGCCGCTGCTGGCCCGGCTCATCGGGGCGCTCGGCAGGGAGAACCCGGCCGGCGGCGAGCTGGCCGCCTTCCTGACCCTGCTCGCCGACCTGGGCCTCACCGGCACGGGCACGACGAGCACGGGCGCGACGGGCACGGTCTGGATCGCCGACGCGTTCGCCGCGCTGGCCGCCGACCCCGGCGCCTACCTCGGGCCCCGGCTGGTCGCGCTGCTGGACCGTGGCACCGGCCTGTACGGCCTGGCCCGCGACCCCGGCGCGGACGCCGGAGCCGGGCCGTGGCGCTGGCGCTCGCCGGACCTGCCGGTCGAGCTGGTCGTCACCCCGGACCCGTGGCGGGTCGCGGTCCGCACGACCGGCGCCGGGCTGCCCACCGCCGCCGGCGGCCGGTTCCGCGGCGACGGAGAGGTCGAGCTCGGCGGCGCGGCGACCGCGGACTGCGCCCTGTCCCTGGCCGGCCTGAAGCTGGACCGGGCCGACGGAGGCGCGCCGCGACTGCACGCCCCGTGGCTGGACGGGCCGCTGCCGCTGGACGCCGAACCCGCCGAGCTGCGCGCCGCGCTGGCCCCGCTGGTGCCGCGCCTGATCGCCGACGTCTGCCTGACCGGCCTGCTCGAACGGGCCATCGGCGGGTTCGGCCCGGCCGCCGCGCTGTCGCGGCTGCTGCACGACCCGGCGGGCTGGCTGCTGGACAACCTGCTGAAGGGCGGCGGAACGGGAACGCCCGATCCCGGCGCGCTGAACGGCGTCCTGGCCGAACTCGCCGACGCCGCCGGCCTGGCCCGCGACGCGGCCCGGCCGCTGGTGCTGCCCGGCGGCATGACCGTGCGGGCCGACGCGGTCGCGGCCGGCGGGACCAGGCTCTCCCTCGCCACCGGCACGCCCGTCGCGATCAACGGGATCACGCTGGCGCTGTCGGCGGCGGTCACCGTCGCCGGCCGGCACGCCGCCGTCGGCGGCACGCTGGAGGTGGACCTGCCACTGCCGGGCACCTGGGGGAGCGTCCGCGTCATCGCCGGGCACGGCCCCGACGGCCCGGTGCTGGCCTTCACCCTCTCCGGGGCGGAGACCACGGTCCACCTGCTGCCCGGCGTCAAAGGGGTCGCCGAGCTGGTCGCGGCGCAGGCCGCACGGCTGCTGCCGGAGGTGCTGGACGGCCTGACCGCCGCGGCCGCGTCCCCCGCGCCCTCCCCGCTGCTGTCGGACGCCCTCGCCGTCGCCGCGGCGCTGGGCGTCTACGACCCCGCCGCCGGACCCGGGCACGGCTTCGCCGCCAAGGGCGACCGGCTCGCCCGGTTGGCCAGGGCGGCGCCGGGCGACCCGGACGGCATCACCGCCGCCGGGGTGAGCGCCGCGGTCACCCTGCTGCGCGGGCTGCTCGGCGCCACCGCCGTCGCCTCGCCCGCGCCCGGCGCGGTCCGGGTGTCCGCCCAGGTGCCGGGCGGGACCCTCGTCCTGGACGCCGTCACCGTCCCGGGCTCGGCCCAGCCCGCCCTGCTCGTCGGGCTGACCGGCCTGAACCTCCAGGCGCCGGCCGGCGGGCAGGTCACCGCCGGGGTCACCGCCGACGTGACGGTCGGCCGCTCCGGCACGGCCCTCACCGCCGCGGTCCGGCTCACGGTCCGGCTGGACACCGGCGCCGGGATCGTGCTGGCGCCCCGGCTGGACCTGTCGGCCGGCCCGGACGGGCGGCTGCGCGTCGCCCTGCGCCCGCTGGGCGACGACCAGGTCGTCGTCGCGCTCGCCCCCGTCCCGGCGGCGATCACCGCCGCCGACGCGGCCCGGCTCGCGCGGGCGTGGGTCGTCCCGCTGGCGACCCGGCTGATGATGCGGGCGGCCGGCACCTGGCTGTCGCGCCCCCTGTGGGACGGCCCCACCGGCAGGAGCGCCCGGGACCTGCTGCGCGCGGCGAAGGTCGTGGACGACCAGGACCGCCTGCTGCCGCTGCCCGGTCCGGCGGCGGCGCTGCGGGACCTGCTCGGCGCGCTGGACGGCGCCGCCGTCCCGCTGCCGGGGGGCCTGGGACTGGGCCTGGCCAGGTCCGGCACCCTGCTGGGGCTGCGCCTCACCGGCCAGGCCGAGATCACCACCGGCGAGTACGAGGTGGAGCTGCACGCGGGCCTGCCCGCCGGTACCGGCATCGCCTGGCCCGCCGCGGAGAACGGCGTGACGCTGATGCTGCTGGACACCGGCGGCGCGGCACCGGGCCTGGCCCCCGCGCTGCGGTTCGGCGGGGTCGGCGCGACCGTGCGGCGCCGCGACGGCGCCGCCGTCATCGACGCCGGCGGCGTCCGGCTCGGCCACGCCTCCGGCTTCGTCCGCGCCGAGGTGGCGCTGCCGGTCGGCGGGACTCCGCGCCGGTCCACCGGCGCGGGCTCGCTCGGGGCGGCGGCCGTGCTCGGCGGGCTGGGCCTGCCGCTGCTGGCCCCGCCCGGCCCGGCCGGCGACCCGGTCGCGGGCGGGATCCTGGCGCCCGGGACCGGCGACGGCACCCCCGCCAACCCGCCGATCGACGTGGTGGTCGCCTCCGGCCCGAACGGACCGCAGGTCGTGCTGAACGGCACCGACGCCGCCGAGCCGCGCTGGCTCCCGGTGCAGAAGTCGTTCGGCCCGCTGCACCTGGACCAGATCGGCCTGGCGCACCGCAAGCTCACCGGCCCCGAGCACGCCGCCCGTCCCGACGCCGTCGCCCTGTTCTTCGACGGCAGCCTCGCCCTGGCGGGCATGTCGATCACCCCGGACGGGCTGCGGCTGCTCGTCCCGCTGGACGACCTGGCCGAGCCCGGCGAGTGGGAGATCGGCCTGGACGGCCTGGCGATCGTGATGGACCTGCCCTCGGTGCGGGTGGCCGGCGGGCTCACCCGGACCGTGGCCGACGGCGTCGCCGAGTACACCGGCGAGCTGTCGGTCGATGTGGCCGGCCGCGGCTTCACCGCGCTCGGCGGGTACTCCAAGGGCGCCGACGGCGTCACCTCGCTGTTCGTCTTCGTCGCGCTGCCGTTCGCGCTGGGCGGCCCGCCCTACCTGTTCGTCGAGGGACTGGCGGGCGGCGTCGGCTACAACCGGGCGCTGGTGGTCCCCACCGACCCGATCGCCGCCGCGTCCTTCCCGCTGGTCCAGGCGGTCCAGGAGGGCGGGATCGGGCAGCCCCGCGACCCCGACTCCCAGCTCGCCGCGCTGCGCAAGGCCGCCCCGGCCCGCCGGGGCAGCCACTGGGTCGCGGCGGGCGTGCGGTTCTCCAGCTTCGAGCTGGTGCACACCAGCGCCGTCGCCTACGCCGCCCTGGACCGCGGCTTCCAGGTCGGGCTGCTCGGCGTCTCGCGCATGGTGCTGCCGATGGCGGGCCCGGCCATCGCCAACGTCGAGCTGGCGGTCAACGCCCGGTTCGACTCCGCCGAGAGCCTGCTGTCGGTCCGCGCCCAGCTCACCGACAACTCCTGGCTGCTGTCGCGCGACTGCCAGCTCACCGGCGGGTTCGCGTTCGTCATCTGGTTCCGGGAACGCCGGTTCGTGCTGACCATCGGCGGCTACTCGCCCTGGTTCGACGCCGAGGGCTTCCCGGTGGTGCCGCGCGTCGGCATCCGCTGGGCGGTCTCCAGGCAGGTCTCGGTCAAGGGCGAGGCGTACTTCGCCGTGGTGCCCGGGTTCATGATGTTCGGCGGCCGGATCGAGGCCGCCTACAACACCGACGTCGTCCGGCTGTGGTTCACCGCGTGGCTGGACGTCCTGCTCGGCTGGGACCCGTTCTACTACCGCGTCGACATGGGCGTGGAGGTCGGCGCGACGTTCCGCCTGCGGGTGTGCTTCATCGCCTGCGTGACCATCCGCGTCAGCGTCAGCCTGGGCGTGTCCCTCCAACTGGAGGGGCCGCCGCTGCACGGCCGCGCCCGGGTGGACCTGGCGGTCGCCTCGGTGACCGTGCACATCGGCGACCCGGCACCGCCCCCGCCCGCGTACCTGACCTGGCTGGCGTTCAGCCGCCGCTACCTGGCCGGGCCCACCGGCCCGGCCGTGGTGGCGGTCTCGGCGGGCGCGGCGGCCGACACCGGCCCGGCCGCGACCGGCGCGAACCCGCCCGACGGGTCGCAGGCCAACCCGTGGCCGATCCAGGCGGCGGCGCGGCTGCGCACCGAGAGCCGCATCCCGGCGACGCGGGCCAAGGCCGGCGAGAGCACGGTCCCGCTCACCGGCATCACCGTCGGCGGGCCCGCCCCGCTGCACCCGACGCCGTGCGGCAACAAGGTCCTGCCGTACTTCCGCGTCACCCACCAGGTCGCGGTCACCGGCTCCAACGGCGCCGCGCCGAACTCGATGGTGGTGACGCCGCGGCAGGGCGGCTTCCAGGCCGCGCTGTGGCAGCCCGCCCCCGCCCCCGGCGACCAGCCGCAGGACGTGGACGGCCTGCCCGCGCTCGGCGGCGTCGACCTGGACTTCATCACCGCCGCCTCGGGAGCGCCGGTGACGGTCCGTCCCGACATCACCGCCGCCGCCGTCCCGCTGCCGTTCGGGGCACCGGCCGCGCGCGGCCGGACGTCCGGCGTCCCGACCGCCGAACCGGAGCCGCCCGCCCGGACCCGCCGCACGGCCGCCTCCCCGGGGCCGAGGCTCATCGGGGTGGTGCACCCCGGCGGCCGACGGGTCACCAGGCCCGCACCGGCTTTCGCGGCCGCGCTCGCCACGGCCGGTGAGGCGGTCACGCTCGCCCCGGAGGCCGGCTACGTGTGGCGCGTCCCCCCTGGCGAGCGCGCGGGACTGGCCGTCGAACACGGCCGGGCGCGGGTGGTGTGCGTGTCCGGGTCCGGGCACGTGCTCGCCGACCGCGTCGTGGACGCCGCGGCGCAGGCGTTCGCCCCGCCGGAGGGCACCTCGCACGTCATGGTCGGCGACGTGGCGGGCCTGCCCGCCGGAGCCCCGGGCTGGCACGTCGGGACGCCCGTCGTCCAGGTGCTGCCGGGCGTGGCGCTGGCCGGGCGGGCGACGCTGCTGCCGGACGGCCCGGTGCCGATGCCCGCCGTGGCCGACCAGGTCGTCCTGCTCAGCGCGGGCGACCTGCTGCGGAACCGGGGCGGCTGCCGGACGCTGCTGCCGTCCGCCACCACGGTCGTGCAGGTCCTGGTGGAGCGGGCCGACGGCACCGCCGGGACGGCCGCCGACCTGGACGGCGCCGTCACCATCGACGGTCGCGCCGCTCGCGGCGAGGCCCTGCGCACCGCCTCGGGGACGGGGCTGCTGCTCCCGGTGCCGCCCCGCGAGGGCGGCGGGGCGGGCGCGGACCGACCGGTGCAGGTGGATCTCCAACTGCCGGACGGCTGGTCCGCGGTGGCGGTGCACGCGGTCGCGCAGCGCGAGACCGAGACCGAGCAAGGGACCGGCCCGGCGCTCGCCGCGGCCGGGACGCGGCCCGCCGTGGTGCGGTGGACCGCCGGGGCCCACGACGACGGGGGACGGAAATGACCGAACTGGAACCGGGGCGGATCGACTTCTACGACGGGGTCGCCCCCGGACTGCGCGACGACACGTACCGGGTCCGGGTGACCACCACCGTCGAGCACAGCGCCGCCGCCGACCACGCCGGGGCGCAGCCGCTGGAGGTGTTCACCGAGGACCGGTGGGTCAAGGTGGCCGGGGCGAAGTACCGGCTGGACCCGAGCGAGGTCCTGTCGGCATACCCGCCGCCCGACTCGGCCGGACCGTACACCACCACCCTGGGGCACGTGGTGCTGCGCCGCCGCACCCTGCCCTGGGAGAAGGCGGTGGCCCCCTCCGCGAGCACCCCGTGGCTGGCGCTGCTGCTGCTCGACGTGGACGAGGCGACCATCGACCGCAACGCGGCCGCGCCGGACGGCACCCGCTGCACCACGGTGTCGATGAGCGCGGAGACGGCGCGCGCCGCGCTGCCGCTCCGGGCCGAGGTGCCGCTGCTGTGCCACGCCCGCCAGGTCGCCCCCGGCGGCCCGGACACCGCGCGCGACGACGACGGATGGGTCGCGGTGGTGATGACCGGCCGCCTCCCGGCCCGCGACCGCGCCTACAACATGTGCCTGGTCTCGCTGGCCGACCACGGGACCGTCCTGGACCGCGCCGGCGTCCCCGCGACCGTCACCCTGCCGGTGCTCCACGACTGGACGTTCAAGTCCGGGGACTCCGGCACCTTCCAGACCGTGGCGTCGCGGGTCGCGCAGAACGCGGCCGCGTTCGGCCTGTCCGCCGGGCGGCCCGCCCGCCTCGCCCACACCCGCCGGGACGGGACGCCGGGCATCGCCCTGTACCGCGGCCCGATCGTGGGCGTCCCCGACGAGCCGGCCGTGGCCGCCGAGGGGGAGACCGACGTGAGCCTGTCCACCGCCCGCACGCTCGGCCGGCTGCTGGCCGCCGCCGACCGCTCCCTGGTCCGGGAGCTGAGCGAGTGGCGCCGCCGCGACCTGATGTCGGGCCTGGGCCCGCCCGCGTTCGCGGGCGGGTCCACCCTGGACGACGTCGCGGCCGAGACGGTGGAGCGCTTGTCGAGCGCGACCGCCGACCCGTGGGGCGTCCCCGACCGCGTCGGCCGCCTGCACGGTACGGGCGGGCCCCCGCCCTCCCCGGCGGAGGCGCGCGGCGCGAACGGCGGTGAGGCCCTGAACGGCGGCGAGAGCCCGAACGGCGGGCCACCCGGCGCCATCACGCAGGACGCCGAACCCGGAGCGGAGGGGCGGTCATGAGCGAGACAGGACGCGCGGCGCTCCGGCGGAGCATGGCGGCGGCCGGGGAGCTGACCGCCAGCGAGCCGCCGCAGGCCGTCACCGAGGCCATCGACCGCTACCACCGGCTGATGGGCGTCCCCTTCGACCACATCGTCCCCGACCCGGCGCTGCTGCCCGAGGAGTCGGTCCGCTTCTTCATCGTGGACGACCAGTGGCTGGAGGCGCTGACCGAGGGCGTGCTGAGCGTCGGCGGCACGGGCAGCCGGGCGAGCGCCCTCGCCGCCCGGCACACCGAGCTGTACCGGAGCAGGATGCGCACCGCCGCAGCCTCGGGGCCGGTGGCGGGCATGCTGCTGCGCTCCGCCCTGGTGACGCAGTGGCCGACGACGCAGGTCCTGGCGTTCGCCGACCCGGTGCCGCCGCGCGACGCCAAGCCGGCGGGACTCTCCCCGATCCCGCCGCTGCGGTTCGAGACCCTGGCGCCCACCCTGCTGCTGGTGCTGTGGCCGCAGGTTCCGGCCGCGGTCTGGATCGAGGAACCGCACCGCGAACTGGGCCACGGCTTCCACGTCGATCCGCAGACCGGCGGCCTGGTCGTCCCGCCCGCGCCGAACGGCTCGGCGAGCATCCCCGTCCCCACCCGCGCGCCCCGCACCGTCGACATCGTCGGGCTGGCCGCCCGGGTGGCCGCGCAGCCGGGCCGCGGCGGCAGGGCCGGATCCGGACCGCTCGCCGCCGCGCTGCTGAGCCGCCAGTACCGGCAGGTCTTCGAATGAGCGGCAACGGAGGACGTCCTACCCCGGGGGAGAACATGTACGAATCACAGACAGTGCCGGAACCGCGGCTGACCACGGCCGCCGCGCCCGACGCCGCCTCATGGCTGCTCGTACCGGTCGCGCTCGACGTGCTGACCCTGCGCGCCGGCGACGACCCGGCGCAGTGGGCCGACACCGCCATGCGCGCGCCCGACCCGAACGGCGGCCCGGTCCAGACGCTCCAGGCCGACCCGTTCACCGACCGGGCGGCTCCCCGCGCCACCGGCGCCTACCTGCACTGGGCGGTCCCCGACGCGCTCACCCACGCCGAGCAGGCGCCGCCCACCGGCGGCGAGCCGGGACCGGTGGCCTTCCCCGCCCTGCCCGAGCGGTGGCTCGTGGCCAGGCTGTCGGCGAAAGCGGGCGCCAAGCCCCGCGCCGTCCGCGCCTGGATCCTGGACGCCGCCGGGGCCGCGCCGGGCGCTCCTCCCATCGTCACCCCGCTGGAGCAGTGGACCGCGCCCGCGCCCGGCGCGGTGCCCGCCAAGCCCCTCACCGCGCTCGGCCACGGCGACTTCGGCTGGGCGGCCTACTACGACAACGTCGAGGGGCGGCTCGGCTTCCACGACCCCCTCACCGACGCCCAGGGGCCCGTCGCCTACCTGGTCTGCGGCTGGTACGCCCACCTGGAGCTGGATCCGCTGCGCCGCGCGAACCCCGTGGGCTGGAAGGCGCTCACCGACCACCTCGCCGACCAGCGCTGGCGGCTGCCCGGAGACCAGTACAACGGGATGGCCCCCACGCCCGGCGGCCTCCTCCTGCACGGCGGCGCCGTGTCGATCGGCTGGCCCGAGACCGGCTGGAACGGCGACCTCGGCGGTGTCCTGTCCGCCGAGACCGATCACCGGCCCGACCCGCAGGCGATCCGGCTGGCGCTGGCCGAGTCCCTGGTGGACGCGCTGGCCGCGCTGTCGGCCGAGGACGGCGACGCGGCCGACCGGCTGACCGCCGTCCGCGCGTTCCTCGCCCAGGCCGACGGCGAGGCCGCCGGCGCCACCGGCGGCGGGACCGGCCCCGACGGGGAGGCCCGCCTGACCGCCGCGCTGCACGCGATGCGGTTCGGCGCCGCTCCGGACGTGCCGCACCAGGAGACCATCTGGCAGGCCGCCGACCCGCGGCCGTCCGCCGACCCGCCCGCCTCGGCCGCCGCGGGCGGCACCGTGGCCGGGCAGTTCGTCGGCGTCGAGCGGGCCCGGCCCCGGCTGTTCGAGGCCGCCGACCCGGTGCTGGTCGTCCAGGGCGGCGGCCGCAGCTTCAAGCACGGCGGCGACGGCCGGTTCGAGGGCGACGCCCGGCTCACCGTCCGGCTCGGCGGCATGACGGTCGCCAGCCTCGGCGCCGCCGCCGACGGCAACGGCGGCCCGCCCGCCGGGCGGCTGGACGGGGGCCTGCTGCGCGCCGGAGTCCCGGCGCTGTGCCAGGACCTGCTGGTCGAGCTGGCCGCGCTGGACCCCGGCTCCGCCCCGCCGCCCACGGGGAGCGAGCGGCCTCCGGCGCTGGTCCGCACCGACTGGTGGGCGACCTGGGACCCCTCGCGGCCCCCGGCGGCCAACGGCGGCGCGCTGCCCTCGCCGGTCTCGGTGACCCCGCCCGCGCGCCCCTGGAACCCGCTGCACGCCGACTGGGAGCTGCGCTACGAGCCGCTCGCCGCGACCGGCTGGCGGCTCGGCGGCACCGATCTGGAAGGGGCGCCCCGGCCCGCGGTGGCCGAGCCCGCCAGGACGTTCAAGGGCCGCGCGCCGCTGGCCGCGGGCCCCGCGTCCGTGCTGGCCGGCGCGGCTCTGCGCCTCCAGCGCAAGGCCGCCGCCACCGGCCTGGCCGCCGCGCCCGCCCTGCCCGCCGAGCAGGTCGAACTGCTCGACCTGCTCGGCGGCCGCCTGGACGGGCTGATGAGCATGCTGCGCGGCGAGCAGCAGGGCGACCTGGTCGGCGGCGACACCAGGCCGCCGCTGCTCACCCCGCCCCCGCCGCTGCGCGCGGGCCGCGCCAGGCTGACCCGGCTGCGCCTGGTGGACACCTACGGCCAGGTCGTCGAGATGGCCGCGGACGCCCGCTCCGCCGGTCCGGCGGCGCTGGTCCCGCCGCCCGCCGCCGCGGACGACGACCCGGGCGCCCTCGTCCTGGCGCCCCGCTTCACCGCCCCGGCCCGGGTGACCCTGCGCTATGTCGCCGCCGACGGCCGCACCGACGCCGCCGGCGCCACCGTCGAGGCCGACGACACCATCAGCCCCGTCGCCGGGTTCCTGATGCCCGACTTCGTGGACGGCTCGGCGGAGTTCTTCGACCCGGCCGGCGGCGGCCTCGGCCGGCTGCGGGCCGACGGCACCGGCACGACCGTCTGGGAGGACGACCCCGCCCGGCCCGGCCGCCCCGGCAGGCTCGGCGCCGACCCGGCCGACGCCATCCCGCACCCGGCCCTGGCGGGCCTGGCCTCCGGCGTCGTCGCGGCCGACCGCCGCGGCGGCCCCCACGACCCGACGGCGCTGTCGTCGCTGCTCAAGGTCATCGACACGACCTGGTGGACGATCGACTTCACCGGCGAGGCGGGCGAGGAGCACCTGGCCATGCTGCTGGGCCACCCCGTCGCGGTCATGCGCGCCGAGCTCCTGGTCGAGGTCGACGACCCGGCCGCCGACCCCGCCCTGGGCGGGGTCCCGGTCGAGGTGGCGCTGGGCGCCCTCGACCGGTTCGAGGACGGCCTGGTCGGCTACCTGGCCGGCGACGACCCCGGCACCCTGCGGGTCGTCGACCCGGCCGTGCTGGAGGCCGCCCGCGAGTCCGGCGCCCCGCTGGCCGACCGGTACGTCACCGGCGACCCGCTGATCGCGCGGCCCGGCGTCCCGGTGCCGCTGACGCTGCTGGTGGCGCCCAACTGCCAGGTCCACGTGCGGACCGGGCTGCTGCCGGCCAAGGCCGTCGGCATGCGCCGCTCCTGGGTGGCCGGGCCGCTGGCCGGGATGACGCCCACGTTCCGGTACGGCCCGGTCCTGGCCGACGCCGAGCACCGCCGGCTGCCGCTGCCCGCCGACGTGCACGGCACCTGGACCTGGCTGCACCGCGCCGACCCCCACACCTGGGCCGCCGACGAGGTGACGGTGCTGCCGCCCGGCGGCGCCGGCGCCGCCGAGGGCAGCCCGCCGGTCCGCGCGCCCCGCGTCGAGGAGGGCTGGCTGCGGCTGGGCCTGGTGGATGCGAGCTGGGAGCAGTACGCCGTCCGGGTGGACGTCGAGGCGGTCAGCCAGGTGCCCCGGGCCGTGCCCGGCAGCCCGATCAGGCGGATCGGCGGCTCCAACGGCGGCCGGTCCTGGTCGCTGAGCGCGCAGAACACCATGGAGCTGATCCGCAGCGGCCGGTTCGACTTCTGGATGCAGCCGCGGGTCAACGGCCATCCGGGCGGGCTCCCGCAGGGCGACGCCCGGCGGATCCGCGTGGTGACCGACGCCCAGGGCCGCCCCGCCCTGACCACCACCGCCGCGGGCGACCTGGACGACCCGCTGCTGACCCTCCCCGAAACGGGCCTGCCGGAGATCAAGATCTTCGACCCGGCCAACCCGAGCACCCAGGACCCCAAGGACGCCCGCCGCCGCCACACCCTGGCCGCCCGGCACAACGGCCAGCATCTCGACGTCACCGGCGGCGCCCACGTCGTCGACCCCTACGTCCAGATCATCACCTGGCCCCCGCACGGCGGCACCAACCAGCAGTGGGCGCTGCGGTGGCACGACCGCGCCCACTTCACCATCGCCGCCTGGAGCAGCGGGCTGCTGCTGACCGCCGGCGCGCTGGAGAAGCCCGACCTGGCCGCGACGTTCCAGGCCCCGCCGCCCCGGCCCGGCGCCCCGGCCGCCACGCAGCTCTGGCAGCCGGTCTCCACCGGCGACGGCCACATGGTCATCTACCTCAAGGGCACCACCCGGTGCCTGACCGTCGAGGGCGGGCCCGAATGGGCCGAGAACGGCCCGCGGGCGGTGGTCAGCGAGTACCAGGGGCTGCCCAACCAGCAGTGGAAGGCCCGCCCGGTCGACATCGACGCCCCGACCTTCGACGCCACCGCGATGTCGGTCGGCGTGCCGCAGACCATGTACACCTCCCAGGTGGAGACCCTGACGGTGCGGTTCCGCAACACCGGCAACAGCGCGTGGCGGCCCGAGGCCGGGCACGTGCTGCTGCCCGCCGGCGGGTTCACCCAGCTCGTCTACGTGAAGATGGGCAGCGCCCAGCGCCTGTCGGCCGTCCCCGTCCCGTCGGTGGTGCAGCCCGGCCAGGAGGTGACGATCACCTTCCCGGCCGCCGGCGGGACCACCCCGGCCACGCTGACCGGCTCGTTCCGGATGGGCAGGGCGACCATGGTCGGCGGCATCCCCGGCGGCGTCACCGAGACCTGGGGCCAGCCGACCCCGGATCGGACCGTCACCGTCGCGCAGGTCACCGCCGCCCAGCTGTCGGCCGCGCTCTCGGCGTCCATGCCGCCCGCGGCGATCGTCGCCGGGGACTCCCCGTACGTGTGGTTCACCGTCCAGAACACCGGCACCGCCACCTGGTACCGGGAGATGAACCACCGGATGATCAACCTCCACGGGCCGTCGGGCGACCCCCTGAGCCCGACCGACATGTCCCTGACCACCAACCCGGTGCCCCCGGGGCAGACCACCAGCGCCGGGGCCCAGCTCCACCCCGACGTCCCGGGGACCTACCAGCTCCGCATGCAGATGGCGCAGACGGTGCCCTTCGGCGCCCTCTCGCCCGCCTACCAGGTGGTCGTCGTCGGCATGACCGACGTGACGCAGGGGAACGGCGCGGCCTTCCCGACCACCTGGGTCGAGGGGAAGGCGGTGTCCATCCGGGCCGTGCTGAACGCCGCGGCGCCGCGCGCGGTGCAGGTGACCGTCCGGCTGGGCGACGGCACCGTGTGGGGAACGACCACCGTGCCCAAGGGCTCGACCGCCTCCCCGGGGGTCGCGCTGAACCTCCCGGCGGGCTGGTACAGGATCACCGTGCTCTGCGCGACCCAGGCGATCACCAAGGAGGTCTACGTCAGCGAGCCCAAGGACCTGGAGAAGCCCGAACCGGAGAAGGCCGCCTTCAAGGAGAAGGACCACGACGGCCCGCCGCTGGGCGGCCCCGGCGAGGACGTCCCGGGCGGCGGGTCCGGCGGCGGGTTCGGCGCCGTTCCGTGGATCAGTGCGGCCGACCGCCCCGACGTCGGCGGCCACCTCTACGACGACGGGTCCGAGAGCGAGTGATCGTCATCGTCTCCGGGAGCGGCCACCGCCCGGCCCGACCCCTGCTCCAGGGGCTGGGCCGGGCGGGGCTGGTCACCCCCCGCATCCTCGCCGGCCCCGGCACCCGCTGCGACCCCGCCGACCTGCCCGCCGCCACCCTCGGCACCCGCCGGGGGCCGCTGGCGGCCGGTGACGTCACCGCGGTGCTGGCGTGCCTGCCCGCCGTCACCCCGGGGGACCTGCCGCACATCGCCGGACCCGAACGCGGCTTCGTCGCGGCCGAGCTGACGGCGCTGCTGGCGCTCTGGCTCCAGGCGCCGGCGCTGGTCGTCAACCGCCCGGTTCCCGGCTCGCTGTGCGGGCGCGGTCTGGACGGCGACGACGCCCGGTGGGCCGCGGCGCAAGCGGGCCTCCCCGTCACGACCCGCTCCAGGCCCGAGGCCCGGCTCACCCTGGTCGGCGACCGGATCCTGCCCGGCCGCGCCGATCCGGCCGCGGCCGAACTGGTCCGGGCCCTCGCCAAGGCACTGGACGCCACGGTCCTGTGCGCACGCCTGGCACGGGAACCCGAACGGGGGTGGTGCGTCCACGGGGTGGAGCCCTGGTGGCGGGCCGCCGAGCACGAGGTCACCGCCGCCCTCGGCACGCTGATCGCGGAAGGGGCACGATGATCCTGCTGTGGGGGCACCCGGACGAACGCCCCTTCGCCCGAGTGCTCAAGGCCCTGCGCGCACGCGGTGCCGAGCCCCTCGTCCTGGACCAGCGCCGCCCGGCGACGGTGGCGCCCGACGGCACCGCCGTGCGCACCGCGGGCGCCCGCTGGGACCTGGCCGCCGTGACGGCGGCGTACCTGCGCCCGTACGACGCGACCAGGCTGCGCGCCGTCACCAGGTCCCCGGCGCGCACGGCCCTGACCCGGTACGCCCGCCGCGCCGCGTCCGCCCTGTGCGCCTGGGCGGACCATGCGCCCGCCCTGGTGGTCAACCGCCCGTCGGCGTCGGCGACCAACGCCGCCAAGGCGGGCCAGGGCCTGCTGATCGAGGCGGCCGGGTTCGCGGTGCCGCCCAGCCTGGTCACCGACGACGCGCGGGCGCTGGCCGAGTTCGCCGGCGAGCACGGGACGGTCGTGGTGAAGCCCGCCAGCGGCATCCGCGCCCGCGTCGCGCTCGTCGACGTCGATGACGCCGAGCGGATCGCCCGCCTGGCGACCTGCCCCACGCTCTTCCAGCGCCACATCCCGGGCGAGGACGTCCGCGTCCACGTCGTCGGCGACCGGACGTTCGCGGTCCGGCTCGCCTCCGACGCCGTCGACTACCGCGTCCGCGGCGCGGGCCTCAAGCAGAGCACGGCCGAACTGCCCGGCGACCTCCCCGAACGCTGCGTGGCCCTCGCCCGCGCCCTGGGGCTCGTGGTCGCGGGCATCGACTTGCGGATGACACCGGAAGGCGAATGGTTCTGCTTCGAGGCCAACCCGGCCCCCGCCTTCACCTTCTTCGCAGGCGCGGACCAGGTGGCCGAAGCCATGGCCGACCTGCTCCATGCTCATGCGCCGAGGTGGTAGACCTCCCGCTCCCCGGCCACCGCTCATTGAGCCGATGCCTCCCTGAGAACGTACGGCACCCAAGTCCGACCGGGGTCCGGACTTCATCCAGCGGCTGACTGCTCTCCTTCGCTGAGCCGCCCTTCTCTGAGGAGGCGGACGGCGAGGACGGTCTGCCAGGTCCAGGCCGTCGTGATGGCGATGCGTTGGAGCAGTCCGGCCAGGTCGCCCTCGCTTCCCTCTGCGCCGAACGTGACGCTGGAGGTCAGCATGACCGCCGCGAAGCCGAGGCCGCTGAGGAGGCAGTAGAGCCGCCACGAGCGTGACCCTGAGCGAGCGAACACCAGGCATGCGGCGGTGAGCGCGACGAAGCTGGCCAACGACAGGCCGTCGTGCAGGCTCCCGTGCGTGGTGGGGTCCGGCATCCGGTCCGGGGTCCCGGGCGGATAGCCCCCGACCGGATCGGTCACGAAGGCGCCCGCCCCCAGCAGGCCCGCCCCGAACAGGCCGATGAGGAGCGGCCCCCAGACCGAGCGCCGCACCACGCTGCGCAGCCCGACCGCGAACGTGATCGTGAGCGTGCCGGCCAGGAGGAAGTTGAGGATCTGCACCCAGCCGCGGTCGGTGAGCGCCAGCGAGCTCACCGGGTGGCGCAGCGGGTCGTAGTCCGCGCGGACGGCGCCTTCGGTGAGGCACACGAGGGTGAACAGCGGGCCGGCGATCGCTCCGCACCACAGCGGTGTGCGCGTCTGGAGGGTCATGCTGTCAATGTAGGTTGACACCCTTCGGTCGTCAACCTACGTTGACGAATGCGGGACGGCGCCGCGAAGGCGTCCACGCTCATCGCGTCAGGAGTTCTGAACTTGCGGAGGGCCGGTGGGGCGGGCGCGGGCGAAAGCGGCGGCGACGGCCACGGCGCTCACCGCCGCGACCGTCCAGGCGATGACCGGTGTCTCCCCGCCGGAATCGGGGAGCTGCCCGACGGCGGCCGTGGTCAGCAGCAGGGCCGCCGTCCCGATCGCGCTGCCGAGCTGCGCGCTGGTGTTGACGATCCCCGAGGCGGTGGCGCGCGGGCCCTCGGCGACGTCGGTGGCCATCGACGTCGAGGCCACCGAGGACAGGCCCAGCCCGAACCCGGCGACCGCCATGCCCCCGCCCAGCAGCGGCATCGACCCCGGGTCCAGCAGCGGCACCGCCAGGCCGGCGCCGATGAACGCCAGGCCGAGCGCGCTGACGCGCTCGCCCGCCCGGCGCGCCATGAGCCGGGCGGCCGCGGCCGAGCCCGCGACGACCAGCACGCTCAGCGGCAGGAACGCCGCGGCCGACTTCAGCGGCGACCAGCCGAGGGGGCCTTGCAGGTACAAGGTGATCAGCGTGGCGGCGCCGGTGGTGGTGGCGGTGTTGAAGAAGGCCGCGACGGTCCCGTGCCGGACCTGGGGCAGGCCGAGCACCGGGCCGGGCAGCAGCGGCGCGCTGGAGCGCCGGTCGGCCAGCACGAACAGCACCAGGGCCGCCACCGCCGCGGCCAGCAGCAGCGCGCCCGTGGCGCGGTGCGCCGGTTCGCCCAGCAGCGTGGCCCCGACCACGATGAGCATGACCCCGGAGGTGAGCAGCGCCGTGCCCGCCAGGTTCAGCGCCTTGCCGCTCTCGCCGGCGACCGGCGGCGCGAAGGCGACGACCAGTACGGCCAGGAGCGCGGCGACGGCGGTCAGCCCCCAGAAGATGGGCCGCCAGCCGGCGATCTCGCCGACCGTCCCGCCGACCGCGAACCCGGCCGCGCTGGCGGCGGCCCCGGCGGCGCTCCAGCCGGCGAGCGCGCGGGCGCGGGCCCGTTCGTCGCCGCCGGTCACCGAGGTCAGCAGGCTCAGCGCCGAGGGGACCGCCGTGGCGGCCGCGGCCCCCTGGACGCAGCGGGCGGCGGCCAGGACCAGCGTGGACCCCGCCACGGCCGCCAGCATCGAACCGGCGGCGAACACCACCAGGCTCGCCAGGATGCACCGCCGGTGCCCGATCCGGTCGCCGAGCCTGGCGCCGAACATCAGCAGCCCACCGAAGAACATGGCGTAGCTGGTGGCCACCAGCGTGCCGCCCGCGGGCCCGGCGCCGACGTCGGCCAGCATGCGCGGCAGCACCGTCAGCACGACCGTGACGCCCATGACGTCGACGAACTGGATGAGGCACAACGCCAGGACCGCGCCCCACACCCGTGCCCCCGCCCGCGCGGGCGCGGCCGCCCCGGAAGGCTCGGCCATCTGTGCGTCCTCCGTCCCCGGGAGTCCCATGGCACCCCTACGCTACAGGTCGCTTACTGTGCGGCAGGGCGTTGAGATGCGCCACCCGCGTGCCGTCCGGGTCGGGCTCGGCCACCCCGAGGCAGACGTGGGTCGAGCCCGCGTGCGGCCGCCAGGGCCCGGTGTCCCGGCTCGACGCCGAGGCGCGCCACAGGCCCGGGGAGAAGGGCGCCAGCGTCCGGCTGCGGCCGTCGAGCGTGGCGACCAGGCGCGGGCCGTCGGCCTCCAGGTGCAAGTCGGGGGAGCCCGTCCGGTGGTAGCGTCCCGCCACTTCTGCGGCGGCCTCCGGCGCGGGTGCCGGGTCGGGGTCGGGGTCGGGGTCGGGCGGCAGTATGCCGGGCATCAGCTTCTCGATCACCTCGTACCGGGCCTGCCGCACCTCGTCGCCGCGGTTGTCCATCCAGACCAGGCCGCGGTCCAGGGCCGGGTCCACCACGAGCTTGACCCACATCCCGTCGAAGAAGCCCTCGTGGCCGACGACGGTCGAGCCCGCCCCGCCCCGCGTCAGGTAGCACCCCAGCCCGTACCGGGTGCCGACGTCCAGCCGCAGATCGGCGACGGGGCGGGCGACCAGGGCGGGCGCGTCGTCGCCCTCGCGCAGGCCCCGCAGCAGCCAGGACCCGAACCGCGCCATCTCGACCGGGGTCGAGTAGCACTGCGACCCGGCCAGCCACTTGCTGCCGGCCAAGGGCCGGTGGATGACCGTCGCGTCCTGGTGGTGGTGCTGGGCCAGGGGGTGGGTCATCGCGACGGCCGGGTCGTGGGTGGTGTGCGGCATGTCGAGCGGGTCGTACAGCAGCGACCGCATGGCCGCGCCGAACGGCAGGCCGGTGACCTGCTCGATCAGCACGGCGGCGAGGTTGAACCCGGCGTTGCTGTAGCCGTAGTGGCGTCCGGGCTCGGCGAAGCTGAACGCGCGGGCGTAGTCGCGGACGATGTCGGCCCGCAGGTCGGCGTCGTTGCGTCCCAGCGGCGCCCAGGTCAGCGCGTCGGGGAGGGTCCCGCCGGTGTGGCTGAGGGCCTGCCGGGCGGTCGCCGCCCGCGCGGGCCCGCCGGTGCGGCGGGTCAGGCCGTCGATGACCGCGTCCAGCGGCTCGTCGAGGTCCACCTCGCCGCGCCGGGCCAGCCCGACGACCGCGCAGGCGGTCATGAGCTTGGTCAGCGAGTAGATGCGGAACATGGTGGTGGGGCGTACCGGGGTGCGGCTCTCGGTGTCGGCGACGCCGGCGCAGACCGGCTCGATGTGCCCGGCGCTGTCGAAGGTGCACACGGCCGCGCCCGGGACGCGGGCGCGCGCGAGGTAGCGGCTCAGGAGATCGTTCATGGTGTCCGGTCCAGTTCGTGCACGGAACGGGCGACGGCCTCGACCATGTACCGCATGTCGGCCGCCTCCAGTTGCGGGCTGATGGGCAGGTTGACCAGTTCCTCGAACCAGATCCGCTCGGTCGCCGGCAGGTCGCCGAACCCGTTGCCCTGCGCCCGCCATTCCGGCAGCAGGTGCAGCGGGAAGTAGCGCAGCACGACTTCGACGCCCTGGTCGGTGAGCCTGCTGACCAGCTCGTCGCGGCGCACGTCCGGGCGCACCAGGCGGAAGGCGTAGAGATGCCGGGCGTGGTCGTGGCCGGGCGGCACCGGCAGCGTCCGCACGCCCGGGACCTGCGCCAGGCCCTCGTCGAGGATGTCGGCGAGCATGCGGCGGCGTTCGACCAGCTCCGGCAGCCGGGCCAGCTGGGACCGTCCGACGGCGGCGGCGGGATCGCTGAGCTGGGCGTTGAGGCCCGGCCCCCGGAGCGCGGCGCAGTCCTGGGTGTAGGCGTTCTTCTCGTGGGTCACCCGGCGCGGGTCGGTGGGGGAGGCGTACCGGCCGAAGGCGCGGGGACGGTCGACGAAGTCCGCGTCGGGCTCCATGCGGCGCATGCCCCGCAGCCGCTCGGCGATCCCGGCGTCGCGGACGGTCAGCATGCCGCCCTGCCCCAGGGTCGAGATGTTCTTCAGGCTGTGGAAGCTCCAGCAGCCGATGTCGCCCCAGGTCCCGGCCGTGCGGCCGTCGGCGGCGGCGCCCAGCGCGTGCGCGCAGTCCTCGACGAGGAACAGCCCGTTGGCGTCGGCCAGCTTGCGCAGCCGGGCGATGTCGCCGCAGGCCCCGCCGTAGTTGACGGTGTAGACGGCCCGGGTGCGCGGTGTGATCAGGCGGGCGGCGCTGTCGGCGTCCAGGCACAGCGTCTCGGGGTCGACCTCGGCGAAGCGCACCGCCACGCCGGTGCCCAGCAGCGACGAGACCGTGGCCTGGAAGGTCAGCGAGGGGGCGATCACCTCGTCGCCAGGACGCAGGCCCAGCACGCGACCGGCCATCTCCAGGGCCATGGTGCAGCTGGACACCGCGACCGCGTGGGCGGCGCCGGTGGCGCGGCGGAAGTCCTCCTCGAACCGGGCGACGTCGACGCCGTCGGACAGGTGGCCCGAGCGGCGCGCCGATTCCCGCAGGGCGTCGAGGTCGGCCTCGGTGAGGCCGCTGCCCTGCCCGTGCTGCGGCACGGTCCGCGGCGCCGTCATGACGCCCTCGGCGTGCCGGCCATCGTGAACACCGTCGGCAGGGTGGGCACCTCCGGGGCGGGCCCGAGCGCCGCCACCATCGAGCGGATGCCCGCCTCGACGCCGATCGCCGGTCGGTGGCCGAGCGCGCGCAGGCGGCCGATGTCGGCGACGTGGCGGTAGGTGTCGTCGGTGGTGCCCGCGTCGACGGCGGCGCGCGGCGCGCGGCCGGTCGCGCTCTCGATGATCTCCAGCAGGCCGGTGAGCGTGGTCTCCCGCCCGGTGCCCACGTTGTAGGCGGCGCCGGCCTCGCCCCGGTCCATGATGGTGCGCAGCGCCGCGACGGCGTCGTCCACGTGGGTGAAGTCCCGGCTCTTCAGGTCGGGGTCGCCGGTGACCGGGACCGGCAGGTCGTTGAGGTGCCAGCGCAGGAACCGCGACACCTCGCCGCCGCTGGTGGCGGGGTCCTCGCCGGGCCCGTACAGGGTGAAGGGGCGGGCGACGCTGGCGTCCAGCCCGTAGGTCGAGGCCGCCGCGAGGACCGACTGCTCGGCGCTGAGCTTGGAGGCCGCGTAGGGGATGAACGGCGTCAGGGGGTGGTCCTCCCCGATCGGGGTGGTCAGGGGGACGCCGTAGACCATCCCCGACGACACGTACACCATCCGGCGCACCGACGCGGAGACCGCGGCCTGGCACAGGTTGGTGGTGGCCAGGGCGTTGACCCGGAAGTCCCACAGCGGATCGGTGACCGACCGGGTCCCGCTGGGGTTGCCGGCCAGGTGGAAGATGTGCGTCACGCCCGCGCACGCCGCGGCGACCTGGTCCACCTCGCACAGGTCGCAGGCGGCGAACTCGGCGCCGGGCGGCGTGCCGCCGGCGGGCGGCCGGATGTCGGCGACGCGCACCGCGTGGCCGGCGGCGAGCAGCGCCGCGGTCAGGTGGCCGCCGAAGAAGCCGCTGCCGCCGGTCACCAGGATCAGCGAGCGCTCGTCGAGGGATCTGCTGTCACTTTTCATGGCACTCCGTTCGGTGGGTCAGAGAGAACCGGTCTGGTGCGTCAGGCGCTGCTGGTCGACCTTGCCGTTGGGCCCCTTGGGCAGGTGCGGCAGAGGGACGACCTTGGCCGGGCGCATGTAGGGGGGCAGCGCCGCGCACAGCCGCCGCCATTCGGTGTCTTCACCCGCGCCGGGGCCGCCGACGAAGGCGACCAGGGTGACGGCCGGGCCGTCGGTGTCGGCCACCACGCGGGCCTCCTCCACGCCCGGGGCCCGGCAGAGCACCGCCTCGATCTCCGCCAGCTCGACGCGGTTGCCGCCGACCTTGACCTGGCGGTCGCGGCGGCCGTCGAAGCGGAGCCGGCCGTCCTCGGCGCGGTGCGCGTAGTCGCCGGTGAGCAGGGTGGGCGTTCCGGCGGCGTCCCGCCCGACCGTTGGCGGCGGGTGGACGGCGCCGTCGGCCTGCCAGTACCCGGCGAACACCGACGGGCCGGTGAACCGCAGCTGGCCGGAGCGGCCGGGTTCGCGGATGACGCCGCCTTCGTCGTCGACGATGTCGAGGGCCGCGCCGGGATAGGCGCCGTCGACGGGCAGGCCGCCCGCCGATCCGTCTGCGTACGCGGTGACGTCGGTGAACGAGCAGACCATGCATTCGGTCGGCCCGTAGCAGTTCACCACGCGCGTGTCCGGCAGGGCCTGGTGCAGGATGCGCAGCTCGTCGGGCGGGAACGGCTCGCCGCTGAACATCACCGCGTTCAGCGGCGGCAGTTCGGCCAGCAGCCGGGGCTGGCGGCGCAGCAGGGGCCGCCACACCGAGGGGACGGCGTGGACGCGGGTGCTGCCGGTGCCGGACAGGACGTCCACGATCCGCCGGGGCCAGCGCAGCAGGTCGCGGGGGATCGGCACGATGGCGCACCGGTTGGCCAGGCACATGCCGATGTCCAGCAGGCAGAAGTCGAACTGCAGGGGTGCGGTGGAGGCGACCCGGTCGTCTTGGCGCAGCATTCCGCGCGTGGCGTCGAAGAACGCGCTGGTGGCCCGCTGGGGCATCGCCACGCCTTTGGGGACTCCGGTGCTGCCGGAGGTGAAGAAGATGTAGGCCAGGTCCTCGCCGTCCGCCGCCGGGGCGCCGGAGCCGCTCGCGGTGGCGGGCGAGACGGCGGACGGGGCGTCCCAGTCGTAGGCCACGGCGGTGAGACCGCCGGGGTCGGCGATCCGGTCCAGCCTGCCGGTGGTGGTCAGGTGGGCGTAGCCGCGCGCCCGGCTGAGGTCGAGGATCTGCCGTGCCCGCTCGTCGGGGACCTCGGGGGTCAGCGGCACGAACGCCGCGCCCGCCATCGAGCACGCCATCAGCATCGCGATGGTGGCGGCGCTGTTGGGCGCGTCCACCACGACGTGGTCGCCGCGCGTGATGCCGCCCGAGCGCAGGGCGTCGGCGTAGCGCTCGGCGTGGGCGAGCAGCTGGGCGTAGGTGCGCACCGCGGGTGGGCCGCCGTCGGCGGGTTCGATGACGGCGGGCGCGTGCGGGGACGTCCGAGCCGCTTCGACGAGCAGGTGGTGCAGGCCGGGACGCGGCCGCGTCGTCGCCGTCACCGCTCCTCCCCGCCGGAACCGGTGGCGGCGTGCAGCACGTCGCCGATGATCAGGGTGTGGTCGTGCGCGGGCAGCCGCGCCGAGACCGTGCAGGCGAACGCGGCCGGGACGCCGGCCAGGAGCGGCACGCCGTGCACGACCTCGAAGTCCGCAGCGCGGAACCGGTCGGCGCGCGGGCCGCTGGAGAAGAGGCGGACGAGCCGGTCGTGCCGTTCGGTGAGCAGGCTCAGCCCGAAGCGGCCGCTGGAGCCGATGCCGCCCAGGGTCGCCGAGTCGTTCTGCAGGGAGACCAGCAGGCTCGGCGGGTTCACCGAAAGCGCCAGGAACGCGTTGACCGCGCACCCGGCGGGCCGGCCGCCGTCGATGGTGGCGACGATGCCGATGGGCGGGGGACAAGAGCGCATCGCGGCTCGGAAGGTGTCGGCGGTCGCGGGACCTGCCGGCGCCCGTGCGGGCGGTGCGGTGAGCTGGCCGGGCGTCATGACGGATGTCCCTCCGTTCTGGACGATGGATGGCGGTCGGGGGTGTGCGGGCGCCAGGCCACGCTCAGCGGGGCCGGTGCGACGGCGCGCAGTGAACGCCAGCGCAGTTCCCGCCACGTGCCGCTGTGGACGCCGTTCACGGGGATGCGCCAGGGCCTGCCGGACAGCCCGGCGCCGGTCGCTTTGACGCAGGCTTCGCGGACCGTCCACGCCCACAGGCGCTCGGGCGGCCACGCCGAGCCGCCGGGTGTGGGGGCGGGCGGCAGTTGGACGTCCACTCCGACGTCCCATCCGATGCCGACCGCGACCGCGACCAGCGGGTGGGAGTGGGAGATGCTGACGCCGATGTGCGGCGCGTCCCGCAGGACGGGCTTGCCGTTGGCGGTGGTCTCGATCGTCTGGTCCACCGGGTGGGGGAGGGCGGCGTCCAGGAGGCCGGCCAGCAGCCGCCGCCCCGCGCGGTGCTCGCGTTCGCGCCAGGGCGGGGCGCCGGTGGGCAGGCGGCCGGTCCCGTCCGCTGCGGACGGCCCGTCGAGCGCCTCGTCCTGGGTGCTCCAGCGGCACCACAGGCCGTCGGCGGCGCGGTAGGTGTTCATGCCGGGGCGTCCAGCAGGCGGTCGGTGTGGTCGGCGATGGTCGAGAGCATCACCTCGTAGGTGCCGCCTCCCACGCTCCACAGCCCGGCCTGCGCGCGCAGCGTCTGGAGGCCGCCCGCGGCGAAGGCCCGCGCGCCTTGCAGGTGCGCGGCCACCGCCACCACCTGCTCGACCGTCCGCGCCGCGTCGGCCTTGAGCAGCGCCGCGGCGAGGTGGTCGTGGCGTTGGGTGACCGCGTCCGCGTGGGCGTCGATCAGCGCGCCGAGCCCGGCGGTGGCCGTCAGGCATTCGGCGACGCGCCGCCGGACCTCCTCCTGCGCCCACAGGCTGTCCGGGCCGTCCCCGCGTTCACGCAGGTAGGCGACCGTCTCCCGCAGCACGCGCCGGCACATCGCGTGCCCCCACGCGGCGCTGGCCAGGCGTTCGACGCTGATGTGCCGGGAGAAGTCGATGAGCCCGCGCCCCACCGCGCCGCCGAGGTGGTCCAGCGGCAGGGTCACCTCGCGGAAGGAGGCGTGCCCGGTGCCCGAGCCGTCGAACAGCGGGGCGTCGGCGGTCTCGACGGTGACGCCGGGCGCGTCGGCGGGCACGACGACCCAGGTGAAGTCGCCGATGCCCCGGCCCTGCCCGTGGCGCGCCAGCACCAGCAGGTGCGAGGCGAACACGGCGTTGGCGATCCACTCCTTGCGGCCGGTGACGGTGAGATGGTCCTCGGCGAGGGTCACGGTCGTGGTGAGCGCGGCCAGGTCCGAGCCGGGGGTGACGTCGGTCGCGGCCAGCCCGATCATGCGGCGGCCGGCCAGCGCGTCCCGGACGATCTCCGCCAGCGGGTGCGCGGGGTCCTTGGCGCGGCGGGCGGCCGCGGCCAGCAGGGGCAGCGCGGTGGTGGACTGGACGCAGACGCCGAGGGTCGCGCCGACCGGTTCGTCGGCGTCCAGGCGGGCGAACAGCGCGCGCAGCGCCGCCGCGTCCAGGCCCAGGGCCGGGTCGCCGTCGCGGTAGAGCCCGCGCAGGCGGCCCGAGTCGGCCAGCCGTCCCCACAGCGCGTCGGCGTTCGCGGTCTCCAGGAGCAGGTCAGCCATAGCGGCCGCCGCTCCCGGCGGGGGACGCCTCGCCCCGCACCGTGCCGTCGACCGCGGCCCACAGGCTGCCGGCGGTGTCGAAGGTCTCGTCGTTGAGCAGGTGGGCGGGGAACTCGATGCCGTAGGCGTCCTCGATGGCCAGCAGCAGGTCGATCGAGTGCACCGAGTCCAGGCCCGCGTCGCGCAGCCGCACCTGCTCGGTGATCGGCCGCGGCGCCTCGGGCAGGTGGTCGGCCAGCAGGTCGGCGAATCCCTGATCGATCATGTCTCACTCCGGTTCGGCGATGGGTTCGGTGAGCAGGTGTTCGAGGTCGTCGAGCGCGCCGCGCGGCTCGGGGCGGCCCCGGCGCACCCGCCGGCAGCCCAGGAAGACGTCGGCGGCCAGCCGCTGCCACCGGTCCTGGGCGTCGCCGGCGGCGGGCAGGTGGTCGTGGGCGCGGGCGAACAGCGCGTGCCGCCGGGCCAGCAGCCAGGTCTCCACGGTGAGCTGCTCCCACACGCGGCCGCGGTCCGGATGGTCGCGGAACGCCGCCAGGTAGGGGCCGATGCCCTGGCGTTCGACCCTCGTCGGGGGCGGCGGCCCCTCCACGGGGACGTGCCAGCGCCACACCCGCAGGGAGGAGGGCAGGTCGGCCCAGGGAATCCGCCACGCGCCGGGCTCGGCGGGCCCCCATTCGGTCTGGTTGTCGTAGGCGTCCACGACCAGGGCCGTCGCCCCGTCATTGCGGGCGACTAGGAAGCTGTGGGGCATGTGGGCTCGCCCCGCGTAGGGCAGCCACGGCATGTCGTAGGCGTCCCCGATCGCGTAGCAGACGGTCTCGGCCGCCAGCGCGGGCAGCGCGTCCGCCTGCACGGTCCCGTCCTCCGCCTCGCCGGTGAGGGACAGCAGCCGCGCGCAGCGGGCGACCTCGTCCTCCGGGGCGGGGTCCACCGTCGCCAGGCCGTCGGGCAGCGCGCGCGGCACGATGCTCAGCTCGCGGCCGAGCCGCACGGACGCGCCGGGGCCGCGGGCGGCGTTGGCGAGCAGGGCGAGGTTGGACTGCACGCAGTCGTAGGTCTTCGGCTCCAGGGTCCCCAGGGCCTCGACGCAGGAGGACGCGGTCAGGGGCGCGGTGGCGGTGTCGGATGTCGGCACGGTCTCTCCTTCGCGGATCGGCGGGTCAGCGGGCCTGGAGGACGCGGCGGTCGATCTTGCCGTTGGCGTTGAGCGGCAGCGACGGCTCGTGCCAGATCCGGCTGGGCACCATGTAGGGCGGCAGCCGCCGCGCGACGGCGTCCAGGATCGTCCCGGTCTCGCCCGGCGCCCCGGTGTGCACCGCGACCAGCTCGCCGTCGGCCAGGAACGCCACGGCCTCGTCGACGGCCGGGTGGCCGCGCAGGGCCCCCTCGACCTCCGACAGCTCCACCCGGTACCCGTTGACCTGCACCTGCTGGTCGAGCCGGCCGAGGTGGAGCAGGCCGTCGGGGGTGTCGGCGACGTTGTCGCCGGTCCGGTAGAACGCCTCGGGGGCCGGTGCTCCGGCGGGCGGCGCGCCGGGGGAGAAGCGCCCGGCGTTGTCGGCGGGGTCGAGGTACCCGGTGAAGCGCTGCGGACCGGCCAGCCACAGCTCCCCGCTGGGCTCGGAAGGGTCGGCCGGTTCGATGCGCCACCGCACGTCCGGGTAGGGCGTGCCGATCGGCACGGTGCCGTTCCTGGTCTCGGGCCAGTCGGCGACGTCGTCGGGCAGCCGGTACGCCGAGCAGGTGATGGTGGCCTCGGTCGGGCCGTAGGCGTTCCAGATGCGGCAGCCGGGGGCGGCCGAGCGCCAGGTGCGCGCCTGCGAGAGCGTCAGCGCCTCGCCGGCGAAGCAGGCGGTCCGCAGCCGCGGCATCGCGCCGGGGGACAGCCGCCGCATCCGCCGGGCGAGCGAGACCGCCGAGGGGACCGACGACCAGTGGTCGACGCCGAAGTCGTTGACGAAGGCCACCGGGTCGCGCAGCTGGTCGCCGGTGGGGACCACCAGCGTCGCCCCCGCGCCCCAGGTGGCGAACATGTCGGAGACCGACGGGTCGAAGGTCAGGTCGAAGCACTGGCTGGCCCGCTCCCCGGGCCCGACCGGCCGGACCGCCGCGAACCGCTCCAGGTAGGCCGACACGTTGGCGTGGCTGATGGGGATGCCCTTCGGCCTGCCGGTCGTTCCCGAGGTGAACAGCACGTAGGCGGGGGCGTCGCCGCCCGCGGGCGCCGGCCGCGCCGGGTCGATGCGCAGTGGCCACGACGTCCCGGGCAGGCGGCCGACATCGCGCCACGGCAGCCGCAGCCGCTCCAGCCCTTCGGCGTCGCCGACCACTGCGTGCACCGACGCGGAGTCGAGCGTCTGGAGGGTGCGGGCGGCCGGGAAGGACGGGTGGAGCGGCACGACGGTGCGTCCGGCCCGCAGCACCGCCAGGTAGGCCACGTAGGCGTCGGCGGTACGGGTCGCCAGGACACCGACGCGGGCCGCCGGCGGCAGTGCGCGCGCGAGGTGTTCCGCCGCGCCCGCCACGGCGGTGGCGAGCCGGTCGTAGGTCATCTCGTGGCCGTCCGCCACCAGCGCGACGGCGCGGGGATGGGCGGCGGCCGCGCGGTCGAACCAGGCGAACAGGTCGCGGGGCTCAGACATGGCTGGTCTCCGGGTCCATGAGCACGAGCGAGCCGCCCGCCTCCTCCAACCGGTCGTTGCTGTAGTTCAGCGGGGCCGACCTCAGGTCGCGCCAGGCCCGCTCCAGGGCCAGCGGGGAGTCGGCCATGTAGCCGCCCTTCATCCCGGCCAGCTCGATCAGCTCGTCGGCCATCCGCAGGGTCTGCTCGGAGGCGAAGACCTTCAGGCCGTTGACCAGGA
The DNA here is from genome assembly GCA_044456955.1 of Spirillospora sp. NPDC050679. Lineage (GTDB taxonomy): Bacteria > Actinomycetota > Actinomycetes > Streptosporangiales > Streptosporangiaceae > Spirillospora. Next base: position 263,639 of record JBITGK010000008.1, on the reverse strand, counting down.
GCTGGCCGACCGCCGTGGTGAGGGAGCGCGGGCTGCGGTCGTACTCCTCGGCGGCCTGGCGCAGCATCGCGTGGACGGCGTCCGAGCGCATCCGGACGCGCGCCAGCCGCCGCCGCGAGAGTTCGGGCAGGCCGCTGCCCTGGCGGCGCAGCCGCTGCGCCACGCGGGCCAGCGCGCCGTCGGCGCAGCCGAGCCAGCACGCCGCCCAGCCGATGTGGCCCAGCGGCGCGAACGTGTCCACCACGATCCGGCGGAACCCGCCGTCGGCCCCCACGGTCTGCTCCACCGGCACCCAGCCGGTCAGCTGCAGCGGACCGCTGTCGGTGGCCCGCATGCCCAGCGGGTTCCACCCGCCCTTCGGTAGCACGTCGAGCTGGGACCGGTCGGCGTAGACCAGGGTGGTGTCGGTCTCGCGCGCAGCCTTCGGTGACAGGATCGAGATGAGGAAGCCGTCGGCGACCGAGCCGCCGGTGCATACCGGCGCGAAGCGGTCGATCCGCAGCCGTCCTTCGACCTGCGACGATTCGGCGGCGGAGCTGAGCAGGTGCCCGCCGGTCTTCTGCTCGGTGGTGACCGACGCCAGGTACAGCTCTCCAGCGGCGATGCGCGGCAGCAGCTCCCGGCGCAGCTCCGGCGACGCGTGGCCGACGACCGCCGCGGTCTGCTGGCAGTGCATCGCGAAGACCATGGCGGTGGAGGTGCAGTGGCGCGCCAGCCGGTAGGCGGCGTCGGCCATCTCGCGGGCCGACCAGCCGGGCCCTCCGTACTCGGGCGGCACCAGGCATCCCAGCAGGCCGGTGGCGCGCATCGCGTCCAGCGCCTCGACGGGGAAGCGGGCCTCGGCGTCGTTGCGGTCGGCGTGCGAGGCGGCGGCGCGGGCGACGGTCTCGACCGAGTGCTCGGTCTGGGTGGTGACGGTCACGGGCTGCTCACCGCCCGCCGTTCTGAGAGCGCCTGCGCGAACAGGTCGGTGAGCGCTGCCACCGAGCACAGCCGGTCGGCCGTGAGCCGCTCGGCGGGCACTTCGACGCCGAGGTCCTCTTCGAGCCTTTCCAGGATCGTGACCGCCGCGAAGGAGGAGAAGGCGCGCAGCTCGCGCAGGTCGGCGGCCGGGTCGAGGGCGCCGGCGTCCAGGTGCAGGTGCCCGCACACCGTGGCGGTGACGTGGCGCTGCAGGTCGGCGCGGGTGGGTGGGTGCATCATCGTGTCCAATCGGTGGGGGGCGCCGTCAGGGTGGCGAGGGCGGAGTCCAGCCACCGCAGCCGGCGGTGCACGTGGGGGAGTTCGGCGGCCTCGGCCGCCTCCAGGGCGGCCGACTGCTCCTCGGGCGTCTCGCCGACGAACCCGGTGGTGGCCATCTTGAACGCCAGCCGCCGCGGGTCGTCGCCCAGGTGGTGGCCGCCCAGGACGGCGATGCCGAACCGGTCGAGCAGCTGCTGGGCCAGCGACGCCGAGTCCACCGCCCCGTGCCGGGCCAGGTCGCGGCGCCGCGCCTCGAAGTCGGCGTAGACGTAGAAACCAGCCGTGGGCCGCCGGGCCGCCGCGCCGTGCGAGCGGCAGATCGCATGGCAGGCGCGCGAGACGCTGCCGTGCATGCGCGCGCTGCGGCGCAGCCGCTCGGTGATCGCCGGCGGCTCGCCGAAGGCGTAGGCGGCCACGGCCTGCATCGGCGCGGCCAGCGCCGACCAGACCTCGCTGGCGACCGCGAGCGTCCGGTCGCGCAGGCCCGCGCCGAACGCCCCCGCCGGGAACCGCGCGCCGCCGATGCGCCAGCCGCCGATGGCCAGGCTCTTCGACAGGCCCGTGCACACGACCGTGCGCTCGGGGGCCAGCTCGGCCGGGCTGGCGAACCGGTCGTCGCCCTCGTGGTGCAGGTCCCGGTAGATCTCGTCGGAGACCAGCGTGAGGTCGGCGTCCCGGGCCACCCGGCACAGCTCCCGCATCGCCTCGCGCGGCACGCTGGTGCCGGTGGGGTTGTCGGGGGAGTTGACGACGATCGCGGCGGGCCGGACCCCGCGGCGCAGGTCCTCCTCGATGCGCCGCTCCAGCAGCGCGGGATCGGGCAGCCCGCCGTAGGTCCCGCCGATCGGCACCGGCACCGGGGCGCGGCCGCTCAGGGCGACCTGCGGCGCGTAGCTGTTCCAGCAGGGCGCGGGCAGGTAGACGTCGCCGCCGAGCGCGGTGAAGACCGCGAACAGCAGCGGCTTGCTGCCGGGCGCCAGCACGACCTGCGCGGGGCGGGTCGGCAACCGGCGGCGGCGGAAGTAGCCCGCCACCGCCTCGCGGGCGGCGGGCGTGCCCGCCACGGGGGCGTAGGCGGTGTCGGTCGCGGCGCCGGCCAGCACCTCCTCCAGCTCGGGGACCAGCGGGAGGCGGGCCTCCCCGAACCCCAGGTGGAGGGTGTCCAGGCCGTGCCGCCTGCGGTCGCTGACGATCTCGTTCAGCCGCAGGTTGGGCGACATGCCCGTGCCGGGGCGCGGCGGGGACCACAGCGGTTCCGTCGTCATCTCCGTCGTCATCGGGCGGCCCCGCCGACAGGGCACGCACCTTGGCGTCCGGGACGCCCGGCGAGTGCGGGCGGCCCTTCCAGCGCGCCGTCTGCCATCAGGATTCCTCCTCGGGGATCGCACTTCACGACTGCGTTCGATTACGAGGTGAACATGCGCACCCGGCGGAATTCAATGGATCGCGGCGGTCCTTCCGATAAGGAAACCTCATTTCCTCATAGAGGATCCTTATCGGCGCTGAACAGCGCGGAACCGCTGTTTTGGATCTTGTTGCGGAGCGGGTCGGACCGGCTGGACAGAAGCGGTCATGCCGCAGGCCAGAGCACAATTTGCAAGGCGGTGTGTACGTGTGGACGATGAGGGTACTGGCACGTGGTCCGTTCTCCGGCGACCACCACAACGCACCATCGGAATTGCTGAATTCCGCCTGCGCACACCTGCTGCCGACCGCCATCCGTCAGCGGCCCGAGCCTACGAAGCACCCCGCGAAAAGGAGCAGCGCATGGACGTGGCCCGGCTGGAAGCTTTCGTGACAGTCGTGGAAATCGAGAGCTTCACCCGCGCCGCCGCACGGCTCAACCTCTCCCAGCCCACCGTCACCGCCCGGATCAAGTCGCTGGAGACCCAGCTCGGCACGCCCCTGCTGGAACGCCTGCCCAAGGGGATCAGGCCGACCAGCGCCGGCGCCGAACTGCTGCCGCTGGCGCGCAACATCATCCGCCTGACCAGGCAGGCCAAGGGCGTGGCGCGCGCCGACCGGCACCAGCCCAGCGGGCGGCTGTCGGTCGGCTCGACCGAGTGCCTGACCGCCTCCCGCCTGCTCCCGCTCATCGAGTACGTCTACCTGCGCTACCCGGCCCTGGAGATCGACCTGTACCGCACCGGCGCCGACGACTCGATCGCCGGCGTCCAGCAGGGCGACCTCGACTGCGCCCTGTTCATCGACGTCCTGCGCGACGTGGGCGATCTGGAACGCCGCGTGCTGTGCCCCGAACCGCTCAGCGTCCTGGCCTCTCCCGGTCACGCCCTTCTAAAAGAGGGCACCGTCACCCCCGAAGAACTCCGCCGCTCGACCTGGGTGCGCTGCGACAACGGCGCCCATTACCACCAGCGGCTCATGGAGAACCTCGGCGGCCGCGGAGGGGAATGGCCCCGGACCTTCGTCCTGGATTCCATCGACGCCACGAAAAGCACGGTCGCCAATGGCGTCGGCCTGTCGATTATCCCGTCGGCGGCCGTCGAGGGGGAACTCGCCGACGGAACGCTGGCCGAAGTGCCCTGGCGGCCGAGGACGAAGACCTACACCCAGATGGTGTGGCGCCGCGACAGCGCGGAGACCGGAGCGGTGGCCGCACTGATCGACGACATCACGCGCATTGTCGAAGAGGACGCCCGACCCGCCGACGACCGGACGGACCGCTGACCCCTCTCACAGGAGCACACGATGGCGAGCACTTTGAAAACGCACCGACGGCACTGGTACGAGCACTGGGCGGACCAGCGGAACCCGCAGCACGCCAAGGAGACCGAGGACGCCTACCGGGACCTCGCCGGCGAGCTCCGCAACCTGTTCGCCGGCCGCCGCGCCGACCGCGTCCTTGAGATCGGCTGCGGGAACGGGGCCCTGTTCGACCTGCTGGGATTCGACGAGGCGTCCCGCTACCTGGGAGTCGACTTCTCCGAAGCCATGCTGGACCAGTTCCGGGCGCGCTTCCCCGGCACCGACCTGGTGACCGCGGACGCCTCGCGGTTCCGCGCGGACGAGCGCTTCGACCTCATCTTCTCCAGCCATGTCGCCCAGTACTGGGACCGGGGCCAGATGGCCCGCCACTTCGACCACGCGGCCGCCATGCTCGCCGCCGACGGCCTGATCGTCGTCGCCGGAATCCCCTGGTCGCGCATGCGCCTCGCCTACGGCCGGGGTGATCTGACCGGCGGCGACCTGACCGGCGGCCGCCGCCGCGGCCTGCCGGGCGCGGTGGTGTCCGCCGTCCGGGAACTGGTCGTCCCCGACATCGGCCACTGGTACGACCTGCCCGAACTCACCAGGCTCGCGGCGGCCCGGGGGTTGCGGGCGAACTTCCGTGGCAGCGGCCACTACCCGTACCGCTTCCACGCGCTCTTCCAACGGGCCCGGTGACCATCACATCCCACAGAAGCGAAACCGGCGGCGCACCCGGAACGAACCCGGGTGCGCCGCCGGCATGTCCGGTCAGTCCGTGCCGAACTCCATCGCCGCGTGGTCGAGCAGCTCGTCGTCGGCGACCTCCCCGCGGGAGGCGATCGCCTCGGCCCCGCCCTCGGGCATCGCGCCGATCAGCCCGGTCAGGGCCGTCTGCGCGGCGCCGTCCAGCGCCGGGCGCGGACCGCCGACCAGGCCGAGCCCGGCGTACTGCTCCAGCCTGGCGCGGGAGTCGGCGATGTCGAGGTTGCGCATGGTCAGCTGGCCGATGCGGTCGACCGGCCCGAAGGCGGAGTCCTCGGTGCGCTCCATGGACAGCTTGTCCGGGTGGTAGCTGAACGCGGGCCCGCTGGTGTCCAGGACCGAGTAGTCCTCGCCGCGCCGCAGCCGCAGCGTCACCTCGCCGGTGACCGCCGACCCGACCCAGCGCTGCAGCGACTCGCGCAGCATCAGCGCCTGCGGGTCCAGCCAGCGGCCCTCGTACATGAGCCTGCCGAGCCGCCGCCCGTCGTTGTGGTAGCCGGCGAGGGTGTCCTCGTTGTGGATCGCGTTCACCAGCCGCTCGTACGCCACGTGCAGCAGCGCCATCCCCGGCGCCTCGTAGATCCCGCGGCTCTTGGCCTCGATGATCCGGTTCTCGATCTGGTCGGACATGCCCATGCCGTGCCGACCGCCGACGGCGTTGGCCTCCAGCACCAGGTCCACGGCGGAGGGGAACTCCTTGCCGTTGATCGTCACCGGCCGGCCCTGGACGAAGCCGATCGTGACGTCCTCGGCGGGGATCTCCACATCGGGGTCCCAGAACCGCACGCCCATGATCGGGTCCACGGTCTCGACGCCCGCGTCCAGGTGCTCCAGCGCCTTGGCCTCGTGGGTGGCCCCCCAGATGTTGGCGTCGGTGGAGTACGCCTTCTCCGCGCTGTCGCGGTAGGGCAGTCCGCGCTCCAGCAGCCACTCCGACATCTCCTTGCGGCCGCCGAGCTCGGTGACGAAGTCGGCGTCCAGCCACGGCTTGTAGATCCGCAGCGAGGGGTTGGCGAGCAGGCCGTAGCGGTAGAACCGCTCGATGTCGTTGCCCTTGAAGGTGGAGCCGTCGCCCCAGATCTGCACGTCGTCCTCGAGCATCGCGCGCACCAGCAGGGTGCCGGTGACGGCGCGGCCGAGCGGCGTGGTGTTGAAGTAGACGCGCCCGCCGGACCGGATGTGGAACGCCCCGCAGGCCAGGGCCGCCAGCCCCTCCTCCACCAGGGCCGCACGGCAGTCGACCAGCCGGGCGACCTCCGCGCCGTACGCGGCGGCGCGCCCGGGCACCGAGCCGATGTCGGGCTCGTCGTACTGGCCGAGGTCGGCGGTGTAGGTGCAGGGCACCGCGCCCTTCTCGCGCATCCACGCGACCGCCACCGAGGTGTCGAGACCACCGGAGAAAGCGATTCCGACACGTTCGCCGGCGGGCAGAGAGGAGAGGACTTTCGACATAGGCAAGAGTATGCACCGCACTGCATGAACATTCAACGCGATCGCGGAATGTGCTGCCGCATTCCTGGCCTCGACAGCCGAGGATCGCCCGGCGAACCGGATAACTAGTCACATATCGGGCAGCGCGATGCCCCACCTCGGGCCCCTGGCACATGAGGACATGCCCATGGGAGCGGTAGATCCCCGCCAGCTCCTCGCCTTGGTCGTCATACCGTTCCAGACGGCGAGCTGCTGGCCGGGCTCGAAGGAGCAGGCGGTCTCGGAGCCCGGCTCCCCCGCGGGGATGGCGGCGGTCGGCACTCCGCGGGCCCGCACAGGATCGCGCACGCCTCCGCACCAGCGTGCGTCACCGACCGCTCACAGTCCCTGGAGGCGATGCGCCGACCGGGGGCCCGAGGACCCGGGACGCCTGAACGTCGGTTTGAGGCTGGCGGGCCAGGCGGGACGAGGTCGCCAGGACGACGGCCTCGATCAGGACCGCCAGCACAATGACCGCCAGGACCGGCAACGGGTGTACGAGCGTGGGCCGCTGGGTCTCGCGGACGTGCACGGATGTGGCGCGATGGGCACCCATGGTGCCTCAGTCTCAGTGGCGGGGCAGCAGCTCGGCCAGCCAGTGGTGGAGGGGAATGCTCGGCTCGTCCAGTTCGGCCAGGTCCATCACGTCGCCGTGCTGGACGACCTGGGCGGCGCGGACGCGGCAGTAGCCCCGGGCGGGCCAGTAGCCCATGGACATGAGCAGGTGCTTCAGGTGCTGCGGGATCTCGGTCCCGCCTCCGGCCAGGGCGGGCCGGGCCACCGCCACGGCGGTGAACTGGCTCAGGTGCGCGGCGGCCACGGCACGGTGTTCGCGGATCTGCCCGGCCATCCGCTCCGGGGCGGCCCGCAGCGGCAGCGCCGTCAAGTTGGCGATCACCAATCCCGCGCCCTCGCCGTTCAGCAGAACGACGGCCTCGGGAACGGTGCCGACCTCCAGCATGTCCCGGCGGGCGGCCGAGAAGAGGTTGTCCACACGCTCGTCGAGATGTTCGAGAGTGAGCATCTCAGCCCTCGACGGCGCTCAGCACGCGGGCCACGTGCCGGATCGCCAGGAGCTTGTCGCCGACCGGGGCGATCGCCTGCCCCCGGCTCCAGCGGAACGTGCCGTCTTCGACGTGTATTTGCTCGGTGAGCCGGGCGACCTGGGGATGAGTGACCACCAACTCCGGCCCTCCGGGGGTCTGTCTCAGCTCGGTCCGGAAGCTCCGCGCCTCCAGGTCATGGGCCGGCTCGGCGAGGTGCGCCCGCTGCTGCGCGGTGTCCATGGGCGAGCACGGTAGGAGCGACGCGCGGCAGGAGTTTCACCATCGTGAAACCGGAGTGAGAAGAAAGAACCTCGTCAGTGGGGGACGCCGAGCCGGGACGCGAGCCCCCGCAGTTCGCGACCGACCGCCGCACCGTATGTCTGCTGGAGCATGACCGCGACCGTCTCGGCGACCGGCCCGGAATTGCGGATCTTGTGCGGGGCGACCCGCTCAGCCCGCAGCAGCCACTGCTCGGCCTGCTTGCGCGTCTTCTTGTCGCGGGCCAGGCCCCGGCCCACGTCGGCCAGGAACGAGGCGTGCCGCCCGTTGCGGGGAGCGATGACGTCCTCGTCCACCTGGCCGGCCAACTCCAGCATGGTGCCGCCGGACTCACCCCGCTCGGTGGCCAGGCCGACCCGCCAGACGGCCACGTTGGTCCTGGAGAACGCGCCCCAGTTCCTGCCCGGTGTGTCCGGTACGCGGGTCGCCAGCTCGGTGGCCTGGTCGATCCAGTGCCCCGCCCGGTCGAAGTCGTAGATGACCGTCGCGCTCATGGCGGCGGCCAAAGTGATCATCCCCAGCACCTGCACGCCCAAGTCGTCGCGGACGTGGGGCTCCAGGGCATCGGCGGCCTTCTCGGCGGCGGCCAGCGTCCGGTCCCTGGCGTTGGGCGGCATCGTATGGATCCGCAGGGACGCGGCCTTGCCGGTGGTGACGGGGTCGTCCAGGATGCCGGCGGCCTCCTGGGCTTTCATCGCGGCGATCGAGGCCAGGTCGCCGTAGCCGAGATCCTTGGCCGTGAAGGTCGCCGTCTGGAAGGCGTCGATCAAGGTCTCCAGCGCCAGGCGGCGGGCCGGCTCGTCGGCCGGGCCGCAGGCGTGGACGTGCAGCTCGCCGATGAGCCGGGGCAGCTTCTGCCCGACCACCAGGTGCTTGTACTCGCTGTGGTCGATCCTGGCCATCTCGATGACCAGTTCGTCCAGCGGACGGGCGTCGGCCACCGCCGGGGCCGTCAGGGTGTTGGTCATCAGGGCCGCGCGGACGGCGGGGACGGTGGTGTGGGGTCCGGCCTGGACCGGGTCGGCCGTCAGGTGCGGCCCGCCCACCAGGTCGGTCTCCGATACCCGCAGGGCCGAGGCCAGGGCGGCGATGTGCGATCGCCGGTCCAAGGCGCGGTACCCCCGCTCGGCCATGCTCAGGAACGACGGCGACAGACCCGACAGCCCGGCCAGCTCAACGAGGGTCAGCCGTCTCCACTTGCGCAGCACCCGCAGCCGCGCCCCGATGGTGTGCTGGTCCCACGTGCCCTGGTCGTACATCAGCCCGTGCCCTCCGGTGTGTCGCCCTCCCAGAGTAGGCACGGGCCGATGCCGTTCGTCAGGAAGATGGGAAGGGCCAAGCCGCAGCGGCCGGCTCCTCCTCGCGCAAGGCCCGCAGCACGGGGTGGACGTCCCCGTGCTGGCGGACTCGTGCCCGCCTGGGCGGCGGACTCAGTGGTAGAAGCAGACCAGGTCGTAGCAGTCCATCTCGTTCCCCGGGACGCTGCTGCACGACTTCAGCCAGCCGTGCAGTTCCTTGACGCCCCCGGCGACCCTGGTGTCCTCGATCGTCGACAGGTCGGCGGCGTCCATCTCCGCTGCCAGGCGCAACGCCTCCTCGCGTTCCACATGGCCGATGAGCGGGAAGTCGTCGATGCGCGGAAGCGGCACCGGCGAACCGGAGTAGATCAAGTCGTTCGGATCGAACCGCACGCCGACCCCGGCCAGCGCGGCCTCCACCATGCCGAACCACTCCGAACCGCACTTGTACCAGTGGGCGTTGTCCAGATGCCCGCCGAAGACCTCGCAGAGTGCCTTGAGGGTGTAGCCGTAGACGTGACCGTCACCGGTGAACGGCTCGTTGTAGAACAACTCCCGCATCGCCTCCGGGGTGGGGTCGAACTCGCCGCCGGTGCAGTGCAGACCTTGGATCCAGTCCAGGAAGTCGTCGGGGTCGGACGCGTAGGCATGCGGCTTGCGCAGGATGTTGATGTTCACCGAGTAAGGCATGATCCCGTAGCCCATGGGGGTCCCTTCGTCGCGACGATCGCAAGGGAGGCTATCGAGGTGATCCGACACCTTCGCCCGGTGGGAGATCGTGAAGGATTCCCGGGATGTCACTGGCACGCCGGTCGCTCAAGGCCGTGCGGTGACCGGCACGCCGAGCCGTCGCCCGACCGACGATCGCTCTTGTCGCCGGGTGCCCACCGTGCGCCTCCCGGCTGGTCGCGAACATCGGCGAACTGCCCGGTCAGGTCATCGACCGGGCAGACGGCCGTTGAAGACCTGATGCCATTGCGGGGGTCCGTGCTCTCCCTCTGCCCTCCGGGACCGTGTGCTGTCGGGCGGTCGGTCCGGCCAAGATGATGAGGTGGGAGATTTCTTCACCGATCGCACCTCTGACGCGCCGCACGCCGAGCTCTCCATGTCCAACGGCGCGATCGACGTGTTCCTCGACGTTCTGACCTTGGCGGGCAGCAGGCTGGCCCGCGGGGCCTGGGAGCAGCATCTGGTGCTCTACCTGGCCGACGGCCAGCGCGTCGACCGTGGCGTGGTCGGGTTCGACCTGGGCGATTTGCCCTGGACCGACGACTGCGCTGCGGAGAAGCGGTTCCTTCTGGCCGTGGTCGATCTGGCACTGTCGGGATACGGGTGGGAGAGGTTGTCCTACCATCCCGCCCGCGTCGAGGAGGACCTGACGGTCTTCCGGTCCATGGTCGCCGCCCACACCCCCGTCCCGTCCTCGCCGGAGTACCTGGAACGACCGACCCTGGGCGCCTACTACCAGCCTGACTGGCGGGTCGCCCCCGATCCCGACCTTCTCGCCCTCTGTCCGCTCCATGACGTTTGCACCGGCGCGTTCGGATGCCGCATCTGCGTTGACTAGGACGTGCTCGCCGCAGGAGGAGCGCCCCGGTTGCATGAGGCCGTCGGGGTGCACGCGCGGTGCGCACTTGACGCCTTCAGCGGCCGCCTCCTGTTCCCAATTGTCCAAGACCCCGATCGCCGACCGATCCCATGATGGGCGCATGACGCCGGACATTCACATCTCCCCTCGCCTCATCGTCTCCGACCCGGACCGCGCATCGGCGTTCTACCAGGAGGCCCTTGGCGCCGAGCAAGCGTTCCGCGCCCCGCTGGGCGACGATGGGCGGCCCACCGTCATCGACCATCGCATCGGTGGCTCGTCCTTCCGGGTCTCACCGGCCGTCGCATCGTGGGGATGGTTGTCACCGCACGATCTCGGGGGCTCCGCGGTCCTGCTGGAAATCGAGGTCGAGGACCCCGACGCGGTCGGCGAACGCATGGTCGCCCACGGCGCCGAAGTGGCCGTGCCGATCGAGAACCGCCCTTACGGCAAGCGCTCGGGCCGCATCCGTGACCCGTTCGGCCACCTGTGGATCATCACCGGCGACCTTCGCTGAGCCGATCCCGCGCCCTGTTAGATCGGCCAGAGCGCCGCCACTTGCGCAGTTCCCGGCGCTGTCACCGGCGCTGTCACCGGCGCCTGGCAGGGTACGGACATGGAACCCGAGCCCGATGATCCGCCTGTGCCCGTGGTGGATTGCTGCAATGCGTGGATGGCCGTTCCCACTGGTGACCAGGCGGGCGTGATGGCGATGCTGGGATTGACCGCGCTGCGGCCGGTGGGCTTCGCCGAAGCCGTCCAGATCCTCCACCAGGATGCCCACGATGAGCAGGGAGTTGCGCGCACTGCTTTGGAGCGGGTCTTCGTGACTCCGGAACTGGACGGCTGGACCTTGGTCATCGGGGGATGGTGCGACCCGGCCGACTGGGAGCGCTGCGACGAGGTCTTGCGGCTGTGCCGGTCGCTCAGCGGCCGTTACGGGCGGACGCAGGCCTACTCCAGTGAGTCAGGCCATTGCTCGGCCTGGCTGGTCACCGAACACGGCGCCGTGGTGCGCCGGTATGCGGCGACCGGCGAGCGCGAGGACGACGAGCCCTTCGCGCTCGGAGAACCGCTGGCCCTGGAGATCGCCCGCCGTCGGGAATTAGGGCTGCCGCTGGTCGAGAACGGCCGCCCGTGGCGGATGAGTCTCGACGACGCATGGATGACGGCAGCGTGCGAACTGGCCCCAGCCGTCGCAGCGGATCTGGGCGTGAGCCCCTTGGAGTTGTCACACGACACCCCCAAGCGGGGCAGTGGACTGCTCGCCCTCACCCCGTACGCCGAGCACGACGCGATATGAAAGCGAGCCTCGGCTGCGCCGGTCGCCCATGTCCGCACGCATGGCATGGAGGCCCAGAGACCAATCCGAGGTTGTCCCCTGACATCCTTGATGGCGAGCGCCGGTGCCAAGCCGCCGACCGCACGTCGGGAGGTCCACTCGTTTCGGTCTCCCGACCCGAGGTCGTTCCGGAGCGGATCGACGTCGGTGGCGCCGACAGCAGGGCGTGCGGGTGCGCCTGCACGCTCCCTTGTTCGCGCTGCACGCCCCGGCTGGATGAGCGTGCTCCGCCGCGGTCTTCCGCGTGGCGCGGAACGTGGCTACGGTGGCGGCATGATCCTGTCTCTTGTCCGCCCGCGACCGGCCCTTGGGGCGACTTCGAGCCGCGCCGGGCGCTGACGTGGCGCCCTTGGTGTACCGGCTGCGTGCCTCCGCCGCGGACGAGGAGGCCGATGACTCGGCGCCCTTTGCCGGCGATTCCGATGAGAGCGCTGCGAACATGTGGGCAGCGGCGGTCGTCGGCTTCGCCCTCGATGCCGGACTCGCTCACCTGACCATCGACAACCCCGTGAAGACCGGCTTCTTCTCCTACTCCGCACGAAGCAGTCGCGGCAGTTATGGACTAACGGGGCTGTTCCCGTACGACCTGTCCGGCTACCACGACGGCGCGATCGTCTCCCTCGGCACCGTGATGGGCCTGGTGCGCGCCATGGTGCTGCGCGAGGGCGCCTGGTGCCGACTGGTCGGCGAGGGCGGGTTCTTCGTACACGTGGGAACCCGCTACGACGTGTACGTCGGGACCGCGGTCGCACACGAGGAAGCCGCCTGCCGCGCACGGACGCTGGGGCTGCACGTCGACCAAGTGGAGCGGTCGCCCTACGACCCCACGCTCGACCAGGTCGACGAACAGCGTCCCGCCGACGACGGGTTCTGGGACGAGGTCGCGCGGCTCGTCGACGAGCACGGCGGAGTCCTGGTGGAGGAGCAGCACATCCGCAACGCCTACCGGTGGCACCGGCCGACGACGCCGGCCGAGGTCAGGGAGCTGCGCTCGCGACTGGTGCCTCGCGCCCGGCTGGCCGTGTGGCCGGACCTGACTGAGGACGCCGACACGATCAGCGCCGCGATCATGCGGCAGGACCAGCTCCAGCTGCTGGTCGAGCAGTACCCCGGCGGGTTCCACCCAGAACGGGTCGCCGACCACTCCGCGGGCGTGAGCTTGAAGGATGAACCGGGGCGGCGGTACGCGCTGGTCCCGCTGGAGCCCGCCGACCGCAGGCCCTTGGCGTCCGCCGTGCTGCCCGACGCCGACGGTGTGCTGCGAGCACGCTGGCGCACCGACCGCACCCGCGCCGACGAACTGCGCGGCTACCTCGCCTCACTGCGCGTCGGCGACACCGTCACCGGTGTCGTCTCCAGCGGGTTGTGCGACGTGGCGGTGCACGTCGATCTGGACGGCGACATCGGCCGCAGCGTCGGGTGGCTGCGCGTCCCCGAGATGTCCTGGGAGCACTTAAAGGTGGAGGACGTCGCCCCCGTCGGGCGCGAGATCCGCGCCCAGATCCTGTTCGTCGACTTCGCCTGGGAGCAGGTCAGCCTGTCTATCAAGGCTTTGCGACCGGACCCGTGGCACGGGTTCGTGGACGCGCACGCCGTGGGCGAGACCCTGCCGGGCCAGGTGACCAAGCTGGTCCCGTTCGGTGCGTTCGTCCGCGTCGCACCGGGGATCGAAGGCCTGGTGCCGCTGGCGGAACTCGCCGACCACGACGTCGCCGAGCCCGAGGAAGCGGTCTCCGAGGGGGACGACGTCCGCGTCGTCCTGCTCGACGTCGACCTCGATCGCCGACGGATCGCCCTCTCGCTGCGGCGGGCGGCGGGCGACTGAGCTTGTCCCCGATCGCTGGCCGACACGACCATCCGGCGGCTGCGACGAATGCCCCTTACTTCAAGAAGACAGCTACGACGCCACAGGAACGACGATTACGAGCGTGTCCCGTCATCCACTCGCAAGGACGCGGAGATCGTCCATGCCGGAGAACGAGAGCCTCAGATGGGACGGGCAGGAGCACGGCCGTGCCGACTATGGAAAGGCGGCGGCCCGCGGACTCGTCGCCGGGGTCGCCGGTACGGCCGCCACCATCGCGGCCGCCGCCGCGACCGGTGCCGTAGCGGGGTCCGTGGTGCCCGGTCCGGGCACCGTGGTGGGGGCGATCGCAGGACTCGCCTTCATCTGGCTGAAAGCCAGATGGACGACCTCCACCGCATGATGTGGTCAGGTGGAGAACAGGGCGTCGGCCGGAACCAAGGCGGCGACCGGTCGTTCGTTGGCGGGATCGGCGTCCAGCACGACAAAGCAGCTGTGCTGGCGGTCGACGGTCCGCACCAGGCCGCGCAGGTGCGCCCGGACGGTGCGGCCGGGCACCTGGCCGAGGGCGCGCACCGGTACCGTCAGCCGGTCCAGGGGGACCAGCGCCGCCCATTCGCGCCCGTCGCACACCAGCAAGGTGACCTGCCCCGCTTCGGCGGCCCGCACCAGGTCACCGAACCGCTCACGTGCGTCCTCCACGCTCAGGGGAGGTCCCCACCGCTCCACCAGGCCCCGGTACAGCGGCGGGACCTTGGTCTCAGGCGTCTCCGGCCCGGGCGGGCCGTCTGGTTCATCGGCCATCGGCATCACATGTCATCTTCTGTCTGATTCTGTGCCCGCGAGGCCAGAGTGATGGTCGGCTGCCGGACGCGCCGACCGGTCCTGCGCCGGTCCCCTCATAGGCCGCCGTCCGGTCCGTCGATCCGGGCGGCCTGCTGGGCGGCCTGGACCGAAGGATGGAGCGACAGCACTCTGGCCAGGCCGGTGACCCGTACCCGCCGCATCAAGGGTGCGCGCAGGCCCACCCAGGCCAGCCACGCGTCATGGTGGTCGGCCTGGCGCTGCGCCCACACCATCAGGCCCAGGCCACTGGAGTCCAGGAAGTCCAGCCTCGCCATGTCGACGATCAACCAGCGCTGCCCGGCCTCCAGCGCCGCGCGCAGCGGTCGCCGGGCCTGCTCCATCGAGGCGAAGTCCAGCGCGCCGACGAACTCGACGACGGTGAAGTCCCCCCGCACATCGCTGGAGGCGGTGAAGGTGTCCAACCGCGTCCCCTTTTCCCTGGTCGTGACGCGCGGAGGCCGCCCCGCGCGTTGCCGGTTGGAGCGTGCGGACCCGGCGGCCCGGTCGGCCCACCCGATGCTACTTTGTTGAAGTTGCAAAATTCTTCAATTCGATAGAATCGACGGCGTCCCCTGACCGCGCCGGGCCCCGGGCGCCGCCCGATGAGAAGAGTGTGAGCTGATGCGGCACGACCACCCCATCACCGCTACCGTGACTGCTCAATGACCGCACTGGAAGCCGTCCGCGAAGCCGTGCGCACCGGCCCGGCGGCGGTTCCGGGCACGCCGGGCGACGGGAGCTGATCGTCATGCCTGTGCCGCTGTACCAGGCCAAGGCCGAGCTGTTCAAAACCCTCGGCCATCCGGTGCGCATCCGGGTCCTGGAGCTGCTGTGCGAGGGCCCCAAGGCGGTCCGCGACCTGCTGGCCGCGATCGAGATCGAGGCGTCCAGCCTGTCGCAGCAGCTGGCGGTGCTGCGCCGCGCCGGGATCGTCATCGCCCACCGCCAGGGCACCACCGTCGTGTACGAGCTGGCCGGCGCCGATGTGTCGGAACTGATGCGCGCCGCCCGCCGCATCCTCACCGACCTGCTCGCCGACCAGGGCTTGCTGCTGGACGCCCTGCAGGCCGCTCCCGCCCCGGCCGACGCCGAGCCGCGCGACCGTCGATCCGCCTGAACAGGTCGACCAGGTTCCTGCCGGTCCGGCATGGATACAGGGGAAAGTGATCTGCTGCCAGACTGCGGAGAACACCACCACTGATTCGCGGGACACCATCAGCCGGTCCTGGCGGAGTGCTGCGCGGTGCCGACGAAAGGGCGAACGCTACTCCCCGTCGTAGACCAGCAATCCGTCTTCCCGCACCCGGGCCCCGGACGTGGGCGGATGTTCGGTGAGGCGGCCGTCGTGGGCGAGGTGCAGGACGGGCCGGCCGGCGACCAGCACCGCGTAGTCGGCGATCAGCCTGCGATGACAGCGCCACCACAGCGACTCGCTGCACATCACGGCCGTCGAGGTCTGATCGGCATCGCGCAGCAGGCCGTCCATGGCGGCTAGGAAGTCCGGGCTGCGGGTGTGCCCGGCGTAGCCGCGGAAGGAGTCGTTGCGCCAGAAGGTGTCGGGCGCGTCCGGTGCGGCTCGACGGAAGCCGCCGAGCCGCTTCTCCCACCGGTAGTCGATCCCTTCGGCGGGAAGCCATTCCTGCATCGCGTCGCGGTTCACGGCGGGGTTGCGCCGGCTGCCGGGCCCGATGCGCACGTCCACCACCGACCGCACCCCGGAGCGGTGCAGGAGGCGGGCCAACTCCTCCTGCCCGGCGGTGCCGTGGCCGAATGTCAGCAGTGGTTGCACACCCTCCTTGTTTCCCAGGATGAAGGAAAGGAACGTGTGCACGGCTGAGTCTGCGTCTGATCAGGCTGGCAGGTGCTTCATACGAAGTTGAGCAGCAGGCCCTGTTCCTCCGCACCGTCGCCGTCGAGCCGGACGCCGCCGTGGACAGGAGAGCGGTCGCGTGGACGTCGCGCCGCATCCTGATCGGCTCCCGGCGGTCACGGCCGCCGGGAGCCGATGCGCGGGGTCAGTTGTAGCAGTCCTGCTTCTTGGCGTTCAGGGTCATCTCCCTGACCTTCCCCTTGCTGACGGTGAACTGGTACAGGACCTTGGAGTTCACCTTCACGTCGTAGTAGCCGTGGATGTCGCGCTTGACGCCGGGGTAGGCGCGCTTGAGCTGCTTGAAGGTGGAACCCACGCGGATGCCGCGCGGGGTGGCGGCGCCCTTCGGGGCCAGGATCAGGGCGACGCCGTACTTCTTGGAGACGTAGACGCCGACGGCGTCCTTGCCGGTCGGGTGGCCCTTGAGGTCGTAGCCGCTGCACGCCCCGCCCTTGGACTTGCGGACGAGCTTGCGGGTCTTGGCGGCCTTCTCGGCGGACATGCCGATCTTCAGTCCGGCGTAGCCGGTCGGGCCGAACGTGCCGCGGGCGGCGGCGTCGGCCGCGGTTCCGGTGGCGGCCAGGGTTCCGGCGGTGAGGGCGGTGGCGAGTCCTACGGCGGTGAACGCGCGCTTCATGGTTTCCCCGATCTGAGCTGCTCTGAGCTGCTCTGAGCTGTTGGCGCTTCATGTGACGACGGGAAGCGGGAGCCGGTTCGAAGATCGTTGATCTGTCTTCCGTCAACTTTTCCGGTAGACCGTGAACGTTCGCCTGCGGTCACCGAACGTCTTCCAGGGCGGCATGGGCGTCGGTGAGTCTGTCGGCCGTTGCGTCGAGTGCCTCGGGTGGAAGGAAGCCGCAGGTAACGGCCAAGGCACCGTCGGGGGAGAAGTGGAAACCCGGCGTGAGGAAGAGATTGCGCGTGGCCGCGAGGGCGGCCAGTCGGCTGGAATCGGTGTCGAGTGGCACGCCGCCACGGTGCTTCTCACAAGGCGGGACGCGCCGCACCATGCGGTTCAGGTAGGCCACTTTCCGGGATTGGACCATGACTGGACGGACGGTCCCGCTTAGCGTCGAACCGCCACCGACCATCGACGCACCCACCCGGGAAACCCCATGCCTCTGAGCTATCGACACGTCGACGTGTTCGCCGCCAAGGCGTTCACCGGCAACAGCCTCGCCGTCTTCCCCGAGAGCCCGGACCTGTCCGCCGCGCGGATGCTCGCCATCACCCAGGAGCTCCGCCACTTCGAAACGATCTTCCTGAGCGGCTCGGGCGAGGCGGGAGAGGTCCGGGCCCGGGTGTTCGACCTCTTCGAGGAACTGGACTTCGCCGGGCACCCCGTCCTGGGGGCGGCCGCCGTCCTGCACGAGCGCGACGGGGACTCCGGCATGCGGCACTGGCGGTTCCGCCTGCGCCACAGGACCGTCGCGGTGACCACCCGCCGTACGGCTGCCGGGTACCACGCCGAACTGGACCAGGGAAGGCCGGAATTCCTCGCGACAGTTCCGGCGCGGAGCAGGGGGGAGATCGCCGCGGCCCTGCGCCTGCCGGAGCCGGCGCTCGCCGACCTTCCCCTGGAGGTCGTCTCCACCGGACTGCGCTACCTCGTCGTCCCGGTGGTGGCGGGCCTGGCCGAGGCGAAGATCGTCCGTGACGACTTCGCGGACCTGATCGGGCGCCACGGCGCGCAGTTCGCCTACCTGGTCGACGTCGAGGCCCTGGAGGGCCGCCACTGGAACAACGACGGCGTCCTGGAGGACGTCGCGACCGGCAGCGCGGCGGGCTGCGTCGGCGCCTACCTGGCCAAGCACCGCATCGTGCCCGTCGAGGAGGGGTTCCCGCTGCGGCAGGGGCGCTTCACCGGGCGGCCGAGCCTGCTCACCGTCCTCCCGCAGGGGCGGCCCGAAGACCTGCACAACGTGCGGGTCGGCGGCGAAGTGAGCATGGTGGCCCGGGGAACCCTGGACACCCTGCCCGAGTGAAGGACCTCCCCATGCCCGGCTTTCCCCTCTACACGGCCGATCAGATCCGCGCGGCCGTGGACCTCGCCGACCTGATCGAGCCGGCCGCCGAGGCCCTCGCGGCGTTCAGCACCACCGATGGCGCCCAGGCTCCGGTCATGGTGCTCCCCTTGGCCGGCGGAGGGGACTCCCACATCAAGGCGGCCTACTCGCCCGGGGGACGCCACTTCCTGGTCAAGATCGCCAACTGGTTCCCCGGCAACCGGGCTCGCGGCCTGCCCGAAGGCGGCGGGGTCGTAGCGCTCTTCGACGCGACGACCGGCGCCGTCACCGCCCTGCTGGAGGACGAGCACCACCTCTCCGACCTTCGCACGGCCGCGGCGGGAGCCGTCTGCGCCCGCGCCCTGGCCCGCCCGGAAGCAGCCCGCGCCACCGTCCTGGGAACCGGCAGGCAGGCCGAACTGCAGGCTCACGCGCTCACCCTCGTGCGTCCGATCCGGCAGATCAGTGTGTGGGGCCGGGACCACGGACGGGCGGCGGCGCTCGCCGCCCGGCTGGGCCGCGATCTGCCGGACGTCGAGGTCGGCGCCGCCACGGACCCGGAGCAGGCCGTCCAGCAGTCCGACATCGTCGTCACCGCGACCGCCAGCCTCACCCCCGTCCTGTTCGGCTCCTGGCTGCGTCCCGGGCAGCACATCACCGCACTCGGTGCCGACACCCCGGCCAAGCGGGAACTCGACGGCGCCAGCTTGCAGCGCGCCACCCGCGTCTTCGTCGACAGCCGGGAACTCGGCCTCCGCTACGGAGACGTCCACGCCGCCATCGCCTGCGGAGAGGTGACCGACGACCGCATCGACGGCGAGGTCGGCGAGGTCCTGGCCGGCCGCCTTCCCGGACGCCGCACGCCGAAGGACATCACGGTGGCCAAACTCATCGGTATCGGCCCCCAGGACCTCGCCGCCGCCGAGACCGCCCTCGCCCTGCTGGAACAGACGCACGGATGACCGCCGCGCAGTACTCCGTTCACCGCGCCGGGCCCGACCCGCTCCGAGCGACTGCCGCGGCTGAGGTCTCCCAGGAGCGCAGAAGGGGTGGCGGCCCTGTCGGGAGGATGGTGATCTCGGTCAGGTCGACGTGCTCGGGCACCGCGCTCATGAAGGCGACCGCCTCGGCGACGTCCTCGGGAGAGAGGACGTCGATCCGGTCGATCAGGTCGGCCATCAGCCTGCTCGCCGCCGGATCGGTGACGTGGTCGGGCAGCTCGGTGTCGACCATGCCGGGCTCGATCGTCGCCACGCGAATCCTCTTGCGGCCCGGCTCGGTACGCAAAGGTGTTGCGCCACCGCGCCCGGGGTCTGCTGCGCATCGACTTCCACGCCTTCAATGTCGCCAGCGTGCCCGGCTACCAGCTCCTGGTCTACCGGGAGGACCCCGGTGACGCCTGATTCGTCCTTGCCTCGACCCGCCGCTAAGGGGTGGGCGGGGTGGAGGAGGAGGCGATGAGGGAGGTCAGCGGCTTGAAACGAGCGGCGAGGGGGTCGGCGAGCGCGACTTGGGCGCGTGCGGCGAGCAGGCCGGGGACCCACCAGGGCGCGACGACGGTCCTGGACCGGCGCTCGATGCCCGCGGTCATCGCGGCGCCCGCGCGTCCCACTGAAATGGGCGCGCCGATCACCTTGGGGAAGCGGGCCAGGCCGGCGGCCAGGTCGGGGCGGGTGAGCAGGCCGCGGACGAGGCCGGTGTCGACCGCCCCGAAGTAGGCGACGCCGACCGCGGTGCCGGTGTGCGCGAGCTCGATCCGCAGCGCCCGGCCGAACGCCTCCACGGCGGCCTTGCTCGCCCCGTAGGCGGCGACCGTGGGGCACGGGATCGCCGCGGCGATCGAGGAGGTCACCAGGATGTAGCCGCGGCGCGCGCGCACCTGCGGCAGCGCGGCGCGGACCGTGCGCCAGACGCCGAACAGGTTCACCTCCACGACCTGCTCGAACGCGGCCGGGTCGACGGTGGCGATGGTGGCGAGCGGGCCGCTGACACCGGCGTTGGCGACCAGCACGTCGATGCCGCCGAAGCGCTCGCCGACCTCCCGCATCACCTCGGCCAGGCCGTCGGCGTCGGTCACGTCCACCGGATAGGCCGCGGCCCTGGCGCCCAGCCGGGCGGCCGTCCGCGCCACGCCCTCGCCGTCGCGGTCCAGCAGCGCCACCGACGCGCCCTTGGCCACCAGCCGCCGCGCCGTCTCGCCGCCGATGCCGCCCGCCGCGCCGGTGATCACAGCGATCCGCCCGGCGACCGGGCTCTTGCGGCCCGCCTGAGAAGTCCTCATGGCCGGAGTGTCCAGCAGGCCCCGCCACCCTGTCAATCACTGATTGAATCAGTGATTGACTCGGCGCGGAGGCCGTGCTGGGGTGGGGTGGTGCACCCTTCTTCGTCGTCCGAGGCCCGGCACCGCCTCCTGGAGGCCGCCGAGCGGCTGCTGCGCGAGCAGGGCTATGAGCAGGTGTCGGTACGCGCGGTCAACAAGGCCGCGGGCATGAACCCCGCCGCCGTCCACTACCACTTCGGCTCCAAGCAGGAGCTGGTCACCGCCCTGCTGGAGCAGCGGCTGCGGCCGCTGTGGGAGGACCGCCTGGAGACGCTGGACGAGCGGGTGCGGGCCGGCGACCCGCCGGACCCGGCCGGCCTGGTGGACCTGCTGGTCCGGGCCCTCGCCGAGACGGCGGCCGATCCGGACCGCCGCTGGCTGCTCGGCCTGCTGGCCCGGCTGGTGCTGGCCGAGCAGCCGCTGCCCTGGCGGTCGCCCTGGGCCGACCCCGGCCCCTGGACGGCGATGCTCTCCCGGACGCTGCCGCACCTGCCGCCGGAGGTCGTGGCCTCCCGGTGGCGGCTCGCACGCGACCTGCTGCTGGTCACCTACGGCTCGCCGTTCACCGCACCGGACGCCGTGCGCCCCGTCCCGCCCCCCGCCGAGACGGCGGCCTTCGTGACCGCCGCCCTGAGCGCCCCTCTCCCCAGTGACGAGGTCACCCATGGACTCCGCTGACACCCTCTTCCAACCTGCCAGGCTCGGACCGCTGACCCTGCGCAACCGCGTCGTCAAGGCCGCGACCTTCGAGGGCCGCACGCCGCAGGCGCTGGTCACCGACCGGCTCATCGCCTTCCACCGCGCCGTCGCCGCCGGCGGCGCGGCGATGACGACCGTCGCCTACTGCGCGGTCAGCCCCGAGGGGCGGACCGAGCGGCGGCAGATCCATCTGCGGTCCGAGGCGGCCCCCGGCCTCGCCCGGCTGGCCGAGGCCGTCCACGCCGAGGGGGCGCTGGTCTCGGCGCAGCTCGGGCACGCCGGTCCCGTCGCCGACGCGCGCTCCAACCGGCTGCCCGCGCTGTCGGCGTCGCGCCGGCTCAGCCCGCTGACCGGACGCTTCATCCAGGGCGCCACCGCCGACGACCTGTCCCGCCTGGTCACCGCGTTCGCCGACGGCGCCGAGCTGGTGGCCGACAGCGGCTTCGACGCCGTCGAGCTGCACTTCGGCCACAACTACCTGATCAGCTCCTTCCTGACGCCCCGGCTCAACCGCCGCCGCGACCAGTGGGGCGGCCCGCTGCCCAACCGGGCCCGCCTGGCCCGCCAGGTCGCCCAGGCCGTCCGCGCGCGGGTCGGGGACCGCATCGCCGTCACCGCCAAGCTCAACATGGAGGACGGGGTGCGCGGCGGCCTCACCGTGGACGACGCCATCGCCGCCGCCCGGCTCCTGGAGGGCGACGGGCACCTGGACGCCCTCGTCCTCACCGCGGGCGGGTCGCTGCTCAACCCCATGTACCTGTTCCGCGGCCATCCGCCGGTCAAGGAACTGGCCAACGCCTTCCCCCAGCCCCTGCGGACCGGCCTGAAGGTCGCCGGACGCGGCTTCCTGCACCACTACCCCTACACGCCGCTCTACCTGCTCCCCACCGCCCGCCGGTTCCGCGAGGCCCTCTCCATGCCCCTGATCCTGCTCGGCGGGATCACCGAGCACGCGCACCTGCGGCACGCCATGGACGCCGGCTTCCAGTTCGCCGCCATGGCCCGCGCCCTGCTCATGGAACCCGACCTGGTCAACAGGATTCAGCGCGACACCGCCACCGCGTCGCGCTGCGTCCACTGCAACAAGTGCATGCCGACCATCTACCGGCGCACCCGCTGCGTCCTTGTCGAGGACTGAACGCCGCCCACAACGGACAGGACCGGCCGTAGACGTCGACGGCGAGGCCGCCGGTGTCGATGACTCGCTGTTCGACGGGCCGGCGGCCGTTCGCGTTGTCGTGGTGGTGAGTCAGCCGGGTGGACGCGCTTCGATCAGCGGAACTCGACGGTTTTGGTCATCGGCAGGTTGTTCACAGGGCAGCCGGCCACCCGCGAGCTGGTTCCCGGTCCGGCCTGCACCCAGGGGCCGTACACGACGTTGCGGCGCCGGGGCCAGGTGTTCATCACCCAGCAGACCATCTTGAACCGGTACTCGCCGTCGCCCTCGGGGCACTGCACGCCCCACATGGTCCTCGGGTAGACGCACCCGGAGGGCTCCGCGTGCGCGGGCGCCGCCAACGCGCCCAGTCCCGTACCCCCGACCACCGCCGCGACGGCCACTGCGGCGGCGCGCCGCCCCCACCGGCTTGGTGCGCTCATTCGATCGCTGTTCATGACCTCTCCTGTTCCGCCGCCGCTGGGCCTCGCGCCCCGTACGCGGGAGCGGCGGCGTCCTCATGCTCACCCTCTGGCCGTCCCGGGCGCCCGATGCTGAGGTCCTGCCGGAAGGAGGCCGTAAGCAGGGACGTTTCGGGGCAGATGTCCTGGGCGTGCTGGCCTTCCGAGGACCGCGCACCATCCCTGGCCTCAGCCCGTCCGCGAAGCGTTCATGTAGGGAGCTTGGAGAAGTCCACGCTCTTTCAAAGGCGACCGGCCTGCTACATGTGGCGACGTTCGTGATGTCGAGTTCTTCTGCCAGAAGACCTTTGACATATAGGATGTCCCATATCCTACAGAAAGGCGACATCGTGAAGGCGGACGGCGGTTTCGACGCGGCGATCGCGGAATGGCTGCGGCAGCAGGCACAGGGTTCGACGATGGCTGACCTCTCGGTGGCGGGGGAGCGGACGCACTCGGTCGCCGTCAACGAGCGGGCGCGGGCGCTGCTCACCGAGCCCGCCGTGACCGAACGCGACGACTGGGTGGAGACCAGTGGCGGGCGTGTGCCGGTACGGGTGACCGAGGCGGCCGAACTCCGGGACGGGACCACGATCGTCTTCTTCCATGGTGGCGGATGGATCGCCGGAGGCATGGACACCCACCGCCAGCACATGCGCCGGTTGGCCGCCGAGACGGGGTGGACCGTGGTCGGGGTCGACTACCGGCTCGCACCCGAGCACCCGTTCCCGGCGGCCTTCGAGGACTGCCTGGCCGTCGCCGAGCACTGCGCCGCCTCGGAGGAGCGGGTCGTCGTCGCCGGGGACAGCGCCGGGGGACAGCTCGCCGCCTCCGTCGCCCTGGCCTGCCGTGACAACGGTGTGCCGCTGGCCGCGCAACTGCTCATCGTGCCGGTCATCGACGTCCTCGGCGGCTACGCCGACGCGAGCGTGAACGCGTTGTACCCGTCGCGGGAGCAGCGGGCCGAGGGGTACGGCCTCTCGCTCGCGGGCATGCGCTGGTTCTGCGAGCTGTACGCACCGGGCGACGGGAAGGACTGGCGGGTGTCCCCGCTGCACGCCGCCGACCTGGCAGGGGTCGCGCCCGCGGTCGTCCACACGGCCGGCTACGACGTGCTGCGGGACGAGGGGGCCGCGTACGCCGCCGCGTTGCGGGAGGCCGGGGCCGAGGTGGTGCACCGGGAGTGGCCGACGCTCAACCACGGCTACTTCGGGCTCGGGGGAGTGTCCGCCGCCGCCGAGGAGGCCGCGCGCCAGGCCGCCGCCGACCTGCGCGGCCTCCTCGACTAGATCAGGCCAAGGCGGCGGCGAAGCGCGAGGTGATCCAGCGCGGGTCGGTGATGGCCGTGCCGACCACCACCGATGTCGCGCCCGCCCGAAGCGCCGCCGCCGCCAGCTCGGGGGAGTGGTAGCGGCCCTCCGCGATGAGCAGCGCGTCAGGGAGCTCGTCGCGGAGGGCGCGCACCAGATCCAGATCCGGACCCTGCGCCGGCGGGCCGGGAAGCGTGTACCCGGAGAGGGTGGTGGCCACCATGTCGGCGCCCGCCTCCACGGCGGCGACGCCTTCGGCGAGGGTCGCCACGTCCGCCATGAACAGGGCGCCCGCGTCGTGGACGGCCGCGACCGAGTCCTTCAGGGGACGGCCGTCCGGACGGGGGCGCGAGGTGGCGTCGGCCGCGACGACCGCCGCGCCCGCCTCCGCGACCGCGCGGGCCGCCGCGACGGTCGGGGTGATGAAGACGCCGTCGGCCCCGTCCTTGGTGAGCCCGATGACGGGAACGTCGACCGTGTCCACGATGGCGGCCACGTCGGGGAGGCCGCCCACGCCGCCGCAGCGGATCGCGGCGGCGCCGCCGCCGACCGCCGCCCGCGCCATGCGGGTGAGGGCGGCGGTGTCGCGCAGCGGATGGCCGTGACCCGCCTGGCAGGAGACGATCAGTCGTCCGGCGACGGTCGCGGCGAAGGCTTGCGGGGTCATCGGTCCCCTTCTCGGGTCATGGCGAGGAGCGCCGCGCCCACGAGCGGGGCGTCGGTGCCGAGGCGGGCGGGCAGGATCGGGGTTCGGCGCAGCGGCGGGAGCGCCTCGTCCCGGAAGGCGGCGGTGACGGCGTCCAGGAACGGGGCGCCGATCTGGGCGACGCCGCCGCCGAGCACGACGGCGTCGGGGTCCAGGACGGCGAGCAGGCCCGCGAGCGCACGGCCGAGCAGGGCGCCCGCGCGGGCCGGGTCGCCGGTCGCCGCGATGGCCGGACCGGACGCGACCGCCTCCAGGTGGTCGCGGCGGCCGCAGCCGCACGGCACCGGTCCGGTCTCGGGGACCAGCAGATGCGCCATCTCCCCGGCGGTGCCGTGCGCCCCGTGTTCGAGCCGCCCGGCCGTGGTCAGCGCGCCGCCGACGCCCGTCCCCACCGACACGTGCAGCACGCGGTGGAAACCGGCCCCCGCGCCTGCCGACGCCTCGCCGTAGGCCATGGCGCGGACGTCGTTGACGACCGCGACGGGCAGGCCGGTGCGCGCGGCGAGGACCTCGCGGACGGGCGTGCCCGTCCAACCCGGCAGGACGGAGGTCGCCGACACGACGCGGCCCGTCGCCGGATCGATGACGCCCGGCGCCCCGACGCCGAGCGCGGCGAACGGGCCGAGGCCGTCCAGCAGGCCCGCCGCGGCGGCCAGGACGGACGCCCCGCCGTCGCGCGGGGTCGGGACGCGCGCCCGGTCCAGGACCGTTCCATCGGCGGCGACCAGCGCCGCCGCGATCTTCGTGCCGCCGATGTCCAGCGCCGCGTACCGGGCGCCGGTCACAGGAGGCCGGCCTCGGCGAGGATGCGCCGCACCCGCTCGGTCTCGCCCGCGTCCAGCTGTACCTGCGGCGGGGCGGTGACCGGGCAGTCGATGACGCCGAGCAGGTGCAGGGCCGCCTTGAACGAGCCCAGCGCCGACGAGCCGCGCCCCATGCGGTCGGCGGCGCCGGAGTTGACGATGTCGAACAGGCGCAGCAGCCGCTCCTGCTCGGCGCGGGCCTCGTCCCAGCGCCCGTCGCGGCAGTGCCCGTACAGCCGGACGTAGCCGGCGGGGTCGACGTTGCCGAGGCCGGGCACGACGCCGTGCACGCCCATCGCGAACGCGGTGTCGACCGTCAGCTCCGAGCCGGTCAGGACGCTGAACCCCGGGACGGACGCGTCCCGCAAGGCCAGCATCAGGCCGCGCATGCCGCCCTCGTCGCCGCTGGAGTCCTTCACCCCGGCCAGCACGCCTTCGGCGGCCAGGCGCAGCAGCATCGCGGCGTCCAGCTTGGAGTGCACCGACACCGGCAGGTCGTAGGCGTAGACGGGGAGCGGGACGGCCGCCGCGACCTGGCGCAGGTGCGCCTCGATCTCGGCCGGGTGGGTGCGCGTGTAGAACGGGGCGGTCGCGACGATGCCGTCGCAGCCCGCGTCGGCGGCGGCGCGGGCGTGCTCGATCACCCGCAGGGTGGTCATGTCGATGGCCCCGGCCAGCACCGGGACCCGGCCGGCGGCGCGGGCGACCGCCGTCTCCAGGACGGTGCGGCGGTGCCCGTCCGGCAGGAACGCCACCTCGCTGGTGGAGCCGAGCACGAACAGCCCGTCCACGCCGGCTCCGACGAGGTGGTCGACGAGCCGCTCCAGCGACGGGACGTCGATCTTGAGATCGGCGGTGAGCGGCGTGCAGACCGGCGGCACCACGCCGCGCAGGAGGGTGCCGGTGGGAGCGGGGGAGGGAGCGGTGGTCACGGGGTCTTCTCCAGGGGGACGGCGGGGTCGGTGTCGGTGACGGGGTGCAGGCACCGGAACAGGTGCCCGGGTTCGGACGCGGGCGTGAACGGCGGCATGGCGTCGGCGCACGCGTCGGTGGCGCGCCAGCAGCGGGTGCGGAACGGGCAGCCGCTCGGCGGGTGGACGGCGGACGGGACCGGCCCGTCCAGCCGGATCGGCTCCATGGGGTCGAGCAGGCTCGGCGTCGCCGACAGCAGCGCCCGCGTGTAGGGGTGGCGGGTGTCGGCGAGCGCTCCGGCGGGGACGTCCTCGACGATCCGGCCGAGGTACATCGTGACGACCCGGTCGGACATGCGGCGGACGGTCTGGATGTCGTGCGAGACGAACACCATCGACAGCCCCAGCCGGTCCTTCAGGTCGAGCAGGAGGTTGAGGATCTGCGCGCGGACCGACACGTCCAGCGCCGAGGTCGGCTCGTCGGCGACCAGCAGCGACGGCTCCAGCATCAGCGCGCGGGCGATCGCGACGCGCTGCCGCTGCCCGCCCGACAGCTGCCCCGGGAGCGCGGCGGCGGCCGACCGCGGCAGCCCGACCAGCGCCATCAGCTCGCGGACGCGCTCGTCGCGTTCGGCGGGCGTGCCGCGCCGGTGCACGTCGAGCGGGTCGCGCAGGACCGAGTGGACGGTCAGCCGCCGGTTGAGGGCGGTCGAAGGGTCCTGGAAGACCATGCCGACGGACGCGCCGAGCCGGGCGGCGCGCTCCTTGCGCGGCAGGGAGCCGAGGTCGGAGCCCTCGAACAGCACCGTCCCGGACGTGGGCTTCTGCAGGCCGACCAGCACCTTGGCCAGCGTCGACTTGCCGCAACCGGACTCGCCGACGACCCCGACCGTCTCGCCGGGGGCGATCGCCAGGTCGGCGCCGGTCAGCGCGTGGACGACCGAGCGGCGGAACGCCGGGCCGCCGCGGGCGGGCAGGCGGACGTGCACGTCGCGCAGTTCCATCACGTGGTCGCTCATCGCGGGTCTCCCGTCGTGACCGGGTCGGCGGCGTCGATGGGGCGGCCGATCGGGTGGTGGCAGGCGAACGCGTGCCGGTGCGCGTCGCCGGACTGCTCCGGCCGTACCCGCGCGCAGGTGTCGGTGGCGGCGGCGCAGCGGTCGGCGAACCGGCACCCGGCGGGGAAGTGCGCCGGTGACGGGACCGTGCCGGGGATCTGGACGGGCCGCGACCCGGCCGCCTCCAGCGACAGCACCGCGCCGAGCAGGCCCCGCGCGTAATGGTGCTGCGGCGCGGCCACGACCTCGGGCGTGACGCCGGCCTCGGCGACCTGCCCGCCGTACATGACCACGACCCGGTCGGTGACGTCGGCGACGAGGGCGAGGTCGTGCGAGACCAGGATCAGCGCGAAGCCCAGTTCCTCGCGCAGCCGCAGCAGCAGCCGCATGACGGCGGCCTGGACGGTGACGTCGAGCGCGGTGGTCGGCTCGTCGGCGACCACCAGGCGCGGGTCCCGCGACAGCGCCATCGCGATCAGGACGCGCTGGCGCTGGCCGCCCGACAGCTCGTGCGGGTAGCTGCGCAGCGTGCGCTCGGGGTCGAGTCCGACCAGTTCGAGCAGCTCGGCGGGGGTGCGGGTGCCGCCGCGGCGGGTGAGCTGGCGCAGCTGGGCGCGGATCGTCATCGCCGGGTTCAGCGACGACAGCGCGTCCTGGTAGATCATCGCCATGTCGTGGCCGAGCAGGCGGCGGCGCTCGCGGGCGGGCATCGCCCGCAGGTCGCGGCCGTCGAACAGCAGCCGGCCGCCGATCCGCGCCGCGCCCGGCTCCAGCCCCATGATCGCGAGGCTGGTGAGGCTCTTGCCGCAGCCGCTCTCGCCGACCAGCCCGAGCACCTCGCCGGGCCGCACGTCCAGCGACACCCCGTCGACCACCTCGACGTCGCCGTAGCGGCCGGGGAAGGAGATCGTCAGGTCCTCGACGCGCAGGAGGGGTTCGCCCTCCGGCAGCGGGCGGGCCCGCCCGGCCAAGCGGCGGCCCGCCTCGCGCAGCCCCCGGTCCACGGTGGCCGACAGGGCCTCTGCCTCGGCGTCGGCCTTGCGCTCGCGCGTCGGCGCGGCGGGCGGCGCGGCCGAGGCGTCGTCGCCGGAGCGGGCCGAGGGCGCCGCCCAGGCGTCGGACACGCCCTCGGAGAGGATGTTCAGCACCAGCACCGTGACCAGGATGAACAGGCCGGGGAAGAACGTCGCCCACCAGCCGCCCGACAGCACGAGCGTCTTCCCGTAGGCGATGACGCTGCCCCACGACGGGTCCGGGTCCTGCACGCCCGCGCCGATGAACGACAGGCTCGCTTCGAACACGATGGCGTTGGCCACGACGATCGTGACGAACACCAGGATCGGCGCCGCGCAATTGACGACGACGTGGCGGCGCAGGATGTGGGCCCGGCCCGCGCCGATGACGCGTTCGGCGGCGACGTAGTCCTCGCCGTACTGCGACAGCACGTTGGCCCGGATGACGCGGGAGATCTGCGGGACGTACAGGAACGCGATCGTCCCGATCAGCACCGGCAGGCTCTTGCCGAACACGGTGACCAGGACGGCGGCGAGCGCGACCGCCGGGAACGCCATGACGACGTCCAGGCAGCGCATGATCACCTCGTCCGCGGCCCGGTGCGAGGTGGCGGCCAGCGAGCCGAGCACCGCGCCGACGGCGAGCGCCAGCAGCGCCGCGCCGACCCCGATCGCCAGCGACCAGCGCGCCCCGTACAGCACGCGGGCGAACACGTCGCGGCCGACGCGGTCGGTGCCGAACCAGTGCTCGCCGGACGGGCCGCGGCCCGCGACGCCCGTGGTCAGCGGATCGTGCTGCGCGATCAGCGGCGCGCACAGCGCGGCCACCACGATCACCAGCAGCACCGCGAGCGCGGCGCGGGAGGCCGGCCGCAGCCGCCGCAGGGCACCCGGGAGTCTCATCGGGTCGCTCCCTTCAGCCGGGGGTTGGCGAACAGGTAGAGGACGTCGACCAGCAGGTTCACCAGCAGGAACGTCAGCGCGATGGACAGCACGACGCCCTGCACCAGCGCCGGGTCGCCGGCGGTGACGCCCTGCATGATGAGCGTGCCGAGGCCGGGCAGCCCGAAGATCGCCTCGACTACCACGGCGCCGCTCAGCAGGTAGCCGACCTGGAGGCCGAGGACGGTCAGCGGTGTGATGAGCGCGTTGCGCAGCACGTTGCGGCCGACGACCACGACGCGGGGGAGGCCGCCGCCGACGGCCGTGCGGACGTAGTCGCGGTCGAGCTCCTCGACCATCGCCGTCCGCACGACGCGGGCGAGCAGCGACCCGACCGGGAAGCCGACCGCGGCCGCGGGCAGCGCCAGGCTGCGCAGCCACTCGCCGACCGAGTCGGCGGGGTTGACGTAGCCGCCGGTCGGGAACCAGCCGAGTCCCAGCGCGAACTGCTGGATCAGCAGGATGCCGAGCCAGAACGACGGCATCGCGACGCCCGCCATGGACACCACCCGGATGACCTGGTCGGGCCAGCGGTCGCGGAACAGCGCCGCGGTGACCCCGAGCAGCAGGGCGAAGGCGACCCCGACCAGGACCGACAGGATCGTCAGCTGGAGGGTGAGCGGGAACGCGGTGCCGATCGCGTCGGTGACGGGCCGGCTCGGCGGCGCGGTGACGCCGAGGTCGCCGCGCACCAGATCGCCCAGGAACCGGACGTAGCGGACCGGCAGCGGGTCGTCCAGGCCGTTGGCGACCGCGTACGCGTGCCGCGCCTCCGGCGTGGAGCCCTCGCCGAGCGCGTTGTAGGCGGGGTCGTTCGGGGAGAACCGCAGGACGACGAAGACGAACAGCGTGATCCCGAGCACCATGGGCACCAGGGTCAGCAGCCGTCCCAGCGCCATCCGCAGGATGGTTGCCATCTGGGTGGGGTCCGTTCTTTCTGCCCGGGGGGCGGGGTCAGGCGCGGCCGACGTTCTGGAACGACAGCCCGGTGGTCGGCACCGGCCGGAACCCGCTGAGCGCCTTGTCGTTCCAGCCGGTCACGAGCTTGCGGTGGAAGACCGGGTAGAGCGCGGCCTGCTCGGCGACGACGTCGATGGCCTCGGCCCACGCCTTCTTGCGGGCGGCCTCGTCGGTCGCGCGGGCCGCCTCGTCCAGCAGCCGGACGACCTTCTTCGCCTCGGCGGTGCCCGAGCTGCGGTGGCGCTTCTCCGGCCAGGTGCCGACGTAGAACCAGCGCATCAGCAGGTCGACGTCGTTGCCGAACACCGACGGGTCGCCGGGCGCGGCCATCACCCGGAACTTGCCGGTGTCGACGTGGTTGGCGTACTGGCCGCCGGACTGCCCGACGTTCAGCGTGGTCCGCACGCCGACCGCGTCCCAGCTCTGCTTGATCAGGGGGACGCAGTCCTTGACGAAGTCGGTGTCGGTGGTGATCAGCTCGACCTCCAGGCCGCTGACCCCGGCCTCCTGGAGCAGCTTCTTGGCCTTGTCCGGGTCGTACCCGTAGACGGTCGCGGCCTTGGCGTAGCCGGGGTGGTCGGCGGGCAGGAAGCTCGTCGCGGCGGTGGCGTTGCCCAGCAGCGCCGTCTTGATCAGCTTGTCGGTGTCGATCGCGTAGTGCAGCGCCTGCCGCACCCGCACGTCGTCGAACGGCTTGGCCGCGCAGTTGAACATCAGGAACAGCAGCCCGAAGCTCTGCACCGACTGGACCTGCGCCGACTTCGAAAGCTGGTCGGCGTTCAGGTAGGGGACGGCCTCGATCGCCTGGACGCGGCCGGACTGCAGGGCGGTGACGCGGGCCGACGGGTCGGTCAGCAGCAGCCACGTCATCTTCGCGGTCTTGGCGGGACGCGGCCCGTTGTAGGCGTCGGACTTCGCGAACGTCAGGCCGGTGCCGGCGCTGGCGGCGGTCAGCTTGTAGGGACCCGAGCCGACCGGGAGCGCGTCGAACTTCTTCTGGTCGGCCTCGACGAGCTTGCGCGGCACGATCCGCACGACCGACAGCCGCTCGCCGAACAGCGCGAACGCGTACTTCAGCTTGAACTCGACGGTCTTGTCGTCGACCTTCTTCACCTTGTCCAGGAACGGCAGGAACTGCGCGAACAGCGACGCGTTCTCGGGGTCGAGCACGCGCTCGAAGGAGAACACGACGTCGTCGGCGGTGACCGGCGAGCCGTCGTGGAAGGTCGCGCCGTCCCGGACCGCCACGCGGTAGGTGGTGTCGTCGACCTTCTCCGGCGCCGCCTTGGCGAGCGCGTTGAAGGGCTGCCGGGTGACCGGGTCGAGGTCGACCAGCGGTTCGAGGACGTGCAGGTTGGCGGCCACGGCGACGGCGCTGGAGGCGGTCATCGGGTCGAAGCCGCCCGACAGCGCGTACGCGAGCGCGGCCGTGATGGTGTCCTTGTCGCCGCCGCTGCCGCCCGAGCCGGTGGAGGACGGGCCGCCGCACGCGGCCAGGCCGGCCGTGATCGTCGCCGCGGCGCCGAGGAGGCCGGTGTAGCGGAGGAAGTCGCGGCGGCTGGCGCCGCGGCCGGTCTGGAGCTCGGTCACGTCGACTCCTGGAGGTCGTTTGCGGGGGGTTGAGGATAGGCGACGCAGGTGGGAGGGGAGGTAGGACATCCAACGTCACTTGTCGGTGTACCGTAGGGCGCGGTCCCGGCGAGGTCAAGTGCCGGGCCGCCGCCGGATTGCAGATCGGGGATGGGGAGCGTGAACCGATGACCGCTGGTCGGACTCGGAGCCGTGCGACGCGAGGGCGCAGCAGCCGGACCGAGGAGGTGCAGCAGCGCGTCAAGCAGTTGATCCTGGAGCGCGGCCTCGCGGTCGGCGACCCGATGCCAACCGAGTTCGAGCTGGTCGAGGAGCTGGACGTCAGCCGCAACTCGCTGCGCGAGGCGCTGAAGGCGCTGCAGGCCGTCGGGATCGTCGAGATCAGGCACGGCTTCGGCATGTACGTCGGGACGATGTCGCTCGGCGCGCTGGTCGACGAGTTGACCTTCCACGCCCGCGTCTCCCAGCGGCACGGCCGCGACGACCTGGTCCACCTGGTGGAGGTCCGCGAGATCCTGGAACGCGGGCTGGTCGAGCAGGTCATCGCCCGCGGCCTGGCGGCCGGCAACGCCGAGCTGGACGAGGTCATGCGGCGGATGGAGGAGGAGGCCGCGGCCGGGCGGGTGACGCCCGAGACCGACCGGCTCTTCCACGAGCTGCTCTACCGGCCGCTCGCCAACCCGATCGTGAACCAGCTCCTCGGCGCGTTCTGGGACGTGTACCGCACGCTGCAGCACGACCTGGCGCCCGTCGCCCAGGAGGCCGCCGACGTCGCGCAGCGGCACCGCGACATCTACGACGCGCTGCGCGCCTCCGACCGGCAGGCCGCCGTCGCCGCGATGGCCGCGCACTTCCAGGGCATCCGCGACCGCCTCCGCGCCGCCGCCTCGTGACGGCCCGGCCCTTGACGGGCCGGGCCGCCGGACCTACTTTCGGCGGTGGATAGGACATCCTACGTCCTACCTCTGATCGAGAGGGTGACGCCATGCCCCGGAGACCCCTGCCCCGCAACCCCCTGCCTCCGCGCCTCCTGCTCGCCGCCGCGTCCGGCGTCCTGCTGCTGGGGCTCGCGCCGCCCGCGCACGCGGCCGACGCGCAGTCCGCCGTCACGACGACGGACTGCACGTCGAGCCGCATCCAGCAGACCGTCACCAACAGGACGTCCGCCCCCACGACGTTCACGTTGACGTGGCCGGGCGTCGGCACCTGGAAGGCCGCCGTCGCCGCCGGGGACAGCGCCCACTTCCACTTCACCAAGCCGTCCGGCACCTCCTACACCTTCCGCACGACGACGCCCGAGGGCTTCGACCAGACCGACAGCGGCACCCTCGACTGCTCCGGCGCGCTCAGCGCGCGCGCCGCGATGGACTGCGGCGCCCCGCACCGCCTCCGCCTCGTCCTGGACAACCGGTCCGCCGACGCCAGGACCTTCACCGTCGCCTGGCCCGGCAAGACCGGCTCCCCCTGGTCGGTGACCGTCCCGGCCGGGCGGGGTGACGACAGCCTCTACTGGACGGTCGCGGACGGCACCCCCTACACCTTCCAGATCTCCTCCGGCAGCTGGACCCGGACGCTGTCGGGGACGTCGGGATGCGGCGTCGGCAGCGGCAGGCCCGGCATGAACTCCCAGACCGTGCTGATGACCTCCACCGTCATCGACGGGCTCGGCAAGGCCGCCAGGTCCGTGCGCATCCCCGCCCTCGCCGTCACCAACGGCGGCACGGTCGTCGCGCTCGCCGACGCCCGCGTGGACGGGTCCTACGACCTCGGCGGCGGCACCAACGACATCCAGCTCGCGATGGTCCGCAGCACCGACGGCGGCGCCACCTTCTCCACCCCGAAGATCATCGCCAAGGCGCCGACGGCCTCGCAGGGCTACGGCGACCCGAGCCTGATCGTGGACCGCATCACCGGCAAGCTGTTCGCGTTCTTCACCTACTCCCCGAAACCGGGCGTGGGCTACTACGGCTCCACCGCCGGAGACACCTCCGCGACGGCGACCACCAACACCCACATCCGCTACATCACCTCCACCGACGACGGCGCCACCTGGAGCGCGCCCGTCGACCTCAACCCGCAGGTCCGCAAGGCCGACTGGGCGGGCATGTTCGCCTCGTCCGGGCACGGCGTCCAGTTCGCGTCCGGACGGCTCGTCCAGCCGATCGTCTACCGGGACGCCAGCGGCGACCACGCCTCCAACATCTACTCCGACGACCACGGCGCCACCTGGCACAACGGCACCACCGCCGGGACCGGCGTCAACGAGAGCAAGGCCGTCCAGCGCTCCACCGGGCGGGTCGCGCAGAACATGCGCTCCAACGGCGGGGGCAACCGCTGGTACGCCACCGCCGCCGATGCGACCACCCCCTTCGGGCCGAGCTGGAACAGCGGCCTCATCGACCCCGCCTGCAACGGCGACGAGATCTCCTACCTGCGGCCCACCAGCGGCGCTCCCGGCCTGACCGGCGTCGCGTTGCACAGCAACAACGCCGCGACCAGCCGCACTGAGCTGACCGTCCGCGTCAGCCGCGACGACGGCGCGAGCTGGCCGCGCTCGGCGCTGATCAAGCCGGGCGCCGCGGGGTACTCCACGATGGCGGTCATGCCCGACGGCTCCGTCGGCGTCCTCTACGAGATCGGCGACACGGGCGGCATCGTCTTCACCCGCGTCACGATCCCCTGGCTCGAATCCTGACCGGCGATCGCTAGCCCCCGATGCCCGCGTGCCGCACGGCCGGCGCGCGGGCATCGGCCTCAGTCCGGTTCGGGAAGCGCCGAGGACAGCAGTGCGGGCGACTCCGGACGCCCGTCCAGGACGCGGTTGGTGCGGGTGACCGCGCGCCAGCCCGCGGGGGTGCGGCGCAGGCGCCAGTGGTTGGCGGTGGCGCGTCGGACGGTGAAGCCCTCCGGGGTGTTGACGACCATGAGGGTGTAGCCGACGGCGGTGGCGTCGTCGCCGGAGACGGTGACGTGCGGCGGGCCGATGGTGTGGGCGCAGCCGCCGCGGATCCAGTTCCGGTGGGCGTCGGAGGCGACCATGGCCTCGATCTCCGGGCGGCCCTCCATGTACAACTCGTCCACGTCGTATACGCCGTCGGCGGTCCAGAGGGCGGCGACGTCGCGGGCGCGGCCGCTGTCGACCAGGGGGCCGTAGGACAGGACCAGGCGGGTGATCTCCCGTTCGTCCTCCAGCAGGCGCAGGCGGCGTTCCAGGTCGGCCAGGCGGGACTCGGTCACTTCTCGGCTCCGAAGGTGAGGTCGTAAGGAGCGGCCAGGGCGCGCAGCGCGGCGAGCTGCTCGCAGTAGTGGCCGGGGGAGGAGGAGGCCAGCCGCACGCCCGCGATGGTCGCTCCCGCCTCGCGGAGGCGGTTCAGGGTCTCGCCCGTCCGGGCGGGGGCGGCCAGCGGGTCCAGGGGGGCGGGCGGGCTCAGGACGACGTCGAAGCCGGGCGGGAGGTCGGTACCGGCGAGCATCCGGGCGAGGTCGGCCAGGGGGAGGCCGAACGGGACCCAGCCGTCGGTGGCCAGGGCGCGGCGCAGGGAGCGTGCCGTGCGGCCGCCGATCCAGATAGGGACGTGCTCCTGGACGGCGTGCGGTTCCACGACCAGGCCGGAGAAGTCGTAGTGGGCGCCGTGGTGGCTCGGCAGGCGCTGGGACAGGGAGGCGCGCAGGGCCCGCAGGGCCTCGTCGGCGCGCTCGCCGCGCCCCTGGAAAGGCGCTCCGAGCAGGTCGAACTCCTCCTCCAGGCTGCCGACGCCCAAGCCCAGGGTCAAGCGGCCGCCGCTGACGCGGTCCAGGGTGCCGTAGCGCTTGGCGACGGCCAGGGGGTGGTGGTAGCCGAGCACGAGCACCTGGGTGGCCAGGCGGATGCGCGCGGTGCGGGCGGCGAGGTAGCCGAAGGTGGCCAGGGGGTCCCAGTAGACCCCGCCGCGCGACCCGGCCGCCTCGACGGGCACGGCGACGTGCTCGCTGCAGGTGAGGTGGTGGTAGCCGAGCCGGTCGGCGGTCTCGGCGATCCGGCCGACCTCCTCGACGCCGGCGTGCGGTTCCCAGGCGGCGTGGCCGCCCGGGGGTTGCGCCACCACGGGGGTGACGAGGCCGATGCGCACCGCTGCGCTCCTCTCGATCGAAAATCGTTCTAGGTGCTTCGGAGCAGAGCGACCTGAGCAGTGGAAGCGGAATATAGCCCTGTGAACAGGGTGATCTCAATACTTCCGCTGGCGGTCGCCGATTGCTACATTCCGGTTAACAAGAATTCATTTCAGTCTTGTTCTGGGAGGTGCGATGGCCGAGGCCATGACGTCGGTGCGGCGCGAGACGCCGCCGTCGATGGTCGAGCGGATGACCCTGATCCTGGACGCCTTCAACGGGCCGACGGCCCGGCTGACGCTGGAGGACGTGGCCCGCCGCACCCGGCTGCCGCGCTCCACCGCGCACCGGATCCTCGACCAGCTCGTCGGCCAGCGCTGGCTGACCCACCACACGTTCGGCTACGGCCTGGGCCAGCGCGCGCTGGGGCTGGGCGGCCAGGACGGCGGCCACGGCAAGATCCGCGAGGCCGCCGCGCCGCTGCTGCACGAGCTCCAGGTGACCACCGGCCTGGTGGCGCACCTGGCCGTGCTGTCCGGCCCGGAGATCCACTACCTGGACAAGCTGGGCGGGCGGCTGGCCACCTCGGTGCCGTCCCGGGTCGGCGGCCGGGCCCCGGCGCACTCGACCGCGCTCGGCAAGGCGATGCTGGCCTGGCTGGAGGCCGAGCAGGTGGACGCGCTGCTCGGGTCGGCGATGCACCGGCTCACCAGCCGCACCATCGGCGAGCTGGGCACCCTGCACCAGGAGCTGCACCGCATCCGGCAGCGGCGCGGGCTGGCGTTCGAGCGCGGCGAGTCCTTCCCCGGCATCGCCTGCGTGGCCGCGGCGATCCGCGGCGCCGACGGCCCGGTCGCCGGGATCTCCCTGGTGGGGGACGTGCACGCGCCGCTGGAGAAGGTCGCCCCGCTGGTGGTCACCGCCGCCCGGGAGGCGTCGCTGGTGCTGTTCCCGGCCTCGGCGTCCGCGCGGCGCGGCGGCGGGCCGCCCCGGCGGCCCCGCGCCCCCCGCAGGACCGTCCCTGAGGGCGCCTGGTCGGCCGAGACGATGGACCGGCTGCTGGCGGTGGAGGGCCGCGGCGACTGGATGTGACCTCATCCCCAGCCCCACCGGCCGTCCTCGCCCCACGGGCCGGGGACGGCCGGCGCGTCGCCGGAGGGGGCGACGCCGAACCGGCTGCGGAAGAACAGCATCGGCGGGCGCGGCGCCTCCGGGCGCCGCACCGCCAGCACCCGGCCGATCACCACGTCGTGGTCGCCGGCCGGGTGCACGTCCAGCACCTCGGCGTGCACGTTGAGCAGCACCCCGCGCAGTTGCGGGGTGCCCCACTCCGACAGGTCCCAGCCGAGCCCCTCGTACTTGGCGCCCCGGCTGGAGCCGAACCGGTCGCACAGCTCGCGCTGCTCCTCGCCGAGCACGTTCACGCAGAAGCGCCCGGCCGCGCGGATGCGCGCCCAGGACCGGCCGCGCCGGTCGGCGCAGAACAGCACCAGCGGCGGCTCCAGTGACACCGAGGTGAAGGACTGGCAGGCGAAGCCCACCGGCTCGCCGCCGT
Organism: Spirillospora sp. NPDC050679; assembly: GCA_044456955.1. Lineage (GTDB taxonomy): Bacteria > Actinomycetota > Actinomycetes > Streptosporangiales > Streptosporangiaceae > Spirillospora. The sequence goes on along the minus strand of JBITGK010000008.1, from coordinate 225,804 downwards.
GCACGGCGGTGATCACCGTGACGCCGGTGGCGAACTCGGCCATGGCCTTGCGGAACTCGGCCGGAGTGGGGGCGCCGGCGGCGGGGGAGGCGGCGGTGAGCGCTGGCTCGGCGGGCATGGGGTCACCTCGGGGCTGGTCGCGGGTCGCGGGGACCGGTCGGGTCGGAGCTGGAACGTAGGCACGGCCCGTCCCGCCCGCCCGGCGCGATCCCGATGAGCGGAAGAAGGCGCCGCCGCGCGCCCGCCCGGCGCCCTCCCGCCGGACGTCCCGCTGATCGGGACGGGCCCGGCCCCCGGCCGCCGCGCCGAACTACGTTCCGGGCAAGCCACCCCCGAAGGACTGAGAGACATGCCCACGGAGCTGAACTACGAGGCGACGGCGCGCGAGCTGGCCACCGACCAGGGCGTGCTGCGCTACCACGAGGCCGGTGACGGGCCGCCGCTGCTGCTTCTGCACGGTTCGGGCCCGGGCGTGACCGGCTGGCGCAACTTCAGCGGCAACCTCCCGGCGCTCGCCGAGCACTTCCGCTGCCTGATCCTGGAGTTCCCCGGCTTCGGGGTGAGCGACCCCACCGACCAACACCCCATGGTCGCGGCCTCCGGCGCCGTGCTGCGCTTCCTGGACGGCCTGGGCCTGGACCGCGTCGATGTGATCGGCAACTCGATGGGCGGGATCGTCGCCGCCCGCGTCGCCCTGGAGCGCCCCGAGCGGATCGGGCGGCTGGTCACCGTCGGCGGCGTCGGCCGCAACATCTTCAGCCCCGGGCCCGGCGAGGGCATCCGGCTCCTGCAGGAGTTCACCGAGAACCCCACCCGCCAGGCGCTGGTCCAGTGGCTGCACTCCATGGTCTACGACCCCGCCCTGGTCACCGAGGAGATGGTGGAGGAGCGCTGGCGGCAGGCCACCGACCCCGCCACGCTGGACAGCGCCCGCCGCATGTACGGCAAGGCCGCCTTCGCCGCCACCGCCGCGGCCGCAGCCGCGTCCGACACCCCGCCCTACTGGGCGACGCTGCACAGGCTCAAGGCCAAGACCCTCATCACCTGGGGACGCGACGACCGCGTCAGCCCCGTCGACATGGCGCTGCTGCCCATGCGCACCATCCCCGACGTCGAGGTGCACGTGTTCCCCGACTGTGGGCACTGGGTGATGATCGAGCAGAAGGACGCCTGGGAAAGCGTCGTGCTCGCCTTCCTCACCCGCGAGGACGCCGCGTGAGCGCCCCGGCCCCGGGCTGGGACCGCGAGTTCGACCTGGTGATCGTGGGCAGCGGCGGGGGCGGCATGGCCGCCGCGCTGACCGCCGCCGACGCCGGGCTGGACGTGCTGATCATTGAGAAGGGCGCCAAGTACGGCGGCAGCACCGGCATCTCCGGCGGCGGCATCTGGATTCCCAACAACCCCACGCTGCGGGCCCTCGGCCACGACGACAGCCGCGAGTCGATCCGCCGCTACCTGGACCTGCTCACCGGGGGCCGCGTCCCGACCGCCCGCCTGGACGCCTTCGTGGACCACGGCCCCGCCGCCATGGAGGTGCTCGGCAAGAGCAGGTGGATGCGGTTCTTCTGGACCAAGGGCTACGCCGACTACCACCCCGAGCTGGAGGGCGGCCGCCCGCTGGGCCGCTCGATCGAGGCGGTGCCGTTCGACACCCGCGAGCTGGGCGAGGACGAGAAGTACCAGCGCCCCAACAGCATGAAGGGCCCGCTGGGCCTGTGGATCACCGGGAAGGACTACCGCGACCTGGCGATGGCCAAGCGCACCTGGCGCGGCCGCCGGGCGTCGCTGGTCGCGGCCTGGCGGGTGTCGTCCAACATGGTCCGCCGCCGCCACATGGCGACCGGCGGGCGGGCGCTGGTGGCCCGGATGCGGATGGCGCTCAAGGACGCCGGGGTCCCGCTGTGGCTCGACACCGCCATGACCGACCTGATCACCGACGCAGACGGGACCGTCACCGGCGTCGAGGTGAAGGGCCCCGACGGCACGCGCCGGCTGCGCGGCCGGTACGGGGTGCTGCTGGCGACCGGCGGCTTCGACCACAACGCCGAGATGCGCGCCCGGTACCTGCCCGACGGCGGCCGCGACGACCACGGCATGGGCGCCCGGGAGAACACCGGCGACGGCATCCGCGCCGGGGAGCGGCTGGGCGCGGCCCTGGACCTGATGGACGACGCCTGGTGGATGCCCGCCGTCCGGCACCCGGCGGGCGCGACGATCCCGCTGGTGTCCGAGCGCTGCATCCCTCGGTCGGTGATCGTGTCGTCGGCCGGGACGCGCTTCACCAACGAGTCCTCGCCCTACGTCAACTTCGTGCACGACCAGCTCGCGGGCGGGCACGTCCCGGCGTGGTTCGTGATGGACGCCAAGGCCCGCGCCCGCTACCCGTTCGCGCAGATCCTGCCCGGGATGCCGATCCCCAAGGAGTTCTACGACCAGGGCATCGCCTTCAAGGCCGGGACGCTCGCCGAGCTGGCCGCGCAGATCGGCGTCCCGGCCGACGCCCTGGCCGCGACCGTCGAGACCTTCAACGGGTACGCCCGCGCGGGCAAGGACCCCGACTTCGGCCGCGGCGACAGCGCCTACGACCGCTACTACGGCGACCCCAACCTCAAGAACCCCAACCTCGACGTCATCGACGCCGCCCCCTACTACGCCTTCCGCCTGGAGGTCGGCGACCTCGGCACCAAGGGCGGGCTGGTCTGCGACGAGCACTCCCGGGTGCTGCGCGCCGACGGCTCGGTCATCGAGGGCCTGTACGCCACCGGCAACACCTCCGCCTCGGTGATGGGCAACGAGTACGCCGGGCCGGGCGCCACCATCGGCCCCTCGATCGTGTTCGGCCACATCGCGGCCCGGCACGCCGCCGCCCGCGCGAAGACCGGGGCCGGGCAGGACCCGGTGCGGCCATGACGGCGGCGGGCCCGCTCAAGGCGCGCGTGGTGGAGGTCGTCCGCGAGACCGCCGACGCCTGCTCGCTCGTCCTGGAACCCGCCGGCGGCGACCGCGAGCGCTTCGCCTACCGGCCGGGCCAGTTCCTCACCTTCCGGGTGCCGGCCGGGGACGGCTGGACGGCCCGCTGCTACTCCCTGAGCAGCTCCCCGGCCTGCGACGACCTGCTCAAGGTGACCGTCAAGCGGGTCGCCGGGGGCCTGGCGTCCAACTGGATCTGCGACCGCGTCGCCGCGGGCGACGTGCTGGAGGTGCTGCGGCCCGCCGGGACCTTCACCCCCGCGTCGCTGGACGGGGACCTGCTGCTGGCCGCCGCGGGCAGCGGCATCACCCCGGTCATGTCGATCCTCAAGGCGTGCCTCGCCGCGGGCACCGGCCGGATCGCCCTGCTGTACGCCAACCGGGACGAGCGCTCGGTCATCTTCGCCGCCGAGCTGCGCGCCCTGGCCGCCGAGCACGGCGACCGGCTGACGGTCGTGCACTGGCTGGAGACGGTGCAGGGGCTGCCCACCGCTCCGGCGTTCGGGGCGCTGGCCGCGCCGTACGCGGACCGGGAGGCGTTCGTGTGCGGGCCCGCCCCGTTCATGGCGATGGCGGCGGCCGCGCTGGCCGAGGCCGGAACGCCCGCCGAACGCGTGCACACCGAGCGCTTCTTCTCGCTGGAGGGCGACCCGTTCGCCACCGGGACGCCCGCGCCCGCCGCCACCGCCGAGGAAGAGGCCGCCGCCACCGTCGAGGTCGAGATCGACGGCGCCGTCCGCACCCTGCCCTGGCCCCGCTCCGAGCACCTGCTGGACGTGCTGCTGCGCGCCGGGGTGGACGCCCCGTTCTCCTGCCGCGAGGGCTCCTGCGCCGCGTGCGCCTGCGTGCTGCTGGAGGGCGAGGCGGTGCTGGACGCCGACACGGTGCTGGACGAGCGCGACCGCGCCGACGGCCTGATCCTCGCCTGCCAGGCCAGACCGGTCACCGACCGGCTCAGGGTCAGCTACGACGGCTGACCGATCGACATCACGGGAGGAAGCCGATGACGCAGTCGGTGCTCAACAAGATCATGGAACGCGCGGAGGAGATCCGCGCGCTCGGCCCCGCCAACGAGGCGGCCGGCCGCCTGGACGACCAGGCCGCCAAGGTGCTGCGCGAGTCCGGGGCGATCCGGATGCTCCAGCCGAAGGAGCACGGCGGCCTCCAGGTCCACCCCCGCGAGTTCGCCGAGACGGTGATGGGCATCGCCGCCCTCGACGGCTCCACCGGCTGGGTCGCCGGGATCGTCGGCGTCCACCCCTGGGAGATGGCCTACGCCGACCCCCGGGTGCGCCAGGAGGTGTGGGGGCGGGACCCCGACACCTGGATCGCCTCGCCGTACGCGCCGATGGGCGTGGCCCGCCCGGTGGACGGCGGCTACGTCTTCAACGGCCGCTGGCAGTTCTCCTCCGGCACCGACCACTGCGACTGGATCTTCCTCGGCGGGATGCTCGGCGACGCCGACGGGAGGGTGGCCCAGTCGCCGTCCTCGCTGCACCTGATCCTGCCCCGGTCGGACTACGAGATCGTCGAGGACTCCTGGGACGTGGCCGGGCTGCGCGGCACCGGCAGCAAGGACGTCATCGTCCGCGACGCCTTCGTGCCCGCCTACCGCACCCTGCCCTACGGCAAGGTCGTGGACGGCAGCGCCGCCCGCGAGGCCGGGCTGACCGACCCGGCCTACCTGATGCCGTTCTCGTGCGTGTTCCCGCTCGGCATCACCGCCGCGGTGATCGGCATCGCCGAGGGCGCGCTCGCCCACCACCTGGCCTACCAGCGCGGCCGCACCCAGATCACCGGCACCAGGATCAAGGACGACCCGTACGTGCTGTACGCGATCAGCGAGGCCGCCGAGGAGATCGCCGCCTCCCGCACCGCGCTGCTGGACAACGCCGCGCGCATGTACGACCGGGTCGCGGCGGGGGAGGAGATCTCCTTCGCCGACCGCGCCGCCGGACGCCGCACCCAGGTCCGCGCGGCTTGGCGGGCGGTGCACGCGATGACCGAGATCGTGGTGCGCTCGGGCGGCAACGCGATGCGCGCCGACAACCCGATCCAGCGGTTCTGGCGCGACGCCCACGTGGGCCTGGCGCACGCCATCCACGTGCCCGGCTCGGTCTACCACGTCGCGGCCCTCACCGCCCTCGACATCGAGCCGCCGCAGGGCCCGATGCGCTCGATGATCTGACGCCCGCCCCGGACCACCACCTCGGACCACCGCCCAGGAGGCACAGTGACGCACATCAGAAGTCTCGGCTACCTGCGGGTCCAGACCCGCCACCTGGAGCGGTGGCGCGAGCTGACGGTCGGCGCGCTCGGCTTCGCCGAGGGCTCCGGCCCCGACCCCGAGGGCCTGTACCTGCGCATGGACGAGCGCCGGCACCGGCTGGCGGTGCTGCCCGGCGACGCCGACCGCGTGCTGGCGGTCGGCTGGGAGGTCCGCGACCGGTACGCGCTGGCGGCCGTCCGCGAGGCGGTGGACAAGGCCGGCACGCCGGTGGAGGTCCTGCCGCCCCGCGCGGCCGCCGAGCGCGACGCCGAGGAGGTCATCGCCTTCCGCGACCCGGCGGGCACGCCGGTGGAGGTGTTCTTCGGACCCGTCCTGGACCACTCGCCGGTCCGCACCGGCCTGGCCCAGACGTTCGTCACCGGCGCGCAGGGGATGGGGCACGTGGTGCTGCCCACGCCCCGCGCCGGTGAGACGGTGGCCTTCTACGAGCAGGTCCTCGGGTTCCTGCCGCGCGGCGCGGTCAAGATCAGCGGCAGCGATCCCGACGCGCCCCGCCGCGTCCGGTTCATGGGCGTCAACCGGCGCCACCACAGCCTGGCGGTCTGCCCCGCCCCGCGCGACGGCGACCCCGGCCTCGTGCACCTGATGGTCGAGGTGGACTCCCTGGACGCGGTGGGCCGGGCGCTGGACAACGTCGCCCGGGACGGCTTCTCGGTCTCCTCCACGCTCGGCCGGCACACCAACGACAAGATGATCTCGTTCTACGTGCGCGCCCCCGGCGGCTGGGACCTGGAGTACGGCACCGACGGCATGCTGGTGGACGAGGGCTCCTACACCGCCGAGGAGATCACCGCCGACAGCTACTGGGGCCACGACTGGTCGGGCTCGGAGCCGCTCGCCGCCTTCCGGACGGGGGAGTGAGGCGATGACCGCGACCCCGGTCGGGCCGGTCGGCGCGGACGAGGTGGGCGCCTTCGACCACGAGTGCGACGTGCTGGTGGTCGGCTTCGGCTGCGCGGGCGCCGCCGCGGCCTTCGAGGCGGCGTCGGCGGGCGCGCGGGTGCTGGTGCTGGAGCGCGCGGGCGGGCCCGGCGGCTCCTCGGCGATGTCGGGCGGCGAGCTGTACCTGGGCGGCGGCACCGAGATCCAGCGGGCGTGCGGGTTCGACGACACCCCCGACGAGATGTTCGCCTACCTGGAGGCGGCGCTCGGCCCGCACGCCGACACCGCCAAGCTGCGCCTGTACTGCGACCAGAGCGTGGCGCACTTCGAGTGGTTCCGCGAGCGCGGGCTGACGTTCAAGCCCAGCCTGTTCGACGCGCCGAGCTGGATGCCGCCGACCGAGGACGGGCTGATGTGGCTGGGCGAGAACGCCTGGCCGTACAACACCATCGCCCGCCCCGCGCCGCGCGGGCACCGGCCCGCGACGCCGTCGTTCGGCGGCTGGCTCATCATGGACAAGCTGGTGGCCGCCGCGACGGCCGCGGGCGCCGTCGCGCACGCCGACACCCGCGCCGACCGCCTGGTGCTCGACGGCGACGGCCGGGTGGCGGGCGTGGTCGCGCGCCGCTACGGCGAGCCCGTGGCCTACCGGGCGCGGCGCGCGGTCGTGCTGACCACCGGCGGCTTCGTGGACAACGAGGAGATGCTCGCCGACCACGCCCCGGTGCTGCTCGGGCACGGCAAGGTCAGCGACGGCCTGGACGACGGCTCGGGCATCCGGATGGCCGCCGCGATCGGCGCGGCCACCCGCCGGATGTCGGCGGTGGAGATCGCGCTGACCGCGCTGCCCGCCCTGATCACCCGCGGGATGCTGGTGGACGGGCTGGGCCGCCGCTTCATCAACGAAGACGTCTACCCGGGCCTGTTCAGCGTGCACGCCGTCCGGCACCAGCCCGGCCCGTACTGGGCGATCGTCGACGAGACCGGCTTCGAGGAGCTGTCCGAGCGCGACCTGTGGGGCGTGCGCCCCAAGTACGCCGCCGAGACCCTCGCCGAGCTGGAGGAGTCGCTCGGGACGCCGCCGGGCGCGCTGGAGACGACCGTCGAGGTCTACAACCGGCACGCCGCCAAGGGCGAGGACCCTTACTTCCACAAGGACGCCAAGTGGCTGCGCCCGCTGACAGGCCCGTTCGCGGCGATCGACCCGCGCGAGGGCTTCAACCCGGGTAGGCGCGAGAGCGCGGGCGCGGGGACGGGCGTCGCCGGGTTCACCCTCGGCGGGCTGCACACCACCGTGGACGGGGCCGTCCTCGACCACTCCGGCGTCCCGCTGCCCGGCCTGTACGCGGCGGGCCGGGCGTCCTCAGGGATGCACGGCGAGGGCTACATCAGCGGCACCTCCCTGGGCGACGGCACGTTCTTCGGCCGCCGCGCCGGACGCGCGGCCGCGCGCGAGGAGTCCGCGTGACCTCAGGGCCAGGGCGCGCGGCTCCGTCACCCCGCCGCGACTGAAAGCCAAGGCCGGACCGTCAGACCGCATCAGGTCTGACGGTCCGACCGTTCGCCGTTCTGCGACTACTTGGGCAACATCCGCGTAGTCGCCTCGTGCGCGGCCGCCACCAGCTCGGCGCGCGGGAAGCCGCTGCGCTTGACGGCGGTGGCGTAGTTCCCGCCGGCGACCCAGACCGGACCGGCCGCCAGGCGCTCCAGCCCCTCGCGGGCGATGTCGTCGGGCTCGGCGACGTTCAGCCCCGGCAGGTCCATGTTCAGCCCGGCGCGTTCCATCGCCGGGGTGCGGGTGACGCCGAGCACCAGCTCCAGCACGTCCACGCCGTGCTCGCGCAGCTCCAGCCACAGCCCCTCGGCGAAGACCCGGCCGAACGCCTTGACGGCCGAGTACACGCTGATCCGCGGCTGGCCCATGTACCCGGCCAGCGAGCCGACCAGCAGCAGGCCGCCGCGCCCGCGCTCCTTCATCAGCGCGCCGAAGTGGCGGGTCAGGGCGAGCTGGGCGGTGACGTTGAGGGCGATGACGTCCTGGAAGCGGTCCAGGTCGCCGGTGACGAACTCGTGGCCGTAGCTGTTGGCGCCCGCGTTGTAAACCAGCAGCCCGACGTCCAGCCCGTCGGTGACCCGGCGGATCGCCGCCACGGGGTCGGGCGACACCAGGTCCAGCGCCAGGGTGCGGACCTGGACGCCCCGCGCCCGGACGCGCTCGGCGGTCTCCTCCAGCGGTCCGGGCTTGCGGGCGATGAGCACCAGGTTCAGGCCCGCGTCGGCCAGCAGGTGCGCGAAGGCCGCGCCGACACCCTCCGAGCCGCCCGCGATGACGGCCCACGGGCCGTACCTCTCCGCGTCGAACCGCGTGCCGGTCACGGGCGTCCTCCCTGGTCGACGACGGGGAGCGCCCCGGTCAGCGCGGCCTCCTGGATCGCCGAGCGCAGCGCCGGGCAGGTGGCGAGGCGGTCGCCGTCCAGGCCGGTGCAGGCGGCGGTGGCGCCGGGGTTCCACTGGATGCTGGTCTGGTCCCAGCTCGCCTTGCGGGCCAGCACCTCGGCGTCGCAGCGCCGGCACCGCACCGGCGACATCGGGACGCCGTCGAGCGTCCGCTCGTCGGTCCGCACGGTCACGCCGGCCGCCCCGCGGCCTCGCGGCGGGCGATGTTCTCCTCGCACTCGCGCTGCCAGCTCTCCACCGGCCGGGTGGTGTCGATCTCGTACTCGAACCGGTCGGTCATCTCCGGCCGGACGTCGGCGGCGTCCACGTAGAACTGCTCGTACCAGCGGCGCAGCTGGTAGACCGGGCCGTCCTCCTCGCACAGCAGCGGGTTGTCGACGCGGGCCTTGCTGCGCCAGATCTCGATGTCCTGCTCGAAGCCGCGCAGGATGAACCCCGACAGCTTGCGGGCGGTCTCCTCGGCGGCGTCGCCGGGCAGCTCGGGGCTGCGCTGCACGATGATGCCCGAGTGCAGCACGAACGAGCCGGTGTCGATCGGGTAGTGGCAGTTCAGCAGCACCGACCGCAGGTCGAAGCCGTCGTAGTGGTAGGTCAGCTCGTCGATCATGAAGGACGGGCCGTGGTAGGCGGCGACCGAGGTGTTGCCGAGCATCGCCTGCCCGCCCTCGGCGGCCGGCCGGGCGGTGTCGGGGCGGCTGCGGCCCTTCATGACCTGGGTGGCGGTGTGCCCCTCGAACACGTTCTTGAAGTAGGTCGGGAACGAGTGGTGCACGTAGAAGAAGTGCGCCATGTCCACGATGTTGTCGATCACCTCGCGGGCGTTGGTGCGCACGACCGTCTCGGTCCACAGCCAGTCGGTCCAGTCGTCGCGGGTGGCGCCCTCGATGCGCGGGATGGTCACCTCCGGGGGCGGCGGGGCGCCCTCGGGGTCGTTCCAGACGAACAGCATCCCGTCCTGCTCCAGCGTCGGCCAGGCGGCGGTGCGGGCGCGCAGCGGGACGCGCCGCGAGTAGGGGATCTGCTTGCAGCGGCCGTCGCCGCCCCAGCGCCAGTCGTGGAACGGGCAGGCGATCTCGTCGCCCTTGACGGTGCCCTGCGACAGGTCGCCCCCCATGTGGCGGCAGTAGGCGTCCAGCACGTTGAGGCGGCCGTTCTCGCCCGCGAACACCACCAGGCGGCGGCCGAACGCGTCGATGCCGTGCGGCCGGCCGTCCTTGAACCCGGCCGCGAGCCCCAGGCAGTGCCAGCCCCGGGCGTAGCGGGCGGAGATCGCCTCCGCCTCGATGTTGCGGATCGCGTCCGTCTCGGCTGCGGTCACGGTGGATCATCCCTTCGAGGGGGTGGGGCGGGGTCTGCTCCGCACGCTATGTCGCAGCTCACCGCGCCGAGCGGTCAGTCCCATTGGCCGGGACGGCGGCGCGCCCGCCGCCGCGCCGCGTGGTCTGCTGCGCGGGCGGGACGAGAACGACAGGGAGCCGCTGATGAGCAACCAGGTCCTGGAGGCCGTGCGCGAACTGCTGCCGGGGATCGCCGGGCGGGCCCGGGAGGTGGACGACAGGGGCCGCATCCCGGCGGCCGCGATCGAGGAGCTGACCGGCGCCGGGGTGTTCCGGATGCTGCAACCCGCCCGGCACGGCGGAGCCGAGGGCGATCCGGCGGCCTTCTACGAGGCGGTCCGGGAGGTCTCCGGGGCCTGCGGCTCCACCGGCTGGGTGGTCGGGGTGCTCGGCGTGCACGCCTGGCACCTGGGGCTGTTCCCCGACACCGCGCAGCGCGAGGTGTGGGGCCGGGGCCCCGACGTCCTGGTCGCCTCCTCCTACGCCCCGATCGGCCGCCTCACCCCGGTGGAGGGCGGTTTCGAGGTCTCCGGCCGGTGGGCGTTCTCCTCGGGGTGCGAGTTCGCCTCGTGGGTGCTGCTCGGCGGGCTGGTGGTGGGCGCCGAGGGCCGGCCGGTCGACTTCATGACGGTGCTGGTGCCCCGGTCCGACTACGAGATCCGCCAGGTGTGGGACGCCACCGGGCTGCGCGGCACCGCCAGCGACGACATCGTGGTGGAGCGGGCGTTCGTCCCGGCGCACCGCGCCGTGCGCAACTACGACCAGGCCCGGCTGCGCGCCCCCGGCCGCAAGGCCAACACCGGCCCGCTGTACCGGCTGCCGTTCGGCACGGTGTTCACCGCCGCCGTCACCGCCAGCGTGGTCGGGATGGCGGCCGGGTGCCACCGCTCCTACGTGGCGGCGATGCGCGACCGCATCCGGCTGAGCCTCGGCGGAGGCCGGTTCGTGGAGGACCAGTTCGCCCAGGTCGCGGTGGCCCGCGCCGCCTCGGAGATCGACGCCGCGGTGCTCCAGACCGAGCGCAACGTGCGCGAGATCCACGCGCACGCGGTGCGCAACGAGGAGATCCCGATGGAGCTGCGGCTGCGCGCCCGCCGCGACCAGGTGCGCGGCACCGAGCGCGCCATCGAGGCCATCGACCTGCTGTTCAAGACCGCCGGGGGCAACTCGCTGCGGCGCGGCCACGTCCTGGAGCGGGCCTGGCGCGACGCCCACGCCGGCAGCCTGCACGTGGCCAACGACGTCGAGCGCGCCCTGTCGATGTACGGCCGCGGCGAGTTCGGCCTGACGGTGGAGGACAACCTGGTCTGACCCTCCAAACGCCCTGGGCCCGCGCCGGTGAGGCGCGGGCCCAGGACGTTCGCGTCTCAGCAGGTACCGGCCGGTGGCCGCCCGGCGCGCACCGCCTCGACGAAGCCGAGCGCCTCGTCGAAGGAGGCGCCGATGACGGCGCGGTGGTCGGCGCCCTCGAAGGCGCGGTAGGTCACGCCGGTGTAGCGGCTGCACAGGTCGGCGGCGAGCGCGCGGGAGGCGGCGGGGGTCACGGCGGTGTCGGCCGAGCCCTGGGCGATCAAAATCGGGACCGTCGGCCGAAGGCCGAACGGCTCCTGCGAGCGCAGGTAGTCGGTGAGCGGCTTGAGATCGGCGCCCGGCCGGAACACCTGGTCCGGCGGCAGGTCCGCGCCCAGCTCGCCGAGCTGGGCCAGGCAGGCGCCGGTGCGTCCGGCCCTCGCCACCTCGGCGGCGCGCGGGGTCAGCAGCCGGTCGGTCCGCAGGGACGGGTCGGCCGCCCGCGCGCCGTTGAGCATCACGAACAGGAACGGCATCGCCGCCTGCGCCCCCGGCTGCCCGCTCTGGACGTAGGCGGGGGTCTGGCTGATGACCGAGCCGGGGGCCAGCGCCACCGCGCCCTTCAGGTTCAGATCCCGCGCCCCGGAACGGGCGGCGGCGGTGAACAGCGCCGCATGGCCGCCCTGGCTGTGCCCGGCGGCGAACCAGTCGCGGCCGACGCGGCGGTCCACGCGCCGCGCGGCGCGCACCATGTCCAGGACGTTGTCGGCCTCGCTGCGGCCGTTCATGTACGGGTGGCCGCCGGGGGTGCCGAGGCCCTCGTAATCGGTCTGCACCACCGCGTACCCCCGGGCCACCCACCGGTCCAGGTACCGGCTGGTGCCCGACAGGTAGTCGTGGGCGGGGCCGCGCGGGGCGTCGGCGGACGGGGCGCACGGGTCGGCGGTGCCGGTGGTGCCGTGCGCCCAGCTGATCACCGGCCAGCCGCCCCGGGGCGGCGGGGTGCGGGGCAGCGACACCGTGCCCGACACCGCCGCGCGCCCGCCGCGCACTCCGGCCGAGACGTAGGTGACCAGCCGGTTGACCGCCGCGCTGGGCAGGGCCGCCGCGCCGGTCAGCGGCCGGTCCGCCAGCAGCGCGCCGCGCGCGGCGGGCGGCGGTCCGCCGGTGTGGGCGTAGGCGGGGACGGCGGTACCGGCGGCGGCGAGCGCGCCCGCCGCGACGAGCGTGGCGGTGCGTCTCGTGGTGGGGCGCATGGTGGGTCGTTTCATGATCGGTCGCTCCTCGTCTGCTGGACGATGTGCTGGACGGCGCGGTAGGCGAACGCCATGCCCGAGCCGATCGGGACGCCCGGCCCGGGGTAGCGGGCGCCGGTGAACGAGGCCCCGGTGTTGCCGGCCGCGTACAGGCCGGGGATGGGGCGGCCCCGCGTGTCGAGCACGCGGGCGTCGGGGTCGGTGCGCAGCCCGCCCTTGGTGCCGAGGTCGCTGAGCACGACGCGGGCGGCGTAGTAGGGCGGCTCGCCGAGCGGCACCAGGCACGGGTTGGGGCCGGAGCCGGTGGCGAAGTAGCGGTCGTAGGGGTCCTCGCCCCGGTGGAAGTCGGCGTCCGTGCCGTCGGCGGCGAAGCCGTTGAAGCGCTCGACCGTGGCGGCCAAGGCCCCGGCGGGCAGGCCGAGCCGCTGCGCCAGCCCGGCGAGGTCGTCCGCCCGGACCCAGGTCCCGGCCGCCAGGTGCGCGGCCGGGTCGGCGGCCGGGACCGAGATCGCCGGGGCGCCGCCGGACCGCGCGTCGAAGACCAGGTGTACCGGCCCCGCGGCGGCGGCCAGCGCGCGGCCCATCCGGTCGTAGGGCAGGGACTCGTTGGCGAAGCGGCGGCCCGTCCCGTCCACCATGAGCCCGCCGCGCAGGCCCAGCGTGAAGGCGGCCCGGTCGCCGGGGCCGACCAGGCCGGGGCACCACCACGCCTGGTCCAGCAGGGCGGTGGCCGCGCCGATCTCCACGGCGGCGGCGATGGCGTCGCCGGTGTTGGCCCCGCGCGGGGCCATCGTCCAGGCCGCGTCGCCCGGCAGGCCGTGCTCCTCGCGCAGGGCCGCGTCGCCTTCGAATCCGCCCGCCGCCAGCAGCACGCCGCGCTCGGCCCGCAGCCGTACGGGGCCGTCAGGGGTCGTGGCGGTCACGCCGGCCACCCGGCCGTCCGCGCCGGTGACCAGCCCCGTCAGCGCGGTGCGGGTGCGGACCGTGCCGCGGCCGGTCGCGGTGAAGGCCAGCAGCAGCCGCCCGATGAGGGCGCGCCCGGCCGACAGCGGCGCGGCCGGGTCGTGGCCCAGCCCGGCGCGGTCGCGGTCCACCGGCGGGCGGACCAGCGCGGCCAGGTCGCCCAGCCGCCCGGCGGGCAGGTCCAGCGGCACGAAGGAGCGGCCCCGGTCCATCCGGCCGGGCTCGTCGAAGTAGTCGGGGAACGGCCGCCACTCGAACTCCACGGCGGGGTCCCCTTCGAGGAACTCCACGACCTCGGGCGCGGTCTCCAGGAACGCCTCCCGGTGCGCTGCGGCGTCGTCGCCGAGCAGCGCGCGCAGGTAGGCGCGGGCCGACTCGGTCGAGTCGCCGATGCCCGCGCGCCGCTGCACCTGCGTGCCGGGCAGCCAGACGGCCGCCCCCGAGTACGCCGAGGTGCCGCCCAGCAGCGGCGTCTTCTCGACGACCGCGGTGCGCAGCCCGGCGGCGGCCGCGGCCAGTGCTCCGGCCATGGCCCCCGCGCCCGATCCGGCCACCACCACCTCGTAGCCGTCGTCCCACGCTTGCTCGGCGTTCCCCACCTGGCGCCCCTCTCGCTGTCGGCGCGCACACGGTAGGCACCGGCCCCGGTGTGACGGACGTCCCGTCCCACTGACCGGTATCAGGGAACGCCGCGGGCGGCCGGACCCTGGGTATTGTCTGAGGGCAGCAGCCAGAGGACCTGAGCGGAACGGGGGAGGACGTGGCGAGGATCGCAGCGGCCAGGCCGTCGGCCGAGCCCAGCTCGCCCGAGCAGCACGACCGGCGGCAGCGCATTCTCCGCGCGGCGGCGCGCATCGGCGGCGAGAAGCCGCTGGAACGCGTCCAGATGCACGAGGTCGCCAAGGCCGCCGAGGTCGCGATCGGCACGCTGTACCGCTACTTCCCCTCCAAGATCCACCTGTTCACCGCGGTGATGGCGGCGCAGGTGGACCGCTTCAGCGAGGCGGTCGCGCGGCCCGCGCCGGGCGTCGCGCCCGAGGAGGCGGTCACCGAGTTGCTGGTGCACGCCAGCCGGCAGCTGCTGAGCCAGCCGGTGCTGGCGGCCTCGATGCTCCAGGCGTCCAACACCGCCAACGTGGCGACCGTCACCGACACCGCCCGGATCGACCGGACCTTCCGCGACATCGTGCTGCGGGCGGTGGGCGTCGAGGAGCCCACCGTGCAGGACGTCACCCTGGTCCGGCTGCTGATGCAGTGCTGGTACGGGGTGCTCCAGTCGAGCCTGAACGGGCGGGCGTCCATGGCCGACGTCGAGGGCGACATCCGGCTGGCCTGCAAGCTGCTGCTGGCGCCGCGCTCCAACGCGCAGAGCTGACCGGGCGCGCCTCCTCCGTTCCGCCTCCCGGTGACCGGGATCGGCGCGGCGGCGCGCGCCGCGCCGCCGTTACCGTGCCCGCCATGAATCGCTACGACGGCGTCAGGGTGCTGCTCACCGGAGCGGCGTCGGGGATCGGGCGGGCCACGGCGGTCCGGCTCGCCGCCGAGGGCGCGGCCGTCTACGCCGTGGACATCGCCGAGGCGGGACTCCGCGAGACCGCGGCAGCGGCGGCGGACGGGCCCGGCCGCGTGCTGACCGGCGTCGCCGACGTCACCGACGAGGCCGCGGTGATCGGCGCGGTCGCCGACGCCGCCACCGCGCTCGGCGGCATCGACGTGCTGGTGAACGTGGCGGGCGCGCACAGGACCACGCCGATCCAGGCCCTGGCGGTCGCCGACCTGGAACGGCTGTTCTCGGTGAACCTCGTGGGGACGGCGCTGTTCTGCCGCGAGGCGCTGCGGCACCTGCCCGACGGCGCCGGCGTGATCGTCAACGTCGCCTCGCTGGCGGCCACGCAGGGCAACCCGTACATGACCGCCTACGCGGCGTCCAAGGGCGCGGTGCTGGCGTTCTCGCTGAGCCTGGCCGCCGAGCTCAGCGGGCGCCGCATCCGGGTGGTGCCGGTCTCACCCGGCACCGTCGACACCCCGATGACCAGGGCGGACATGTTCCCCGAGGGGCTGGACCTGAGCTACTTCGCGCGGGTCCGCGCCCCGTTCGGGGCCGCCGGCCCCGAGCAGATCGCCGCCGTGATCGCGTTCGCGGGCTCGGCCGACGCCGGCTACCTGACCGGGGCCGAGCTGCGCGTCGACGGCGGCTCCCACCTCTAGGAAGGACACGGACATGGCACGCACCATCGCGGTGAGCGGATCGGCCTCCGGCATCGGCCGGGCGCTGGCCGAACGGCTGCGCGGGCAGGGCGAGGAGGTCATCGGGGTCGATCTGCGCGACGCCGAGGTCCGCGCCGACCTGAGCGGGCCCGAGGGCCGGGCGCGGGCGGTGGCGGAGGTGCTGGAGCGGTCGGGCGGGCGGTTGGACGCCGTGGTGGCCTGCGCCGGGGTCGCCGGGCCCACCCCGCTCACCGTCCAGGTCAACTTCTTCGGCGCGGTCGCGCTGCTGGAGGGCCTGCGCCCGGCGCTGGCGGCGGCCGACGCGCCGCGCGCGGCGGTGGTCGCCTCGATCGCCGGCACCCAGCCGCTGGACGAGGCCGTCGTGCGCGCCTGCCTGGACGGCGACGAGGAGGCGGCGCTCGCCGCGGCGGGCAGGGCCATGGAGAGCGGTCAGGGGCTGCGGCTCTACCCGTCCTCCAAGTCGGCGCTGGCGCAGTGGTTGCGCGCCGCCGCAGTCGCCCCCGGCTGGGCGGGCGAGGGCGTCCCGCTGAACGCGATCGCGCCGGGCGTGGTCCGCACGGCGATGACCGAGCCGCTGTTCGCCGACGAGGCGATGGTGAAGGTGATGAACGAAGCCGTCCCGATGCCGCTGAACGGCCACGCCGACCCCGAGGTCATCGCCGACGCGCTGGGCTGGCTGGTGTCTCCGGCCAACTCGCACATGGCCGGGCAGATCGTCTACGTGGACGGCGGCGCTGAGGCCACCCTGCGCGGCCCCTCGGTGTTCTGAACCGTCCGGTCCGCGGCCCCGCCGGACGGCCGGGGCCGCGGACCCGGCCCGCTCATCCGCCCGCGCCCCCGGTGACGCCGGTCGTGTCGAGCGCGGCCACGCTGTGGGCGGCGTAGGTGCGGCGCGGGTCGCGCCCCTCGAAGTAGGAGCCGAGCTGCTGGTCCAGCTCCTCCACCGAGAACACGCCCCCGGCGGCGGTGAACCGCTGCTCGACCGTCGGCGCGGCCATCAGCGCGACCATGTCGCCGTAGACGACGAAGACCTGGCCGCTGATGTCCTTCGCGGCGGGGGAGGCCAGGTACCCCACGAAGGTGCCCACCCGCTCGGGCGCCATCACGTCCAGGCCGCCGGGGGAGCCGCCCTCCCCGAAGGAGGCCGCCGTCATGGCGGTGCGGGCGCGCGGGCAGATGGCGTTGGCGCGCACCCCGTACCGGGCCAGGCCCTGGGCGGTGGACAGGGTGAGCGCCACGATCCCGGCCTTGGCGGCGGAGTAGTTGGGCTGGCCGGGCGAGCCGAACAGGAACGCCTCGGACGCGGTGTTGACCACGCGCCCGTAGACCGGCTCTCCGGCGGCCTTGCTGGCGGCCCGCCAGTGCACAGCCGCCGCCCGCGACACCGACGCGTGCCCCTTGAGGTGGACGCGGACCACCTCGTCCCAGTCGCTCTCGGACAGGTTGAACAACATCTTGTCGCGCAGCACGCCCGCGTTGTTGACCAGCACGTCCAGGCCGCCGAACGTCTCGACGGCCGCCGCCACCAGCCGGTCGCCCAGCGACCAGTCGCCCACGTCGCCGGTCACCGCCAGCGCCCGGCCGCCCAGCGCGACGATCTCGGCGGCGACCTCCTCGGCGGCCGGTCCCATGTCGTTGACGACGACGGCGGCGCCCTGGGCGGCCAGGGCCAGGGCCTCGCTGCGGCCCAGGCCGGCGCCCGCGCCGGTGACGACGGCGGTACGGCCCGCCAGGGTGAGATCAGCGTTCATCGGTGCTCCCGTCGGTGTTCACGATGCCGATTAGGAGACTAGTACGTATTCTAGTTCTCTCCCAGAGACGGTCTCGGTGAGCGGGGCAGGAAGCCAGACCACATCGGATGGACCACTGAGCGGGACCTCACTTGCCCGCTACAAGAACGAATTCTAATCTTCGGCCATGGCGCCGCATCGGGCGACCCGCCCGGGCCGCGCCGTCCCCGAAAAGGAGCATCCATGGCTGAGGCCGTCATCGTCGAGGCCGTCCGGACCCCGGTCGGCAAACGCCGCGGAGCGCTGTCGGGCCTGCACCCGGCCGAGCTGCTCGGCCTGGCCCAGCGCGGCCTGCTGGAGCGCGCCGGGATCGAGCCGGACGCGGTCGGGCAGGTGGTCGGCGGCTGCGTCACCCAGGCGGGCGAGCAGTCCAACAACGTCACCCGCAACGCCTGGCTGCACGCCGGCCTGCCGCACCGCACCGCCTGCACCACCGTGGACTGCGCGTGCGGCTCCTCCCAGCAGGCGGTGCACCTGGTCGCCGGGCTGATCGCGGCGGGCGCGATCGACACCGGGATCGGCTGCGGCGTGGAGGCGATGAGCCGGGTGTTCCTCGGCCAGGCCCTCACCCCCGAGACCGGCAGCCCGGTGCCCGAGAGCTGGACGCTGGACATGCCCGACCAGTTCACCGCCGCCGAGCGCATCGCCGAACGGCGCGGCATCACCCGCGCCGACGCCGACGAGCTGGGCCTGGCCTCCCAGCGCAAGGCCGCCCGCGCCTGGGCCGAGGACCGCTTCGCCGGGCAGATCCTGCCCGTGCGGGCACCGGTCGTGGGCCCCGACGGGCCGACCGGCGAGACCGCCGTGGTCGAGCGCGACCAGGGACTGCGCGAGACCACCGCCGAGGGGCTCGCCGCGCTGAAGCCGGTCGTGCCCGGCGGAATCCACACCGCGGGCAACTCCTCGCAGATCAGCGACGGCGCGGCCGCCGTGCTGCTGATGAGCGCCGACCGCGCCGCCGAGCTGGGGCTGCGGCCGCGCGCCCGGATCGTGGCGTCCGGCATGGTCGGCTCCGACCCCTACTACCACCTGGACGGCCCCGTCGAGGCGACGGCGCACGTGCTGGAGCGGGCGGGGATGAAGTTGCCCGACATCGACCTGGTCGAGATCAACGAGGCGTTCGCCTCGGTGGTGCTGTCGTGGGCCCGGGTGCACGGCGCCGACCTGGACAAGGTCAACGTCAACGGCGGCGCGATCGCCCTCGGCCACGCCGTCGGCTCCACCGGCGCACGCCTGATCACCCAGGCCCTGCACGAGCTGGAACGCTCCGACCGCGCCACCGCGCTGGTCACCATGTGCGCCGGCGGCGCGCACTCCACCGCCACCATCATCGAACGTCTCTGAACGGAACCGGAACGCACATGACGATCGCACTGACCGAGGAGCACCGCGACCTGCGCGACGCGGTCCGCGCCTTCACCACCCGCCAGGTCACCCCGGCGGTGGTCCGCGCCGCCGTGGACGCCGAGCGGGAGAAGCCGCCGCCCTTCTGGGAGGACCTGGCCGCGCAGGGACTGCTCGGCCTGCACCTGCCCGAGAGCGCGGGCGGGGCCGGGTACGGCATGGTCGAGCTGGCCGTGGTGCTGGAGGAGCTGGGCCGCGCCATGGCGCCCGGCCCGTTCCTGCCCACCGTGCTCGCCGGCGCGGTGCTGCACCGCGCCGGGGATGACCGGTACCTGGCCGGGCTGGCCGCGGGTTCGCTGACCGGCGCGGTGGCGCTGCGGCCCGGCGGGCTGGAGCTGTCGCGCGAGGACGGCCGGATTGTGCTGGACGGCGAGTCCGAGCCGGTGCTCGGCGGCGCGCTCGCCGGCGTTCTGGTGCTGCCAGCCCGGGACGGCGACGCCGTCGCCTGGCTGGTGCTGCCGAGCGCGGCGGTGACGGTGGAGGAACTGCCCGGCCACGACCTGACCCGGCGTCCGGCGCGGGTGCGCGCCGACCGCGTCCCGGTGCCCGCAGAGGCGCTGCTGACCGCGCTGACCGGGCAGGAAGTCCAGGACCTGGCCGCGACGCTGTTCGCCGCCGAGGCGTCCGGGCTGGCCGACTGGGCCACCACCACCGCCGCCGACTACGCGCGGGTGCGCGAGCAGTTCGGCCGTCCCATCGGGCAGTTCCAAGGGGTCAAGCACCGCTGCGCCCGGATGCTGGCGCACGCCGAGCAGGCCCGCGCCTGCGCCTGGGACGCCGCCCGCGCCCAGGACCCCGGTACCGGCGCGCAAGAGGCGTCGCTGGCCGCCGCCGTCGCCGGGGCCACCAGCGTTCAGGCCGCGTTCACCACCGCCAAGGACTGCATCCAGACGCTCGGCGGCATTGGCTTCACCTGGGAACACGACGCGAGCCTGTACCTGCGCCGCGCGCAGAGCCTGCGCGTGCTGCTGGGCTCCACGGCGCTGTGGCGGCGGCGCGTCGCCCGCCTCACCCTGGACGGCGTTCGCCGCGAGCTGGACGTCGAGCTGCCGCCGGAGGCCGAGCGCGTCCGCGCCGAAGTGCGCGCCGAGCTGGCCCCCGCCCTGAACCTGCCGGAGCCCGACCGGCCGCGCCACCTCGCCGAGCACGGCTACACCGCGCCGCACCTGCCCCGGCCCTGGGGCAAGGCCGCCGACGCCGTCGCCCAGCTCGTCATCGCCGAGGAGCTGCGGACCGCCGGCCTGCGTCCGCACGACATGATCATCGGCAACTGGGTGGTGCCGACCCTGATCGCGCACGGCTCGGCCGCCCAGCAGGAGCGCTTCCTGCCCGCCTCGCTCCGCGGCGACCTGCGCTGGTGCCAGCTGTTCAGCGAGCCCGGCGCGGGCTCGGACCTGGCGGCGCTGTCCACCCGGGCCGAGAAGGTGGACGGCGGCTGGCGCGTCACCGGGCAGAAGGTGTGGACGTCCATGGCCCGCGAGGCCGACTGGGGCATCCTGCTGGCCCGCACCGACCCCGCCGTCCCCCAGCACAAGGGGCTGTCGTACTTCCTGCTGGACATGTCCGCGCCCGGCATCGACATCAGGCCGCTGCGCGAGCTGACCGGCGAGGCGCTGTTCAACGAGGTGTTCCTGGACGGGGTGTTCGTCCCCGACGACCTGCTGGTCGGCGCGCCCGGCGACGGCTGGCGGCTGGCCCGCACCACGCTGGCCAACGAGCGGGTCTCGCTGTCGCACGACTCCTCGCTGGGCAGCGGCGGCGAGGCCCTACTGAAGATCATCTCGTCGGGCGGCGCGGCCGACGACGAGCGGCTGACCACCCTCGGCGGCATCCTGTGCGACGCCCAGGCCGGCAGCCTGTTCGGCCTGCGCACCACGCTGCGCTCGCTGGCGGGCGGGCAGCCGGGCGCCGAGTCCAGCATCGGCAAGCTGATCGGCGTCGAGCACATCCAGCAGGTCTGGGAGACCGCGGTGGACTGGCTCGGCCCCGAGGCGCTGACCGGCGCGGGGGAGGGCGGCATGGCCGACCCCGCCTGGATGTTCCTCAACTCCCGCAACCTGTCGATCGCCGGCGGCACCACCGACGTCCAGCTCAATATCATCGGCGAGCGGCTGCTGGGCCTGCCGCGCGACCCGCGTCCGGCCGGAAAGGGCTGACCAGATGACCATCGAACTCTCCACCGCCGCCCGCGAGACCGGCGTGGACGCCGCGGCCGCCGCGGCCCGCCGCGTCATCGCCGGACTGCTGCGCGCCGGGGACCTGTCCGGCGCCGACATGAGCGACATCACCGACCGGCTGAACGCCGTCGCCGACGAGCTGGACGCCGCCGCCCCCGCCCTGGCCGACCGGCTGGTGGACATGTGGCAGGGCGACGGCAACACCCGGCACGACCCCGTCACCGGCCCGGAGAACCCGATCGCCCCGCCACTGGAGTACACCGGCGACCGGGACGGCGGGATCTCCGGCACGGTGACGCTCGACCTGCCCTACCAGGGCCCGCCCTCATGCGTGCACGGCGGGGTGTCGGCACTGCTGCTGGACCACACCCTCGGCGTCGCCAACGGCTGGGCCGGGACGGCGGGCATGACGGCCGAGCTGACGCTGCGCTTCCACCGCCCCACCCCGCTGTTCGAGCCGCTGACCGTCACCGGCCGCCAGCTCTCGGTGGACGGCCGCAAGATCCGCACCGTGGGCGCGATCTCGGCGAACGGCCAGGAATGCGTAACCGCCGAGGGCCTCTTCATAGCCAAGAACCCGCCCCGCCCGCGCTGACCGGGGCCGGAGCACCGCTCCGGGCGCGGCTAGCTGTAGACGTTCGGATAGATCAGGCTTTGTCGCCACCGGCCATGGCCAAAGGCGAAGAACGTCGGCAGCCCTACCGCACATGGCGCGCCCGCCTTCATGCCTTGCCCCCTACCAGGGCGCTGTGGAGTGTGGTCGGGACTAGGGACGTCTAGGACCAGCACGGCCGACTGGAGGCCGGCCGCGTGCTACGTGCTCAGTGGAACCAGACGACGAGCCGTACGTTCTGCGCGCCGTGCACTTCGCTGAGGGTGCGCATCACGGTCCACACCCGTCCCCAGTCGCTCCGGTCGCCGGCGACCTGGCCGCGGCTGCGCTTACCGGAGCCGTCGGTCTGTGCCCAGTCGATGCGGGTGATTTCGGCCCAGGTGAGCCACGTGGTCCCAAAGACCTCGGCAGGTCCGCCGTAGGCGGCGAACTGGCTGCTGAGTTCCGCTGAGGCGTCGTGGGGGAAGCCGCGGTCTGCGGCCACGGGGTGGAAGCCGAAAGTGTTACGGACTCCGAACAGGCAGGCGAGTCCGTCGTAGGCGTTGCCGCGGTTGAGCAGGAACAGGTCGATGGCTGCCTGCCACACAGAGTCCTCATCGTCGGGTCCCCAGAGCAGGGCGCCCGGCCGACACTCGATCATCCCGATGACGTCGGTAGACATGCTGAGATCCTGCCAACAGGACCTAAGCATCAGCACCTGCATATTCACCCCGCCGCCCTCCGCCCCTCAGCCGTTCAGCCTTCAGCGCGGGGGCGAGGGCGAGGTCAGTTTCCGCAGAGCCCGAGGAAGTCGGAGGACCGCCAGTAGCGTTCGGCGGAGTCCCAGTGGGCGCTGGGATGGCGATGCACTCCGCGGTGGTGGCGGGGCCTGGCCGGGGACGTCCGGGACGACGATGTTGGTGCTGGTGATCCGCCAGCGTGCAGTGCCGCGGGGGAGACGGTGAACCCCCTTGAATGGCTGGTCCCATTTTTTGGGGGAAGGCATTACGACAGGAACCTTACAATGTTAAGGCGCCGAGCCTTTAGTATAAAACCCTGCACTAAAAACACACACTCAACGACAAACAATAGCACCGAACCAAAGAAACTATGCCTCGCGCGAACCTGGACATTCCGCGCTAGGCAGAGCCAGCAGCCGCTGTTCCGACCGGCTCAGAGTCGGACGCAGACGTTGACGCAGTCATGTCCGGTGCACCAGTACCCCAGGATGGTCTTCAGGTCGCCCCACCATCGATTTCGGTCGGTCGCGATGTCCTCGCGACCGCCGGTGACCCGACCGCGGCGCGCAGCTCGTGCCTAGAGCAGTGCGAGGGCTCTTGCTGGCTGGATCGGTGCGTCCTGCCGGTGAGGACGGCGATCAGTCGATCGGTGGCTCCCAGTTCTTGTTCCAGATCGACTCGGGGAGCAGAGTCTTGGCTGCGGCGTCGGACCATTCGGCCTTTTCGACGACCTGGAAGAATTGCCTGGTGCCGACGCGGAGGTCGCCGTTCTTGGCGCCGGGGGCGACGATGACGGCTTGGCTGGAGGTCAGCCGGCCTGTCGAGGGGTCGATGAACAGCTGCCAGTCGATGGTTCCGAGTTCACGGGTGGTCTGACGCATGGACACGGCCTTGCCGGGCTTGCCGGTGGGATCGGTGGCGGTGACCATGCGCACTCCCTTCAGGCTGGCCATGATCTTGTAGGTGGCGATCCGCACGTGGTCGGAGACCGGAAGCTCGGCCAACAGCAGCGGCGCGTACACGAACAGGTAGGCGTCGGGGTTCTCCAGCTTTCGGTGGTCGAACTTCGTCGCGTAGTTGAGGATCCAGGCGCGAAGCTCGGAGGGGTTGGCCGGTAGGCGACGTGCGTCGGCGGTGCCGATGTCGAAGTACCCGCCCTCCTCCGGTTCAGGGCCGCGCTGGGTCGCAGGCGCATCAACGTCGAGGGTCTGGGCGTCAGGTCGGCCGTCGGCGATCCAGGCGATCTCATCGGCTCGGGAGGCGGGGCGTACCGTCACCTCGTCTCCGTCCCAGCTGTAGCTCGGCGGTCGGGCGACCCGGGACCCGACGTCTTGTGCCAGCTGGTAGGTGGGGAGCCTGGTCTCGACGGTGTAGCGGACGCCGGGCCGGATCGGCGACCTCACCGACACGCTCTGGCCGTTGATCATGCGTAGGTACCAGTGCCGTCCGCTGGTGGCGTGCCTCGCCTTGCCGTCGGCGGCGGCGAGCAGAAAGGAGGAGGCGGGGCCTGTTTGCCCGGCCAACGGCTCAGGGTGGTACAGCGGGCGGGTCTGCCAGGCATAGAACCCCCAGCCGCCCGCTCCCATGGCCAACACCGTTGTCATCGACACCAACGCAAGCCGCCATCTCGATGGCCTGGCAGGCGACGGAGCTGAGCGGCGCGGATGCCAGCTTCGCGCGCGGGCGGCTTCGTTGATCAGACGACGCCGGCCCTGGTCGATCTTCTGCCTGGTCGGAGGGTGCTCTGCGGTCAAAAGGTCTGCGACCTTGGTCAGCTCATCCACGGCCGCCTCCTTCAAGGGGGTTGGTGTAGGTGTCGGCGAGCACGGCCCGGATCTGTCGCTTGGCGCGATGGAGACGGGAACACACGGTTCCGTACTTGATCCCCAACGCGACGGCGACCTCTGGATAGCTCAACTCGGCCAGGGTGACCAGCAGCAGCACGTCCCGGTCGCCGCGCGACAGCTTGGCCAGCGCCGTGCTGAGCCCGGCGTTCTCGGCTGCCACCGCCGATGTCACGCTCTCCTCGTGCCCTTGTTCGGTAGCGCCGTCGGTGTGCAGACGTGTCAGGGCGCGGTAGCGGCGTTCCTCGTCGCGGCGATGCCGGCTGACCAGCTTGGTTGCAATGCCATACAGCCACGGCCGTGCGGACGCGTACGTCCCGTCGAAGCGCGCACGGCTCCGGAAGGCGATCAGGAAGGTCTCGGCCGCGATGTCATCGGCGTCGGAACTGCCCAGCCGCCGATCGATGTATCTCTGGATCTCGCTGTAGTGCCGGTCGAAGATCTCAGAGAAGCGGACCGGAGCCTGCTGGGACGCGGCGATGATCTCGGCGTCGGACGGTGCCGGCTCTGCCACGGGCGCATCCGTGCTGGAGGAGCCGCGCGTCACAGCCGTCTCAAGCGTGCCGGGGGGAAGGGCATGAAAAATCCTTCTAGAGGTGGGGGCTGCGGTCACACTCCATACTTGTCCGGTGCGCACCGAACCCTTCTCGCTACTCGGCTCGACCGCCGATCTGTCCTTGGGGCGGACGGCATGGGCGCGGTGATCGTGGCGAACGGGCCGTTGAGAGTGCGCGTCTGAGGAGGGAGTGCCCGGTGTTCGGACGCCGGGCTGTGCGGCGAAGGAGACAGTGGCGATGCCGGATTCGTCAGCACCTGGCCCGCAGCTCCCCGCCCCATCGAGCCCTTCCCCGGCGCCGCGCGGTGCAGGCGGGGGCGAGCGACGTTCGACGGTGCGGGTGCTGCCGCGGCGGGCCTACTCACTGGGTGCGGCGATGGTGGCCGCGCCGACCGGGGTGGTGGCCTGGTGGCTGCTGGGCGAGGCCGGTGGCGACGCCAAGTTGCGCATGGAGGCGATTCGCACCGCCCTGACCGTCGGACTTGGCGCGGGCGGGGCGTTCGCGCTGGCCGTCCAAGCCCGCCGCCAGTGGCTGCGGGAGCAGGCCCACCAGCAGCTGCTGCACGCTCATCAAGCCGCGGTGGACGCCGCCGCACAGGCGCACCAGGAACGGCTGGCCGAGGCCGCCGAGCGCGATGCCACCGAGCGGCGGGTGACCGAGCTGTACAACGCCGCCGCCACCCAGCTGGCCTCGGACAAGGCCCCGGTCCGTCTCACCGCGCTGTACACCCTGGAACGCCTGGCAGGCGCCAACCCCGGCCACCGGCAGACGATCGTCGACATCATCTGCGCCTACCTGCGCTTGCCCTACACCCCGGCCGCCGACCGGCAGCGGCAAGCCGCCCGCCGCTACCACGCCGCCCGCACCCGGACCGCTTCGGCGGCTACCCCGTCTGCAGCCTTCGACCCGTACGAGGAGCGCCAGGTCCGTCTCACCGCTCAACGCATCCTGCACACCCACCTGCAACCCGATGCCGTTACCGGGCACTGGGCCGGCATCGACCTGGATCTGACCGGCGCCACCCTTCTTGACTTCGACTTGTCCGGCTGCCGTCTCAACACCGCCACCTTCACCGATGCCAAGTTCGTCGGAGAAGCCCGGTTCATCAAGACGGAGATCGACGGTAGTGCCTGGTTCGCCGGGGCGGAGATCGATGGTGACGCCTGCTTCATCCAGGCGCGGATTCGTGGTGGCGCGGGCCTGTTCGGCGGCGGTGCTGTATTCCGCAGGGCACGGATCGGCGGCGACGCCAGGTTCGAAGGAGCGAAGATCGAAGACGCCGCCAGATTCGAAGGGGTGAAAGTCGGCGGCAATGCCGGGTTCAGCGGGGTGAAGGTCGGCGGCGACGCCGGATTCAGCGGAGCGGGGATCGGCGGCAACGCCACGTTCGAGGGGGCGGAGGTCGGCGGCCACGCCTGGTTCGCCGAACTGGAGATCGGTGGCCATGCCAGGTTCGACAGGATGAAGTTCGGTCGGGATGCCTGGTTCGGTCGGGCGAGGTTCGAGGGCGGCGCCAGGTTCGATGGGACGACGATCAGCGGCTGTGTCAGCTTCGCTGATGTGAAAGCCGGTGGTGTTCTCCACCTGGCAACGCTGAGGTTGGCGAACTGGGTCATGATGCGTGGACTGCCGCCGGGGTGGCGGATCGAGCCGGAGGAGGGCGCTGCCGGGCGAGTCGTGGCCGAGCTGAAGCCGGGGGATTGACCGGTCAGCGAGGTTGCTGGGCCGCCGGTCACCACCAGGGCCAACGGACGCCCCTGCCCATCACACGCCAGATGGAGTTTGCTGGTCAGCCCGCCCCGCGAGTGTCCCAGCGCTTGGCGGTGGCGCCCCCTTTTGGTGCGCCGGCGGCGCTTTGGCGGGCCCGCACGATGGTGGAGTCCACCGCCACCAGCCAGTCGATGTCGCCTGCGGCATCGGCGCGGGCCTGGGCGGCCTGCAGCATCGCGGTGAAGGTCCCGTCTTTGGCCCAGCGGCGAAACCGGGTGTGCAGACCGGCCCAGGACCCGTACCGCTCGGGCACATCCCGCCAGGCCACACCGGTACGGAACTTCCACACGATCCCGTTGAGCACCCGCCGGTCATCGGCCCGGGGCCGCCCCATCCGCTGCCCAGGCAGCAACGGCTCCAACAACTCCCACTCGGCATCCGTCAGCTCATGACGACGAACCACAACCCCAACGATCGCCACTGAACCAACCAGCCACAACCACTTTGACGCCAGAACCTAGTCGGTCTTGTCGTCGGCCGGTAGGAAGAAGACGTCGTGGTCTGCGATCTGTTCGGTGAACCGGTGGGCGTTCGCAGAAGTGATTCCGTTGCCCCAGCAGAACTTCATCGCTTTGCGGCACAGGCTCGACAGGTCAGGGTCTGCGAGCCGGTCAAGGTGGTGTAGAGGCTTTTGATCTCGTTCGACAGCTTGTCGCAGTAGCTGGTGAACGCCGGTACGCCCAGGTCTGGGTCGGTGAACCTGATGACGGTGTTGGGATCCGCCTTGTCCGGGTCCCGGGCGAACTGTGGGAGGCAGCCCAGATCGTTCACGATGGCGATGCTGTCGCCGGCCGCCTGCATCAGCCGGCCCAGGGCCGGTTCGCGTCTGCTCCACAGCTCGAAGGCGTTCACTTCCGCATCGCAGAGACCGGCCACCAGGGCGGGACGGTAGCCCACCATGATCACGCGATTTCGTAGCAGGATCTCGAAGGGGAGACTGTCCGGGGTGGCTCGCCAGCTGTTCTCGTATCGGATCCGATGGGCCCACTCCACCATGTACTTCTCCATCAGGCCCCGGGTGGCCGGACCGGCCCCCGACATCCAGTGTCTGTTGCACAGGTGGATCTGGCGGAGTGCCTGGTCGGTGGCGTCGGCTCCTGTTCCCCAATGGTCGGTGGCCAGTGCGTGAGCCAGGGCGGAGTCGTGCGTGCAGCGGGCGTCCATCACGAACCAGCCCGCGTACAGGGCGGCGGCCTGGGCGAGCAGCTCGGGCGTGCTGTCCTCGTCGGCCAGGTACCAGTCGGCCATGTGCGCGCAGTCCTCGATGGCGTAGGGATGCAGCGGTATCTGACTGCGCGTCAGCCATTCCCGGAACCGCTCGGTGACCTGGGCCTCTCTGCCGAGATCCCGTTCAACCCCGAGCCACTCGAACGTGACCAGCTCATGATCAAGTAGCTTCGGAAGTCGTTCCAGGAAGTCATCAAGGTGAAGGTGCCGGGGCGCGACCGATGTGGATGCCGGTACCGGTGACGTGTCCACGACAGGCGCCTCTTCCTCTGGGGACAGTGGATGCCGAGTCGCAGCAGCGGACAGCTGCACGGCAACACCAGCGTGCGTCTGATTACGGACCGTGCCAATCACTTGGCTTACATGTCTTCACGTCGATCAGGCCGCTGACCTGAATGAACACATGAGAACTCGTGATAGGTCGAACCCCGTTGCCCCGGGCCCGGGGCGCGAGGGGGTGGCGTCGCACCGAGTTTGGGAGACCTTGACCAGGGTGGAGGCGGCCGCCTTCAGGACCATCGCCGGCATGGCCGGTGCGCCGACTGCCAGGCCGAGCACCTGCCCCACACCCTCGACGCTGACCGCCTGCACCGTGACAGATCTTGCGGGGCCAGGCGGTGCCGGGCTTCCTGGACGGTGAGCCGCTTGTTCAGCGTGCGGCGGTAGCCGTCGTCGATCGGACCCAGGATGTACAGCAGGTGCAGGGTCTTGTCGATGCGCCCGTACTCGGCTAACGCCCGCCCCGGCGGGGTGGGACGGCCGCCGCGGGCGAACACGCGCAGCAGGTCGTAGGCGTGGACCTGGTGTACCGAACTGACCAGCGGCGCGCTGCAGGTGCTTGAGGTCTCATCGGGTGTCCGGGGCGAAGCGACCTTGTTGGTGCTGCTAGCGCTGTCGGCGACCGCAGAAGTGGTCGTGTACCGCAGCTGGTCGAGGGTCGAGCTACAAAGTTGAGACCCCAGCACTTCAAGGGTAACTACTCGGCTACTTTCGGTGACAAAGAGGAGGTTGTTAGCTTCGCTCGGGTCATCTGGTGTTGGCTGGAGGCTCTGTGCGCGCTCGTGGTCGGCTGGTTCCTGCCGTGACCCCGCTTGTCGCCAGCGGGCTGCTGTCCGCGGCGGCAGACTCAGACGGCGAACTGGCGGCGGCCTGCACCCCGGCGGTCGCCTCGAGAGCTTGGTCCGGGTGCCGGCTCGCCACCCCGCAACGACGACAGGCACCGCAGGGCCGGGACGGCACCGACCCAGCCAATGCAGGATCAAGGCCAACTCTCAGAGCGCATCCGGCCGGGAAGAGAAAAGCGTGCGTTCCAGATCTTCCTGCGGAAAATGAGTATGCAAACTCACGGTCGCTGCGATACCCCGGTCCCGCCCTTTGTCGGCACGGTTGCGTCTGGACGCACAGGCATGGATGTACAAATCCATCTACTGCGGTTCTGAACGGATCAAGCATCAGAGCCGACCAACCATCAGGGAGAAAAATGCATACCAAGGGAAATTCCATGCTGTTCGCCGGTGTCGGCGTCCTGGCGGCTGTCACGGTGGCCGTCGCAACTGGAGGAGCCGCTGCGGCCGAAACCGGGCAGGCGGCACCCCAGAGCCCGGCGACCGCGCACCGCGACGACGTCGCCGCACACGGCCCGGTCCACCACTTCTCCTGCATCGGGGGGACTTTGCGCCTGTACCGTAAGCCGCTCCAGAAACCTCCCGCCTGCGACACCCCCGCGCCCACCAACTACGACATCTGCTTCAGTGTCAGCCCCGGTCAGGCCGGCTTCGAGTCCGTCGCCAACCGAAGCGACCGAGACCTGGTCTTCTTCCCGTTCATCAACTGCTCGGGCCGCGGCAAAGTGGTGAAAGCGCACCACACCAATGCCGAGCTGCGAATTTTCTCCTTTGCGCGCAGTTAAGAGGGCGCTGGAAATGGGTGTGGTTTCTTTGAGGGACCTGCTGGGCTGGAGATAGGTCAGACCGGTCGGGAATGCTCCGGCGCCGGGTGGCGCATGTGTTCGCGACATGGTCGCGTTAGCCAGCTCAAGAACATGATGCCGAAACTCCCGAGACGACGGCACTTGCGTCTTGTCCCGCGTCCTTGCGCGGCGCCAAGGCCGCGCTGGTGCCCGAGCAGATCGTGGTGCAATGGCCGGGCCCCGGCGGGGAGCCGGTGACGTTGTCGATCGACGTCGACGCCTTCGCCTCGCTGCAGTGGCGCAAGACCGTCCGGGACCCCGCGCGGACCGGGATGCTGGTGCGCCGCCACCTGGAAGTGTGCGTGTTCACCTACCTGGCGGCCGAGCTGCGCTCAGGCGACATCGCGGTGGCCGGGTCGGACTCCTACGCCAACCTGCACGACCAGCTCATGTCGTGGGAGGAGTGCCGGTCGGGTGCTCCGTGCGCCGGGACGCGGCGTGCATGACGACCAGGGCCGAGGCGATCGCGGCGGCGTCGCGCGCCGCAGCCAGCACCAGGTCGTCAGGGTTCTGCTCGTCGGGGCCGGCGGCGTGGGTCAGGTCGCCGAGCAGTATGCCCTGCGGATCGATGGGGGGCGGCCGCCACCACCTCGTCACGGACGGGGCCGTACGCCGCGCGCAACGCCTCGGCGTCCAGGCCGCGACCCATTGCCTCCATCTCCGCGCCGATGAGATGCGCCTCGGCCGCGCCGAGCAGGGCATGCGCCCACATGATCGCCTCGGTCTCACCGTCGCGGGCACGGTTCGGCTCCCATGCGATACCTGGTACGCCCAGCGCCTCGCGCAACTGCCGGGCATGCCTGCGCGCCTGGTCGGCCATGGAATCCCCTTCCGCCGCCGTCCGGCTCGCTCCCATCGTGCTTGCTTGACCTCGGCGTACAGCGCGCCCGTGGCCGAACCCGCCGCCGCAGCGGCTCCAGGTAGCCCCTTTACGGACCTGTCCTGTACGGACATCCCTCGGTCCGCACAGGACAGGTCCGTGCTCCGTCCAGGACGGCCCTGTGCGGACCCGTAAGGGGTGCTAGGGCCTGTTCTGGGTTCGGATCACGGTGTTTGTCTGTTGGACGGGGGCTGTGGCTGGTGGCACAGTGTCATGGCGCGTGGTGAGGTGATTGATGCCGAGTGGGAGCTGATCGAGCCGCATCTTCCGTTGGGCGTGTCCGGGCCGGTCCCTGACCTGCGCGGCCAGTTCAACGCGGTGATGTGGCGGTTCCGGACCGGCTGCCCGTGGCGGGACGTGCCCGAGGGCCATGGGAACTGGTCGACGGTCTATGACCGGTTCCGGGCCTGGGCGCGGGCGGGGGTCTTTGCGGATCTGATGGACGCGATGGTCGGTGAGGCCACGGCTCGTGGTGAGGTCGACCTGAGCCTGGTCAGTGTGGACTCCACCGTCTGCCGTGCGCATCACCACGCTGCCGGGACGGCGATCGCGCCAGAGCGGCTCGCCGTACTGGAACGGGCCGTGGCCGCGGAAAAGGGGCTGCGCCGCAGGGACAATTCGGGCCGGCGGACTGGCAGGCCCGCCTCCAAAGGAGCCGGCGCCGTAAGGCTCGGTTCCCGCGCCAATCGGGCCTACCTGCGCAGACGCCACATCAAAGCGGTGATCCCCGACAAGGCCGACCAGGCGGCCGACCGCAAGAACAAAGGACGCCGGGGCGGCCGTCCGATCAGCCATGACACCGAGCTCTACACCGTCCGCAACACCGTCAAGCGCTGTATCAACAAGCTCAAGGAATGCAGAGGGCCGGCCACCCGCTACGACAAGACCCCCGACAGCTACCTGGCCGGACTCCACCTACGCGGATCCATCATCTGGCTGCGAAGCCTGCCAACCCTCCCATGATCTGAACCCAGAACAGGCCCTAGCCGCCTCCGCCCGAAAATCACCTGCACCGAGGTGGCCAGGTCGGCGGCGAAGTCGGGCGCGTGCAAGCGCGGCAGCACCAGCAGGTGCCCGGCCGTCACCGACGCCACCGGCACGGTCGCCAGCGCCTGGCCCCAGCCGGCGGCGATCGCGCAGAATGCGCAGGTCATCAGCCGCTACTTCTTCTTGGAGAAAGGGTCGTAACGCTGGCGATTCCTCGAACCAGGAACGCTGTTTGGCTCTGACCACGGCCGGGGCGAGGACGAAGGACCCCTCTGCCGTTGGATAGGGCGGCATCGGCAGACGGACACGCGCCCCGGTGATGCCGAGCCTGTCGACATCGACCTGGCTGTTGGCCAAGGACGCCTGGGCCTGCAAGGCCGAGCGCATCCGCGACCAGTCTCCGTGCTCCGCCAGGCGCACCGGCCGCCAAGCCGGGCCCTTGGCGGCCTCCTCCCCGCCCGGACGGTCGCCCGTATCGTCGGGAAGTTCTTCGGCAAGGCGGTGGAGTGGGAGCGTCTTCACGACGTGCAAGCCCGGTGATCAGCCGTCCTCAGGAGAGGACGTCACCGGGCCCGGAGGCCGTCAAGAATGAGTGAGACGACCGCTGCGGAGTCCGCTTCGGTCTCGGGGGAGTGCCATTCTGCGGCGTGTGTCGGGTCGTGGAAGCGGCTCGTCGCGTTCAGGACGGCTCGTGCGATCACCTCTGGCTCGCCGGCGGCGAAGTCGCCGCTGGCGACGCCGTCGATGATGATGTCCCGGATCTGGGCGATCAGGAAGTCGACATGGCCGGAGGACACGGTGCTGTGCTCGGCCGCCAGCCCTCGGAAGGTGGCGAACAGTTCCGGGTCCTCCCTGGCCTTGGTCCATTTGGTGGCGAACATGGTGGTGAGCAGTGCTCGCAACCGCTCGGCCGGGGGCAGTTCGGGGGTGTGCGCCGCGGTGGCGAGCTCGTCCCGCACCTGGTCGAGCCAGCGCCGGATCACGGCCTCGCGGAGCGCGGCCTTGGACGCGAAGTGCCGGTACACGCTGCCGTGGCTCACGCCCAGCTGTCGTGCGACGTCGAGCACGGTCGTCTTGTCCGGACCGTGACGGCGCAGTATCTCCTCGGTGGCCGACACGATCGTCTCCGCGTCGAGCGGCTCCCCGCGCATCGGGCCTCCTTGTCGGCTGATCAGGTCATTCGCCTCGCGACCGTATGTCGCTACGGAGCCAGGCGTCAAACACTGTAAGCACGCTGACAACTATTGATATTTGTCAGCACGATTTTGTAAGGTGGCGGCATCGTCGCACCACCGACCGAGAGGCCCCGTCATCAACACCGCCACTGCTTCCTTCGCCGGCCGCTCCGTGTCCCGGATCGGTTACGGCGCGCTCCAGTTGTCCCGGCTGCACGACCGCCGCGACGAGGCCGTCGCCCTGCTCCGGCGTGCCGTCGAGCTGGGCGTGAACCACGTCGACACGGCCGAGTTCTACGGCTTCGGCTTCGCCAACGCAGTGATCCGTGAAGTCCTGCGCCACGAGGACGACCTCCTGGTCGTCACCAAGGTCGGCGCCGACCCCGACCCCGGAGGGCAGGTGCCGATGCGGATCGCACAGCGGCCCGAACAGCTGCGGGCCAGCGTCGAGGACAACCTGCGCAGCCTCGGCCTGGAGCAACTCCCGATGGTCAACCTCCGGCGCCTGGACACCGGCCCCGGACTGCGTCCCGAGGGCGATCAGGTGGTCGACCTCGACGACCAGCTCGCGACGATGACCGCCCTGCGCGACGAGGGCAAGATCGGCGCGATCGGCCTGAGCAGCGTCACCACCGAAGGTCTGCGCCGCGCCCTGCCGGCCGGCATCGCCTGCGTGCAGAACGCCTACAGCCTGGTCTCCCGTGACGACGAGGACATGCTGCGGCTCTGTGCCGCCGAGGGCATCGCGTGGGTGCCGTTCTTCCCGCTCGGCGGCGCCTACCCGGGCCTGCCCAAGGTCACCGAGGAGGCGGCCGTGCTCGCCGTGGCCGGGTCCCTGGGCGTGACCCCGTCCCAGGTCGGCCTGGCCTGGCTGCTGCACCATGCCCCGAACATCCTGCTCATCCCCGGCACCGCCGACCCGGCTCACCTGGAGGCCAACATGGCGGTCAGCGAGATCACCCTCGGCGGGGACACGCTGGCCACTCTCGATGCCATCGAGTCCCGTTCCAGCAACGTCCCGATCGGCGCGGCGTCGTGAAGGCCGTCGTCTACCGCGATAACGGTGGTCCCGACGTTCTCCGGTTGGTCGACCGCGAACCGCCCGTGCCCGCTTCCGGCGAGGTCCGCGTCCGGGTGGCCGTGTCCGGGGTCAACCCCACCGACTGGCAGGCGCGCGCCGGCCAGGCCCATGCCAAGGCGTTCCCGGAGATCACACCGCACCTGGACGGCGCCGGTGTGATCGACGCCGTCGGCGAGGGGGTCGATCAGAGCCGGGTCGGCCAGCGGGTGTGGCTGTTCATGGCCGCCGCCGGACGGCCCACCGGCACCGCTGCGGAGTTCACCGTCGTGCCGGCCGGGCAGGCCGTGCCGCTGCCGGACGAGGCCGGTTTCGACGTCGGCGCCGCCCTCGGTGTTCCCGCGCTCACCGCGCACCGCGCACTCACCGTCGCCGAGGATGGGCCCCATCGGCTGCGGCCCGGCGCGCTGGCGGGCAAGGTGGTGCTCGCCGCAGGCGGGGCCGGGGCGGTGGGGCACGCGGTGATCCAACTCGCCCGCTGGGCCGGTGCCACCGTGATCAGCACGGTCAGCAGCCCGGAGAAGGCCCGGCTGGCCACCGCGGCCGGTGCCCACCACGTGGTCAACTACCGCGAGGGCGACCCGGCCGCCGAGATCCGCGCGATAGCCGCTGACGGCGTGGACATCGTCGCCGAGGTGGCGCTCGGCGCGAATCTCGCCCTGGACCTGGCCGTGCTGCGGCCGCGCGGCACGATCTCCACCTACGCCAACGACGGCGGTAAGCCGGTCGAACTGAACGTGCTGCAGAACATGGTGCTGAACACCCGCCTGCAGTTCCTGGTGCTCTACACCGCCGGTCCCGACGTCCGCGCCGCGGCCGTCGAGGACGTCGCCGCGGCCGTCGGTGACGGCGCCCTGCCGGTTGGCGAGGAGCACGGCCTTCCCCTGCTCCGCTTTCCGCTGCACCGCACCGCGGATGCGCACCGGGCAGTCGAGGGCGGCGCGGTCGGCAAGGTCCTGGTTGACGTCATGCCGTGACGGCCCTCCGGCAGCTCGTCACGCAGGTCGCCGCGGTGGTGACCTCCGCTTGGGCGGACGCGGCTGCCGCTGGGCGCGACGGGGCCACCGTCATTGCCGGGCTCAACCGCCTGCGCCAGGCCGCCTTGCGGCGCGCCGCCCAGGAGATCGCCGCCGAGATCGGCCCGGACATGGGCGTGTTCCCCACCGCCGCCCGCCTGGGCTCCTGCGCCAAGTTCGCCCCGGTCGACCACAACTCCGTAGGCCGCAACAAGGGCGGCGGCGCCGGCAAGGGCAGCCCCTGGCCGGCCAAAACCCTCGAGGAGGTGGTCGGGGGCCTGCCCCGGACCGATACCTTCCTGGGCGAACGCCACCGGCGCCTGGCCCGACGTCGCGGTAAGAAACGCGCCATCGTCGCCACCGGCAACAGCGTCCTGGCCGCCGTCCGGCACATCCTGAACGACTCCAACGCCCACTTCGTCGACCGGGGATCCGACTACTACGACCTCAGGCTCAACAGGCGACGGCGCGAGCGTGACCTGGTCCGCCGACTCGAACGCCTCACCGGCCGGGCCTGGCTGCCGCGCGCCGCCACTGCTCCATTTTCGAGTTAGTGGGACAACGCTACGCAGAATCGACGGAATGGGCCGCAGCGCTGGTGATGTGCCCGACCAGGAGATCCTTCGCGGATCGCACGAACTCTGTGACGAGCGGGTTGGTGTCCGCGGTCCGGGTGGCCACGACGATCTGGCAAGGCTCGATCCCGTCGAGCGCAACGGTGACCAGGCCGGGGCGCAGGGTGTAGCGCCGGTCGCCGGCCGGGACGATGGCGATGGCGGTGCCGTCGGCGATGGCCTCGAGTTTGTCCTCGTAGGTCTCGGCCAAGGTGGGACCCACCGGGGCCGGTTCGCTGCCCGATCGGGGTTCGAGCCGCCAGAAGGTGGTCCATTCGACGCCCATCCCGGTACAGCCCACAAGCGGTTCTGCGGCAATGTCGTCGGCCGTGACCGCCTCTTTCCCCGCGAGGGGGTGGGAGGCGGGCACGAGCAGGACCCGGGCCTCGGAGTACAGCACCGTCACCTGCAGGTCCTCGGCCGGGATCGGCAGCGGCGTGCGGGTGACCAGGACATCCACCTGCCGCTCCAGCAGCGTGGAGGCGTCCTGCGAGCCGAGGTGACGAGTGCGGACGTGGGCGTCGGGACATCGATGGCGCAGATCGCGCACGGCGGGCGTGATGACCAGATCGTCGACGTACCCGATGGTGATCGTGCGCGCCGGCGCCGCGGCCAAGGCGGTCTGGACCGCCTGCTGGGCGCCGTGCAGCAGCTGCTGCGCCTTCGGCAGGAAAGCCGCGCCCGCGGCGGTGAGGCGGCTGCCCTGGGTGGTGCGCTCCAGCAGACGCACGCCCAGAGTGTTCTCCAGCCGCTGGATCTGACGGCTCAGCGAAGGCTGGGCGACGCGCAGCTCCTCGGCCGCCCGGGCGAAGTTCAGATGCTCGGCGACGACCGTGAAGTACCGGACCAGCCGTAGGTCCAGATCGGCAGGCATGCCCCCAGACTAGTCCTCCGTGATGCGTTTCTTGCATCACCAGGTGCAATGCAGGTCTTGGACGCCTACGCCGGCCCGGTGGTGTCATACCTGGCATGACCATTGTCTTTGTCCACGGCGTCCCGGTGACCTCTGCGGTCTGGACCCCTCTGATCAGCGAGCTGCCCAAGTCCCGGCAGCAGGACGTGGTCCGGCTCTCGCCCCCGGGCTTCGGCGCCGCGCTTCCCGCGGGCTTCGGCGCCGCCTTCCTGGACTACCGGGATTGGCTCATCGACCAGCTGTCGCGGCTCAGGACCCCGGTGGACCTGGTCGGCCACGACTTCGGCGGCGGCTACGTGCTGGAAGTCGCGATGGCCCGTCCCGACCTGGTGCGCAGCTGGACCAGCGACACCATCGGCGGGTACGAACCGGACTTCACCTGGCATGAGATCGCAAAGACCTGGCAGACGCCGGGGGACGGGGAACGCCACATCGAGGAGACCTTCTCGGGAGACGCCGCGGAACGGACGGCGCGCATGATCTCGTGGGGCATCCCGGAGCCGGCGGCCGGCCAGGTGGCGCTCGGGCAGGGCCCCGAGATGGGCAGAGCCATTCTGGCGCTGTACCGCTCCGTACCCGAGAACACGCTGGCCGAACGCGGGCGCGACCTGCCGGCGGCGGCGGCCCGGCCCGGTCTGGTCCCCGTGGCCGCCGACGACCTCACCGCCGGCAGCGTCGCCCTCCGCCACCGCGCCGCCCAGCGCGCCGGTGCCCGTGCCGTCGACCTCGACGCGCTCGGTCACTGGTGGATGCTCCAGGACCCGGCCCGGACCGCCCGCATGCTGTCGGACTTCTGGGACAGCCTGTGACGCGGCACATCCACAAGCCAACGATGTTGAACACCACGCGACACGATCACGGAAAGACCGCCATCACCTCATGACCATGCACATCCCCGATCAGACCGGCCGGACCGTCATCATCACCGGCGGCAGCAGCGGCATCGGCAAGGCCACCGCCGCCGCACTGGCCGCGAAGGGCGCACGGGTCATCCTGGCCGTGCGCGACCAGACCCGCGGCCGCGCGGCCGCCGCCGAGATAGGCGGTCGCACCGAGTCACGCCCGCTCGACCTGGGGTCGCTGGCCTCGGTGCATGAGTTCGCCCGCGCGGCGGACGGCCCCATCGACTATCTGATCAACAACGCCGGTTCCATGACCCGCACCCTGCAGCACACCACCGACGGCTTCGAAAGCCAGCTCGGCGTCAACCATCTCGGGCACTTCGCATTGACCAATCTGCTCCTGGGCCAGATCACCAGGCGGGTGATCACCGTGTCCTCCACCAATTACCGCAGCGCACACATCGACTTCGAGGACCTGCAGTGGCAGCGACGGCCCTACCGGCCGTTCGGCGCCTACGGGCAGAGCAAGCTGGCCAACCTGCTGTTCACCCGGGAACTGCAGCGCCGCCTGAGCAGGGCCGGGTCACCGGTCCTGGCCACGGCAGCGCATCCCGGCTGGGCGGCCACCGGATTCACCATGACCACCGGCCGGCGGATCGTCGACCACACCCTCGCACTGGGAACCCGGCTACTGGCCCAGAGCCCCGAGGGCGGGGCCCGGCCGACCCTGCTGGCCACCGTCGGCGACGTCCCCGGCGCCGGCTTCTCCGGTCCCAGCCGGTTCGGGATACGCGGCCCCGCCGCCCTCGAACAATTGTCCGGCGAAGCACTCAACGACGACACCGCGCAAAAGCTCTGGGAGGTTTCCGAACTCCTCACTCACATCAAGTTCCCCCTGCCCACCGCCTGAGCGGCCGGCCTGACGCGGCTGAGCAGTAGATCACCAGAAACATCAGGCAGGCGCCTGGTGCCCCCCGCTCAGGCCCGCGCGACCGGCCCCAAAGCAGCTGTGCGATAACAGCTTCGGTCCGTGTCGCAGCCGGCACCACGGCCCAGCTTGAGGCGAACCAGTACGGCGGAACGGGCCCCCACCCAGGACACTGGCGGTTGACCGGCTTTGCGCAAACCCTTCCATGTGCCGCCGCCGGCCATATCCTCTGCCCGGCCCTGGCCGTTCCGCGGCACGTGGCGGCTGGCCGAGGCCGATCGGGTCCGCGTCAATCGCTGGCTGGGTGGCACCGTCGCCCCTGGCCTTGGTGGGGGCAGGGCACGTCGTCCAGGATCACCACGGCCGGGTGATGGCCGGGCAGGCGCACCACGTCGGCGGTGCGGCACTGCATCGGCATCACCCGGCCCTCGACGCCGTCGCTGAGGCCGTCAGCGTCGTCGCCGAGGTGGCCGGGCGCGGTGCTCATGTGCCGGGTGCGCGCCCGGCGTGCATCCTGGTGGTGCGTCGTCCCGGCGATGCGCGCTGGTCAAGAGCGCGAAAGCCGGCGAGGGGCGTGGTGTCCCGGCCGATGATCGAACGTTCCGGGGGTGGGGTCGCCGCACCACGTTGCGGACCAGCTCGGCGACGCCGTTGGAGTAGGTGGCCGAATCGGCGAGTTGAAGATTTCGCTTGTCTGCGTCCCGGCGGGCGAACAAGCTCTTGCCGGCTCCCAGCAGCACGGGGAAGACCAACAGGTTGCAGCGGTCGATCAGGTCGCCGTCTTCGAACGTGGTGGACACCACGTACTCGGGGAGGTCCTTGTAGGCCGCATGGTCTGCAGATCCCGGCCAGAACGGCGCGAAGGCGTCGTAACTGCGACGACCGAACATCAGGGCCGTCGTCTCGACCGGCTCCTCGCCCTTGAGCGAGAAGGACTCCGGCACGAACAGATGTCCTGCGAGAAGCCGGGGCGGCCCGACACCTGCACCAGTTCGGCGTCGGCCGGCTCGCCCAGGCGGCGCTGGACGGTGCGGTCGGACTTGTGGATCCCCTCGCCGAGCTCGGCCAGGGAGATGGGATAGCACAGGGCACCGTCGCGGTCGCCCATGTCACACAGCACCGCATACAGCCGCCAGGCGTCGGGCACCACGTTCGGGCCGCCGCGCTGGGCTCCGGCGCGGACCCGGTCCAGAGTCCAGGCCGGGACCGGCGCGTACCGCCGGCCGGCGCGGTCGGCGGGCAGATGCAGCGCCCAGTGCCGGGCGGCGCGCTCGCGGCCCAGCTGGCGGCGCTCCAGAAGGCCCGCCCGCACCGGCCCGAGGTGTGGCGCTCCGAAGGAGCTGACCGGACATCAGCACTCGAAAAGGCGACGGTTGCGTCCGGCAGATTCCAGCGGACCCGGCTGGGGTCCAGGTCGTGCATCACGACCACAGGGCGACTGGCACCGATACGACAAGACCACCGGGTCCCACCAGGCCGCCATCACCCTGACCGCCCCGCTGATGCGGCTGTGAACCTTGACGACACGACCTAGCGCGCCGGTGCGACGGGCGGTTCCAGGGAGTCCTCGACCGCCCGTCGGATCACTTTGCCGGTGGCGTTGCGGGGGAGAGGGGCCGTGGTGAGGTGCCAGCGTGAGGGCACCTTGTAGTAGGCGAGGCGCTCGCGGGCGAACGCGGCCAGGTCGTCCTGTCCGGCGGCCTGGCCGGCGAACACCACGACCGCCATGACCTCTTGGCCGAGGTCGGGGTGCGGGGTGCCCAGCACGATGCACTCGCGCACCCCGGGGTACTCGGCGAGCACGTTCTCGATCTCGGCGGGGTAGACGTTCTCGCCGCCGCGCAGGATCAGGTCCGACCGGCGCGTGGTCAGCCGCAGCCGCCCCCGTTCGATGACCCCGATGTCGCCGGTGTGCAGCCAGCGGTCGGTGTCGATGGCGCGTTCGGTCGCGTCGGGGTCGCGCCAGTAGCCCAGCATGTTGTAGGCGCTGCGGACGCAGACCTCGCCCTCCTCGCCCTCCGGCAGCTCCTTGCCCTCGGGGTCGCGGATCTCCAGTCGCACGCCGAGCACGGGGCGGCCCAGCGTGCCCGGCGCCTCGACCAGGTCCTGCGGTGAGGCGGCCGCCACCGCCGTGCACGACTCGGTGAGGCCGTAGCTGTCCACCAGCGCGTCGCGGGCGGGCGGGAACGCCTCGCGCAGCCGCTCCTTGAACGCGGTCGACGACGGCGCCGAGGCCAGCGAGAACGCGGTCAGCGACGACACGTCGTACTTGGCCAGGTCGCCGTGCTCGATCATGCGGTGCGCCATCGTGGGCACCGCGCCCCAGTTGGTGACCCGTTCGCGCTCGATCAGCCCCAGCACCCGGTCCACGTCGAAGGCGCCCTGGTGCATGACCACGGTCGAGCCGGTGGCGAGCCGCGGCACCGCCAGGTTGTGCAGGCTCGCGATGTGGAACAGCGGCAGCGCCAGCAGGTAGCGGCGGTCGGCCGCCGCCACCGGGTCGCCGAACTCGCGCAGCAGCGCGTCGTTGGCCCGGTGGTACTCGATCACCGAGGTCAGGTTGCGGTGGGTGTGCACCGCGCCCTTCGGCCGCCCGGAGGTGCCGCTGGTGTAGAGGATGACCGCGGGGTCGTCCTCGGCGGCCGGCGGCGCGTCCGGCTCCTCGCCGGGGTGGCGCAGCGCCATCTCCGGGACGTCCTGTTCGACGGTCAGCAGCCGGGTCCCGGGCCGCGCGGGGGTCAGCGCGGCGCGCTTGGCGTCGGCGACGACCACCTTCGGCTCGGTGTGGCCGAGGGCGTACTCGATCTCGTGCCGGGTCCACCAGGCGTTGTAGCCGACCGCGACGGCGCCGGCGGCGATCGCCGCCCAGAACGCGGTGATCCATTCCGGTGAGTTGGCCGCGTTGATCGCGACCCGGTCGCCCGGCCGCACGCCGTGCTCGGCGCGCAGCACGCGGGCCATGGAGGCGGCGCGAGCGGCGTGCTCGGCGAAGCCCAGCCGGGTCCGCGCGGTGACGATGTAGTCCCGGTCGCCGTGGGCGGCCGACCGGGCGAGCACCTCGCCGAGGCTGCGGGCGCGGGCGGCGAACACCGGCAGCCGGGTGCCCAGCACCTCCTCCTCGCGCAGCTCGAACTCGCCGCCGGGGCCGGTCAGCCGTTGCATGATCTCCACTGCCGTCTGGGGCATCGGACCTCCTCATCGCGTCGCCGGAAGGCCGGCCGGGCCTGGCGGCTCATTCTCGCCGCCGGGCCGCCGCCCGCCCAAGGCATTCCGCTGAGCGGGACCGCGGGGCGCGGACCGCGGCGCGCCCCGACTCCCGGTGAGCGGGACCGCCGCTTCGACGTGGGCCGGGTCACATCACCATGACCGCACCGGGACGCCGCGGGGCGGCCGGGGAGACGGCGGGAGAAGCATGGGAACCCTCGACGGAAAGGTCGCGATCGTCACCGGCGCCGGTCAGGGCGTCGGCCAGGGCATCGCGCTGGCGCTCGCATCGGAGGGCGCCTCGATCGCGGTGCTAGGCCGTACGCCGGCCAAGCTCGCGGCGACCTGCGAGCTGGTGGCCGCGCGCGGGGCCGAGGCCGAGCCGTTCGCCTGCGACGTGCGCGACACCGGCGCGATCCCCGGCCTGGTGGACGAGGTCGCCGCACGGTTCGGCGGCGTCGACGTCCTGGTCAACAACGCCTACACCGGCGCCTATGGGCCGCTGCTGGAGATGGGCGACGCCGACTTCCAGCGGGGCTTCCACAGCGGCCCGTTCGCCGCCTTCGCGTTCATGAAGGCGTGCCACCCGCACATGAAGGCGCGCGGCGGCGGCAGCATCGTCAACCTGGTCAGCTCCGCCATGGTCCGCTGGGACCCCGCCACCTACGGGGCCTACGCGGCCGCCAAGCAGGCGCTGCGCTCGCTCACCAGGACCGCCGCCGCCGAATGGGGCGGCGA
Source organism: Spirillospora sp. NPDC050679 (assembly GCA_044456955.1). GTDB lineage: Bacteria > Actinomycetota > Actinomycetes > Streptosporangiales > Streptosporangiaceae > Spirillospora. The sequence continues at coordinate 183,685 of JBITGK010000008.1, read as the reverse complement.
CGGGATCCGCGCCAACTCCATCGCCCCGCACGCGCTGTCGCCGGGGCTCAAGCGGTGGGCCGAGGCCCACCCCGAGGCGGCCGAGGAATTCCGGCGGACGATCCCGCTCGGCTACATCGGCGACTGCGAGGACGACATCGGCAAGGCCGTGGTCGCGCTCGTCCAGCCCGGCCTGCGCTACCTCACCGGCGCGACCGTGCCCCTGGACGGCGGCCAGGCGCACTTCGGATGACCCCCCACCCACCGCCGCTCGCGCGGCCGGTGAAAGGAGCACGACCCGATGAAGGCCGACAACACCGGGCGCCTGGCCGCAGGCGTCCTCACCGTGGCGCTGCTCGCCACCTCCTGCGCCGGCGAGCGTTCCGGCACCGACGGGCAGACCGGCCGAGGCGGCTCGGACGGCGCCAAACCCGCCGCGAGCACCGCGTTCGGCACGCTGCCGTCGCCGTGCGGGCCCGGCGACGCCAAGGGCGCCACCGACCAGGGCGTCACCGACTCCCAGATCAGCATCGGCTACGGCGACGACCGCGGGTTCCCCTCCGCGCCGGGCCTGTCCCGGGAGATGGGCGACGCGGTCGGCGCCATGATCGCCTGGTGCAACGAGCAGGGCGGCGTCAACGGCCGCAAGATCAAGGGCAACCAGTACGACGCCGCCTACACCCAGTCGGTGAAGGTCGTCCAGGAGTCCTGCAAGCAGGACTTCATGCTGGTCGGGCAGGGCTTCGCGATGGACGAGGCCGCCGAGCAGCACCGGGTGTCGTGCAAGCTGCCCACCGTCGCCGGGTTCACCGTCGGCCCCAACGCCTCGATGGGCCCGATGAAGTACGAGGCGGTGCCCTACCCGGTGGACCAGCTCAACATCGGGCCGCTGCGCATCGCCCAGAAGCAGTTCCCCGGCTTCAAGGACAGGACCGACCTGCTGCTGTCGTCCTCCCCGGCGGTCACCACCGGCACCAACAAGATCGGCAACGCGCTGCGGCAGATCGGCGTCACGCCGCTGGAGTGCGGGGTGCGGCTGAACGACGCCGGCGAGAGCAGCTACATGCCGTTCGCCGAGAAGATCAAGAAGTGCGGTGCGGGCTACCTGTGGAGCTCCGACTCGCCCGACCCCGGCCAGTTCAGCCTGCTGGAGTCGATCGACCGGGCCGGGGCCGAGCCGTCCTACCTGTTCGAGGCCACCTGGTACAGCACGCTGGTGTCCAGGTGGAACACCGCGGGCGCGGGCGACCGGCTGCACGTCGGCATGATCTTCCAGCCGTTCGAGAACGCCGCCGAGGTGCCGGCGGTCAAGCAGTACATGGACCTGGTCAACGCCCGTAAGGGCAAGGTCGCCCTGCTGGGGATGCAGGCGGCCTCCTCGTTCCTGCTGTGGGCGCAGTCGGCCAAGGCGTGCGGCTCCGACCTCACCCGGCAGTGCGTGGTGGACCGGCTCGCCAAGGTGCACGAGTGGACCGGCGGCGGCCTGCACGCCCCGACCGACCCGGGCCGCAACAAGCCCGCCTCCTGCGCGCTGATCGTCAAGCTCACCGGCACGAAGTTCGAGCAGGTCTTCCCCAAGAGCGCCGGCGAGTTCGAGTGCGGCGCCGACTTCGTCATCAAGACCGACCCCAAGACCTGGGGGACCGAGCTGGACGGGAACCGCACCGCCACCAAGTTCCTCACCGACGGCGTCATCCGGCCCCGGGCATGACCGCCTTCCTCACCTACACCGTCCTCGGCCTGGTCCTCGGCGCGGTCTACTCCATCGCCGCGTCGGGGCTGGTGCTGACCTACACCACCTCGGGGATCTTCAACTTCGCGCACGGCGCGCAGGCGATGTTCGGGGCGTTCCTGTACTGGCAGCTCAGCGAGGGGTGGGGCTGGCCCGCCTGGGTCGCCGCGACGGTGGTGGTCGGCGTGGTTGGGCCGCTGACGGGCGCGGCGCTGCACGCGGTCATCATGAGGGGGCTGCGCGGCACCGCCGACGTCACCCGGATCATCGTCACCGTCGCGGTGCTGCTGGGCACCGTGCACCTGGCGCACTGGCTGTGGAACCCCGACCAGGCCCGCACCGTGGAGATGTTCTTCGGCGCGGGCGCCCGCTTCACCGTGGCCGGGGTGGTGGTCCGCTACCACGAGGTGGTCTGCCTGGCCGCCGCGGCGGCCATCGCGGTGGGGCTGCGGCTGCTGTTCACCCGCACCCGGATCGGCGTGGTGATGCGCGGCTCGGTGGACGACCCCGACCTGCTGCGCCTGAACGGCCACGACCCCGAGCGCGCGGCGCTGCTGTCGTGGGCGCTGGGCTCCACGCTGGCGGTGCTGGCGGGCGTGCTGATCGTGCCGATCAGCGGCGGCGCGCTGGACGCCAACGCGCTGACCCTGCTGGTGATCGACGCGTTCGCGGCGGCGGTGTTCGGGCGGCTGCGCAGCATCCCGCGCACCTTCATCGGCGCGATGGTGCTGGGCCTGACCACCAACTACGTGCTGGCCTACCTGCCGTCGGCGGGCACCGTGGCGGGCAACCTGCGGGTCTCGCTGCCGATGATCGTGCTGCTGGTGGTGCTGGTGGTGCTGCCGCAGGACCGGCTGCGGGTGGCCGCGGCGCGCACCCGCGAGCGGTACCGGCCGCCGACGGTGCGCTCGGCGGCGGCGTGGGGCGCGGTGCTGGTCGCCGCGGTGTTCCTGTACAGCCTGCTGCTGTCGGAGGCGGGCGTCACCACGCTGGCGCTCGGCATGACGTTCGCGATCATCGCGCTGTCGCTGACCGTGCTCACCGGCTACGCCGGGGAGCTGAACCTGGCGCCGCTGTCGTTCGGGGCGGTGGCCACCATCGTGGCCTTCCACTTCGGCGTGCGGGGCAGCGGCCTGGCGGCCCGGCTCAGCCCGCAGGGCGTGCTGCTGGGGGTGGCGGCGGCCGCCCTGGTCGGTGGCCTGGTGGCGCTGCCCGCGCTGCGGCTGCGCGGGCTGTACCTGGCGCTGGCGACCATGGCGTTCGGGGTGTTCCTGTCGAACATGGTGCTGCGCGACACCACCGAGCACGAGCTGTTCGGGATGCGGTTCACGCTGTTCCCCGGCGGGTCGCTGGTCGTCCCGCCGCCCCGGGTCGGGCCGCTGGACCTGCGCGACGGCGGCGCCTTCCTGATGACCGCCACGGTGCTGTTCGCGCTGCTGGCCGTCGGCCTGGCCGCGCTGCGCGCGAGCGGGTACGGGCGCCGGCTGGCGGCGATGAAGGACAGCCCGGCGGCGTCGGCGATGCTCGGCCAGGACCTGGTCCGGCTGAAGCTGGGGGTGTTCGTGCTGTCGGCGGCCATCGCCGGGCTGGGCGGGGTGCTGATGTCGGCCGCCACCGGCACCGCCGCGCCGGAGAACTTCGCCATCCTCGGCAGCCTCGGGCTGCTGATGCTGGTGGTCGTGGCGGGCATCGGCTACATCAGCGGCGCGCTGGCCGGCGGGCTGATGGCCGGGGTGGGGTCGGCGGTGCTGGTGGCGGCGTTCGGCGACCTGGCGCTGGAGCAGCCCGCCATGGCGGCCGTCTACACCGCGCTCGGCCACCTGGTGCTGGTGCTCACCGCGCTGGTCGGGATGGGGGTCGGCAAGAACCCCAGCGGGTTCGTGCACGACCTGGTCGCCGCCTACCGGGACCTGCGCGGGGCGCGGCCGGTGCTGTACGGCGGCGGCGCGTTCGCCGCGCTGCTGTACGCCCTGGCCCTGACCGGCGTGATCGGCGCGTGGACCTTCACGATCGCGCTGCTGTGCGCCGGGATGCTGCTGCCGGTCCTCGGCCGGACGCACCGGGACGAGGGCCGCCGCCGCGCGACGCCGCTGGAGCTGGTCGGGGTGGACGAGCCGTACACCCCCGAGCTGCGCGCCCGGCTGGACCGCGAGCTGGGCCTGCCCGTCCGGGCGGTCGCGCGCCCCGCGCCCGCCCTGGCCGTGAGAGGAGAGGCCGATGCCCCTGCTTGAGATCCGCGACGTCACCGTCCGGTTCGGCGGCAACACCGCCGTGGACGGCGTCGGCCTGACCATGGAGGAGGGCCGCGTCACCGGGCTGATCGGCCCGAACGGCGCGGGCAAGACCACGCTGTTCAACACCGTCACCGGCCTGCAGCGGCCCGCCTCCGGGCGGGTGCTGCTGGACGGCGCCGACGTCACCCGGCTGTCCCCGGCCAGGCGCGCGCGGCGCGGCATGGCGCGCACCTTCCAGCGGCTGGAGCTGTTCCTGTCGCTGTCGGTGCGCGACAACGTCCGCGTCGCCGGCGACATCCGGCGCGGCAACGGCCGCCGCGCCGCCCGCCGCCTCGACCTGGAGGAGGCCACCGACCGGGTGCTGGAACGGACGGGGCTGACCGACATCGCGGGCCGCGACGTCTCCGACGTCCCGATCGGCCGGGCCCGGGTGGTGGAGGTGGCCCGCGCCCTGATGACCGAGCCGCGCCTGCTGCTGCTGGACGAGCCCGCCTCCGGCCAGACCGAGCGCGAGACCGAGGCGTTCGCCGCGCTGCTCACCGGCCTGGCCGCCGAGGGCCTGGGGATCTGCCTGGTCGAGCACGACCTGCCGCTGGTGATGGGGCTGTGCTCGACGATCCACGTGCTGGACTACGGCGCGCTCATCGCCTCCGGCACCCCCGCGCAGATCCGGGAGTCGCCGCAGGTCGTGGCCGCCTACATCGGGACCGAGGAGGCCGCCGGTGACTGACACGCGCGAGCACGCGGCCCCCGCCGGGCCCGATCCCGCCGCGCCGCTGCTGGAGCTGGCGGGCGTCCGCGCCGGATACGGCGCGATCGAGGTCCTGCACGGCGTGGACCTGGCGCTGCGGCCCGGCTCCCTGCTGGCGCTGCTGGGTCCCAACGGCGGCGGCAAGTCCACCGCCATGCGGGTCTGCGCGGGCCTGCACCCCCTCACCGGCGGGGAGCTGCGCTTGGCCGGGCGCAAGATGAACGGCATCGCCGCGCAGGACGCCGCACGGCTGGGGGTGTGCTCCATCCCCGAAGGCCGCGGCGTGTTCCCCAACCTGACGGTGCGGGAGAACCTGTGGGTCGCCACCGGCACCGGTGCGCGGCTGCGCGACCTGGAGGACAAGGCGTACGCGCGCTTCCCCGTCCTGGGCAAGCGGCGCGGCCAGCTCGCCGGGTCGATGTCCGGCGGCGAGCAGCAGATGCTCGCGCTCGCCCGAGCGCTCGGCACCGACCCCGCCGTGCTGCTGCTCGACGAGCTGTCGATGGGCCTGGCGCCCATGGTGGTGGCGCGGATGTACGAGACCGTCGCCGAGCTGGTCGCCGAGGGCCTGTCGGTGCTGGTCGCCGAGCAGTTCGCCCGCGCGGTGCTGCCGCTGGCCGACACCGCCGCGCTGATGCTGAACGGGCGGGTCGCGGCCACCGGGCCGCCCGCCGAGATCGAAGACCGGCTGTCCAGCGACTACCTGGGAGGTTGACCCCGAATGCTCACCGAAGAACGCCGCCGCCGGTTCAAGGACGACGTGGCGGCGCAGCGGCTGAAGACCGGCCGGTCCCGGCACGACGGGCCGCTGCGCGCCGTCGGGGCGGTGCTGATGGTGGCGGGCGTGGCGGGCGTGTTCATCGCCTACAACGGCTCGCTCACCCAGGACGACCTGCGCGACGTGGGCTCCTACCAGACCCTGGCGCTCGGGTTCCTGGCGCTCACCGTGCTCGGCGCGGCCCTGTACCTGGCCGCCGCGCTCGCCCGGCTGCTGCGGCTGTGGCTGCTGCGCCAGCTCGCCGAGTCCCAGGCGCAGGCCGAGCTGCTGGCCGCCGCGCTGCAGGACCGCCGGCCCTGACGCTCCCGGTCAGCGGGACGGCCGGACCCGCCGGCCGTCCCGCTGATTAACGTCGAGCCGCCACCCCCCAGGGGTGCGGACGGAGGACCCGATGACCCGAACCATTCCCGACGTGCTCGCCCCCGCCAGGCTGGGGCCCGTCACGCTGCGCAACCGCACCATCAAGTCGGCGACCTACGAGGGGCTCAGCAAGAACGGCCTGGTCACCGACGAGCTGATCGACTTCCACGTGCGGCACGCCGCCGGCGGCGTCGGCATGACCACGGTGGCCTACTGCGCGGTCGCCCCCGAGGGGCGCACCGACCGCAAGCAGATCCAGTGGACCGACGAGGCGCTGCCGGGCCTGCGCAAGCTGACCGACGCCGTGCACGCCGAGGGCGCGGCGGCCGCCGCGCAGATCGGGCACGCCGGGCCGGTCGCCAACCCCAAGGGCACCGGCGCGCCCGCGCTCGCGCCCGGCCGGCACTTCCACGCCACCACCACCAGCTTCACCAAGGCCGCCACCCGCGCCGACCTGCACCGGGTCGTCAAGGCGCACGGGCACGCCGCGAAGATGGCGGTCGAGGCCGGGTTCGACGCGGTGGAGATCCACCTGGGCCACAACTACCTGGCCAGCTCGTTCCTCAGCCCCAAGCTGAACCACCGCACCGACGAGTACGGCGGCCCGCTGGCCAACCGCGCCCGCCTGGCCCTGGACATCGCCCGCGAGGTGCGCGACGCCGTCGGCGACCGCATCGCCATCACCGCCAAGCTCAACATGGACGACGGCGTGCCCGGCGGCTTCTGGCTCGACGAGGCCGCCCAGGTCGCCCAGTGGATCGAGCGCGACGGCTCGGTGGACGCGCTGATGCTCACCGCCGGCAGCTCCCTGCTCAACCCCATGTACCTGTTCAAGGGCGACGCGCCGCTGCGCGAGTTCGCCGCGCTGATGCCCCAGCCGGTCAAGCTCGGCGTGAAGCTGTTCGGCCGCTGGAAGCTGCGCAGCTACCCCTACCAGGACGCCTACCTGCTCAAGGACGCCCGGCAGATCCGCGCCGCGGTGAAGATGCCGCTGATCCTGTTGGGCGGCATCACCAACCGGCGGGTCATGGACCAGGCCATGGCCGAGGGCTTCGAGTTCGTGGCGATGGCGCGGGCGCTGTTGCGCGAGCCCGACCTGATCAACCGCATCCGCCAGGAGCCCGCCACCGAGTCGCTGTGCATCCACTGCAACAAGTGCATGACCGAGATCTACGGCGGGACCCGCTGCGTGCTCGTCTCGCAGCCGTCCTGAAGGAGCCCGCGTGCGAGACGAGACCATCGCCGGGCTGCTGCTGGCCCGGCTGGGCGACCACCGGCCCGGCCTGCGCGACCGCGAGCGCTCCTGGACGTGGGACCAGGTGGTGCGGGAGAGCGCGGCGCGGGCGTCGCTGGCCCGCGACCTGCGGCGCGACGGGCCGTTCCACATCGCGGTCCTGCTGGACAACGTCCCCGAGTACGTGCTGTGGCTCGGCGCGGCCGCGCTGAGCGGCGCGACCGTCATCGGGGTCAACTCCACCCGGCGCGGCGCCTACCTGGAGCAGGAGGTCCGGCACACCGACCCGCAGCTGCTGGTCACCGACCGGGCGGGCGCCGAGCTGCTGGACGGCCTGGACGTCGGCGTGCCGCGCGACCGGTTCCTGCTGGTGGACGACGACGGCTACGCGGACCTGGTCGCCGGGCACGCGCCGCCACCCGGCCGCGCCCCGGAACCCGACCCGGCGGTCACCCCCGAGACGCCGCTGCTGCTGCTGTTCACCTCCGGCACCACCGGCGCGTCCAAGGCGGCGCGCTGCTCCCAGGGCAGGCTCGCCGAGCTGGGCCGCGCCAACTGCGCCAAGTACGACATCAAGCGCGAGGACGTCAGCTACTGCCCGATGCCGCTGTTCCACGGCAACGCGCTGATGGCGCTGTGGGCCCCGTCGCTGGCGGCGGGCGCGTGCGTGGCGCTGACCCCGAAGTTCTCGGCGTCGGGGTTCCTGCCCGACGTGCGCTTCTACGGCGCGACGTACTTCACCTACGTCGGCAAGGCCATCGCCTACGTGCTGGCCACGCCCGAACGCGACGACGACGCCGACAACACCCTCACCCACGCGTTCGGCACCGAGGCCTCCACCGAGGACAGGGCCGCGTTCTGGCGCCGCTTCGGCTGCCGCCTGGTCGAGGGCTACGGCTCCAGCGAGGGCGCGGGCATGGTCGTCCGCGACCCGGCCGCGCCGCCCACCGCGTTCGGCCGGCCCGCCCACGGCGGCGTCCGCATCGTCAACCCCGACACCCTCCGCGCCTGCGACCCCGCCGAGCTGGACGGGCACGGCCGGGTGCTCAACCCCGACCGCGCCGTCGGCGAGATCGTGGACGTGGACGGCGCCGCCCGCTTCGAGGGCTACTACAACAACCCCGAGGCCGACGCCGAGCGCGTCCGGCACGGCTGGTACTGGACCGGCGACCTGGGCTACCTGGACCGGGACGGCTTCCTGTACTTCGCCGGGCGCTCGGGCGACTGGATCAGGGTGGACTCGGAGAACATCTCGGCCCTGCACACCCAGCGGGTGCTGCGCCGCCACCCCGAGGTCGTGGACGCGGTGGCGTTCGGCGTGCCCGACCCCCGCTCGGGCGACCAGGTGATGGCCGCCGTCGAGGTCACCGAGGGGACGCGCTTCGCCGACCTGGACCTGCCGGCCTTCCTGGCGGCCCAGCCGGACCTGGGCACCAAGGGCGCGCCCCGCTACGTGCGGGTCTCGCACGCGCTGCCCACCACCGGCTCGGGCAAGCTCAGCAAGAAGGCGCTCCAGCTCGACGGATGGCGCACCGGCGACCCCGTCTACCGCTGGACCGGGCGCGGCGCCCCCGACTACGCCCCGATGACCGAGGCCGACAAGGCGGCGCTGCGCGAGGAGTTCGCCGCCAACGGCCGCCAACGCTTCCTGCCGTGAACGAGAGGGCCTTCCATGGATCTGCGTGAGTCCGCGGCGCACCGGCGGCTGCGCACCGAACTACGGACCTACTTCGCGGGCCTGCTGCCCGAGGACGAGCGCCGCCGCGCCGGGGAGGAGGGCGTGGGCGGCGACCGGTTCCGCGAGGTGGTCAAGATGCTCGGCGCCGACGGCTGGCTCGGCTACGGCTGGCCGGTGGAGTACGGCGGGCAGGGCCGCTCGGCCGCCGAGCAGTACGTGTTCTTCGACGAGGTGCAGCGCGCCGGGCTGCCGTTCCCGTTCGTCACCGTCAACACCGTCGGGCCGACGCTGATGCGGTACGGGACCCAGGAGCAGAAGCGGCGCTTCCTGCCGGGCATCCTGTCGGGCGACATCGTGTTCGCCATCGGCTACACCGAGCCCGAGGCCGGCACCGACCTGGCGTCGCTGCGCACCCGGGCGGTCCGCGACGGCGGCGACTTCGTCATCGACGGCTCCAAGGTGTTCACCAGCGGCGCCAACACCGCCGACCACATCTGGCTGGCCGCCCGCACCGATCCCGAGGCGCCCAAGCACAAGGGCATCTCCATCCTCATCGTGCCGACCGGCGCCGACGGGTTCTCCTGGAGCCCGATCCGCACCGTCGGCGGGATGACGGTCACCGCCACCTACTACAACGGCGTCCGGGTGCCCGCCGACGCGGTCGTGGGGGAGGTGGACGGCGGCTGGGGGCTCATCACCACCCAGCTCAACCACGAGCGCATCGGCCTGGCCGCGCTCGGCGGCCGGATGATCCGCCTCTGGGAGGACGTGGCGGACTGGGCCCGCGCCAACGGGGCGCTGGAGCTGCCCTGGGTGCGCCGCGACCTGGCCCGCGCCCACGCCCGGCTGGAGGCGATGCGGCTGATGAACTGGAAGATGGCCGTCGCGGTCGAGCAGGGCACGCTGACGGGCGCGCAGGCCGGAGCCGCGAAGGTGTACGGCACCGAGACCCACATCGAGGTGCAGCGCGCCCTGACCGGTGTGCTGGGCGCGGCCGGGCGCATCCGCCCCGAGTCGCCGGGCGCGGTGCTGCACGGGCAGATCGAGCAGCTGTCGCGGCAGGGCATCGTCAACACCTTCGGCGGCGGCGTCAACGAGGTGCTGCGCGACATGGTCGCCGTCCAGGGCCTGGGCCTGCCCCGCGCGAGGCGCTCATGAACGCCCCCGCCCGCGATTACGAGGAGCGGCTGAACGCCTGGACCGGCCGTGAGCTGGTCGCGCTCCGCCCCGGCCAGGACCCGGTGAACACGCCGATGATCCGGCACTGGGTCGAGGCCATGGACGACCCCAACCCCGTCTACCTGGACCAGGACGCCGCCCGCGCCACCGGCCGCCCCGGGACCGTCGCGCCCGCCTCGATGGTCCAGACGTGGACGATGCGCGGGTACGCCGCGACCGTGCGCCCGACCGCGGGCGAGCCGAGCGGCTTCGACGCGCTGGTCGCGCTGCTGGACGAGGGCGGCTACACCTCGGTCGTGGCGACCGACTCGGAGCTGGAGTTCCACCGCGAGCTGGTCCCCGGCGACCAGGTCAGCGTCCGCGAGGTGGTCGAGTCGATCTCCGCGGAGAAGGCCACGGCGCTGGGCGCGGGCCGCTTCGTCACCACCGTGAAGACCTACCGCAACGCGAGCGGCGAGGTCGTGGCCACCCAGCGGTGGCGCACCCTGCGCTTCCGCCCGGCCGCCGCCTCCCAACCGGAGCCCGAACCGGAGCCGAAGGCGCTGCGGCCGAGGCCCGCGCTCAACTCCGACAACGCGTTCTGGTTCGAGGCCGCCCGCGAGCACCGCCTGGTCATCCAGCGCTGCACGGCGTGCGAGTCGCTGCGGCACCCGCCGGGGCCCTGCTGCCCGCAGTGCGGCTCGTTCGACTGGGACACCGTCGAATCGGCGGGCCGAGGGCACCTCTACAGCTACGTGGTCAACCACCACCCCCGCCACCCGGCCTTCGACCACCCGCACCTGGTGGCGGTCGTCGAGCTGGCCGAGGGCACCCGGCTGATCGCCGGGCTGACCGGCCTCGACCCGGCGGAGGCGGAGATCGGCATGCCGGTCGTCCTGGACTGGGTGGACGCCGACCCCGACCTGACGCTGCCGGCGTTCCGCCCGGCCGTACCGAGGAAGGAAGCCTGATGGACTTCGCACTGGGCGAGGAGCTGGAGGCGGTCGGGGAGCTGGCCCGCCGGATCTTCACCGACCACGGCGGCCGGGAGGCGGTCCGCGCCGCCGAGCGGTCGGCCGGCGGCTTCGACGAGGCGCTGTGGCGGGACCTCGCCGCCGCCGGGCTGCTCGGCGTCGCGCTGCCCGAGGACGCCGGCGGCGCGGGCCTCGGCGTCGCGGCCCTGTGCGTCCTGCTGGAGGAGCAGGGCCGCGCGGTGACACCCGCCCCGCTCTGGCCCGCCGCCGTCGCCGCCCTCACCGTCGCCGAGCACGGCACGCCCGAGCAGCGCGCAGCCGTGCTGCCCGCCCTGGCGCAGGGCACGGGCCGCTGCACCGTCGCGCTGGAGGAGTTCGGCCCGCACGACCCGGCCGAACCCCGGTGCACCGCCGAACGCGATACCGGACCCGATAGGGGCCGCTGGCTGCTCACCGGCGTCAAGGCCGCCGCGCCCACCCCGTTCGGGGCCGACCACGTGCTGGTCGCCGCCCGCACCGCCGACGGCCCCGGCCTGTTCCTGCTGGAGACCGGCGCCGCCGGGACGGCCTGGGAACGGGTGGCGACCACCGGCAACGACGTCGCCGGAACCCTCACCCTGACCCGGGCGCCCGCCCGAGCGCTCGGCGACGGCGCGCTCGCCACCGCGCTCCGGCTGACCCGGGTCGCGCTGGCCGCCGTCCAGGTGGGCGTCGCCGACGGCGCGCTGCGCCTGGCCGCCGCCCACCTGACCGCGCGCGAGCAGTTCGGCCGCCCGCTGGCGACCTTCCAGGCCGTGCAGCACCAGCTCGCCGACTGCTACATCGAGATCGCGGCGATGCGGGTGACGCTGTGGCACGCGGCGTCCCTGATCGCCGCGGGCGAGCCCGCGGAGACCGCCGCGCTGACCGCCAAGTGGTGGGCCGCCGAGGGCGGGCTGAACGTCGTGCACCGCGTCCAGCACCTGCACGGCGGCATCGGGGTGGACGTGGACTACCCGGTGCACCGCTGCTTCCTGTGGGGCAGGCAGACCGCCGGGACGCTCGGCGGCGCGTCGGCCGACCTCGACCTGCTCGGCGCGGCGCTGGCGGGGGAGGCCCGGTGAGCGTGCGCTACGAGGAGGTCGAGGTGGGCGCCGAGCTGCCCGAGCTGCGCGTCCCGCTGACCCGCACGATGATCGTCGCAACCGCGCTGGCGAGCCGCGACTTCCAGGACGTGCACCACGACCCGGCGCTGGCCGCCGAGCGCGGCTCCCGGGACGTGTTCATGAACATCCTGACCACCAACGGCCTGCTGGACCGGTACGCGACCGGCTGGGCCGGGCCCGCCGCGGTGGTGCGCGCCATCCGCGTCCGGCTCGGCGCGCCCAACCACCCCGGCGACACGATGGTGCTGACCGGCCGGGTCACCGCCAAGCACGACGCCGGCCGCCGCGTGGAGATCGCGGTGCGCGGCGTCAACTCCGCCGGCCCGCACGTGACCGGGACCGTCGTGGTCGGCCTCCCCGAACTCTCCGAAGGAGGCGGGCGATGAGCGTGCTGCCCGGCGCCGCCGCGATCGCCGGCATCGGCGCCACCGAGTTCTCCAAGCGCTCGGGCCGCAGCGAGCTGCGGCTGGCCTGCGAGGCGGTGCTGGCCGCGATCACCGACGCCGGCCTGGAGCCGTCGGAGGTGGACGGCATGGTGACCTTCACCGCCGACACCAGCTCGGAGATCCACATCGCCCGCAACCTCGGCATGGGCGAGCTGCGGTTCTTCTCCCGGGTCGGGCACGGTGGCGGCGCGGCCTGCGGCACCGTCCAGCAGGCCGCGATGGCGGTGGCGACCGGCGTCGCCGACGCGGTGGTCTGCTACCGGGCGTTCAACGAACGCTCGGGCGAGCGCTACGGCCTGGGCCAGGCGGCCCGGCCGATGGACACCGGCGCCGACCGCGCGGCCTACTCCTGGCTGACCCCGTTCGGGCTGTCGACCCCCGCCCAGTGGGTGGCGATGTTCGCCCGCCGCTACATGCACGAGTACGGCGCGACCAGCGCCGACTTCGGCCGCGTCGCGGTGGTGGACCGCGCGCACGCCGCCACCAACCCCGCCGCCTGGTTCCACGGCCGGCCGATCACCCTGGCCGACCACCAGGAGTCGCGCTGGATCGCCGAGCCGCTGCGGCTGCTGGACTGCTGCCAGGAGAGCGACGGCGGGCAGGCCGTCGTCGTGGTGTCCGCGCGGCGCGCCCGCGACCTGCCCCACCCGCCCGCGGTGATCTGGGGCGCGGCGCAGGGCGCCGGGGCCGACCAGCACATGATGACCAGCTACTACCGCTCCCAGATCACCGGTATCCCCGAGCTCGGCCTGGTCGGGCGGCAGCTCTACGCCCAGAGCGGGCTCGCCCCCGCCGACGTGCAGGCGGCGATCCTGTACGACCACTTCACCCCGCTGGTGCTGCCGCAGCTGGAGGAGCTGGGCTTCTGCGCCAGGGGCGAGGCCAAGGACTTCATCGCCGACGGCCACCTGGAGCTCGGCGGGCGGCTGCCGTTCAACACCCACGGCGGCCAGCTCGGCGAGGCCTACATCCACGGCATGAACGGCGTCGCCGAGGCGGTCCGGCTGGTGCGCGGCACCTCGGCCAACCAGCCGGGCCAGGTGCACAACGTCCTGGTCACCGCCGGGACCGGCGTGCCCACCAGCGGCCTGATGCTCGGGGCGGACTCGTGAACGCGGGGCAGTGGCGCGGCCGCGCCCTCGGCACCCGCACCGTCGGCTACGACCAGGCGCGGGCGATCCTGTACGCGCTGGCGGTCGGCGCCCCGCCCACCGACCTGGACCTGGTGTTCGAGGAGCGGCTGCGGGTGCTGCCCGGGTTCGCGCTCACCCTCGCGCAGTGGGGCCCCGACGCGCTCGGCGCCGCCGGGGCCTTCGACCGGCGGACCGCGGTGCACGGCGCGCAGCGGCTGCGGGTGCGCGCGCCGCTGCCCGCCTCGGGCGAGCTGGAGCTGACCGCCCGCGTCGCCGAGGTCTGGGACAAGGGCAGCGCGGCGGTCTTCGAGGTCGCGGTCGAAAGCGCGTGCTTCGAGGCGACGTGGTCGCTGTTCGCGCCCGGCGCGGGCGGTTTCGGCGGCGAGCGCGGGCCGTCGTCCCCGCCGCGCCCGGACGGTCCGCCCGACCACACCTTCGCTCTGGACACCCGGCCCGACCAGGCCGCCCTGTACCGGCTGCTCGGCGACCGCCATCACATGCACATCGACCCGGAGGCGGCGAGGGCGGCCGGGATGCCGCGCCCGTTCATGCACGGGCTGTGCACGCTGGCGGCGGTCACGCTGCCGCTGGCGCGGACCGCCGGGGCGCATCCGGCCGACCTGGCGGAGCTGGACGCCCGCTTCGCCGCACCGGTGTTCCCCGGGGACCGGCTCCAGGTCGCGGCCTGGGAGGACGGGGACGCACTGCGGTTCGAGGCCGCCGTGGACGGCACGACGGTGCTCGCCGCAGGCCGGGCCCGCTTCGGCGCACAGATAGAGAAGCCATGAGCGGCCACGAACCGAGACCCCCGCAGCGGGCTCGCTTCGCCACCCAGAAGGGGAAGCCGTGAGCGAACACGAACCGAGATCCCCGCAGCGCCGGCCCGCTCCGCCGCCCGGCAGGGAAGCCGTAAACGAGCACGAACCGCAACTCCCGCAGCACTGGCCCGCTTCGCCGTCCGGCACGGGAGCCGTGAGCGAGCACGAGCTGACGATCCCGGCGGCGCTGGCCCGCGCCGCCGAGACCTTCCCCGAGACCGAGGCCGTCGTGGACGGCGGGTCCCGCACGACCTACGCCGCGCTGCGCGACCGCGCTCGCGAGGCGACCGCCGCGTTCATCGCCGCGGGCGTCCGCCCCGGCGACCGCGTCGCGATCTGGGCCCCCAACGGGCTGCCATGGATCGTGACCGTGCTCGGCGCGCTGGGCGCGGGAGCCGTCCTGGTGCCGCTCAACACCCGCTACAAGGGCGAGGAGGCGCGCTGGCCGCTCACCAAGGCCCGGGTGCGGATTCTCTTCGTCGCCGACGGCTTCCTCGGCATCGACTACCCGGCCCTGCTCGGCCTGGACGCCGCCGGGACCTTCCCGGACCTGCCCGATTTGGATGCCGTCGTCACCTTCAACGGCCCGGACCGGCCCGGTGTGACGTCCTGGCGCGCCTTCCTCGGCGCGGGCGCGGCGATCACCGCCGCCGAGGCCGACGCGCGGGCCGCCGCGGTCCGGCCCGACGACGCCGCCGACGTCCTGTTCACCTCCGGCACCACCGGACGCCCCAAAGGCGTGGTCTGCACCCACGCCCAGAACGTCCGGACCTACCGGGCCTGGACGGGCCGCACCGGCGTGGCCGCGGGCGACCGCTACCTCATCGTCAACCCGCTGTTCCACAGCTTCGGCTACAAGGCGGGCGTCCTGGCGTGCCTGCTGACCGGCGCGACGATGGTGCTCCAGCAGGTGTTCGACGCGGCCGCGACGCTGGAGCTGGTGGAGCGCGAGCGGATCACCGTGCTGCCCGGCCCGCCGACGGTCCACACCTCCCTGCTGGACGCCCCCGGCCGCCGCGACCGCGACCTGTCCTCACTGCGGCTGGCGGTGACCGGCGCGGCCGACGTGCCGGTGGCGCTGGTGCGGCGGCTGCGCGCCGAGCTGTTCCCGCAGGTGGTCACCGCCTACGGGCTGACCGAGGCGGCCGGGACCGTCACCGCCTGCGCGGTGGACGACGACGACGCCACCATCGCCGGCACCTGCGGGCGGCCCATCGCCGACGTGGAGGTCGCCGTGGTGGACGAACGCGGCGGGCGCGTCCCGGCGGGCACCGACGGCGCGATCCTGGTACGCGGCTACAACGTTATGCGCGGCTACCTGGACGACCCGGCCGCCACCGCCGAGGCGGTCCGCGACGGCTGGCTGGACACCGGCGACCGGGGACGGCTGGACGCGCGCGGCAACCTGACCGTCACCGGGCGCACCAAGGAGATGTTCGTGGTCGGCGGGTTCAACGTCTACCCCGCCGAGGTCGAGGGCGTGCTCGCCCGGCACCCCGCCGTCGCCGAGTCCGGCGTGGTCGGCGTGCCCGACGCCCGGCTCGGCGAGGTGGGCCGCGCCTACGTGCGGCTGCGGCCCGGCGGCGGCGCCACCGCCGCCGAGCTGGTCGCCCACTGCCGGGGACTGCTGGCCAACTTCAAGGTGCCCCGGGAGGTCGTCCTGGTGGACGACCTCCCCAAGACCGCCTCCGGCAAGGTCCGCCGGGCCGACCTCAGAGCGCGGCCATGATCCGGGCCCGGTGCTCGGCGGGGGAGCCCCACGCCGAGTACAGGGCCCGGGCCTTGCGAATCCACAGCGACGGGTCGTACTCGTCGGTGTAGCCGATGGCCCCGTGCACCTGGAGGGCGGTCCTGGCGGCGCCGTAGGAGGCGTCCGAAGCGGCCGCCTTGGCGGCCGACACGTCCCGCGCGAAGTCCGGCGTCCCGTACGCCAGGGCCGCCGCGAACAGCAGCGGCCGCGCGAACTCCAGCTCCACCATGGCGGTGGCCAGATGGTGCTTGACCGCCTGGAACCGCCCGATGGGCTGGCCGAACTGCGTGCGCGTCCTGGCGTACTCCACCGACACCTCCAGCAGCGCCCGGCCGAGCCCGACCTGCTGCGCCGCGCACAGCAGCGCGCCGAGGTCGTAGGCCGCCGCCGCGGGCTCGGGGCCGGTGGCCAGCGGCCCGCCCGGCATGACCGGCAGCAGCCGCCGCGCCGGATCGACCGACGGCGCGCGGTCCCGGTCGCGCACCACCACCGCCTCCCGCACGCCCGCCTGGTCGGCCGCCAACACCAGGTCTGCGGCGTCGCCGTCCAGCGCGTACGGCACGGCGGGCGCCAGCACCAGCGACACCAGCGCCTCCCCGGCCGCGATCCGGGGCAGCCAGGACGCCGCGAGCCCGTCGCCGGCCCGGCCGATCAGCGCGGCGGCCGCGAGGGTCTCCACGAACGGGCCCGGCACCGCGTGCCGCCCGAGCGTCTCGGCGGCCACCACCAGCTCCACCGGCAACGTCCCGACCCCGCCGTGCTCCTCCGGGACGGCCAGCGCGAACACCCCGGCGTCGGCGGCCGCGGCCCAGAGCGACCGCCCCGCCTTGTGGTCGCCCGCCGCCCAGTCCCGCACGGCCCGCGCCGTCCCGGCTTCGGCCAGCACCGCGTGCAGCGTCTCGCCGAACAGCTTCTGCTCGGCGTCCAGCAGGAACCTCACCGCGCCCCCCTCGGCAGGCCGAGCAGCCGCTCGGCGATCAGATCGCGCTGGATCTCGTTGGTGCCGGCGTAGATCGGCCCCGCCAGCGCGAACACGTAGCCGTCCACCCAGAACGGGTCCAGCTCGCCGAACGGCCCGAGCAGGTCCAGCGCCGTCTCGTGCAGCGCCACGTCGAACTCCGACCAGAACACCTTGGTCAGACTCGCCTCGGCGCCGATGTCGTCGGTGCGCGAGACCGTCTCGTAGGCTTTGAACCGGTAGGCCCGCGACCGGATCCAGGCGTCGGCGACCCGGTCGCGCATCGCGGTGTCGGCCGGATCGGCGTGCTCGCGCCACAGCTCCACCAGCCGCTCCACCGACGCGGCGAACCGGCCCGGCGGCCGCAGCGTGAGGCCGCGCTCGTTCCCCGCGGTGCTCATCGCGGCCGTCCAGCCCTCGCCCGGCGCGCCGATGACGTCCTCATCGGGCACGAACACCTCGTCGAAGAACAGCTCGGCGAACGCGGGCTTGCCGTCCAGCCGCCCGATCGGCCGCACCGTCAGGCCCTCGGCGTCCAGCGGGAACATCACATAGGTCAGCCCCCGGTGCCGCCCGTCGGGCGGCCCGGAGCGGAACAGCCCGAACGCCCGGTCGGCGAACGGCGCCCGCGAACTCCAGGTCTTCTGCCCGTTCAGCAGCCAGCCGCCGTCCACCCGGACGGCGGTGGAGCGCAGTCCGGCCAGGTCGCTGCCCGCGCCCGGCTCCGACCACGCCTGCGCCCAGATGACCTCCCCGGCCGCGATCGGCGGCAGGATGCGGGCGAGCTGCTCGGGCGTGCCATGCGCGAACAGGGTGGTGGCCAGCAGGTCGGTGCCGTTCTGGTTCACCCGCCCCGGCGCGCCGGCCGCGTGGTACTCCTCTTCGAACAGCAGCCAGCGGGCCGCCGACGCGCCCCGCCCCCCGTACTGCTCAGGCCAGGACACCGCCGCCAGCCGGGCCGCGCCCAGCGCGCGCTCCCACTCGCGGTGCGCGGCGAAACCCGCCTCGGTCTCCAACGACGGCAGCGGCTCGGCGGGCACGTGCTCCCGCAACCAGGCCCGCACCTCGGCCCGGAACTCCTCGTCCGCCGGCTCGACGTCCAGATCCATGCGGTCACCTCCTTCTCCAACGACCGTTGGCCAACGTAGAAGGCCACCGCGGCCCGGACCGGCGCGCACTCCCGCCCAGTGAGACCGACCGCCAAACCCGCCGCGCACGGGACCGGAACGACCTTCCGGTCCTGGTGGACGGCGCATCCGGACCGAACAGCAGGGGACGACGGCTCCGCTCAGGGCGCGGGCGGGGAGGCATCGGGCGCGAGGACGGCGCGGACCGACGCGGGGTTTCCGCCCAGCTTCAGATACAGCCGCGCCCACTGGGCGTCGGTGGTGTTGGCGGGCTTGCCGTCGCAGTAGGGGCGGTTGCCGTTGGCCGTGTAATAGCGGAGCAGGACGAGGTTGCGGGCGCTGTCGGAGGTGTAGGAGTCCTCGGGTGTGTACGGCTGATGCCGCATGCACCGCAGGGCCGCCGTCGCGGCGCCGGGCTGGAAGGGCCCTTGGTCCTTGTCGAGGACCAGGGCGGTGCTGAGACCTGCGGTGGTGGCGACGGCTGTGGCGATCAGGACGAGCGTGACGCTTTTGCGCGGCGAGAGCATGGCGGATTCCCTAGACGGAGCCGTTGAGGCTGCGAAGTGTCAGGCCGACGCCGACGACGACCACCAGGGCCGCGGTGAACATCGGGGTGAGGCGGTGGAGGCGGGTGGCGCGGCCGGTCAGGGGGATGCGCTCGACCAGGTCGTGGAACCGCACCAGGAGCAGGCCGGCGGCGGTCAGCGTGGCGGCCATCCCCAGTCCGTAGGCCAGCACGAGCGTCGCCCCGAACAGCGTCCGCCCGAGGGCGATCGCGCCCAGCAGGACCACCAGCGCCGAAGGGCTGGGCACCAGGCCGCCGGTGATTCCCAGACCGACCAGCCCAGCGCGCCCCAACCGGCTATCACCGTGTCCGTGTCCATGGCCGTGCCCGTGCCCATGGCCATGAGTGGGTGCCGGGAGTGCGGCAGCAGATGCCCCCACCAGTTGAGGAACGGGTTCAGGGATCGGTTCGGAGTGGCGACGGTCGCGCCATGCCGAGCGCAGCAGCCCGATGCCGATGGCGGCGACCAGCAGACCGCTGACCACGCCCAGCCACGACAGCAGCGATTCCCCCGCCAGCGTGGCCGACGCGCTCAGCAGCAGCCCCAGGACGATGACACCGCCGGTATGGGTGAGGGTGACGGTCGCACCCACGATCAAGGCGTCGCGGGCGCGGCCGCGGCGTCCGGCGATGTAGGCCGCCATGACCGTCTTGCCGTGGCCGGGCATCGCGGCGTGCGAGGCGCCCAGGACGACGGCCAGCAGCAGCGCCAGCGCGCCGACGCCCAGTGACAGGCGCGGGGCGGCGACCAGGTCGTTGAACTGCCCGGTGAGCCGGTTGACCAGGCCGGAGAACCATCCGGTCGACGGAAGCGCCGGCAGCGCGTCGGTCGTCGAGCCGAAGCCGGGGGCGGCGCGCAGGCTGGCGGTGCGGACGTCCAGGGGCGAGCTGAGGAGGTCGCCGGGGTAGCGGCGCAGTTCGTCGCTGACGCTGCGCTGCGGGACCGGCGAGCGGTCCAGCCGGACGCCCCGGCCGACGGCGGTGATCTCGTGCCAGCCGATGCGGTCGGTGCGGTACCGGTCGGCGAAGTCGACCACGGCGGGGGAGGCCAGGCGCGCGGGGGCGGTGAAGGAGCAGGTCAGCCTGCTGGTGCGCAGTCCCGCCGAGCCGGTCTCCAGCCGGTAGGCGGAGCCGGACACCCGCCAGGCCACCGCTCGCCCGGCGACCGTCGCGGTCACCGCCGAGGAGAACGCCGAGCACTGCGCGCCGGCGTAGGCGGCGGCCTCGGCATCGCTGACCTCGGAGTCGGAGTCGGTGTCGACCAGCGGCAGTTCCTGGAGCGTGGGGATCTCGGCCGAGTCGATGATCGCGGTGTTGTCGATCCGGTCGGGGAACAGCCGCAGCCCGTTGTAGTGGTTGACGGTGAAGTTGCCCAACGGGTGCTGGGGCGCCATCGCCGAGGGCGAGCGGGGAGAGGCCGAAGCCGTCGCGGCGTGGGCGGCGCCACAGGTCGCCAGCGCGATGGCGGCGAGCAGTATGGGCAGCACGAGCAGCACCGTCGGAACGAGACGTCGCGGGGGCCGGCGGTGGGTTCGGCTCGGCGCGGGCGCTGACCGGCCGGGGAGGCGCACGACGCAAGGGAGTCGCGCTCCCGGAGGCCGTCCGCCAGGCGGGGTGCGCGGAGGTGACACCGCCGGGACGGGGCGGTTGCATCGGATCATGAGGGCTTGCCGATCGCCGGGAGGTTCGGGTCGAAACGGGGGTTGACGGCGCGGGCCGTGGCGCGGTCGGCGGCCGCCGCGTCGTCGTTGCCGAGCGCCTGCTGGATCTGGGCGCGGTGGTGGTAGAGCAGGGCGTTGCGCCAGCCCGGCCGGGTCGCCAGCCGGGCGTAGCCGAGTGCTTCGCGGTCGCGCCCGTTCAGGTGCAGCGCCCAGGCGAGCGCGTCGGCGACCAGGACGCTGCGCCGCCGCTTCCATTCGGACTCGGCGTGCCGCAGCGCGCCCGCCTCGTCGCCGGAATCGGCCGCCTGCTCCGAGGCCGCAAGATCATCGACCAGGCCGCCGACGGCCTGGAGGCGCTCCTGCGTGGCCAGCAGCCGCTCCTGGACCGTCGCCTCGGCGGTGCGCCCGGCCGATCGCAGCACCTGGGCGTACTCGGCCAGGTACTGGGGCAGTGGGGCGCGGGCGACCAGCGCCCGGTAGTCGCGCAGGGCCGTGGCCGTGTCGCCGCGCAGGGCCGCGGTCTTGGCGGTGCCTTGGAGAGCGGGGGCGAAGGCGGGGTCGGCGATGGCGGCGGCCCGGTAGTGCCCGTCCGCTCCGGCCAGGTCACCGGCGTGGAAGGCCAGCTCACCGAGGTAGTAGCGGCAGAAGGCGATATCGGCGGGGAGGTAGGCGGCCGCCAGCGCCTGGTTCAGCAGCGCTCGGGCACCGGCGGTGTCGCCGCGCTGCTGGCGCTCGTAGGAGGCGCGGGTGAAGGCCGACACGCCGGGCTGGAGTTCGTTCATGCGCTGCACGGCGCGGGTCGCCGCCGGATAGTCGCCGAGCTGGGTGTAGGCGTCGGCGAGCACCGCCTGAGCCTCGGGACTGGACGGATTGGCCCGCGCGGCGCGCGCGCCCCAGCGGGCGGCCTCGGCGAACTGGTGCCGAGCGTTGGCGAGGGCTCCCATCCCGACCATCGCCTGGTCGTTGCCGTCCGGGGCCAGGCGCAGCGAACGCTCCAGCGCGCCCTGCGCCCGCGGGTAGTAGGACGGGTCGAGGGTGGTCCTGGCCTGCTGGACGTAGGCCGATCCCAGGGCCGCCCACGTGCGGTGGTCGTCGGGAGCGTCCCGCAGAGTCAGCTGGTATCGGGCGATGAGCCCGGTACCGGTCGCGGAGGCGGCCTTCTGGCCGTCCGGACCGGGCGCGTCCCGGACCGCGCCGAGGGCGGCGGCGGCCACGACGACCGCCACCGCCACCGCGACGGCGGACAGACCCGCGTACAGCAGCTGCGGGAGGCTGCGTTTGGTGAGCATGGTGTCTCCGTCCTGGTCAGCGCGGCCCCGCGGCGGGGAAACGCGGGCGGACGCCCGGACCGCGCCGTCCGGCCGGTGGCCGGACGTTCCGGTGTCCGCCCGCGTTCCGACACGGGTGGCTCTCGATGCAGGCCACCGGCGCCCCGGCACGGTGCCGGGGCCGGCGACCTCAGTCCGCGACCGGGAACCGTTCGCCCGGCCGCTGGTCGAGGCCGGTCAGCGGGCCCGGTTGACCGCGCTGTTGTGCGGCAGCGCCACGTAGGGGAACGTCCTCCCGAACGCCGCCTCGTTGGCGTTCACGCCGTCGCCGTTGGCCAGCGCCGGGACGAGCTTGCCGGTCTGCGCCGCGCCCTCCAGCGCCTGCAGGCCGATGTCGAGCACGTCGTCGCCCAGGCGCCGGCCGTTGGGGAAGCCCTGGAGGTCCCCGGCCAGGACACCGAGGCGGTTCGGCCGCCCGGCCACCGGCACCGCCATGTTCAGCCGCAACATCTCGGCG
Source organism: Spirillospora sp. NPDC050679 (assembly GCA_044456955.1). GTDB lineage: Bacteria > Actinomycetota > Actinomycetes > Streptosporangiales > Streptosporangiaceae > Spirillospora. The sequence continues at coordinate 161,419 of JBITGK010000008.1, read as the reverse complement.
GGCACGACCCGCTTGGCGTTGACGTCCTTGTTGAGGAGCGGGGAGTTCAGGTCGGCCTTGATCGGCCCGCCGGAGTTCTTGGCGATGCCGGTGAGGAAGATCTGCGCCAGGTCCTTGCGCGGCGTCGCCGGGGCCTTCACCCCGTAGATCTTCTCGATCAGGGCCGGGACCTCGGGCTTGAGGACCCGGTCCACCAGCGGCTTGACGGTGCGGTCCTTGGCCGGCTCCAGCCGGTTGAAGGCGTCCTTCAGCCCGGCGGGGGAGACGACCTCGTTGACCAGCGGGTTGCCCAGCCGCGACACCTGCCGGTAGGCGCCGGAGGAGCCCTTGAGGCCGGTGACCGCGCCCTTGCGTTCGGTCGTCGACCAGATGCCGACGACGGGGTTGCGGGCGGCGCTGCCCTTCAGCGCCAGGGCCCTCTTGGGGATCTGGAGCGCCAGGGTGTTGACGTTGTAGCCCCTGAGGGTGTCCTGTCCGACCTCCTTGAGGTTGCCGCCGTACAGCAGGTCGAAGACCCGCAGGTCCAGGAAGAACGAGTCGTCGGCCTGCCCGGCGTAGACCTTTCCGCCGCCGGGCACCGGCCGGGTCGCCTGCCCGCGCAGCGACGCGTAGTCGGGCATGGACGCCGTGCCGGTGTTGGAGGGCGCGGCGATGGCGTCCTTGACCAGCGTGCGGGTGCCCTTCCGGGTCACCTGCTGGAGGGTGTAGCGCTGGCGGAACAGCAGGCTCGGGTCGGTCAGCGACCGCACCGGGCCGTTGTTGTACAGGAAGGTCCTGCTCCCGCGCCGGTCCTCGTTGCGGAACGTCCACCGGTAGACGATGTCGGGCTTGGCGTCGCCATCGTTGTCGATCTTGATGTTGTACCGGGTGTCGGTGGCGAACGGGTAGAAGTTCGGGCCGCCGTTCGGCTCCTGGAACGGGTGCCAGTTGGCGACCAGGGAGACGCTGTCGGGAGCGTCGGGGCTGGTGAAGGCGTACAGGTCGGTGTTGTCGGCCTGCGGGTCGCCCGCGATGAGCGGCGCCTCGCGGTGGCTGGAGGCGCCCGAGGTGGCGGGGCCGAGCGCGGCGGCCGCGCCCGCCGCCGCCAGCAGGGCGGTGCCTGCGGCGACCATGGCGGGCCGTCTGGTTCTGGTCACTTTGTCGTGGATTCCTTCCGATGGGGGCGAAGAAACGAGGTTCTTCGTTTCCGCGAGTCCACGAGGGCGGCTGCCGCGCGAGCGGCACTGCGCCTGCCGGAGACTCCGGGAACCATTCGGACCGGAACCGCTAGAGGATTGGAATTTCGTAGAGATGCGACAGCATTGTTCTTGCGATTAACTTGCAGTACAAAGAACGATCTCTGTCGGGCCAGGTCAAGGAGCGTTAGGTCGCCTCCTCGCTCTGGGCGGCGACGGAACGGGTGCCGCCCAGCCCTTCAAGGGGAGCGCTCCGGCAGTGATTGACATGCACGACAAAAAGGTTCAATCTCTGCATAACTTCAATGTCTACTATTCGCCTATGTGTACGTCAGCTTCTATGCACAGGACGATTCCGGTGGCTGAGACGTCATGGGCGACATGAGACCGACACTCGCGGACCCGAGGGAGCAAAGCCCGATCGATCTCAGCGCGTACGGGCCTGGCGGCTCTGCGCACAGTTCAGGCGATCCGCGAGGCGCACGGCAACGAACCAGGCACGCCCACGCCAGACGGTCGCCTGTACGGCGTCGGTGACAGGGGAGGCGTCCGCACCCCGGACGTGCGTCCCGGCGGCAAGGACGCCGGCAAGGGTGTGCCCGTCCGCAAGATGTCCCAGCTGGCGATCGCGCTGTCTGAGCGCGCGTTCGTGGTGGACGTCAATCCCGTCGCCAACCGGCTGCGCGTCATCAGCGACACCGGCCGACGGGCTTGGCGGGTGCGGAACCGTCGACCCGGAGCCGTCGTCTCCAGCTCTGCTAGCCCGGCCTGCCGAACGGCGCACCGGGCCGCCGACTCATGAGGCGATGCGGCTTGGGGCTGCGCGGCCCACGCCGAACAAGTCCTGCTCACCGTCTCGCCCGCGTTCCTGACCGGCCAGGACGATGACGGCTGCCCCCTGCTTCGACCACACCACGCCCAACCTCAGCCCCCATCTGATGCCCGATCTGTCAGGCTGGTCCATGCGCCAACACCGGGATCGATGTGCGGGTGCGCGCCGACTACCGGCCGCTGTGGTCCCACGGCCTGGTACATGTTCAGATTGTGGTCCGCAGTGCCGTACGACCAAGGCCGGTCGCACGGCAAGGGCCGGCGTCCTCGGCGCGTGAGGGAGAAGGCATGGAACCGCTGAAGGTCTCCGGCAGGGCGACCGGCCCGCGCACGGTGGTCGCCCTGGCCGGAGAGTTGACCATCGGCACCGCACAGCAGGCCGACCACGGCATCCACCAGGCGCGCGCCGAGCACGGCGAGCACCTGGTACTGGACCTGTCGGGCCTGGAGTTCCTGGACTCCATGGGCCTGCGCACCCTGCTGAAGTACTACCTGGCCGCCGAAGACCGCGGCGGCTCGGCCGTCCTGACCGGCCCTCTGGCCCCGCGGGTGGAGCGGGCCCTGACCATCACCGGCCTGAACCAGCGGCTGGTCCTGTTCCCCGCCCTGGACGAGGCTTTGAACTCCCCGCTCCCCACTCCACCGCCTGACCCGGCTGCCGGGCAGGCCACCGCCACCGGCGGCACCACCTCCTGAACCATCACGTCCGCCGTGCCAGGTGCCATGGCGCGGCTTCGCGCGCTGGTCACTCAGGTGCGGTTGAGGGAGCGCACCGATGGCCACCGAGGTGAAAAGGCCCGGGCCACGTGACTCGGCGGGGGCGTCGATCGGATGGGACGCCGTCGACGGCTGACCGGCGGACATGGCGGGAGGCGAGGGAACGGACCGATCGTGATCATTGTCCAGAGCGCCGCCCGGGACCCCGCACCGGGGCGGCGAACGGCTCCGTGGGCACTTGGCGGACGGACGGGGCCGCAGGCCGACGCACGGCCGGCCCGGCCGGCTCACGGCCGTCGTCACCACCGCCGCCGTGGCCATCGCACGGGACCGGTTTAAGGCCGTGGCACAGCTGCTGATCCGGGCGCCGGGTGGCGTTCGGGAACGAACGGACGCGCGTCCGCCGGTGGTGATCACTCCGTGCCCGCTTATCATGCTTGCGCCCTGCATGAACGAGTTCGGTGGAAAGGGTCCGGGTGGAGCTGCGGGACATTGAGATCTTCCTGACCCTTGCCGAGGAGCTGCACTTCGGGCGGACCGCGGAGCGGCTGCACGTGTCGGTGGCGGCGGTCAGCAAGGCGCTCAAGAAGCAGGAACGGGCCATCGGCGCCGAGCTGTTCGCCCGGGACAGCCGCAACGTCCGGCTCACGCCGGTGGGCGAGCAGCTCCGCGATGACCTGCGCCAGGTGCACCAGGGGTTGACGCAGAGCCTGGAACGGGCCCGGCTGGCGGCCCGGGGCAAGACCGGAACGCTGCGGGTCAGCCTGTTCCCCGCCAACGCCCAGGAGTTGCGCCGGTACTGGGAGACCTTCCGTTCCCGGCATCCGCAGTGGGAGCTGCGGCTGCGGATGTCGACCTACACGGATCCGTTCGCCCAGCTGCGCAACGGGGAGGCCGACATCCTGGTCACCTGGCCGCCCATGGAGGAGCCCGACCTGACCGTGGGCCCCCTGCTGTTCGCCGAGCCGAGGGTGCTGGCCGTGGCCGCCGACAACGCCCTCGCCAAGTGGTCCACGGCCTCCCTGGAGGCGATCGGCGACTACGGGCACGTGACCGTCGACCCGGTGCCCGTCGGCTGGTTCGACCGCTTCGTTCCCGAGATCACTCCCCAGGGCCGGTCGATCGAGCGCACGATCGCCGTGCACAACTTCGATGACGTCCTGCTGCACACGGCCATGGGGGAGACGGTCGCCCTGTCCCCGGCCCACGTGACCCGCTACTACCAGCGCCCCGGGATCGTCTACCTGCCCGTCCGGGACATGGAGGCGCTGCCGTACGGGCTGGTGTGGCGCAGCGACGCGGAGAACGACCTGATCCGCGCCCTGGCCCGCGTGGTGCGCGAGCTGGGGCCGCTGCCCGGCTGGGACCGTTGACCACAGGTTGACGACCGTTGCGACGGTCGCCGTTGATCCCGCTCACCGCCCGGCGTGATGCTTGGTCCGTCCCAAGAACACGCCTTTCGGGAGGTGCGCGAAGACATGATCATTTCTGGTGCCGCAGCGTGAACATCGTCTCTTCCGCGGTATCCCTGACCATCGCCGATCCGGCGGCGTCCAGCCGGTTCTTCACCGGCCATCTCGGCTTCCGCGAAATCCTGACCGGCGAGAGGTTCATCGCGCTGGGCCGTGACGACGCGGCCGTCGACCTGGTCCTGGTGGAGCGCGACCCCGAGCGGTGGCGCCCGGGGCAGGGGCTGGCGGACGCGGTCGTGGTGTTCGCGGTCACCGGCCTGGCCGCCGAGTACGAGCGGCTGCGCCGCGAAGGCGCCGCCATCACCGTCCCGCTCCGGCGGGAGCCGTGGGGCGAGCTGATGACGCAGCTCACCGACCCCAACGGCGTCGCGGTCCAGCTCACCGAGTGGATCTCCCCGATCACGAGCTGACGCCGGACCGACCTGGTCGTGCGCGTCACCGCGTCAGAACGGCGCCGCACAGGCGCCCCGACCGAGAGTCCGGACTTCTCGGCCGTCAACAGGGCCGCACCCCATCATCGGCCCGTTCCACTGAAATCCCATTGGTTTTAAGGAGCATGCAGTCATGTCCGTCACCCTTTCCGAGCAGGACCAGCTCACCCTGCGGACCGCCGCCTGGGGCGCGGTGTCGCTGATGTCGGCCGCCGGTGCCGCCGGCTCGGCCCACCAGGCCGCCACCGAGGGCTCCATCGCCCTGACCTCGGCGACCGGCCTGGTCGGGCACGTGCTCGCCAAGGCGCCCAAGGGCCTGCACGGCAAGACCGTCGCCGCACTGGCCGACCAGGTCCTGCCGGCCCTGTCGGCGTCCATGGGCCTGCTCCGGCAGCAGACCCCGGCCGAGGCCGACAACTTCCGCCGCACCGTCCTGGTCGCCCTCGACGCCGCCACCCGGCCCGGCCAGGGCACGCCCAGCCCCACCATGGCGGAGATGGCCCGCAAGATCACCGAAGCCCTCGACACCGCCCCGGCCGCGCCCGCGGCGGCGGACGGCGGCACTGCCCGACAGGATCGCCCGGAGCTGCAGGCGGCGATCCAGGAGGCCGTCGACGCCGGTTTCCTCGGGGTGCAGATGCGCGTGCACGATGAGCGCGGCGAGTGGGTCGGCAGCGCGGGCGTGCGCAAGCTGGGCGAGACCGCCAAGCCGCCGACCGACGGACGCTTCTGGGCGGGCAGCATCGCCAAGACCTTCACCGCGACCCTGGTGCTGCAGTTGGTGGCCGAGGGCGCGATCGAGCTGGACGGCCCGGTCGCGGGCCACCTGCCCGCGTTCGGACTGGACGAGCGGATCACCGTGCGGATGCTGCTGCAGCACACCAGCGGCCTGTACAACTACACCGGCGAACTCGAAGCCGACGGGACGTTCGAGCAGGGCATCCCCTCGATGGGCAAGGACTGGGTGGACAACCGGCTCCACGCCTACGAGCCCGAAGAGCTCGTGCGGTTCGCGCTGTCCAAGCCGGCGCGGTTCGAGCCGGGCACCGACTTCGGCTACTCCAACACCAACTACACGGTGGCCGCGCTGCTGGTCGAGCGGCTCACCGGCCGCGCCTACGCCGAAGAGACGCGACGGCGGATCCTGGAGCCGCTCGGCCTGTCGGGCACCGTGGCGGCCGGCACCTCGCCCGACCTCCCCGAGCCGCACGCCCACGGCTATTCCCGCTACCAGGACGGCGACCAGTGGAAGGTCGCCGACGTCACCCGCCAGAACCCCACCATGCTCCCCGCCGCCGGAGACCTGGTCTCCACCACGCGGGACCTGCACGTCTTCATCTCCGCGCTGATGGGCGGCAGGCTCCTGCCCGCCGGGCTGCTGGCCGAGATGCGCAAGCCGTACGGGGTCCTCAACTACGGCCTCGGGCTGTTCGCGCAGGAGCTGGAGGGCGGCGGCACCGTCTACCACCACAACGGCGGCGCCCCCGGCGGCTATGGGGCGCTCATGTACAGCTCGCCCGACGGCGCCAAGACCCTCACCGCCTCGCTGACGATGGGCGACGCCGCCGTCGAAACGGCGGAGGTGTTCCCCAAGCTGCTGGGCATGCTCGTCGACACAGTGTTCTCCAGCAGGCAGGCCGAACCGGCCCAGCTCACGGCGTGAGCACCGTGGGGCCCGCCTATTGAAGGCCGGCCCGCCGCGTGGTCTGCCTGTCATCGGCGTGCCGTTCGTGAAGGCGAACGGCACGCCGAGCCTTTGCTCGATGAGAGCGGACCAAAGGCGTTCGACCAGATCATCCATGCCGTGAATGCGGAGGATCAGGAGAAGCGATCAAGTAAGTACTTATGCCCGCGGGTGATCGCTCTCATAGTTGGAACAGTCCACAACGCCACCCCCGGCGGCCCGCCCCAGGTGCGACGAGCCTCGCCGCGCCGTGCCCCCACGGCCAGGACGAGGGCCCGTCGCCTCCCCCGCAGCGGGCACCCTCCACCGCTGTTCCGCAAGGAGCGTGTTCACCCATGTGCGACGTCGTCTCGCGCGCCATCGGCCAAGCCGGCGCCCTGCCCGAGAGCAACCGCCGCCGGTTCCTTCAGGCGCTCGGCGCCACCGCCGTGGCAGGCGGCGCGCTGGCGGCGAGCGCACGTCCCGCCGCGGCCGGCCCCCGCCCCTCCAAGCACCGGACCAGGCTCGTCCTGCTGGGGACGTCGGGCGGGCCCGCCTGGATCAACGGCGAGCGGTGCGGGGTCTCCAGCGCGCTGGTGCACCGGGGGCGCGTCCACCTCGTCGACCTGGGCGCCGGCGCGCAGCAGCGCCTCGTGCAGAGCGGCCTCGGCGGACCCGCCGGACTGGGCACCTCCCTGTCGGCCGTGCGCGCCATCTTCCTCACCCACCTGCACAGCGACCACATCACCGACTGGCCCGCCCTCTACGCGACCGGCCCCATGAACGTGGTGGGACGCAAGCTCCCCCCGATCGAGGTGTTCGGCCCGGGCGACCGCGGCAGCCTCCCGCGCGTGTTCCCCGAGAACCGGCCGGCACCGCCGCTGTTCAACCCCGCCGACCCCACGCCGGGCATCGCGGCGTCGACCGGCTACCTGCGGCGGGCGTTCGCGGCCGACTTCAACGACCGCGCCCGCGACAGCAACTTCACCGACCCCGACGCGTTGTTCTCGGTGCACGACATCGACCTGGCGGGAGTCTGGAAGATCGACCCGGAGGGCAAGCCGCCCCGGCTCACCTCGCCCCTCCGGATCTGGGAGGACGGCGACGTGCGCGTCACCGCCACGCTGGTCGACCACCACCCCACGGCGCCCGCCTTCGCCTACCGCTTCGACACCCCCGACGGCTCGGTCGTCTTCTCCGGCGACACCTGCGTCAGCGAGAACCTCATCGACCTGGCCCGCGACGCCGACTACCTGGTGCACGAGGTCATCGACCCGGCCTTCGTGGACCAGCTCGTCGCGGCGCTGCCCCAGGAGATCGGCGAACCGCTCCGCGGCCACCTCCTCGCCTCGCACACCACGATCGAGCAGGTGGGACGCGACGTCGCCGAACGGGCCGGAGCCAAGAACCTGGTCCTGAACCACCTGGTCCCGGGCAGCCCGGACACCAGGCGCTGGAAGGCCGCGCAGCGCGGCTACTCCGGCCGCCTCATCATCGGCCGAGACCTGCTCGAACTCGGCGTCGGCAGGGCATAGGGAGCAATATCCGACGCCCCGGGGGCACGAGTCGACCGGCAGCGCCACGATCCCCTCATCGGTACGGCCGCGCGGTCAGATGAGACTGACGAGTGCCCCCGCAGCCCCTCCGACCAGCACCGCCGGCAGGAAGGCCAGCCGTGTGCCGGCCACGCCCGCCGCGACCGCCGCCACCAGCAGGTGAGGCTCAAGGTGCCCTCGGGGGACCACCTGCGTGGCCGCCACGGCCGCCAGCAGCGCGACCGGAAGCAACGCCACCATGCCGGTGCCGGAGCGGGCCTTCCCAATGCCGCGCGCAGCCAGCGCCACCCCGCCGAGCCGGAGCAGGAAGGTCGTGACCGCCAGACCACCGATGAAGAGCCACACGGTCATCACGCCACGCCCCTACGCCGGACCAGCGCGGCGGGCACCACCATCAGCGCGCCCAGCAGCACCGGGACGCCGGGGGCCGCGTGAGCCACCGCCCCCAACGCCACGGCGAACGCCAGCAGCGCCACCGCCAGCTCGCGACGGCCCTGGATCAGCGGCACCACCAGGGCCGCGAACACCGCCGCCGCGGCCGAGTCGAGGACGCCGCGCACCTGGTCGGGGAGCGTCGCCCCGAAGACGGCGCCGATCAGCGTCCCGGTCGTCCAGCCGGTGAACAGGATCAGGCCGACGACCACGAAGGTCCGCCGCCGTTCCGCAGGCGCGGCGCGGGTCAACGCGGCCCCGGCGGACTCGTCGGAGACCAGGTGGGCGGCGCCGAACCGTGCCCGCCACGAGCCGAACACATCGCCCAACGCGAAGCCGAACACCCCCAGCCGCATGTTCACCAGGGTCCCCGCGGCGATCGCGGTCAGCGGGGCGGCGCCCGCGCCGAGCGCCGCCAGCCCGACCAGCTGGGCGCCTCCGGCATGGACGAGGACGCTGGCCGCCACCGCCTGCGCCACCGACCAGCCGTTCTGGACGGCGAGCGCCCCGAACACCGCCGAGTACACGGCCGCGCCGAGGCTGGCCCCTATGGCCAGGCGCAGGTCGGAACCATCGAGTTTGATCACTCAGCCAGTCTCGGCACGGCCTCGCGGACGGTCGAATAGCCCGATCGCATACCTATAGCTTGAGGTTATGAGCGACTCCTCGCGCGTCACCGCCTCGGCCCTGCGCGCGTTCGCGGCGGTCGCGCGGACGGGATCGTTCACCGCCGCCGCCGAGGAACTGGGCGTCAGCCAGCCCAGCGTCAGCGCCGCCGTCGCCCGCCTGGAGTCCCGCGGCGACCGGCCCCTGCTGCGGCGAGAGCAGGCGGGCGCCACCTTGACCCCGCACGGCCAACGCGTTCTGGAAAGGGCGTTGCCGGCGCTGGCCGCGCTGGACGAAGTGGAGGCCGCGCTGTCCGGGACCGCCCCGTCGAACCTGACTCTGGGTTTCATGGGCGAGGCCGCCGGGACGCGCACCAGCACCGTGGTCAACCTGCTGCGCGGACGACCCGGAATCCGACTGGCGCTGCGCAGGTTCGACTTCGACGACCCGGCTTGCGGCCTGCTCACCGGGGACAGCGACCTGGCCGTCATCTGGCCACCGGTCTCCACCGACGCCCTGGAGACCCTCCCGCTGGCCACCGACCGCCGCGCCATCGCCCTGCCGGTGCCCCACCCCTTGGCCGCCCGACCCGACCTGCACCCCGACGAACTGCACGGACTGGCCTGGATCACGCCGAAATCACCCGATCCCGAGTGGACCGGCTTCCGCGCCCCGGCCGCGATCGGCGCCACCGGCGGGCACGTGGCGGCCGAGTCCAGCGCCCTGGAGGAGACCCTGGAGCTGGTCGCCGCCGGGATCGGGGTCGCGCTGGTGTCGATGAGCACCGACCAGCACTACGCACGGTCCGGCGTGGTCATCGTTCCCCTGCGCGGCGACCACCGCTGCACGACGGTCCTGGCCTGGCGCCGCGAGGACGCCAGGCCCTCGATCACCGCAACGGTCGAACACCTGCGCGCCTCACTCTGACCACGACGTCATCCCGGCCGGTCGCCTGATGGGCAATCGTCCAGGCCGCCCCCGCCGCGGCGGGGCCGGATCGCGCCGGTCGCGAAAGCGACCACGGCCGGCACCATCTCGCCGGTGACCGGGTGGGGCCACTCGATGCGCGCCATCGCGGGCGTCTCTGCCAGATACCAGGCCAGCACGCGCGCCCGCACCCAGGCGCCGTCCCGCCGGACCTCCGCCTCCACCTGACGAGGAGGGGTGACGCGCGGCCGCAGCGGCGGGAAGACCTCCCTGACGTCCGGCGGCTCGGCATCGACTGCGGTCTCCATTCCACCATTGTCTCGAACACCTGTTCGCATACTGCGCTTGGGGCACGTGAAGATCCAGGCGTGCCCATCTGTTGTGCCGGATCGCGATAGGTGGAACCTGCTCACGGCGATGGGCACCATGATCATTGGTGTGGTTCGCCGGGATGACCGTCACATGCTGTAGTGCTGGAGTGGATCGCCGTCCATGACGTCGTCGCGCGGCAGGGAGAAGTCGTGGACCGACTCCACGGTGGCGCTCGCAGTGGTGGGGGTCCTGGCGGGGTGTTGGCGTACAGGAGGTGGTAGACCACGGCGTTGCGGCCTGCGTTCTGGTGCTGGCAGCGATGCACGGCTGTTGGTGTCCGGTAGAGGTCTCTGCTGGTTGGTCTCCACGGCCTCGTGGTAGTTGAAGCCGTGCGAGCCGATGATGCTCTTCAGCCGCATCCACAGGAAGCGGTTGCGGATCGCCTCGCCCAGCACGCGGCCCGCCTTGGGGTGGCGCAGGCCCTGCTCGCCGAGGTTCAGGTCGTTGCGGTTGATGACGTGGTCGCAGCCCTGCGCGCGCACCAGGTCGGCCTTGTCCTCGGAGGAGACCACGCCGACCGGGATGCCGCCGCCGTTCTTGACCAGCTGGGTCGCGTACGAGCCGAGGCCGCCGGTCGCGCCCCAGATCAGCACGACGTCGCCCTGCTTCATGCGGGCGCCGTGCGTGCCGATGCTCCGTGGCGGCTTCTAGGCACCGCGGTGGACGCAGAAGAGCTGGTTCTGGGTGGCGTTGGGATCGCGGTAGGAGGCGATGGCGGGCCCCTCCAGGCTCATATGGTCGGGCAGCCTGGTTCCGGGGTTCCAGGTGGTGCCGTTGAAGCGGCACCAGTACAGGCTCGGGTCATTCGTCATGCTGCGGTACACGCAGTACAGATGGTTGTTGTGGACGGCCAGGGCGGGCCCCTCCTGGCTCATATGACCGGGCAGCTTGGTGTCGGTGCTCCAGTTGGTGCCGTCGAAGCGGGTCCACCACAAGGCCTGGCTGTAGCCGCTGGCGCGGTGCACGCAGTACAGCCGATCGTTGTAGACGGCCAGGGCGGGGTTGGAGGCGGTCTCGTGCGCGGGGAGCAGCTGATCGGCGTCCCAGCTGGTGCCGTTGAAGCGGGTTTGCCACATCCTGTTGTTGTTGCTGTCCTTGTAAACGCAGTACAGCATGCCCCGGAAGGTCGCCAGGGCCGGGGCATGGGTGGTCGCGCCGTTCATGCGGGTGTCGGCGCTCCAGCTGGTGCCGTTGAAGCGGGTCCACCACAGGTTCCGGTCGTTGCCGGTGCCGCGGTGCACGCAGTACAGCTGGTTGTTGTAGACGGCCAGGCCCGGACCTGTGCTGCTCATGTGGTTGGGCAAGGCGGTGTCGGTGCTCCAGCCCTTACTGCGGTCGGGGTCGGGGTCGTAGGCGGTCCACCAGAGCTTGCTGTCCTGGTTCCCGCGGTGCACGCAGTACAGCTTGCCGTTGTACTCCGCCAGCGCAGGAGTGGAGGCGGACAGATGGCCGGGGAACTTCTCGTCCTGGCTCCACTGGTGGGAGTCGTCCATGACCGTCCACCACAGCGAGGTGTCCGACTTGGGCGCCAGCGGGAGGGGGATGAGCATCAGCGGGGCCACCCAGGGCGAGACCAGCCGGCAGCCGTACTGCGAGCCGATCGCCTGGATGATGGCGGCGCGGAGCTTCATGGTGAACTCGATCAGCGGGCCGAGCGGACTGGGCAGGGCCCCGAGGATGTCCCCCAGCCCCTCCATGATCTCGGCGAAGCCTTTGGCGGCCTCGGCGTTGAGGACGATCTCAAAGCCCCACCAATTCCGGACGGGGTACACCTCCCACCCGTTGACGTTCAGTTTCCTCTCGGCCTGGCGAGCGGCGTTCTGCCTGGCCTGGGGGAGCTGACCGGTCTGCTGCTCGAATTCCTTGCGGGCCGCGTCCAGATACGCCCGGGAGATGCGTTGCGCCTCCTGGTGGGAGACGGCGTACGGCACGGCCTGCCAAGCGGCGAGGGCGTCGGCCTCGGCTCGGGCCAGGGCCTGGCTGGTGCTTTCCTCGGACATGCGATCACGTCCAGTGAGTGGAGGATCCGCCGCGAGACTCGTCAGCGGCCCTGAGTATCCGGCCGTGCCCCACCAACGGCAAGGACGAGCACCTGGCCGCAAGCTGCCATCCGCGCGCCTCGACCGTTCCGGGCCGGTCAGATGCCTGGTCGCAGCACACCGGTGGCTAGTTGAGCGCGTTGGGTGCCGTCACCGCGGATCGGCACTCCGTTCCAGGGCTTCCACCCCACCTTCTTGGAGCTCCGTCACTCCGACGCCGCCGCCGACCCCTTCGCCGACGTGGCGGGACACCGCATCCTCGAGTGGAACTCCTGCCCGGACCAACCAGCCCACGGCGACGGCTTCATCGTCCGCCCGGTCACCGCGAGCCGGTAGCCGCTTCCCGCCGCGGCTCGGTCCGCGCGCAACAACGTCGCTCAGCACGTGGTCGCTGTTTCGGAGCGGGCCCGGAGCTGTGCGGTCGAGGGCCGAGGTGGCGGGGGTCAGTTCCACCAGGCGCTGGGAAGCGGCCAGGCCGATGGTGTGGTGTCGCAGTCTGCTCGTGCGGTCGCCGTGTCGCAGGCCGGACCGGTGGTGGGGGGCCGGTGCCGGGTGAGGGGGCCGGGGCGTTCCAGGGGTGATCGGCTGGTCTGTCGCCGCCGGCCCGCAGCGGGTTCTCCACTGCGGGCCGGCGGCCGGACGGATGGACGGCCAGCGCCTGTCGATCCTGAATCAGTAGGGCACGCACTTGTGAAGGATGGGGTCCCACACCTTCCCGGGCCCGCACCATGCCTGGGCGGTGACCGCCTGCGCCTGGGCGGTGGTGGTGGCGGTTGAGTGGGCGGGGGTCGCCCACAGTGCGGTCGCGGCTCCCAGCGCCGCGCTGAGGATGAGGGTCTTGCAGGCGATCGTCATGGTCAGGGTTCCTTGTAGTCGTGTCGGGCGGACACTCTGATAATCGCCATCTGTGGCGGATCTATGGCCCTGCGTGGCTAGATTGTCGGGAGATCTCTGCCGTACGTCACTGGTCTCACGAGCGGGTCCTAGCGGTGCGCAGACAAGACCGGTCGCCGTCCCATCACTGATGTGCTCTGGGGACGCGTGGCCAGGTCGCCCGTTCACGCTCCGTTCGTCGACGTGAGCGGTAGGGAGGACAGAGTCGTCGCGGCGGCGGGGCTTGGGCGGCGGGTAGTGGTCGGAGCCCGCCCAGGTGGCGCCGTCGATCTGCTCGTCGTGGGGCGGCTTGGTCGGGCTCGCCACCGAGTCGGGCGGCGCCGGACGGCGAAGCGGCCAAGCGGGGGCTGCGGGCCGAGCCCGAGCGGCTGTTGGAACGCGGCCGGTCGCGAAAGGGGGCTCCAGTGCTGTTCGCAACCGGCCGGCCCGGGCGTGACCTTGACCGGGTCGCGCATCGCGCGCCGGCCGGTGTCGGGCGATGCCGGAGAACGCCTCTCGATCTTGGCTTCCCCACGGGCCGGACGGTGGATATCTCGGTCCCGCCTTTGCGGAATTCGATCAGCTGGCGGGAGGCTTTGAGATCACGATAGTGATCGTTTATTTGAACGGCCGTTATCGGCCACACTCGCCCGGCGGATTCGGCGATCCGCGTGCCGACGGCCCGTTGACGCTCCAGGAGGTGCGCTGTAATGTACGCGAGAAATGGACTATGGCCAGGATATTGAAAAGAGCGAATGGGAAAGGAAGGGATCATGAAAGGTAAAGTGGCCGCCCCGCAGGTGACCGGGCAGGCGACGAAGAAGATCGAGGGAACCGCGCCGCCGGCACGGGGGCGGCCGGAGCGGGAATCAGTCCAGCTCAAGAAGCGCAAGCGCATCTTCAAGGTGTCCACCTTCCACCACTGACCTGCCCGGTTCCTGCCGTTTGGCGGACTTGGAGGCGTTATGCGTTTCGTCATGCGCAATGAGTTCTTTGGGGCTCTGCTCTACGACCGGTCGGGCAAGGATTACTACCACCTGGACCCGCTGTCGTCGCGCATTCTGACGAGCCCGCACGCCTCCGCTTCGGAGCTCGGGGCGGCCGAGTCGGACGTCCGGGAAACGCTCGCCGAGCTCGCCGAAATGCAGGCCGTCGGCAACACCGAGTTCCTCGGCAACGCGCCTCTCCCGCAAATGCTGAGCGCGCCGATGCGGGTGTTCTACGAGATCACCTACCGGTGCCCGGAGTCGTGCAAGCACTGCTACACCGAGTCCGACAAGAAGGACGAGGGCGAGCTCTCCCTCGAGGAGAAGCTCGCGTTCGCCGACCAGCTGGTCGAGATGGGCTGCTTCCGCGTCTCCATCGCGGGCGGCGAGCCGCTGGTCGACCGCGACTTCTTCCCGTTCCTGGAGCATGCGCTCGACAAGGGCATCGACGTCTCCTTCTCCACGAACGCCACGCTGATCACCGAGCGGGTGGCCAAGGAGCTGGCGGCGCTCGACATCCGCACCATCAACGTCTCGCTGGACGGCTGGGACGAGGAGACGTTCGGCGTGGTGCGCGGCGCCGGGCGGCTGCGCTTCGTCCAGCGGGGCGTGGCCCGGCTGCGGGAGCACTACCGGGGCACGATCGCGGCCAAGTGCACGCTGATGAAGACCAACCTGGACCATGTGGACGACATCATCCGGGTGGCCGCCGAGATGGGGTTCGACACCGTCAAGTTCAACTGCGTCCGGGAGGCGGGGCGGGCGCTCGGCACCGACTGGCTGGCCCCCACCCAGGACGAGTACCTGCGGGTGATCGAGCACCTGGCCGACCGCTACAACCGCGGGGACTGCCCCATCAAGATGGTCCTGCCGGTCAACCCCTACCAGGACCGCCGCAAGACCGGCGTGGACACGCTCGATGAACTGGGCTTCGGCTGCTACGCGGGCAAGGAGAGCTTCTGCGTCACGCCGGTCGGGGACATCACGCCCTGTTCGAGCTTCGGCCGTGGCGAGTACGTCGACGGCAACATCCGGACGATGAGCCTGCAGGAGGCGTGGTTGCACGGCCGTGCCACCACCCTGTTCCGCGGCCTCGACGGCAGTTCGGCGTGCAGCGGCTGCTCGTCCTACGACGGCTGCCGCGGCGGCTGCTACCTGCGTTCGCTGCGGTCCACCGGACAGATCGACGGCACCGACCCCTACTGCTACGAGCGCAAGAACGACGCCGACATCGACGGCGCGGTCGTCCGCAAGCCGGTGTTCGTCTCGATCCGGCCGTTCCGGCCGGCCCGCCCCTCGATCCGCCGCGTGGACCACGACGAGGATGTGGTCGGATGACCACGCTGCAGGCGCGGCGCGAACACTTCGGCACCCTGCTCTACACCGCGGAGACGGGCAAGTACCTGCACGTCGGCCATGACGCGGCCGAAGAGATCGCCAGGCTGGTGGCCGCCGGCCGGAGCGCGGAGGCGCTGGCCTCGCTCGGGCTCCGCGAGTCCTATGACGGCTTCCGGTGGATCGACAACCCCCGGGCGCACCCCACCGCGCTGTCGGCCCCACTGAAGGTGTTCTTCAACCTCACCAAGCGGTGCAGCCTGTTCTGCGACCACTGCTACAACGACTCCGGGAAGGCCGACTCCCCGGAGATGCCGACGGCCAGGATCGTGGAGGTGCTGGGCGACCTGGAGCGGCTGGGCGTGTTCACCCTGACGTTCGCCGGCGGCGAGCCGACCTTCCACCGGGGGTTCGCCGACATCCTGGACGCGGTCCGGGCCTCCTGCCTGACGGTGTCGATGGTGACCAACGGGATCGCCCTCGGCGACCGCATGGTCGACCTGATCGCGGGCGCCCGGCGCATCCGCAGCGTCACTATCTCGATCGACGGAGCGACGGCGGAGGCCAACGACGCGGTGCGCGGCAAGGGGACCTTCGACCGGGCCGTCGCCGGCGCGCGCCGGCTGCGCGAGCGCTACCCGCACGCCGTGCATCTGCGCATGACCCTGACCCGGCCCGCGCTGGCGACGCTCGGGGCGGTCCCGCAGCTGATGGAGCGCGCGGGGGTCGGCAGCCTGAAGGTCAACCGCTGCAACCCCTATGGGCGCGCCGCCGCCCGCCCGGACCTCGTCCCGTCCCAGGACGAGTACGAGGCGGCCTGGGACGAGCTGCGCACGCTCGCCGAGCGCCACCGCTTCGACGTCGAGGTCCCGTCCCGCAAGTACGTGGTCGAGCCCAGCGGAACCCTCGGCCTGTGCCGCGCGGGCGAGGAGACCGCCGAGATCGACGGCGACGGGTCGGTGTACCCCTGCTCGTTCAGCTGGGGGCGCTTCCGCGCCGGCAACCTGCTCAGCACCTCCACCGACGCCGCCCTACTGGAACTGCAGCGGCACTCCATCAACAACGCCTTCTGCCAACGGTGCCGCGGTAGGGGCGGCACGCGGCACAAACCGCTCGGGCATGAGACGCGGCTGCCGCGCCGCCGGCCGTCCCTGCCCACCAGCCTCTGAGAAACCGGGAAGGGACCGTGAACAAAGACGACAGGCCCGCAGCCCAGAAGTTCACCGTCGCCGGCAAGCGCCTGGCGGCCGCCCGCGAGTCGGTCCGGGTCGCCACCGAGCTTCTGGACCAGGCGGACGACGGCCTCCCGGCCGAGCAGCAGGCCAAGGTGGGCCAGGCCCTCTACCAGCTCGGCGACTACGACGCCGCCCGCGAGCACCTGACGGCGGCCTTCGCGCTGGACTCCACCGGCGAGCGCGCGATCCGGCTCGCCCTGACCGAGTGGCGCGCGGGGAACCTCAAGGCCGCCCGGTCCTGGGCGGAACGCGCCATCGAACTGGACCCCCAAGGTCGCGTCGAAGCGCTGATCGCGGGCACCTCGTCCAGCTACTGCTCGGTCCTGGCGGAGATCCAGCTGCGCCAGGGCAACGCCAAGGCGGCGGCGGCCAGCGCCGGGGCGGCGCTCGGCATCCACCGCGAGGACATCGCGGCGCTGACCATCCTGGCCACCGTCCGCCTCGCCGAGGGCGACCACGCCGAGGCGCTGGAGCTGAGCCAGCGGGCCTTCGACGCCGCGCCGCCGTTCCTACGCGCGGAACTGGACAAGAAGCGCACCGCCATCGACACCTTCCGCAGGGGCGGTTCCCCCATGGTGCTCGACTTCGCCAACGTGGTGGAAATCATTGTCTAGCCGGCCGCACCCGGTACCGCAGGCCGCAGATCCCGGCCGTTTCGGAGACGCCCTGGTCGTCGTCGGGGGCAGCCTGCTCACCGACTGCGCCACCCCGACCTCCGACCTCGATCTGCTGGTCGTCGGCTCACCGGACGAAGCGCGGGCGGCGGCCGCGGCCCTGGAGTCGCCGTCGGCGGTCGACCTGGAGGTCAGAGCGCCGGAATGGCTGCCCCTGCTGGCCGAGCGGCTGCACGGCTTCACGCCCTGCGCGGCCGGGGGGCCGTCTCCGTTCGACTTCTTCGACCTGCGGTTCCTGGCCAGGGTGCTGCTCGGCGAGGTGATCGCGGGCAGCCCGCCCGAAACGTTGCGCGAGCCGCTCCGCGTCGCGCTCACCGACTACTTCGCCACCTGGTGGAGCTCCACCTACCTGGACGTGCTCGGCCTCTACCTCGCCGAACGCCCCGACGAGGCGCTGGTGCTCGTGGGGGAGCTGGCCCAGCGCGCCTGCATGGTGGCGCTGCTCCAGGAGCGGTTGGTCGACCCGGCGCCGAAGTGGGCGCTGCGCCGCTGCGCACGGCACGACGGGCTCGCAAGCTCCGCTCGGCTGCTCCAGCGCGCGTTGTGCTGCACCGAGCCCGACTCGTCCTGGCTGCGCGGCGTGCTTCTCGCGTGCAATCGCGTCGTTGCCGCGAGCCGGGCCGCGCAGGCCGCTAACCTGGTCGGCGACCACGCGCCACCGCCCGTGGAATGGTGCGTCCTCGGGCGGCCGGACCTGAACCTCCTCCTCGACGGAAGCGACGGCCGACTAATGATCTACAACGACGCCGTCCTGGCGAGCTATCTCGCATGACCGACGACGCGGCTGCCCTTCCGGGCGTCCTGGTGGCCATCGAGGGATGCGACGGCGCGGGAAAGTCGACCATCGCCCCGCTGGTCGCGGCCGGCCTGCGCGCCCGCGGCCACCCGGTGCGCAGCCTGCACCCCAAGAATCCGGACCTCTCCGCCCTGCCCGAATACCTCAGGGCGCATCTCGGGCAGCTCCAACGCCTGCTGTGGAGGGAGCAGGGGCACGAGGAGGAGCGCAACCTGCTCCCCGACGCGCACTGGATCACGCTCTCGGGCTCGTGGTTCGCCGCCGTCGACGACCTCGTCGTCCGGCCCGCGCTGCACGAGGGCGGCATCGTCCTGCTGGACTCCTGGTCCACCAAGCTCGAAGTGCGATTCTCCCTCAAAGGGCCCGCCTTCGCCGAGCACGCGGCGAACGTGTACCGACCGATCACGCGCCCGCGAATCGGCGTCCTGCTCGACGTCGACCCGGTCGTGGCCGCCGCCCGCAAGTCCACCTTCGGCCTCTCCGAATGCGGGCACTTCGACGGCCTCCGCGGCCGGGGGCCGGAGAACTTCGTCGCCTACCAGAGCCGGGTGCGTTCGGCGCTGCTGGACCGGGCCGCAGCCGACCGATGGGCCGTCGTCGCCACCGACTCCCCGGGAGACGCCGTCGCGGACCGGGTCATCGCCATGATCGAGGCGTCGCTGCCCACACCCGCCGCCACATGACGGTCGACATCCGCCGCGCCGAGGGCGCGTTCCTGTTCATCCTGGGCGTGCTGCTGAACCAAGGGATGCCCGCCCGGCGCGCGTGGCAGATC
Organism: Spirillospora sp. NPDC050679; assembly: GCA_044456955.1. Taxonomy (GTDB): domain Bacteria; phylum Actinomycetota; class Actinomycetes; order Streptosporangiales; family Streptosporangiaceae; genus Spirillospora. The sequence goes on along the minus strand of JBITGK010000008.1, from coordinate 142,524 downwards.
CCCGAACGGCTCGCCGGGCGCCTGGGCGGCGACGAGCCGTGGCGGTTCGCCGATGCCGAGCAGGTGGAGAGCGCCATGTGCGCTTCGCCCGCCCTGCACCGCTTCCCCCGCGCCATGGCGCGCAACGTGACCGGTGCCGCCGGACTCGTCCTCGATCGCTGGGACGGCGACCCGCGCGGGATCTGGGCGCCGGGGCGTGACGCGGACGCGGTGCTCGCGGACCTGTGCGCCTTCTCCGGCATCGGCCGGCACAAGGCGCTGGTGGGATTGTTCCTGCTCACCCGAGAGCACGGGGCGCGGATCACGCTGGGAGGAAAGCCCGTTCACCACTACGCCCACGGATGCCGGGGACTGGAACCCGCCATCCCGCTGCTTGAGGACGCTCTATGACAACCTTGCAGGAAATCGCGCAGATGGTGTACCGCGTCCACGCGCAGTACTGCGCAGCGCACGACATCCGGCCGTCGCCCGACTGGTACGTGCTCAAGCTGCAGGAAGAGGTCGGCGAGGTCTCCGCCGCTCACCTGGCCGCCGACGGACGGCACCGCCATGAGGGGCGGCCGGACGCGGTCGCCTTCGAACTCGCCGACGTGGTTTGCTTCTCCATCCTGGTCGCGAGAGAGCACGGCATCGACCTCGATGCCGCCATCCGCGACAAGTGGGCCGTCTACGACCGTCCGGAAACGGCGGCGAACGGTTCCGCCGCCGATGAGAGGCTGTGAATCCGCTTCGGGCGCGCCTCGTCCCCGGTGAGGCATCCGCGTTCGTGACGGGATGACGGTGGAAGTGACGACCAGTGCTGGCCGCCAGGTCGCCGCTCCAGCTCTCCAGGGGCAGTCGGTGCAGGTGGTCAATGCGTGCCGGCGACCGTGCTTCGCCGTTCGAGGAGGGCGACGTCGCGCCAGCGCCCGTGGTGGCGGCCGAGACGATCACGGACGCCGACGGTGCGGAAGCCGGCGCGGTGGTGCATGCGGAGGCTGGCGGTGTTCTCGGGGAAGATGCCGGCCTGGATGGTCCAGATCTCGTGGGCTTCGGTGTCGGCGATGAAGGTGTCGAGCAGGGCGGCGCCGATGCCGAGGCCGCGGGCGTGGGGGCAGACGTGGACGCTGTGCTCGACGACGCCTGCGTAGCAGCAGCGGTCGGAGACCCTGCTGGCGGCGATCCAGCCCAGGACGGCGTTGTCGTCGGCGGCGACATAGCGGTGGCGGGCCAGCCTGCCGCGGTCGAACTCTTCCCACGTGGGCGCGGTGGTCTCGAAGCCGGCGTGGCCGGTGTCCAGGCCCTGCTGATAGATCGTCAGGACCTGGTCGGCGTCTTCGGGGCGCATGGCGCGGATCGCGAGGCCGTCCATCACGGCGTGGAGGTGCTGGGAGTGAGGGTGCATCGGCGCTCCTTGCGTGGACTGTGCTGAGGTCAGGTCGAGTTCGGTTTGGCGGCTCGGACGACGGCGGAGTGGAGGCCGCCTGCGGGGTCGCCGGTGGGGGTGAGGGTGATCGAGGTGAATCCGGCTCCGGCCAGCAGGTCGCGGTAGGCGTGAACGGTGAGCGTTCCGGCGGCGCAGCCGATGAGCCGCTCGGCCGCGACGCGGTCGGTGTCGTCGGCGCGGTGGTCGGCGATGACGTCGCTGACGGCCAGCAGACCGCCGGGGCGCAGGACGCGGAACGCCTCGGCCAGCACGCGGGGCTTGTCGGTCGACAGGTTGACCACGCAGTTGGAGATGACGACGTCGACCGCGTGGTCGGAGAGGGGGATGTCCTCGATGTGGCCGTGCAGGAAGTCCACGTTGGTGATCCCGGCCCGGGCCGCGTTGGCCCGGGCGAGGACGAGCATGTCGGGGCTGGCGTCCAGCCCGTAGACCAGGCCGTCGGGCGCTACGCGGCGGGCGGAGACCAGCACGTCCAGGCCGCCGCCCGAGCCCAGGTCAAGCACGGTCTGGCCGGGGCGCAGGTCGGCGACGGCGGTGGGGTCGCCGCAGCCGAGGCTGGCGCGCACGGCGGCCTCGGGCAGGTCGGCGGTGCGGCCGTAGGCGGCGGCTCCGAAGCATCCGGCGGTGACCGCTTCGGGGCCGCCGTCGGTGATCTGCACGCCGCTCTGGGCGGCGCGGGCCAGCGCGCCGTAGCGGTCGACGATCGCGCTCCGGTCGCGGTCGGCGGGTGGGGTGCGGCGGTCGTTCATCGCCGTGCTCCTTGACGTGCGCTGAAGGGTGCCGTGAGGTTCAGCCGGATGTCCCGCACGAGGGCGGCTGCGGGGCGGGCTGGCCCATGATGATGTCGGCGGCCGAGGGGAAGCAGGCCAGGCAGTTGTCGTTGATCCGGTAGAAGCGTGCGGTGCCGTGCTGTTCGGCCAGGACGAAGCGGACCTGCGCCAGCACCTTCAGGTGCGCCGAGACGGTGGACTGGCCGACGTCGACGAACTCGACGATCTCGCCCACGTTCATCGGGCGCCCTTGCCGCGCCAGCAGCGAGACGATCTGGATGCGGGTGGGGTCGGACAGGGCTTTGAACCATGAGGCGTACTCGGTGGCGGTGGACCGGTCGAGAGGCTTCTTCTCGTCTTTCATCGTTAATCGACGATAGACGATGGAAGTGGGGCTGGGAAGACGCCTCCGCAAGGCGGTTCCAGTCCGGACCGTTCTGCGACAGCCGGTCAGCGGGTGACGAGGCGTGCAGCGCTCAACTCCTCCAACGCCGCACCGCCGTCGAGCGGGTCGGCGCACGTTCGCCCAAGAGGGAAGACGTCCTCAATGGACTGACCTTGAGCTCCACGAATAAGCCTCCGGGGAGGTGAGCGCCGTACGGCCAAGGCGCGATCGACCCAGGGATGCTAATCTCGAACGCTCTACGATCCGAATGGGCCGAACGGCCGGCAGGCCGTCTCGGCGGCTCCGCGGTTCGTGTCTCAGAGTGCGGATTGCAGGTACGGTTTGTCGCACACAACAGAATCATCAGAAGCCCGTATCGAGGACACGGGCAACATCCTGATCGCTCCTTCGACGATGCGGGATGATGCCTTGATCAGGGACTTCTTCGGGACGACGATGACGCCCGAAAGCCTCTCTCACGATTCACCCGGCCTCGCGCAGAAGACCGTATACCTGTGCGGCGATGTCTCTGGTATCAGCGACCGTCAACTGCATGCGGCGGACCGGGTATTCGTCGTCCGGGACCTGTCACAGGGTTACCGCGAGGACGTCGACAAGCCTTGGACTCTCGTCGACCTCGGCCGGGTGCCCGTCCGTGTGCACGGCGCCGGCGTTTACTACCGCCGCTTTTTCGACCTCGACACCAATCACTTCGAACGGATCAGCGCGGAGCACGCCTTCCAGGCCCTGACGGAGTCCACCAAGCCCGGAACAGCGCATCGCAGCGGAATCTACCTGACGCCCGTCACGCGAAACGGCGACGAACTGCATTTCCGCCTGCTCCGGTGCTCCACGAACCTCTCTGGCCCGACCGAGGGCTTCCGCCCGACCGACACGCGCATCGTCGAGGCTCTGAACCGCGAGGCCGCCGCCGTCTTCCGAAACCAGGCACCGCTCAACCACGTCCTCGCCCAGATCTACCACAACACCCCCGCCGCAGCCGGGCGCAAGCAGTCCAAGGCCAAGATCTCGGCCCATGCCGACAAGACCAAGGACATGCCCGTCAACGGCATCATGGCCTTCTGCACCTTCTATGACGGGCTCGACAAGCTTCATCCCCTGGCCGAAGACGCCTTCGACTACGGCGTCAAGGGCACCAGCGGACTGACCAAGCTCCATTTCCGTCTCAAAGAGCCGGCCGGAGAACGCGACGGAGCCGCGCTCCCGCCGCAGTTCACTTTGACTCTCTATCCCGGCTCCGTGTTCTTCATGCCGTTGTCCACCAACCGCCTGTACACGCACGAGATCCGGCCTCCGGCGTTGGACGCCGAGTTGCTCCCCACCCGCCTGGGGTACGTGGTGCGCTGTTCGAGCGCCGAAGCCGTCCACAAGAACGGCCGCACGTTCCTCAAGGCAGGCGGGGAGCTGCTGGAGCTGGGACCGCCCACACCGGCGGGGATGAACGAGCTGCGCAGGCTGTACGCCGAGGAGAACAAGACCTCGTCCTTCATCGACTACGGCGACGAGTTCCTGTTCAGCATGAACACGGGAGACTACGTTGCCCCCCGAGCCTAGGATCTCGGATCAGATCAGCTCGTACGCCCTGCCGACCGAGGAGGACCTCTTCGCGGCACTGTCCGCGTCGACTCGTTTCGAGGACGTGGGAAAGGGCAGGCGCGGCGCCGTGCTCACCAAGGTCGACGAGACGGGCGATGTGCCTCTCGTACGCACCACCACTCGATACAGCAACCCGGCGCAGCACTTCCGGGCCGTACACGAGCGACTGGCGCAACAGATCCAAGAACGCGCGGCCCTTCCGGTCGGCCTCAACAACGCCCTCATCGAGATCTACACGAACGCCTACAAGACCATGGGCAGCCATTCCGACCAGGCCCTGGACCTGGCCGACGGGTCGTCCATCGCCATCTTCTCCTGCTACCGGCATCCCGAAGCGGGCCCGCCGAGGAAGCTGATCGTCGAATCGAAGGCGTCCAGTGGCGAGAAGTTCGAAGTTCCTCTCGCCCACAACGGCATCGTCACCTTTTCCGTCGACTCGAATCGGCGGCTCAAACACAAGATCGTGCTGGACGCGTCCGCCCCGGCGCCGGACAACCAGTGGCTGGGTGTGACGTTCCGGACCTCCAAGACCTTCGTCCGGTTCCGCGACGGACACGCATACCTCCCGCAGGGCGCACGCCTCATGCCGGCCGACGATGAGCAGAGGCGCGAGTTCTACCAACTGCGCCGCCGCGAGAACAACGAAACCGACTTCACCTACCCCTCGCTGACCTACACCATCAGCGAGAGCGACCTGTTGCCGCCCATCTGACCCCGGCCAATGATCGGGTACGGCTTCTACGGCGCCGTCACGGCGGCCCGGGCGGTCCTGCCCGCGATGCGCGAGGCGGGCGCCGGGACCCTGCTGTTCACCAGCGGCGGCGGCTCGGTGGAGCCCCAGCCCACCGCGGACGGGCCATCGGCCCGTCCGCGCCACCGGCGAGCGACGCTGACCAGCAGCACCAGCCAACACCCCGAGGCCCAGCGGCGAATCACTGTTCGAGCCGGGCCTCTGCCGTGGCCCCGGTCAGGGCCTTGTCGGCGATACCGACCGAGCCCTGCGCTCCGGCCGCGATGACGCGGATGGATTCCCCGCGCTCGCGGCGGGCCGGGGAGTCCAAGGAGCGTGCTGGACGGTCGTGGTCACCGTCCAGCGGCAAGGCCGCGCAACAAGGCGTGCTGCCGACGGACCTGGTCGCGGCCTCGGTAGGGTTCGCGCAGGCCTTCGTACTCGCTGGACAGGTAGCCGGACCACCCTGCCCGCCGGAGTGTCGGAATGATGTCGCCCCATGGCACGTGCAGGTCGTTGAGGTCGTCGTCGATCGAGAAGAACTTCGCCTGGATGAAGTGGGTGTGCGGCAGGACCTCGACCAGGTCGGCCATCGGCACGGCGAGCGGTCGCAGGTGGGCCGGCACCTCCTCGCCCTCTTCGGCCTCGATCTCCTCGGCGTAGTCGCGGACCGCCGCGGTCTGGAAGATGCCCGTGTCGATGAGCAGCTTGAAGTGTTCGGTGCCGGTGCCGTCGATGAAGTCGAGGTAGCCCTGGGTCACCGGGTGCCGGATCGGCGTCGGGGCATGGATCTCCGGGCAGATGACGATGTCGAGGTCGGCGGCCAGGTCCAGCGAGCGCTCGACCGCTCCCTTCCAGATCGGGTGCGGGTCCAGGTCCCAGGAGGTGACGCCGAACTTCGGCCGCACCGAGGTGAACCCGAGCCTGTGGGCGAGCCGCAGGTCCAGTTGGAGTTGCTCGGCGCCCTCCTCCACGGTGAGGTCGCGGTCGTGCCACCGCGTGCTGTCGACCCAGGAGCCGAAGTTGGTCGCCTCGACGCCGTACTTCTCGAGCAGCCCGTGCCAGGCGTCGATCCACCGGGGTTCGGGCGCGGGGTAGCCCGGGACGTTGCCTTCGCCGAGGATCTCGATGCCCGTGGCGCCCAGGTCGGCGATGTCGGCGAACACGTCCTCAAGGGTCATCGAGGTGTAGAGGTCGCCGGTGTAGCTGTAGGTGGAGACACCGAAGCGCAGCCCGCCGTCGGGCACCGGCGGCACGATCACGCCGCTTCCGCTCGAGGTGAACGGCGTACGCGCGATCGGCGGCGGGAAGTACGACCGTCGCAGCTGCACGACCACTTCCAGCCGGTGCACGCCCGCCGACAGGCCGCCCGGCCTGGGCACGGTGATGGTGGCCGGTTCGTCCAGTTGCCAGCGCACGTCGGTGGAGGCGCGCAGTTCCTCCAGGGTGAAGGTGCGGCCCTGGAGGGTCCACAGCGGCACGTGGTCGGGGACGCGTTCGCCGTCGACGAGGACTTCCACACCGTCGAGCAGGCTGGCCGCGACGCCGCGGTAGTTGGGGTTGCGCAGTCGGAAGGAGAAGCCGGTGGCGCGGCCGTCCTCGATCACGTTGCGGAAACCGCGTCCTTGGATGATCGCGAAGTCGAGCACGGCGTCAGTTCCTTTCGGCGGTGAGGGCGGTGGCGATGTCGCGGGCCCCGCCGACGGCGAGGGCCACGGAGGTCAGGGTGGGGTTGCAGGCGGTCGGCGTGGGGATGACGCCGTTTCCGGCGACGTACAGTCCCGCGACCTGCCAGACCCGCGAGGTCGGCGAGCACACCGACGTCCCGTCGTCGGCCTGCCCCATCCGGACGGTGCCCTGGTAGTGGAGCGACGCGCCGGGCGGGAACGTCAACGGCTCCTCGCCCAGCGGATCGCCCAGCGCCTCGGCGGTGCGGCGGATCGCGGTGCGGGCCGCCTCGATCGCCGCGCGGTCGCGCTCGGTGAGCCGGTAGTGGACGCGCATGGCGGGCATGCCGTAGGCGTCGCGCTCGTGGTCGTCGAATTCGACGCGGTCGGACTCCTGCAGGTCCTTGGCGCAGAACCAGCCGAGGCCGACGATGGTGCCGGGCAGTGGCTCATCGGCGTCGGCCAGTGGCACCGGGGAGGCGTCCAGTTGCATGACCTGCCCGTGGAAGGGTTCGTCGTCGGTGAAAGGGACCCAGCTGACGCCGCTCTGCGGGACGATCTCGGTCTTCTCGCGCGGGTCGGTCCGAGCGGCCCCGGCCGGGGCGACGTCGCGGAGCCGGACGGCGAACACCGTCTGCGGCTGGTCGTTGAGGTGGCGGCCGAGGGCGCGCGGCCGGACCCCCGACGCCCACAGCAGCTGCGGGGTCCGGAGGCTGTCGCCGGCGACCACCACGTACCGGGCGCGGACGTCGTGGACCTCTCCGTCGCGCATGTCGCGGACCCGCACGCCGCGGACGCGGTCGCCGTCCACCAGCACGCGGGTGACGAGCGCTTGCGGGTGCAGGCTGAAGTGGGGGTTGTTCCGGGTCTGCTCGCCGAAGACGACGTCGGCGCCGGACCAGGTGACGCGGCCGTCCGCGCCCTTCCGCACGGCCAGCGGCATGGGCTGCACGCGGCGGTCGCCGTCGCGTCCGGCGTCGATCGCGGCGCTGAGGCGTTTGCGGACCTCGGCGGCGAACGGCGCGTCGTCGAAGGCATGCGCGTCGACGCACAGGAGCCGTTCCGCCTCGGCGAGCAGGTCGTCGAGCTCGGGGAGGAAGGCGATCCGCTCGGAGCCGCCGGGGCGGGGGCAGGCTCCGGTCCAGTGGGCGCCCATGCCGCCGACGTTGCTGGACATCGCGGCCCCGGGAAGGCCGTCCTGCCCGGGCTGCCGGTATCCGGAGGGGAGCAGGAAGGTGCCGGGGCGCGCGAGGCGGGGCGCGTCGTCGGCGTAGCCGTCCATGGTGTCGGTGGAGGCGGCGTCGTCGCGGGGCGCGGGGCCTTCGGAGAGCCGCTGCGCGTGGGCGCGCTCTCGCGCCGAGGCGATGTTCTTGACGTGGACGCCGGGCGGGTCGGCCAGCAGCGGGCCGACCTCGAACATCGCGATCGACGCGGTGGGCGCCTTCTCGCTGAGGACGCGGGCGTAGGCGGCTCCGCACGGACCGCTGCCCACGATGGCGACGTCGACGTGCTCGGGGAATCTCATGACGTCCTCTTCTCGATGATCGGCGGGGAGGAGGGGCGGTCCTGCGGCGTCGTTTCCCCGCCCGCCGCCGGAGGGGCCGCCACGGCGGGCGCGATCCCGCCCCCGCCGAGGTAGCTGGCGGTGAGCAGGTCCCGGTCGCGCAGCAGCCGGCCGGCGTCGTCGTGAAGGACGATGTCGCCGTGCACGAGCACATAGCCGCGGTCGGCGACCGACAGTGCCATCTGGACGTGCTGCTCGATCAGCAGCACGCCCGCGGCGGTGTCGTCGGCGTAGCGGCGCAGGATCGGCAGCAGCCGTTTGACGATCACGGGCGCGAGGCCGAGGCTGAGCTCGTCCACCATGAGCACGGCGGGTCGGCGGGCCAGCGCGCGGCCGAGGCCGAGCATCTGCTGCTCCCCGCCGGACAGCAGGCCCGCCCGCCGCTTGGCGAGCTTGCGGAGCGCGGGGAAGTACTCGTAGGCGATGTCGCGGTCGGGTTTGTGCCCTCGGTGCCCGAGCCGGAAGTGCTCCTCGACGGTCAGCCCGCGGAAGACGCTGCGGGCGTCGGACATCTGCACCAGGCCCGCGCGGGCGACCTGCACGGCCGAACGTCCGGTGATGTCCTCGCCGCGGTAGCGGATCGCGCCGGACATCGGGTCGAGCAGCCGTGACACGGCGCGCAGCGTGGTGGTCTTGCCGGCGCCGTTGGGGCCCAGCAGCGCCACGACCTCGCCGGCCGCGACGGTCAGGGACAGCTCCCGCACGACCGGCGAGGAGGTGTAGCCGAGGGTGAGGCCGTCCAGTTCGAGCAGCGGCGTGCCGGTCATCTCGCGACCTCCGGGTCTGCGTGGTCGGTGGCGCCGTCGGTGGCATCGTCGGTGGCATCGTCGGCGGCGTCGTCGCCCTGTCCGAGGTAGGCCCGGACGACCTGCGGCGAGCGGCGGATCTGCTCGGGTGTGCCCTCGGCGATGACGCGGCCGAGGTCCAGGACGTAGATCCGGTCGCAGACGCCCAGGACGAGGCCCATGTCGTGGTCGACGAGCAGCAGCGACGTCCCGCTCGCGACCAGCCGCCGCAGCCGCTCGCCGAGTGCCAGGCTCTCGGCGGAGTCCAGGCCGGCGGCCGGTTCGTCCAGGCACAGCACCCGCGATCCGGTGGCCAGGGCGCGGGCGACGTCCACGGTCTTGCGCTGGCCTTGGGACAGGTCGTCGGGGTCGCGGTCGAGGACCGCGCCGAGGCCGAGCGTCTCGGCCGCCTCGGTGACCGGGGGCAGGTCGGGCGCGCGGCCGGTGACGATCTCCTTGAGCGACTGGAGCAGCGACGGGTGGTGCGCCCCGACCTCCAGGTTCTCCCGGACGCTCAGCTCGTCGTAGAGCTCGGCCCCCTGCCAGGTGCGGCCGAGCCCGGCGCGGGCCCGCCGGTGCGGCTTGGCGCGGCTGATGTCGGCGCCGTCCAGCTCGACGGTGCCGGTACTGCGGGTGAAGCCGGTCAGCGCGTCGATGAAGGTGGTCTTGCCGGCGCCGTTCGGACCGATCAGGCCGACCAGCTCGCCCCTGCCGATGCGCAGCGACACCGAGTCCAGCGCGAGGTTGCCGCCGTAGCGGACGGTCAGGTCGCGGGTGCTGAGGACGTCGTTCATCATCGCGCTCCCTGGGTGGTGGCGAGCTGCTTGTCGGTGGCCGCGGGGGCGTCGCCGGACGGGCCGCCGCGCAGCCGCCGCGCCAGCCGTCCGGGCCAGCGGGGCGTGGGGGCGAGCGCGATCCCGTCCGGGTTGGTGATGACGGTGAACACCAGCAGGAATCCGGCGAGCACGAGCTGGAAGTTCACCGAGACGCCCAGGTAGGTGTTGAGCGCGTAGCTCATCAGGCCCTGGGTGATGAGCAGCCCGCCGATGACCGCGCCGCGGACGGTGGTGATGCCGCCGAGGTAGGCGAAGGCGACCAGGCTGAGGGTGTTGAAGACGGTGAAGCGGGTCGGGTCCAGCGCCCCGAAGTTGTAGGCGTACAGCACCCCGGCGCACGCCATGATCACCGTCGCGACCGCGAAGGCGACCAGCTTGACCTGCGCGGGCGAGACGCCCGCCGACGCCGCGGCCCGCTCGTTGGAGCGCACCGCCAGCATCCGCTTGCCGAGGCTGCCGCGCCGGATTCCGGCGACCAGCAGCGCCGCGGCGATGAGCACCAGCAGCACGACCGCCCCGAACAGCGGGCTCGGGCGCGCGCCGTCCAGTCCCCGCACCGGCGAGTCCGTGCCGAGGGAGAAGCCGAGCACGGTGGGGGACTCGACCGGCGCGCCGGACGCGGGCACGCCCCAGCGGGTGTTGCCGAACCCGAAGGAGTTCAGCGCGACGGCCCCGGCCAGCGTCAGGATCGCCAGCTGGACGCCGCGGACGCGCAGCGCGGGCAGTGCCGTCACCAGCCCGATCACCAGCGCGCCGAGCACGCCGGCCACCAGGGCCAGCGGCCAGCCGAGGCCCGCGTCCGCGGTGAGCTTGGACAGCACGACGCCGGCGACCCCGGCCAGCCCGAACTGCAGCAGCGACACCTGCCCGACCAGCCCGGTCACCACCACCAGCGACAGGCACGCGATGGAGCCGATCAGCGAGAGGATCAGCGCCTGGCGCAGGTCGTAGGGCAGGACGAACAGCGCGACCAGCGCCACCGCGCCGGACAGCAGCGCCGGCCGCGCCACCCGCTCCGGTGCGGGCGCGCGGGGCAGGCGCGGCTCCACCAGCGTCCCCCGGTCGGGCAGGCTCTGCCCCCGCCACAGCAGCGCGACGACGATGACGACGAAGTACAGCAGGTCGGTGACGCCCGGCCACGCCACGCCGTCGGAGGTGGGGAACCACGGCCGGCTCTGCGCGTAGGTCACCAGCGAGGCGATGATCCCCATGCCGATCCCGGCGGCGGCCGCGGCCGTGAAGGAGGTGAACCGGGCCAGCAGCGCCGCACCGAGCGCGGGGACGACCGCGAGCGCGATGGTGCCGGGGTCGACCTGGGTCAGCGGCGCCACGACGATGCCGAGCCCGCCGGCGACCACGGCCGCGATCACGGTGTTGGCCAGGGCGAGCCGTCCGGCCGCCAGGCCCGACAGCGCCGCCTCCTGCTCGCTCTCCTGCGCCGCCCGCGTGGCCAGTCCGAAGCGGGTGCGGCGGTAGGCGAGCGCGAGCACGCCGGTGAGCAGCAGGACCAGGGCGAACAGGAAGAGCCGGTTGGCGGGCACGGTGCCGCCCAGCAGCCGCACCGGATCGGTGGGCAGCACGTCCGGCGCGGCCTTGCCCTGCGAGCCGAAGACGATCAGGACGTACGCCTGGATGATCAGCAGTACCCCGACCGAGGCGACCAGCTTGGCCAGCGCGGACTGGCGGCGCAGCGGGTGCAGCACCAGCACGTGCAGGGCGACGCCGAGCACCGCGCAGACCGCGAGCGTCATCAGCACGGCCGGCAGCAGCGGGACGGCCATCCCCTCGGCGCCCGCCACCCGCAGCGCGGGGAACAGCAGGTAGCCCTGGGCGCGCAGCCCGTAGAACACGTAGGCGCCGAACATCGCGATCGCCCCGGCGGCGACGTTGATCGTGCCCGAACCCCGGTACGTCGCGACCAGGCTCAGGGCCAGGCCCGCGATGAGCGCCCCGGTGCCCAGGCCGAGCACCGCGAACAGCAGCATCTGCTCCATGGCGGCTTGTCACCTTCCTCCGGTGGACTCGGGCGTCGTCACTTCGGCAGGTTCTGCCACGGGCCGACCTCCCACTTGCCGCCGCCCTGGTAGGTGTAGAACCGGTCGGCGACGCCGCTCAGCGTCGGCATCCCGGGCACCGACCCGAAGGCGACCTTCGGCGTGCCCAGCAGGACGCCGCCGCCGTAGTCCTTGAGCGCGCCCGACACCGCCTCGGGCGCGACCTTGTCGGCGCCGACCGTGTTCAGCGCCTTGGCCAGCAGGAACGCCGCGCCGAACGCCTGCGGCGCGTTGATGCCGAGCTGGGCGTCCTTGCCCGCGTACTTGGCCATCACCGCCCGGTAGAAGGCGAGCTGGCCGCCGTCGTCGGGCGCGAACAGCGACAGCACGCTCGACTCGTACGACCACTGGGGGAAGTCGCCGAGCGCGCCCTTGAGCTGCTCGGTCAGGCACAGCGCCGAGGCGACCACCGGCGTCGTGGTCCCGAGCGACCGCAGGGCCTTGGCGGAGGCCAGGCAGTCGGAGGTGGACACCGTGGTCGGAGCGAGCGCGTCCGGCTTGCCCGACAGCGCGGAGGTGTAGGTGCCGGTCAGGTCGGCCGTGCCCGCCGGGAAGGTGGTCACCTTCGACGACAGGCCCTGGCCGTTGAAGATCTTCTGGGCGGTCTGCCCGATCGCCAGGCTGCCCGGGTCGCTGGCGGTGACGATGCCCAGCGACCGGTACCCCTTGGTCCGGGCGTGGCTGGCGACGCCGGGCAGGGACGCCACGACGCTGGGGTTGACGGCGAAGGCGTTCTTGGCCGTGGTGTCGGGGCCAGGGTTCGCCATCATGATGACGACGGGCTTGGCGCCGTTGATCGTCTGGTGGACGGCGTTGGCGCCGACGTTCAGGCCGCCCTGCAGGATGACGTCGATCTCGGCGTTGTTGAGGAAGCGCTGCGCGCACTGCTGCGCCGACTCCTCGGTGGAGGTGACCTTGCAGACCTCCGCCTTGAGCGGGCGCCCGCCGATGCCGCCCTGCTCCTTGTTGAGGTAGGCGAAGGCGGCCGAGACCGCGGCCGACACCTCGGGGTTGGAGACCTGGCCGCCCTCCTGGTTGATCAGCCCGATGGTGATCGGTTCGCTGGAGGAGGCGGCGCCGGGCTTTCCCCCGCTGAAGGTGGAGCCGATCGTGCCGTCGATCGTCGTGGCGGCCTGCGTGCCGCCGGTGCCGCCCGAAGCGGGCGCCGGTTCGCCGCAGCCCGTGAGCGTCAGTGCCAGTGCCGTGGCCGCGCCGAATGCGGGCAGGCCGAAGGAACGCTTCATGATGTCCTCGTTCGGTGGGGGGTGGTGATCCGGTCGCCGGTGGGGGTCAGGCGACCAGCAGGGGGCGCAGGGTGTCACGGGCGATCCGCAGACCGGTCTCGACCCGGTCGGCGGTGCCGCCCCAGACGGGGTCCTCGTGCTCGACGCTCAGCACGCCGTCGAAGCCGCCCTCGTACAGGGCGTCCACGATCGCCGGCCAGTCGACCTGGCCGCGGCCGGGGACGCGGTAGCGCCACCAGCCGACGTCCCAGGGGTCGGGGCGGTCGACCGCCTTGCCCGGCCATCCGTACCGGTGCCGCCGTTCGGGGAAGAGCTGGACGTCCTTGGCCTGGGCGTGCGGGATGCGGTCGATGTAGGGGCGCAGCGCGGTGACGGGGTCGATCCCCATCCAGACCAGGTGGGAGGGGTCGTAGTTGAGGTACAGCCCCAGGTCGAACATCCACTCCCACAGCTCGGGGCTGTAGGCGAGGTTGCCGGGGTACCCGTCGGGGTGCCACCCCTCCATCACGCAGTTCTCGATGACGATCTTCACTCCGCGCTCCCCGGCGTGGTCGACCAGGGGCGCGAAGACCCGTTCGGCGTCGGCCAGGTTCTCGCGGACCGTGCGGCCGGGGTGGCGGCCGACGAAGGTGCCCACCGTCGGCGCGCCGAGCGCCGCCGCGGCGTCGATGCAGGCGCGCACGTGCCGGTTGACGGCTCGGCGCTCGGCCGGGTCGGGGTGGAGGTTGTTGTCGTAGTAGGCCAGCGAGGAGATCTCCATGCCGTGCTCGGCGAGCAGGTCGCCGATCCGGCCTGCCGCCGCGGCGTCCATGCCCGGCAGCGGCAGGTGGGACGCGGTGAACGGGCGGTCGCCCAGGGCGGGCCAGGCGGCCGCCTCCAGGGCGTCGAAGCCGTTGGCCGCCGCCCAGGCGACGATCTCCTCCAGCGGCCGGTCCGGCATGCACGCGGTCAGGAACCCCAGCTTCACGATGCCACCTCCACCCATTCGCCCCGCTCCGAGGCGTCCAGGACGGCGGCCGTCAACCGCGCGGCGCGGAGCCCGTCGGCGAAGGTGGGCAGGCCGTCGGGGGCCTCGCCCGCCAGCGCGGCGTAGGTGTCGGCGACGAAGGCGTCGAAGCAGTCCTGGTAGCCCTGCGGATGCCCGGCCGGCAGGACCGAGTACCGCTCCGCGGCCCGCGAGGCCCCGGCCGCGCGCAGGAACCGGCGGTTGACGGTCCGCCCGCCGACCCACAGCGACTCCGGGCTCTCCTGGTCGAACACCAGGCTCTCCTTGGCGCCGTCCACCGAGAACCAGAGCCGGTTCTTGCGTCCCTGGCTGACCTGGCTGACCGTCAGCGCGCCGGCCGCCCCGCCGTCGGTCTCGAAGGACACCACCGCCGCGTCCTCGGTCTCCACGCGCCGGCCGCCGCGCGACGGCACCGCGACCGCGGTGCGGGCGGCCAGCCGGACGATGCGGTGCCCGGTGACGAACTCCACCAGGTCGCACCAGTGGACGCCGATGTCGGCGAACGCCCGCGACGGACCGCCCCGGCCGGTGTCCACCCGCCAGTCGTCGTCGGTCGCCTCGGCGAGCCAGTCCTGGAGGTAGGAGCCGTGCAGCAGGCGCAGCGGTCCGGCCGAACCGTCGGCGACGCGGCTGCGCGCCTCCCGGACGCTGGGGTAGAAGCGGTAGACGAACGGCACCGTCGCGGTGACCCCGGCCGCCGCCGCGCGGTCCAGCAGGTCGGCCGCCTCCTCGGGGCTGACCGCGAGCGGCTTCTCGCAGACGACGTGCTTGCCCGCGTCGATCGCGGCCCGGACCAGGGCGGCGTGGGTGCTGTTCGGGGTGCAGATGTGCACGATGTCGACGTCGTCGGCGCCCAGCACGTCCTCGGCGGTGTCGGCCGGGAACTCCGCCGCCAGGCGCTCGGCCGCCGCCCGCGACGAGGCGGGCGTCGACCCCGCGACGCGGGACACGACGCCTCCGCTGCGCCGGATCGCGCGGGCGTGCACGGTGCCCATGAACCCGGCACCGATCACACCGGCACGGACGCGGTCGGCCATAGGGCCCTCCTCGGATCTGCTGTGGCGGGAGCCACACTCAACGCAATAAGCACCTTCTTCCTCACATCGGACAAAGTCAATGAATGCACAACATAAGTGCGATCGGTGTTCCGGATGCATGTCATCCATGGCGTGGATACCGTTCGGCGCGCCTTGGCAGGGCGGGGAATCGGCGGCGACCGTCAGGTCACGCGGAGAGGGCCGCCCGCCCGGACTCGACGATCTCCGGGTGCCCGGCCGGTGAGCCGTGCGGCAGCCACAGCGCCAACCGGTCCTTGGCGAACAGCTCGTCCAGGACCAGGTGCGCCGCTCCGACCAGGCCCGCCTCGCCGCCCAGCGGCGAGGGCTCGATCCGCAGGGTGCGCGTGGCCAACGGCAGCGACCGCCGGTACACCGACTCGCGGATGGCGGCGAGGACGTGGTCCCCGGCGGACACGACACCGCCGCCGAGCACCACCATCCCGGGGTTGTAGAAGCTGACCAGGGTGGCCAGCGCCGCGCCGACCAGCCGGCTGGCCCGGGTCAGCAGCGCCCGCGCCGCCGGATCTCCCCGGTCCGCCGCGAGCGTCACGTCCGCCGCGGTCAGCTCGCCGTTGGCCGCCAGCAGCCCGGCCATCACCGGACCGGCCCCGCTCTCGGCGAGCCGCCGCCCCTCGTACGCCAGCGCCGCGCCGCCCGCGATCGCCTCCAGGCATCCGGTGTTGCCGCAACGGCACACCACGTCGTCGCCCTCCGCCACGGCGATGTGCCCGATGTCCCCCGCGCAGCCGTTCGCGCCCCGATGCGGCCGGCCGCCCGAGACCAGCCCCGCCCCGATCCCCGTGCCGATCTTCACGTACAGCAGGTCCCCGACCCCGGCGACCGCCGGATTGCCCCGGATCTCGCCGATCGCCAGCAGGTTCACGTCGTTGTCGACCCAGGTGGGAGCCGCGAACCGTGCCGAGAGCCGGTCGCGGACGGGATAGCCGTCCCAGCCCGGCATGATCGGCGGCGCGATCGGGAGCCCGGTTTCGAACTCCACCGGTCCCGGCACCCCCACCCCGACGCCCCAGACCGGCGCGGCCGGCGCGAGGTCGCCGAGGAGGCCGTCCGCCACCTTCTCGGCCCGCGACAGCACCACCTCGGGCCCGTCGGCGATGTCGATCGGCTCCTCGGCGCTCAGCAGCACCGCGCCCGCCAGGTCCGCGATCCCGACCGACATCCGCGTGGCGCCGAGGTCCACCCCGACGACCAGGCCGGACTCCGCCCGCAGCCGCAGGCGCCGGGGCGCCCTCCCGCCCGTCGAGGCCCCCAGCCCGTCCTGCACGACCAGCCCGGCCGCCTCCAGCTCGGTCACGCGCGTGGCGACCACGCTGCGGCCGAGCCCGACCCGCTGCGCCAGCAGCGGCTGGGTCACTCCTTCCGCGGCTCGAACGGCGGCGAGCACCGCTGCCAGACTGTCGATCCGCTCGGCGGGCACCTGGAGCCTCCAGAGGAGAGGGGGAGTGTGATCAACAGAGTCTAGTTCTTCTGCCGAACTCCGGCAGAAGTCCAGTGGCGGGCAGCAGAACTCCGGGCCCGACGCGCCGGGCCTCAGGGGCTCCCGTGCTCGACGGGCGGGTTCAGCAGGTGCCCGGTCGCGATCTGGACGAGCTGGCCGGTGAAGACCTCGTCGGTGGTCGCCGGTGCGGTGAAGCCGGGCCCGTAGGCGACGCGCACCACGAGCGCGGAGAACAGCATGGTGAAGCAGGCGTGGGCCGCGGCGGCGGGATCGGGGTGGGCGATGCGGTCGGCGGCGCGCAGCAGGACGGCGGTGAACTCCTCGCCCAGCCGGCGCGAGTGGGCCGAACCACGGCGCTTGACCTCCGGGTGCGCGCCGGAGATCAGGACCACCGCCCGCAGGAAGCGCGCGTGGCGGAAGAACAGTCCGGCGAGTTCGGCCACCGCCTCGGCCACCAGGCGCTCGGGGGCCGAGCCGTCCCAGCGCCGGTGGTCGCCGAAGACCGCCTGGTCGGCGCCGACCCGGGCGATGCCGTGCTCGTAGACGGCCAGGAACAGGGCCTCCTTGGTGTCGACGCGGGCGTAGACGGTGGGCGGCGCGACCCCGGCGCGCTCGCAGACCGCGGCGATGGTGAACGCCTCGTGCCCGCCCTCCTCGATGATCGCCACCCCGGCGTCCAGGATGCGCGCCCACACCTGGCGGCTGCGCTCCTGGCGCGGTGGGCGGACGCGCAGGCCGGCGTCACCTGCGGGGCTCTCGGACGTCATGGCGGTCATTGTCGCCCATCGGGAGGGTTGACAGGCCGGTGAGGCGGGCGACATCATCCGGCGAACATTAGTGGCCACTAAAGTTTTGGAGCGGGTCATGGTGATCGTCATCGGCAGGGGCCGCCCGCTGCCCGGCCGGGCGGGAGGCGTTCCGGCGCGCGCCCGGGCCATGGCCGAGGCGACACGTGCTGCCTGTCCTACGACTTCCTCAGCCCAATCGACGGCGACACGATCCTCAGCCTGGAGATCTGGGCCGACCGCGCCGCCCTGGACGCCCATCTGAAGCACCCGCACACCCGCGGGTTCCTGACCGGCGCCGCCCGCCTCACCGACGGCGCCCCCGACCTGGAGGTCTACGACGCGTACGGGACCGGCCGTCCGGCCCGGCACGCAGCCGCGGAGTGACCGGCCGCCTCCACGCGGTCGACCCGCCGCCTTTCCCAACGCATCCGAGGAGGAGCCCATGACATCCACCGCGCGCGGGCGGGTCGCCGTGATCGGCGCCGGACCCGCCGGCATGGCCACCGCCCTGTCGGTCCACCAAGCCGGTCACGAGGTCGTGCTGCTGGAGCGCTACCCGCAGGCCCGCCCGGCGGGCAACATCCTCAACCTGTGGCCGCCGCCCATCAAGGCGCTCGGGCTGATGGGCGTCGACATCGACGACCTGGGCTCGCCGTGCCACACCGAGTTCCGCAACATCGCCGGACGCCGCCGGGTCGCGGTCCACCTGCCCGAGGACGTCGTCCGCGACTACGGCGGCGGATTCATCGGGCTGCTGCGGCCCGCCCTGTACGAGCGGTTGCTGGCCGCGCTCCCACCAGGCGTCCTGCAAGTCAACCGGCACGTCGAGCGGTTGGAGCAGGACGAGGGCGGGGTGCGCCTGCACCTGGCCGACGGCGACGTCCACGAGTGCGACGTGGCGGTGGGCGCCGACGGCATCGACTCCCTGGTGCGCCGCACCCTGTGGGGCGAGGCCCCCAAACGCGAGCACAACCTGCACATCTTCGGCGGGTTCGTCCTCGACGCCGACGCCGACGTCCCGGCCGAGCCCGGCCTGTGCATCCTCACCCACAGCCGCACCGTCCAAGGGGCCTGGACCTCCATCCGCCACAAAGGCCGCGACGGTTTCCAATGGTGGGTACTGACCGCCCACGACGCCAAGCAGGAGTTCACCGCCGACCTGCACACCGCCGCGACCGGCCTGGCCCAGGGATTCCCCTCGCCGCTGCCGGAGCTGATCGCCGCGACCGCCCCCGGCGACGTGCAGCGCTGGCTGCTGCGCGACCGCAAACCCCTCAAGCAGTGGTCCAAGGGCCGCGCGACCCTCGTCGGAGACGCCGCCCATCCCACCTCGCCCTATGCCGCCTACGGCGCCGGGATGGCCACCGAGGACGGCTACTTCCTCGGCCGCCGCCTGGCCGGGGTGGACCTGGGCGACTACGCGGCGGTCCGCGGCGCACTGCAGGCCTTCGAGACTCCGCGCAAACCCCACACCGCCCGCCAGTCCCAGCAGGCGTACGTGCTCGGCAAGGTCTTCCACCACGCCCCGCCGCCGCTGCGGATCGTCCGGGACCTGATCCTCGACCGCACCCCGCTGCTGCAGAAGGCCGTCGGCGAGGCCTCACCCGCAGAGATCGTCAAGCAGATCGCCGAAATCGACGCCGCCGAACACGCCTTCCGCACCGCCCTGGGACGCGCGACGGGATGAGGCCGCGCCCGGCCGACATGCCAAGCGCGGTCATGGGCGGTGCGGAAGGCGGGACACCGCCGCGCTGACGGCGGTGTCCCGCCGGTGGATACTGAGCGACCCGCTCCTGCTCCACCAGGTCTGATGGTCCCCGACGCCCTCCCGACATCGGCCTCCGGCGCCGGGGCCTCTACCGCCCTCATCCGGCGGCGCGGGGGGCGGGCGGGATCCGGGCCGCGATCTGGGCGCGGGCGTGCTCGCACCCGGGGAAGCTGTGCGGGCAGGTGAGGGCGTGCTCGATGAGGTCCTTGGCCGCCCGCGCCCGGTCGATGCGCTGTTCGAGTTCTTCGACGTGGCGTTGCAGCGCGTCCCGGTGGTCCATCGGGTCGGGGGTGGACAGCAGCGTGCGCAGTTCCCGCAGCGTGAACCCGGCCTCCTTGCCCATGAGGATCAGCGCGACGCGCTCCAGGTCGGCCTGCCCGTAGGCGCGCTGACCGCCCGTGCGCCGCGCGGGTTCCAGCAGGCCCATGCTCTCCCAGTGCCGCAGTACGTGCGCGGCGAGCCCGAACCGTTCCGCGAGCTCACCGATGGCCAACCCGTCGCTTGACTTCATGTGCACATTAACCTGCACGCTGACGCCATGATCAAGCCATCGATCGCAGTCACCCGGGTGGTCAATTCCTGCGTGCTGCTGGAGCTGGACGGCCACGCCGTCCTCACCGACCCGTGGTTCACCGAACGGTGGTGGCTGCGCCGCGGGGAGCCGCTGGGCCTGCGGGTCCAGGACCTGCCACCGCTCACGGCCATCGTCGTCACGAACCTGGCCACCAACCACTGGGACCTGCGCGGATTGCGCGACTTGGCGGCCCGGCAGACCCCGCCGCTGTACGTGCCCACCTCCGCCATGGCCCGCCGAGCCAGGGCGCTGAGGTTCCTACGGGCCCAGCACCTGCACCAAGGGGAAGCCCTCGACATCGCCCCTGGTGTGTCCATGCAGGTGGTGCACGCGGGACGCACCTTGATGTGGCCCAACAACGCGTACGTGTTCGACGCGGCGGGCCGCCGGGTGTTCTTCGGCGGTGAGATCGCCGACGTCGCGCCGCTGGAGCGGTACCGGGAGGAGCGGCCACCGGTGGAGCTGGCTCTGCTGCCGGTCAACGGGTTGCGCCCGCTGTTCGGCCCGCGCCTGGTGATGGGTCCGCAGCAGGCCGTCGCCGGGGCGTCCGTACTCGGAGCGCGGGTGCTGGTCCCGGTGCACGACGCCCACGGCCGAGACCCGCTCTCGCGGCTGTTCCGCACCGGCGGCACCGCGTCCGACGCGGTGCGGTCGGCCAGCCCCGACCTGGCCGTGATGGACCTGCCGCCTGGCCAGCGATGGGAACTGCCGAACTGAGCCCTTTGCTGCACGGGACCGTCGCGTAGATCGAGCCGATCGCCGATTTCGGCACAGCACTATGCGTGCGCGCGAGGATGAAGGTCTCCCGCCCTTCAGACCAGACATGACGGCGGCGCGATCAGAGGATGGGAACAGGCACTCCGGCAAGAGCGCACGGGGCCGCCTATCGCACACCCCCGACAGGGCAGGCATGCTCGTTGGGGGTGTGTTCGCCACCGCCCCGATGGCCGGTTTCCCGCCCGGGGTCTCGTCGGAGACAAGGCGGTGCGGAATCGTGCACGTCGCTGCGCGGGGGGAGTGGCCGCCTGGTCTTCACCGCGGCGAGTTCGGTGATCGCGGCGTGGTTCGCGGCCAAGGGGCGGTCGCCATGATGCTGGCACGGAAGCGCGGTGACGCAGCCCGACGAAGCCGCCGCGCGGCGGCCGGCTCGCGTCGACAGCGCGTTGCTGGCTTGCGCGACCATGGCGGTGTCGGAGAGGCGAACCGTGACGGCGACCGGTTCGCCTGGCGGTGCTTTGCCCCATTGGTGAGCGAACCAGGCGCGACACGGCGGCTTTCACCTCCGGGCCGACTTCCTGATCGAGATCTGCCGACAGCTCTGCCGTGACTGGAATGCTGGCTGCCCGAGCGCTCGCGATGGCGTCCGCCGCAGTGGGTACGGCGAGCCCCGCCGTCGATGGCTCACGGTGTCGCAACCAGCTGACAGCGATTCCCAGCTCTTCTGCGTCCTCCGCTGACGCCTGCCGCTCTGCGACCGCGGCGCGATCGGCGGGGGCGAGCGTTGGGCTCAGAGACAGCTGGCCGAGCCCGTCGTGCATCTCTGCGGTCAGCGACATGCGCTCGCGCTGAAGTGTCGCTTGACGGCGCTCGACCTTGTTCGCGCCTCCAGCGCGGCCAGCTCCCAGCCGCGCCGCTGGAACGCGCGCCGCTGACGAAACATCGCGGCGATGGTCAGTGGTCCCGCCACCAGGAGCGTGGCGAGCAGTCCGGCGATCATGCCCAGTGCCAGGTTCTCGGCCGTGGCGTCCAGCAGCCGGGCGGCGATCGCGGAGATCATCGTGCAGGTGGCGAGGATGGGCAACGACCGCGATGACCACCAGAGCCGGGAACGTCGCTTCGGCGAGGAGCCACCGCGAGCAGGCCCCTGCGACGAGGACGCCGATCAACGTCGTCCGGAGGGTGGCGGCGCCGCGGTCTGGTGGGCATGCCACCACAGTAGGAGCTGTCAGGGCCTTGGACACTAACGATCGTCAGTGTCAAGGCGGCCGAACGGTTGATCCGGGCCGGCGGCGTTCCCTCGTAGCGTCGCCAGCATGATCGACTTCATCTGGCCGCTGCTTGGCCGGGCCGGTGACAATGTGGCTCTCGTGCTCGTCGCGGTGTTCCTCTTCGCGCTCGTCGACGCGGCACTGGGAGTGGGTGCCTTCCTGCCAGGTGAGACCGCCGTCGTGTTGGCCGCGATCGCGCTCGCCGACGACACCGTGCACATCATGCTCGCGGTCGTGGCCGCGGCGGTCGGAGCGTTCGCCGGCGACCACATCGGCTTCCTGGTAGGTCGGATGTTCGGCCCGCGCCTCGGCGCGACCAAACTCATCCGGCGGCTGGGACAAGACAACTGGACGAGAGCCGGCGACTACGTCGCCCGACGGTTCTGGGTCGTCATCGCAGCCCGCCTCATGCCGGGAATCCGGACCCTGGTGTCGGCGGCGGCGGGCGCATCCCCGATCCGGTACCCGCGATTCGCCGCGATCTGCGCCGTCGCGGCCGTGCTCTGGGCGACCCTGTGGGTCGTGGGCGGAGCGATCGTCGGCAGGACGCTGCTCGATGTCGTCGACAGGTACACGGTCCCATCGCTCCTTGTCGTCGCGCTGGCCCTGGCTGTGACCGTCGCCGTCCGCCTTTGGAAAGCACGGAACATGTCATGACCGGTTCACCCACAGGGCGACGCCCACCGCCACGACTGAACTCCAAGCCCGGCGAGTCAACAAGGACAGTACGTTCTCAAGGGCGCTCTGAGCCGGTTGAGAGAGCGGTGTTGCCTACTTTTGAGCAAGGGCGCGAGTGGAGCAAGCCGCTCGTGTTCCTCCATCAAGCGCACTTCAGCGACCTTCTGCTGTCGGGCAGGGTGGAACGCGACCATCCGATGCCTGTCGTCCGGCCCTGGTCCTTTACCTCGGCACCGCGTGGTGACCGGTACGGACGGAGGCGGTGAACAGCTCCTCGAACAACCCGAGCTGTGGATGGGCCTGGCGCGCATCGATGCGGTGGGTGTGGACCTCCAAGCGGTCCAGGTGATCGCCGTCGATGGCGATGCCCCCTTTGATCTGGCAGGTCGTGCCGGTGTCGAGGTCGGTGAGTTCGACGGTGTCCGCCTTCCCGTCCGCGTCCAGGTCGAGGACGCGCTGCTCCACACGGGCGGCCTCGAAGCGACGAGATGAAGCTCGTAGGGCAGGTGTGAACCGGTGACGGGGAGGTTCATCGCTGCGGTGGCCGCGTTCGTCGACGCCGAGGACGGCGGTCCGGTCGGCGGCGAGCAGTGGCTGCGCCGCGACATCGAAACCGTAGAGGTCGTGGCGAGGTTCACCGTGGACGGCGAACCGGTGTCCAAGGGGCGGCCGCGGTCCTCCGGGAAGGGCGGGACGTACACGCTGGACAAGACGGTCGCGGCCGCGTTCCCGTCGATGTATCCGGGATGGCGGCTGGATACCGAGTCGGTGTTCGGGGGCGCGGCGGTGTTCTACTGCTGGAGCGGTGGCCGCCGCGATGCCGACAACCTGGTGAAACTGGTTCTGGACGGCCTGAACAAGGTGCTGTGGCGTGATGATGCGCAGGTGATCAAGGAATCGGGACGGATCGCGCGGCGCACGGACCGAGCTAGTGGCGTACCGGCTGCCCCTGTAGGAGCTAAACGGCGGCGCCCTCCGCGTTGTCAACGCGGAGGGCGCCGTGGTGTCGGAGGAAGACGGGCTAGGTGATGGTGTTGGTCCAGTGGCCGCGCTGGAGGTGGATGGCGCCGTCGGGGGTGATGCGCGCGCGGGCGCCGTGGACGGGCAAGGAGCCCTCGCGGAGCCAGCGGGCCCGGATGTCGTCCAGCAGGTCCCACAGAGGGGTCGGTCCCGTCTGGTGGACGGTGACCGCGCCATGGGAGTTCTCGACGGCGCGGGCCCAGGACCCGTCGGGGTGCGCCATGATCGCAGTACGCGTCCCGCACGCCTCCCGGTAGTCGTGCTCGACGCCGGGCACGCTCACGCCCAGCATCGACCACAGCTCCCAGGCGTCCATCACGTTGATGACCGGGAAGCGGCCGGGGGTGATGTGGTCGCCTTCGGCGGTGCGGGCGTGCTCGATCTGGGCGATGACCTCGGCCGGGTAGTCGGGGCCGGTGCGGGTGGTCATAAACCCGGCCCGGTCCCATTCGATGCGGCCGGCCGCGCCGCCGTCGGAGGTGCGGTCGGCGGTCAGCAGCAGCCCGGTCCCGGCGATGGAGGTGACCAGCCGCCCGCCCGGCCGCAGCGCGGCCAGCCACGAGGCGGGGACGGGCCGGACCGACACCGTGGCGATGATGCGGTCCCACTGCCCGTCCAGGGGGCCGGTCGCGTCACCGGTGAGCAGCCTGGGCCGCAGCCCGGCGCGGTCGAGGCGGTCTTCGGCGGCGGCCGTCAAGTAGGGATCGACGTCGATGCTGGTGACGCGGTCGTCGCCCAGGCGGGTGGCCAGGACGGCCGTGCCGTAGCCCGAGCCGGTGCCCACGTCCAGCACGTGCGCGCCGTCGGGGATACGGGCGTGCTGGAACATCGACACGATCAGCGACGGCAGGGTGGCCGAGGAGGTGGGGGCACCGGTCGCCCGGTCACCGGGCCGGGCGTCGTCGGCGTGGCGGGCGCCGACGCGGGTGACGCGTGAGCGGTCGCCGTAGGCCGCGGTCGCCCACGCATCGGGGTCGTGCGGCCCGATGTGCAGCTCCCAGACCCCCGACCCGTAGGGGCCGGGGGCGAGCTGGTCGTGGGTCCACCAGCGCGGCACGAACTGGTGCCGGGGGATGGCGGCGATGACCGGCCGCCACCGCGAGGTGGGGTGGGTGACGTGTTCGGCGAGCCGCTCGGCGTGCGGTTTCCAGTCCATGCCGACCAGGGTGGCCATCAGACGGCCGGTCCGCAGTCGTTGGAGTCTCCGGGCGGGCACATCTGCCCGGAGCGGGGGATGCCCGCGATCATGTCGGCCCACCGGTCGCCGGCGAGCAGGTCGGCGAGCGGGGTGTCGCGGACGTTGCCGGCCTCCAGGTGGCGGCCCAGCACGCACGGCGTCAGGCGGCCGCGGGTGTCGATGGCCGCGCGGCCGTCGCCGCACATCCCGCACAGGTCCGCCCCGGTGGTGTTCTGCCCCGGCGCCAGGGCGCGGCCGACGGCGCGGGCGTCCTCGACGTTGTAGTGGGTGATGCCGAGGCCGTTGATCTGGGCGACGGCGCCGGTGACGTCCTGGTCGTCCAGGACCCGCACGACCGCGACCTTGACCGGGATGCGGCGGCGCACGGCCTCGCGCAGGTTGGTCCAGGTGGCGTCGTAGGCGCCGGGCTCGCTGACGATCTGGTCGTGCTCGGCGGGGACGGCCGAGTACCACGAGGTGGACAGCCGCACGCCGTCGCGCTCGTACAGCTCCCACAGCTGGGGGGTGACCTCGACCAGGTTGGTGAAGACCGCGACCTGCAGGCCCGACAGCAGCGCGAACTGGACCAGGTCGCCGAAGGTGGGGTGCATGGTGGGTTCGCCGCCGATGAACTGGACGGTGTCGATGGTGGGGTGCGCGGCGGCCTGCTCGATCACGCCCATCCAGTCGGCCGGCGTCATGGCGCCGTGGCCGACGGCGGGCCCGGAGTTGCTGTAGCAGTGCAGGCACTTGAGGGTGCAGGCGCGGGTGATCTCCAGTTCCAGGAACGAGACCGGTTCGCGCGGGCCGGTGCCGGTTCCGGTGGTCCGGTCGGTGGTGATGGTCATCGGGGGTTCCCTTTCCTTTCGGGGGCTGACGGGGGAGGGGTTACAGCTCGACGGTGAAGCCGATGCGTTTGTGGTCGGAGGGACGACGAGCAGGGTCGGGGTGCGGGGGGTCGTAGACGCGGTAGGAGCCGGGCACGATGGCTTGCGCGGCGGGCTCGTTGACCACGATGCGGTCCACGACGCGGGGCGCGGATCCGTTCGCGCGGGGGTACTGGGTGGGGCGGATGTTGCGGGCGAGTTCGGCGACGTCGCGGTAGCCCAGGCCGCCGACGCGGTGGCCGTCGCCGGGGTCGCCGGTCCGGTCGGGCCGCCAGCGCCCCACCAGGTGGTCCAGGGCGCGGTTGTCGTACTCGAGGGGGGCGTCTTCGTCGGTCTCGTCGCGGGGCAGCGCGCGGTAGGTCAGCTGCATGGGCTGCCAGTCCACGCCCGGGTCGTTGAGGTCGTCGGGGTTCCAGGCGGGGCCGGAGGGGGTGGAGTTGAAGTCGCCGATCAAGATCGTGGGCATGTCGGGGCGGGAGAACCGGTCGAACCGGCGGACCTCGCGCAGGCGTTCTTCGCCGGTGTGGATGTCGAGGTGGACCACGACCAGCCGAAACCGGGTGGTGCTGCCCACTGGGGAGGCGATGAGCAGGTTGCGGGAGCGTTCGGCGAAGTCGGGCAACAGGTCGTCGTACCACTGGTGGACGATGATCTGGTTGGGGTCTACCAGCAGTAGCGGCGCGAACGGCCCGCCGTTATCGGGGAGGCTGCCCCAAAGCGGCTGGTAGGGCGGGACGCCGTGCGCGCGGAGCGCGGCGATGGCGTCCCAGGCGAATTGGCCGCCGTTGTCGCGGGCCCGGTCGCCCTCGCCGATAGCAAGAGCCGCGGGCGGGGTTCCAACGCTCATGGCGGCGACCAGGCTGGTGTAGTCGGGGTCGCCGCCGTTGCCGAGGTAGTCGGCGTCGCGCCGGCCGAAGTGGGCCCAGTTGAAGTAGTCGATCTGAAGCTCGGTCACCGGTGCACCTCCTGCAATGCGGCGAGGCTGTCGCGGTGGTGCCGCTGGAGGGCGTCCACCAGTCGGCCCATGACGAGGTAGCGGTCGCTGGCGGGCGTGAACGGGTGGGGGCGGTCCTTGCCGGTGTCGGGGTCGGTGGTGATCCAGCACAGCCACGGCCGGGCGCCGTGGGGGCGGCGGACGCTCAACGGTGGGTAGGTGACGTTGCCTGGGCCGGCCAGGTTGAACACCCCGGTCGGATGCTCGTAGAGGGTCCAGCCGTGGTTGCCCAGCACGTGCTGGAACAGGTGGTCGCGCAGCCAGGCGACGTCGTCTTCGTGCTGGACCATGGCGCTCCTCATGCGCATGGCGCTCGCGGGGGGTTTGGTGGCGGTGGCGGCCAGGATCGGCAGGGTGCGGGCCGCGTGGGGGAGCTGCGGGCGGGGCCACCGCCCGGCGTGGACCAGGCCCGGCTCGTTCAGGTCGAACCCCTCCAGCAGGGCGTGGACCTGGGCGCGGGTGCGGGGCGTCCAGGTGGGGAAGGCGGCGCTGAGGACCCGGCTGACCGGGGCGAGTTCGGAGGCGTCCAGGTGGTGGGAGACCACCAGGCGGCTGCCGGGGGCGAGCAGGTCCCGCAGCGGCGCCAGCGTCGCGGGGTTGGGCAGGAAGTCCAGGACGCCGCCGGTGGCCAGGACCGCGACGGGCTGGGCCAGGTCGATCAGCTTGCGGAACTGGTCGTTGCACAGCAGGGACGCGGGATCGGCCGGGTCGGCTTCCACAACGACGGTGCCGCCGCGCAGGCCGACCAGGGCTCGGACATGGACGGCGACCAGAGGGCAGGGGGTCGCGTACACCATCCGGCAGCCGCGCGCCAGGTCGTGGGTGTGGTGCTTGTTGACGACGCTGGGGTAGCCGGTGGACAGGTCGATGAACTGCGAGAACCCCGCCCTGACCAGGCGGCGGACGGCGCGTTCGTGGAAGGCGCGTTCGGCGCGGATCAGGTCCGGCAGGGCGGGGCAGGCTTGCAGGAGTCCGGCGGCCAGCTCGCGGTCGGCGTCGTAGCTGTCCTTGCCGTACATCAGGTAGTCGGCGACGCGGTGGCGGCTGGGCGCGGTCAGGTCGGTGCCGGGGATCGTCACCGGTGGGCGGGCGGTCTGGAGCATCACAGGCCCCCGTCGGGGTCGTGGGGGTGGTCGGCGCCGGCAAGGCGCTGTTGGAGCTCGTAGGGGGTGCAGGCTTCCACGGCGCTGGTCTGGCCGGTGTCGAGCACGCGGCCGTGCTCATCGGTGGGCAGCGGGTCGCGGACACCTACCCAGCGGCCCCGGTCGGTGGCGATGATCCGCCAGCCGGGGAACTGGTGGCGCAGAGCGCCTTTGACGGTCTCCACGACGTCGTCGCGGGCAGCGGAGCGGGCGTAGTGGTGGGCGGTGGGTGCTGTGGGGGAGGGCATCAGGGGGTCCTGTGCAGCGGGGTCGGCGAACGGTGGGGTGAGCTGGGAGGCGCGGCGGGGGGATCACGGTCGAAGTCCCCCGGCCGCGCCGTCTAGGAGGGGGCCGCAGCGCGGGCCGGCGCCAGAGAAGGGCCGGGCGGCGTTCCCCCCTGCGGCAGCCCCGTCCCGGGGGCGGTGCCGCACCCGGGACCTGCCGTCCCGGGGTGAGGGCGTGACGAACCATCGGTGACCGGTAGGCGGGAGGAGACCGGTGCGGGGAAGAAGGTCGTCACGCCCGACCCGGCCGGCTGAGTGGGCGCAGCGCGGTCGAGGAGAAGAAGGACCCGCACCACAGCCTTGACGTTGTGCACAGGTGCGATGGTGCGGTTGCGGGTGTGGAAGTGCGCGAAGTGGCCGTCGCGCACGACGATCTGGAACGGCTCGTTGTCGCGGTCGGCGGGGGTGATGACGAGCACGAGCTGCTGCCGGCGCGCTCGGCGAGAGTGCGGGGTGCTGATCGGCTTCCACTGGCCGTTCTTGACCCGGCCGAACGTGCACCTCCTGTCGTGGCGGTTCATGGCGGCCGCCAGGACCAGCAGGTGATCGGTGTCGGTCACCAGCAGCGCGGGACGGTCGCCCTGCCCAGCGTCGTCGCCCTGCTCGGCGGCGTTCCACTTCGCCACCCAGTCCCGGGCCCGGGTCCAGTTCATGATCCGGCTCCGGTGGCGAAGCCGATGACGACCTCGGCGACCGCCGCGACATCGTGGGTGGCGAACGGCGGCCGGTCGGCCCAGTCGTGGGAGAACCGAGGGCGGCGCTGGTTGTCGGGGTCGCGGACGCAGGTGACGGTGAGGTTGCGGCCGCGGGTGCCCAGGCGGCCGTAGACGCGGAGCCGCTGGCCGTGCGCGGTGCCGGAGAGCGGGCGGGTGCGGATGCTGTGCGGGGAGCGGGCCAGGACGGCGGCCAGGAGCTTGAGGTGGTCGCTGGGCGTGATGCAGAGGTGTTCGATCACCCACTCGTGGATGGCGTGGGCCGCGTCGGGCAGGAAGGCGTCGTGCTCGGCTCGGCCGAGCCAACCGGTGGGGTCGCCGTCGAGCCGAAACCACAGGCGATCTGTGTCGGTGGGACGGGGGACGCAGACGACCGTGACGCCGGCGCTGCGGGGATCGGACGGGAACGCCACGAGGGAATCGGGCTTGAGGACGATGCCGTAGCCGCGCCGCTTCAGCACGGGTTCGAGCGCGGCGAGCCGTTCAGCGGCCCGGTCAACGGCTGCTTCCGGGTCTTGTCGCATTTCGAATGCCATTGCCATCGTGTCGTCTCCGTCGGGGGCAAGGGCTCATCAGTGTTGACGGTTCTCGGCTTGGCGTCACCGGGGCCTCAGACATGTTTTCCATGCAAGTTGATCAAGACGTGACCTGGGGTTTTGATAGTCGAAAGGTGATCAACATGTCGCACCTCCCGCCGATGTCCGAAATGTGCGGTTGGCGCTGGAGGGGGCGGCGGGCGACTCTACAAATGAGAAGCCGCGCGCGAGGAGTGCGAGATGAGCACCTGGTCTAAGCGGGATGTCACCGAGCTGCGTAAACGGATGACCGAGCAAGGTCGCAGCCTTCACGACATCGCCAACGAGATTCGCGTCGTCACACGCGGGTCGAAGCTGGCGGCCTACCGAATGGCCGCCGGGATGTCGCAGCCGGACGTGGTCGAGGAGTTCCTCAAGCGGGCGCCCGAAGCGCAAATGGATCAGGCGTGGCTGTCGCGGCTGGAGGCATTTCCGCTCCGGGGATCGAAGGTGCCCACGGCCGCGCAGATCACGGTGTTCGCCGACGTCTTCGGAGCCCCGCCGCTGGCACTGCTCGACCCGCACGCCTTGGACCGGATGGACGAGCACGAACGCGCGGTGCTCCTGCGGTGCAGCTCGTTCGAGTCACCGCCGGTGGTGTTGACCGCGGCTTCGGCCCTGCCCGCACCCTCCATGCCCACAGGTCCGGAGCTGGTCCATGGCTGGGGGTTTCAGCAGCGGCAGCCGCCGCTGAAGGATGCATCACAGGAGGTACTGGAAGTGGCTGCTCGCAAAGCGTTGAGGCTCACCGCGCTGGTCGAGGGGACCGGCGTGCCGTCGCAGACCTTGGCGGTCCTGCGCGAGGAGGTGACGCGATTGACCGCCGAGTACCCGCGCCAGCCGGTCACGACGCTGCTGGGCGACCTCACCGAGATCCACGACGTGCTGCTGCAACTGCTGCAAGGACGGTCGGCGCCCCGCCAGGCGGCCGAGCTGTACCTGCTGTCGGGGGTGGTGTCGGGGATGCTGGCGAAGGCGTCCCATGACCTAGGGAGCCCCAGCGCGGCGCGACGTCATGCCGCGGCCGCAGCGGTGTGCGCCGACCAAATTGGGAACAACGCGCTGCGGGCGTGGGCGAACGGGCTGCTGTCGCAGGTGGCGTACTGGGCACGGCGCCCGCTGGAGGCGGTTCGGTACGCCGAGATCGGTCGGCGGGCCGCGGAGGGTTCGCGGGGAACGGTGACGGTGTGGTTGGCCTCGCAGCACGGGCGGGCGCTGGCCCAGGCGGGTGACGGCGAGGCGGCGCTGTCGGCGCTCGGCGACGCCGAGACTGCGCGCGGGCTGGTGGTGGCCGACGACCTGGACGCGCTGGGCGGGCTGATGAAGTTCTCCCAGCCGCGCCAGCAGTACTACGGCGGCGATGCGCTGGTGTGGGTGCCGGGGCAGGAGCGCAGGGCACAGGACGCGGCGGCGGCCGCCGTGGTCGCCTACGAGCAGGCCGACCCCGACGAGTACGCGTTCAGCGACCACGCGGGCGCGGCCGCCGACTTGGCGCTGACGCTGGTGCTGGGCGGGGAGATCGAAGGCGCGGCGCAGGCGCTGGAGATGGTGCTCGACCTGCCGGTGGCCCAGCGGATCGAGGGCGTGGTGGCCAGCGTGCAGCGCGTGCACGGCGCGCTCGGGGTTCCGCAGTACCGGCGCTCCCAGCCGGCGCTGGATCTGCGCGAGCAGATCGAGATGTTCACCCGCATCTCGGCCAGGTCGGCGCTGTCGGTGGGCGACTAGCCTGCCAGGCATGTATCCGGTCTTGAGCGAGGGCAAGCGGGTCACGCTGCGCGAGTTCGCGCCCGATGACGTCGATGGGGTCCTGGCGGTGTACGGCGACCCCACCGTCACCGAGCATCTGAGTTTCGAGCCGCGTTCCCGCCAGCAGGTCACCGCGACCTTGGAAGCGGTGATGGCCGCCGCGCGCGTCGAACCCCGCACCGAGTACTCGTTGGCGGCCGCCGGGCCCGACGGCGCGGTGGTGGGGTTCGCGCGGCTGGCCGTCGATGCCCAGCATCCGGGGCAGTCCAGCGCCCAGCTCGGGTTCGCAATGCGCGCGGACCGGTGGGGGCAGGGCTTGGGCACCGAGATGGTGGAGCTGCTGCTGCGGCTCGGGTTCGCCGAGCTGGGCCTGTACCGGCTGTGGGGCGCCCGCAGCCCTGACAACGCCGCGTCCGCGCGGCTGATGACGAAGCTGGGGATGGTCGAGGAAGGCCGGATCCGCGGGCACATCCGGGTGGCGGGCGGGTGGCGTGACTCGGTGGTGCATTCGATCCTCGCCGATGAGTGGAAGCCCGCCGTCGTGGACCAGTGAGAGCTGCGCATCAACGCGACCGGCCGCCAGAGGTTGCCGTTGGCGGCCCGTCGCGTTGTTCATGACCTTGTACAGGACTGACTTGACATAAGGCTCCTTTTTTTGTCACCCATGTGGAGGAGGGGTGCCCGACCGACCGTGCGGGCGGCCGGGCGGTGCGTCCGCGTCAGGTGGCGGGCGTCCGGGCGACTGGGAGCGCGCTCTTGAGGCCGTGGAGCGCGCGCCGCACCAGCGTGGAGATGCCCTGCAGGAGTCCTTCCAGCGGGATGGCCAGGCGCAGATCCGGCAGCCGGCGGGCGAGTTCGCGGAACACGATCTGCGTCTCCAAGAGGGCGCCCAGGCACACGTGGGGGCCGATGGTGAAGGCCAGGTGGTTGTTGCGGCCGCGCGTGGGGTCGAACAGCACCGGAACCACAGGCGATCTGTGTCGGTGGGACGAGGGACGCAGACGACCCTGACGCCGGCGCTGCGGGGATCGGACGGGAACGCCACGAGGGAATCGGGCTTGAGGACGATGCCGTAGCCGCGCCGCTTCAGCACGGGCTCGAGCGCGGCGAGCCGTTCAGCGGCCCGGTCAACGGCCGCTTCCTGTTCCTGTCGCAATTCGAGTGCCATCACTGCGTCCTAACGGCGTTCTTCAAGCTGGCTGGTGTGCGGGGCGGTCAGCGGCGACCGTGGCTAGGCGACTTCCTCACCGACGGTGAAGGCGGCCAGCACCTTGTCACGGGCGCGGTCGAGGTCATCCACGGGTCCGAGGACGTCGCCGTCGGACCAGCGAAAGACGGGCCGGGCATGGTGGTCATGGCTGACCAGGATCGTTCCGGTCAGGATCGGGTTGCCCTGCTGGTCGAGCAGTTGGGGGTTGTGCACATGCAGAAGGGGGACTTCCCGCTCGTCGTCGCGTTCGGTCTGGAGTGGGGAGTTCGTCAGGCTGGCGGCCAGTGCGTCCAGATGCGCTATGGCGTGGTGGGTGCCGTTCACGGTCCCTCCCCGGGCGGAGCTGTTGGTGCGTGCTAGCTAAGTCCGCGTAGTGGGAATAGGGCCATCGCCAAAACGGAACACGACCAAGCATCCGCTTGGTTCCATATTGGAACCTTCACGCGTGGCGGGCCGCTTTTCGACGCTCTACTGTGAAACCACAGAGCGCGTCATCCCTCTAACTTTCAGTGCCTGGAGTGTTCATGCCTCGCACGCCGCGACTGTGCCATGGATGCCGGACCACGCTGCTGGCCTCCGACAATCGTGCATCGCTGTGCGGGCCGTGCCAGCGCGCTGCCTGCGGCGAAAAAGGTCGCGCACCGGAGTGGTTGTGGGACTCAGAGCCGTTCCGGAACGCGCTGGCTCGTCAAGATCTGGGAGCGGCGCTGGCGGTGTTCCGTTCGGCGGCCGGCCTGACGCAGGAGCAGATGGCCGAGGTCGTCCCGGGGTGGACGCGGCTCCGGGTGACGCGCATCGAGTCCGGAGAACGCAACTCCCTGCTCAACATCCGCGACCTGCTGGCGTGGGCGGACGCGATTGGTATGCCCCGAAATGCCCTCGCGCCGCTCATCATGGGTACACCGGATACGACATGGCCTGACCCCCTTTTCATGGAAGAGACCGTGGATCGCCGAACTTTCAATGCCAGCGCTCTGGCGTTGGCGGCAAGCGCTCTGGCCCCGGTCGCGCCGCCGGAACGGGTGGGCGCCGGACATTTGCACCTGCTGGAACGCTCGCTGGAGCAGCTGTACGTCCAGGACTGGACGATCGGCGGGGGCAGCGTCCTGCGCAACGCGATGCGTCTGTTCGCTCAGACGCGCACCATGATCGACGAGAGCGATTATTCGGAGCAGATCGGGCGGGGCCTGCTGGCCGCCGGCGCGAACTTCGGCATCTGCGCCGGTTTCGTCGCGTTCGACTCCGGTGATCTGTCGCTGGCCCGGCGCCTGGTCCAGGAGGCGCGGACGCTGGCCGACAGCGCCGGAGACCCACTGTTGAGCGCGCACGTGCTGGTGACGATGGCGCTGCAATCGACGGCGCTGGCTCGGCAGAGCGGCAAACAGGGGCCGGCGCGTGAGTCTCTGCGGCTCTTGGACCAGGCCGAACGCGCGGTGGGCCGCGAACCCGCCCCGCGGCTGTATGCGCTGATCCAGATGCGGCGAGCTCCAGCGGCAGCGCTGGTCGGCGATACCGCGCTGGCCAGGCAATCCATCCTGACCGCGCGCCGGGAGCTGGAGAGCGCCCGCGACGACGGCATGGACCCTGCGTGGTTCGCGTTCGTCACCCCGGCCGAGATCGACGGGCACGAAGCGCGTTCGCTGGCCGACCAGGGGAGGCCGGGCGCTGCAGCTGTCCTGTACGGGCGCGTGCTGGAAGACCCGGACCTGCCGCAGCGCAACCGGACCTTCTACCAGGCTGTAGAGGCTCAGATGCGGCTACGGGACGGCGATGTGGACGCGGCCCTGGAGGTCGGCGGCGATGCGCTGAGGGCGTTGGAGGGCCCGGTGCGGTCGATGCGGTCGTTGGAGGCGCTGCGGCCGATCCGGGAGACGGCCGAGAGCAAGGGGCCGGGCTTCGCCGAGCGGTTCGACGCCGTCGCCGCGGCGATGGCTAAGGAGGTTCGCGGCGGATAGCGTCGCGGCATGACCGATCGCCCCGAGTTGACGTTCCGCAGGTTCGACGCCACGGCGGCCCGCGAGGTGCGCGACGTCGTGCAGGAGGTCTACGTCGGCTCCTACACCGACGCCATCGCCTCTGGTGACCCCTTCGACTCGCCAGAGCAGTTCATGGAGCGGTTCGACGCCTACACCGGCGCGGGCCGCGGTTTCGACATGGTGATCGCCTACGAGCGCGGCGAGCCGGTCGGGCAGAGCTGGGGATGGCCGCTGGGCCCGGACGCCGCGTGGTGGAACGGGTTGGAGGAGATGCCCGAGCCGGGGTTCACCGACGAGGACGGCACCCGAACGTTCGCGCTGTCGGAGATCATGGTGCGCCAGCCCTGGCAAGGACGCGGAGTGGCGCGGGCTCTGCATGACGAACTGCTGGGCGGGCGCCGCGAGGCGCGGGCGACGCTGCTGGTCGAGCCGGACAACGAGGTCGCCAAGCGCGCGTACGCCGCGTGGGGGTGGGTGAAGGTGGGGCGCCTTCGTCCGTCGTGGCCTGACGCGCCCCGCTTCGATGTGCTGGTCCGGCCGCTGCGGTGAGCGAGACCGATTCAGCGCGTACAGGACTTACTTGTCATAACGCTCATTGTCGCCTATGCGGGGAGGGTCGTCCGGCCGGGCGGTGCGTCCGCGTCAGGTGGCGGGCGTCCGCGGGCCTCCCACATCGAGACCTCGCGCCGACCGCTGGACAGCGCGGAGTTCACCGCCACGTGGCAGGAGGCGGGGACGAGCGAGAGGGGGTGGCCGACATGGTCGCCGATCGCGGTCTGCCCTGGCGTTCGCGGCCTGTCACCCGATGGCCAGACGGAAGCGGTCTCCGAGGCCGGTGAGGCGTTCGACGGGTTCGTTGGCGAAGACCAGCCGCAGGTAGTGCTTTCCGCTGGGGCCCCAGCCGTCCATGGGCGTGGCTGCGATCTTCGCCCGGTCGAACAGGCGCCGGGACAGTTCGGAGGCGGTCAGGTCCAGGGGCCTGGAGTCGATGAGCAGCGACCAGCCGCCGTGCGGCCGGATGACCGGATAGTCGGCGAGCTGGTCCAGAACCGTCTCGCAGCGCCGCCGCCATTCGGCGGTGGCGGCGGCGACGTCGGCCTCGGCGTCGGGCGCGTCCAGCGCGGCGGCCACGGCTTGCTGGGCCAGGCCGACCTGGCAGACGACGTTGGTCAGGCCGACGAGGCAGATGTCGGCCATGATGGGGGCGGGCCCGACGACCCAGCCGACGCGCCAGCCGATGAGCCGCAGCTCTTTGGAGGCCGAGCCGACGGTGATGGTGCGCCGGGCCAGTCCCTCGTGGGCGGCCGGGTGGCTGGGGGAGCGGCCGTCGAAGCGGATGCGCTCCATGGCCGCGTCATAGATCAACCAGGCGTCGTGGCGTTCGCAGGCGTCGGCGAGGGCGGACCAGTGGCGCTCGTCCAGGACGAGGCCGGTCGGCATCGCCGGCCCCATCATCAGCACCGCCGCCGTGTCGGGTCCGACGGCGGCGGCGAGCCGTTCGGGGGCGACGGTCCAGCCGTCCGCGGCGGGCTGCGCGGGGACGAAGCGGGGGACGCCGCCCGCGAGCCGGACCCGGTTGACCAGGCCGGCGTAGATGGGGTCGCACAGCACGACCTCCTGTCCGGGCTCCACGGTCGCCAGCAGCGTGTTGAGGATGCCGTTGAGCCCGCCGACCACGCTGACGCATTCGGTGTCGGGGTCGTAGGCGTGCCCGGAGACGCGGCCGACGTGCGCCGCGGCGGCCGCCCGAAGCGAGCGGTGCCCTTGGAAGGGCAGGTAGCTGTTGGCCGGGTCGGCGTCGACGGCGGCATGGGTGGCGGCGAGGGCGACGGCGGGCGGCCGCAGGTCGGTGTCGAGGTTCTCCAGTCGTAGGAATTCCGGATCGCCTGCGGCGTCGGCCGCGTCGCCGACGGCGTCCACGCCGATGCCCGGGATGTCGCGTAGCCGTGTCACCGTCATGCCGCCTCCACAGTAAGACCTTTTACTGGTACAGGCATACCACTATGCTGATACGCATGGAACTCGCGCAAGTGGTGGGGGAGAACGTGCACCGGCTCCGTACGGCGGCCGGGACGTCGCTGGCCGACCTGGCGGCGGCCAGCGGCATCAGCAAGACCACGTTGCACGGCATCGAACTGGGCCAGGGCAACCCGACCTTGAGCACGCTGTGGGCCCTGGCCACCGCGCTGAAAGCGTCCCTCGGCGAACTGCTGGAAACGACCGCCACGGCGGTCGAGGTGGTCCGCGCCGCCGACCGCCAGCCGCAGGTCGAGGGCGACGCGGTGAGCGCGCGCCTGCTCCACCGCATCAGCCTGCGCGGCACCGTGGAGGTCTACGACATCGCCATCGGCCAGGACACCCAGCACTCCGACGCCCACCTGCCCGGCGTCGAGGAATGCCTGGTGCTCACCAGCGGACGCGCCACCATCGGCCCCGCCGACTCCCTCACCGACCTGGCCGAAGGCGACTCCATCCGGTTCGACGCCGCCCGCCCCCACCAGTACCGGGGCCACGCCGCCCGCAACCGCGCCGTCCTCCTCATGCTGCACCCCGACAGCTGAGAAGAGCAGTGGCAGGACGTGGGACCACCGCGGACGAGCCTTCGGCCACAACGGCTTGCCGTAACGACCGCACGCCGCCGAAACCCAACTGCATGTCCGGCGTCCAGCCGAAGCCTCGCTCTGCGATCAGGACCCACCTGGCGGCCGGGGACACCTCTGGGAGCGGAAGGTCCTAGGACGCCATAAGCGTGCGGGCCGAGCAGTGGACGGCGCGCTCAGGGCAGGAGGACCTGGCCGAAACCGCCGTTCGGACGCTGGACGAGACCCAGTTGGGTGCCGCTGATGGTCGTGGCGCCCCGGGCCTGGCCGCCGGGGAGGATGTAGAGGCGTCCTCCCGCCCGGGTCGACCACTCGGGGGCCCCGATGACGAGGTCGGGCGCGCCGTCACCGGTCACGTCGCCGACCGACAGGCCGCCGATCTGACGCAAGTCGCTGCCGGCGGGCTGCGGCAAGCCTTCCTTGTCGAGGATCTCGGCCTGGGCGGCCCGCACGCCGCCGGGGCCACCTGGCAGGACGGCGACCTTGCCGTTCTCGGTAACGGTGACGTCCGCGGTGCCGTCACCGGTCACGTCGCCCACGGTGAAGCCGGGCGCCGTGCCCGAGTTCGGGGGCGGTTCCCCAAGACCGGGGTTGAGGGGTTCGGGAGCGGGGGGAAGGGTGAAGCGCTGCGGGGCTCCGAGGCCGGTGGAGGTCCCCGGTGCCACCGACATCGTCCTGCCGGTGTCCCGCATGACCAGGTCGGGTCGGCCGTCGCCGGTGACGTCGCCGGCCATCGACTCCAGACCGACCCGGCCGCGGCCGAACACGGTGGCCCGCCCGCTCAGGCCCCGCGGGCCGCCGAGCCGCAACTCGCCCCAGTCATAGCTTCTCTCGCCCATGGCGCTCCACTCGACCATCACCGCGAGGTCGGAGCGGCCATCGGCGTTGAAGTCGGCGACCTGGAGGGACTCGAAGGAGTCCTCGGCGCCACGTCCGTGCGGCGGTTTCCTGATCAGCCTGCTCCGCTCGACGGCGACGGGCCGGTCCACCACGTTGCGGAACAGGTGCAGATCGCCGAAAGCTCCCGGCGCGGCGACGATGTCGAGCTCGCCGTTGCCGCCGAAGTCCCCGATCGCCACCTTGTCGAAGAACGAGCCCGTTCCTGAGGAGATCAGTTCCACCGCGCGGCTGGTGAGCCCGTTCGCGCTGCCGTAGACGATCGTCACGGTGGCGTCCCCGAGTCCGTTGTAGCCCCCGTTCTGCCCGACCACCACCAGATCGTCGTAACCGTCGCGATCGAAGTCGGCCGAGTCCAGCGCCGTGCCGAAGGTGTGGTTCGGCTTGCCGCGGGTCGGCACGTCCAGGCAGTCATGGGTGATGATCTGCCGTCTGGCCGGGTCCGGTCCGTGCGGGCCACTGGGAATGACGGCGACATAGGCGCCCGACCACTTCCCGGACAGGGCGCTGTCGGGCATGTCCGTCATACGAAAAGGGACCGAGACGGCGATGTCGCGACGACCGTCACCGTTGAAGTCGCCACCACGGTCGATGCCTCCCTTGACGGGGCGACTCGCCCCGCGCGGCGCGGGCGCCGGGGAGGTCCTGCCGTTGGGCAGCGGGGCAGTGCAGCTCGATTCGGGCTTGGCGCTCCGCGTGACCGGATGCTGCTGGGTGACGTCACCGGCGGGAGCGAACAAGGCCACCACGGCGACGGCGGCCGTCGGCAGAGTGCTCCGCGTCCACGGGTTCGTGCTTCGAAAACCCTTCACCCGAAAAGCCCCCAAACGCCGCGATGTGTCGCGCACGTGATCATCCACCATCGGTCTGGATCCGCCAAGCGCGGGCCCGCGAGGCACGTCCGCCGCGCGCGCTCCAGCCAGTGGTTGCGGACACACCAGGCCAGGGCGAACCGGGTGCTTCGGGCGCAGTGCGGCCGGAATCCCGACGGCGCGCGTCGGCGCTGGCGGCATGGCCAGGGCGCGGGGGAGTTCGGACGTTCTGTTTTGCGGTGGCCGTGGACCAACTGGATGGCGGTGCGGTTGTCGGCGGCCGCCCGGCCGATCTCCTAGCGGCAGCGCAGGTCGGCACCGGCGGGCGCGGCCGCCAGGACTGCTGGGACGGGTAGCAGGGAGGTGGGGGCCAGGATCGCGGCCAGCGCCGACCAGCGCATTCGCCGCGCGCCCGGCGGCCACGCCGGATCAGACCCGTCAGACCTCCTGCCGCCCCGGCCGCAGAACCGCTATCCGAACAGAGTCTTCGCCCAACGCGCCGTCCTTGCTCGACTTCCTCGAAGCAGGCCGCCGCTCTATCAACTCACCTCTTGGACTTGCGGCAGGCAGGGGAGTGGGCCAGACCGAGTTCGGATCGGCGGCACGGCGTCCCGCTTCTGAAAGGCACCGGCGTGGTGTCCTTCCAGGTCGAGACGCCGACCAGGTCCCACCGTTGGCTACCCCGCACAATGACGTGACCGCCTGGCGTGAAACATGCCAGTGGTCGAGAACCCGACTACCGCACAGGCCCGCACGGCGACGGACAGGGGTCTTCTGACGAACCCAGCCGCGCATACTCCTCTCGGCGGTCGCAGGATCGGAGCCCGCGCCGACGACCACGTCCCCGCCCTCGACAGCGGGAACGTGCTGATCTTTTGCCGGTCTGAAGTGGGTGGCGGCGAGTTCATGCATCCATGTCTTTGACGGATGGCAATGGGCCGATAGCTGCGGGTAAGAATCGATTGCTCCCTGCCGTCTGCCAGAGCAAGGTGGTCGTTGAATGTTCGGGAAGAGTCTCTGGGGGATGGCCGTTGTCGGGCGCGGCGCCCGGGGAGCCGTCCGATCCGGTTCTGCGGTGGCTGCCCGGTTGGCCGGACGGGAGCACGGACGCCTTGAGGACCACGAGGCATATCTGGCGGTGATCGACCGCTTGAACAAAGCGTCGGCGGCCAAGCACTGCGAGGCCTACGTAGACATCCCCTGGGACGATGCACGCTTCCAGGTCGACAAGGACGATCCGCGCTGGGTTCTGCCGCCGTTCGACCGACTGGGCGAGACCGCCTGGTACCGGTCGCAGTCGCCGCAGGTCCAAGCGCAGATCGGACTATGGCGCTTGGCGGCGGCGATGAAGACCGGTCTGCAGTTCGAGAACCTGCTGAAGCAGGGACTGCTCAGCTTCGCCTACCGGCTGCCCAACGGCAGTCCGGAGTTCCGGTACCTCTACCACGAGACGGCCGAGGAATGTCAGCACGGGATGATGTTCCAGGAGTTCGTCAACCGCACCGGGATGCCGATCAAGGGCATGCCGCAAGTGCTCAGCCTGGTCGGGGAACTTGCGCGATGGGTTCCGCTGTTGAGCCCGGAGCTGTTCTTCGTGTTCGTGCTCGGCGGCGAGGAACCGATCGACCACATGCAGCGCAAGATGCTGAGGCAGGGGTGCCTCGACCACCCCTTGGCGGAGGCCATCATGCGGCTGCACGTGGCCGAGGAGGCCAGGCACATCTCCTTCGCCCAGCACTATCTGAGGCATCGGGTGCCGCAGATGGGGCGGGTGCGGCGCGGCGTCCTCGGGTTGATCACGCCCTTCGCCCTGGGGGGCATGGCGCGGATCATGCTGCTCCCGCCCGGAGCGATGGTGCGGCACTTCGCCATCCCCCGGCCGGTCGTCCGCGAGGCCTACCGCAACGCCGGGACCCGCGCGGAGATCTGCGCTTCGGTCGGCAGGACCCGCGACCTGATGTTCTCACTCGGGCTGGTCACGCCGGTGAACGAGCCGGTGTGGAAGGCGCTGGGAATCTGGGACGCCCCCCGCGCCCGCCGCCCGAGACCGGCGGCACCCAGGACGGCGGGCAAGGAGGCCGGGACGGTGCACGGGGGGACGGAGCCGGAGCCCTCAGCCGTCGCGCGCCGGCCGCATCCTGTGCAGGGCGCGGCGACTGACCGACATCGGACTGCTATCGGCCCCGAGAACGATCGGTCTGGCCGCTGAGAGAGGTCGGGCGCCCAAGGCGTTCTGCGCACCGGTCAACGCCCGGTGACCGCCTGCCGCCATCGCCGATGACCGCGCCTGCGAACTCCCGCCTGCTCTCCGCAGCCCGAGGCGAGGCGGCGGTTCTGCGCGAGGTCGAAGCGGCCACGGCGGGTACGCGGCGCCCGCGCGGTCATTGGCGTTCGCCGCCGCCGTGGTGTTCCCCGTCCTTCAGGTAGGCGGTGGTCATCACGTAGGCGTCCTCGATCTGCTTCTGCGCGGCGGCCCGCAACTGGCGCAACGTCAGGCCGGCCATCAACCGGACGGAGAACTCCTCGTCCTCACCCACCGGCAGGACATGGACCTCGACGTGATCAGGAACCTGTTTCAACGACCGGTCGATGAGGGACCGGTAGGCGGTGAACAGGGCCCCTTGGCCCGCCAGGCCGCGCATCAGCCCCGTGGGGCGCTGGGCGCCGACCGGAGTGAGGACGTACACGGTGGCGGCCTGCAGTTGCACCGCCTTCCGCACGGGAGCCGGTGTGGTCACACCGCCATCGATGTAGGCGCGTGCGCCGATGGTGGTCGGTGCCACAAGACCGGGCGCCGATGACGCCGCCAGCAGCGGCTCCAGCAAGGGACCGCTGGAGAACCAGTGCCGCCGCAGCCGGGGCACCTCCACCACGGGGATCTGCAGCGGCACGGCCAGATCCTCAAAGGTCGAGGCGGCCAGGTGGCGGGTGAGCGCGGCGCGCATGGCCTTGCGGGTGTCGGTCTGGATCGAGGGGCTGGCCAGGCGGAGCGCGGACAAGGAGAACGAGGCCGAGATCCTGGGCGAGCAGAGCAGTTCGGTCCAGTATTCGTGGGCCGCGGCCGCGCCCTCCAGATCGGGGCGGGCGGCGAAGATGCCGCCGAGCTGCGCGCCGGCGGACGCGCCGACGATCACATCGGGGACCACCTTGGCCTCGGCCAGTGCCGTCAGCATCCCGACCAACGGACCGGCCAGGACACTGCCGCCGCCCAGTGTGAAGCAGACCGGCCGTTGACTCCGCATATTCCGGAGCGTAGCTTCCATGTATCTCAGAGTCACTCCACTGCGGAGTAAGGAGGTGCAAACGGTCTAAAGGAACGAAGGGGCCTTGCCGTCGCGGCGACGGGCGGAACGACGCCGACGTCCTTGGGAAGGCGGTCATCGATCGATCCGAGACGGGTGACGGATGGACGACAGAGACGGCCACGACCGCATGAACGGGACCGACACTCTCATGTGGCGGGTCAGCGACGATCCTCTTCTGCGCTCCGACCTGACATCGGTGTGGTTCCTGGACCGGCCTCCCGAATGGCGGCGGTTCTGGACATGCTGCCAGTGGGCGATCAGGCGATACCCCGTCCTGACCCGCCGTGCCGTCGAACCGCGGTGGGGCGTCGGAGCGGCACTGTGGATGCCCGACCCCGACTTCCACCTCGCCCGGCACGTCCAGGCGCTCCGGCTTCCCGCCCCGGGCACGCTGCGCCAACTGCTGGACCTGCTGGAATGGCAGGCCTACACCGGCCTGGAGCGCGACCGGCCCCCCTGGCAAGCGCTGCTGGTCAGCGGCTACCAGCAGGACAAGGCCGCCCTCATCGTCCGGCACCATCACAGCCTGGCCGACGGCGTGGCCGCCACGGCCGTCTTCGCCGATCTGTTCGGCTCTCCCACCGACGGCCGATCGGCCGAGCGCGCCCCCAGCGCCATCGCCAGGACAACAACCGCCTCGCGCCGGTGCTACTCGCGAGCCGTGAGCCAGGTCGCCGCCGACCTGGGGGCCGTCCCGCGCGAGACCGGTCGCCTGGCCCGGTCGGTGAGCGCGGGCGTACGCGGCGCGGTGCGCTACCCCCGGGCGGCCGCCGGCCGTTCTGTGCGCCTGCTGCGCTCTCTGGAACAGGCCGGGCCGCCGTTCACCGGATCGCGTCTACTACAGCAGCGCAGCACCGTCCCGCACTATGAGGTCGTGCCGGTACCCGTCGCCGAGCTGAAGCAGGCCGCCAAAAGCACCGG
Source organism: Spirillospora sp. NPDC050679 (assembly GCA_044456955.1). Classification (GTDB taxonomy): domain Bacteria; phylum Actinomycetota; class Actinomycetes; order Streptosporangiales; family Streptosporangiaceae; genus Spirillospora. Next base: position 99,868 of record JBITGK010000008.1, on the reverse strand, counting down.
CGTCACTGTCACCGCGCTCTTGCTGTCGCTCTTGCTCGGGGCTCTCACCGACTACTACAAGCACTACTTCTGCGAAGAGCGATCCCTGCCAGTCGCCGTCCCGATCGATCTGCAGCCGACGGATCGTCCCCGGCTGGGCAACCATGTGGGAGCACTGAGGCTGCACGGACCCCTGACCGACCTGCCTCCCGCCGCACGCGCACGGCTGGTGAACCAGCGCCTCCAGCAGGCGCGCGCCACCGTGGTGACGGAACTGTTCCCGGTCCTGGGCGGGATCGGCTCCTGGCTCCCCGGTCCGCTCGTCCGCACCACCGCCGCGGCACTGGGACGCAACATCGACCTGCTGGTCAGCAGCCTTCTCGGACCGCCGCCGACCGCCCACGCGGCTGGAGCGCAGATCACCGGCGTGATGGCCTTCGCCCCTCGAGGCGGCACCGCCTGCAACGCCACAATGATCACCATGGGGGAGGAGTGCGCGGTCTGCCTGAACCTCGACCCCGCCGCGTTCCTGGACCCCGCACTCGTCGCCGACCTGCTCGAACGGCAGATCACCTGCCTGCCGGCCCTCACCGGCGCCCGGCGATGAGACGTCCTTCCAGTGCACCGACCAGTGCCCCTTGAACACGAAGAGGATCCGAAGCAGATGCTGGGAGAGGTGTCCCGCCGAGCCTGGTCTTGAAACGCCGACCGCACGCCCTCAGGCCGGACACCGCTCAGCGCGGCGGCGACCTCGGTGAACACCGAACGCTCCAACGTGAGGATCTTGACGGCCATAGGCTCCTCCCGTGACCGACACGGAGACCGATAACGAGACCACGGCCTCGAGGGCCGCCCGCTTCCGCGCGGAGGCCGCCGCGCGGGGGATTCCGGACGCCGAGGTGGAGGCGTACATACGCACCGCCCGCCCGGCCGTCTACCTCGCACCGAACGGCCCCGGCCCGCTCGTGGCGCTGACCGGCGGGAACCCGCCGCTGCCGGAGGGCGTTCCCGCGCCGTCGGCGGCATTCGTCGCGGCCGTCGACTGCGCGGCCCTGCCGCCCGGGGCGACGGATCTGCCGCTGCCCACCGAAGGCCGACTGCTGTTCTTCGCCGACCCCGATCCGGGCTGCGGGACGGTGGTCGCCGACGCCGTACGGTATCTGCCTGCCGGGACGCCGTCGGCAGAGCGTGCGGCCGACCCAGACGACGGCCCGGGCGCCTACCGCCGGGCGCGGCTGGACTTCTGCTTCCACCAGTGGTCGTGGCCGTGGCGCGATGAGGACGACGACGAGGAGTCGCAGCAGGCGGCCGAGCTGGAGTCCGCCTGGTCGCATATCGTCGGCTGGCGCCCCCACTGGCGCTTCCAGCTCGGCGGCGAGCCGGTCCTGTTCAACTGGGACCCGGTCGAGGCGGCCCGGGACGAAGTGCCGCTGCCCGCCGCGGCCGGCGACGAGTGGACACTGCTGGCCACCTGGCGCGGTGAAGACGACTGCCAGGAACTGGAGGCGGGCCTGTTCCACTGGGTGATCCGCCGCGCCGACCTGGCCGCGCTCCGCTTCGACCGAGTCTACGTCTACGTCGACGCCTTCTGACGGCCGAGGCATCCGGCCCCTGCGAACGCGGGCGAGCTGCCGGCGGGCTAATAGCCCGCCGCGCGGGCCGGGAACGAGAAGATGTCGACCGCACTTCTGCAGGAACGCGCAGCGAATTCGTCACCGGCAGCGGCGGGGCCCGGCCGCCCCAGATGCCGGTGTCTCCATGCAGACACTGCTGCCGGCGATGACCCGATGCTCAGGCGGTCGGCAGGGTCGCCAGCCAGCCGGTCAGCAGCCGGTTCACCTCGTCCGGACGTTCCCGCTGGATCCAGTGCCCGCACCCGTCGAGGATGTGGCAGGAGACCAGGCCCGGCAGGGTGGTGGGGTAGGCGTCGATCGCATCGGCCAGCCAGGTGGTGGAGGCGTCCTGCGCGCCGCCGATGAACAGGGACGGTTGGACGATGGGCGCTGCGTCCCAAGGGGCCAGGTCCTTCCAGTCCCTGTCCATGTTCCGGTAGCGGTTGAGCGCGCCGGTGAAACCGGTCCGCTCGAACTCTGCGGCGTAGACGTCCAATTCCTGCCGGCTGAGCCAGGACGGCAGCGGACCGGTCGGGAACCGGTCGCGCAACCGGCCCCCGGGCGCCACGAAATGGGGGTCGGGTCGGCCGGGCGCGGGCATGGTGTCGGCCGACAGCGCGGCGTAGAAGCCCGCCAGCCAGCCGCGGACGTCCGGTTCGATCTCGGCCTCGGCGCGGCCCGGCTCCTGGAAGTAGCCGACGTAGAACTCCTCCCCGCCGCCCATCGCGGCGAAGGCCTCGCTGGGCCGCGGACCGCCGCGAGGAGCATAGGGCACGCTCAGCAGCCCGACGGCGGTGAAGACCTCCGGCCGGACCAGGGCGCTGTTGGCGGCGATCGTCGCCCCCCAGTCATGGCCGATGACGATCGCCGTCTCCTCGCCCAGGGCGCGCACCACCGCGACGTTGTCGTCGACCAGATCCAGCATCCGGTAGGCCGCCACCTGCTCCGGCTTGGACGACCGGCCGTACCCGCGCACGTCCACGGCCACCGCCCGGTACCCGGCGGCGGCCAACACCGGCAGCTGGAGGCGCCAGCAACGCCAGGTCTCCGGAAAGCCGTGCAGCAGCAGCACCAACGGCCCTGTGCCTTGCTCGACCAGGTGGATCCGTCCTGCCGGGGACGGCACCAAGCGGTGCGTCCGCATGGTCTCGACCGCCTGCGCCATGAAGCCTCCTCAGCTGGTTCGCGCCGTCGCTGGCGCATCACGATCCTGTCCCAGTCCGCACGAACCCACGAACACGCTTTGCCACTTCGGCAAAAGGACCCGCTCGACCGCGGCTGGAGAGCTCGCCCTGCATCCCCGGCCGGTGCGGTCGCCCGACGGTGCCACGGTTCCGAGGGCATCCTCGTACGGTTGGGGTCAGGCGGGCGCGACGACCTCCGCCTCGCAGGCGAAGCACATCAGTGTGTGCTCCACCACGTGACCCTGCTCGAACCGCTGACCCGACTCGACGGCGTACTCGTCGCACTCAGGGCACGACCAGGGGCCGGACTCGCCCTGCTTCGCCGAACGGATGATGTCATTCCACTCATCGTCACTCATCCCGGGATCCTACGACTCTCCGGGGCATCGGCTGAGGCTGAGATGCCGACCTGCGCGACCGTCGCCCGGAGCCGGCAGCGTGGGGCGCTCAGGGGCACCGCGACGTCGAGCGCCTGGGCGTGGTCGTCGAGTTCGTCCGCACCTGACGGAAGCGCCGGTCCGGCGGCCGACGTGCTGGGCGATCGCCGCGCACGCGCCCCGAGGCGGAGACGCCGCCCGGCACCGCGAACTGCGCGGACACCGTTCTTCTTCATGCCGCCGCCCGGGTACCAGGGCGCAGCCTCACACTCGGTGCCCGACTTGCCCCATCACCCCCGAGTCGGAACCCGGCTGGTGGCCAGAGATCGTACACGCCTCATCGCCTGCCGCTAGATCTCCACCTGCCGGCCGCGGGGGCAACAGTTGAGTTTTTGGGTGAGGTTCAACTGGCAGGGGAGCCCTATTTTGAGGCTACGTCAATTTAGTTCTTGAGTGACGGGGAAGTCGCTTCTATCCGAAAGCAAAAGCCCCGGCAGGAGCCGGGGCTTTCACGTCAGATCGCATCCGGGCAGGCCGTACTCCCAGGACCACGTTGGACGTGCCATTGTGATCCAGTTGCCCATTGGCCCAACGGACACGTCCGGCCATTCTGCGACCGCGTTCCCGCCACTGCGTCGGCAGTCGGCTCAGCGAGCGCCGTCAGGGCCGGGAGGGACCGGGATGCAGCCCTGGAAGGGGTGCCACAGGTGCCCGGGCGGGCACTCCTTGGCGGCTACAGAGGTGGCGTGCGCGTTCGCGGACGCCGCGGGCACCGACAGGCCCAGCGCGCCCAGCGCGAGAGCTCCGCCGGTCACAGAGAAAAGCAGGATCTTTTTCATTAGGGCTCCCTTTCGCCGCGGAGGCGCAGTATTCGCCTCAAGGCCAGTCGATTCGGCACCGCAGGGGTTTTCCGTGGTGCGCGAGTACTCGATCACGGTAGGCGGATATGCGCGCGGGAAACAAGGGATGCATCCCATTTTTTGATCATGGCATGGTCGTACCGCCCTGACCTGGGGCGCGATTCCTCAATGGCGCAAATCGAGGGCCGGCGACCGACCACGCACCCGGAGACCCTCACGAGCCGGACCCCTGGCCGGAAGCGGCGGGTCGGGCTCAGAGCCGGCAGCACGGCCAGGGGCGTCATGATCTGGTCCGTACCGCACGATCGCCGACTGCACTGGTCGATCCGTTGTGCTCCGCCAGGGGCCCGGCAGGTGTGATCGGTCGGTCCGGGCTCACAAGCTCGATCGGCTATGGACCGGGCCGGCGAGCCGAGCCGGGGGAGTTCGACAGCGGTCTGGAGCCCCCGCGCAGGACGACATCGCGAGAGGAGTCCTCAGCGCCGCCACTCCTTGGCGAGCTTCGCCGCCTGGGCGAGCAGCGTGCGCAACTCCGTGCCCTCGACGAGTTCGCTGAGCGGCGCCCGGCCGTGGCCGAAGGAGTCGATCAGCGCCCACGTCTCCTCCTCGGGCGTGAAGGACAGGTGCCGCCACTCGGGCGGAAGCCCGCCGACCAGGTACTCATCGGGGAGATCTTCATAGGCGTGCACCCGGTAGGCGACGAAGACGTCCCCCGCGATCAGGCCGCGGCCCTCGGGGGCGAACCGCTCCGCCAGTTCCTCTGCCAGTGGCCGTTCCTGTCCGCGCAGGCTCACCGCGCACCCCAACAGCGTACGGAAAACGCCTTGCGGATCATCGGTCACCTCGAACATCGACCGCGCGTTCAGTGAGACCTGCCGCATGCGCACACTCCCTTCCTCACCCTCGACCTGCCGGGCAGTTCAACCGAGGTGACCCCGTCCGCCTGCGATCCAGAGCCGCCCAGGCCGAGCCACTCGACGGAGCCGAACCAGATCAACTCCAGCCCATCTTCCCGACGCCGGCATGCCCAGACCCATCACCGCCCATCGACTGAGCATGCCGTCGGAACAGCCGACGTCTCCACCGGTTTCCAAGCGGCCCGCTCCCTCGGAGAAGCTCGTGCATTGCCCAGAAACCCACCACAGGCGAACTACACCTTGTCGAACGCGAGCTCGAGCCACGGCTTAGGCGGACGCCGCACCAGGGGAGGGGCGGATCAACGCAGGGATGGTGGGCTTCGTGCGCAGGTGGCTCCAGATCTGCAAGAGGCACCCGGTCGTTGCGGTGTGGAACCGCAGACGGTAGCCGCCATGACCCGCAGACAAAGGGGGACTCTCGCTCATCGAACGGCGGCGGCCACGCAGGGCGAACTCGCCGACCCGGATCCGGAGCGTCACACCGAGGTGCTCGGTATGACGCCCTGATGCACCGACCGGGGCGAAAACGGCGGGGACACCGCCAGAGAAGCCAGACGCGGCGACGAAGTCGGCGAGTTCAGTGTCGGTCACATCGAGGGCGGGCCGCGATCCAGGACGTCCTTCCTCTCAAGTTTCCAGCCGCTGCCTGCGTTCGCCAAGCGGCTGCACGTACCGACCCTGACGGTGTGCAAGCCCGGGTCAGTGTGACGGGAGCTGCCGGGCCCCGGCGGCCACCGGGGCCGAGCCGTAGGGGAGGGGAACAGTGAGTGGACGGGCATGCCCGGAGTACGGCGGCGTTCCCCGCGCGTTCGGGACCGGGATCTCGACCCGGCGCAGTTCACCTTTTGTTGACTTTTTCCGTTCGGCTGGCCGGCCCGGGGGCCGCGACCGGAAAGAGCAACTTCATGATCAATTCGTTGGGCGGCCGCGGTGGCGGCCCGCGCGGGACCACAGTGCTGGGCGGCGCCGTCGCGGGGACATTGGCGGCAAGCTGCGTCAGCGGTGTGTCGTGGGCGGCAGCGCCCGTCACCGTCGAATTCGACTACGTCGGCCGTCCGGAGGCTTTCACCGTTCCCGCCCGGGTGTGCCAGGTGCGAGTGCGCGCGTTTGGCGCTGCGGGCGGCGACCCGCTGTACGGATCGCCGGGAGGTAAGGGCAGCGAGGTCTCGGCGGTGCTCAAGGTGACCGCGGGCCAGGTTCTGACGGTCGATGTCGGCGGCGCGGGCAGCGGCGGCGACAGCACCCAGAACCCGGTCGTACCTGCGCACGGCGGCTACGGGGACGGCGGCAACGCCGGCTCCTATACCGTCGGCCGGTGGCCGGGCAACGGCGCGACCGCGGCGGGCGGCGGTGGCGCGACCACCGTGTCCGCCGGGCGTTCGGCAGTGATCATCGCCGGTGGAGGCGGCGGCGGCGCCGGCTCCTTCAGCCACCGCGGCCTGGCCCCAGGCGGCGCCGGCGGCCGACAAGGCGCCACAGGCGGGCAATTCGACTTGGCCACCGCCGGCCGGGGTGGTGCCTCGGGGGGTTCAGGCGGCGCGGGAGGCGCCGGAGGACAGCCCGCTTCTCCAGGACATCCTGCGGGCAAGCCCGGCGGAGCCGGGCACGGCCGGATCGGTGGTGATGGCGCCGTCGGCTTGGCCGACCCCCACATGGGCACCGGCGGCGGAGGCGGAGGCGGCGCCCGGGGCGGCGGCGCGGGTGGCTCCTCCTCCGCCGAGGGCACCGAGGGCGGCGGAGGCGGGGGCGGTTCCAGCATGGGGCCGGCCGGAGCCGTCTTCACTACCGGCGCACGGTCGGGCAACGGCCTGGTGCAACTGACGTACAAGGCGGGCGACGGCTGCGGAGCTGGCCGCCTGGTGGTCACCAAGACCGCTTCGAGGTCACAGGTGCGCACCGGCGGCACCGTCCGCTACGTCCTGCGGGCCCGCAACAAGGGCGCGGCCGCGCTCACCGGCACCCGCTTCACCGACGACCTCACCGACGTGCTGCGGCACGCCCGACTGGCCGGCCGTCCCACTGCCAGCGCCGGCACCGTGAGCCGCCAGGGAGACCAGCTCATCTGGAAGGGGAACCTGGCGGCGAAACAGACCGTGACCCTCGCCTTCACCGTCCGAACCCACCGCCCCGGAAAGATGATCAACACGGTGCGATGGGCCGGAAGCCCGGGCGTCGCGCGCACCCGCACCCACGTGGTCCCGCGGCATACCAAGTAGAGACCTACCGGCCGCCCTCCAAGCGCGTCGGTGTCGGCATCGCCGTTGTCTGGGCCGACTCGCGAGGAGGGCCGGAGCGGTCAGTAGCAGAAGGCGTTCCGGCCAGTCGGCAAAGCGGCACTACTCAATCAAACCAGACAGAATTCATGTTCTGTAGGGTATGACCCTTAAGTCCGGATCATTCCGAAAGCGCCCGGGGCCGCCGACCGATCTGCGGTGATCGAAGCGTTGCCAGCGGCATCCCGCGCCCATACAGACACAGATGTCTGACAGTTGACTGGATCGCCTTCTTCCGGCCGTGCCGCGCCGGTAGGTTCCGATCATGGGCTGGGACGGCGGCGGGATACTGGCGGGCCGGTACCGCAGGCTCGGGCAGATCGGCCAGGGCGGCATGGGTTCGGTGTGGCGCGCCCATGACCTCGACCTCGACCGCGAGGTCGCCGTCAAGGAGCTCCGGGTGCCCGAACAGGTCACCGACCAGGAGCGGCGCGTCTGGTACGCCCGGATGGAGCGGGAGGCGCGCGCCGCCGCTCGTCTGAGGCACGCCGGCATCGTCACCGTCTATGACCGGGTGGTGGGTGACGACGGCCGGCCCTGGATCGTGATGGAGTTGGTCCGCGGTCGTTCCCTTGAGGAGTTGCTGGCCGAGCAGAAGGCGCTTCCTCCCCGCCGGGTCGCCGCGATCGGGCTCGCGATGCTGGACGCTCTGTCGGCCGCCCACGCGCAGGGTGTCGTCCATCGTGACGTCAAGCCCGCCAACGTGCTCATCGATGGCGACAGGATCGTCCTCACCGACTTCGGCATCGCCGCGCTGGAGGGTGATGTCACCATCACCCGTTCGGGCATGGTGCTGGGTACGCCGGCCTACATGTCCCCCGAGCAGGTGGAGGGCGGGGCCGTGACGCCGGCCTCGGATCTGTGGTCGTTGGGCGCCACCCTGTATGCGGCGGTGGAGGGTCGTCGTCCGTTCGATGGGTCTGGTCACGGAGCCGTCTTCGTTGCGATCGCAACTCAGCAGCCGCCCCCGCCCCGGTGTGGCGGGGCGTTGGCGCATGTGTTGAGCGGCTTGCTGTGCAAGGACCCCGATGAGCGGCTCTCCCCTGCCCAGGTCCGTGATTTGCTCATCTCCGCCTTGGATCCCGTTGCCGAGACCGCGGTCGATGTCGGACCGTCCATGCCTGTCCGGCCGTCCCGCACCGCGCTCCTTCCTCCAGCCGCCGGTGACGTTCTGATCCGGCGCCGCCGGACAGCGATCGCCAGGGCTGCCCTTCTGTGCGCCGTGCTGGCCGCCCTGGTCTTGCTTGCCTGGCCGTGGATGGGAAGTAGCGGCAAGAATCTCCTTGAGCTGTATGCGGATGAGTCGGGCATGCTGCTGTTGCCGGTGGTGGTGGCGTTCGTGCTCATGGGTGGGCTGTGGTTCTTGCCACACAGGTCGGCGCCCGTTCCTGTCCTGGTGTTCGTGGTCGTCGGCGGTCTTCATCTCGAGGCCCTTTTGGTGTCGATGTCCCGGCGAGCTGACGAGGTGCCGGTTTTCGAGCCCAATGTCGGGTTCGGGATCTCTTGGATGCTGAGTTCGCTCGCGTTCATGTTGGCCTTCACCGCGGTGAACTCCTCGCTCGCCGGACGGGTGACGAACTCGTCCGCGCGCCGTGTCCTGCTCAGCGTGGCCGTGCCGGTCGAGGGCGTGGTGGCCCTGCTCTGGGTCGTGCTGGTGTACGAGGCGGCGGGGTCGGGTTTTGATCTGGACTCAGATCACAACGTCCCCCTCTTCGTCCCGCTGATGCTGTTGGGGCTGGTCTGGCTCGGTGCCCAGCCGTTCGTCTGGTCGAGGAGGGGCAGGGTCGAGTTCTCCCGCCGCTAGAGGAGCGGGCGGGAGCGGCGGCGACGCCGCGGCTGGCTTCCCTGGGCCACTTCCAGATAGGTCGTGTCGGACGGTCGGTTGGCTGTCTGTCCTGGCCTACTCCCCCGGCATTTCGGTGGGGTCGTCCGAACTTGCCCGTATGGGCGTTGTGGAACAGTCCGGTGAGCAGTTCGGTCTGGATCTGCTCCAAGGCAGGTTCAGGTCTGGTCGGCTTCGTGTGCCACGCGTTCGAGTCGTGCCCGGTAGTCCTTCCACCACGCCGCCGACCACCCCGGCGCCTTCGCCGGCACCACCGAGAGGTCGCCGCCGTCGTCGGGCGCGTCTTCGACCAGTAGGCCACCGGCGGGCCCGCTTGGAGCTCGCGCAGGGCTTGGACCTGGGCGGGGGTGGCAGCGGGCACGAGCTCAGTGCGGCTCTTGGGCGGTGCGGGAGTCGGTGAGGGTGAGTGCGCCGCCTGCCGCGATCAGGCCGACGATCACTGCCAGTACGGCGTAGGTGATCCGCTCGCCGTGGAAGAACGACGCCACCAGGTCGCCGCTCCAGACGCCCGGAGGCAGCCGGGTGGTGACCAGTGCGGCGATCATGGTGCCGATCAGAGCGGTGCCGACGCTGGTTCCGACCTCTTGGGCGGTGTCGTTGAGGGCGGTCCCGATCGAGGTGCGGTTGCTCGGCATCGCCTCGACCAAGGCGATGGCGCAGATCGTCATGATGGTGCGCAGCCCGATGGTCATCACGACCAGGAAGATCGCGATGGCGGCGTATCCGTGCTCGACGCCCCAGGCGAGCCCCGCCAGTGACCCGGCCAGGCACGCCGCGCCGACCAGGCAGGCGATGCGGTGGCCGAACCGTTGCGCGAGCCGTTCCGACAGGGGCGTCGCGACGATCATGGTGATGATGATCGGCAGGTTCGCCAGTCCGGCCCGCACGGGGCTCCAGCCGTAGGCGTACTGGAAGTGCAGGATCAGCCCGAACATCACGCCCGCCATCGCGATCGACGTTCCGATCTGCGCGATGGCCGCGCCGCGGACGGTGCCGTTGGAGAAGAGGCGGAGATCCAGCATGGGCGCCGCGCTGCGGCGCTCGTGCCACACGAACGCGACGCCCGCGACCACGGCGCCGAGGAGTGACGCCAGAGTGATCGCCGAGAGCCATCCGTGTTCGACACCGCTGGTCAGCGAGTAGCAGGACAGGCCGATGGCGATGACGCTGAGGACGGCGCCCGGCAGGTCGAGCCGGTCGTCGGTCAGGTCCTGCGGCCGGTCGGCCGCGACGCCGAGCCGCACGCCGACGGCCGCGATCAGGGCGATCGGAGCGTTGACCAGCAGGAGCCACTCCCACCGCACGTGGGCGAGCGCCGTGCCACCCAGCAGGGGGCCGAGGACGAATCCGGACATGCCAACGATGATCATCAGTGTCATCGCGCGCATCCGCAGCGCCTGGTCGTCGAACAGCCGGAAGACGAGCGAGTTGGTGATGGGCGCCATGGCCGCGGCGGCGATGCCGAGACCGGCTCTCAGGGCGATGAGTTCCCCGGTGGAGTCGACGGCGATGACGCACAGGCTCAGCAGGCCGAACACGGCGAGGCCTGCCAGCAGGACGCGTCGGCGTCCGAGGCGGTCGGCCATGGACCCCGCCGTCAGCAGCAGGCCGCCGAACGTCAGCGAGTAGGCGCCGGTCACCCACTGCAGGGCGGTCGTGCCGCCGCCGAGGTCACGGCCGATCGTCGGCAGCGCGATCGACAGCAGCGTGTTGTCGACCATCTCGACGAAGAAGGCCAGGCAGAGCGCGGCCAGGGGGATCCAGGCCGCGCGCAGCGACGGGTAGGTACGGGGGGAAACGGGCTCGGTGGTGACGGTCATGATCGGCCTCCTCTCCGAACGTCATCGATTATCGAACCATGTTCGATGATAGAACAAGGTTCGATGCGGTGACAAACTGTGATTGGATGGGTGCCATGGCACGCCCGCGAACACGCCCCGCCGAAGGCCCTCCCCGAGGACGCCGGCGCGCGTCGCACTCCATGGAGGCCGTCCTCGACGCCGCCGTGGGCCTGCTGGACGAGGCCGGCGCACCGGCGCTGACGTTCCGCGCCCTGGCCGCCCGGCTCGGCACGGGCGTCGGGACCATCTACTGGTACGTCTCCAACAAGGACGAACTGCTCGACCGCGCCACCGACCACGCGATCGGCGGGGTCCTGGCCGCCATCGAGGAGCAGCCGGGCACCGACGACCCGATCGCCGACCTGCGTGCGATGGCCGTCACGCTGTTCGACGCGATCGTGGCCCGGCCCTGGCTGGCGGCCTACTTCATGCGCAACACCGACGTCCAAGGCCACTCGCTGCGGCTGTACGAGAAGCTCGGCCGGCAGACGCTCCGCCTCGACCTCACACCGCGACAGCGGTTCCACGCCGTTTCGGCGATCACGGGCGTCGTCATCGGCACGGCCGCCGACCTGGGCATGGAGGTCCCCCAGGAGCTGCTCAACGGCCATGTGGGGCGCGATGAGTTCCTCGGCCGCTACGCCGACACGTGGCGGTCGCTCGACGCTGCGGAGTTCCCGTTCGTGCACGAGATCGTCGACGAGTTCGCCGGGCACGACGACAGGGAGCAGTTCATCGCCGCGCTGGACCTGACTCTGGCGGGCCTCCGCCTTCAGGCCGGAATCTGATCTCCGTACCCGTTGTCGCAAGGTCAGAGCGCCTGTTCGGGTGCGCATCGGGTGCAGGGACGGCGAGGGCGAGCACGGCTCCGACCACGGTGGGCGCGGCTGTGGCGCTCACCGCCCGCTGGAGTCCCTGGCCGATCAGCTTCTCGCTGATCCGGGTTCCGGCCCCGGACTCGGGAAGCTGCGACCAGAGGCAAGGCAGCTCTCCGTGACCGGCTGGTGGACATAGTGGGCGACCCCGCCACCACCCCGGCCGCACGGCCGCTACCCCCTATCCCTGCTGACCTGCGCCGGTTTCATAGATCCGACCGCATGCGAAAAGCCTTCGGGCGGATATCCGGCCGGACGAAGGCGCGGCGTGCCGGTCATACCCCGCCGCGTCCGGACCGGGATCCATCGCGCGGCCGTGCGGCGCACACGCCGCGTGACCTGCGGCGATCTTTCTACCTCGGGGCTGGGGCCAACTGTGGGCGCGGGACGCCTGGTCGCCGCGCACCAGGCCCTGTACCGGCGCAACGAAGACGCCCGCGTCGAACTCCAGGCGGCTCAGGCCGCCAGCGACCCGGCACAGATCACCGCGGCGCGCTCCGCCCGCGAGGCCGCCGACACCGGGGCGGAACTCGCCCATCAGCGGCGGCTCGGCCAGCGGTCCGAGCTTGTCCACCTACAACCGTCCGCTGACGAACTACACCGCGGTGTTGGCCCGTACCCCGGGAGACCCTCCGGCTTGCAGGTAGTGCTGGAGGTTCGCCTTGGGATCTGTTCCGGTCACGTCGGCAGTCCGCCATCTCGCAGTGATTGCTCAGTGAGCCGCGCTCCCCCGGGCTCAAGACGGCCAGGGCCCCGCCGTAGTACGCCGGGCGTGCGGCTTCGCGGGTCGCATGCCCAACACGAAGCGGAGCTCCTGGACGACTTGCTCCCCCAACACGTCTGCCGCGTCCTCGACGAGACCGGCCAGCTCCGGTGGAGTCGAGGACAGGTAGTGCTGGGCGCGCGACCAGGTCCGTACATCGGCGGCCGCCGCCGTTCGGATCGTGGGGTCCGCGTCCTGGATCAGCAGCAGATCGGCCTTGAGCCGGGTCCAGCCGCCTTGGTCGCGCAGCAGCCGTTGCGCTGTGCGCCGGGTGGCCGCCGGAAGTCCGGCTTCGAGCAGCGGCCATAGCGTCTCCGCCGGCACAGCGTGATCGGCGAGGGCCCGTCTGACCTGGCGGAGCACCCTGCCGGAGGGGTCTTGCAGCATCGCGACGAAGGTGTCCCGGTCGCCGCCTCCGAGGGTGTGCAGCGCGCGCACCGCTTCGGAGCGGATCGCGGCGCGTGGATCACTCAGCAGGTCCTGCGCGGAGGGGATGTCCTCACGGGCACCCGTCTCGGCCAGTCCCGCGACCCTGCCGGGAGTCGCCCCGTCGCGCAGGGCGGTCCGGTAGCGCTCGGCGGGGTCGAGGCCGGCGCGGCGCAGACCCAGCTGGGCGGTCTCGCGGACCACCCGCGCACGGTCGTCCAGATACGGGGCGCAGAGGGCGGCGTCCCCGGCCAGTGCGGGCCGGGTAAGGGCCAGGGCCCGCAACGTCGGGACCGGGCTGTGCAGGAGGGGCATGAACACCGCGGCGTCCTTCGTCAGCGCCTCGGCGGCCTCGGCGCAGTGTACGGCGACGACCAGGTCGCGGTCCTCAACGGCTATGCGGACGAGGCGCGCTGCGGACAGGAGACCGGCTTGCGTGGCGACCTGGACGGCATGTCGCCGGGCATGCCGGTCGGCGCAGGCGAGCGCGGGCTCCAGCAGCCGGTCGGGCGAGCGGCGCAGCGCGGCGTCGACGAGCGAGGTCAGCTCGGGCGCCCTGCTCCGGTCGCGCATGGCCACGGTCATCGCCAGCAGGTCCTGGAAGCGGTGCGGCGGTGGATCGGCCAGGACCTCCGCCAGGAGGCGAAGGGCGGTGTTCCGGACGGTCGGCATCCAGTCTGTGGCGCGGATGGCGAGCAGCGGCAGCAAGTCGTCCTGTGTGGCGAGGTGGCGGATCGCGCGCTTGCGGATCCGTCCGTCGCGATTGCAGGCACTGAGCGCCAGAGCCAACGGGGTCCCGGTGCGCAGGACCGACGTCCAGCCCTGGACCTGCCATTGGCTGCGCACCGCCGAGTCCAGCGCGAGCCACTGCCGTGGATGTGCCAAGCCGCGCAGGGCGGCCTGCGAGGTGTCAGGGCTGGATGCCGCCTCGCGGAGGAATGACAGGGCGCGTTCGCGGTCCGCGCGCCGTCCGGTGGTCAAGTCGTCGGTCACTTGCTCAGTCTCGCTTCAAGGCGCCGTGCTTTGAGCAGCGACGCCGCCCCCCTGCTGGCCGAGTTCGGCGCGCAGGCCCAGGGCCTGCAGGGGGTGATCGAGGTCCGGTTGAACGAAGGGGTCTTCCCACCTCATCGTCCACGGGGCGACGCTGGCCGCTGCACACGACGAGGGCCTGGTCCAGGTCAGGACGATACTTCGTTCGCCCGGGGGCTCACGGAGCCGCCTTCCGCCGGTCCGAACACCGCTTCTTGGGCTGTGGCTTGACGCACCGTCGCCGTCCGGCGGCGGATCCGCCGGTACGTCGTACAGGCGAGTCGTGGCCGGCGATCGCCGCGGGGCCGGGGCCGCCCGTAAGAGCGGCACCGCTCGGCGGCCTCGCGGAACGGTCTATGCGTTGCTCGCGGAAGGTCGGCCGGCGGACCCGGTCCGCGCTGCCGGGGTCTCCGATTCGCGCCGGGTGAGCACCAGAGCGGCGTCCTCGGTGACGGCGATCGTGTGCTCGGAGTGGGCCGTGCGCGAGCCGTCGGCCGACCGGATGGTCCAGCCGTCGGGGTCGTAGACGATGCGGTCGGTCGTGCGCGCGAACCAGGGTTCGAGTGCGAGGGTCAGTCCGGGGCGGAGCTTGGGGCCGCGGCCGGCCCGGCCCTTGTTGGGGACGTGGAGTCCCTCGTGCATGGTGCGGCCGATGCCGTGCCCGCCGAACTCGGTGTTGACGGGGTAGCCGTAGTCGTCGGCCACCTCCCAGATGGCCGCCGAGATGTCGCCGAGGCGGTTGCCGGGGCGGGCCGCCTCGATCGCCGCCTCCAGCGCCTCCTCGGTGGCGCGGATGATCCGCAGGTCCTCCTCGGCGGGGGTGCCGACGATGACCGTGCGCGCCGAATCGGCGACCCAGCCGTCGATGCTGACGGCGAGGTCGGCGCTGAGGACGTCCCCGTCGCGCAGCGTGTAGTCGTGGGGCAGGCCGTGCAGGACGGCGTCGTTGACCGACAGGCAGATGACGTTGCGGAACGGGCCGCGTCCGAAGGAGGGCGCGTAGTCCCAGTAGCACGACTCGGCCCCGCGCCGTTCGATCATGCCGCGCACGTGGTGCTCCAGGTCCATCAGGTTGACGCCCGGCTCGGCGAGCCGCCCGACCTCGGAGAGCACTTCGGCGACGAAGCGCCCGGTCACGTGCATGCGCTGGATCTCCGCGGGCGTCTTCAGCTCGATCATGAATACCTCACGTCATGGGTTGTTGGTATTACTATACCGATCTTCGACGCTTGCCGGTACAGTAATACCACCCCTATCCTGGGCGCATGGTCCGCCAACCCCTCACCGTCGAACAGGTCGAAGCCGGCAGGCGTCTCGGCGCCCTGCTGCGCCGCGCGCGAGCGGGACGCGACCTGGCGGAGGTCGCGCACGCGGCCGGCATCTCGCCGGAGACCCTGCGCAAGATCGAGACCGGACGGCTGCCCTCCCCCGGATTCGGCACGATCGTCTGCCTCAGCGAAGCGCTCGACGTGCCGCTCCAGGAGCTGGCGGCCACCTGGCGCGGCAACGACCTGCCGCTGCAGGCCATCTCGTAGCCGCTCACGGAGCGCGGAGCGGCGCGCCGAATGCTCACCGCAGGGTGAGCGGGACCTCCGACTCCACGCGCGTCAGCTTCTCGGGGTTGCGGACGTAGTACAGGCCGGTGATGCGGCCGCCCTCGACCCGGGCCGTCATCAGGCCGTCGAGTTCGCCGTTCAGCCGCATCAGGAGCGCCGGGCTGCCGTTGACCAGGGCGTGGTGCCCGGTGACCATGGCCTTGCCGATCCCGCGCAGCAGGTAGCGGGCCACCAGCTCGGCGCCGGCGACCGGCCGCAGCGCGGCCCGCCTGACGCCGCCGCCGTCGCTGACCAGGACGACCTCGGGGGCCAGGCAGTCCATCAGGCCCTGCAGGTCCCCCGTCTCCACGGCGCGCTGGAACGACTCCAGGACCGCCCGGGTCTCGCCCGCCGACACCGGCTCGCGGGGGCGGCGGGCCTCGACGTGCCGCCGGGCGCGGTAGGCGATCTGCCGGACGGCCGCGGGGCTCTTGCCGACCGCGGCCGCGATCTCCTCGTATCCGACGTCGAACACCTCGCGCAGCACGAAGACGGCTCGCTCGGTCGGCGACAGCGTCTCCAGGACCAGCATCAGCGCCGTCGACACGCTCTCGGCGAGTTCGGCGTCCCCGGCCACGTCCGGCGCGGTGAGCAGGGGCTCGGGCAGCCACGGGCCGACGTAGGCCTCCCTGCGGCGCGTCATCGCGCGCAGCCGGTTCAGCGCCTGCCGGGTGGTGATCCGGACCAGGTAGGCACGCTGGTCGCGCACCCGCCCCGGATCGACCTCGACCCACCGCAGCCAGGTCTCCTGCAGCACGTCCTCGGCGTCGGCCGCCGAACCGAGCATCTCGTAGGCGACGGTGAACAGCAGGTTACGGTGCGCGACGAAGGCCTCGGTCGCCCGGTCGGCGGCGTTCTGGTCCATCTCTCGATCCTTCTGGGGCGCGGCGGGTCCTGGAGGCCGGTCCGGAGCCGCGGTCACTTGGGGCCGGGGAGCCCGCCGACGATGGCGGTGCGGGCGCTGAACCTGGCGCCGCGGACCACGCCCTCCTTGACCAGCGCCGCGGCTCGGCCGCCGAAGGACTGGCGGCGCGGGCTGTCGTCGCGGCGGGCGAGCTGGATCACCCCGTCCCGCCGGCCCAGGCTGACGGCCACGCCGACGTACTCCACCGAGTACGGCTTGAGCGGGCGTCCCCCGGCCAGCCGGGCCAGCGTGTCGGCCGCGTGCGAGCCCTGCGGTTCGGCGGTCTGGCAGGACATGCGCGACCCGGGGACGGCGGCGCAGTCGCCGACGGCGAAGATCCGCGGGTCGCCGACGCTGCGCAGGTACCGGTCCACCACGACCCGGCCCCGCTCGTCGACCTGCAGTCCGCTGCGCGCGGCCAGGTCGGGGACGCTGCCGATGACCGCCCACAGGGTGAGGTCCGAAGCGAGACGCTCGCCCGACCGCGACAGCACCACGTCGGCGCCCCGCCCGTCCTCACCGGGCCGCACTCCGTCCACGATGTCCTCCACCACCGCCACCTCCAACCGCTCCAGGCCGGCCCGCACCCGGCGGCGGGCCCCTTGCGAGAGGGCGGCCGCCAGGCGCTCCCCCACCAGCCGCACCGACAGGTCGGGTCGCGCGTAGGCGACCTCGGCGGCGGTCTCGATCCCGGTCGGCCCGGCGCCGACGACGGTCACCGTGCCGCCCGACGGCAGGTCCGCCAGCGCCGCGCGGGCCTGCTCGGCGCCTTCCCAGGTCCCGATCGCCACGGTGCCCGGCAGCGGTGACAGGGTGCTGCCGACGGCCAGGACCAGGTGGTCGAAGCCCAGGACCTCGCCGCCGTCGAGCACCACGTCGCCGTCACCGATCTTCTCCACGACCGCCCGCCGCGAAGCGATGCCGTCCCGCAGCATCTGCGAAAGCGGCGTGGCCGCCTTCCCCGTCCCGGCGAGCTGCTGGTGCAGCCGCACCCGCTCGACGAACTCGGCCCGGGGGTTGACCACCGTGATCTCCGCGCCCGGCACCTTCTTCGCCAGCCGGTTCGCCGCCACCGTCCCGGCGTATCCCGCGCCTGCCACCACGACCTTCATGTCCGCCTCCCGCGTAGGACTGATCCGCACACAAGACACCGCGGGCCTCCGGTTCATAACAGGAGACGGGGTGACGTGCATCACAGCACTCGGATGTCCGCCGATAGGGCTGGTGAGCGCGGTGGCCGGCGGGACGCTCGGCCTCCAGGGAGACGACCCGGCGTGCTGTCAACTGGACCAGGTCAGCGCGGGGGCCACCGCCGTCGACGGAGTGAACTCTGCGAACGCATCGGGCAGGAGCGGTTCGCGATCGCCGGTGATCTGCTTCGCCCTTCAGTTCTCAGATCCGGCCCGGGACGTGCTCGACGCCGACCACGACGCCGTGAAGAAGGTGGATCGGCCGGGGCGGCCTTCCGCCCGGCCCACAGCGCCGCTGAGTTCGGCGCTTCGGCGGCCGTGCGCCAGCTCGGTGGCGATCTCGGCGAACTCGCGGACGTGGTCGGTCTCCCGGTTCACCGGCCACAGCAGGGCGTACTCGATGGGCGGCGCGTCGGAGAAAGGGACGACGGCGACGCCGGGACGAGCGTAGAAGTCGGCGGCCCGGCAGGCCACCGGCCAGGCGCCCTTGCCCGCCGCGACCAGCAGCTGGGCCTCCTGCCACGAGGTGGCCGTCGGTCCGGCCGGCACGGGCCTGCCGGAGGGGGTGCGGGCCGGGAAATGGAAGTCCAGCAGGTACCACGGTGCCCCCTGGACGGTGATCCACGCGATGCGGGCCAGATCCTCCAGCGACACCGTCTCCTGCCGGGCCAGGGGATGCGCGGCGGGCACCATGAGCGCGCGGGGCTCGGTGAACAGGATCGGACCGGTGGTGATGTCGGGCTCGTGGTTGGGCAGCTCGCAGAGCTGGAGGTCGAGTTCGCCGCGGCGCAGGTCGCCGACCCGTTCACCGTGCGAGAGCTCCTGGACGTGGACGGCGTGGTCGGGATGGCGCTCCCGGAACACCTCCCCCGTCTCCACCATCAGGTCGCCCGCCCAGGCGGAGGAGTAACCGACCTGCAGCGTGGCGACGACGCCGCGTCCGGCCGCGGTGGCACGGGCGACCGCGTCCAGGATCTGCCGGTGGGCGGGCAGCAGGTCGTCCCGCAGCCGCTCGCCCACCGGGGTCAGGGCGACGCGGCGGCTGGTGCGCTCGAACAGCCGGGTGCCCAGGCGGCGCTCCAACTTCTTGATCGTCTGGCTGACGCGGCCCTGGGACAGGCCCAGGCGCTCGGTGGCCCGGCCGAAGTGCAGCTCCTCGGCCAGGGTCAGAAAGGTCTCGATCTCGTGCCGCTCCACGCCGCTCGCCCCCCGGTCGGTGACCCTGCCGCACCGGTGAGCCCCGCTCACCGGTGGTTGCGCAAGTCCTTCTTGATCCATTTTTCCGCCGTCCCGATAGTTGTGGCGACCCAAATTCCTCCCCCGCCGCGTTCGGGACCCCCAGAGGACGTGACCTTGAGCCTGCTCGAAGACCGGCTGGACATCATCGACACCTGCACCCGCATGGGCTGGCACGCCGACCGGCGTGAATGGGACCTGCTGAAGGAGGTCTTCGCCGAGCCGGTGACCCTGGACTACACCAGCCTCAACGGCGGCGAGCCCGTCGAGCTGAGCCCGGCCCAGATCGCCGGCGCCTGGCAGGGGGTGCTGGGCAACTTCGAGGCCACCCAGCACCTGATCGCCGGGCACCTGGTGACGGTGCTGGGCGACACGGCCGTGTGCACCGCCAACTTCCAGGCCGCGCACCGGCTGGCCAACCCGTTCGGCTCCCCGCTGTGGACGCTGGGCGGCACCTACCGCTGGACCCTGGCGCGGACCGGGGACGGCTGGCGCATCACCGCCGTGGTGATGACGGCGACCTGGGCGGAGGGCAACAAGGACCTCATGACCCTGGCGGCGGGCGCCCGGTGACGATCCTGGTGACCGGCGCCACCGGCAACGTGGGCGCCGAAGTGGTGCGCGCGCTGGCGGCGGCCGGAGCGAGGACCCGCGCGCTGGTCCGCACCGGCGCGCCTGCCGACCCGCCGCCGGACGTCGAGTACGTGCGCGGCGACCTGAACGAGCCGCGATCCGTCCAGGCCGCTCTGCACGGGGTCCAGGGCCTGTTCCTGCTGCCCGGCTTCCGCGGCACGCCCGAGCTGCTGGCCGAGGCCGGACGGGCCGGCGCCGAACGCGTGGTGCTGCTGTCGGGGTCCTCGGCGGGTTCAGGCGACATGACCAACGCCGTGACCCGCTACATGGCCGAGTCGGAGGACGCGGTGCGCGCGTCCGGACTGGCGTGGACGATCGTGCGGCCGAGCGGGTTCATGTCCAACACCCTGGAATGGATTCCGCAGCTGGCAGCCGGTGATGTGGTGCGCGCCCCGTTCGCGGACGTGCCCATCGCCACCATCGACCCCTACGACATCGCGGCCGTCGCGGCGGCGGCCCTGCTCCAGGACGGCCACCGGGACCGCGTCCACCGGCTGACGGGCCCGCAGGCGCTGCTGCCCGCCGACCGGCTGCGCATCCTCGGCCGGGTGCTGGGACGCGACCTGCGCTTCGAAGCGCAGCCGGACGACGAGGCGCGCGCGGAGATGCTGCGGAGCATGCCGGAGGAGTACGTCGAGGCCTTCTTCGACTTCTACGTGACCGGATCGCTGGACGACTCGCAGGTCAACACCACCGTCCAGGACGTGACCGGCCGCCCGCCCCGCACGTTCGAGCAGTGGGCCGCCGCGCACGCCGAGGCGTTCGCATGAGGCTGCGAGCCGGTGCCCTGGGCGCCGCGCTGCTGGCGACGGCCTGCTCCGCCACCGAACCCGCCGCCGAACCCGCCGCCGCTCCCGGCCCGACGACCCAGGCGAGCGCACCGCCCTCCGTCCCGGCCGGCGGGCTGCTCCCGCCGGTCTCCGCCTACGTGCGGGCCGTCAACGCCAAGGACCTGGACGGAGTGGCCAAGGCGTTCGCCCCCAACGCCGAACTGGTCGATGTCGGACGCGGCTTCCGCGGCCGCGAAGCCATCCGGGGCTGGGCCGAACGCGAGGTCATCGGCGGAACGCTCACCGTGTCCCGGGTCGTGGAGAACCGGACCGGCTACCAGAAGCTCCTGGTGCGCTTCGCGCCCGGCGGCACGGGCGGCTTCGCGGCCCACTACGCCTTCACCGTGGACGGGGCGGCCATCACGCGGGCCGACCTCACCTACGCCAACTGACAGGAGAAGACACCCATGGCCACCCGCCACAAAGTGACGTTCGCGGCCTCCAGCGGCGCCACGCTCACCGGCAACCTGTTCCTGCCCGACGGCGGCGCGCCCGCGCCCGGCGTCGTCGTCGCGGGCACCTGGACCAGCGTCAAGGAGCTGATGGCCGACCGGTACGCCGAGCGCCTCGCCGGCGAAGGGCTCGCCGCGCTGTCGTTCGACTTCACCGGCTATGGGGAGTCGCAGGGTGAGCCCCGCGACCACGAGTCGCCGGAGCTGAAGATCGCCGACATCACCGACGCCGTGACGTTCCTGGCCGCGCACCCCGGCGTGGACGGCTCGCGGATCGGCGCGCTCGGCGTGTGCGCGGCCGCGATGTACATGAGCGCGGCGGCCGTCCAGGACGCCCGGATCGGTTCGCTGGCCCTGGTCGCGCCGTGGCTGCACGACGCGAAGATCTGCGCCGAGAACTACGGCGGGGACCAGGGCGTCGCCGCCAAGATCGCCGAAGCGCGCGCCGCCCGCGCCCGCTACGAGGCCACCGGTGAGGTCGAGTACGTCCCGGTGGTCAGCGGCACCGATCCGCGCGCGGCCATGCCCATGGAGATCGACTTCTACCTCGACCCGCGGCGCGGCGGCATCCCGGCCTGGCCCAACCGGTTCGCGGTGATGGCCTGGGAGGGCTGGCTGACCTTCGACGCGATCGCGCTCGCCCCCCGCGTCGGCGCCCCGACCCTGATCGTGCACAGCCAGGACGCCGCCATCCCCGACGGCGCCCGCCGCTTCCACGACGGCCTCACCGGCCCCAAAGAGATCATCTGGACGAGCGGCACCCAGTTCGACTTCTACGACCAGGAGCCGAACGTCACCACCTCCGTCCAGGCCGCGGCGAAACACTTCGGCGCGACGCTTTAAGACCGACGAGCCACACCCGTCCAGCCCGAGTCCGGCCTCTCCGAGAGACCGGCCGACCTGGACGGACGCACGGTGTCCCTCAACACCACGGCAGGCAAGAGCGGGTGACCCGGATGCTGGAGCCCCCAGCGGCCGCCATCGGAACCGCCGGTGACGACGAGGCGTGGATCCTCGCTTCGGTTTGATCACTCGTGCCGCTCGAGCCGGCCGGGAACCTTACGTTCCCGGCCGTGCCGGCGGATTTCCTGTCCGATGAGCAGATGACGCGGTACGGGCGGTTCGCGATGGAGCCCTCGCCAGGTGGGGCGTAGGCACGTGGCGTCCCCGGACAAGACCTGGACCGTCTACGAAGACGCCTTTTCGGCGTTCCCGCAGGCCAACGGCACCATCCTGCCGACCGTCGAGAAGCCGCCCCGCCCCGGACGCCTCAGGCCTGGCCGAGCGCCGCGGCCATGCTGTCCAGATCGTCCAGCAGCGCCTCCAGGCGGGCGGGGGAAACCGCGGCGATCATCCGCCGCTCCACCTCGTACACCGCCGTCCTCGCGGCCCGCAGGCGGGCGACGCCCTGCTCGGTGAGGTGGACCGGAAGCGCGCGGCCGTGCTCGGCGGCCGCCGGACGCGTCACCAGCCCGGCCTGCTGAAGGCCGCGCAGCACCACCGCCGACGACTGGCGGGTGACGAACGTCCCGCGCGCCAGGTCCGAGCCGGAGATCCCCGGCCGCTCGTCCAGCAGTTCCAGGCACGCATACTGCGGCACCGTCAGCCCGTGCTCGCGCAGCGCCTGGTCCATCGCCCCGCGCAGCGCCGCGGCCGCACGCTTCAGGCGGTAGCCCACGTGCTCGGTCACGTCCTCGGCCTCATGCGGCGGCTCGGGCCGCCCTTCCTCGTACATGTCAATATTTTGACATAGGCCGTGGGCTGCGCGTACCGTCAGGCATGTCAAAGTCCTGACATCGGGACTCGATCCGCCAGCCGACCCGGGAGCACCCATGACCAGCACCGCCACCGTGACCGGACCCGACTTCCTCGCCCTGCAGGTCCGCGACGTCGAAGCCGCCGCCGCCTTCTTCGAGCGGCACCTGGGCCTGACCCGCTCCCCCGCCGCTCCCCCGCACGCCGTGGTGTTCGAGACCCGGCCGATCCCTTTCGCTGTCCGCGAGCCCCTGCCCGGCACCGAGCTGGACGGCGGCCGGCCCGGCCTCGGCGTCGCCCTCTGGCTCGCCACCGACGACGCCCAGGCCCTGCACGACCACCTCGCCGCCGCGGGCGTCCCCATCCTCAGCCCGCCGCAGGACGGCCCCTTCGGCCGCGTGTTCACCTTCGCCGGACCCGAGGGCTACGCCCTCACCGCCCACGGCGGCTGACCCGCCCCGCGCGAACCGGCCGCGCACGGGCTCCGGCGGAACCCGGGGTCTCGCAGAAAGGACCATCTCTGCGAGACCCGCCGACCGCCCCACCCGCATCGGCCGCGCACCGGCCACCGAACAAGGAAGAGCGCAACCTCATGACGATCGCGATCATCGGTGCCACCGGCAAGTTCGGCGGTCTCACCATCGACGCGCTGCTCGAGCGCGGCGTCCCCGCCCGCGACGTCCTCGCGCTCGGCCGCAACACCCAGCGCCTGGCCGCGCTCGCCCAGCGCGGCCTGCGCACCGCCGCCGTCGACCTGGACGACGTCCCTGGCACCGCCGCCGCGCTCACCGGCGCCGACAAGCTGCTGCTGGTCTCCTTCGGCGACCAGGGCAGCCGCGTGGCCCAGCACGGCGCCGCCATCGAGGCCGCCCGCCGAGCGGGCGTCCCGCACCTGATCTACACCTCCGGCCTGCAGGCGCCGACGACGACCCTCAAGCTCGCCGCCGACCACAAGGTCACCGAGGAACTCATCACCGCCTCCGGCGTCCCCGCCACCCTCCTGCGCAACGGCTGGTACACCGAAAACCACGTGCAGGACTTCACCACCGCCCGCCGGCACGGCGTCATCGCCAACAGCGTCGGCCCCGGCCGCATCTCCGCCGCCCCGCGCGCGGAGTTCGCCGAGGCCGCCGCCGTCGTGCTCGCCACCCCGGGCCACCAGGGCAAGTCCTACGAACTGTCGGGCGATCTCGCCTGGTCGTTCGAGAAGTTCGCCGCCACCGCTCAGGAACTGCTCGGAACCCCGGTGCGCTACCAGGCCCTCGACCCCGAGGCCGAACGCCGGCACCTCCTGTCGCTCGGCCTGGACGAAGGCACCGCGGACTTCATGGTCGCCCTCAACGCCGACCTGCGCGACGGCGCGATGGCCCCCACCCCCGGCGACCTGGCCCACCTCATCGGCCGCCCGGCCCAGCCGCTCGACCACACCATGAAGACATGGCTGTGACCTACCAGCAAAGCCGAGCACCAGGGGCGGGCGACCGTGCGCACGCCCCCGCCCGCCCCGCACCGACTATGCCCGCTGCTCCACTCGGCCGCAGGTCAGATGGACTCGCGACCCAGGCCATCCGGCAGCCGGTCGAGCGCCTCGGATATGGATGCGCTTCTCTCTGGAGGACCTGGTCGAGCTGGATGGACGAGCCGCAGGGCCCCGGCGTTGTCGCGGCACACGCGACCTACGGCGCGGCCACCTTGGTGAGCACCAGGGACGGCGGCCCGTCCGGATCGCCGTGGAACTCCACCGAAGCCCGACCGCTCGGGTAGAGCTGAACGCCGCCGATCCTGCCTAGTCCGCCGTCCTCGATCATCAGGTAGACGAAGTCCCTGGAGGAGGAGCTGTCGACGAACTTCCATCGGCCGCTGAAATCGGCGCGGCCCGAGACGACGCCCGTCGACACGTCAGTGGCAGAGAACGTCCCATCGGCCTTGAGATCGACCTCGCCGCCGGTCGCCTTGCTGCGGTACACGCCGGGCAGCTCGTCGGCGTCGACCGAGCCAACGCACCCCGAGGCGAGGACCCCGGAAGCGGCCAGGGCGGCGACGAACCGCCCTCCGCCCGTCCTCTTGCTCATCACGGCGCCAGGGTAGCCGTCAGCCCGACGACCTGGAATCTTGGGCCACATCCCCCACACCATCCGCCGGTTCGGCAACTGGCCCTCAGCCTCACTCCGCCCGGCCAGGCGCCGACCGCACGCTTGGGACCGGCAACCGCACGTGTTGTTCGGTACACCGCCCGGCGCTGTTCCCTTTGGCGATCCCCTACCGGAACACCGGCCAGCGCGAACGGCGCCCCAAATCGGGGTGTTCCGTAGGAGTGTTCCGGTGAAAGGGAGCTGTCCGGGACACTCAAGGGCGTGAACACCGCGAACGCCACGCCCCCGGCGCGGCCCCCGGTGCCGTCCGGGTCGGGCACGCCCATTGCTCCACCGACGAGCAGGGCCTTGCCGTCCAGACCGAGCAGCTCCACGCGCTCAGCGTGTCCGCCGACCGGATCCACATCGACCAGGGCTTCTCCGGCCCCCCGGCCACAACCGCAGCGGCCTGGTCCAAGCCCTGCCGCGATGTGGCCGACCAGCGTCTTCACCGTGACCAAGTTCGACCACTTCGCCCGCAACATGGCCGAGGCCAACGATCGGGCGAGCCCCGGAGATACCGAACACGGCGGCGGACACGAAGCGAGGCGCAGATGAGGGCAGGGCAGGAGATGGCGGGCCGGTACCGGCTCGAGCAGAGGCTGGGGCGCGGCGGGATGGGCGAGGTGTGGCGGGCCTTGGACCTGCGACTGGACCGCCACGTCGCCCTGAAGGTGCTCCTGGTCAACTGGACCGGTGAACAGATGGACCAGGCACTGGCCCGGTTCCGCCGCGAAGGCAGGTCAGCCGCGCGCCTCAACCACCCTCAGATCGCCACAGTCCACGACACCGGCACCCACGACGGCCAGCCGTTCCTGGTGCTGGAACTGCTCGCGGGCCCGGACCTGGCCACCCTGCTGGACCGCCATCCGGGCGGGCTGCCGATCAAGATGGCGCTCGACCACGGTGCGAAGGCCGCCGAAGGCCTGGCGGCCGCACATGAGGCCGGGGTGATCCACCGCGACGTCAAGCCGTCCAACCTGATGCTCGACGGCAACGGGACATTGAAGATCTGTGATTTCGGGATCGCCCGGCTGGCGGGCGCCACCGCCGGCCTGTCGGCGACCGGCGTCGGCTTCGGCACCGTGGCCTACATGCCACCCGAGCAACTACTCGGCGAGCCCGTCACCGGCGCCGCGGACGTCTACGCACTGGGCGCTACCCTGTTCCACCTGCTCACCGGCCGTCTGCTGTTCCCCGCCGAGGACCTGCGCGCCGTGATGGGCCAGGTCGTGCACAAGGCCCCTGCGCCGCCCAGCAGCCTACGGCCCGCCATCCCCGAGGCACTCGACGACTACCTGCTCGCTCTGCTGGCCAAGGACCCGGCCGCCAGACCACCCGCCGCCACCATCCCCGCCGCGCTCCGCGCCTTCGCCGCTCGCCTGGACACCGGGCAGCCCGGACCCGCTCAGTATGACGACGAACGGGTCCGCTTCGCGGTCGAGTTGGGCACCGCGAGCAACAGCGCCGTCGAGGACCTCATCGAACATGAGATACCGGACCACGTCCGCGGCCTGTTCGACCGCATCGACCACTACGGCCCGTCGGCGTGGAGCCGGGTCGCCTTCCTGCTCGTCGAGTACATCGTGACCGCCGGAAGGCTCGGGGCCGGCGTCGACAGGGCCGAGGACTACCTGGGCGGCCTGTCCAAGACCGCCGCGCAAGACCGCCAGCGGGAAATGCACCTCGCGATCGCCGCCTGGATCCAGGACGGCCGGGACGGGCTCGCCGACACGCTGGCCCTCATGGAGCCCGACACTGTCGTGGAGGCGGCCCAGCGGCTGTTCTGCGTAGCGGCCGAAGGCTCCGGGTTCCCGCGAACCCGCATCAACGCGCTCATCGACTCGCTGGAAAACGACAACCGACACAGGTGACGGACATGGCGCCGGTCCACAAGAACGGCGGGCTCAAAGGCGAGCAGCCCGAACTGCCCGAGTACAGCGTCGGCTGCTCCACCATCCACCGCCTCGCCCACAGGCCGCCGACGCCGCGGACCAGGACTGACCGCCGCGCAACACCGCTACGCCGCCGACGCCCGAGTCAAACGCTCGGGCGTCGTTGCATCCCCGCTCCAACCAGCTACAACGCGACCTGACGATCCCTTGCCGGCGTATTCCGGCCGCCGCTTTGTCGCCCAAGGAACCGCCTCCGCCCGCCGCGTTCACCACGGCCAGAAGCGGTACGCCCTCACTGCTTGATCAACCTGCTCACTGAGGACTCATCCCCCGTGGCCGTCCGCCGCCCGTAGCCCCTGCAGCAGCACCGCCACCCGCCGGTCGCGCCGATCGACCGGTCCGCCGTCGGCCGCCCGCATCAGGGCCGCAACGTCCGAAACGTCCACGTCGGAGCGCAGCACGCCCGCGCCCTGAGCGCGCTCGACCTGGTCGTACATGATCCGGCCGATCTCCTGCTCGACCTGTTCGGCCAGGTCGCGTCCGGTCCGGGCGATGTCGTCGAACAGCGCGAGGTCGGCGGAGTCGAGCACGCAACCGTTGGTGAACAGGAACGCGAACGCCTCCCACGGGTCGGCTATCTCCCCCGCCTGCTCGGCGACCTGGCGCGCACCGGCCGCCAGCCCCCCAGGAGCGCCTCCTTGGTCGGGAAGTGCCGGTAGAAGGTGGAAGGGCCCCGCTTCGTGCTGTCTGCGGTGCTGCTCGGCGAAGTCCTCAGTCCTGCCTGGTGTGGCCGGTTGGTGTCGATCGGCTGTGGGCGAGGGGTGGTGGGGTGCAGGATGCGGTCATGACGGGGCGAGCGCGACGCGACCGCGGCGAAGGCGACGAAAGGCCCGAGGAGACAGGCCCCCGCCTCGGGGACCGATCGGTGCCGGTCCCCGGGAATGCTGAGGTCAGTGGCCAGATCGCCACCGGAGACCGCGCCGTACAGCAGGCCGTGCAGGCCGCCGACCAGGCCACCGCCAACACGATTTCGGGTGGGACGCAGCTGGGGCCGGTGATCCAGGCCCGCGACATCAACGGGCCGGTGGCCTTTCAACTTCCTGCGGTGGTGCCGTCGGGAGTGAACGGGTTGCGGGCCCCGGCGGCCGAGTTCGTCGGCCGCGACCAGGTGCTGGCCGAGCTGCTGGCGCTGATCGATCCGGGAGCTGCGGGCACGCGGGCGGCGCGGGTGTCGGCGGTGGCGGGGCTGGGCGGGGTCGGCAAGACCGAACTGGCGGTGCAGGCCGCGCACCAAGCGCTGGCACGAGGCTGGTTTCCGGGCGGTGTACTGGCGATCAACCTGCACGGCTACGAAACCGACCGCCGCCTGGACACCGGCACGGCGCTGGCGCGGCTGCTGCGTCGGCTACAGGTGCCCGAAGAAGTCATCCCGGCCGAAGACGAAGAGCGGGGCGAGCTGTACCGGGCGGTGCTGCACGCCTACGCCGACCAGGGACGTCCGGTGCTGGTGGTGGTCGACAACGCCTCCCCCGCTGCGCCGCCCGATGAGCTGCTGCCGGGAGTGGGACCAGCGATCGTCACCTCCCGCCACACCCTGGACCGCCTGGGTGGGCGGCTGCTGGACCTGAACGTTCTCCCGCCCCAGCGGGCGATGGAGCTGCTGTCCCGCCTGCTTCGCCTCAAACTCGGTGCCCCCGACCCGCGCCTGACCGACCAGACCGAGGACGCGGAACGGCTGGTGGAGTGGTGCGCGGGGTTGCCGCTGGCGATCGAGATCGTGGCGGCGCTCCTGGTGACCCGCCCACGCAAATCGCTGGCGGCGACGCTGTCCCGCTTGGAGGCCGGGCGTGCGCGTGCGGGTGAGGTGAACGCGGTGTTCGCGCTGTCGTACGAGGCGCTGGAGCCGGTGCAGCAGCGGGTGTTCCGGCTGATGGCCCTCAACCCCGGCCCGCAGATCTCCACCCCCGCCGTCGCCGCACTGACCGGGCTGTCCGAAGAGCATGCCGAGGAGACTCTGGAGGTACTGGCCGCCGCCCACCTGGTGCAGGAGGCCGAGCAGGACGGACGGCACGGGTGGTGGCGGACGCACGACCTGGTCACCGCCTACGCCACCACCCTCATCGACCACGCCACCGGCCATGACGCCGACCAGGCGTTGGAGCGGCTGCTGCGGTACTACAACGACACCGCCCGCGCCGCGACCGCTCTTCTGGGCGCGCAGGGCACCAATCCGGCCACGTGCGGGTTCGCCACGCGCGCGGCCGCGCTGCAGTGGCTGGACGCCGAATTCCCCAACCTGGCCGCCGCCGCCCACACCGCCGCCGGCCCCCATCCCGACATCGCCATCGACCTTTCCCTGAACCTGGCGCCCTACCTGGACTGGCGACGCCGCTTCGCCGACTGGATCACCCTGACCGCGCTGGCCCGCGACACCGCCCGCCGCACCGGCGACCGGCGCGGCGAAGGCCAGGCGCTGGTCAACCTGGGGAGCGTCCTGCGGGAGGTGCGGCGGTTCGAGGAAGCCGTCGATGTCCTTCAGCAGGCCGACGCCATCTGTCGTGAGACCGGCGCCTGGCAGGATGGACGCGCGGCGCTGAACAACCTGGGAGTCGCATTGCGCCAGGCGGGACGGATCGCAGAGGCCGTCGCCGCCCACCGCCAAGACCTGGCCGTCTGGCGTGAGAGCGGCGACCGGCACGGCGAGGGGCGGGCGCTGAACAACCTGGGACTCGCGCTGCTGGAGGCGGAGCGGTTCGAGGAGGCCGTCACCGTCCTCCAGCAAGCCGCCTCCGTCATGGGCGAAACCGGCGACCGATACGGCGAAGGCGCGACGCTGGGCAATCTGGGACTGGCATTGCGTCCGATGGGACGGGTTGAGGAAGCTGTCACCGCTCACCAGCAGAATCTGGCCGCCTGCTGCGAGGCCGGGGACCGGCACGGCGAAGGCCGGGCATCGACCAATCTGGGAATCGCGCTGGTGGAGACGGGAAGGTTCGAAGAGGCCGTCGCCGCCCACCGGCAGGCGGTCGCCGTCTTCGGTGAGACCGGCGACCGGCACGGCGAAGGCAAGGCGTTGAACAACCTGGGACTCGCGCTGGCGGAGACGGAGCACTTCGAGGAAGCCATCACCGTCCTCCAGCGAGCCGCCACCGTCATGGGCGAGACGGGCGACCCGCACGGCGAAGCGCTGGCGTTGCTCGGGCTGGGACGGATATGGCGGCAGATCGATCAGACGTCCCGCGCCGCCGCGGCTTTCACCGACGCCGCCGCCCTCTTCCAGCAGGCCGGCGACGAAGCCTGGCACCACCAAGCGCTGGCCAACCTCCGCACAGTCCAGGACGGTTAACCGACCGAGTAGACGCACAATGTCCCGAAACCGGCCAGGACGGATTCCTAACGCCCTGGCGTAGGAGCTGGTCGTGGTCTCGGCGCCGTCACAGGCGAACCGCCCCCTTCTCAGGTGCCGATCAGCGACTGATGACGTCCTCGCCCAGATCGCGATGGACGACCATGCCGACGGCGGCGACGCTTAGCTGCGGCTCAGGACGCCGCTCGCCGGGCGCGGTGCGCACGGACCCGTCCGCGGCTGGCGCACGCCGGGGAGGGGCACCACCGCCGACGCCCGGCAGGGTCGGCGAACACGCCCCGGCAGTCATCCTCGGGACACACCTTGAGCCCCGCCCGGTCCGCGCCGGTCAGGTGGTCCGCGGCCTGCCGGGCGATGCGGACGAGGGCTTCGCCGACGCTGGCCGGCGAGCTGCGGCGCAGGCGGTCGCCGCCGGTGAGTTCCACCGGGTCATCGGCGGCGAGGAAGTCGCCCAGCTCCGCGACCGCTTCGTCCGGAGGGGTGCGGTCCTGGGCGGTGGCGAGGGCCAGGGCGCGCAGGCACTCCCGCAGCCGCCAAGTGCGTTCCAGGTCGGCGTGCGTGGGTCTGCGGCGGGGCGCCAGCTCGCTCGCCTTGAGCCATTCCGTCAGCCGCTCCGTCGAGTCGAGGCGTTCGATCGGCTGCCTGCTGAAGGCACGGCCCCGCGTAGCGAGCAGGTTGAGCCAGGTGGCGCCGCAGTCGAAGCGGAAGCTGTACGGATCGTCTGTCCCCATGCCCCAAGTGTAACGCCTTGGGCGTTACATCTGCTAGCGTTCGTAACGCCCCACCCGTTACACGTTGACGAGGAGACCGCCCATGACCCACCCCGGAACCGCCGACCCCGTGCCCCTCTCCGAGCGGCTGACCGCCGCCGTCCTCGACCGGGAGGAGGGCTACCGGACGCTCGACACCCTCCAGGACCCCGCGACCCAGGCCGTCCTGCCCTGGCTGGAGGACCTGGCGCCGGGCTTTCCCGACTGGCTGATCACCACCCTCTTCGGCGGCACCTACCAGCGCCCCGGACTCACCCCGCGCGAGCGGCAGCTGGCGAACCTGGCGGCGCTCACCGCGCTCGGCGGCGTCGACCCGCAGCTGGCCGGGCAGGTCGCCACCTCGCTGCGGGTGGGCCTGACCGCCGAGGAAGTGATCGAGGTCTTCGTCCATCTGGCGCCCTACGTCGGCGTGCCCAAGGCGCTGGCCGGCCTGCGCGTCGCCGCCGCGGCCCTGGAGAACGCGGCCCCGCGCGACGCGGATCAGGGGGACCTTCGATGAGCGACGGGACGGACCACACCACGGAGCCGAAGGTCAGAACCGTTCTCGGCGACATCGCTCCCGGCGACCTGGGCGTCTGCGACGCCCACGACCACCTGTTCCTGCGCAGCCCGCGCCTGCCGGGCGAAGAACTCGACGACCCTGCGGCGGCACGGTCGGAGCTGGACTCCTTCGCGCAGGCCGGAGGCCAGGCTATGGTGCAGTGGACGCCCTGGGGCATGGGACGGCGGCTCCCCGCCCTTTCGGCGCTCTCCCGCCAGACCGGCGTCCACCTGATCGCGGCGACCGGCCTGCACCAGGCGAAACAGTACGAAGACGGCCGGTTCCCGCAAGGTGTCGACGAGCTGGCGGACCTCTTCGTCCGGGAACTCACCGACAGTCCGGTGAGAGCCGGCCTGATCAAAGTGGCCGGCGCCTTCCACCGCCTGGACCAGCACAGTCGCCGGACGATGGCCGCGGCGGCGGCCGCCCACCACGCCACCGGCGCACCGATCGGCGTCCATCTGGAGGGCGGCACCGCAGCCCTGGAGACCCTCCAGTTCCTCTGCGCGGACCACGGCGTACCGGCCCACCGGGTGATCCTCGGCCACCTCCTCCGCCACCCCGACACCGCTGTCCACCTGCGCGCCGCGCAGGCCGGGGCGTACCTGGCGTTCGACGGTCCCTCCCGGGCCCATCACGCCAGTGACCACCGGCTGCTGGAATGCGTGGCGGCACTCGCCGACGCCGGGCACGCCGACCGCGTGCTGATCGGCGGCGACACCGTGGTGGCCTCGGCCCGCTCGTCGGCGGACGGACCGGGGATGCGCCACCTCCTGGAAGGAATCAGGCCCCGGATCGCCCAGGAGATCGGCGGCGACGTGGCCCATGCGATCTTCGTCGGGAACCCCGCCCTGGCCTTCGCGACCCACTGGCGGACCGCCGCACCGCAGCCACCGGAGAACCGGAGTACGCCTGCCGAGCTCGGCTGATCCGCGCAATCGCGTGGTGGCCCCCTGCCAGGGATTTGAGAGGCACGCGCCTTCTACCTCAGTGCGCACGCACCCCAGTTGCTCGACAGCGCGACGCCGGGCCCCGCCTGGATCGACGGACGCGTCGTCGGCGCACGGACGCAGGACCCCGGCGGTGTGGTCGAGCCGCGCCTATTCGACGACGATGTCTCCATGCAGGCCCGCGAGGCGTTGGCGGGCGAAGCGCAGCGGCCAGCGGGTGTTCACCCTCCACCCCGCAGCCCGGCGCCGGACGTCAACGCCAAGGGGCCGCGGGTGAGCCGGAGCCTAAGACGGCGCGAGTTTCCTCCGTGTCCGCCGCTCCAGGGCGGCACCGCCCGATACTGCCTCCCTGCAGGCCATTGCGCTGGTCACGGAGGTTCTCGGGTGCCGGCGATGAGGCGCCGCCCCCAGGCGCGCATGTAGGCGACGGCTTCCGGTGGGCCGTGGACCACAACGGGGGCGTCG
The DNA here is from genome assembly GCA_044456955.1 of Spirillospora sp. NPDC050679. Taxonomy (GTDB): domain Bacteria; phylum Actinomycetota; class Actinomycetes; order Streptosporangiales; family Streptosporangiaceae; genus Spirillospora. The sequence goes on along the minus strand of JBITGK010000008.1, from coordinate 67,173 downwards.
AGCGCTCCGATGCAGAAGGTGGCCCAGTCCAGCGAGTCGGCGGCGATCTCCACCCGGCACGAGGTGTCGTCGATGGGTTCCACCGTCCCGTAGTGCGCGATCTCCTTCCGCACCCGTTCGGCCGGGGCTCCGACCGTGGCGCGGACGGGGTACCTGGCGGGCATCGCCCTGATCCGGGCGCGCACGTACTCGACGGGATCGTCGGCGGGGAGGGGGCGGCGGGCGAACGTCGCGCCGGGGCGGCTCACGTCACCGACGCGGTCGACGCGGAAGGTGCGCCAGTCGGCCCGGTCGAGGTCCCAGGCGATGAGGTACAGGTGCTTCTCAACGCGGGCGATGTGGTGCGGCTGGACCGTCCTGGCCGCGCTCTGACCGGTGCGGGCGCGGTAGGCGAACTCCACCGTCTCGGCGTCGCGGCAGGCCAGGGCGAGGGTCGTCAACGAGGCGACATCGGTGACGCCCGCGCGCGCCTCGGGGCTCGGCATCGGGACGGCGACGGCGCGGAGGCTGTCGATGCGGCGCCGGATCCGCACGGGAAGCACTTGGACGATCTTGGCCATGGCGCTCAGCGCGGCGTCGGCCGATGCCGGGGAGGGGCCGGAGGTGAGCTCCTGGAGCCCCATGACGATCGCGGCGGCCTCGTCCTCGCTGAGCACCAGGGGCGGGAGCGAGGCGCCTGGGCTGAGTTGGTAGCCGCCGCCGGTGCCCCGCGTGGCGGTGATCGGATACCCCAGCTCCTGGAGGCTGTCGATGTCGCGGCGGAGCGTGCGCGAACTGACGCCGAGGCGGCGCGCGAGCTCGTGGCTGGGCCAATGCCGCCGGTTCTGCAGCAGTCCGAGGAGTTCCAGGACGCGGGTACCGGTCGACATGAGCTCACTCTAAGCACACTTGTGGCCATATACCGGCCACAAGCACGGCGACGATGGGAACCGCCACCGAAACGGGGAGGGAGTGTATGCCGACGCATGATCAGCACTGTCGATCTGTCCCGGAGTTCCCGGGCTCCCGTCGGCGACCGCCCAGGGCATCGACCTCTCTGCGGCGCGCGGGGAACCGTTCGCCGTTCTCGGCTCCGACTCGATGAGAGACCGCAGTCGATGCACGCCTTCGCATAGTTCCCCCCTTGCCGCCGGCACCGACTGACCACACCCACACGGAAGGACCTGCGAATATGCGCATCCTCGTCACCGGAGCGACCGGCCAGGTCGGGCGGCATCTCGTCGCGCAGCTCCACGAAGCCGGGCACGACGTCCGCGCGCTCTCCCGCACCCCCGCCAAGGCCGACCTCCCGGTCGGTGTCGAAGTGGTGGCGGGCGACCTCACCGATGCCGCCACGCTCGAAGCGGCCTTCGAAGGGATCGACGCGGTCCACCTGATCACCTTCGGCGGCGACGGCGACCTGACCAACGGCCCCGAGATCATCGACGTCGCCGCGCGCCACGGCATCACCCGGGCCACGGTCCTCGGCGGCTGGTCGCCCACCAGCGTCGAGAGCGCCCTGGAGACCAGTGCGATCCCCTGGACCCTGCTGCGGATGGCGGAGTTCATGTGCAACGCCCTCGAATGGGCCGAGGAGATCCGCTCCCAGGGCACCGTGTCCATGCTCGCCACCTTCCCCAGCGCGGTGGTGCACGAGGCCGACATCGCCGCCGTGGCCGCCACCGCGCTCACCCACGAGGGCCACGAGGGCCGGAGCTATCCGATCACCGGGCCCGAAGCCCTCACCCCGGCGGAACGCACCCGGATCATCGCCGAGGCCACCGGGCAGGACATCGCCTTCGTGCACCTGAGCGAGGACGCGGAGCGCGCCCGGCTGCGCGGCTACGGATACGACGAGGACTACGTGGAGTTCGGAATCCGACTGGCCAAGAGCCCGCCCGAGGTCAGCGGTGTCGTCCTGCCCACCGTCGAGGAGGTCACCGGCAGGCCCGCGCGGACCTTCGCCCAGTGGGCGCGGGAACACGCTGGACGGTTCCGCGCCACGCCCTGACCCGCACGGCCCCGGCGCCCAAGCCGACGATCTCCGCCACCATCACCCAACCCGGAACGGTGCGGAGCCGCTCCAAGGGCGCCCGCAACTGCCACTCGGATGGACGCCGGTCGGCTCCTCCCCGATGGTCAGTCGCGTGGCGCGCCGTCGATGGCGCCGGGGACCGTGGCAGGCTCATGGAGCAGTTCCAGCACGCGCCGCAGGTCGGGGTGTCTCCCGGTCCCCGCACGGTTGACGGTGAAGATGGTCCGGGAGACGGGGTGGACCAGCGGGTGGAGGCTGAGGGGCGCGGTGGTGTCCGGCAGCGCCATGCGCGGAACGAGGGCGGCGCCCGCTCCTGCGGCCACCAGGGCCGTCAGCACGGAGAAATCGCTGCTGCGGGTCCTGATGTCCGGGACGAAGCCGGCCGCGCCGCAGGCGCGTTGGATCATCTCGTAGCAGGAGGTCTCCGGCCCCGGCGTCAGCCACGGCAGATGCGCCGTTCGGGACAGGTCGGCCGGCTGCCCGGCCGCCAGTCCCAGCGCGTCGGCCTGGCGGGGATGCAGGGCGAGCAGCACCGGTTCCTCCATCAGGACGGCCTGCTCGCAGGCGGCGGGGAAGCTGCGCGGCAGCACGGTGTAGCTGTGGACCAGGGCGAGGTCGGTCGAGCGCTTGCGCAGCTCGTCGAGGGCTTGGTCGGGTTCCTGGACGGACAGCCGCAGAGACAGGTCCGAGGCGGCGCCGGTGTCGGCAAGGCGCTGCCAGAGGGGCGCGATCAGGGTGCGGGCCGCGGAGGGGAACGCGGTGATCCGCACGATGCCGTGCCGGCCGCTCTGCAGGGCGGCCAGTCCGGACTCGGCCGCCGCGAGTTCCGCCAGAACGATTTCGGCGTGGGCCACCAGCAGCTCCCCGGCCGCGGTCAGCCGCAAGGTGCGCCCCCGCTTCTCCACCACCGGCATGCCCACCTCCTTCTGCAAGGCGGCGAGGTGCTGGGACACCGCCGGCGGCGTCAGGTGCAGGGCCTCCGCAGTGGCCGCGACGGTCCCGTATGCGGCGAGATGCTGGAGGACGCGCAGACGGCGTACGTCAAGCACGGACGGCTCCTTGCTCGATTCGAGGTCGGCGAGGTCTCATGATCGCGGGAAGTGCCGTGCGACCGGTGCGTCACCGTGCCGACACGGGGTGGCTGGCCGCCCGGCGCTCAGAGGCCGTGGCCTCGGACGCGGAGGGAGGCGGCGGCTGCTTGCGCCGGTTGATCAGGATCACCCCGGCGACGCTGACCGCTCCGCCGACCAGCTCGACGGGGTGGGGCACCTCCCCCAGCCAGACCAGGGAGATGACCAGGGCCACCGGCGGCACCAAGTACAGCGCGGCCGTGGATGCCGCGAGCGGCAGACGGGCGACGGCATAGGCCCAGATGACGAAGCCGAGCGCCGAGGGAAGCAGCCCCAGGTAGACCGCGGAGGCCAGCGCATCGGCCGGGGCGTGCCGGGCCGCGTGCCAGGTGGCGGGGATCAGCGGCAGAGCGAGAACGGCGCCCGCGACCATCGCGTAGGTGGCGACCTCCAGGCCGGTGTAGCGGCGCAGCAGGGGCTTGGTGGCGAAGTGGTACACCCCCTGGAACAGGGCGGCGGCCAGGACGATGAGAGCGGAGACGGTGAAACCGTCGGCGCCCTCGGCCAGACTGACGATGGCCGCGCCGGCGATGGCCACGACGCTGCCGAGGACGATGTTCAGGCTCAGCCGCTCTTTGAGGAAGAGGCTCCCCAGCAGCACGCTGAAGACGGGGGCGGTCGCGATCAGCAGGCTCGCCGTCCCGGCCGCCACCTCCACCTCGCCCCAGTTGAGCAGGATCTGGTAGGCGGTGATGCCGGTGGCCCCGCACACGGCGATCATGGGCAGATCACGATGCCTGGGCAGACGCACCTTGGCCAGCGGTACCACCAGCAGCAGCGCCACGGCCGCGACCACGATCCGCAGGAACGACAGCGCCTGCACCCCCAGGCCGTCGATACCGACCCGGATGGCGGGAAAGGCCGAGGCCCACAGCACGACGGTGCCGGCCAGAGCAAGGACGTGGGGAGAGACGAGACGCGCGATCATGCGTCCAGCATCCTCGCCGGAAAAGAAAAGATCCATTTAGGATTTTCAGGAAAAAGCTTAAGTCGCACTTACTCACTGAGGACGCCCTCACCGCCGCCAGCGGGCGTGAGCTGCTGAATGCGTTGCTGGGGTGCCGGCAAGGACCGTGGCATGAGACCCCACCGGCGTTGATCTTGTTGCGGTTCGGCTGCTCGCTGCGCATCGCCTCTTCGTCGAGCGCGGAAACCGCGGGACGCATCTACGCCCTGGCCGGCCCCGACGGCCAGAGCGACAAGGGCGGCAATGAGACGACGCTGGGCGACGGCCGAGGTGGTGGTGGCGAAGGATGAGGACGGCGGTGGAGGCTCCCTCTCACATGCGCACGCACTCGTGTGGAAGTGGCTTGCGACGCCCGCTGCCACCGCAGCAACGACGCAGAGGCGGCATGGAGACCGGTGTTCCCGATCCGCATGCGCCTGTCAGGGATGGCCTGCGCGGCCTTCAGCACTGCATGCGGTCGGCCGACGAGGGCGGCGACACCCTCCCCGAGTACCTTGACCTGCTGCTCGAACACCGCGACACGATCCGCCGGCGGTTCAGGGGGCCGACTTCGTCGCCGACGACGACCGAATACAAGATCACCGCCCGCGGGCGGCCACACCGGCCCGTCGTCAACAAGGAATGCCTGACCCATTCGGCGCCGCACCGCGCCGAATGGGTCCACCGCTCACCCTGCGGTTGCGCAGATCGGTCACCGCGCTGCACCCGAAGCCCCCGCGCCCCCGGCCGCTCCGCTGCGGCCGGGCGGGCCGCCGGGCGCCCAGACTCCCGGCACGTGGTCGTCTCCGACCTTCATCTGAGGCGTCAGGAGCACCACCGGGTACACGCCCCAGAGGGACGCGGCGCGCCTCGGGAACCTTGCATTTCCGGACGTCCTATCCGACGGGGCGGATGATGGCCTGGGCGACGATCACGCGGTCGCCGTTGAAGGTCAGGGACGGGGAGCCGTGCAGTTCGTAGCCGAGGTCCAGCATCTCGCTCACCCGGCGGCAGAACGCCTCGTCGTCGGGGCCGGTGAGCACCCGGTAGCGCGGAAGATCATTAATGTCGGTCATGCGGGAATTGTAGGGCGGTCCTGAACCGGCCTTGCCGACCGCGGCCGGTCGGCCGCGCTGGCCGGTGCCCGGTGTGAGACGCCGCGGCGTTTGCACCCGGTTCCGATTGGGTTCGGCGCCCGTCTGCCGCCGGGGGCGTCATCGATCGATGACGCCCCCGACGCCATCTGGGGCTTTCCATGGGCGGGCTTGCGGTGGTGCGCGCCACGCGCGGGCGGCGTCCTCAACTTCCCGGAGCAGATCAGTTCTCGCGTGTCCAGGCGGGGGTGATCTGCACCTCGCGGAGGCGCCAGCCCGTCGGCGTCCGGACTGCGGTGAAGTGCTGCCGCAGGCCGCCGGTGAAGTGGGGTGCCTGGCCGTCGCGGTAGTAGTACACGGTCGAGTTCGCCGAGACGGCGGCCTGGTCGCCGTCGACGTCCGCCAGCAGGTCGGTGGTCGTGTGCTGGGCGTGCTGCCCCTCGACCTCGCCCTGCCGCATGAAGTCGACGACCTTGTCGATGCCGTGGAGTTCGCCGCCGCGGGGCGAGTGCACGGCCACATCGTCGGTGAAGACCGTGTCGGCGTCCTGCCACCGTTTCTCGTCGAGCAGGAGCGCCAAGCGGGTGACCAGGTCGGCGATCTCGATGCGGTCGGCGATCAGAGTGCGAGTGGGCATGGCTTCCTCTTTCGTTCGTGCCGGATGACGGGGTTCGCGAGGCTGAGGGTTCAGGGGGCGGCCAGCACAGCGTTGGCCCTGGCCAGGACGGTGCTCAGGACACGCCCTGCGGTGGCGAGGTCCTCGTCGGGCAGGTCGCCCCACAGGCTCTGGGTGATCGGGGCGATCGCGGCGCGGACCTGGGTCCAGCGCGCCTGCCCTTCGTCGGTGACCTGGACGCGGCCGTCGCCGCCGTCGCGCAGGAATCCCGCGGCGGTCAGTTCGGCGATGCGTTCGGCCACCGACTCCTGGCTGAACTGGGTGGCGCCGCTGACGCGGCGGGTCAGCTCGGCCCGGTCGATGGACCCGCCGCCGACCACGGTCAGCGTGAGGGTCACCCACTGGGGCTCGGTGATGCCGGTCCCGGCGAGTTGCCGGTCCAGGATCGCGTTGAGCGCCTTCTCGGTCTGGCCGATGAGCGCGGTGCCGAAGGCCGGGGCCGTGGTCGTCATGATGACCTCCATCACGTATCCGAGACTAACGTTCGGATGACTAACGTTCGTGTCATGAACGAAGCTACATCGTTAGTCGGACTAACGCAACGGGGTAGGATCGGCTTCATGACCAGCAGAGCCCAAGCCGCGGACATGCCCGACGACGGCGAGACCAGGACGCCGGACAGGCTGCGCCGACGGGCCAGCCGCCTGCTGTCACAGGTGTCGGCGCACTCGGACCGGCTGATGACCGAAGGACTGGCCGACGCCGACGCCCGCAAGTGGCACTACGCCGTCCTCGCCTCGTTGCAGGAGTACGGTCCGGGCAGCCAGGCGACGCTGAGCCGGCGCACCGGCATCTACCGCAGCGACATGGTCGGCGTCCTCAACGAACTGGCCGAGCGCGGCCTCGTCGAGAGGGCGCCCGATCCCGGCGACCGCCGCCGCAACGTCATCACGATCACCGCCCCGGGCCGCCGGCACCTGCGCCGCCTCGACACCGTCCTGGACGACCTCCACGAAGAGCTGCTCGCCCCGCTGCTCCCCGCCGAACGCGACCAGCTCGTGCACCTGCTCACCCGCCTGCTGGACCATCACACGCGGCAGGCGCCCCCGAGCCCCTGACCCCGGCGGCGCCGAGCCGGTCGCCCACGGGCGGCTCCCATCGTCATGTGCCGTTGCGGACTTCGGGCTCCGGTACGGGGTCGGTGCCGTCGAAACGCAGGCGCCCCGAACCCGCCCGACACCAGGTCCGTGTCTCAGGCGTTCCCGCAGGTCAGCAACGACCTCGTCGGATCACGGACGTCACCGCCCGGCTCCTGACGCCTGCGGCGCACTGCAAAACCGATGGCACATGCGTCACGGCCACCGAAATACTGATCAACATGGAGGCGAGAGCGCACGCGGATCAGTGGTTGGCCGCTTGGGAGGCCCGGGATCTGGACGCCATCATGGCGTGCTACTCCGAGGAGGTCGACTTTGCCGCGACCACGGTCGTGACCCGCTGGGACCGGCCGGACGGCCGGTTGCGGAGCAAGGCAGAGCTGCGCCATCACTTCGAGCGAGGCTTGGGACTCGCCCCGGAGCTGCGATTCGTCGAAGAGGCGTTCTTGACCAGCCCCGGCGGCTACGCCCTGCTGTACCGGCGCGAGAACGGCAATCGTGCTCTGGACGTGGTCGAGCTGGACCAGCACGGACGGGCCGCACGAGTCCGAGCGTTCTACGAGCAGGCGCAACCATAGGGCGGCCTGTGCCTCCGAGCAGGCCCAGCTCAGAACTTGCGGCCGGCGACGGGTGGATGATGCGGTCATGAGGGCCAACCGCGACGCCGCGCTTGCGAAGCGGCCATGCGGACCGGACCGGCCCCGTCCGCGTCCCATGATGCTCTTGCCCGCGTCGGTGACCATGGCCGATGTGATCGCACAGACCCTGGCGGAGGCGATCGTCGGCGTCAGCCGCATGACCCCCTACCGCTGTCTGGACGCGGGCAAGGCCGTTCCGATCAACGGCGGCACCCAGTGACCGACCGGCCCGAAACGGAGACGGCACGGTGCCCGACATGCGGGTACGGGACACCACCGCGCACGGGACCGGACCGTCCCGCCCACTGGCCCTCCCAGTCCTGCGAACAGGAGGTCCGCCGCAGCGCGGCGGGCTTCACCGCCGGGCCCGGATACGCGATCTACCAAGGCCCCTCGTGGGACTCCGGCCTCCACCGCCACGCCGCCTTCCAGATCACCGTCGCCGTCCACGGCCACGCCGCCATGCTCGACGCCGCCGGCACCCGCCACTGCGCCACCGCTCTCCTCGTCCCGCCCATGGCAAGGCATCGGATGCTGACGACGGCGGACCTGCGCGTCCTCTACATCGAGCCCCACTGCGCGTACGCCGACCGGCTGCGCCGCCGCTGCGGCGCGGGCGTCACCGCCGTGCCGGAGCTGCGCCATCTCGGCGAAGACGACATCCGCTCCGTCGGAACCATGCCGTCCGATCGCCTCGACCCCCGACTGCTCGCGGCCATGCGGGCCCTCGCGGACGGCCCGGTCCCCGTGCCGGAGCTGGCGGCACGCGTGGGAGTGTCTCCGCAACGCCTCCGCGGCCTCGCGCGGAGCCAGCTCGGCATGCCCCTCACGCGCTGGCGGGTCTGGAACCAGCTCCGCCGCACCGTTGAGGAAGTCCACGCGGGACGGTCCCTGGCCGACGCCGCCACCGCGAGCGGCTTCGCCGACCAGGCCCACCTGACCCGATGGATGCGCGAGATGATGGGCCTGACCCCCGCGGCCGTCCTGCCGCTGCTACGCCCCTCCGTCGCGGACGGCGACGTACACCGAAATCGATCCGGTGACCGTTGACACCAGCTCGGCCTCCCGCACGTCCTGGAAACCGGCTTCCGCCATCAGCTCGGGCACCATGCCCTCGGCGTTCGGACGGGTGTCCTCCACCCCGTCGGCGAACTGCACCAAGCGGAACCCGCTCCTCATCAACCGCGTTCGCTGGAGCCCGTAGTCAGTGATCACCACCTTGCCGCCCGGACGGAGCACCGCGCGCATCGCCGCGAGGATGGCCCGCTTGGTCTCCAGCGGGCACTGGTGCAGCACCAGCGTGGACATCACCGCGTCCGCCGCCCCGACGCCCACGAGCTCGGGCAACGCGTCGCCCATGCCCACCTCCCACCGGACGTCCGCGCCGGCGGCCTGCGCCTTGCGCCGCGCGATCGCCAGAACGCTCTTGTCCGGGTCGATCGCCACCACCCGCGCCCGCGGCTCCGCCCGGCTCACCATCAGCGCGGTCGTCCCGGTGCCGCATCCCACGTCCACCACCAGCTCGTCCGGACCCGGCGAGACGTGCATGACGGTCAGCGCCCGCCACAACCGCTCCCGGGTCAACGCGACGACCGGGTCGAAGAAGCGCGCGGGCGCGAAGCGTCCCAGCGCAGGAGTGAAAGTCTGCTCGCTCATGACCACCAGGCTCCCGCCCCGGCACCTCGGCGGTCTTGAACGATTCGCTCATCGCGGTGGCGCTGCTGCTGAACGTGCCGGACCTGGACACCGCGAACCAACGGACGGTGGTGACCGAAAGGGCGGTGCCCGCCATGTGATCGTGCGGCAGCCCGACACCGCCCGGCTGCTGGCCCGGCCCGGTGTTTCTCACCGATCACAAGGCGCCCCCTCGTTGGCGCTGGTCGACGTCGCCCTTCGCACCAGCTACGCCACTTTGGCCTGACCCCCACCGATGCTCATGGCGCTGTCCAAGCACACTTTGATGCGATCACCGGCTAAGTGCGCCCTGCTGAGCACGACCTGCCGGCTCCGGAACGCGAGGAGCATCTGCGGACGCAGATCGCGCACCGATTAGGGTTCCGCGCCGCGCCCGTCTGTAGGTGTGAGATCGACTCACGGAAGGCTGGCACGATGCGGAAACTGATCTTCGCCATGAACGTGTCCCTGGACGGCTACATCGCCGCGCCCGGCGACGACCTCGGCTGGAGCGGAGGCGAGGGACCGGACTCGTCCTCGAGCGACGAACTGTTCCAGTGGTGGTCCGACCGGGTGGACGCGACGGGCCTGGCGCTGTACGGGCGCAAGCTGTGGGAGGCGATGATCCCCCACTGGCCGACCGCCGACGAGCAGCCGGGCGCCACACCGGCGGAGGCCGAGTTCGCGCGCCGCTGGCGGGACATGCCGAAGGTGGTGTTCTCCGCCACGACCAGCACGGTCGACTGGAACACCCGCCTGGTCACCGGCGACGCGGTCGCCGAGATCACCAGGCTCAAGGCCGGCGACGGCGGCCCGATGGACATCGGCGGCGCGACGCTCGCCGGAGCGGCCATGCGGGCCGGGCTGATCGACGAGTACGTGATCGTCACCCACCCGGTCCTGGTGGGCGGCGGCACGCCGTTCTTCACCGCGCTGGACAGCTGGGTGAAGCTGAAGCTGGTCGAGACGCGGGCATTTCCCGGCGGTGTGCTGCTGACCCGATACGAGACGAGGCGATGAGCACGGGCCGAACGCTCGGCTCGTAAGGCCGAGTCGGAATCCCTTCCTGGCGTGTTCTCGATGTGAAGGGCTGCCCCGCCGGCCACGCCGGCGGGGCAGGGGTGCTCGCGTCACCGCGTCGGTGTTCAGCCGGTAAGGGGGCCCATTCCGCGGAGACTTCGGTGACGCCGGTCCGTGCGCTGGGCTCGTCTGATCACAGCGTCGCGGGCAGGTCCAGCCATGGTTTGTCGGCGGCGTCGAATCCGGTGAGCTCGGCGATCTTCCCGTCGACGATGTGCAGGACCGCGATGTTGAACAAACGGTGTTCCGGGTCGTCGGGGGCGCGGCGGTACAGCGCGGCGGCAGGCATGCGGTTGACCGTCGTGGCGATGCAGCGCCAGTCGTCGTAGCCGCGCTGGAAGAGCCCGCTGGAGACCCAGCCGTCCACCGCGTTCTTGGCCGTGACGACCAGAGCGCCCGGATCGGGCAGCATCACGAAGCGCAGGTCGTCGCGCAGCAATGCCATCAGCCCGTCGAGGTCGTTGCGCTCATGGGCGTCCATATAAGACTTCACTACGTCGCGTTCGTCATTCGACAGCTCATGCGTGGCGGGGCTGCGCCAATCGAGGCGGCGGTCGGGCAGCTGCTCGCGCATCGTCACGCGCGCCCGTTGCAGCGCGCTGGTCACCGATGCGACGGTCAGTCCGAGGGCGTCGGCGGCCTTCGACGCCGGCCAGCCGAGGACGTCGCGCAGGATGAACACCGCGCGCTGCCGCGGCGGCAGGTGCTGGACGGCGACGATGAACGCCAGCTCGATCGTCTCCCGCGCCACCACCGATTCCTGCGGGTCCGCCGGGAGCATCCGGTCGGGGTAGGGCTGCAGGTAGTGCACTTCCGAGCCCGCGTCCGGCAGCTCGGCGGGCACGGGTGTGCGGTCGTTGCGCTTCTCCAGGAAGTCGAGGCAGGCGTTCGTCGCGATCCGGTGCAGCCAGGTCCGCAGCGCGGCGTTGCCCTTGAACGACTCCCGCTTGTTCCACGCCCGCAGGAACGTCTCCTGCGTCATGTCCTGGGCGTCCTCGTAGTTCGCGAGCATCCGGTAGCAGTGCACCTGCAGCTCACGCCGGTAGCGCTCCGTGATCAGCGCGAACTGTGCCGTGTCATCTGAGCGGGCCGCCGCGATGAACGCGGCCTTGTCGGCGCCCAGCGGTCTGGCGTCGGTCATGGTCGTCGATCCTTCCGCAGGTAGCGAGGGGCTAGCAGAACTGACGAGGTGGCGGAGGATTTCTGATCGGTGAAGCCCGCCAGACCGCTCGCGGCGTCCCCGACGCGCATCTGGTCAGCTACGTCGGCAGAAGCCACGCGGCGACGTTCACCGACAAGCGGCTCGCGTCGGACGCGCCGGCCTTTCTCCTTGATGGCTGACCGGCCGCCGCGAGCCGACCCGCAGGCAGTTGCGGCGCACCTATCGTGACGCCCTGTGTCACGGGATCACTAGTGAATGCGACGCAGGCCGTTCAGGAGTCGAGCATCCGGGTCAGCACCTGCACCCACCAGGCGAGCGTGTCGGCCGACGTGGCGTCTTGGAGGCCGGCGCTGCGCCGGAACTCGGCACCCACCACCGGGTCCAGTGCGACGCCTTGGTGCAGCGCGGCCACTGCGAGCTGGATGCGCCGCCGGTCGGGCTGCCCGCCCTGCGCGCGGGCCCGTTCGTAGAGCGCATCGACGACGGCCGACAGCATCCCGCTGCCGGAGTCGCGCCACCCGGAACGGTGCAGCTCGAGGGCCAGTTCGGCGTACCCGTCGGCGTACACCGCGGCGAGAGATCCCACGACCTGTTCGATGTCATCGCCCCCGACCTTCTCCAAGCGCTCCTTGAGGCGGATCCCGCCGTGCTTGAGCAGCGCCGCGAGCAGCTGGTCGCGACTGCCGAAGTGGTGGTTGACCGCGGCGTCGGTGACGCCGACCTGCGCGGCGACGGCACGGACCTGGACCGCGGCCACTCCCCCGGTGGCCAGTAGCCGTTCGGCCGCCTCCAGGATGAGCCGCCTGGCCTCCGCGGGACTTCGGCGTATGCGTGGTGCCATGTCGGCCAACTTTACCTTGACATTTCAAGGTAAGAAATTACATTGACTAGCCAAGGTAGTCGTGGAAGGGACGAGAGATGCTGACCCCCGAGGAGATCTTCACCGAGCTGCCGGGCGCACCGGAGCCGGCCGGGCTCAAGCCGCTGTTCCGCGGCCTCTGGCGGCTGGCGCCGCCCCAGGTCCTGCCCGGGACCCCCACCGGCACCCGGGTGATCGTCGGTATCACTGAGGGGGTCATCCAGGGCCGCGGGCTCACCGCCCGCCTCGTCGGTGCCGCGGCGGACTGGCTCGCCGTCGCGCCCGATGGCATCGGGACGCTGGACTGGCGCGGACAGGTCGTCACAGAGGAAGGGGCGGTCATCTACATCCACGGGACCGGCCGCATGGACACCGCACACGGCACCGGGGCGCTGGCCTTCGGGTCGTGCCTGTTCGAGACCGGGGCCGAAGAGCTCCGATGGCTCAACGCCCTGCAAGGGGTCTACCGGTCCAGGACCGTCGGCTTCGGGACCCCCGAGGCCGCCTACCACGACGAGTACTTCGAGCTGGTCTAGACAGACCGCGTGAGGCCGGGACCGCCCGCCAGGAAGCGGGCCTGCCGGGCCGCTTCACCGCGAATCCATTGACCGGTGGTGACATGGCCGCGTAACGCGCACATGCCGATCCGCCCCGAAAACTCCGCCGTCACTCTGCGCGTCGGGGTGTCGGCAAGGCTCGTGCAATGAAGTGCAAGCGTTGGAGTCAGACCAGGTCAGCAGAGGTTCAGTGGCTGCTCTGGGCGGGCGCCGGAGTTGGCCCATCGGATGCTCACGCCGACGAGCAACACTGCTGGTCCCGCACCCGGCGCCCGAGGTCGAGGCCAGGACCAGCAACGCGGACCGCTGGGGGTTCAGAGGGTGTGGCGTAGGGCCGCTGCGTAGGCGCGGGGGTGGGTGGTGTTGCCGTTGTGGCCGCCGGGGAATTCGTGCAGGTCGGTGCCGAGCAGGTCGGCCAGCGCGAAGGCGCATTTGTTGTCGAAGACGGCGCGCGGGGTGGTGCGGCCGATGGCCGGGATGATGCGGGTCGGGGTTGTGCTGAGGGCTGTGACGTCGAGGGTGTCGCCGATGATCGCGGTGAAGTCGTGCTCGATGAAGAAGTCGAAGTTGCGGAGCCGCTGGGGTGTCATGGGCTGAGGGGTGAGGTCGGGTTCCACGTCGCGGTTGGCGGGGTCGATGCCCAGCACTTCGGCGACCACCTTGAGGGCCGCGGTCAGTCCGTCACGGCGGTGAACCTGCTGGATGTGTGCCAGCTCTTGCCGGTGGTGGGCGCACTGGTCGGCGGGCAGCAGCCGTGGCGTGACGGGCTCGTGGGCGATGAGCGTGCTGATCTGCCCGGGGTGGTCGACGGCCAGGTGAAAACCGATGGAGGCGCCCAAGCTGCAGCCGAGCATGAGCACCGGCTCGTCGGTCAGCTCGGCTAGCAGCCGGTGCACGTCGTCGGCGTGCTCGGCCAGGGTCGCGCCCCGCTCGTGGTCGTCCAGCGTGCTGCGAGACAGGCCGCGGCGGTCGTAGGTCACCACGGTGTAGTCGACGGTGAGCTGGTCGACCAGGTCCTTGCTGCGCCCGGCATCGCCCTCGCCGCTTTGGGAGATCAGCAGCATCGGGCCGGTGCCGCGCATCTCGTAGTAGAGCGTGGCTCCGCTGGTCAGAAGCGTGCCGGTCGTCAGGTCCGGGAGCGTGGTGGGGTTCATCGAAGGGGTCCTTTCGGGGTCGGGCCGGTCCGGCCGTGCAAGATCGAACATAAAGCATCAGGTTTGATGTATCAAGTTTGATGCATCAGAACTGATGTAGATTCTGGGCATGGACGCAGTCGAGCTGTTCCTGCTGGGGCGCACCCTGATGAAGATCGGCGAGGAGGCCCTGCCCGTCGAGGGCATCGGCCGGCATTCCACCAGCGTCCGGACGGTGCTGATCGTGGTCAGCGACGTGCGCGCGCACCCCGGCAGCGCGGTCGGAGAGATCGCCACCCGCACCGGCCTTCCCCAGAGCGCGGTGTCGGCAGCGGTCGCCCGGCTCCGTGACGCGGGCGCCATCGTCACCGAGGCCGACCCCAACGACCGGCGCCGGCTGCTCATCCAGCCCGCGCCCCAGCCGTCCAGCAGGGTGGAAGAGGTCAGAGCGAGCCCCATCGAGTCCGCCCTCGCGGCCGCCCTGGGCGCCGACGATCCGCAGCGGGTCACCGAGATCATCAGCCTCCTCGAGGAGCTCGCGCGGCACCTGACCCCTCAAGCGGTCACCCGCCTGCGCGGCTGACCCGACCTCCGGATCCTTGGAGGCTCGCGTTCGGCGGTGCCGCGTTCCCGCAAGCGGTGATGTCGCAGAACCCGTGTCGAGAAGCCGGCGCTCGTGGGCGGACCGGATGGATGTGGCCGGGTCCGGGCTGGTGTGCCCGCGCCGGGCCTGGTGTCGGCCATGCTGGAAGACCCCCCTTCTTCTGGTCGGGAAGGAGTTCAGGTGGCCGATCAGCATCCCGGCGCTCGCCCCGGCGACCACGACCACGAAGACGAGCCGCAGCCCCCTGCCGACGGCGGTGGTGACGGCGTCAAGAACAGGGTGTCGGGTAGCTCCGCCGACACCGTGGTGCAGGGCCGCGACTTCTACGGCCCCATGTACTTCAACCCGCCCGCCCCTGCGGAGCCGGAGCGGGTGCCGGTGTATCTGCCGCATCTGGTGGGCGGGTTGTTCACCGGTCGCTGAAGAACTCGTACGCTTCGCGATGGACGCAGTGCCGCCCGCCCGCCGATGCCAGGCAGTTGGTGCCGGCGCGGTGCGCACGGCGGCTCGGCTCACCCCGTCGGTGCGGGCGAGGGCGGTGATGAAGGCGCCCTCACCGGCGATCGGAGTCCCGGGATCGGACTGCGAAGATCAGCTGATCGTGAACGTCCTGGCGCGGATGCGGCGCCGGCTGGGAGGGTGGGCCTCATGGAGAACTTGCGGGATGCCGAGCACCGACTTCAGGCCGCGCAGCTCGCTGGAGATGTCGAGGCGCTGGATCGGCTGCTGGATGATCGGCTGATCTTCACCTTCGGTGCGAACGTCGCGACCAAGGCGGACGACCTGGAGCTGCACCGCACTCGGACGCAGGTGTTGACGAAGGTGGCTGAAGAGGAGTTGACCGTGCTCGCCGAGGGGCGCACCGGGGTGACATGGTTTCTCGGCACCGTCGAAGGGACCGTCTCCGGGACGCCGTTCGCGGCCAGGATGCGCTACACCCGTACCTGGCTGCACGACGACACGCACGGCTGGCGAATCATCGCCGTACACGCCGGCACGACCGACTGACATGGCCGACACGCTGTAGGGCGAACCACGGCACAACGGTGGACGGGGTAGGAAGCCGGTTTCGCCCCTTGCGAGGCTGATCAGCCTCGCAAGGGGCGAACAGGATCGCTCCTAACAAGCTGCTCGACGACGAACCCCACAGGACCGGCGAAAGCGCCGTGAGGACCTCGGCCAGAAAGACCCCAGCATCCGCACGGTGCCCCGCTGCACCGCCAGTCCAGCTTCATCGCGGGTCTCCGCCTCTCCCCCGCCTGCTTTAGCGCGGCCTGGCCAATGTCCTGCTTGAACAGTTACTCGGCGCGTTCGTAGGACAAGCGGCTGCGGCCGGTGCGCCAGCACAGGTCGGCGGCCAGCCAGGAACAACGGCGGGAGATGCGGCCGCCGATCAGCCTTGCTTGCGGGCGCACGTGGTGGTGGACCTGAACCAAATAGCGGCGGCCACCGCCCCGGGAGAGGTGGGGGCGGTGGCCGCACTTGCGCTACTGAGCTTTAAAGAGTGGTGTCGTAGCGACTTCACAAGCAGCAGAGGTCGCGTTATGCCTGATGGATGATGTATCCCCAAGGTGGTGGGCTGACCGATGAACGGCGGGCGTTCCGGGAACGGCTTCGCCTGGAAGCCGCTGAACTGTTCGCTACAGGACACTCCAACACCGAGATCGCCAAGCGGCTGCGGGTGAGCGTGCGGTCGGTGCAGCGCCGGCGACATGCCTGGCGCTGGCAGGGCACGACCGCCCTACGATCACGAGGGTCTCCGGGGCGCCCGGCGCTGAGTCCAGAGTTGTTCGCCAAACTGGAAGCCGAATTGACCAAGGGCCCGGTCGCGCATGGCTGGCCGGACCAGACCTGGACACTGGCGCGGATCAAGACGCTGATCGGCCGCCGGTTCCACAAGAGCATGACGCTGGCGGGCATCCCGGGTGATGCTGCGCCGGCACGGCTGGAGCCACCAGGTCCCCGCCCGCCGGGCGAGCGAACGCGACCCCGAACAGGTCACCGGCTGGATCAACCAGACCTGGCCGCAGGTGGAACCACCGCGGCGGCGCTCGATGCCTGGATCGTCTTCGAAGACGAGGCTGGGTTCTCGATGACGCCGCCCACTCGCCGCACCTGGTCCCCACGCGGACACACGCCTGTGATCACGGTGCGCGGCCGCCCCCAGCGCCGCTTCTCGGTCGCTGCGCCGGCCTGCTACAAGGCCGGGGAGCGGTCCCGGCTGATCTACCGGCCCCGCCACCACACCGACCACAAGCGCGGCGGACGCCAAAGCTTCACCTGGACCGACTACCGGGACCTTATGATCGCCGCCCACCACCAGTTGGGCGGCCCAATCGTCCTGGTCTGGGACAACCTGAACGTCCACCGCGACGCCCGGATGCGCGCCTTCATCAACGCCTGCGACTGGCTGAGCGTTTTCTATCTGCCGACCTACGCCCCCGACCTCAACCCCGTCGAGGGCATCTGGTCACTGCTGCGCCGCTCTGGCCAGGCCAACACCGCCTTCACCGATCCCGACCACCTCATGCGCACCCTGCGCCGCGGACTCCGCCAGATCCAACACCGCAGCCACCTCATCGACGGCTGCCTGGCCGCCACCGGCCTCACCCTGACGACATCACCCATTAATCCTCAGTAACTGCTGCCGGGACGTGATCGGGCTTTGCGCCGAAGGGGTGGCCATGCAGCAACCAAGGCAGCGGCCGAGGGTGACCGAAGTAGTGGCGGCGGCGCTGGCGCTGGGAGTGCTGGCCGCGGCTTGGGCGGCGGCGCAGTGGGCTCCGGCGGGCCCGGTGCGGTGGGCGCTGGGCGGCGGTGCGGTGGTCGGTGTGGCGGTGCTGGCGTTGTGGGGATTGCTGGTGCCGGGGGCGCGGCGGCTGGCGGGCGAGCGCACCGAGTTGTCCGCGGCCGAGCGGGCGTCGTTGACTGAGGGGTCCCGAAGATTTCGGACAGGAGTTTGACTGGTTAGTTCAGGCCGCGGGTTGCAGTTTCTTGAATTCTGCGTGCACTTCGCTTGGCGGGCGGTAACCCACTGCCGAATGAAGGCGTTGGCGATTGTACCAGAACTCGATATACCGAGTGATGTCCTGCCGGGCCTGTTCGCGGGTGTGGTAGATCGTACGGGAGACGCGTTCGTTCTTCAGAACGCCGAAGAACGATTCGGCCATGGCGTTGTCGAAACAGATTCCGGTCCGGCCGGCCGACTGCCGAACCCCGAGTTCTTTGAGGACCTGCCCGTACTCGGCCGACATGTAATTGCTGCCGCGGTCGGAGTGGAAGACGGCGCCCTGGGCGAGCTTTCGGTTCCGGGCCACGCTACCGATCGCCCGACAGATCAGCGGCGTCCGGTAGTGATCGGCCATCGCATATCCGATGACCTCTTTGGTGCAGCAATCGATGACGGTCGCCAGATACAGCCACCCTTGGCCGGTGGGAATATAGGTGATGTCGCCGACGAGCTTTTGCCCGGGCAGGTCGGCGGTGAAGTCGCGTCCGACCAGGTCGGGCACCGGACCGGCGACCGCCCGGGGGAGCGACCAGCGCCCGGGGCGGGGCTGGCAGGGCACCAGGCCCAAGCCGCGCATCAGCTCCCGCACCAGCTCAGGGCCGGCGGCCACGCCCCAGCGCAGCAACTGGGCGCGGACGCGCCGATGGCCGTAGGTGCCATCGGACATCTCAAAGGCCTTCTTGACCAGCAAGCGCAGTTTTTCGCGCCGTCGGGCGATCATCGAGTCGGGACGGGTCCGCCAATCGTAGTAACCGGATGTGGACACGCCTAGTTGCCTGCACATGAACTTAACGGAGTATACGCACTTCGCGTTGTCGAGCCGCATCATTTCGATGAACTCGTACTTGCCCGCTACCGCGGATCCCTCGCGAAGTACGCTGCGGCTTTTTTCAGGAAGGAGACTTCCATCTCCAGTTCGCGGTTGCGGCGCTCGAGTTCTTTCAGCCTGGCCCGCTCGTCCACCGGCAGCGGCTCGTCCTGGCGCCCGTGCTCGCGCTCGTACTGAGGCACCCAGGTGCGAAGAGTCTCGGGGTTCATTCCCAACTCCCGAGCGGTCTGAGCGATGGGGCCGGATGATTTCAGCGCCAACTGAACCGCCTCTGCGCGGAACGCCGGCGAATACGAACTTGGGCGTCCCACTGGCTTCTTCCCTCGATTCCTTACAGGACAACCCTATTGGGTCCCTGTCCGGGATCTTCGAGGCCCCTCACACCACGGTGATCGGCTCAGCGTGCACCGGTGGTGCCATGACCGGCGACAGCCCGATGGTCCCGGCGATGGCGATGCCCGCCCACGCCGCCTTCTTGCGTTGCTCCATGTCCGCCCCCCGAAGTAGGTGGGGGCGTGACCGATGATGCCACAGCCGCACGCCAACGGGCCGGGCCCCACGTGGTGTGACCCGGCCCGCCGGTTCGTTCACGCGCCCCTCTTGTCGGCCGACGTTCCTTTTTCTAGTTGATGTTCACCCAGTACGGGTCGGCGGACGGACCCGACGGCTTCCCACCAGAGAAGTTCGGCTCGTACCGCAGGATCCGGTCGTTGACGTAGAACTCGCCGAGCCGGTTCCCGGCCGATCCGTTGTGCGACTTGTCGACCCACCGCACCGAGAAGTCATGGTCGGGGTCGGCGGCACCCTCCCAGGTGCTGCCGAAGGGGTATTCGTCGCACTCCTGCTCGGGTTTGGTCGTCGCGGGAAGGCCGGTCGCGGGGGTGTAGTAGTTCGCCCACGGGTTGCCCGCCGTGGTGTTCTGCCCGCAGCCCGACTTCTTCCAGCTCTCGTTGGAGCGGCCGAACTGGCCGTCGCGGTCGACGCGGTGCAGCGGCTCGGCGTTCACTGACCATTTGCCGGGGATCCTCTTGGGGTGGTCTTCCTTGGGGTAGGTGGAGTCGGGGGTGTTCAGCGCGTCCCGGATGTGCTGCGCCACCTGCCCGTGGCTGGGGTCGGAGGTGTTGTAGGTGAGGAACGGCAGGGCGCCGGTGTAGATGCAGGCGAAGGGGTACCGATCGTTGCGCCAGTTGAAGTAGTTGGCCGAGTCGCAGCGGATGCCGATCTTCTCGGTCCGGGCCTTGTCGGCGAAGTACGTGCCGTCGTTGGAGTCCAGGGTGAAGTTCCAGTTGTTGAAGCTCACCTTGTCGGGGTTCTGGAGCGGAGCCGCGCCGGACTCGTGGCCGGTGATGTCCCAGTAGGTCCAGCCGAAGCCCTCCCACCCCTCCCATTTCATCCTGGCGGGGCCCTTGTCGACGACGCAGTCCAAGGGCCGGTCGCATTCGACACCGACCTCCAGCGGCATCCGCCGGGCTTTGAGAGAGTCCTGGAGCGGCCAGCTGTACTTGACCGTCCCCGGCTTGACGCGCCAGTACACGCGGGTGGAACGCTTGTCGGTGTGGCCGATCCCGGCGCCCTGGAAGGTCAGGTAGCTGGTCGCGTGCTTCACCTGCTGGCCGTTGACGTTCTTGTGGAAGTCGGCCTTGAACTTCACCTCCTGACACCACTTGAACCGGTTGTAGACCCGGCCCTTGGCGGTGGTGGCATCGGCGCCGCTCAGACAGTCGTTGACCCAGGGGCCGCCCTTGACCATGTCGGGATCGAACGGCATGTCCCGCGTGTAGGACCCGTTGGAGCTGCGCGTACCGGGCGTCGCCGAGACCGGGGACTCATAGAACGCGCGGCGCTTCTCGGCGTCCTTGCGGACCTTCTGAGCCGTCTGGTCCAGCGTGGGCGCGACGGCGGCGGCACGGTCGGCCGGTGCGGCGGCGGCCGGTGGGGCACCCAGGGTGAGAAGGGCTGCGGTGAGGGCGAGTGAGGCCATCGCCGCCAGCAAGCGTGTGACGCGCTTCACAGCAGGTCCCCCTCTTTCTTTTTCGGTGTCATACAGACATGATCGTCTATTAGGACCTGATCCACCACAGCCCCGGCCCACCCGGTCGGGACGAAGGGGGAAACACACCGATGCGCTCCATCAGACCGGCCCGCCGCACAGGCAGAGCGCTCAGGGCCGCTGCAGCCTCGGCGGCCTGCGCGGTCACCGCCCTGGGGCTGGCGGTCTCACCGGCCGCCGCCGCACCCGCCAAGCCCGCCGCCCAGCCGGTGGCCGCACCTGGCCAGACCTGTACCGCGGCCGATCTCGGCAAGCGCCACCCGATCATCAAGAGCACCGAGGTCGCCCCGACGATCACCCACTTCAAGGGCTGGTACGTCACCCAGGGCACGACCGGCTACCAGAACGTCACCACCAGCACCCAGACCACCATCTCGGTCTCGCTCGGCCTCAACGGCAACATCCAGGGCAATTTCGCCGTCGAGGCCCTGGGCACCGTCGGCGCGATGCTGGGCCTGAACGTGCAGGTCAACTACACCTCCACCAGCAGCGAGTCGACCTCGGTCAGCTGGGACTTCTACGAGCCCGGCTACTACGGCGTCTACAAGGGCACCAAGAAGGTCACCGGCACCTACGCAAGCCTCAACTGCAACCGCGCCCAGCAGGCCGACGGCAGCTGGGCGCTGAAGTGGATCGAGGGACCCGACAGCGGCAGCTTCACCACCTACACCACCCTCGAAGAGGGCGCGGTGCGCTGCGAGGACAACGTGCCCGCCAACAGCATCATGCGCAAGGCACAGGGTCTCCTGGACTGCGAGACCCCGCCCCAGGCCGGGCACGCACCAGGACCGGTAACCTCCGCCAAGGCCACCGCGGCCAGGAACGCGGCAGCCAAGGACGCGACCAAGGACACGGCGGGCAAGGCGGCCACCGCTCAGGCCACTGAGCCCGCCGCGCGGGCCGCCTTCACCTGCGACCCGGGCTACTACAAGATCGGCACGCCCGACCAGGCCCTGTTCTGGACCGCGCCCCTCAACCAGAGCGACAGCGTCCGGCTCAGGCCCTCCACGATCTTCAGCGGCAACCTGGACCAGTGGCAACTGTGCCGCGGGCCCGAGAACAACGGCATCGCCGAACACATCCTGGTCAACCACCGCAGCGGCCAGTGCCTGGCCGTTCCGGAGGCCGGCGCGGCCGCCGAGGGGACAGCCCTGGTCCACCGCAACTGCGCGGCCGACGACCTCCAGCGGTTCTACGTCTACCGCGACGTCCCCGGCTCCAACAAGATCGGCGTCCAGAACAAGTACACCGGCTACATGATCGGCCATGACCGCTACGCCGACGGCCAGCCCCTGCGCCAGTACAGCAGCGGCAGGCAGGACGGCTCCGGCACCTACATCCTGGTGAAGGCATGACCCCTCCCGTCTGACGCGGACCGCTCTGGCCCAGGTCGCCCAACTTCCACCTCGCGTGAATCGAGGTCGGGCGACCTGGGTCTGCTTCCACGGACATGCCGTAGGCGCCTGAGCGGCTCTTAAGACAAGGACTCGTTCGGTGCGGTGGCGGTGGCGGGTGAGGGCAGCGGCCAGGCTTGCGAAGGCCGGGAAGTGCTCAGGTCTGCGTTCGTAGTGGCCGGTGCAGACGGCGAAGGCCGCCCGGTCACGCCACGGTGCGTTCCACCACCCGGCGGTGTCGGCCCAGCCGTTGTGAGGACTGGGTGCGCCCCGGCCGGCGATCCGCGCGGTGATACCGCGCTTGCGCAGGAAACGCCGCAGGCACGCGTGGTCATGGTTCTTGTCGCCGTGCGGTTTGCCGGGGCGGCGCCGACGCGGGCCGCGACGCGGGCGGACCGGGTGGATGCCGCGCACCAGCAGCTCCAGGGCCTGGCTACCGCGGGGGTTAGCCGCTGGGATCCCCACCGCCGACGGCAGGCCAGCGCGGTCGACGATCAGATGGATCCTGGAGCCGGGTTTGCCGCCACCGACCGGGCCGGGCCGGTCAGAGCCCCCCTTTGACGGCGCGGACACCGACCTAACCGATCGCGCACCGGGTCCAGTCCGACTCGCCGCCAGTACCGAGCTCGCCCAGCCCCCCGATGTAGCTTGGCCATTGCGAAGCCGGGGCCGAATTGGTGCTGGGAGAGCCGACGAAGCGGTGATGCTCCCCAAGAAACGGCACAGAGCCCACGTTCTGTCCGGGCAGCCCGGCACCCTTGAGTTCGCTCTGACCGAGGAATCTTCATCCCGAGGACCCCCAGCTTCGCATCGAACGCGAGGATCCCGCGTCAGCTACGGACCGGCGACGGCAGCAAACCTTTCCCGACCTGAGCAAATGCAGAGTCATTGCAGGTCAGGGGCAGGCTCGTTGGATTCTCCGCGATACTACCGAGCCCCCGGTGGTCGACGCCCGTGCCGTCGGCCCGCGCGGAGGATCGGAACGGCCGGTAGCGACGGGAAGGCGAGGTCGACGAGTCAGCGGGTGGTCGACGGTGTGAGCGGTTCCGGGTTCGGCTGTGAACTCGACGGCACGCTCCCCCGAGCCGTGGGGCTGGAACGACTTGGACTGAGCCGGAGCCTGCTCAGCGGTGCCGGTGGGCATGGACGGCCAGGAGTGCCCGCGCGGTCTGCAGCGCTTGGTCGCCGGTGTAGATCTCCGGCAGGCGAATGGCCGTGATCTGGCCTTCGTGCAGCAGCACTGCGCCGGTGTCGCCGACCGGTACGCCGGGAGCGCCGTCGAGGTCTTCGATCTCGGGCAGGCGCAGCGCCTCGCGCAGTGCGGCCACCACTGCGGTGTGCTGAGCGTGCTGCTCGACGGCGCGCTGCTCGGCGCGGCGTTCGATCTGCTCGGCGCGCTGCTCAGCCTGTTCAGCACGGCGTTCGGCTTGGTCGGCCAACCGTTCGGCACGCTCGATCCGGGCTTGGAGTTCGGTCTGTCGTTCGGCGGCAGCCTGCCGCTGCATGTTCAGCTGCTGTTGCAAATCGGCGGCGCGCTGGTCGGTGGCGGCTGCCGCGGCACGGGCCTGCTCGGCGTCGGCGCGGATCCGGCGCAACTCATCCTCCAGGCGTTGCCGGTCGGTGTCGGCCTGGGTCAGGGCCTGGTGGTGGCGCTCGGTCAGCGCCGCCAGTTCTGCGCGCGCCGCATCGCGTTCCTGGTGGACGGTGCTCAGTTGTTCGGCGATCACGGCGTGCGCGGCTTGGGCGAGCTCGTTCAGCTCGGCTGCGGCCGCGGCCTGAGCTTCGGCGGCTTGGCGGGCCTGCTGGTGGCGTCCGGCGGCGGTCCAGGCGTCCTGTGCGCGTTCCTCAGCCTCGGCGATTTTGCGGTCGGCCGCACGTTCAGCACGGCGCTGGGCTTGTTCGGCGGCGGTCTGGGCGTCGGCCGCGGCGGCGGCGCGGCGCGTGGCCAGCTCGGCGGCGGCCTCGGCTTGGTCCTGAGCACGACGTGCGGCCACGGCGTCGGCGCGGGCGGCGGCGGCCTCGGTCAGGGCTTCGGCGACCGCGCCCTCCAGGTCGGTGCGCAGGCCGCCGGCCAGCTCGGCCAGCTGCGCGGTCAGCGGGCCCAGCGCAGCGGCCGCCTGCTCCAGCCGCCGCTCCCCCGCCTCGCGAGCGGCCGGAGCGGTGCGGCGCTCACGGTTGAAGCGGTTGCGGTGATCGTCGCTGCAGTCGCGGGCGTCGGCACGCTTGCCCGGCGGCAACGCGCCGCCGCAGTACCGGCAGGGCCGACCGCCGGCATCGCGGGTGGCGGCCGCGCGGCGCTCGGCGTCGGCCGGTTCGACGAAACCGCGCACCGGTGCCGGCCCACGGGGCGTCCACTCCTCCCCGGCGGGCTGGTCGGAGTCGGGGCTCTCGGCTGGGTGCTCGGGCTCGCTCATGCGCAGAACCCTAGCAGAGCAGGTTTCGATCCGTATCCGATCCGTTGAAATCGGATCGAGTATGACTAGACACCGCGCACAGGAGAATCACACAATGCCACTTGTGTGAAAGAGAAGAGAGATGGGACGCGATGTGACTTGCCACGAAGCTGACCTGCGGGCAGTTCTGAATTGTCCTGTCTCATCGAACTTGAGGCACGTCTCATGCAACTGAGGCATTCACGGTTTTGTCTCACGCATCTGAGGCACCGACCGCTACCGCTCGAGCTATGGCGCGTCGGCGACGAGCTCTCAAGCAAGATCGCTGGGACTGCATGACAACGCCGCTTATCATGTACTTTTGTTGATCTTGGTTGAGAGACACCGGTTGCCCGCGACCTCGACCGAACCGCTGGACAACACTCTTGTCCTGACCAGAACCGCAGTGCCTGCGTTTCGCGAGCAGGACGAGGCAGACCCCGCCGGCCGAGGTGCTCGTTCGACCGGGCCTTCCGTTCCCGAGGGCGGCCCTCTCGATCGCCGCGCTCGCCCGCGCCCACGGCGTCAGCCGCGCCGCCATCCGCGCCGCTCTGGCCGACCTGCTGCCCAACCCCAGCGTCCCCGTCCCTCGATCCTCCTGATCACCGCCATCACCCACAGTTTCTTTGGGGCTGGGGTCACCTTCGGGAGCGGAGGGCCGGTAAGACGGGGGCCGGCGCCCTTGCTGGACGACGGTGTCCGCTCGGATCTGGTGGACACCGTCGTCGTACGGTCTGCGGCCGTGCGGGGGATATTCGTCAGTGCGAGTCCGCGAACGAGATATAGCCGCCGGTGTCAGTGATGAAGACTGGCATGCCATCCTTCTTTCCGGATGATGGCTGCGGTGTTTGCACTGGGGGGGCCGGCCGGTTATGGCACGGAATGATGCGTCCGCTGACCAGGTAGGTGCCGACCGAGGGCGCGGATCCGGTGCGCCGACCGTTCTGCTCGTAGACACCGGAGGTGGTCAACATCCAGACCATGAACTGGCCGGGCTTGAAGTTGCCCGGATTGATGGTCATCTTCCAGCCGCCGCCCGGCTGCGGGAGATCACTGGGCAGGGTGTAGAGGCCGTCCGGCATGGCGTACACGTTCGACGGGAGGTTGACCTGCCTGGCATAGGGCTGCGAGCACACCTTGCCCTCCGGGATGGAGTACACGACCGCCGGCACGCCTAGCGAACGCAATTCGCGCGAGAGCGCGTCAGCATCGCGTGAGTCCAGGGTCTTCTGGGTGACCTTGACCGTGACCAGGCCGGACGGATCCCGGGTCACCGCGTAGGCGGGCTGGGTGCCCCCCGTCCAGGTCACCAGCACGCCGGCAACAGCGCACGCCGAGGCCGCCGCCCCCGCGAGGCCCCACGCCGATCGCCGGCGCACCATCCCCAACCGGCGCGGCGGCCGAACCGCCGATGCGCGAGCGCCCTGCTCGGTCCTGGCGACAACCGCCGCGGTCAGCTCGATCAGCCGCCGTTCCTGATAGCCCGCAAGCGGAGTGTCATCGGTAGAGATGCTGCTCATGAGGCTCCTTTCATCAAGGGAGACTGTGGATTAGCGGTTGACCGGGCGGGTGCCGCATGGTCCGGCGGGAAGGCGGCCTTCAGCCGTGTACGGGCCCGGTGCAGTCGAACCCGGGCAGTCCCGTTACGGATGCTCAGCGCCGCGGCCGCCTCAGCCAGGCTCAGGCCGTCCAGATCGACCAGCTCGATGACACTGCGCAGCCGTTCGGGCAGCACGGAGAGCAGCGCGTGCAGGTCGCGCGCCGCTCGCTGGGCGTCGATCTGCTCTTCCAGCCGGACGATGTCGTCACCGTCCAGATGGCGATGCCCCCCTGCCCGCTGCGCCTTGTCGCGCTCACTGGCATGCCGCCGCCACTCAGCGGCCACCACGTTCCGGGCGATGCCCAGCAACCACGCTCGCGGACTTCCCCGGCCGGCCTGGTATCGCTCGGCGGCATCGATCGCGGCCAGGAACACCTCGGTGGTCAGATCGTCGACCGTGTGAGGATCGGAGATCCGGCGAGCCACGAAGCGGGTCACATCCGCGACATGCCGCCGATAGAACACCTCTAGCGCCGCCCGATCACGTCCGATCGCGGTGACGTCCGCCGGATCCGTCGCCACGGCCGGCTTCTCATCTCCCATCCAAGGGCCTCCCGCTATGTGCTGTTTGCTCTTCTTGGCGAGAGGGCCTCGTCGTGTTACACACCACCGGCCCTTCCTGTGCTGGCGTTGCGGACGCGAAGCTTGGAACGGACGGTTCCGCCGAGGATCGCGGGCCGCAGCTTTACCGGACAAAGCTTCGATTCCGCCGCCAGATCGCCCGCACCCACCACAGCAACTCGGGTGCGGCTCTTCCACAGGGAGCTTGATGAGCTGGGCGGATGGCTCACTGCGGACGAGTCGCACCCCCCTCGATCAGCCTGACCGAGGGGACGGGACGTTCTGGTCGGGAAGGGATCAGGCAGCGAGGCCGAGGTTGAGGCGTCGGCCCTGTCGATGTCGATCGTGCCGTAGAGGTTGGCGTTGGACCAGAACAGTGGCGACAGGCCGCGCTTGTCGGCGTCGGTCAGCTTCTGCTGCCAGGCAGGGTCCTTGAGGACGGACTGGATGAGCAGGGTGTTGATGAACACCAGCGCGGACTGGAGCAGGTGCAGGCTGAGCATGGACACCTCCTGGTGCTCCTTGTCGCTGCCGGGGATGGTGCCGGCGCTGCCGTAGAACAGGTCGGTGTTGGCGGAGTTCCAGTTCTCCACCACCTGCAGGCCCTCGTGGATCTCCCGGCGCAGTACCTCAGAGGAGACGTACTCGGCGACGAACACGCTCTTGACCGCCCTGCCGGGTTCCTCGATGGCCTTGTAGGTGGGGTGCTTGGGGCCACTGCGGGTGAAGCGGCGCAGTACCTGCTCGGCCTCGGCCGTTCCAAGCCGTAGCGCGGTGGCGTACTTGACCATCTGGTCGTACTGCTGGGCGATGATCTCCCAGTCGACCGGCTTGTCGGCCACCATGCCGCTCAGGCAGGACGGGACCTGGTCATCGGCGTCGGTCTTCACCAGCTTCTGGTGGGCAATCCTCTTGATCCGGGGCAGCAGTTTGAACCCCAGCAAGTGCGAGAACGCAAACTCGACCAGGGACTGGCCATGGCTGTCGGTGTACTGGCGATCGATGCTGGCGTCGGTGCAGTGCCGCAGCACGCCCTCCATCATCGCGGCGACCTCGGAGGCATTGCAGGACCGAAGCTGGGAGTAGACGCACACCGACTTGCGGTCCACATGCCAGTAGATCATCACGCCGTGGCCGCCGTACCGGGCGTGGTACTCGGTCATCAGGTTCGACGACCACGATCCGAACTTCTTCGAATCCGACGCGCACGCGGTGCCGTTGCCCCACCATAACGGGTCCCGCATCGCCAAGGTGGCGTTGACCAGCGTCGCGATCGCCGCGCGCAAGTTGTCGCGGTTGACGAACAGATGCCGGGTGGCGCGCAGCGCGGCCTCGGTCTCGCCATGGCGGCCGCCGTCGGCGACCCGTTTGATCCCCACATTCGTGCCGAGCGCGTACAGGACCAGCAGCAGCCGTTTGCGGATCACCTCACGCGGGGTCGCCTCGCGGGTGGCGGCGGTGGTGAAGGCGTCGGTGAAGTCGGTGACGAAGTCCGACTCCTTCAAGAAGTCCAGCAGGTCGATGATCCCCCAGCGGGCGGCGACCTCGGTGTGCAGCGCCCGCAGATTCTCCGGCACCTTGAGCTTGCCCAGGTCGGGGATGTGCCAGCGCGGCTCGCCGCGGTGCGTCTTCACGTTGGTGCCGCCGGACTTGTTCTTGCTGACCGCATCCCCGCAAGCCGCCATCGAGGCGCGCATCGCCTCCTTCAACGTGGCGATGAACACGCTGGCGTCCATCGGTTGGTGCAGGGTCTCGTAGTGGACGTCTCGGTTGTCCTCAAAATCGGTCGGCAGGTCCTCTTCGGGGTTGCGCCAGCGGCGGGCGCCGACGACGTAGATCTCGCGGCGGCGCAGCGCGTCCTTCAGCGACACGATCACGCACAGCTCATACGAGGCCCGCTCGATGATCCCGTTCTCGCGACGATCGCTTCCAGCCAGCCGTCGGGCACCACGCCCTTGATCGGGACGTTCTCCGACGCGTCGTAGTGGCGGGTGGTGTTCGGGATGTCGGCGTAGCGCTGCAGCAGGTCCAGAGCGTCCCTCACCGGCCGGTAGCCGGTGTTGTTGCACTTGAACTCGATCGCGGCCGGCGGCTTGGGCAGCATCCGCCGGTAGTAGCTGGTGTACGAGCCGGTCAGCACGGTCCGGCCCCGGGCCTTGTAGGCCTTGGCGTCCGCCTCGGCCTCGGCTACCAGTGCCCGCAGTATGCCCTCCCCGCCCGACACCGCAGGGAACACCACCTGGCGGACCGTGCCCTCCGGCTTCTTCAGCGACGCCTCGGCGATCGAGAACAGCTTCTCGGTCTTGCGGTGCACCTTCTTGGCCTCGGCCTCGATCGCCTTCTCGACCTTCCGCTCCGCCCGTGTGTCGATCTTCGACACCAAGCCGATGAACAGATCGACCAGCGCATCGGTGATCTCCGTCGTCCGCGACCACGCCAGCGCGGCCACCAACGTCAGCCGGACCGGCGGCTGGTTCGCCGCCAGATCAGAGGGATGCGAGGCCATCGCCCGCGCCCGCCAGGAGGCCACCAGCCGATCCGAATACCCGCCGAACAGATCCGCGGCAAGCCCGAGCGCCTTGGCCCGCCGGAGCTTGACGATCTCCTCCAGCAGCGTCTCCAGACCCAACCGGCCCGGATCGGACTTCAGCTCCAGCAAGAACCCGGCCTCGCCCGTGGCCAGCTCCCACAGCGACCGCGCCGCATCCGCCGACAATCCGTTCAGCACATGCAGGCAGAACTCCCGCTCGAACCGAGCCCGGCCCCCACCCACGATCCGGTCCACCCGCCCCGGCGGCTCGACCTTCAACGTCCGGCAGCGCGCCAGCAGCGCCGACCGAAGCCCCTCGTCGGTGAACGCCATCGGGCAGATCTTGCCC
Source organism: Spirillospora sp. NPDC050679 (assembly GCA_044456955.1). Taxonomy (GTDB): domain Bacteria; phylum Actinomycetota; class Actinomycetes; order Streptosporangiales; family Streptosporangiaceae; genus Spirillospora. The sequence goes on along the minus strand of JBITGK010000008.1, from coordinate 37,754 downwards.
GCCAGCCACTTGGCCAGCACTTCCTCATCGGCCCGGGTCGGCTCCCGGAACCCCCAACGTCTCGCGGATCTGCGCCCGGTGCCGCTCGATCGACCTCCCCAACCAGTCGTACTCCGCCAGAACGCCGGATCGACTTTGACTTGCCCCGCCACATAGTCGACAGCAACCTTGGGCAACTCACCCACGTGCCGCGGGAACCGGCCCTCCTGCTCGAAGAACTTCAGCAACAGACCGAGCCCCAGCCGCGTCGCCCCGGTCTTGTTCCCCATCAGCTCCCAGTCGCCGTCCAGCAGCGTCCACGCTGCGATCAGCTCCTCCGGCTCCCACTCCCGACGCACCATCAACCCCATTCGCCCGATCGGCCCCCGAGGTCGGGAACAACCTTGAACGCCCGGGATGCGCTACCGCGCGGCAAACCCAACTCGCAACGATCACGAACCGCAACAGTGACCTCTCATTCGGCTACCTGGCGGCTGGGGACGGCTTCGGGAGCGGAGGGCCGACCGGAGCCGGGGGGGGGGGGGGGGCCGCCCCCCCCCCCCCCCCCCCCCCCCCCCCCCGCCCCCCCCCCCCCGGGGGGGGGAG
>JBITGK010000008.1:0-37159 GCA_044456955.1 Spirillospora sp. NPDC050679 | reverse complement strand
AAACCGCGACCTCCCCGGCGCCGCCGGGGGGGGGGGGGCGGGGTGGGGGGGGGGGGGCCCCCCCGGCCCGGGGGGGGGGGCGCGCCCCCCCCCCCCCCCCGGCAGTACCGCGGCGGAGTCGGCTGCCGCTGGAGGTCCTTGCTGTGCGCTGGCGATGCGGGGGCCGGAACGTCAGAGGCGTCGGCGGTCTGGCTGCAGTCTGAGCACCGCGCCTGCGAGCGGACCTGGCGCCGCCACATGATCGACCTGGTCTGGCGACCGATCGTCCTGGACGCCCGCGGCCGCGCCCGTCACGGCTGGGCCCGTCGATGCCGGCCGGTACGCCAGCGGCGTTGAGCAGGGCTAGGAGGAGCGGTCGGCGCTCATCAGCGGGCCGTTTCCTGCGGCTTCTGTGTCGGCGTGCGGTAGGCGGGTGCCTTCGAGGTCGACGTCGGGGACGATGCGGGCCAGGCGGTCGGGCAGGATCCAGGCGCGGTGGCCCAGGAGGGCCATCGCGGCGGGGACGAGGGTCATCCGGACCACGAACGCGTCGATGAGGACGCCGACGGCCAGCGCGAATCCGATCGGTTTGATCATCGGGTCGGGGTGGAAGACGAAGCCGCCGAAGACGGCGATCATGATGAGGGCCGCGGCGACGACCACGCGGCCGCCGTGGGCGATGCCGTGGACGATCGCGGCGACGGGGTCGCCGCGGTGTTGGTGGGCTTCGCGCATACGGCTGACCAGGAACACCTCGTAGTCCATGGCGAGACCGAACAGGACACCGATCAGCAGGATGGGCAGGAAGCTCACGATCGGGCCGGTGCTGGGAAGCCCCAGCAGGTCGGCGAGGTGCCCTTGCTGGAAGACCCACACGGTCACGCCGAGGGAGGCTCCGATCGACAGCAGGAATCCCAGCGCGGCCTTGACCGGCACCAGCAGGGACCGGAACGCGATCACCAGCAGGACCAGGGCCAGGCCGACGATGAGGACGATGAACAGCGGCAGCGCGTCGGCGAGCTTGGCGGCGACGTCGATGTCCAGCGCGGTTGCGCCGGCGATGTAGAGGGCGCCCCCGGCGTGTGCGGTGCCCGGGGCCAGGGTGCGCAGGCGGTGGACCAGGTCGGTGGTGGCCTGGTCCGACGGGCCGGTCTTGGGCACGATGCCGATGACCGCGACCGTCCCTGCGGCGTTGGCCGCGGGCTCTGCCACGGTGGCGACGCCGGGGTCGGCGGTGAACGCGGCCTGAAGCCGGTTCAGTTCGGCCGGGCGCTGCGCCGCGGGCACGCCCTTGGTGTCGACGACGGCGGCCAGGGTTGCGTTGGCGCCGGCCCCGAATCCCTGGCTGAGCAGGTCGTAGCCGCGGTGCTGGGTGCTGGTGGCCGGTTGCGCGGCGAAGCTGGGCAGCCCCAGTCGCAGGTCCTTGACCGGTAGTGCCAGCGCCATCAGGCCGACAACGCCCACCAGTAGGACGAGCACCGGCCGGCGCAGGACCGCCCGGGCCCAGGCGGTGCCCCAGGCTCCCGGCTTGGCGGTGGTGCGCGTGGTGCGGGGCCGCAGCCGTTCCCCGGCCAGGGCCAGGGCGGCGGGCACCAGGCTGATCGCCACCAGCACCGCGAGCAGGACCGTCCCCGATGCGGCCAGCCCCATCACGGTCAGGAACGGGATCCCGGTCACCGCCAGCGCGGCGAGCGCGATGACCACGGTGGCGCCGGCGAACACGACCGCGCCGCCTGCGGTGGCGACCGCCCGGGCGATGGAGGTGCCGGGGTCCACGGCGCGGTCCTGGAGTTGTTCGCGGTGGCGCGCCAGGATGAACAGGGCGTAGTCGATGCCGACGGCCAGGCCGACCATCAGCGCCAGCGCTGTCGCGGTGCTGGTCATGTCGACGAAGGCCGACACCGCGGTGACGCCCAGGATCCCGATCACCACGCCGACCGCCGCCGTGATCAGCGACAGGCCGGCGGCGATCAGCGAGCCCAGCGCGACCGCCAGCACCGCGAACGCGACCACGGCGCCGACGACTTCGGCGGGACCGCCCACCTCGGTGTCGGCCTGCATCAGCGACCCGCCGAACTCCACCTGGACGCCGGCCGCGCGGGCCGGGGAGGCGGCCGCCAGGACCTGGTCCCGGGCCTTTTCGCTGACCTTGGCGTCCGGCATCGCGAAGGTGACGTCGGAGTAGGCGATCCGGCCGTCAGTCGACAGGACCGGGTCGCCGGCGTCGGCGACTTCTGGCGCCTTGGCGGCCTCCCCCAGGCTGGCCGCAACGGCTCTGGCCGCGCTCCCCTGGGCCAGGGTCTGGTTCGCGGGAGCGGCGAACACCATGCGGATCGTGGCGTTGCCGGCCTCGGGGAAGCGCTGGTCCAGCAGGGTCTGGGCCTGCTGGGACTCGATGCCCGGCAGCGAGTAGTCCGAGGTGGTCTTGCCGCCCAGCCCGAGCGCGAGCGCGGTGACCGCGACCAGCAGCAGCAGCCACGCGGTGATCACCCGCCAGGGGTGGCGCACCACCTGCAGAGTCCATGCGTACAGGCGCGTCGCCATGCTCGATCCCCCGATCTGTCACAGGGCCCCGGTACCGGCCCCAGCAAAATTACAGTCGGAAGTATATTTGCAGTCGGCGGCAAACAAGCAGTCCGGGGTAAGATGTGACGATGGTTACCAGCGGGCTGCGGGAGCGGAGCAAGGCCCGGCGCAGGGAGGCGATCCTGCGCTCGGCGTACCGGTTGTTCGCCGACCGGGGCTTCGAGGCGGCCACGGTCGCGGAGATCGCCGCGGAGGCCGAGGTCGCACCGCGCACGGTGACGCACTACTTCCCCTCGAAGCTGGACATCGCGCTGGCCTACTTCGACGAGCTCGCCGAAGACCTCGCGGTCGTGCTGCGCGACCGCCGGGCCGACGGGGACACCCTGGAGGCACTGGAGCGCTGGCTGCGCGAGGACGAGGAGGAGCCCGACGTCCTGGCCGGTCTCGCCGATGCGATGCTGCGGGCCAATCCCCAGCTCAAGGGGCTGTGCATGACCCGTTTGGCCGACGTCATCGCCGAGGGCGCCGCCTCCCTGGCCCACGAGCGCGGCGACGCGCCCGGCTCGCTGGCCCCCCGGATGGCCGCCGCCGCTGCCGCCGCGGTCCTGGTCGAGCTCGGTCCCGATCCCTCTGCGGCCGACATCGACATGGTCATGGCCTTCCTGAAGGCCGCAGTCGCCGCGCTCCCCTCCACATGAGTCTGCGGCCTGACCGGCGCCACCTGTCTCAGGAATCGGATCAGCACACGTCCGTTGCTTGGCGGCCCGCTTCCGGCGACCCCTTCAGCCGGCTCCTGTTGTCCTCCGCCCTCCAACTGTCCTGAGCCGTTGCCTCGGTCCGATGCCATGTGCTGAGGCGTACAGGTCGTCCCCACCGGGCTGGTGGCAGACGGAGAACGGCGCCATGCGCTGAGGAGATGCCGCTGCCACCGCAGCCCACCGCTCTGGCGACTACCGCCGATGGGTCGCGTTCTTCTCGCGCGGTGGCGGCTGAGGCGTGCGCCAGTTCCGCCACCCGGCGCTGACGTGTCCAAGCCTTCGGCCGGCGAGCCGCCGAACTGGAAGCCAGAGCCGCCGGCCGCGTCCGCAGGGTTGTCTTCGCCTCCTGCTTCCACGGCCTGCGCCATGGGGCCCTGTCGCCGTGTCGCTGCAAACCCGTTCGGTTCCCCTATTTACGAAACCGAATCCGGATTACTACAGTGTCCGCATGCAGGAGCAGGATGCGAAGTCGAGCCGGAGCGCCACGCCCAGTGGTCTCGGCGGTCCGCCGGGGACCCGGAGGTTGAGCCGCCGCTGGTATGCCGTCTATGCCGCCGGTTCGGTCGGCACCGGCGGCTTCAGCACGTTGCCGGGCCTGTTGCTGCTGGTGTTCCTCACCGATGAGGTCGGTGTCGCGGCGTCGGTGGCCGGGCTGGTGGTGCTCGGGCCCAAGCTGCTGGACGTTCTGCTGAACCCGGTGGTGGGCGCGTGGTCGGACCGCACCAGATCGCGGTGGGGTCCGCGGGTGCCGTGGATGGTTGCCGGAGCGGTCGTGCTACCGGTGTTCCTGGTCGCCATGTTCGCGGTGCCGCCGGGGCTGACCGGGGGCGGGGCCGCGCTGTACGTGATGGCGATGTTCGCGCTGGCGGCGATCGGCTACGCGTTCTTCCAGGTGCCTTATGTGACCCTGCCTGCGGAGATCACCGACTCCTATCCTGAGCGCACGGCCATGACGGCGGTGCGCATCGTGGTGCTGACGTTGGCGATCCTGGTGTTCGGGGCCGGGGCGCCGCCGCTGGTCGATGCTCTGGGCGGCGGGCTGGCCGGTTATCTGGGGATGGCCGTGGTCGCGGCCGCGATCCTAGCGGCCGGGTTCCTCACCTCGGGTGTGGGGCTGCGTCACGTGCCGACCGTGGTGCGAGCCGAAGCGGAGGGCTCACTGCGCGAGCAGTTGCGCGCTGTGCGCGACAGCCATGACTTCCGGGTGCTGCTTGCGGCGTTCACCTTGCAGGCGCTGGCGGCGGGCACCATGCTCGCGGCGATCCCCTACGTCGCCGAGCACCTGCTGGGGAGCAAAGGCGCGATCACCTACCTGTTCGTGGCGCTGGTCGGTCCGGCTGTCCTGGTCATGCCGCTGTGGAAGTGGGTGGCGGGCCGGGCGGGCAAGCGGTCGGGCTACCTGCTGTCGAGCCTGGTGTTCTTGGCCGGGGCGCTGGTTCTCACGGCCACCGGCTGGATGCCGGCGGCGCTGGTGTACCTGGCGGTGGGCGCGTGCGGCGTCGGCTACGCCGGTATGCAGATGTTCCCGCTGGCCATGCTGCCCGACACCATCCAGGAAGACACCCAGGCCACCGGGCTGCGCCGGGCCGGAACCTTCACCGGGGTGTGGACGGCCGGGGAGACGCTGGGGCTGGCGGTCGGCCCGGCGTTGTACTCGCTGGTGCTGGCGGTCGGCGGATATGTGTCCACCACGGCGGGGCAGACGGTCGTACAGCCCGACAGCGCGCGGCTGGCGATCGGACTGGGGTCAGGTCTTCTGCCGAGCCTGCTGCTGATCGCCTCGATCCCGCTGCTGCGCCGCTACCGGCTCACCGAGGCGGGGCTGCTGGAGGCCGAGCCGAGAGCGGAGCCGGACGAGCAAGCTCGGCAGCCCTAGCCCGACCACCCCGACCCCAAGACCCGGACATCTGGTCCACCCGGCACCACCCGACGCCACTCGGCTTCGACCGGTGTCGGCCGGGTGCGCCGTCACCGCACAACCGAATCTGGATCATTCACAACTCTCTGCGGAGATCTACCAGCGCAGGGAACGGCGGGAGAACCTATGAGCAGCAACAACATCAGCAGCGATCACCGGAGCGACTTCGCCTCGGCCGTCGCCTCGGCCGAGCAGGGTGTCGGCAAGCAGATCGGGGTATCGGACTGGATCACGGTCACCCAGGACAGGATCACCGCGTTCGGTGGCCTGACCCTGGACTTCGACCCGCACCACATCGACCCGCGCCAGGCCGCCGACGGACCGTTCGGCCAGGCGGTGGCGCACGGGTTCATGGTGCTGTCGCTGCTGACGCACTTCTCCTATGAGGCGGGCGGGGGGTTGGGCTTCACCCAGAACGTCAACTACGGCTTTGACCGCGTCAGGTTCGTGGCACCCGTTCCGGTCGGCGCGCAGATCCGTGGCGAGTTCATGCTCAAGGACGTGCGTCCCAAGGGCGAAGGCGCCCTGCTCACCCTGGACGTCACCGTCCGGAGCGCGCCCGACACCACGGTGCTGGTCGCCCAGTGGAAGGTGCTGGTGCTGCCGTGACGCCGCCGACGACGCTGCCGACGTGGGAACCGATCCCGCACGAGGACATCCCGGTGTTGGCGACGGTCATGCAGTACGTGGAGCACTACGCCACGCAGACCCCCGACACCGTGGCGGTCGCCGACTGGGGCGGTGCCGGCATCACCTACGGCCAGCTGCCTTCCGTCGTCCGGAGCCTGCAAAAGGGACTGCTGGAGGCCGGAGTCGCCGCGGGCGATGTGGTGGCGACCCTGGCTCCGCCCAGCGTCGACCACTGGCTCACCTTCCTGGCGGCGGTGGATCTGGGCGCTGTGTGGTTGGGCCTCAACCCGCGCTACCGGCTGCAGGAGTGGCGCGACATCTTGGCCGTGGCCCAGCCCAAGGTGCTGTACGCGCGCGACACGGTCGGGCAGCGGGACTACACCGGTGACCTGCGGCACTTGGTCCAGGAGTTCGGGGTCACCCGGCTGCCGTTGGCCATCGGCCCCGCCTCCGGTTCCGCCACTGAACCGGAGGGAGTCGTGGTCGGCGGGTCCAGCGCGCCCGAGGCGCCGGGGCTGCTGGTGTTCACCTCGGGTTCGACCGGCAAACCCAAGGGTGTGCTGCTGCGGCAGTCGGGTCTGGTCGCGTGCGGCCGGACCCAGGCGCACCACTATGGGGGGTGGGGCGGAACGACGTTGAACTCGCTGCCCATCAACCATGTCGGGTGCATCGTCGACATCGCAATGACGGCCCTGGTCACCGGCGCAACGCAGGTCTTCCTGGAGGACTTCGCCCCCGCCGGCTTCATCGACGCCCTCATCCAGACCAAGAGCAGCCTTCTGGGCGGTGTTCCCGCGATGCTGCTCTACCTCATGGAGGACCCGGCGTTCTGGGAAGCCGACCTGTCCCATGTGCGGCGGATCCTGTGGTCGGGTGGCCATATGCCCCGGGCGGGCGCGGAACTGCTGGCATCGCTCGGTAAGCCGATGCACAACTTCTACGGCATGACCGAGACGACGGGGAGCTTCCTGTTCACCCGCCCGGACGCCGACCTCGACCACCTGGTCGACACCGTGGGGCTGCCCGACCCAGCCTGGGAGGTGCGCATCGCCGACCCGGCCTCGGGGGCCGAGGTGCCGGCCGGCACGGTCGGTGAGATCCAGGTCCGGGGACCGGGGGTGCTGCACTCCTACCTCGGCGATCCCGAGGGGACCAGGAACGCCTTCACCGACGACGGGTACTTCAAGACCACCGACCTGGGCGTCCGCAACGCCGACGGCAGCATCAGCCTGGCGGGCCGCCTGAAGGACGTCTTCAAGTCCGGCGGCTACAACGTCTTCCCCCGCCAGGTGGAGGAGGCCCTGGAAACGCTGCCCGGAGTGGTGATGGCCTCGGTCGTCGCCGTGCCCGACAGCACGCTCGGCGAGGTCGGGGTAGCGTTTCTCACCCTGCTCCCAGGAACCGATCTCAACGAGGAAGACGTGCGCAACTCGCTCAAGACCGTGCTGGCCAGCTACAAGGTGCCCAAGCGGTTCGTCCGGCTGGACGAGCCGCCCGTGCTGCCCAACGGCAAGGTGGACCGCCGAACACTGGCGTCGATGGCGGCCGGGCGGCAGACCCCATGACCGAACCCTCGGTCATGGCCGCGCTCGTGGCCGACCAGGCGCCCGCCACACGTAAAGGCGAGAGAACCCGGGCCAGGATCATCGAAGCCGCCGCGTCCCTGCTGGCGACCTCGGGTTACCACGACCTCAAGGTGCTCGACGTGTGCGCGGCGGCGCACATCTCCGCGGGGACGTTCTACGGGCACTTCAAGGACCGCACCGCCCTCTGCGAAGAAGTCCTCGTGCGCGCGATCCACAGCGTGACCGAGGAGATCCTGGTCAGCGGCGACCGTGACGGCGACCCCTTCCCGGCCATCCTGGAGACCAACACCCGCTACATCGGGTTGTTCGTGTCGGCGGGCCCCTTCAACCGGGCCGTGCAGCAACTGGTCGATGAAAGCGAACGCGTGCGCCAGGCGTGGCAGGAGGCCAACGCGCAGATCGCCGCGCACATCGCCGCCGGAGTCGCGCGCCGCACCGGCCGGCAACCCGACCTCGCGGCCGCCCGGGCCGCTCAATCCATGCTCGACGGGGTGCTCCTGCAGTACTTTGCCTGGCAGGACGAGCGCCTGCGCGAGGCGTTCGGCGACGTCGACGCGCTGGCACACCAGATCTCGGTCCTGTGGTACCGGCTGCTGTACCGGTCCGACCCTCCTGGCCACGGTTCGATCGAGGAGGAGTAGCGGTTGTTCAGCGGTGGGGGCTGCCTTCTGTGGCGGGCGACGCCTCTTCGAGGCAGGGCGAGCGTGAGCTCAGGGACGGGCACCTAGTCCGTAGGGAACCAGTGTCTCCGACGACGCCTAGTTCGACCGAAGAGTCCAAAGCCGGAGAGGCGGGCCGAGTCCGCGCACTCGCGCGAACTCGACCCGCCTTCAGGTCCTCCTACCTGCAAGGCATCCCGATGGGGCAGTGCGGTTCGGGGGAGGTCACCCCGCCAGGCGATCGCTGGGCGTGGTGTCGAACACGTCGATGAGGTCGGCGTAGAAGCTAGTCACAGGCCGCATCTGCTTGCTGTCGACCTTGTCGAGGGTGTCGGCCTCGTCGTACAGGTACAGCGGCCCGGAGATGAGGCTGGCGGTCGGGACCCGGGAGCTGAACATGAAGACGGCATCGGTCGGGATCTCGCCCAGGATCTGCCGGGCCAGGGGGGCGTTGAGGACGGCTGTCGACCGCAGGTCGTGCTTGACGACCAGGCCGTTGAGCTTGTGCTGGAGCAGTTGGCTCAGGTTCTGAAAGATCCCGCGCGTTTCGGTTTCGTTGAGAGTCTTCAGGGATCCGTCCTTGGCGATGACCGCCCGCTTGGCGATGTGCTCGATGGCCGCGTTCGCCACGATCCGGTAGGGCGTCTGCTTGCCGGTGATGTACTTCTTCAGCAGTGCCTCGTGGGACTCATAGCCGCTGAAGTGGGTGTCCATCGTGACGAACATCAGGGTCTTGTCGCGGCGCTCGCCGGCGGCGGCGCGGGCGCCGTAGTAGTCGGCCAGTCCGATGACCGCCGCGGTGCCGGTCCCGTCCTCCACCGCGCCGGGCCCAAGCGAGTCGTGGTGGGACTGGACCATCACGGTGTCCTTGGTCTTGCCCTCCAGGAAGCCGACCACGGTGCGGGCGGTGACGGCCCTGCGCTTGACGGTCAGCTTCATGGTGGCGCGGCGTGCGTTCGCCGGAAGCAGCGAGCGCAGCCGGGCACCGGTCTTCTTGGTGATCCACATGCCCGGCATCCGCATCGTCGTCACGTCTTCGTTGCGGTACTTGTTGGACTCGAAGTAGTCGTCCAGGACGCCGATGACCCCGGCGGCACCGGCCTTGGCCGCCGCGTCCACCACGTCCGCCTGGTTGGTGATGTAGGGGTTGGCGGCCAGCATCCTGGAGGGATCGAGCACTGAGAACTTCGGGTCCCACAAGAAGGTCGACAGCGGCAGCAACGCCGCCTGCGGCACCTTGAACTTGAGGTTGAACATCACCCACTTGCCCTTGACGGAGTTGGGGACCGACGCGGAGTCGCCGATGTCGAGCACCTCGGCGGTGCGCCCGGACGAGCCGAGGGTGCTGGTGCCCGGAGCGCTCTTGATGAAGGAATGCGTGATGGGGAAGGCATCGATGGGCGTGTTCCCGACCCGCAGCGAATAGTTGCCGGCGTCCCAGCTGTGGGAGGTCGCCGTCTCGTAGTGAACGTTGGTCAGACCGGCCTTGCGGAAGCGGCCCGCGACGTATCCGGCGGCCTTGAGCCCCCCGGGTGAGCCGGTGGAGCGCGGCGCGAAGCCGACCAGGTCGCCGACGGTCTGCATCAACGACTCCGTGGACGGCACCTTGACCGCGCTGACCGCGTCGGCGGCCGGATGAGGAGCCGCGGCTGCGGGGGCGACGCCCTGGGCAGTCAAGCTCAAGACAGCGGCCAAGCAGCTCAAAGCCGCTGTGGTACCACGACGTGACATGGCGGTCCTCCGGTTGTGAGTGAGCCACCAATTGGAGTAACGACTGGTACTCCGATTGGTTGCGGGCACCCTAGGAGATTCGCCCGGGGACTTTCAACAGGATGCTCGCCCAAGAAGGCGATCTCGGGTGCGGACGCGACCGCCTCGGCGTCCTCGTCGAGCGCATCGGACGCCAGCTGGCGGGCGGCGTCGACGGCTCTGACGTAGACCGACAGTGGTGGGAGAAGTCGTCGTCCTCGGTGTGCCCGTCCGCGCCTCGATTCCGTCAGAACGAGGGGGACGCCTTAGAGGGGCCGGTCGCGAGCATCGCGCCCGCTATCGCGAGGATGGCCTGGCCGGCGCGCTCTGAGGGCCAGCTCTCCGGATCTTCCGTGGTGGTGAAGTAGAAGCCGCGAATGGCCAGGTAGAGAGCGTCCGCGAGCAGGCCGGGATTGGCCGCGCCCAAGTCGTCCACGAGTTCGCGAAACCGCTCGTGGTGCGCTGCCGCGTCCTCGCGCAGCAGCTCCGAGGCACCCGCCTCAGGCGCGCTGGAGACCAGGTCCATCCAGATCTGGCGCACCGCCTTGTCGTGCAGGAGCGTGCTCGTCGACCAGCGGATCAGCGCGTCCAGGCGGGCGCGGGGGTCGTCGCCCGCGGCGGCCAGGCACTGCCGGGTCTGCTCGTCCCAGGCGCGCTGCTCGTACCTCACCGCGTTGAGCAGGAGGTCGGCGCGCGTCCTGAGGTAGTTGGTCACCATCGCGCTCGTCCCGCCGAGCTCGGCCGCGACCGCGCGGATGGTGACCGCGCCGGGGCCGTCGCGCTCCGCCACCTGCAGGGTCGCCTCGGCAATGCGGTCGAGCCGCTCAGCGGCGTCCACCTCAATGGGCATTGAAGACGATCCCCCTTGCTCTTGACGAGTCAGCTCTGAACACCCCAGAATCATAACACAACGTAATAAAACCTCGTTCTATAACATTGTTTTATCAACGCCTCGCGCCGTGCTGCCGGAGCGAGGCGCCCGTCGACAGGCCGGGAGGTAACCCCGTTGACCGTCACACCGCGATGGATCGCGGGACGAGGTGGCGCGCTCCTCATCACCGTCTTGATGGGCAGCGTGATCGTGTACGGCGCGATGTACCTCGCTCCCGGCGACCCGGCCGCGCTTCTCGTTGGAGGATCGAAACCGAGCCCGGAGGCACTGGCGGCGGTCCACCGGGAGTTCCGCCTCGACGACCCGCTCTGGCTGCGCTACTGGCGGTGGCTGACCGGTGTGCTGCAGGGCGACCTCGGCGTCTCGATCGCCAACCGCGCCCCGGTCTCGCAACTCGTCGCCGGCAGGATCGGCAACTCCGTCTTCCTCGTCGCCTACGCGTCGGTCTTCACGATCGCGGGCGGACTCGCCCTCGGCGCCACGGCCGGCTGGCGCGGGGGACGGGCAGCGGCCGTGAACACCGCGGTGACCTCGGTGCTGATGGCCGCGCCGACGTTCGCTGTGGCGGTCGTCCTCATCACCGTGTTCGCCTCGGGACTGGGCTGGTTCCCGGTCTACGGAGCCGGAAGCGGATTGATCGACCGGCTGTGGCACCTGACGCTCCCGGCGGTCTCGCTGGGCTTTGCCTGGCTCGCCTACGTCGCGAACCTCTCCCAGGAGTCCACCCGGAAAGAGGCTCGGGCGGAGCACGTGGAAACCGCCCGCAGCCGCGGCCTGGGCGAGATGTCGATCCTGCGGCGCCACGTCCTGCGCAACGCGTCGGGCACCCTGCTCACCGTCAGCGGCGTTTCCGTCGCCGGCATGTTCGCCTCGACCGCGGTCGCCGAGCAGGCGTTCGGCATCGACGGCATCGGCGCGCTGCTGGTCAGGAGCGCCGCTCGCCAGGACGTGGTGGTCGTGCAGGCGATCGCCCTCATCCTCATCGTCGCCTTCGTCACCCTGAACACCCTGGTCGACGTGATCAGCGCGCTGCTGGACCCACGGCTCCGGGCGGGTGTCTCATGAGCACGGCCCCGGCCGTGTGGCGGTCCCGCCGCCGTGTCGCCCGTCGGCGACCGCCGGCCGTGGTCGCCCTGAGCTCGGCGTTCCTTCTCCTGGTGGCGTTCCTCGCGGTGTGCGGAGGGTGGATCGCGCCGCATGACCCGCTCCAGACCGACGCGCTCCAAGTACATGCGTTCCCGTCGGCCGCGCACCTGCTGGGAACCGACGACACCGGACGGGACATCCTCAGCCGCCTGATCGTCGGCGCGCGCCCGAGCCTGATCGGTCCGGTGTCCGTCATCGCCCTCGCGGCGGCCCTGGCCACCGTGCTGGCCATCGTGGCCGCCTGGCACGGCGGACTCGTCGACGCGGCCATCTCCCGGGCCTTCGACATCGCGTTCGCCTTCCCCTCGCTCATCCTGGCGATCGTCGTCGTCTCCGTGGTCGGTGTCGGGCTGGCCGGACCGGTCCTGGCGCTCGCGGTCGCCTTCGTCCCCTACATCGGGCGCGTCGTCCGCGCGGCCTCGATCCGCGAGAGGTCGCAGCCCTACGTCGCTGCGCTCGAACTGCAGGGCATGTCGGGCTGGCGAATCTGCCTGCGCCATGTGCTGCCGAACGTACTGCCCCTCATCCTCGTCCAGTCGGCGCTCGCCCTCGGCTACGCGCTGCTCGACCTCGCGGCCATCTCCTACGTCGGACTCGGAGTGCAACCGCCGAGCCCGGAGTGGGGGCTCATGGTCGCCAACGGGCAGTCGGCGATCCTGGAGGGCTTCCCTCAGCAGTCGCTCTTCGCCGTCGCGGCCATCGTGCTGACGGTCGTGTCAGTCAACGTTCTCGGCGGACACCTCTCCGCCCGTGCGGGAGGCCGCTCGTGAATCTCCTGGAAGTACGCGGCCTGCAGGTGCAGGTGCCCGGCCGCGACCGGCCCCTGCTGCGCGGTGTCGATCTGGCGGTCGCCCCCGAGGAGTCGGTCGGCCTGGTGGGCGAATCCGGCTCGGGCAAGTCGCTGACGACCCGGGCGGTCATGCGGCTGCTGCCACCGGGCACGCGCGTGGACGGTCAGGTGCTCTTCGAGGGCCGAGACCTCGGAGCCCTGAACGCCAAGGAACTGCGGCGGTGGCGGAGCACCGACGTGGCGGTGGTCTTCCAGGACCCCCGCGCCCACATCAATCCCGTGCGCACTGTCGGAGACTCCCTCCTGGAGGGGCTCGTCACGCGGGCAGGAGACCGGGCGGGGCTCGCACGGCAGGCGGCGCGGCTGTTGCGCGAAGTCGGCATCCCCGACCCCGACCGCCGGATGCGCCAGCACCCGCACGAACTGTCGGGTGGCCTGCTCCAGCGCGTCATGATCGCCTCCGCCCTGCTGCGGCGGCCGAAACTACTGATCGCCGACGAGCCCACGACGGCGCTGGACGTCACGACGCAGTCCGACGTCATGGCCATCCTTGAGGAGCAGCGGCGGCAGCACGGCATGGCACTGCTGTTCATCACCCACGACCTCGACCTGGCCGCGGCGGTGTGCGACCGGATCGCCGTGATGTACGCGGGCGCGGTGGTCGAGGAGTCCGGGGCCCCATCCCTCCTCGACCGCCCTGGCCATCCCTATACCGCCGGCCTGCTGCGATGTCGGCCCGAACTGGGCCGTCCACGCCCGCTGCAGCCGATCGCGGGCCGTCCCATCTCGGGCGCCGAGGTTCAGGAAGGCTGCGCGTTCGCCCCGCGTTGCCCAGCGGCGATGGACCTGTGCCACCTCGAACGCCCCCCGCTGGAGGCGGCCGGAGAGGGACTGGCGGCCTGCCATCTCTGGCAGCAGGGGCGGTTCCGGGGAACCGCGGAGGTGCTTCATGTCTGAAGGCCTCGCCAAAACGCCTGGGGAGCCGCTGCTGTCGGTCGCCGCGCTGCGCAAGGTCTACCCCGGCGGGCGCGGACGGGGCGGCGGGCACACCGTCGCCGTCGAGGATGTGAGCTTCGAGCTGGAACCGGGCCTCTCCACGGCGCTGGTCGGCGAGAGCGGCTCGGGCAAATCGACCTGTGCCCGGCTCATCGTCGGCCTCGAACCGCCGACCGCCGGTGAGATCCGCATCGCAGGACGCGACGCCGTCCGTGCCTCCCGGACCCGGCAGGGACGCCGGTCCCTGGCCCGGGACGTCCAACTGGTGTTCCAGGACCCCTACTCCTCGCTGGACCCCCGCCAACGTGTGAGCGACGCGCTGGCCGAAGTCCTGCGCCTGCACGGCGGGAACGACGACACCCCCGCGCCGAGGCGGGTGGCCGAACTGCTGGAGCTCGTCGGACTCGATCAGCGCCAGTCAGCGGCGCTTCCGCGCGCGCTCTCCGGGGGCCAACGGCAGAGGGTCGCCATCGCCCGCGCTCTGGCGGCCCGCCCCCGCGTCCTGATCCTGGACGAAGCCGTCGCGGCACTGGACGTATCCATCCAGGCACAGGTCCTGACCGCCCTCCAGGACGTGCGCTCCAGCACCGGTGTGGCCCTGCTCTTCATCACCCACGACCTGGCCGTCGCCGAAGTCATGTGCGACCGGGTGCTCGTCATGCGGCACGGCCGCATCGTCGAAGCCGGACCGATGAGACACATCCTCACCGACCCCTCCCACTCCTACACCCGCGAACTCCTCGGCGCGGTCCCACACCGCGGCTGGACACCGGCGCGCCGCGACCGCTCGGCCACCGTGACCGAACAAGAAAGGTTCCGCACATGATCGCTCAACCCGGCCGTGCCCTGCGCCCGGCGGCGAAGGCAGCGGCGGGCTTGACGGCCCTGGCCCTTGTGGCGTGCAGCCCGCCCGGCAAGCAGCCAGCGGCCAAGGCCCGACTCCAGACCACCACACCGCCGGGCTCGGGCACGATCGACGTGCTGAAGTGGGCGCTGCCGTGGGGTGAGCCCACCTCACTCGATCCGGCCAAGGTCGGCGACTACTCCCCCAGCGCGGTCGTGGCGAACCTGTGCGAGGGCCTGATCTCGGCCGACGCCGAGTTCACCGGGCACCCCGCGCTGGCGGAGAGGACCACACGGCCAGACGCCACCACTGTCGTCTACGACCTCCGGCGGGACGCGAAGTTCTGGAACGGCGCCCCGGTGACCGCCGAGGACGTCGTCTTCAGCCTCAACCGCAACATGGATCCCAAGGTGGGCTCCTTCTGGAGCGCCGACTACGAGTCGGTGAAGTCGATCAAAGCGACCGGTGCACACCAGGTCACCGTCACCTTCACCGAGCACGACGCGCTCTTCGAGGAGAAGATGACCGGACCGGCCAGCGCCGTCTCCCAGAAGTCCTTCGTCCAGAAGGCGGGTGCGAAGTACGGAACGTCCTCGGGCGGCCTGATGTGCTCGGGGCCCTATGAGTTCGAGACGTGGAAGCCGGGACAGTCCCTCACCATCACCAGGAACCCCGACTACTGGAACACCGCCCTGAAGGCGAAGGCCGGCAAGGTCTCCTTCTCCTTCGTCACCGACACCAGCACGCTCACCACGGCGCTACAGTCAGGCGAGTTCGACGGCGCCTACGAGGTCCCCGTCGCCACCGCCGCCACGCTTGGCCGCGGCGACGCCGGCACGGTGTACAACGGCCCGAGCACCCAGATGGTCGAACTGATCCCGACCGAGGCCAAGGGCCCGATGAGCAGCGCCAAGGCCCGCACCGCACTCGACCTGGCCATCGACAAGCAGGCCATCGCGTCGTCGGTGTACGGCGGCAACGCCGAACCGCTGAACTCCTTCATCCCGCCGTTCATGTGGGGCAAGGGCGCGGGCGGTCCGATCTACAAGGCAGGCTACGACGCGCTCCAGGACACGGCCAAGCCCGACCTCGCGGCCGCCAGGAAGCTCCTCCAGGAGGCCGGCCTGGGGAACAAGGCGTTCACGGTCGCCACCCAGGCCGGGGACGAGGCCGGTCTGAAGACCCTGACCTACATTCAGGGCGCGGCCAAGGACATCGGGCTGAGCATGGCCATCAAGCAGTTCCAGCCCACCGAGTTCTCCGACATGTTCTACGACAAGTCGGCGCGCACCGGCGTGGACATGCTGTACGCCGTCGGCTACAGCGAGATCGCCAAGCCTCTCGCCTACGCCGCGTACTTCGCCACTCCCGGCGGCCTGTTCAACTGGACCGGCTACAACGACCCGGCGGTGGCCAAGCAGTTGAAGCAGGCGATGCGAAGCGCCGACCCGAAGGAGCAGGCGAGGCTGTTCGTGCAGGCCCAAGCCGCCTTCGCACCCCAGCGGCTGGCCATTCCGGTGGTCACACCGTCGGAGCGGCTCTTCATGAAGAAGACCATCACCGGCGCGCCCGCGTCCTTCGCTTACATCACCATGCCGTGGGCGGCCATGGTGGGGAAGAAATGATGACGACCACCGACAACGAACTCCAGGCCGAAACAGCGCTGGTCACCGTGCCCGCGCCAGTCGACCGGCGCGCCGACTCCGTATCGGTCCCGATGGCCGACGGGGTCCGCCTGGCGACCGACGTCTACCTGCCGGAGCCGGCCGGGCTCCGCCGGCCGGCGGTCCTGGTGCGGCTGCCCTACGACAAGTCGGGCCGCTACACCTTCCTTCCCCAGATCGCCGCACGGCTGACGGCGTACGGCTTCGCCGCAGTCGTGCAGGACGTCCGGGGCAAGTTCCGCTCCGAGGGCGACCGCGTCCCGTTCGTCAACGAGGCCGCCGACGGCCTTGCGACCCTCGACTGGATTGCCGCCCAGTCCTGGAGCAACGGCGTGGTGGGCATGATTGGGGACTCCTACTACGGTTTCACCCAATGGGCCGCCGCCTCGACCGGCCACCCCGCCCTGCGGGCCATCGTGCCACGGGTGACGGGTTCGGAGTTCTTCCGGATGTTCGCACCCGACGTGGTCCCGAAGATCCCGCTGTTCGAATGGGTCGTGCACACCTTCTCCGCCCCCGGCATGCTGGAGCACCCGTATGCCAGATTCGTCGAGGGCCGCGCCCGGTACTCCGTCGCGAGCCAGGCTCCGCACGTGGCCGGGCTGCTGCGCGATCTGGTGACGGGCAACGCCGACCGGTCGCTGGTCGGCCGGGCGTACCCGCAGGGCACGCCGGCGCCGCGCCTGACGGTGCCCGCCCTGCACATGGGCGGATGGTGGGACAATCTGCAGCGCGCCCAACTGGACGACTGGCGCCGGGTCGCGGCCTCTCCGGCGGCCGCGCACCAGTTCCTGCGCATGGGCGCCTCGGACCACGAGGACTACCGCCTGCACGAGGACGACGAGCCGCACCTGGACCACGAGGTCGACGACGAGGCGCTGCGCCGCTATCTGGACGTCATGACCGCCGACCCTCTGGAGTTCTTCGACCACTACCTGAGAGGACGTCCCGGTCCGTGGCGAGCACCGCGGGTCCGCTACGAGGTCGCCAACTCCGCGTGGTGCGTGGCCGACCGCTGGGCCCCGGGCGACGCGGCAGTCCTGGTGCTGTCGCTCGACGCCCTCGAACGGGCGACGGGATCACGCGAGGGCGGATCCCTCGTCCAAGGCGGACCCTCCCGGTCCTCAGCGGCGGCCTGGACCCATGACCCGGGGCAGCCCGTCCCCTACCTGATCAAGTCCGAATGGGGGCAGTGCGCGCACCTGCCCGACGAGCAGACCGTCCATGACCGGCCGGACGTCGCCACCTTCACCTTCGAGCCGCAGCCAGACGGCTACGACATCGTCGGGAACGTGCGGGCCGAGCTCACCGTCGCTGCGTCGAGCCCGAGCACCCATGTCATCGCCCGCCTGCTGGAGGTCTACCCCTCCGGCAGGGCCCGACTGATCGTCGAGGGTGCGGCACCGGCCGACACCCGCCACGGGGACGCGCGGGTGTCGCTGGATCTGGGTGACACGGCGTACCGGGTCCGCCCCGGTCATGCGCTGCGACTGGCGGTCAGCACCTCGTGCTTCCCGTTGTACCCGGTCCATCCCGGCACTGACGCGGACCTTTGGGACCCCGCCGCGACCGCGCCGGCGGGTCAGCGACTTCTGTCGACGCCGAGCGCGCCGTCTGTGCTGCGGCTGCCGGTGCGAGGACTGCCCCAGATGAGGTGACGGCCTCGGCCGGCCTTTGCTCCGAGTGGTCCGCCCAGCCACAGCCGGCGGACCACTTGGGGCGCCAGGGCGCTGTCCCAGCCGGGGCGACAGCAGGCGAACGAAACGAAGGGGATCGGGCATGGGTACGGATCGGGTCGCCTTGGTCGGAGGCGAGGTTTGGACCGCGGGCTTCGCACAGCCGCGCGAGTTGGACGTCCTGATCTCGGGCGGGCGTGTGGCCTCGGTCGCCCGGGCGGGCGACCTCGTCCTCGACAAGGCGCGCGTCGAGGACATCAGCGGGCGCGTGCTCATCCCCGGCTTCCAGGACGCGCACGTCCACCCGTTGCTGGCGGGGATGAATCTCCTGGCCTGCAACCTCATGGAGGCGCAAAGCGCCGACGAGGCGCTCGCGGCGATCGCGGCCCACGCCAACGGTCTTCCCGCCGCAGTGTGGATCGTCGGCGGCGGATGGCGGCGCGAGATGTTCCCCGCCGGCGGGCCCACCCGTCGGCAACTGGACACGGTCACCGGCGGCCGACCGGCCTTGCTGCGGACTGACGATTGCCATGGCGCCTGGGCGAACTCCGCCGCGCTCGCACTCGCCGGCGTGGACCGGACGACCCCGGACCCTCCCCAGGGCTGGTTCGTCCGCGAGGCCGACGGCACACCGGCGGGCATGGTGGAGGAACGCGCGGTCGAACTGGTGCACGCCGTCATGCCCGAGCAGACCATGGAGTTCCGCAGACAGGCGTTGCTGACCGCCAACCGGCGCTTGGTCGAACTGGGCATCACCTCGGTCCAGGACGCGATCGTCGGCGGCGGCTTCGGCATCCCCGACCAGATCCCGGCTTACCGCGACCTGCTGTCGAACCGAACATGGCGCGGGCGTCTGACGGCGGCGCTGTGGTGGGATCCCGAACGCGGCGTGGAGCAGATCCCCGACCTGCTGGCCGCGCGCGCCGAACTGGAGGAAGCGGCCGGTCCCGATCTGCTTCTGGCCGACACCGTCAAGCTCATGGTCGATGGGGCCAACACGGTCTTCCTCGACCGCGCGGCGACACGCGAGGCGACAATGGCGCTCGACGCGCTCGGGCTCACCTGCCACTTCCACTCCTACGGCGAGCTGTCGACGCAGTGGATCCTGGACTCGGTGGCAGAGGCCAGGACGGCGCACGGCACAGGCGGAGGCCGCCACCACATCGCGCATCTCATGGTCGTCGCCGAGACCGACTTCCCGCGTTTCGCGGCCCTCGACGTCACCGCGAACCTGCAGGCGTACTGGGGGGCCTCGGCGGTCCAGCACGACATCCTGCGGCTGACCAGCTGCTCACACGACAGCCACCTGCGGGAGTACGCGTTCGGTCGTCTCGCGACCGCGGGCGCACGGCTGGCGGCAGGAAGCGACTGGCCGGTCTCCACCCCCGACCCGCTGGCAGCAGTGCGGGAAGAGGCACGGCGAGGCAGAGACCGCACCGCGAGCGTCGCCACGGGCGCCCCGGACGAACTCGACCGGCTGGACGTGCTGGGACTGCTCACGGCCTACACGGCCGGATCGGCGCACGTCAACGGACGGGCCAGCACCACCGGCCGGATCGCCCCGGGATTCATGGCCGACCTGGCCGTCCTCGACCGCGACCCGTTCGCCGCAGAGGGGCTCCGCGACGTCGCCGTCGAGCAGACATGGATCGGCGGCGTCATCGAGTACGACCGACGCACCCGATGACGCAGTCTCTCCGAGCGTCCATCCCGCCGATACCGCAAGCACCGGGGAGGAATATCGGCCCGGTGCTGTCCGCCCGGCACCATCAGCGGACGCCCGGAGCCTTCGCCGCAATGCGCTGAGCCCTGCTGGTGCGGCCCTTCCGCCCACCGGCGACTGGCGCGAGGCCCGCATCGCCGCGGCGTTCACGCACCTTCCGGACCGCCGGTGTCAGGCGAGCCAGATCATCTGCATGGCGCACATCGTGCGACACGACACCCATTGTCGATCACCGCTGGTGAGAGGGTGGAAGGCCGCTCTGCTTCCTGAGGAGCCGTGGTCGTGCTCCCCGGTGAACGGCATCGGGGGAGTTCTACGATTGCGTCACCTGAGGACCAAGGAGGCACTCGTCGATGCGCCGCATTAAAGAGGGATTGTTCTTCACCACGCCTGCGGCGTTGCCTCGGGGGCGTCATGGAATTCCTCGTGAGGACGTCGTGGCGGCCCAGCACGAGCGGGCCATGATCGCGGCCGCCGAGTTGATGGCCGAGGGCGGCTACCGCTCCTTCGGGGTGCGCGAGATCTGCGCACGGGCCTCCCTGTCGCGGGCGGCGTTCTACGAATGCTTCGACGACAAGGACGACTGCGTCTTCGCCGCCTACGACCGGTTCATCGAGGTCCTCCTCCAACGCATGCGGGGAGTCACCGAGCTCGTCGCGCCGGAGGTCACCTGGGACGCCTACGTCCCCCTGGTCGTGCGGGCCTACCTGGAGGCGATGCAGCTGGACCCAGTCGTGGTGCGGGCCTTCCAGATCGAGATGGACGCCCTTGGAGCCGAGGCGCGCCGCAAGCGGCGGGAGGCCCTGCGCACCATGGCGGCCTTCCTCATGGAAGCCCGCGAAGAGCTGGACCCCGAGGCGCGGGATCAGGTGCCCCTGTCGGCCTACATCGGAGCCATCTACGCCGCCCGGCAGCTGGCCTCGGACGCGCTCGACGAGGACGGCGACGCCGACGTGCTGGCGCTCGTGCCCGAAATCTCGATCTGGGCGGGACAGATGTTGAAAGTCTCGAAGGAATTTCGTATCTTGACCCCATCCGATTGAAGTACCAGATGTTACTTCGATAGGTCCCCGCCCCCCAGGAGGACTCTGATGTCACGTCGTCCAAGCGTGGCTGCGATCGGTTGCCTGGCCACTGCGGTGGGCCTGACCGTTCCCGCCGCCCCTGCCGCGAACGCAGAGTCCCGTCCGGCGACGATCGAGGTCCCGACCACCGCGTCGCTGATGCGGACCGTCGGCGACCTGGTCGGCTTCGCTCCGCGCTCCACCGGCTCACCCGGGGGGCTCAAGGCCGCCGGATACGTCGCGGGCCGCTTCCGCAAGGCCGGTCTGACCAACGTGCACTACGAGACGGCGACCTCCTACGACTGGAAGCCCAGCGACTACTCGCTGAAGGTCGGCGGCACGGCCATCGACGCGTTCCCCATCTCGCACTCCTTCATCAACAGCGACAGCGCCCCCAGCACCAAGACCCTGGGGCCCGGCGGCCGCGCCGCCCAGGTCGTCGACATCGGCGACTCCGGATCGGTGCCGGCCTCGGCCAAGGGCAAGTGGGTGGTGTTCAACCTCAAGTTCCAGGTACCGCTGCTGGCCCTGCTGCCGGTGTCGACGTTCGTGTGGGACCCCCGCTTCTCCCTGCTCGACCCGGCGGTGGCGCTGTCGGCCAATCCGTTCCTCACCAACCAGGAGGACGTCGTCGAGGCGGCGGCCAAGGCCGGTGCCGCCGGGGTCATCGGCGTCCTGGACGACTACTTCGAGTCGAACAAGTACCACAACGAAGACGTCGTGACGATGCGGATGCCGGGCATGTGGATCACCAAGAAGACCGGCGCGCGGCTGCGGTCCCTGCTTGCCAAGAACGGCAACCGCGCCACCATGAAGCTGACCGTCAAGCGCAGGGCCGTCACCGCCCGCACCGTGGTCGGCTTCCTGGAGGGCAAGACCAAGGACACCGTGATGGTCCAGTCCCACCACGACTCCCAGGGACCCGGCGCGGTGGAGGACGGGACCGGCACCGCAGCGGTCATCGGACTGGCCGACTACTACGGCGCCCGCGCCGCCGCCGGCGAGCGCCGCGACAAGACCCTGATGTTCGTCACGATGGACACCCACTTCACCGGCTACGAGTCCCACCAGGCACTGGTGAAGAAGTACATCACCGACAAAAAGACGCCCTACCGGATCGTGGCCAACGCCTCCGTCGAGCACATCGCCAAGCGGGCGGTCACCGCCAAGGACGGCTCGCTGAAGATCCTTGACCAGACCGAACCGCGCGGGATCTTCCAGAACGTGAGCCAGCCGCTCCAGCACAAGCTCAACGGCCTGGTCGTCAGACACGACATGAGATCGACGGCCGTCCTGAACGCGCCTTTGACCATGCAGATCCTGGGCGCGATCCCGACCGACGCCGACTACCTCTTCCAGGCCGAAATCCCCACCATCAGCCTCATCTCCGGGCCGCTGTACCTGTACGACGAGGCCGACACCATCGACAAGGTCGACCAAAAGCAGATGCGGCCCACGACCAAGTTCTTCGCGGGGGTCATCGACATGTACGACGCCGCGCCCAGCAGCAGCATCGCCCCCTGACCCCGCCTGATCCCCTTTCCGTCCACCGAACAGCGCATCTGTGGGGCGAGCCGAGCCGCCGAACGCGAACCCGGCCCCCCTCCCCCAGCCACGCCCTCAGCCGGGCCGGGCAACGGTTGTCGTCAACAACAGGGATAGAGCTGCGGCCGCGGTCGCAGAAGTGGAGAAACGATGAAGCGATCGGCCGTCCTGTCCATGGCGGCGGGACTGATGGCGGTCCCGCTCTCGGCGTCCTTGTGCAGTGCTCCCGCCGCAGCGCAGCCCCGGCCCTTCGCCTTCGACGCGGCGGTCGACCAACTGCTCAAACAGCGGTATCCGCAGAAAGTGGTGGACACGCTCAACAGCTACGGTGACTCACCTCTCGGCTTCCGCATGACGGGCACGCCCGCAGACGACGCGGCCGCGAACTACATCGCGGCCCAGTTCACCGGCCTCGGGGCGTCCTCGGTGCGCAAGGAGCCCGTCCCGGTCGACGCCTGGACCCTCAAGGGCGCCTCGGTGCACGTCGAAGGACGCACCATGACGGCATCGCAGTTCCCGGGCGTCCCCGGCACCAAGGGGGCGCTGAAGGCGCCGATCGTGTACGTCGGCCAGGGCCGCGCCGCCGACTATGCGGGCAGGGACGTCACCGGCAAGCTCGTCCTGGTCGACATCGAGTTCGACGACTACTGGTTCAACCTGACCGGTGCCGAGGCCAAGCGCCGCGGCGCGGTCGGCGTCGTGTTCACCAACGGCGCCAACACCGCGCCGTTCCACTCCGACCCCGACGCCCTGGCCTCCGATGAGAGCCGGTGGAGCCGGAACGGGCTCCCGGCGGTGTTCATCTCCACCAACAACGGCCGCTGGCTGAAGAACCGCCTGGCCGCCGGCGGCACCACCTCGGCGAGCGTCACCAGCGACGTCAGCGTCAAGATGCACAACTTCTCCCACCCGGCCAGCGGCGGCGTCGGCCACAACGTCGTCGCCGAGATCCCCGGCACCGACCCCGATGCCAAGGCGATCGTCATCTCCGCCCACCACGACGTGTACTTCCGCGGCGGCATCGACGACACCGGCGGGGTCGCCCAGGTCCTGACGATCGCCAAGGCGATGAGGATGAGCGGCACCCGGCTGAGGAACCCGGTGATCTTCATGGTGACCACCGGCGAGGAGTTCGGCTACACCGACACCCAGTACGACTTCCTCGCCGGCGCCTGGTGGGCGGCCACCGTCACCCACTCCAGCTCGGCGAAGGACCCGGCCCAGCGCTGGACGGGACCCCAGGGTCGCGTCGCCCTGATCATCAACATCGAGGACAGCCCGCAAAAAGGGGGGACGCTGGTCTCCAGCGCGACCCCCGACCTGGTCCCGTGGTTCGCCACGGCCGCCGTCGGATCCCTGGACCTGCTGCACAACGGCTACCTGCCGTACCAGCCCTACAACCTGTGGCAGGACGGCGCGACCTGGACGGCGGCCGGCGTCCCCACCGTCGTGACGGTCGCCGAGAACACCACCTACGAGGGCCTGAACCACACCGACAAGGACACCTCCGCCCTGATCGACTACCCCTACCTCGGCAGGCTGGCCAAGTTCTACAACCGCCTGGTCACCTCGGCGTCCACCGGGCTCTTGCCGCACGACCTGGGCAGCCAGGCGGACCAACTGACCGACAGCGTCTCGGCGACCCGGCTCAAGGCCGCGGGAGCCGACCCCCGCACCGTGGACGCCTTGGCCGCGGCGGTGAAACGGTACAAGGCGGCCACCAGCGCCTACGGGATTCGCCGGTGGACCATCCGCCCGAGCCGGTGGACGGCCGTCAACGACGGCCTGACCTCGCTGCAGCACTACTGGTACACGCACCTGACCGGGTTCGACGCGGGCGACAGTGGCCTGGTCCTCCCGTTCGAGCAGACCCTCAGCGACATCGAGCACATCAAGGTGGCCATCGGCCTGCTCAAGCGCGGCCGGTCCCACAAGAGCGCCGCCGTCGAAGAGCTCAAGCAGGTCGGCCTCACCTCCGCCGGCCTCCACTTCAGCCCGCAGGTGTACGCCGAAGAGCTCAAGCGCTACCTGCCCGACTACCACCTGCGCACCTGGGGCGGCCAGGTGAACCAGTTCTGGCACGTCGACCTCACCAACGAGATCCGCCGGATCCAAGCCGGCGACCTCACCACCGCGATCACAGGTCTCCAGGGCATCGTCACCCACGCCGTGGACGGCCTCAACGTGCCGGGAGCACACACCGCCTCGGTGCACATCGACGGGCTCGACAAGCGTCTGGCCGACGTGACCGCGGCCCTGGACGCCATGACACCGATGGTGAACAACCTGAAATAACTCACCAGACCGCCCGAGAGTAAGCGAAAACAAACTCGTTCCGCCGTCGACCCCTACCCCTCCGTGAATTATGCACGGTTAATTCAGGGCGGGCCGAGTCAGATCAAAGTGAAGGCGTCAACGCATTTTGTGCTGCCTTCATATCGCAGTGGCGTGCCAAGTTCGAAGCGGTGTCAACTTTCGGCCAAAATTGAAAGCCTCGAATATTGACCGCCTCGCCAAGGCTTATTACCTTCAAATTGACACTCCGCCCGCCCCGAAAAGGAGTCACTGAATGAATGCCCCCCGCAAGGCCGCCGTCATCGGCGTCGCATCCCTGGCCGCAATGGCCCTCGCGGCGCCCGCGTACGCGGCGACCCCCGTCAAGAAGGCCGGCACCGCCACCGCCTACACCGGCAACATCCGAGGCACGCTGAACGGCACCGTCACGATCAGCAACACGCTGGGCGACGAGACCTGCACCAGCTCCACGCTGGGCGGCACCGTCACCTCCGGTGGGGCCCTGACGGTCTCCTCGGCGACCTTCACCGGCTGCGAGGACATCACCGTGACCGCCCAGAGCCTGCCGTGGAGCGGCTCGTTCGACAACACCACCGCCGTCCCGGGCGGGCGCGAGGGAACCGTCACCATCAACGGGTTCCGGGTCAAGGCCGTCGTCTTCGGCGTCAACTGCATCTACGCCGGCACCGTCGTGGCCGACGGCAACAACAACACCAGCGTCGACATCGCCATCAACCAGACCCTGGCCAAGCAGACCGGCAGCAATTTCCTGTGCCCGAGCACGGCCACCGTCAACGCCTCCTACACCCTCCGAGGCGAGACCACCGCCGGCTCGGGCGTCTTCAACCAGAACCTCGCCCTCTAACCCATCCGGCCCGGCACCAGAGCGCACCGAAAGCAAGAAGTCCCGCTGAGCATTCACCCGCAGGATGCTCAGCGGGACTTTCGGTGCGGCCAAACCGGCTTGAAATCCCCTGCCGGACGATTCCGTGTCGATTTCCGCAGAGGACTGGCAAGAGGCTGGACAGCGCAATCCGTGAAAGTGGCCCGAGAGGGCAACTTGATCTTTTCAACGAGTCGCCACGCACACGAGCACCGCCCCGAAGGACGAACGCCCCTCAAGGCTGGAGTACCGGCGGTGTGGGTGTCCGGGGATATCCGGCCAGGCCAGAGGTCGCCTGGGACCCAAGGGCGGGCCGTTGTCGGCCTGGCCGGTGCTTAGCCACCGCACCGCCGCCTCCACGTCGGCGCGGCGATACAGGGACCAGGTCAGGCCGGTGAGGACGAAGGACTGCTTCACGCGCCCACCCAGCGCGCGGACCACCAGGGTGGGCCGGTGCGCTGCAGGCGCTGATGCCACCGGACGAAGGTGTTCAGCCCGCTGGAATCGCAGAAGGTCACCTGTTCCAGGTCCACCGGGATCGCGGTGACGGTCGCCGGGTCGCCACGGTCACCACCGGGCGCCCTGAGCGAGTGGTGGTGCGCGCCGTCAACCGTTCGGCGGCACCCTGCGCTGGAACGTCGGCGGTCGGCTGGGCGGACAGTGCCGAGGGTTCGGCTGCGGGAGCTTCAGGCGTGTCCATGATGGCGGTGTCCTCTCCGGCAGGGGCGGGCCGCGCGGATGGGCCGCGCAGTCCGGGTGCGGCGACGGGCGCCGGAGAACACGGTCAGCGCTCCATCCCTGCTCCCTCGGCATCATCGCGGACGCACCACCCAGCGCCCGCAGCAGGCAGGGGCGGTGGCCACGCGGGGAACACGGTGGCGCGGAGTGGACGCCCGGCGGATGCCGGATCTCGCTGTTTGACTTTTGTGTAACATAGAATATACAACGATTGTTGTACATCAGTGCAGTGTGAAGCCGGCTTACGGGCGCCGCCGGCCAGGTACGCCGTCGGCGGGCCTCGGGCGCAGCGGCAGCCGATGGAGTGATGACACCTGATGAGCCAAGACCAGATCGCCCTGTCCCTCGATGCCGCGCGCCAGGTGCCCTTGTGGCTGGACAGCGAGGACCGGCCCGAACCCCGCCCCCGGCTCACGGGAGTGGCCCGGGCCTCTCTGGTGGTGGTCGGTGGCGGGTTCACCGGTCTGTGGACCGCCCTGCGCGCCAAGGAGCGCGACCCCGATCGCGAGGTCCTGCTCGTGGAGGCGGGCCGCATCGCTGATGCCGCCAGCGGACGCAACGGTGGTTTTTGCGAGGCCAGCATCACCCACGGCGCCCGCAACGGCGCGGACCGGTGGCCTGAGGAGTTCGACGTACTGGAGCGCCTCGGGCGGGAGAACCTGGCCGCTCTGGTGGAGACGATCGAACGCTATGGCATCGACTGCGGGCTGGAGAAGACCGGCGTGCTGAGCGTGGCCACGCGCTCGCATCAGCTGGTGGATCTGTCCCCGCAGAAGCCGGGCTTTCTCGACGAGCAGGCGGTGCGCGCGCAGGTGGACTCGCCCACCTACCTGGCCGGTCGCCTCTCGCCCCCCGAGGAGTGCGTCCTAATCGACCCCGCGCGCCTGGCCTGGGGACTGGCCGAAGCGGCTGAGGGCCTCGGGGTGCGGATCGTTGAGAACACGCCCGTCGTGCGGGTCCGTCACCGCGGCTCGGGCCTGAACGTGGAGACCAGGAACGGGAAGGTGGTCGCCGACCGGGTCGTGCTGGCGACCAGCGCCTTCCGTCCGCTGCTCAAGCGGCTGCGGTTGTCCACGGTGCCGGTCTACGACTACGTCCTGGCCACCGAACCGCTCACGGGCGAGCAGTTGGAGGCGATCGGCTGGACCGGCCGCCAGGGCGTGACCGACTCGGGCAACCAGTTCCACTACTACCGGCTGACGGCCGACAACAGGATCGTGTGGGGCGGCTACGACGCCGTCTACCACTACGGCCGCCGCATCAGCCCGGACCTGAACGACCGCCCCGCCACCCACCGCCTGTTGGCCCGGCACTTCTACGAGACCTTCCCGCAGCTCGGTGGCGTGCGCTTCACGCACCGCTGGGGCGGGGTCATCGACACCTGCACCCGCTTCTGCGCCTTCTTCGGCACGGCCAAGCGCGGCAAGGTGGCCTACGCGCTCGGCTTCACGGGCCTGGGGGTCGGGGCCTCGCGGTTCGCGGCCGACGTCATGCTCGACCTCATCGACGGCGCCTCCACCGAGCGCACGCGGCTGGCGATGGTCCGCAGGCGGCCGGTCCCCTTCCCGCCCGAGCCGTTGGCCTGGATCGGCATCCAGATCACCCGCCGCGCCCTGGCCGCGGAGGACCGGCACGGCCGACGCAACCTGTGGTTGCGAACGCTGGACCGGGCCGGCCTCGGGTTCGACTCCTGAATCGGTTCCGCCCAAGGCTTCGCCGGCCGCGTCCTGCCCGGAACGCGGGATCCGGGCGCAGGTGATCGGTCCGGGATCAACTGATTTGTTCGTTGCGTTACACGACAAGTGTCATACATACTTCGGTCTCTCATCTCAAAGCCCAGGGAGAAGGCATGGCAGACGACCTTTGCTGGAAGAGCGCCGCGGAGCTCGCAGAGCTGTACCGGCGCGGCGAGACCTCCCCGGTGGAGGTGGTCGACGCCGTGCTCGACCGGATGGACCACGTCGATCCGGCGCTGAACATCATGGTCACCGTCACCGCCGACCAGGCGCGGACCGACGCCAAGGCAGCAGAGCGCCGCCTGCGGAGCGGGGAGGAGCTGCCGCCCCTGTTCGGCGTGCCGATGACGGTCAAGGACCTGGCCGAGACGGCGGGCGTGCGGACCACCTACGGGTGCGCCGCCTTCGCCGAGTACGTGCCCGAGGAGGACGCGATCGGGTGGGCGCGGCTGAAGGAGCAGGGGGTCATCCTGCTCGGCAAGACCACCACGCCCGAGTTCGGGCTGCTGGGCGTCACCGAGAGCAGGCTCACCGGCTCCACCAGCACTCCCTGGCGGCCGGGCTACAACGCGGGCGGCTCCAGCGGCGGCGCGGCCG
Organism: Spirillospora sp. NPDC050679; assembly: GCA_044456955.1. Classification (GTDB taxonomy): domain Bacteria; phylum Actinomycetota; class Actinomycetes; order Streptosporangiales; family Streptosporangiaceae; genus Spirillospora. The sequence goes on along the minus strand of JBITGK010000008.1, from coordinate 8,765 downwards.
CGGCCGTCGTCGCGGGCGTCGGCCCGGTCGCCTGGGGTTCGGACGGCGGCGGCTCGATCCGCGTGCCGTCCTCGCTGTGCGGCGCGACGGGGATCAAGCCGTCCGTCGGCCGGGTCCCCACCGCCGAGAGCACCGACGGCGACTCCACCGACGGCCCCATCGCGCGCACCGTCCTGGACGCGGCGATGGTCCTGGAGGCGACCGCCGGCCACCACCCCGCCGACCGCTTCTCGGTGCCGCGCGACACCCGCAGCTACATCGAGGCCGCCCGCGCGCCGGGCGACCTGACGGGCGTGCGCGTCGCCGCCTGCTACGACCTGGGCCAGCAGGTCCTGGACCCCGAGGTGCGCAGGCTGTTCACCGCGGCGCTGCAGGACATGCGCGCCGCGGGCGCGGTCGTGGAGGAGGTGGGCATCCAGCTGCCGGACACGGCGGTGTTCTTCGACCACTACAACGGCTACGAGTACCTGATGGCCGTGGAGGAGGCGCGCGCCTGGAACGTTGAGCTGTGGCCCATGATCGAAGAGGTGGCCGAGCGCGCCAAGAGCGTCACCGGACGGCAGGTCAACACCGCGTTCCGGCAGGGCAAGACCGACATCTACAACGCCTTCGCCGCGGCGATGACCGGCGCGGACGTCATGGTCACCCCGACCACGCCCATCGCGGCCTTCCCGCACGGCGGCGACTACGGTCCCACCCGCCCGGTCGACGGCCGGGAGGTTCCGCCGCTGGGCATCCTGGCCCACTCGATGACCGAGCCGCCCAGCCACGCGGGGCTCCCCGCGATCAGCGTCCCGGGCGGCTTCACCCCCGAGGGCCTGCCGATCGGCCTGCAGTTCATCGGGCACCCATGGGCCGACGCCGACACGATCTCGGTGGCCGCCCGGTACCAGCGCGCGACCGACTGGCACACCCGCCGCCCCCCGCTCTGAGCCCGCCCGCCTTCCGAATCACCACTCCTGCGGCCCGCCGACCTGTCGGCGGGCCGTTCTGCGTCCTCCGGGGCGGTCGATACCCGCGTTCCCGCCAGGTCGAATCCACTGAGATGTATTGCTTGTTTTATCTTCTCGGTTATATGTTCTCCGTTACATGTTCAGCATGACGTGGGTCACATGCCGGGCCCCGGCCTCTGACAGAGGAGAACGCATGAACCTCGCCCCCCTTCCAACACGCGGGCTGGCGGCGGCCGTCGCACTGCTGGCCACCGGCGGCCTGGCGGCGTGCGGCGGCGCAGACGACAGGAAGCCGGCGCCGGTCGGCGCGTCCGAACTCGTCTCGGTGCTGCCGCCCGCCAAGGGCGACGTCGACAAGATCACCTGGAACGTCGGCGGCGAGCCCGACACCCTCGACCCGCGCAACGCGGTGAACTACGGCTCGGGCCAGATCGTGCGCAACATGTGCGAGGGCCTGCTGAAGATGGACGACAAGTTCGCCATCAGCCCGAACCTGGCCACCTACGACCAGGTGACGCCCACGCGGCTGAAGCTGACGATCCGCGAAGGCGTGAAGTTCTGGGACGGCAAGCCCGTCACCGCCGCCGACGTGGCCTACAGCCTCCAGCGGTCGGCGGCCCAGGACTCGGTCGTCAGCTTCGGCTTCCTGGCGGTCAAGGACATCAAGGCCACCGGCGACCGGGAGGTCACCCTCACGTTCAAGGCCCCGGACGCGTCGTTCGTGCCGAGCCTGGCGACGCTGGCGGGCGTAGTGGTGCAGAAGGCCTGGACCGAGAAGGCGGGCGACAAGGCCGGCACCGCGACCGGCGGCCTGATGTGCACCGGCCCCTACAAGTTCGGCTCGTGGCGGGCGGGCGGCGGCATCACCCTGCAGCGCAACGACGGCTACTGGGACACCGCGCTCAAGCCCCGGGCCGAGCGGGTCGACTTCACCTTCGTGTCCGACGACACCGCCCTGGCCCAGGCCCTGGACGCCGGTGAGATCGACGGGGCCTACGAGGTGCCCGCCTCGACGTTCGCCAAGCTGGCCAAGTCGGCCAAGGGCCGGCTGGTGTTCGGGCCCTCCACCCAGAGCACCTCGATCTCCGTCGCGCGCCCCGACGGCCCGCTGAAGGACCAGAAGCTGCGCGACGCCTTCCAGCGGGCGGTGGACCGGGAGGCGATCGCCAAGGTCGTGTTCAACGGGGCGGCCAAGCCCAACTACACCACGCTCACGCCCGTCATCTGGCCCACCGCCGAACGCGACCTCTACCAGCCCGACTACGACAAGTGGGCCAAGGCCCGCTCCTACGACATCGCGGCGGCCAAGAGGCTCGTCCAGGAGTCCTCCTACGACGGCGGCGAGCTGGTGCTGGCGATCCAGGCCGGCGACCAGGCGGCCTCGCGCATCGCGCAGCTGTTCCAGCAGCAGGCCAAGGCGATCGGCGTCACCATCAAGATCCAGCCGATGCAGCCGCTGGTGTTCGACCAGGCCGGGTACGACGCCGGCAAGCGCAAGGGCATCGACCTGCTCTACGGCGCGAGCTTCAACGCCCAGCAGAACCCGCTGGAGCCCCTGGGGTTCGACCTGCTGCCCGAGCAGCCCTACAACTACACCGGCTTCAACAACCCCCAGGTCACCAAGCTGCTGACCGACGCCCGCTCCTCCTTCGACCCCAAGGAGCGCGCCAGGCTCATCGTCCGGGCCCAGGAGATCTACGAGCCCCTGTCCAGCGGGATCTCGCTGGTGTCGAACAACACCGCCACCTTCCTCAACAACCGGCTCACCGGCGCGGTCACCTCCTTCGCCTACTGGTCGATGCCGCAGATGGCCTACGTCGGCGCCGCGCAGTGAAGCAATCCGCCTCCCGCCCCGCCTCCCGCCCGGCATCGAGTGGTCGACCGGCACGCAGGATCGCCTCGGCGGCGTCCGGGGCGGCCGCGACGATCCTGGCCGCGTCGCTGGTCATCTTCGCCGGATTGTCGGCGGCCCCCGGCGACCCCGTCGCGCAGATCCTGGGCGCCAAGGCCACCGACGAGGCCCGCGCGGACATGCGCCGGCGGCTCGGCCTGGACGACCCGTTCCTGGAGCGGTACTGGCACTGGCTGACCGGGGCGCTCCAGGGCGACTTCGGCGTCTCGCTGACCGCGCGGCAGGACGTCACCGCCCTGGTCGGGCCGCGCCTGCTCACCACGTTTCTGCTCGTGGCCATGGCGGGCCTGCTGGTGATCGCGGTGGGCGTCGGCCTCGGCGTGTTCGGCGGGGTCAGCAGGCGGGGACGCCCGGTGGTGTCGACGCTGGTGGGCCTGGGCGTCGCCGTGCCGAGCTTCGTCGCCGCCAATGCCCTGATCGGCGTCTTCGCCGTCAAGCTCGGCTGGTTCCCCACCTATGGCAGCGGCGACGGCCTGCTCGACCAGGTGTGGCACCTGGCGCTCCCCGCGATCGCCCTGTCGATCGGTTACGGCGCCTACGTGTCCCAACTGACCTCCGCCGCGGTCTCGGAGGAGGCCGACAAGGAGTACGTCACCACCGCGCACGGGCGGGGCATCCCGGCCGGTGTCGTGCTGCGTCACCACACCCTGCGCAACGCTGCGGTCCCGGTGCTCACCGCCTCGGGCCTGGCGGTCGCCGGGCTGGTCGCCGGAACCGTGATCGTCGAGCAGGCGTTCGCCGTCGACGGCGTCGGGGCCCTGCTGATCCGCAGCATCTCCAGCAAGGACTACCCGGTGGTGACGGCGGTGAGCCTCATCATCGTGGTGGGGTTCGTCGTGGTCACCACCGCCATCGACCTGGTCCAGGCCGCGCTGGACCCGCGTGAGAGGGCCGGATTGTGATGGCGGTCGCCTGGAAGGCCAGCCGGGGAGCCGCCGGGGGCCTGGCCCGGCGCAGGTTCGCCGCGATGGGCGGCGCCGCCCTACCCGTGGCGGCGGCGGTGGCCGGAGCGCTGATCCTGCTGGCGATCTTCGGCCCGTGGATCACCCCCTACGACCCCGACGCCACCGACGTGCTGTCCTCCAGCCAGGGACCCGGCGCCCAGCACCTGCTGGGCACCGACTCCCTCGGCCGCGACATCCTCTCGCGGGCCCTGGCCGGCGCGCGGCTCAGCTTCGCCGGACCGGCGATGATCGTGCTCATCAGCACGGTCCTGGGCACCGCGCTGGCGATCTTCAGCGCCTGGCACGGCGGCCGGGTCGACCGCATGGTCAACCGGTTCCTCAACGTCATGTTCTCGGTGCCGGGCATCCTGGTCGCCGTCCTGTCCTCGGCGGTGTTCGGCGCCGGCTTCTGGGCCCCGGTGCTAGCCCTGGGCGTGGTCTACACCCCCTACATGGCCCGGGTCGTCCGCAGCGTCGCGGTGCGCGAGCGCCACCGGGGCTACGTCGAGAGCCTCCAGCTGGCCGGCATGTCCTCCTGGCGCATCTGCCTGCGGCACCTGGTCCCCAACGTCCTGCCGATCGTCGTGGCGCAGGGCACCTACGGCTTCGGCACCGCACTGGCCGACTTCGCCGCGGTCTCCTTCCTGGGCCTGGGCATCCAGCCCCCGCAGGCCGAGTGGGGCGTCATGGTCTCCGAAGGACGCTCCGAACTGCTGAACGGCGCCGTCCAGCAGAGCCTGGTGGCCGGGACCCTGATCGTCGCCACGGTCGTGGCGTTCAACGTCCTGGGCGCCCAGCTCTCGTCCCGATCCGGAGGCCGCCGATGACGTCCACTCCCCTGCTCACCGTCCAGGACCTGCACCTCCAAGCGCGCCACCGCGGAACCGAGCGCACGCTGGTGCACCAGGTCTCGCTGAGCGTCGACACCGCCGAGTCCGTCGGCCTGGTGGGCGAGTCCGGCTCGGGCAAGTCGATGACGATCAAGGCCGCGATGCGCCTGCTGCCCGGCGGCGTCACCGCCACCGGGCGCGTCGGGTTCGCCGACCGCGACGTCCTGACGCTCAACCGCGGCGAGCTGGCCCGGTACCGCTCCCGCGAGGTGGCGCTGATCCACCAGGACCCCCGCGCCCACATCAACCCGACCCGCACCATCGCCCAGTTCCTCACCGAAGGCGTCGTGCACACCGGCCAGATGGGGCGGGACGAGGCGATCGAGCGGGCCTGCGGCCTGATGGCCGACGTCGGCATCACCGACGCCGCGCAGCGGCTCGGGCAGTTCCCGCACCAGCTGTCGGGCGGCCTGCTGCAGCGCGTCATGATCGTCGCGGCGCTGCTGCCGTCGCCCCGCCTGGTCTTCGCCGACGAGCCCACCACTGCCCTGGACGTGACGGTCCAGTCCGACGTCATGGCGATCCTGCTGGAGCAGATCCGCGACCGGCACGTGTCGATGCTGTTCGTGACCCACGACCTGGACCTGGCCGCCGCCGTCACCGACCGCCTGGCCGTCATGTACGCCGGTTCGATCGTCGAGACCGGGACCTCGGCCGAGGTCTACGCCCGCCCCCTGCACCCCTACACCGCCGCCCTGCTGCAGTCCCGCCCCTCCACCACCCAGGTCCGGCGGCTCGCCGCGATCCCGGGGCGCCCCGTCGCGGCCTACGAGACGAAGACGGGTTGCGCTTTCGCGCCGCGATGCCCCTTCGCCGCCGACCGGTGCCACACCGAGCGGCCGCAGTCCCGCTCCGTCGAGGGCCGTCAGGTCGCCTGCCACCGCGTCGAGGAGATCGCCGACCAGCTCAAGGAGCGCCTCCCATGACCGTCCCCTCCGACCGCGAACCCGACCGTGATCTCGTCCTGGACGTCCGGGGGCTGTGCAAGACCTTCCACAGCCGCCGCAGCGGTGCGCGCGAGGCGTTGCGCGACGTCGACTTCTCCATCGCGCGCGGCTCGTGCCTGGCCGTCGTCGGCGAGTCCGGCTCGGGCAAGACGACCGCGGCCCGGATCGTGGCGGGCCTGGAGACCGCCACCTCCGGCACCGTCACCATGACCGACGGGCGGTCCGGCGGCAAGGGCCGGCACGGCGTGCAGATGGTCTTCCAGGACCCCTACGGCTCGCTGGACCCTCGCCAGACGATCGGATCGGGCCTGCACGAGCTGCTGAAGATCCACGGGGCCCGCGACAAAGCCGAGCGCCGGACCCGGGTGACGCAGTTGCTGGAGTCGGTGGGGCTCGACGAACGCCACGCCGCTCAGCACCCCGCCGCGCTGTCGGGAGGCCAGCGCCAGCGCGTCGCGATCGCCCGCGCGCTCGCGCTGGACCCGGCGCTGCTGATCCTGGACGAGGCCGTCTCTGCCCTGGACGTCAGCGTGCAGGCCCAGGTGCTCAACCTGCTGGCCGACATCCGCGAGCGGACGCACATCAGCTACCTGTTCGTCTCCCACGACCTGGGCGTGGTCCGGCAGGTCAGCGACACCTGCATCGTCCTGCACGACGGGCGCCTGGTGGAAAGCGGCCGCACCGCCGACCTCCTGGACGCGCCCCGGCAGGCCTACACCCGCGCCCTGATCGACGCGGTCCCCCGCCCCGGATGGCAGCCGCGACGGCGCACGGCCTGATCCATCACGGCGACAACCACCAGGCCACCCCCTGCCCCTTAAATGCAACAGTTGTTACACATAGGAAGGACCGCACCGTGGGCATCGACCTCACCGACACCTCCGGCGTCGTGACGATCCGCGTCGCCTCGCCCGACGACATCCCCAAGACCGTCGGCCGCTCGTTCACCACCCCCTGGTTCTCGGTCGACCGGGAACGCTCCGAGCAGTTCGAGTACGCGACCTACCTGGACAGCTACGCCCACCCCTACGAGGCAGAGGACGGCGACGGCTACGGCGACGGCCTGGTCGAGGGCTTCCACCTCCTGGGAATGATCGACTACCTGCTCAACCACGTCCTGCTGGCCGATTTCCGGTGCGTGCCGTGGAACTACGGGCTCGACCGCGTCCGCTTCGTCTCGGTCGTCCGCGTCGGCGACAGGTTCCGCCTCACCGGCACCGTCAGCGAGGTCGTCGATCGCGGCCCCCAGGGGCATCTGGTCGTGGCCGACCTCGTCGCGCAGGTCCAGGGGCGTGACAAGCCCGCCTTCGTGGCGACGCAGCGCGCCCTGTGGGTCACCGACCACGGCGCCGGACCCGCCGCCGACCACGCCACCCCCGGACTGTGACCCCAAGGACGCCACCCATGACACAGATCTCGGTCACCCTGACCCCCCACCAGCAGTCCCTGCGGGGCAAGACCATCCCCGACGCCCTGGACGCCGCCGCGCGGGCATGGCCCGACCGCCTGGCGCTCCAGGAGATCGAAGGCGAACGCCGCACCTTGACCTGGAGCCGGTTCAGAGAAGTGATCACCCGACTGCGTTCCGGCCTGGAGACGGCGGGTGTGCGGCCCGGCGACAAGGTCGGCGTGATCGTGCGCAACCAGATCGAGTTCCCCATCGCCTGGCTGGCGATCGTCGAGGCGGGCGCGGCGATCGTCCCCCTCAACCCCAAGTACACCGCCCGCGAGATCGAATTCGTGCTCGACGACGCCGGGGCGACCTGGCTGATCGGCACCCGCGACCTCATCGAGGGCCACGCCGGCAACGGCCGTGTCGGGCCGGTGCCGCTCGACCGCGTCATCACGATCGGCACGGGCGGCGCGGACGGCCTGGCGGGGCTCAGCTACGACGAGCTGCTGGATTCGGTTCCGACCCCCCGTCGCACCGACATCGACCCCCTGGCCATCGCCAACATCCAGTTCACCTCCGGGACCACCGGGCTGCCCAAGGGCTGCCTGCTGACCCACGAGTACTGGGTGGAGATGGGGATCTTCGGTGCGAGCCTGGACCCCGACGCCGTCCGGCTGCTGGCCGACCACCCCTTCTACTACATGCAGAACCAGGCCTACCTGATGGTCGCCCTGTTCAAGGGCGGCGCCCTGTTCATCACCCCGGGGCTCAGCCGCCGCAAGTTCATGGACTGGCTGCACGACCACCGCATCGACTTCGCCTGGATCGACGAGGACCTGCTGCTGTTCCCCGCCGACCCCCGCGACCGGTCGCTGGCCCTGAAGCGCGCGCCGGTGGCGGGCATGCCCGGCGACGCCTACGCGCCGATCGAGAAGCGGTTCGGGATCAAGGCCCGCGAGTGCTACGCCAGCACCGAGATCGGCTCGGGGACCGGCGTCCCCTTCGAGCGCGACGACCTGGCCGGCAACGGCTCGATGGGCTTCTGCCTGCCCAACCGGGAGTCCAAGGTCATCGACGAGGACCTCAACGAGGTCCCCGCCGGCACCGCGGGCGAGCTGTGCTTCCGCGGCCCGGGGATGATGCTGGGCTACCACGACCGCCCCGAGGCCAACGCCGAGCTGTTCCTGCCCGGCGGCTGGTTCCGCACCGGCGACGTCGTGGTCAAGGACCACGACGGCCAGCACTTCTACGTCGGCCGCCTGCGCGACATGATCCGGCGCAGCGGCGAGAACATCTCCGCCGCCGAACTGGAGATGCACATCGGAGCCATGCCGGGCGTCCAGGACATCGCCGCGGTCCCCGTGCCCGACCCCGAGCGCGAGGAGGAGGTCAAGGTCATCATCGTGCCCGAGGACGGCGCCGACCTGATCCCCGACCAGGTCGTCGCCTGGGCCCGCCAAGGGCTCGCGCCGTTCAAGGTGCCCCGGTATGTAGAGTTCCGCGCCGAACTGCCCTACACCGCCAGCGGAAAGATCCACAAGGCGGCGCTCAAGGACGAGCCGCACCCGCTGCACGAAGGCGTCACCGACACCCGGGCCTGACCCCGGGCGCGGGGGGGGGGGGGGCCCCCCCGCCCCCCCCCCCCCCCGCCGCGGGGGGGGGGGCGGCCCGCGAGGTTAAAACCAAGGTCAACAAAAGAAGGCCCCGGGCGCCGGGGGGGCCCGCG
>JBITGK010000007.1:393929-446912 GCA_044456955.1 Spirillospora sp. NPDC050679 | reverse complement strand
CCTACCCCCCGCGCGTGGCGCACCCCGCGGACCGCGCTCTTACGCCCCCCGGCGCGCGTGCCCCCGCCCCCCGCGCCCGCGGGCCCGCCGCCCCCCCCCCCGGCAGGCGGTAAAAGGCGGGCCCCCACGGTGGTGGGGCCCGCGCGGTGGGGCCCGCGATGAGACCTAGCAGTCCTCACACGTGGCCCGCGTGGACGCGGGGGGACTCCGCACGAGGCGCGCGGGCACAGCGCGCGGGAACCTAGCGGAGTGTGGAGCGTTCGGCGGAGCACTGGACAGAGCGTCGCGCAGGCGTCCAGCGGGCGGGCACGGAAGCACAGCACGTGAGCGCCGACCATAAGGAGCAGGGCGTCACGCACAAGCCCACCACCCCCTAATTCCCCGTAGCCCGCCCCGCCGCCGGCCGCAGCAGCTTCCGCCTGGCCGCCTCCGTCAGCGGTCGGTACGCCCCCGTCTTGTCCCGGTAGTAGACGCGCTCCCCCACCTCCGGCACCCCCTCCGCGCTCAGCGGCGCGGTGTGCAACCGGTGTCCCGCCGTCAGCGGGATCTCGTCCACCACCCGCACCAGCGCCGGGCGCAGTTCCGGTTCCACCCGCAGCAGCGCCTCCGACAGGTCCACCGGCTTCAGCTCCTCCGAGCCGCGCAGGCTGACCGCCGCCGCCGCGAGGCCGCGGCCGTCCACCTCCACGCCGTAGACCGCGACGGCGTCGATGTAGGGCAGATCCCCGAGCGCATCCCGCACCGGGCCGGGCGGTACCAGGCCCTCGTCCGTCCGGATCAGCTCGGCGTCCCGGCCGACCAGCCAGTAGTCGCCGTCCGCGTCGCGCCGGAACAGGTCGCCGGTGATGGTCCAGGCGTCCTCGGGGGCGAAGACGCCGCGCACCGGACGCGCCGCGCTCATGATCGCCGCCGGGCGCACGCGCGACAGCAGCATCCCGATCTCGTCGGGCTCGCACTCCACCGCGAAGCCGTCCGCGCCGAGCACCAGCCGCTCGTTCTCCAGGTCGTAGCGGGCGAGCCGCACGTCGGCGCTGCCCGGCAGCGGGCGGCCCAGCGAGCCGGGCTTCTTGCCGCTCAGGTTGACCAGGATCGCCTCGCCCGCGGTGGACGCGTAGAACTCCAGCACGCGCGCGGGCGCGAAGCGGTCCTCCACCCGCCGCCACAGTCCGCGCGGCATCCCGGAGCCGATGAACAGCCGCACCGCGTGGTGCCGCTCCCCCGGGTGCGGCGGCGCGTTCACCAGGTCGCGCAGCAGCGACCAGGTGTAGGAGGCGACGGTCACGCCGTAGCGGCGCGCCTCGTCCCAGAACGTCTCGGGGTCGTAGGCGCTGGCCAGCGCGAGCCGCGCGCCGCTGGCGACCGCGCCGCCGAGGCTCATCAGCATCGCCGACGGGTGCTGGATCGGGGTGATGCTGAAGACGGTGTCGGCCGGTGACAGCGACGCCGACGAGGCGGTGCCGAACGCCGACAGCGCCCACCGCCGGTTGGTGATGCGGCTGGCCCGCAGGTGCTCGCCGTCCCCGGTGAACAGCACGAACGCCACGTCCCCGGCGCGCCCGGGGTTGGGCCGGTACCAGCCGGGCGGCTCGACCTCGTCGGGGTCGATCTGCTCCATGTCGGTCACCGGCAGGCCGAGGTCGCGCTCCCGGCCGCCGCTGCCGCCCAGCACGTAGATGCGCGCGCCCGCCAGGCGGGCGGCGCGCGGGGCGTTCTCGGGGTCGGCGATGATCCGGCCGACCTGCGCCAGCCGCGCCTCGCGCTCCAGGTCGCCGTCGGGGCGCAGCAGCACCGCGACCGCGCCGAGCCGGCTGATCGCCGCGATCAGCGCCAGCGCGGTGGGCCGGGTGTCCATCAGCACGCCGACCGCGTCGCCCTGCCGCACCCCGATGTGGATCAGGCCGCGCACCACCGCGTCGATGCGCTTCTTGGCCGCGTCCTGGGTGTGGGCGCGGCCCTGGTAGAGGAAGAAGACGTCGTTGGGCGCGCGCCGGGCCTGCTCGTCCAGCAGCAGCCCCAGCGACATGCGGGTATTGGAGTGGATGCGCTCCAGCCGGGCCAGGCGGGGCAGGTTCTGGGTGGCCTCGCCGGCGAGCTGGCGGGTGCCGCGCACCACGCGCACCGCCGTCCCGGCCGCCGACCGCACGACGCTGGTGCCGATGTCGGCCGCCAGCTGGAGCCCGTAGCCGGCCGGTCCGCCGGGCAGCGCCGGCGCGGCGGCCTCCTCGTCGCCGGCGACCGGCACGATGATCTCCGGTAGCTCGCCCTCCCCGGCCTGCCACCGGGTCCAGGCGGCGACGGCGGGCCAGGTCTGCGCCATCGCGGCGCTGCCCACGACCAGGCCGAAGTGCCCGGCGCGCAGCGACGCCTCGTAGATCTGCGCGCGCGGCGCGGCCTTGCGGATGCCGCGCACCATGGGCGGCGAGGCGATCTCGTCCACCTCGCCGACGAACGTCAGCACCGGGCAGGAGATGTCGGCGAGGGTCACCAGCCGGTCGCCGATGACGAACCCGCCGGTCAGCATCCGGTTGTGCTGGATGAACTGGCGGATGAACTCCGCCAGCGCGGGCCCCGGCCACGACACCCAGCCCTCGCGCTCCAGGAAGCGCCGCTGCCGCTCGCGCGGGGCGAGCCGCTCGCGGTCGTGCAGCTGGAGGATGAAGTCGATGCGGCTGCGGACCGACTTGACCGGGCTCAGCAGCTGGAAGCCGGTGCGCGTCACCCAGCCCGGCACCGCGAAGCTGGCGAGCAGCGCGTCCGGGATGCGCTCGGCCCCCTCGGCGGCCAGCCACGAGGGCAACCCGAACGGCAGCCCCACGCTGGTGTCGGCCGGGCTGCCGAACGTCACCAGCGACTCGATGCCCTTGCTGCGCCGGTAGGCGGCGACCTGGTAGACGAACATGCCGCCCTGCGAGTAGCCCGCCAGGTGCACGTCCCGCCCGGTGTGCTCGCGGACGCGGTCGATCGCGTCGCTGACGGCCAGGACGTGGTCGGTGACGGTGCGCTCCAGCCCGCCCGGCTCGCGCTCGGGCGCGCCGAAGTCGATGACCCACGGGTCGACGCCGAGCCGGTGCAGCTCGCCCACGGCGCTGACCCTCGAGGAGATGTCGTACACCTCAGAGGTGATCATCAACGGCGGCACCAGCACCATGACCGGCCGCTTGTCCCCCTCCCGCGCGCTCCGCGGGAAGTAGTGGCGCAGCCGGTAGACGCGCTGCTCGGTCACGACCTCGCAGGGGGAGGCGTCCTCGTCGGTGTCGAGCCCGCCGAACCGGGCGACCTCGAGGGCGTTCTGGGCGGTGGCGCCCAGGCGCGTGCCCAGGCGATGGAGCGTCCGTGCAACGGGGGGCATCGTTGACCTCTCGGTGAGTCAACGTCATGTTGTCCGTTATTAGGCGGATTATCAACGAGGACACCGACGAAACGGCGGTCTTGTGGTTGACGTCATGCCCGACCGCGAGACCGCCGTGCGACAGGAGGGCGGAAGCCGGGTCCCCGCCCCGGACACCGACGTCCGGGACGCGCCCGCCCCGCCGGCACCTCACCCCAGGACGCGGGCCCCCTGGAGCCGTCCCGCCTGCAGCTGCTCCCACATGTAGCGGCGCCGCGGCTTGCCGCTGGACGTGCGGTGGATCAGGCCGGAGCCGATGATCACCGTCACCTCCACGTCCTCGCCCACGCGGCGGCGCAGCAGCTCGCGGACGTCGGCCTCCCACGGGGAGTCGTTGGTCTCGGCGAACAGCGCCAGCCCCTTGGTGCCCGCGCCGGGGACGGCGGTCACCACGATGCGGCCCTTGCCCAGCCTGGTCACCTCGGCGAGCTTGGACTCCAGGTCCTCCACGTAGACCGAGCGGCCGCGCACCTTGATGCTGTCGCCCATGCGGCCCAGCACGAACAGCTGGCCGTCGTGGAAGAAGCCCGCGTCGCCGGTGTAGACGAGCTTGCCCCGGCCGTCCGGGGCGTCGGCGAAGCGGGTGGACTTGCCCTCGGCCCCGGCGTAGTAGCCCAGGCAGGCCGATTCGCCGCCGACGACGATCTCGCCCAGGCGGCCCGGCTCCAGCTCGTTGCCCTCGTCGTCCACGATCGTGACCGGGACGTCCTCCTCGGGCGTGCCGCAGCCGACCACCCAGCCCGCCTTCGCGCCGAGCGACTCCGGACCGAGGGTGTGCTGCTCCAGCACGCGGACCGGCTCGCCGAACGCCAGCGACTCGTTGTCGGGGCGGATCGCGAGGGGGTCGCGGCGCTCGTGGTCCATCGTCACCAGCAGCGTCGTCTCGGCCATGCCGTAGGCGGGCCTGAAGACCGTGCGCGAGAACCCGAACGGCTCCAGGAGCTGCGCGAACACCTCCAGCGAGTGCGGGTCGATCGGCTCGGCCCCGATCAGCGCCATCTTCCAGCCCGACAGGTCCAGGCCCTCCAGCTGGCTGGCCTTCACGCGGCGCGCGACGTAGGCGTAGGCGAACGGCGGCGCGGCGGTGTGCTGGGCGTCGGCGAAGCAGCGGATCCAGCGTGCGGGGTCGCGGATGAAGTGGTCGGGCCGCATCAGCCGCAGGTGCCCCTGCCGGGCGATCGGCGTCAGGAACGCGCCGATCAGGCCCATGTCGTGGTACAGCGGCAGCCAGGAGGCGACGGTGTCGCCGTCCTCGTACCCGGCGCTGCGGGCGATCAGCTCGCAGTTGGCCTCCAGGTTCTCCCAGGAGACCATGACGCCGCGGGGCGCGCCGCTGGAGCCGGAGGTGAACTGCAGGATCGCCAGCTCCCCGACCGGCTGCACGTCGGCCTCGCGCTCGGCCTGGCGGGGCAGCCACGGGGAGCCGGGCAGCCCGGCCTGCTCCATGGCGCGCCCGGCGTACTCCGACAGCTCGGTGGAGGCGATGGTCAGGGTCGGCTTCGCCTGGCGCAGGATGGCCGCGACGTGGGCGACGTAGTCGTCGCCGTCCTGGAACAGCGGCGGGGTGATCAGGCAGGCGGTGGCGCCGGCGGCCCACACCGCGAAGTAGGTCTCGATGCAGGTGAAGTCGGTGGGCAGCACCAGGCAGACCACGTCGCCGGGGCGCACGCCCTCCTCGATCAGCGCGGCGGCGGTGCGCCGGGCGGCCGAGGCGAGTTCGCCGTAGTCGCGGAACTCCCAGCTCCCGTCGTCGGCGGCCAAGTGGACGCCGCGTCCGGTGTGCGGCTTGTCCAGCCAGTCCCGCAGCGCAGATGCCATCCCAGTGTTCCCCTTCAGCGTGCTCGCCGTCACACACGTGACTGAGGGGTAACTTCACCAGCGACGCGACACTTCCGTCAACCGGCCACGTATCACTGCCTTCCCGACGTTTGTGACCTGCGTTACAAGCCGGGTGTGAAAATTGTTCGCTTCGAGAGCTTCGCGACGGCTGTGGCGCGTTGTACGGTCTCGCCACCGGCCCGCCGCTTCGCCGCGCCCGGCCCCACCCCGCTGTGCGACCAGGAACGAGGACCCGCATGGAGAACCGGCGCGCCTTCTGCCGAACCGCGGTGCTGTCCACCGGAGCCGTGCTCGGCGGCGGACTGCTGGCCGAGGGCGCGCTCGCCGCCCCCAAGCGCGCGGTCGGCGCGACCGTGACGGGTGAGAAATGGGTCAACAGCCGGACGCTGGACCTGACCGTGTCGTCCAAGGCGATGCGCCGCAAGCTCAAGGTGCGGCTGCTGCTGCCCACGGGGTGGAAGCGCGACGCGCGCCGGACCTGGCCGGTGGTGTGGGCGCTGCACGGCGGCAACGACCGCTACGACGCCTGGTCCAAGAAGACCGACATCGCCAGGCTGGCCGCCCGCCACCAGGTCATCGTGGTGATGCCCGAGGGCGGCTTCGCCGGGGGCTACACCGACTGGTGGAACTACGGCCGGGGCGGCTCCCCCGCCTGGGAGACCTTCCACCTGACCGAGCTGCGCGCGCTGCTGGAGGGGAAGTACCGGGCCGGGGCCAAGCGCGCGGTCTTCGGCCAGTCCTCGGGCGGGTACGGCGCGCTGATCTACGCGGCCAGGCACCCGGGGATGTTCCGCTTCGCGGGCTCGTTCAGCGGGTTCTGCTCCACGCTCTCGCCCGGCGTGCCGGAGGTGCTCCAGACGGGCCTGAGCGGGCTCGGCCCGTTCACCGACAAGAACGCCATGTGGGGCCACCCGGTCTTCCAGAACGGCGTGTGGCGCGCGCACGACCCGCTCACCCAGGCTGCGCGGCTGCGCGGTACCAAGCTCTACCTGGCGTGCGCGAAGAAGGGCGCCAAGGGCCCGCTGGACCGGCGGGACGCGCAGGCCATCGACCCGGCCGAGGAGTTCTGCTACTACACGCTGAAGCCGTTCCTGAAGCGGCTCCAGCAACTGCGCGTCCCGGTGACCACGAGCCTGTACCCGGTGGGCACACACAGCTGGGTCTACTGGCAGCGCGAGATGCACCGCGCCTGGCCGATCATGATGAGGACGCTGGGCGCCTGACGGAGGGCCGCGCCCGAACGCTAGGGACCGGTCTGGCTCCGCCGCCGCGCGCCGGCCAGCCGGGCGACCAGCCGCCACCCCAGCAGCATCAGCGCCAGGAACAGGCACGTCACGATGATGAACGCGACGGCGGTCCCCTGGCCCGAGACCACCCGCAGCGCCATCCCGAGCACCACGGCGGACGCCCAGACGCCGACCCCGGCGGGCACCAGGGCGTCGGCGCGCCCGCGCCAGGCGCCCGTCACGGCCCACCCGGCGGCGAGCCCGACCAGGAAGGGCCAGGCGGTCTGGGCGATCCCGGCGAGATCGCCGGGTTCGGCGTGCGAGGCCCGTCCGATCGCCACGAAGACCAGAACACCGCACACGTCCAGCGCCAGAGAGATCGCATTACGCACCGGACCAGGCTATCCGGCTCCGGAAACGACGAAGGACCGCCCGGCTCCGGCCGGACGGCCCTCGTTCTCGGTAGCGGGGACAGGATTTGAACCTGCGACCTCTGGGTTATGAGCCCAGCGAGCTTCCGAACTGCTCCACCCCGCGTCGTGAGATCAACAGTAGGGGTGCGGGAGACCTTAGGCAAACGCTTTACGAACACCGCACGACCTGGGAGAACGCGAAAGGCCCGGAAGAACTTCTTCCGGGCCTTTCACCTTGGTAGCGGGGGCAGGATTTGAACCTACGACCTCTGGGTTATGAGCCCAGCGAGCTACCGAACTGCTCCACCCCGCGGCGATGTCCCAACTGTATGCCCCCCTGGCCCGAACGCCAAATCGATCAGCCGGGCAGGCGCGCCGCGAGGGGCGCGCGCAGCGCCGCGGTGAGCATTTCGACGAGGTCGGCGACGTAGTCGTCGTGATCGGACAGGGGCGCCCCCGAGCGGGCGCGGTCGGCCAGCGCGGCGGTCAGGAAGGCGATGAACGCGGCGATCCGCTCCCGCGCCCGCGCCGTGGGCACGTACGCCCGGCACGCCTCCTCCAGCAGGCCGAGCTGGCGGGCGATGGCGGTGTCCGCGATCAGCGGCGGCAGCTCGCCGCCGCGCACCCCCGAGCGGCCGGCGACCTGCACGACCACGCACAGGAAGTCGCGCCCCTCCGCGCTGCGCAGCTCGTCGGCGATCGGGCCGACCACCGCGGCCACCACGCCCCGCAGGTCGGCGGGGTCCAGGCCCGCCAGCGCGGCCTCGCGCGCGGGCTCCATCCGGTCCACCCCGGCCCGCAGGATCGCCGCGAGCAACCCCTGCCGCGAGCCGAAGTGGTAGGTGACCGCCGAGTCGTTGGCCTGCCCGGCGAGCGCGACGATGTCGCGGGTGCGGGCGGCGTCCACGCCCTCGGCGGCGAACAGCCGGGCCCCGGCGCGCACCAGCGCCTCCCGGGTCGCCCTTGCGTCTCTCGGCACGGCGATGATACTAACAGGAGGCGTTACTAACGGAGGCCGTTACATGTACGAGCCGTTCGACCCGCGTTTCCAGGCCGATCCCTACCCCGCCTACCGGCGGCTGCGCGACGAGGACCCCGTGCACCACCACGACCGTCCCCCGTTCTGGGCCCTGTCCCGCTTCGAGGACGTGTGGACGGCGGTCCGCGACACCGCGACCTTCTCCTCCGCGCAGGGGCTGACCTTCTACCCCGACGAGATCGGCACGCTGGGCCTCGCGCCCACGATGGTGATGCTGGACCCGCCCCGGCACACCGCGCTGCGCCGCCTGATCAGCCACGGCTTCACCCCGCGCCGCATCGCCGCGCTGGAGGACATGCTCCGCGCGTTCGTGCGCGGCCGCATCGCGGTGATGGAGCGCAAGGCGGCCGACGGCGAGCCGGTGGACCTGCACCTCGACTTCTCCTCGCCGCTGCCCACGTTCGCGCTGGCCCACCTGCTGGGCGTGCCCGAGGCCGACCGCGCCCGATTCGACCCCTGGGTGCGGGCCCTCACCACGCTGCAGGACGACGGCTTCGACCTCGCCTCGATCTCCTCGGGCGGCGCGGCCGCGGCGGTGGCCGAGATGTTCGGCTACTTCGGCGACCTGGTCCAGGCGCGCCGCGCCGACCCCGGCGACGACCTGATCAGCGCGCTGACCGCCGCCGAGGCCGACGGCGAGCGCCTCACCGACTGGGACATCCTCGGCTTCGCGTTCGTGATGGTCGCCGGCGGCAACGACACCACCGGCAACCTGATCTCGCACGCCGTCGCGCTGCTGGACGACCACCACGACCAGCGCGAGCGCCTGGTCGCCGACCCCTCCCTCATCCCCGGCGCGCTGCTGGAGTCCCTGCGCCTGGAGGGCTCGGTGCAGGCGCTGGGCCGCACCACCACGCGCCCGGTCGCGCTGCACGGCGTGGAGATCCCGGCGGGCGAGAAGGTGATGATGCTCTACGGCGCGGCCAACCGCGACGAGCGCGAGTTCGGCCCCACCGCCGACCGGCTCGACATCACCCGCCGGATCCCCCGCCATCTGGGCTTCGCGACCGGCCCGCACTTCTGCATCGGCTCCCACCTGGCCAAACTCCAGGCCCGCGTGGCACTGGAGGAGCTGTACCGCGCACACCCGCACGCGGGCGTGGACCGAGCGGCGGCCAAGCGGATCTCGTCCCCCTTCACCCGCGGCTGGCAGACCCTCCCGGCCACCGGGATCACTCCGGCAGGGTGATGGTGAAGACCGTGCCGCGGCCCGGTTCGCTCGTCGCCGTCACGGTGCCGCCGTGCGCCTCCACCAGGCTGCGCACGATCGCCAGGCCCAGGCCGCTGCCGCCGCTGTGCCGGGCCCTGGACTTCTCGGCCCGCCAGAACCGGTCGAACACGTGCGGCAGGTCCTCGGCCGCGATCCCGGTGCCGGTGTCGGCCACCTCGATCACCGGGCCTCGGGCGCGCAGCGTGACGCGGCCCCCGGGTGGGGTGTGCCGGATCGCGTTGCCGACCAGATTGCCGACGACCTGGCGCAGGCGGACGGGATCGGCGGTCAGCGTCGTCCCGGCGGGCGCGTCGGTGACGACGGAGACCCCCGCCGCCTCGGCGCGGCCACGGTGGGCGGCGGCCACCTGCTCCAGCAGGGCGGCGGTGTCGAGGGGTTCGGGGCGCAGGCGCAGGGCCCCGGCGTCGGCGATGGCGAGGTCCTGAAGGTCGTCCACGATGTGCTGGAGGAGGAGGCTCTCGCGCAGCAGGCGGGCCACCAGGACCGGGTCGGGGTCGGCCACGCCGTCCTCCACGGCCTCCAGCCAGCCCCGGATGTTGCTGAGCGGGGTGCGCAGCTCGTGCGCGATGTCGCCGACCATCGCCTTGCGCTGGCGCTCCAGCAGGTCGCGGTGCTCGGACATCTCGTTGAACGCCGCCGCGAGCTGGCGCAGTTCGCCCGACCCGGCGGTGCGGACCCGGGCGGCGTCGCCCTCGCGCATCCGCCGAACGGCGTCGGTGAGCGCGTGCACGGGCCGCACCTGGCGGCTGGCCAGCGCGAAGCTGACCCCCACGGTCAGCACCAGCACCAGGGCCGCCGCCCCCGCGATGCGGGCGCTGTTGGCCGGGGACAGCTCCAGGTCCGGCGCGGCCGCCCCGCCCGGGTCGCTGATGAACAGCAGCGCGGCCGGGGCGACGTGGCCGTTGAGCTGCTCGCGGCGGCCGTTGTCGATGCAGGCGACGACGGCGGGGTCGGTGACGTCCTCGCCCGTCCCGCTGCTGGGCCGGGGCGAGCGCCGCCAGGTGAGGTCCGGGTTCAGCTCGACCGGCGCGACGCCCCGGCGCTCCAGGCACGTGCCGACCAGGGACTCCAGGCCCCGCAGCGCCCTCCGCTCGGTGGGCACGGGGTCCAGGCGCCAGACCTCGCAGAGCGGCGGCAGGCCGGCGGAGTCACGGTTGACCAGCGTCACCGACGGGCGGCCGCTGGGGGCCACGGTGAGCTTCACGGCGGTCCCGAGACGGGTGCGGTAGCACTTGGCCTTGTTCTGCGCGGCGGTCATCAGGCGCGCCCGCTCGGCGGCGGTGAGCCTGAACGGGCCCACGGCGCGGCGGTCGATGCGGTCGGCCGCGGCGCCGGGCAGCAGGTTCGGGTCCACCCCGAGCGGGTCGACGATCGCCGACGCCTTCGCCGGCAGCGGCGCGCCGGTCGCCGCGGAGTCCGCGATGGGGGCGCGGCGCTGGGTCGTCAGCGTGACGCGGCGGCCCGTCCTGGCCGCCAGGTCGCGCACCATCGCCCGCGCGCCGCTCCAGTCGCGGTGGCCGGCCGCGTAGCCGAGCAGCGCGTCGTACACGCGGGCGTCGTCGGCCAGCGCCCGGCCTCGCTCCTGGCGGAGCGCGCCGGAGGTGGTCTGCGCCGCCAGCCACGCCGTCGCCGCGATCGAGCAGACGGCCACCAGCACCGATCCGGCCAGCAGCCGGACCAGCAGCCGCTGCCGGAACGGGACCTCAGCGCCCATGGTCGTCGGCGAGCTTGTAGCCGATCCCGTAGACGGTCAGCAGCCGGGCCGGGCGGCGCGGGTCGGCCTCCAACTTCTTGCGCAGGTTCATCACGTGCACGTCCACCGTGCGGACGGTGACGTACCCGTCGTAGCCGTGGATGCGCTCCAGCAGCTGGTTCCGGCTGAAGACCCGGCCGGGCTCGGCCGCCATCGCCTCCAGCAGCCGGAACTCGCCCGGCGTGGTCTCCACCGGGCGCCCCTCCAGGGTGACGGTGTGCCGGACCGGGTCCACCGCCAGGTCGCCGACGCGGTGCGCGGTCCCGGCGAGGCGCCGGGAGCGGCGCAGCAGGGTGCGGACGCGGGCCATCAGCTCGCGCGGGCTGTAGGGCTTGGTGACGTAGTCGTCGGCGCCGAGGTCCAGCCCGAGCAGCAGGTCCTCCTCGGTGGAGCGGGCGGTGAGCATCAGGATCGGCACGTCGGACTCGGCGCGCAGCACCCGGCACACGTCCAGGCCGTCCACCACCGGCATCATCACGTCCAGCACGATCAGGTCGGGCCGCCCGGTGCGCGCCCCGTCGATCGCGGCGCGGCCGTCGCGGGCGACGGTGACCCGGTGGCCCTCCCGCTCCAGATAGCGGCGCACCAGCTCCGCCTGCCCCTCGTCGTCCTCGGCGATCAGCACATGCGCGCCCACAAACCACCCCTGACCTGCACATTCACCCGGTTCGGCCGCCCAGCGTACTCGGCGGACAGGATCACGACGGACTTCTGACAGGTTCCTTAAAAGTCTCGGTGAGCATGGCGGCCATGAAGCGCACCACGATCGTTCTCGCCCTGACCGCGGCCCTCGGCGTGGCCCTGACCGGCTGCGGCGGCTCGGCCGGCTCCGGGGGCGAGCAGGACAAGGAGCAGGTGGCGACGCTGACCACCCCCAGCGCCCCCGCCGAGAAGAGGACGGCGGCCGAGCCCGACGACGCCGGGGCGCCCCGGCTGCGCCTGGACAGCACGCGGGAGGAGGTCGACCGGCTGAACGGGCCGTGGCTGGCCTGCCTGAAGGCTAAGGGCGTGCCGTTCGTCACCGAGAACGGCGGGGGCCCCGGCCCGATGGGCACCGGCCAGGAGGCCGCCCCGTCCCAGGACGACCGCTGGACGCCGCAGTACCGCGCCTGCCAGTCCAAGCACCCGCTGCCGCCGTGGGAGATGGACGACAAGAACCCCAAGGCCGCCGACGGCTACCACCGCTGGGTCGCGTGCATGAACCGCGAGGGCCTCAAGGTCCGCCAGGGCCCCGGCCCCACCGAGTGGACCTACGCCGACGGCAACACCAAGGGCCCCGACGAGAGCGCGCGGATCGAGCAGGCCTGCAAGATGGAAGCCTTCCGTGGGCAAGGCTAGGAAGGCGCTGATCGCCACCGGGGCGGTGCTGGCTGGCGGCGTCGGTCTCGCCGCGATGGGGGCGCGGGCAGAGCCGAAGCCGGAGAACGCGCCCAAAGTCGCGGTGCGCACGACGCCGGTCGTCCGCACCGACCTGGCGGACGCGCGGGAGTTCGGCGGCACCCTCGGCTACGGGGCCGAGCGCACGCTGCGCGGGCACAAGGCCGGGACGGTCACCTGGCTCCCCCGCCCCGGCAGGATGATCGGCCGCGGCGACGCGGTGTACCGGGTGGACGAGCGGCCGGTCGTGCTGTTCACCGGCACCACGCCGTTCTTCCGGACCCTGGGCAAGGTCGGGACCAGTGGCCGCGACGTGCGCGTGCTCAACCGCAACCTGACCGCCCTCGGCCACCCCGCCGGCACGGGGCCGGTCTTCACCCGCGCCACCGCCGCCGCCGTCAAGCGCTGGCAGGCCGGCCACGCGCGCAAGCCGGACGGGCGCTTCGGCCCCGGCGACGCGGTGGTGCTGCCCGGCCCGTTCCGCGTGGGCGCGTGGAAGGCCGACCTCGGCGACGACGCCGCCGCCGACCTCCTGACGATCACCGCCTCGGCCAAGGTCGTCACCGTGCCGATGGGCGCCGACCAGGCCGCCGCGGTGCGGCGGGGCGCGCGCGTCACCGTCGTCGCGCCGGGCGGCGCGCGCTGGCCCGGCCGCGTCTCGGGGCTGGCGCGCAACGCCGCGTCCGCCGAGAGCGGCGAGCCGCCCAAGGTGAACGTGATCGTCACGGTGACCGCGGCCGGAACGCTCCAGTCCGCGCCCGTCCAGGTCCGCTTCACCACCGGCACGCGGCGCGGCGTGCTCGCCGTCCCGGCCGGCGCGCTGCTGGCGCTGCGCGAGGGCGGGCACGCCGTCCGTGTCAAGGACGGGCCGCTGGTGCCGGTGCGGACCGGGCTGTTCGCGGGCGGGATGGTCGAGGTCAGCGGCCCCGGCCTGGCCGAGGGCGTCCAGGTGGTGACCACCTCGTGACCCCCGTGCTGGCCGTGCGCGACGCGGACAAGACCTACCCGGGCGGCGTGCGGGCGCTGACCGGAGTGAGCCTCACGATCGAACCGGGCGAGCTGCTCGGCATCGTCGGCCCCTCGGGCTCGGGCAAATCCACGCTGCTGCATCTGATGGGCACCCTGGACCGCCCCAGCCGGGGCACCGTCGAACTCGACGGCCACGACATCGCCGCGCTGCCGGACCGCCGCCTGTCGGCCCTGCGCGGCCGCCGCCTCGGCTTCGTGTTCCAGCACTTCCACCTGGCCGAGGCCCTGTCGGCGGCCGACAACGTGGCCACCGGCCTGCTATACGCGGGCGTCCCGCGGCGCCGCCGTACGCCCCTGGCGCTGGAGGCCCTGGAACGCGTCGGCCTGGCGCACCGCGCCGGGCACCGCCCCCACCAGCTGTCCGGGGGCGAGAAGCAGCGCGTCGCCATCGCCCGCGCCCTGGTCAACCGGCCCGCGCTGGTGCTGGCCGACGAGCCGACCGGCGCGCTGGACACCGCCAACGGCCGGGCCGTGCTGGACCTGCTCACCGAGCTCAACGCCGAGGGGATCACCATCGCCGTCATCACCCACGACCGCGACATCGCCGCCCGGCTCCCCCGGCGCGTGGAGCTGCGGGACGGCCGCGTCGTCGGCGACACCGCCGGCGGGGAGGCCGGGGCATGACCCCGCGCGACCTGCTCTCGCTCGGCCTGCTGGGGCTGCGCGCCCGCAAGCCGCGCGCCGCGCTGTCGGCGCTCGGCATCGCGATCGGCATCGCCACGATGATCGTGGTGACCGGCGTGCCCGCGTCCGGCCACCGGGCGCTGATGGCGGAGATGACGGCCCTCGGCACCACCCTGCTGCGCGCCGACCCCGTCTCCCAGGACCCGCCCGTGACCCTGCCGCCCGAGGGCCCGGCGATGGCCGCGCGCATCGGCCCGGTCGAGCGGGTCGCCGCCGTGGCCAACACCCATGCCGTCGTGCGGCGCTCGGAGTTCGTGGACCCCGACGACTCCTCGGGCCTGGCCGTCCTCGCCGCCCAGCCCGCCCTGCTGGAGGCGGTCGGCGGGCGGGTGCAGGCCGGGACCTTCCTCGCGCCGGGGACCGGACGCTTCCCCCTGGCGGTCCTGGGGCACGAGGCGGCGGCCCGGCTCGGCGTCCCCGACCTGCCGCCGGGCGGCCCGCCGCCGCAGCTGGTGATCGGCGGCGGCCGCTTCACCGTGACCGGCGTCCTCGCGCCGATGCCGCTGGCCCCCGACCTGGAGCGGTCGGTGCTGGTCGGCTGGGACGCCGCCCGCGAGCGCCTGGGCTTCGACGGCCGCCCCACCGTCGTCTACGTCAAGGCGCGCGAGGACGCCCTGGAGGACGTCCGCGCCGTCCTGCCCGCGACCCTCAACCCCGAACTCCCGGGGATCGTGCAGGTCAGCCGCCCCTCGGACGCGCTGGCGGCCAAGCGCCTGGCCCAGACCGCCTACTCCGGGCTGTTCCTGGGCCTGGCGGGCGTCGCGCTGCTGGTCGGCGGCATCGGGGTGGCCAACACGATGGTCATCTCGGTGCTGGAGCGCCGCCGCGAGATCGGCCTGCGCCGGGCTCTGGGCGCGAGCCGGCGGCACGTGCGCGGCCAGTTCCTCACCGAGTCGGTCGTGCTGTGCGCGCTGGGCGGCGCGGCGGGCGTCCTGCTGGGCGCGGCGGGCACCGCCGGGTACGCGGTCCTGCGCGGCTGGCCGCCGGTGATCCCGATGGCGGCCGTGGCGGGCGGCTTCGGCGGGGCGCTGCTGGTGGGCGCGGTGGCCGGGGTCTACCCGGCGATGCGGGCCGCACGGCTACCGCCCACCGAGGCCCTTGCCGCCCCCTGAACCAGAGGAACGCGAAGGCCCGGAGATTCCTCTCCGGGCCTTTCCTCGTCATGAAGCCCCAAAAGGCCAGAAGCGCACCGAGGGACGAGAACCTCACCCGCGCCGAGCGACTCCCACGCGGGGGTCCGGGGGTCGCCCCCCGGGTGAAAAGCGGAGAGCCCCCCGGAAGCAAACTCTCGTTTGCGACCAGGGGGCTCCCGGGCTAGTAGCGGGGGCAGGATTTGAACCTACGACCTCTGGGTTATGAGCCCAGCGAGCTACCGAACTGCTCCACCCCGCGGCGATGTCTCAACTGTATGGCATAACCGCGGGGAGGCCAAATCGATTCCGGCTCCCCTCGCAGGAGGAGGGCTCAAGCCCCTTCGCAGGAGGGGATGGCGCCCTTGGCGCCGTTCAGCGCGTTGATGGACTCCACGGCACCGTGCAGGGTGTCGGCGCGGACCAGGCGCAGGCCGTCCGGCTTGGCGGCCAGCGCGTCGGCGCAGTTGTCCTTGGGCGTCAGGAACACCGTCGCCCCGGCGCGCCGCGCGGAGATCATCTTCTGCTGGATGCCGCCGATCGGGCCGACCTTGCCCTCGGGGGTGATGGTGCCGGTACCGGCGATGAACTTGCCGCCGGTGAGCGCGCCCGGGGTCAGCTTGTCCACGATGGCCAGCGAGAACATCAGCCCCGCGCTGGGGCCGCCGATGTCGCCGACACTGATGTCGATCTTGAAGGGGAACTTGTAGCGGTCGCCCAGCACGATGCCGACCATCGGCCGCCGCCCGCCCTTGTCGTCGGTGACGGCGGCGGTGGTGAGCTCGACCTTCTGCTCCTTGCCCTCGCGCCGGACCGTCAACGTGACCTCGTCGCCGGGCTCGCGCTTGGCCACCAGCTCGGTGACCTGCGAGACGGTGCCGGTCTTCGTGCCGTCCACCGCCAGCACCTCGTCGCCCGGCTTGATCTTCCCGTCGGCGGGCTTGCCCTTCTGCACGCTGTCCACCAGCACCTGGGTGCTGATCGGGATCTTCAGCTCGTTGAGGGCGGCGGCCTCGGCGCTCTCCTGGGAGTCGCGCATCTGGCGGGTGTTCTCCTCGTCCACCTGCTCGGGCGACTCGTTCTTGGGGAAGACGGTCTCCTCCGGCACCACGGCCACGTCGTTCTCCAGCCAGCCGCGCAGCGCGGTGAACAGGTCGATGCGGCCGCCGGGCCCGCCCCGGTAGGTGACGGTGGTGAAGTTGAGGTGCCCCTGGTCGGGGTAGGTGGGCCGCCCCTCGATCTTGATGAGCGGCTCGCCCTTGTCGTTGCTGCCCAGCGTGTTGCTCGTCGGCCCCGGCATCAGCGCGACGTACGGCACGGGCATGAGCGAGCCCACGAGGGCGAACACCAGGACGAGCACGCTCGCGACGGTGAGCGTGACGGCACGACGAGACATGCCGGAAACTCTATGCGGAACCGACCCCTCAGCAGGCCCCGACCCACTCGTCGCCGCCGTCGGCGAACAGCTGGTGCTTCCAGATCGGCACCTGCGCCTTGAGGTCGTCGATCAGCCGGCGGCACGCCTCGAACGCCTCGCCCCGGTGCGGGCAGGAGGCCGCCACGACCACCGCGAGATCGCCGATCTCCAGGTCACCGACCCGGTGCACCGCCGCCAGCGCCTTCACCGGGAAGTCGGCGGCGACCTTCTCCATCACCTTGCGCAGCTCGGCCTCGACGGTCGGGTGCGCGCTGTAGGACAGGGCGCGGACCGCGCGGGCGTGGTCGGAGTCGCGGACGGTCCCCACGAAGAGCGTGGTGCCGCCCGCGCCCGGGTCCCCGACCGCGCCGAAGACCTCGTCCACCGACAGCGGGGCGTCGCGGATGCCGATCAGCTTGATGACGTCGTCGCTCACGCCCCGCAGGCTACCCCTCCGAAGCCGGTTCCGGTCGGGACGGGACGACCGGTTCGTCCGGCTCCAGGGTCGCGGCGAGCACGTCGGCCAGCACCGGCACCAGGTCGGGGCCCACCAGGACCTCGTCGTCGGTGTCGTGGCGGCGCAGCCGCAGCGCCGAGTGGCGGGTGCCGTCGCGCAGCACGCCGACCACCATGCGCACGTCCTCGCGCTTGGGGTGCTCGGCGGCCCAGCGGGCGGCCTCGGCGGCGTCCTCGGGAATCTCCTCCTCCACCTCCGGCGGCAGCACCACCCGCTCCAGCACCAGCGCGCACCCGGTGACCGCGTCGGGCCAGGCGATCGCGGCGAGGGTGTCCTCCACCGACGCCTCCTCCGGCAGCGGCGGCTGCTCCAGCGCGGCGAGGGTGTCGGTCTCGGCGGGCAGCTCCAGCTGCTCGGCCAGTTCCGGCTCGGAGCTGCGCAGCTCCGCGCTGCTCACCAGGGCGTACAACTTCGGCGGGGCGTCCCAGCCCTCCTGCGCGGAGTGGCGTTCAAGGTCCAGCACGACTTCTTCGAGAAGACTCACGGGGCCATCTTTCCCCCAATCGGAGCGGGGAAATGCGGGAACCCCCGCGCAAGTCGGTAAGTTGCATACACAGCACCGGCGGCGCGCCGGTGGTGCGCGACCCTGAACGGAGGGGCCCCTTGAGCTTCCGGACTCCCGGATTCGGGCGCCGGCTCGGGACCGGCCGGACCAGACTGGTGCTCCCGGTCCTGGTGACCCTGGCCGTGCTGCTGATCGCCTTCATGGTGTTCACCGCGATCTGGACCAACCTGCTGTGGTACCGCTCGGTCGGCTTCTCCTCGGTCTACACGACCGAGCTGTGGGCCAAGGTGGTGCTGTTCGTCGGCGCCGGAGCGCTGATGGCGCTGGTCGTCGGCGCCAACATGGTGATCGCCTACAAGCTGCGGCCGGCCTACCGGCCGCTGTCGATAGAGCAGCAGGGCCTGGAGCGCTACCGGACGCTCATCGACCCGCGGCGCAAACTGATCATGTTCGGCTCGCTCGGCCTGCTGGCGCTGCTGACCGGCTCCTCGGTGGCCGGGCGGTGGCCGGTGTGGCTGGCGTTCCTGAACCGCACGTCCTTCGGCGTGGAGGACCCGCAGTTCGGCAAGGACGTGTCGTTCTACGTCTTCACCTACCCGTTCCTGCGGCTGGTGCTGGGCGTGGTGTTCGCGACGGTGATCCTGTCGATCCTCGCGGCGGTGATGGTCCACTACGTCTACGGCGGCCTGCGCGTGCAGGGCCCCGGCGACAAGGCGAGCCCGCCCGCGCGGGCGCACCTGTCGGTGCTGGTGGGCCTGTTCGTGCTGCTGAAGGCGTTCGCGTACTGGTTCGACCGGTACGGCCTGGCGCACTCCGAGCGCGGCGTCGTCACCGGCGCCTCCTACACCGACGTGAACGCGCTGCTGCCCGCCAAGACGATCCTGGCGGTCATCGCGCTGATCTGCGCGGCGATGTTCTTCGGCAACATCGTGCGGCGCGGGATGATGCTGCCCGGCGTGGGCTTCACGCTGCTGGTGCTGTCGGCGATCCTGATCGGCGGGGTGTACCCCATGCTGATCCAGCAGTTCCAGGTGAAGCCGGACGAGCTGGCCAAGGAGCGCGAGTTCATCTCCCGCAACATCCAGTTCACCCGCAAGGCCTACGGCATCGAGGGCGCGGAGCTGACCTCCTACGGCACGACGCCGGTCAGCGACCCCAAGAAGCTGAAGGAGGCCGCCGACCGCCTCGACGGCGTCCGCCTGCTCGACCCCGCCGTGGTGGGCGAGACCTTCCAGCAGCTCCAGCGGGTGCGGCCGTTCTACCAGTTCCCCGACACCCTGGACGTCGACCGCTACAAGGTCGGCGACAAGAACGTGGACGCGATCGTGGCCCTGCGCGAGCTGTCGGGGGCCCCCGCCGGCCAGCAGAGCTGGGTCAAGGACCGCATGGTCTACACCCACGGCTACGGGTTCGTGTCCGCCTACGGCGACCGGTTCGACGACGGCGGCGTGCCCTCCTGGCTGAGCAAGGACATGCCGACCGCGCCGGAGTCGCAGATCAAGGTGGACCGCCCGCAGATCTACTTCGGCGAGCGCTCCCCCGGCTACTCGGTGGTGGGCGGCAGGGGCCAGCAGGAGCTGGACTACCCCGACAACAGCAAGGCCGGGCAGAAGAACACCACCTACGCCGGCAGCGGCGGCGTGCCGGTGGACTCCTTCTTCAACAAGCTGCTGTTCGCGGCCAAGTTCCAGGAGAAGAACCTGCTGCTGTCGGGCGCGATCGACGACGGCGCCAAGATCATGTACAACCGCAAGCCGCGCGAGATGGTGCAGCGCGCCGCGCCGTGGCTCACCCTGGACGGCGACCCCTACCCGGCGGTGGTCGGCGGCAAGATCAAGTGGATCCTGGACGGCTACACCACCGCCGACGGCTACCCCTACGCGCAGCAGACCAGCCTGGGCAACGCCACCCGCGACACCATCACCGACACCCGGTCGGCGGTGGCGCAGCAGGCCAACGACCACATCAACTACATGCGCAACTCCATCAAGGCCACGGTGGACGCCTACGACGGCACGGTCGACCTCTACCAGTGGGACGAGAGCGACCCGGTCGCCAAGACGTGGATGAAGGTGTTCAAGGGCACGGTCAAGCCCAAGAGCGCCATCCCCGACGACCTGGAGGGCCACTTCCGCTACCCGCAGGACCTGTTCAAGGTGCAGCGGCAGATCCTCACCAAGTACCACGTGACCGACCCGGCCGCGTTCTACAACGGTGAGGGCTTCTGGGAGGTCCCCGAGGACCCGGCGGCCAAGGGCAAGCGGCAGCCGCCGTACTACCAGAGCCTGCAGATGCCCGGGACGCAGAGCACCGACTTCGCGCTGACCACGGTGTTCAACCCCAGGGGCAACCCCAACCTGGCGGCGTTCATGGCGGTCGGCTCCACCCCCGGCAGCAACTACGGCAAGATCCAGGTCCTGCAGCTGCCGCGCAACTCGCCCGCCGAGGGGCCCGGCCAGGTCCAGAACGCCTTCGAGACCGACGCCAACGTCAAGAAGGAGCTGAACAACCTCCGGCTGGGCAACACCCAGACGGTGCCGGGCAACCTGCTCACCCTGCCGTTCGCCGACGGCCTGCTGTACGTGGAGCCCATGTACGCCAAGGCGGGGGGCGGCACCGAGCAGCAGCCCTATCCGCGGCTCGGCATGGTGCTGGTGCGGTTCGGCAACAAGACCGCGGCGGCCGGCACCCTGGCCGACGCGCTCAAGCAGATGTTCGGCAGCACCGGGGCCGCGCCGCCGGTGGCCGGGCAGCCGCCGAACCAGGCGGGCCGGCAGAACAGCGCCCTCTCCCCGCAGATGCAGCAGGCGATCAACGATCTGCAGGCGGCGATGGACGAGTTCAAGGCGGCCCAGAGCAAGAACGACTACACGGCCATGGGCGCGGCGTGGAAGAAGCTCGAACAGGCCAGGGAGGCGCTGGCGGCCGCCCGGGACGCGGCCAAGGAGACCCCGGCGGCCAAGCCGTCGGGAACCCCCTCGCCGGGCCCGTCCGGCACGCCGAGCCCCACCCCGTCCGCCAGCTGACCGGACGGACCCGGCTCAGCTCTGGGTGAAACCGGGCGAAACGGCGACGGCCGCGGGATCGATCACGATCCCGCGGCCGTTCCCGTTCCATGAGCAGCTCATCGACGGCGCTTGCGGGCCCGCCGGATGGCGGCCGCCGCGCCGATCGCCGCGACGGTCGCGCCGGCGGCGGTGGCCATGGTGGCCTCCTTGCCCCCGACCCGGCGCCCCACGACCGCGTGCCGCCCGGCGACCTCCTCCATCAGCACGCGCAGGGCGGTGGCGTTGTCGTAGACCGGCTTCCAGCCCGCCTCGCGCAGCCGGGCGGCGTCCACCACCCACGGGTAGGCCACGTAGTGCAGGTCGCTGGCGGGGGCCGGGGTGACGCCGAGCCGGTGCAGCCGCTGGGCCATCCCGAACGTCAGCGCGGCGGGCAGCTCGAACCCGCGCTTGCCGGTGATCTCGTTGACCTCCTCGGCGCCGAGCCAGCCCTCGCAGCCCACCCCGACCGGCCCGGTCAGCCCCTCGGCCACCACGACCTCCAGGGCCGAGGCGAGGTCCTCCACGTGGCAGAACTGCCAGCCGGGCGTGGAGCCCTTGACCGACAGCAGCCGGGGCGCCTCGAAGTGCCGGGTGATCACGGTGTCCACGCCGGGGCCCACCAGCGCCGCCGGGCGGACCACGGTGACCTCCAGGCCCGGGTGCACGGCCGGGGCCTCGGCGGCCAGCTCCTCGATCTCCAGGAAGTCCCCGGCGATGGACTGGTCGGCCTCGGCCAGCAGCGGCGCGTCCTCGGCCAGCGGCACCGGGTTCTCGGGCCGGGCGCCGTAGACCACGGCGCTGGTCACCAGGACGGCGCGGCGCACCCGGGCGGCGGCCGCGGCGGTCACCACCGTCTGCGCGCCGCGCACGTTGTGGGTGCGGCGCTCGCGCGGATCGACCACCGGGGACCGCTCGATGTCCAGGTGCACGATCACGTCCACGTCCGACAGCCGGTTGGACAGCAGCGGATCGCGGATGTCCACGACGCGCCAGGTGACCCCCGGAACATCGCCGCGGTGGCCGTCGATGGCGACGACCTTGCGGATGTCGTCTCGCTCGGCGAGCCGGGCGGCCAGCAGCCGCCCCGCGCCCGTGGCCGCGCCGGTGACGGCGACGACCGGGCCCTTGCTACGCCGAGGGCGAACCTTGCCCGTTGCCACGGGGGTGCCCCCTTCCTTGTGTACGCGACCTCGCCGGGACCGGCTAACGTTGCGGATATGAGCCCATCATGCATCCCAGGGGCAAACCGATGAGTGACACTCCCTTCGGCTTCAACCGTCCAGGCGACGGCGACGACGACCGGCCCCAGGATCCATTCAAGGCCATGGGTGGCGACATGGGGCAGTTCGCCGACATGCTGCACCGCTTCGCCGACATGATCGGCGGCCAGGCCGCCGGCGGCGGCGGAGACGGCCCGCTGAACTGGGATCTGGCCAAGAACATCGCCCGGCACACCGTGGTGGAGTCCGGCGACCCCTCGATCGTGGACGCCGAGCGGCGCCAGGTCACCGAGGCGCTGCGGCTGGCCGACCTGTGGCTGGACGAGGGCACCACCCTCCCGGCCGGCATCCGCACCCCGCAGGCCTGGAGCCGCTCGGAGTGGATCGAGCAGACGCTGCCGGTGTGGTCCAAGGTCTGCGACCCGATCGCGACGCGCATGGTGGAGTCCATGGGCGGCGCGCTCGGCGGCGGCGAGATCCCCGCCGAGATGGCCGCCATGGCGGGCCCGCTGATCGGCATGGTCAAGCAGATGGCCGGCGCGATGGTGGGCGGCCAGGCCGGGCAGGCGCTGGGCGCGCTGGCGCTGGAGGTGACCGGCTCGGCCGACGTGGGGCTGCCGCTGGCGCCCGACGGCGTGGGCGCGCTGCTGCCGTCCGGCGTGGAGGCGTTCGGCAAGGGCCTGGAGGTCTCCGAGGACGAGGTGCGGCTGTACCTGGCGCTGCGCGAGGCCGCCCACCAGCGGCTGTTCGCGCACGTGCCGTGGATCCGCAGCCACATCCTCGGCGCCGTCGAGGACTACGCGCGCGGCATCACCGTGGACCTGTCGGGCATCGAGCAGGCCGTGCAGGGCCTGGACCTCGCCAACCCCGAGGCGCTCCAGGAGGCGCTGGGCGGCGAGCTGTCGCTGCAGCCCGAGGAGACCCCCCAGCAGAAGGCGGCGCTGGCGCGGCTGGAGACCGTCCTCGCGCTGGTCGAGGGCTGGGTCGACACCGTGGTCAACGAGGTCGCCGAGGGGCGGCTGCCGGGCTCGGTGAAGCTGGCCGAGGCGGTGCGCCGCCGGCGCGCCACCGGCGGCCCGGCCGAGCGGACCTTCGCCACGCTGGTGGGGCTGGAGCTGCGGCCCCGGCGGCTGCGCGAGGCGGCGGCGCTGTGGCGCACGCTGACCGAGGTGCGCGGGACGCAGGGCCGCGACGCGATCTGGGAGCACCCGGACCTGCTGCCGACCGCCGACGACCTGGACGACCCCGAGGGCTTCGTGCACGGCCGCGACGAGCTGTCCGACCTGGACATCTCCAAGCTGACCGGCCAGGCCGGGGACGGGCCGGGCGAGGGCGGGGACGCCGCCGGCAAGCCGGACGAGGACGGCGGGGACCAGGGCCCCGGCGACGGCCCGGAGCGGCGCCCGTGAGGTTCCGTCCGGGGGGATCCCGGGTGAACGGCTGCCTGCTGGAGCCGGGGTCGGCGACGGTGGCGGTGCGGCGGCGCGTCCAGCGGTCCGGGCTGTGCTGGCAGCGGCCCATCGACCAGGAGCGACGGCGCAAGCACCCCGCCAACTCCCGTTACCCGCGCGTCGGCGGCGCATGACGGTCGGCGACGGGACGCTGCACGCCGACGCGGTGCGGGTCCTGGAGTCCTGGGCCGCGCCCGACGAGGAGCAGGAGGGGGTCCGCCGGGAGTTCCTGGAGCACCTGGCGGACCACCCCGACGGCATGTGGCGCGCGTGCGTCCCGGGCCACCTGACCGCCAGCACGCTGGTCCTGGACGCCTCCGGGACGCGGGTGCTGCTGACCCTGCACCGCAAGGTCAAGGCGTGGCTGCAGCTCGGCGGGCACTGCGAGGCGGACGACCGCACACTGGCCGGGGCGGCGCTGCGCGAGGCCACCGAGGAGTCGGGCGTCCCCGGCCTGCGGCTGCGGCCGGGGCCGGTGGCGCTGGACCGGCACCGGGTGGGATGCCACGGCGGCTCGTGGCACCTGGACGTGCAGTACGTGGCGGTCGCGCCGCCGGACGCCCGGTACGCCATCAGCGACGAGTCCGACGATCTGCGCTGGTTCCCGGTGGACGCGCTGCCGGAGCCGACCGACGACGCGCTGCGCCGCCTGGTGGCCCGCGCCACGGCTTCCTGATCACGGGCGCGGGCGCCCGGCCGCGCCCGCCCGGCGGACCGCCGTCCTAGCGGGGCAGCGGGCGCCGCTCCAGCAGCGCCCGGGTCGTGTCCCAGCCCTCCAGGCCCGGGTCGAGCAGGCGCAGGTCGTCCAGCGTGCGCAGGCGGTGCCAGCCGGGGCCCTGCGGGACCAGGCCGGGCCGGGGCGCGGCGGCGCGCAGCCGGGCCAGGGCGTCGGGGGTGTCGAGATCGACCCCGTCGAGGGCCTCCTCCAGCCAGCCCGGCAGCGGCAGGCGCGCGGCGAGCGCGACCAGGCCCGTGCCGCGGTCGGGGCCGGTGCCGCCGGAGCCCGCGGCCTGGCAGGCGGCGGCGGGCGCGCTCCCCAGCGCCCGGAACAGCTTGCCGATCATGAGCGGGGGCAGGTCGGGGGCGTCGCCGGCCACCAGCGCGGCCTCGGTCGCGCCCAGCGCGCGCAGGCCCGCGAACGCCGCGGCCGGGGTGGCGGCGCGCACGACCGGGGTGCCCGGCCAGGTGACCGCCTCGGCGTCCGGCTGGTGCGGCGGGTGCAGCACCAGGGCCGGGGTGACCAGCTCCAGCCCGGCGACGACCTCGTAGGTGTCCTCCAGCAGGGCGAGCCGGAACTCGCCGGGGTCGATGCCGGGCGGTGCGGGGGCGGCCCCGGGGGACGACAGGACGGCGGCGAACAGCCGCCGGGCGGGTGCGCCGGTGCTCACCCGGCGACCCCGTGCCGCAGGTCGCCGGCCATCTCGTCCTCGTCGCTGTCGTCCAGCGGCAGGTTCGCGGCGGCGGCCACGCCCTCCAGGTAGCCGCGGGCGCGCTCGGCCTTGGGGTAGTGCGCGACCAGCTCCCAGAAATCGGCGCCGTGCCCGGGGACCAGCAGGTGGGCCAGCTCGTGCACCAGGACGTAGTCCACCACCCAGCCGGGCATCCCGCGCAGCCGGGTGGACAGCCGGATGGTGCCGTCGTCGGGCGTGCACGAGCCCCAGCGGGTGCGCTGGTTGGCGACCCAGCGCACGCTGGCGGGGACGGCGCGGCCGCCGAGGTAGCGGCGCGACAGGTCCCGGGCGCGGGCCTCCAGGTCGGCGTCGCTGGGGCGGCGGCGGCGCTCCCTCTCCTCCAGGCGTCCGAGGAGGGTCGCGATCCACTGCTCCTCCTCGGCCTTGCTGAGCCGGGACGGCAGCATCACGACGACCTTGTCCCCGTCGCGATAGGCGGACACCGTCCGCCGGCGACGGCTGCTGCGGCGGACCTCTACGTTGGGGGGCACGCTTGAAACCGTACCCAAAAATTTGCGCCAGCCACAGGGGGCGGTGACCGTTTGCGCAGGTCAGCGCCAATGTTTTTACCCAACGGTCAAGGGATTCCACAAAATGGGCAGACCCTTTTCCCGCAAAGGTCAGCAACGGCGGCCAATGCTTCTTTTCGCAATCGGCTGGGTACGTACGGTGACAGTCGAATTCGGGGGAGCACCGTGAGCAAGCGCAAGAGGAACCGGCAGGCCGCAGAGCAGCAGGTCCTGGAGGGGATGCCGGTCCAGGACGGCGGCCAGGATCAGACGTCGATGAGCGCGCGCATCGGCGGCGGGGTGGCCGGGGCGGTCGCCGGACGGGTCGCCAGCAAGGCGCTGCGCCCGGCCGCGCGCAAGATGGCCCGGCGGTACGGGGTGCCGGCCGATTCGATGCTGCGGATGGTCGAGGTGGCCGCGCCGGTGGTGATGTCGATGGTCATGGCCGGCATGTCCAAGCGCAAGGCGCGCAAGCAGGCCGCGCACGGCGAGGCGCCGGGCCCGGTGGCGTTCTCCTCCGAGCCCGGCGGACGCAAGCGCGCCCACGTCTGAGATCTGAGGCCCGCCCGGCCCGTCTACTCGCCGGTGAACTCTGGGCGGCGCTTCTCGCGCTGGGCCGTGAGGCCCTCCACCATGTCGCGGGAGGCCATCGTGACCGGCTGGGCCAGCGACTCCCAGCGCAGCGCCGACTCCATGTCCCGGTGGCCGCCGTTCGCCAGGGCGACCTTGGTCAGCCGGGTGGCGATCGGGGCCTGCGCGGCGATCCGCTCGGCCGTCGCGATCGCCTCCCGGAGCACCTGCTCGCGCGGGACGGCCCGGTTGACCAGCCCGTACCGCTCCGCCTCGACGCCGGTGACCGCGCGGCCGGTGAACAGCAGCTCGCGGGCCAGCGGCAGCCCGGCGACCTCGGGCAGCAGCCAGGTGGTGGCCATGCCCGGATGCAGGCCGAGCGCGGTGAACGGCACCGCCAGCTTGGCGTCGGCCGCCGCGTACCGCAGGTCGCAGGCCAGCGCGAGCGCGAACCCGGCGCCGATCGCGTGCCCGTTCACCGCCGCGATCGTCGGCACCTCCAGGTCCCGGATCGCCAGCCAGGAGCGGTAGAACTCCAGCATCCGGTCGCGCAGCGGCGGGACGGCCACCGCGTTGGTGTCGGCGAGCCACGACAGGTTGCCGCCGGAGGTGAAGGCGGTGCCGGCGCCGGTCACCACCACGCAGCGCAGCCCGGCGTCGGCGCGCAGCCGCGCCATCGCGTTCTTCCACAGGGCGGTCATCTCGTCCGACATGGCGTTGCGCCGGTCCGGATCGTTCAAGGTCAGGACGGCGACGCCGTTCGGGTGGCGCTCGGCGCGCAGGGGCTGGGACATGGCCCGCAACCTACCGCGCCAGGGTGAGAAAGCGCACACTTACCCCATCGGTGCAGGTGACCTGCGGTTTGGCCGGATCAGGCGGAATGCCGGTCGGCCGGTCGTTGTGGCGGGAACGACCCCCATCACCGACAATGGTCCGCGTGAGCGATCTTCCCCGCCGCGCGGTGACGCGGTCCGCAAAGCTGGCGTCCCTCCCGCTCGGATTCGCCGGGCGCACCGCTCTGGGCGTCGGGAAACGTACCCTCGGCAAGCCCGCCGAGGCCGTGGCCATGGAGATTCAGCAGCGCACCGCCGAGCAGCTGTTCAAGGTGCTCGGCGAGCTCAAGGGCGGCGCGATGAAGCTCGGCCAGATGCTGTCGATCTTCGAGGCGGCGCTGCCGCCGGAGATCGCCGGCCCCTACCGCGCCACCCTGACCAAGCTGCAGGAGGCCGCTCCCCCGCTGCCCGCGAGCGCCGTGCACAAGGTGCTGGCCGAGGCGCTCGGCGAGGACTGGCGGGACCGGTTCGCCGAGTTCGACGACAAGCCTGCGGCGGCCGCCTCCATCGGCCAGGTGCACCGGGCCGTGTGGGCCGACGGCCGCAAGGTCGCGGTCAAGGTCCAGTACCCCGGCGCGGGCAAGGCGCTGATCAGCGACTTCAACCAGCTGGCGCGGCTCGGCAAGCTGTTCGGCGTGCTGATGCCGGGCCTGGACGTGAAGTCCATGCTGGCCGAGCTGAAGGAGCGGGTGGTCGAGGAGCTCGACTACACGATCGAGGCCGACTCCCAGTCCCGGGTGCGCGCGGCCTACCCCGCCGACGACCCCGACTTCTACATCCCCGAGGTCGTCGCGCAGGCCGGGGACGTGCTGGTCACCGAGTGGATCGACGGCACCCCGCTGTCCAAGATCATCAGCGACGGCGACCCGGACACCCGCAACCACGCGGCCCTGCTGTACTGCCGCTTCCTGCTGTCGGGCCCCAAGCGCTCGGGCCTGCTGCACGGCGACCCGCACCCGGGCAACTTCCGCCTGCTGGAGGACGGCCGCCTCGGCGTGCTGGACTTCGGCGCGGTGGACCGCATCCCCGAGGACTTCCTGCACCGGATGGGCCGCCTGCTGCGCATCGGGACGCTGGAGGAGATCGAGGACGTCGAGCGGGCGCTGCGCGAGGAGGAGTTCATCCGCGAGGGCGTCACGATCGACGCCGAGTCGCTGCAGGCGTTCCTGGCCCCGATCACCGAGCCGTTCGTCGAGGAGACCTTCAAGTTCAACCGCGAGTGGCTGCGCGACATGGCCGCCCGGGTGACCGACCTGCGCCCGACCAACGTGGTGCGCCAGCTGAACCTGCCGCCCGAGTACGTGATCGTGCACCGGGTGCTGTCGGCGGGCACGGGGGTGCTGTGCCAGCTGGAGTGCGAGATCCCGGCGCGGGCGGAGTCGCTGCGCTGGATTCCCGGTTTCGGGGACGGGGCCGACGACTCGGCCCCGGAGCTGGTCACCGGCTGACCCGCCCGGCCCGGACATCGAAGAACCCCGCGCACTGATGAGGTGCGCGGGGTTCCTCGTGCGCGCCCGGCGAGGGGGTCGCCGGGGCGCCCGGAGGCCCGCCCGGGAGGCGCGCCGACCGCCAAACCATCCAAGAAAGAACGGGCGGGCGCCTGCCACCGGAAGGGCGCTGGCTCATGGAGGGGCGGGCAGGCCCGGCCGGGCCTGCCCGATGCTCACCTCGTGGGGTAGCGGGGTTCGGGGACCGGGGCCAGCAGCACGCGGCTGACCCTGGCCGCGCGGGTGCGCGCGTCACGGCGGACGCGGCGCAGCGCGCGGACCCTGGCCGCCTGGCGGGCGGCCGGGTCGAGGTCGGGTATTCGGTCGAGGGACGGGTCCTGGCCGAGCAACGTCATCGTGGTCTCCCTGGGAGCCCCGGGGCACGGCCCCCCGATGGGGGCCGTGCCCTCCTGGGCCGGACGGGCCAGAGCGGGAAGTGCGGTCATCTGCGTCTCACACGGCCACTTCGTCCGGGCGCGGGTGCTTGCGCGGACGGCCGCGCGGCCGCTTGCGCGCGACGATCTCGCCGCGCACGAACAGCTCGCCGCCCCAGACGCCCCAGGGCTCCTTGCGCTCCAGCGCGCCGGCGAGGCACTGCTTGATGAGCGGGCACTCCAGGCACAGGGCCTTGGCCAGCTCCACGTCGGCGGGCGCCTCGGCGAAGAACAGCTCCGGGTCGGTCCGGCACGGAAGGGTGAGGTCCTCCTCGCTCACGGCGAGAGCCCCCTGCATCTCAGTCACCCTTGTTCCTCTCGTTGGATCTCAACGGGTGTGTCGTGGGTTGTCCGGGCAAATAAGAAGGGCCGCGAATCCGTGTGTCGGATTCGCGGCCCTGGGGCTTGCCGGTGCTGTTCTAGACCGGTCGCCTCCAGGGGTGCGGACCCGACATGCCGCCCTTGACGGACGGCAGGTACACGTCTGCCGTGGCCGGAGCCTGAATGCCGCCGCGCTGGTCGGCGGAGACACTGAGGCCCTGCTCGCTCTGGTGGAATCGCTGTTCGTCCCGCAGGCCGCGCGGACGCAGCACGAGTTCGGCCAGGTGGCCGTTCTCGAGGCGTCCGTTACCGCCGGTCTGCTCCGCGCCGCCGCCGCGCGCGAAGGCGCCGCCGGGCTGCCAGCCCGAAGACGGCATGACGGGGCCGTGCTGCGCCCTCGAACCGAGGCACGCGGCAGTCAGGAACGACTGCGATTTCGTCATCGTGTTGCTCACCGGACTGCACACCACCTCTCTGGCTCTAGGGGCCCAGCGACAAGATCGAAATCCCGCCGGCTGCGCCGTCTGAATGCTCGCATCGAGCGTACGGTGACACCCGCAAGATCGGCAAGCTATTTTTTGACCTGCGGTTTTGTGGAAGATTTCACGCAAATCCCCCTGAACCCCGGCCGCCCCACCGGCGTCGTACC
Source organism: Spirillospora sp. NPDC050679 (assembly GCA_044456955.1). Lineage (GTDB taxonomy): Bacteria > Actinomycetota > Actinomycetes > Streptosporangiales > Streptosporangiaceae > Spirillospora. The sequence continues at coordinate 417,392 of JBITGK010000007.1, read as the reverse complement.
GGCGAAGGCACCGGTACGCCCCCGTCCTCACACCGGGCGCTCCCCCGGCTTCGCCACCACGCCCGAAGCGGGCTTGGCCGTCCATCCCACGACCGCCCCCTTCTTCATCCGCAGCGGATCGCCGGGATCGTAGTCCCCCTCCACGCCGGGTGGGGGCGCCTTCTCCACGTAGTCGCGGGTGAAGACGTTGCGGCTGCCGAGGTAGCGGTAGCTCACCGGGTCAAAGATGATCTCGTGCCGAACGGACTGGGAGTCGGTGACGTGGAACGCCTGGCCACGCCGCCCGAGCGCGTCCTGCGACTCCGCCAGCACCCGGACGCCCTTCACGTAGGCGAGCGTCCCGTACAGCGCCGCCTCCAGCCGGGGCGGCACGTAGTAGGCGCGCAGCACCTGGGCGATCAGCTCGAAGGCCACCTGGTCGCGGCTCCCCGACGGGTCGACGCCGGTGACCGAGGTGAGCTCGCCGCGCTTGCGCATCACGATGATCCGGTCCACCTCGGCGTAGACGCGCGCCCGCATCCCGGCCGGGTCGGCGGGCGCGCCGATCAGGAAGGCGGGCTTGGGCATCGAACCGACGCCGTCGGTGGCCGGGCCGCCGACGGGCACGCGCTCGCGGGTCCTGCCGTCGGCGCCCAGCTCGATGCGCCGCGTGCCGTCGGCGGTGTACCAGAGCTCCCTGGTGGTCTGCTCGGAGCGCGGGCCGATCGCCCCGCCGTCGCTTTCGCGGATCGTCTCCTTGACGTAGGTCCAGGTCCCGGGGGCCAGCGGCGCGCCGGGGTTCGCCTCGGCGGCGGTGCGGGCCCGCCGGGCGATCTTCGCGACCTCCGCCTGCGCCACCGGCGGGCCCGGCAGCACACCGGGACGAGCGGGACCGCCCGGTCCGTGGTCGCCGCCCACGTTCTGGGCGACGGTGACACCGACGACGAGGGCCGCCGTCAGGCCCGCCACCGCGGCGCCCCGCCACAACCACAGCCTCGGCTCCCGGCCGCGGGCGGGCCCGGCGGCCTCGGCGCGCAACCGCCGCCGCGCCTCCCGCACCGCGTCCGCCTCGATGGCGGGCACCTCGTCGCGGAACTCCGCGACCAGCTCCATCTCATCCATGCTCGTTCTCCTCGGCCGCGCCGAGGGCGGCGCGCAGCTTGCGGCGGGCCCGGCTGAGCCGGGACCGCACGGTGCCGATCGGGATGTCCAGGGCGTGGGCGACCTCCTGGTAGGACAGGTCGCCCCAGGCCACCAGCAGCAGCACGTCGCGGTCGCCGCGGTTCAGTCCGGCCAGGGCGCGGGCCAGCTCGCGCTCGCCCTCCTGCGCGGCGACGCGGCTCACGACCCGTTCGGCCATCGGCTCGGGCAGCGGGTCAACGCCGGTGCGGGCCACCGCGCGCAGGTAGCGGACCTCGGCGCGGCGGTGCCGGGCCACCAGGGTGGTGGCGATCCCGTACAGCCAGGGCCGCGCGTCGAGCCGGGCCAGGTCGTAGGCGCGGCGGCGCCGGAACGCCGCCAGGAACGTCTCGGCCACCACGTCGTCGGCGGCCGCCGTGCCGATGCGGCGGGCCGCATAGCGGTGGATCTCGGCGTGGTGACGCTCGAACAGGGCCGCGAACCGCTCGGGGTCGTCCAGCGACGCCTCGATCAGGTCGGCGTCCGCGACGTCGTCGGTGCTTTCGGCGCGCCGCACCGCCGTGGTCACCTCGGTTCCTCGGGTGGGGTCATCGGTCGCCTCTCTCAGGGGGATCACCGTGTCCTCTCCCGATGGCGCCGCCCGGGTTCTCACCCTGGACCGCGAAGGCCGCTCCGGAGCGGCGGTTCAGGAGGCGGCGGAGAACGGCGACAGGGCGCCGGTCGCGTAGCGCGTCCTCGACGAGGAGTCGGTGTAGAGGCAGGTGGCGAGGACCGGGTACTGGGCGTGGCGGTGCGGGACCCGCAGCGTCACCGTCGATCCCTCCAAGGAGTACTCCACCGGCAGCTGGCGGTACATCGCGTCGCAGCCCCAGGGCCGGAGGAAGCGCCCGACGGTGCTCCCGGTGGGCTGGTCGACCACGTCCACCGCGCCCGAAGGCATCGTCTCCATCCCCAGATGCTCGGCCAGGCGCATCGGCATGGGGAAGCTCTGCGGGGCGTCGGGACCATGCAACACGACCAGCAGCCAGATGCCGGTCGCGGTGCTTTGGGTCACCAGGTCGGTCTGCGGCCAGCTCCCGGTGAAGACCCCCAGGGTCGGCCGCACCATGGAGACGGCCGCCTCCCGCCTGGCCGCGAAGGACAGGACGGCGGTCCGGCCGTTGGCCGTGGGCACCTGGATCCCGTCGTGGGCCCTGGGCCCCCAGCGGAGCCGCTCGTTGGGACGCTCCAGCGGCCGCGCGGTGATCTCCCGGGCGGCCAGGACGGTCGCCGCCGCCTCCAGGGCCGACCGGACGGCGTTCGTTACATGCTTCATGGAAAGGCACTCCTCCGGCCACGGACGAAAGGTGATGGGGGCGCGATCAGAACCGGCCGCGCTCTTGGACGCCGCGGCCCACCTGGTGCTGCCGCGACCGGGGCGGCGGCGCCGTCCGGCGCGGTCGCGGCCGAGGAGGCGGGGCCGTCCGGCGCGGTCGCGGCCGGGGAGGCGGCGCCGGCCGTTCGAACGCGAAGCGCCGCTCCCGCAGCAGGGACGCCACGCCCAGTACCGCCGCCAGCGTGATCAGCCCGCCGAGCACGCCGGTCCCCAGCAGCCCGCCCGGCAGCCGGGACCGCCAGGACGGCGCGGCCTGCCGGGCGTACATCGCCTCCAGGTCGTCCCGCCGCTGCGGCCGGGGCAGGGAGACCGCCCGGAACGCGGGGCGCGCGCCCCGGTCCACGAGCACCGCGCGGCGTCCGTCCGCCTCGATGCCGAGGACCTCTCCGCCCCGGGGCACCTTGAGCACCTGCGCCTTCGCGCTGAGGACCCCTTCGAGGACGCGCAGGTCCACCGGCGTGCGCAGGAACAGGCGGCCGTCGGGGGCGAAGGCGGCCGAGCGGACCCCGAAGCGCAGGGTCCGCAGCCGGGTCAGCTCGTTCACGCCCGCGCCCAGCACGGCGGGCAACGCGAAGATCGTCGCCGCCCGCGCGGTCCGCGTCACGATGTAGACCCGCTTCTTGCGCGGGTCGGCCAGCAGCGTGCCCGCCTCGTGGCCGCCGTCCGGATAGCGGACCCGGTGCTCCTGGGCCACCAGCATCCGGCTCCGCACGATCATCGGCTCGCTCACCTCGTACAGCGACAGGCTCCCGCGACGCCCCTCCGCCATGCTCCCCAGCAGCAGGCTCGCCGCGCCGGACCCGTTCCGGACGACCGTCAGCGAGTCCCAGCGGCGCCCCGTCGGAAGGCCGCTCACCCCGAACACGCCCTGGACCAGGCCGTCGCGTCCCAACGCGAGCAGGCGGGCCCTCCCGTCGACGGTGCCCACGGTCCACCAGACATCGGGATGCGCCACTCCGGGCGCCACCGCACTCACACTCGTCACCCGCACGTTCGAGACGCGGAACGCCAACGACGGCGCCACCGTGACCGCGGGCGCGGGGGCCGCCAGGGCGGGCGCCGGGACCATACCGACCACCACCACGACGGCACCCGCGACGCGGGCGCCACGGAACACAGCTCTCATACCCGGACAGTCCATTTCGCGAGGAATAGTGAATCCGTTTCACAATGTGCCCCGCGCAACCTTAAGAGCTCCTGTAGACCTCTTTAAGGTTGGCCGTCCAATGCGGACGCGGCCCCGGGATCACTCCTCGGGGCCGCGTTTCAGCTGGTCAGGAGTCCGTGACTCGGACCAGGCCCTCCTGCATGACCGAGACGACGAGGTCGCCGTCCTTGGTGAAGACCTGGCCGCGCGCCAGGCCGCGCGCGCCGCCGGCGAACGGGGTGTCCTGGTAGTACAGCAGCCAGTCGTCGGCCCGGAACGGCTTGTGGAACCACATCGCATGGTTACAAGTCGATCAAGACTAAGACATCCTGAGCTGGAAAAACGCTACTTCGCAGCTACCAACCATCATGATCAGCACGCCATACGCTCGCAGACAAGATCACCTAGGACCATCGGAGCCACCACGAGGCCGGCTCGACCTCCTGCGGCATTGATGTGAGTCCGTCTTGAAGAACAATGCGCTATCCCCGCAGGTGCGGGGCCGACAACCCCTTCGCGCCGACCGTGATGTTGTCGGTGGGAGCATCCCCGCGGGCGCAGGGCCGGCACCAACTCCCAGGGCATCGCCGCCGTCCTGGTGGGAGCATCCGCGCGGGCGCGGGGCCGACCTGGGCGAGGGGATCGAGTGGCCGTTCAGCCACGGAGCATCCCCGCGGGCGCGGGGCTGACTAAACGATCACACTCGTTGATCTACGTATGTGCGGAGCATCCCCGCGGGCGCGGGGCCGACGGCCAGGCCGCCCTTGTAGGGGCCGCCGTACTGGGGAGCATCCCCGCGAGCGCGGGGCCGACAACCCTTTGGCCCCGACGGTCACATTGTCCGTGGGAGCATCCCCGCGGGCGCGGGGCCGACGACCATCTGGACGTGCAGCACGATCAAGGTCATGGAGCATCCCCGCGGGCGCGGGGCCGACTGGAGGCGCGGTCGTCGACCAGGCCGAGCTGCTGGAGCATCCCCGCGGGCGCGGGGCCGACTCCTCGACGTCCTGCTCGGGGTCGCTCATCGCCGGAGCATCCCCGCGGGCGCGGGGCCGACCTCGCCGACACGATGGAGGAGTACGGAATCCAGGGAGCATCCCCGCGGGCGCGGGGCCGACAGGTGGGTGCTGGCCGCCGACCCGGTGGACACGGGAGCATCCCCGCGGGCGCGGGGCCGACCCACGCGGCCGCGACCAGCTGCTCGGCGTCGGGGGAGCATCCCCGCGGGCGCGGGGCCGACCGCAGGATCGCCAGAACCGAGGCGCTCGGCGCAGGAGCATCCCCGCGGGCGCGGGGCCGACCGTGCGGCCGGAGTCGAACCGGCAACCTCCGCCGGAGCATCCCCGTGGGCGCGGGGCCGACACCTTTCCTAGAATTGCCGTAGAGCGCTGACGCGGAGCATCCCCGCGAGCGCGGGGCCGACTGCTCCACCCGCAGCAACGCCACCTCATCCAGCGGAGCATCCCCGCGGGCGCGGGGCCGACGTCGCGTCGTCCATGGACGCCGGCGAGACGTAGGGAGCATCCCCGCGGGCGCGGGGCCGACGGACCCGAGGCGGCGGGGCGGCGGCCGCGCCGCGGAGCATCCCCGCGGGCGCGGGGCCGACGCCCCAGAAGTCACCGAGGTTGCGGGCGTTCAGGGAGCATCCCCGCGGGCGCGGGGCCGACTTCACGTGCGCGGTCTCGCCGAGCTTGTAGCGCGGAGCATCCCCGCGGGCGCGGGGCCGACCTGTTGGGCCAGGCCAGGTCGGGGACGACCTCGGGAGCATCCCCGCGGGCGCGGGGCCGACGACGGTCCTGGACTCGTGGACGGGCCGCGCGCAGGAGCATCCCCGCGCGGGGATGGTCCGGTCTCGCGCAGGGTCGTCAGCGCCTTGTCCAGGTCGGCCCCGCGCACGCGGGGATGGTCCGCCCGCGAGCTGGCCGGCGGCGATCTACCCATCGTCGGCCCCGCGCACGCGGGGATGGTCCCGGAGGTCGGCCCGTCCTGCTCTGCGGTGTGCTGTCGGCCCCGCGCACGCGGGGATGGTCCGCCGGTGGACATCCGGCGGACGCCGGTGTTCGAGTCGGCCCCGCGCACGCGGGGATGGTCCTCCCAGGCTCGGGGATATGGGCGCACGGGCTGTGTCGGCCCCGCGCACGCGGGGATGGTCCCGCCGTACTGGTGATGGCGCTGCCCCGGGAAGGGTCGGCCCCGCGCACGCGGGGATGGTCCCTCCTAGACCGGATCGCGTTCGGGCCGCTGTCGGTCGGCCCCGCGCACGCGGGGATGGTCCGGAGGGCCTGCTGTCGGCCCGCCCGGTGGTGCCGTCGGCCCCGCGCACGCGGGGATGGTCCTCCGTCCGGCAGGACGAACGGGGCGTCGCCGTTGTCGGCCCCGCGCACGCGGGGATGGTCCTCCGCTTGCTGTTCCCGGACCGTGAGGGCAACCGTCGGCCCCGCGCACGCGGGGATGGTCCGTTCCGGATGCAGTCCGGTAGCTGGGACCTGGTGTCGGCCCCGCGCACGCGGGGATGGTTCCCATGTCCGAAGACCTGGCCGAACTGCTGCTCGGTCGCCCCGCGCTGCTGTGCGTGTCGCAGTAGGCGGCCCCGCGTATGCGGGGATGCCCGCAAGCGCGCATGGAAACGGGCAGCGTACAGGGGCTGCCAAGCAGCATGCAGCCTCAGCCGAGACTTCATCTTTCCGGCAGAACGACCGTCCTCCATAAGGCACTCAGCCGAGGGCTCTTTTGACCAGCCTGAGTAGGTCGGCCTCAAGGCCCGGAGCCACGGCGATGATCCCCGCGGACGCTGCGCTGTGCTGTTCACCTTCCAGACCAACAACCGCGGCTCCGGCCTCACGTGCGATCACCACGCCGGCAGCAACGTCCCAGGGCTTGTTCGAAAGCGCCGCGCACGCGTCGATACGACCTTCAGCTACCCAGGCCAAGTCGATGGCCGCCGTACCGAACATCCGAACGCGCTGCACAGTGGCGGCCAAAGCATCGGTCAACGCAAGTCGACTCCGGTTCTTCGCGCTGGCCTTTGCTCCGACCGCATAGTCGCCGATGGCCACGATCGCTTCCGGCAGCAGGGACGTGTGGCTCGCGGAGATCGAGATGCCGTCCCGGAAGGCTCCGTATCCTTCAGCAGCGTGGTACTGAGTTCCGTCGAGGAAGGGGAGCTCAATCACCCCGAGGACCGGCTGCTCTCCGCGCAACACCGCAAGGGAGACTGCGCACAGCGGGATACCGCGGACGAAGTTGGCCGTGCCGTCGATGGGATCAAGCACCCAGGAGAACTCCGAGTCCCCGTTTCCGCCGTCCTCTTCTCCGAGGAACTCCATCTCGGGGGTCTCAGTCTTCAAGAAGTCGCGGACTGTGCGCTCGACTCGGAAGTCCACGTCCGACGCCATGTCTCGGTCTCCTTTGGAGACGACATTTTCGACGGGACGTTCGCGGATGGTGCGGCTCGCGAGGTTCGCCGCCGCCTGGGCGATGGGCAGCAGGTCTTTCGGGTCGGTCATACAGGGACGCTCCGCTCCCAGAGTGATGTGAAGACCTGATCGAAGATGGGGAAGAGGCCAGCCGTCGGCCAGCGTCGCTGGACGAGGAACATCGGCGAGTCGACGCCCCTGATCTCAGGCAGGTAGGGCTGTACGACGCATAGGCGCCTGTTCAGAGTGATCACGTTGAACCGGATCGTCTCGTCGTACACGGCGATCTGCAGCCGTTCCCGGGCCTCCGGCGAGACTTGGCCGACGACTCGCTGTTGGAGAGTCTGGATGTTGAGCGCCGTAAGCGCTGAGAGGTGCCCCGGAGGGTAGTTCTCCTCCTTCTCCCGCCACTTGATCGCCTCTCCGTCCGGCTTGAGGAACAGGCACTTGATCTCGGTTCCCGCCTCCAGCAGGGCGCACAAGTTGGGCAACGAGTACTGCTGGCAGATCAGGTTCAACGACAGCCCGACTGCTTCGATCGTCTTCGCCTCGTCGAACAGGCGGTGCGGGGGCATGCTCGACATGAACTCGGAACGGCTGGAGTACACCGCCGTGACGTCCGAGAAGCGATCACTCATGAGTTGTCCGACGAGGTCGACGGTGGGCTCGGTCGTCGGCCCTACGGGAGACGCGTGTCGAACCAGGCCCGCCGCAACAAGAGCGTCTCCTGGCGGAACCGCGACCGTCTCCCACGCCTGTACCGTCTCCGGGCTGACCGGCCATCCCAGCAGCGGGCTCAGTACTTCGGCGAATTCGTGTTCCGTCAGCTTCGCCTCGGCGCGTGCCGCCGCAAGCTTGCTTCGAGCAAGGGAGGCGACGTCGGGTTTGTAGGACGCCCGCCCGCGTAGATCGATGAGTTCGCCGCACGCTTCTTGGCTTGTCATTGGGGGGTCTCCTACAGACCTAACGTTCCGGTACGGCGCTGCCCCTGCTCTCGTTCGCCTTCGGCAACGCCTCCGAACGCCGCCAGACTTTCGTGTGGGTAGCTCTGGCCGAGCCGCCCATAAAGGTCGATCAGGTGGGTGTGAATGAGCCCTACCAGCCGTCGAAGTCGGGCGACTTCTGCGCCGAGTCGCTCATCACGCGCCGCCCGAACGTCTTCAAGATCAACCTAGCGCTTCGCCACTTATCGGGTGTGGCGCTGACGTACACGTCCTTGCCGGGTCTGCCCACCAACAGTCCGGCCGCCTGAAGCTCCGCGACGGCTCGTCGGGCAACCGTGCTGGACACGCCGCATTCCGTGCAGAACTTTCCTGTCGAGGGGACCGGATCGCCAAACCTGCAACCCATCGTTCCTCGCGACGGTATCGGCGAGATCAGCTGAGACGAATGGCCTGGACCATTGGTGAAGATCGGCTCGCGCCTGGCTCGCGATCACTGGGTCATGGCCAGCATCGGTGACTCGAAGTGAGACACAGTGAGATGTCAGTCGATCAAGCACGGGGATGGCCGAAGATGATCGGCCGCTTCTTTGAAGAGGCAGATGTAGACGCGGCCCCGAATCTTGTTCGGGGCCGCGTTTTGGCTGGTCAGGAGTCCGTGACTCGGACCAGGCCCTCCTGCATGACCGAGACGACGAGGTCGCCGTCCTTGGTGAACACCTGGCCGCGCGCCAAGCCGCGCGCGCCGCCGGCGAACGGGGTGTCCTGGTAGTACAGCAGCCAGTCGTCGGCCCGGAACGGCTTGTGGAACCACATCGCGTGGTCCAGGCTCGCGCCCATCGTGCGCTTGTCGCCCCAGGCCAGGCCGTGGTTCAGCAGGACGGTGTCCAGCAGGGTCATGTCCGAGGCGTAGGTCATCAGGCACACGTGCAGCAGCGGGTCGTCGGGCAGGTCGCCGTCCACCTTCAGCCACACCTTGGACTCGGGCGTGGCGAGGGACGGGTCCTTGGCGGCCTCCCAGGTGAGCGGGGTGGCGTGCCGCACGTCGAAGGGGCGGCGGTTGACGAACTCGGTCGCGAACCGCTCCCCGAACAGCGGGGTCAGCCGGTCCAGCGCCACCGGCAGCGTCTCGGGGTCGGGCGCGTCGGGCATCGGCGCGTGGTGGGTCGGGCCGTCCTCGGTGATCTGGAACGACGCCGACAGGCTGAAGATCGCCTTGCCGTGCTGGATGGCCAGCACCCGGCGGGTGGTGAAGGACCGGCCGTCGCGCACCCGGTCCACGGTGTAGACGATCGGGACCGACGGATCGCCGGGCCGGATGAAGTAGGCGTGCAGCGAGTGCACGCCCCGGTCGACCGGGACGGTGCGTCCGGCGGCGACCAGCGCCTGACCGGCCACCTGGCCGCCGAAGACCCGCTGCTGGCGGTCCTCTGGGCTGCGCCCCCGGAAGATGTCGTTCTCGATCTGCTCCAGGTCGAGCAGGTCCAGCAGTGCCTTCAGTGACTCCTTCACGCCGATCAGTGTCCCAAACCGTGAGATGTGCCCGCGCTCACACCCCCCGTGACGGCCGTCACCCGCCGCACAGCGCCAGGACCTGCTCGCCGTACTTGTCGAGCTTGACCCGGCCGATGCCGGAGATCTGGGCCAGCTCCTCCATGCTGCCGGGGTCGCGCTCGGCGATCGCCTGGAGGGTGGCGTCGGTGAACACCACGTAGGCGGGGATCCGCTGCTCGGCCGACACCTCGCTGCGCCAGTCCTTCAGGCGCATCAGCAGGTCCTCGTTGAGCTCGGCGGGGCAGTCGGCGCAGCGGCCCAGCTTGCGCTCGACGGCGGCGGTCAGCGGCCGGCCGCAGACCCGGCACGGCTGCGGGCCGCCCTTGCCCGTGCGGCGCTTGGCGCGGTCGGCGCGGGCCGGGGTGTGGGTGGCGGTCTTGTCGGTGAGGCCGTCCAGGAAGCGGGACGGCTTGCGGAAGCGCGCGCCGCCCGGCGCGCGGGCCAGCGCCCACGACAGCGACAGGTGGGCGCGGGCGCGGGTGACGCCCACGTACAGCAGGCGGCGCTCCTCCTCCACCTGCTCGGGGGTCTCGGCGTAGATGATCGGCAGGGTGCCCTCGACCAGGCCGACCAGGAAGACCGCGTCCCACTCCAGGCCCTTGGCCGCGTGCAGGGACGCCAGCGTGACGCCCTCCAGCGGCGGGGCGTGCTGGGCGGCGGCGCGCTCCTCCAGCTCGGCCACGAACTCCGGCAGCCCGGCCTTGGGGTCGTCGGCGGCCATGTCCTCGGCGAGCTGGGCCAGCGCGGCCAGCGACTCCCAGCGGGAGCGGGCCGCCCCGGCGCCCTCGGGCGGCCGGTCGGTGAAGCCCGCGCCCAGCAGCACGTGCCGGACGGTCTGGATCAGCCCCATGCCCTCGGTCTCGGCGTCGCCCCCGGCGCGCGTCGCGCCGCGCAGCCGGATCACCGCCTCGCGCACCTCGGGCCGCTCGAAGAAGCGCTCGGCGCCGCGCAGCACGTACGGCACGCCCGCCGCCGCCAGCGCCGCCTCGTAGGTCTCGGACTGGGCGTTGATGCGGAACAGCACCGCGATCTCGCGGGCGGGCACGCCCTCGTCGATCAGCTTGCGGGCGCGGCGCGCGACGTCGTCGGCCTCGGCGACCTCGTCGTCGTACTCGTTGTAGACCGGCTCGGGCCCGGACTCGCGCTGGGCGACCAGCTCCAGCCGGTGGCGGCGGGCCGCCTCGCCGCGCGCCTGGCCGATCACCGCGTTGGCCAGCTTCACGACCTGGGGCGTGGAGCGGTAGTCGCGCACCAGCCTGACCACGGTGGCGTCGGGGTGGTCCTGGATGAAGCCGAGCAGGTAGGAGGGGGTCGCGCCGGTGAACGAGTAGATCGTCTGGTTGGGGTCGCCGACGACGCACAGCTCCTTGCGGCCGCCCACCCAGGTGTCGAGCAGCAGCTTCTGCAGGGGGTTGACGTCCTGGAACTCGTCGACCACGAAGTAGCGGTACTGGTCGCGGACCTGCCGCGCGACCTCGGGGTGGTCGAGCAGGACCGCGACCGTCAGCTCCAGCATGCCCTCGAAGTCGAGCAGGTTGCGCTCGCGGCGGAGCTGCTCGTACATCGAGTAGACGCGCGCGACGTCCACCACGTCGGCGGGGGCCTTGCGGCCGCCGGAGGCCACGGCGGCCGCGTAGTCCTCGGGGCGGTGCTGGGTGACCTTGGCCCACTCGATCTCGGCGGCCACGTCGCGCAGCTCGGTGCGGCCGTAGGACAGCCCGCAGGCGCGGGCGGCGTCGGCGACCAGCCCGAGCTTCGACTCGATGATCCTGGGCGGGTCGCCGCCGATCACCCGCGGCCAGAAGTAGGACAGCTGGCGCAGCGCGGCGGCGTGGAAGGTGCGGGCCTGCACGCCCGGCGCGCCCAGCCGGTGCAGCCGCCCGCGCAGCTCCCCGGCCGCGCGCGTGGTGAACGTCACCGCCAGCACCCGCTGCGGCGCGACCGCGCCGGACAGCGTCGCGTGGGCGATCCGGTGCGTGATCGCCCTGGTCTTGCCCGTTCCCGCGCCGGCCAGCACGCAGACCGGGCCGTGCACCGCCTCGGCGACCGCCCGTTGGTCCGGGTCGAGCCCCGCCAGCACCCCCTCAGCGTCCATCGCTCCATCCTGGCACTCCCGGCGCACCGGAACGTCCCGCCCCGCCAACTGTGGATAACCTCTTCCCCCGGAATGCCGCGCGGCGGCCGGGCGTTCTTCTGAACGCCCGACTTGACTCATCTGACCGACCCGACGAGGGAGACGACGCACCGATGGCGACGCCGACCACCGACCAGGCGCCCGGCCACACCGGCCGGCTCACCATGTACACCACGACCTGGTGCGGGTTCTGCCGGCGGCTGAAGAGCCAGCTCGCCCGCGAGGGCATCGAGATGGCGGAGGTGGACATCGAGAAGGTCCCCGAGGCGGCCGAGTACGTGATGAGCGTCAACGGCGGCAACCAGACCGTCCCGACCGTGGTCATCGAGACCCCCGACGCGGGCCGGGTCGTGCTGACCAACCCCAGCGCCAAGGAGGTCAAGCGCCTGCTCGGCGCCTGACCCCGCGAAGCGACGCCCGCGCGCGAGCCCCCTCGCGCGCGGGCGTCGCCATGCCTACGGCAGCCGCGGCTACAGGAACGGCGCCATCTTCGGCAGCGGCCCCCCGTACCAGCGCATGATCAGCTGCGCCGCGATCGACAGCGGGCCCGGCGCCACGATCTCGCCGCGCTCGACGGCCTCCCGCAGCTCCTCGCGCGAGTACCAGGCCGCGTCCACGATCTCCACGGGGTCCGGCCGCAGCTCCTGGCCGCCTTCGGCCCGCGCGAAGAACCCCACCATCAGGCTCTGCGGCAGCGGCCACGGCTGGCTGCCCAGGTAGCGGACGTCGTGCACGCGGATGCCGACCTCCTCCAGCACCTCGCGCTCGACGGCCCCCTCCAGCGACTCCCCCGGCTCCACGAAACCCGCCAGGATCGAGCGCCGGTCCTCGGGCCACTGCGGCCCGCGCGCCAGCAGGACCCGGTCGGCGTCGTCGCGCACCAGCATGATCACCGCAGGGTCCACGCGCGGGAACTGCTCGGTGTGCTCGGCCTGGCAGATCCGCGTGTGCCCGGCCGAGGCGAGGTCGGAGCGGGCGCCGCAGCGCGGGCAGAACCCGTGCGTGCGGTGCCAGTGCTCCAGCGCCACCGCGTGCGTCAGCAGGCCCGAGTCGCGGTCGCCCAGCACCGCGCCGACCTGCCGCAGCCCGGCGGGCTCGGCGCCCTCGACGGCCGGCAGCGGCCCCGCCACCGCGAAGTAGACCGTGCCGCCGCCGTCCACGCCCATCAGGTACCGCTCGCCGTCGGGGGCCCGGTCCGGCGGGACCAGCACCAGCGCGGGCGCGGGGTCGAACGCCACCAGGGCCTGCCCGTCCTCCACCACCAGCACCCGGGTCCGCGGGTCGTTCCACGCCGCGGCCAGCCAGGCGTCGTCGCGGCGGCGCTCGGCGGCCCGGTCGAGGGTCCCGCGCCCCAGCGCCAGCCATTCGAGGGGTGTTTCGGTCACGGTGGTGATTTCTCCTAGCGCAGCGCGGTCGCGAATTCGTCCCAGAGGTAGGCGGCGGCTTCGGCGCCCTTGAGCAGCAGCGGCATCTCCACCTTCTCGTTGGGCGCGTGGATGCGGTCCTCGTTCAGGCCGACGGCCACGAACACCAGCGGGGCCTCCAGGATGTCGGCGAGGTCGGCCTCCGGCCCGCTGCCGCCCTCGCGGGTGAACAGCACCTCCTTGCCGAACGCCCGCTCCATCGCGGCGCGGGCCGCCCTGACCCCGGCCGAGTCGATGGGCGAGAAGCACGGCCGCACGCCGCCGCCCGGGATCACGACCTCGGCCTCGATCCCCTCGGGGGTGTGTTCGGCGACCCAGGCCCGGAACGCCTCCTGCACCTTGCCGGGCTCCTGGCCCGCCACCAGCCGGAAGGAGAACTTGGCGTGCGCCTCGCGCGGCACGATGGTCTTGCCGCCGGGGCCGGTGTGCCCGCCCCACATGCCGTTGATCTCGGCGGTCGGCCGCGCCCAGATGCGCTCCAGGGTGCTGTAGCCGGCCTCGCCGTAGGGGGCGCGGCTGGCGCCCGCGGTCTTCAGCCAGGCGGCCTCGTCGAAGGGGAGCTTGGCGAACAGCGCGCGCTCCTCGTCGGTCAGCGGCACCACGTCGTCGTAGAACCCGGGCAGCGTGACCCGACCCTGGTCGTCGTGCAGCGCGGCGGCCAGGGAGGCCATCGCGTGCAGCGGGTTGGGCACCGCGCCGCCGAACGAGCCCGAGTGCAGGTCGGTCTCCGGCCCGCGCAGGGTGACCTCGGCCTCGGTCAGGCCGCGCATCCCGGTGCACATCGAGGGCACCTCGGCCGACCACATGGTGGTGTCGCTGATGACGACCGCGTCGCAGGCCAGCCGGTCGCGGTGGGCGCGCAGCAGCTCGGCGAAGTGCACCGAGCCCGACTCCTCCTCGCCCTCCACCAGCAGCTTGACGGTGACCGGCGGCGCTCCCGAACCCGCCGCCGCCATGCCCGCCCGCACGCCGAGGGTGTGGAAGAAGACCTGGCCCTTGTCGTCGGAGGTGCCGCGCCCGTAGAGGCTGTCGCCCTTCTCGGTGGGCGTGAACGGGTCGGTGTCCCACTCCGCCAGGGGCTCGACCGGCTGCACGTCGTGGTGCCCGTAGACCACCACCGACGGCGCGTCCGGGTCGGCGGCGGGCCACTCGGCGAACACCGCCGGAAGGCCCGGCGCGTCAGGGGTGCCGGTCTCCCAGACCTCCACGGTCGGCCAGCCGAGGCCGCGCAGGTGTCCGGCCAGCCACTCGGCCGACCGCACCACGTCGGCGCGGTGCGCGGGGTCGCCGGAGATCGAGGGGATCGCCAGCCACTCCTTGAGGTCGGCGAAGAACTGGTCCCTGTTCGCCGCGATATAGGCGGGTACGTCCATTGACATGCTCCTTTGCATGGCGCTCATCTGGCACTTTAGGGGATGGAGCCGATCGACCTTGGAGGGGTGTTGATCCTGATCGATCCGCCGCTGTGGCCCGCCCGGGGACGGGTGTGGTCGCACATGGTGAGCGACGAGTCCTTCGCGGAGCTGCACGCCTTCGCCGCCGACCTGGGGATGCCGCCGCGCGCCTTCGAGCGCGACCACTACGACGTGCCGTCGGAACTGTACGGCGCGGCGGTGGCGCTGGGCGCGCAGGCGGTGGGCTGCCAGGAGCTGCTGGCGCGGCTGACGCGGGCGGGGCTGCGCCGCCGCAAGGTCATCCGGCGTTGAGCAGCAGCAGCTCGGTGCGCAGGTTGGCGCGGGCCCGCTCCTCGTAGCGGGCGCGGGCCGGCGGGGTGTGGAACAGGGCCGGCAGCTCCAGCAGGCCGGCCAGCACCTCGGCGCGGCCGGCCTTGAAGAACTCGTCGGGCACGAACGCGTACTCCTCGCGCACGGCGGCGGCGTAGGCGGCGTAGTCGTCGGGGTCGGACCCGAGGACGGCGAGGTCGGCGTCGCACAGCACCTGCCCGTTGCGGTCGGCGCCGTCCGGGGCGTGCGTCTCGGTGAGCACGACCAGCCGGGCCACCTCCTCCACGACGGCCTCGGGCAGGTCGGTGTCGGCGAGCATCCGGCGGGCGAGGCGGGCGCTGCGCTCCTCGTTGTCGGCGCGCTGGGGGTCGTAGACCGCGTCGTGGAACCAGGCCGCCAGCCGGACCGCGTCGGGGTCGTCGGCGTGGTCGGCCAGCTCGTCCACCAGGTCGAGGACGGCGGTCAGGTGAGCGCGGGTGTGGTAGCGGCGGTGCCCCTCGCCGTAGCGCGCGTCCAGCTCGGTCCCGATGCGGCGGGCGTGCGGCCCGGCCAAGGCGACCCAACGTTCCACGAGATCCATGGTCACCATCCTCACCGATCGCCGGACGCGGGGGGACACGCGGTGCCATCGTTCTTGCGGACGGTCAACGCCCCCGCCACTATGGTGACCTCGCAACTTAGGCAAGCCTTACCTCACCTGAAGGGTGTCCGTGGCCGCCTCCATCTTCCTCGTCGCAGGCAAGACCACCGACTCGGTCACGCACGGCCTCCTGCCCGCGGCCGCCGCCCTGGCGGCCGAGCGGGACCTGGAGACGGTGCTGCTCACCGACCGGCCCGCCGAGCACGCCGCCCTGTTCGGCGGCCGGGTCGCAGCCTGCGACGTCACCGACTACCGCGAGATCATCGCCGCGGTCGACGCCGACCCCGGCGCCGGGCCCGCCGCCGTCCTGTCCAACAGCGACTTCCTCCAGGCCCCCACCGCGCTCGCCGCCGCCTACTTCGGCCTGCCCGGCAAGGACTGGCGCGCGGCCACCCGCACCAAGAACAAGGCGCTGACGCGGCGGCACCTGGCCGGGCTCGACCCGGTGTTCGCCGCCGACGCCTGGGCCGTGCCGGACGACGCGCCCTGGCCGCTGGTGCTCAAGCCCCGCGAGGGCGTGGCCAGCGAGGACGTGTTCCTGGTGCGCGACGCCGGCGAGCTGGCGGCCCGCCGCGAGCAGGTCCGCGCCCGCCGCCCCGACCCGCTGATCGCCGAGGAGTACCTGGAAGGCGGGCTGCACACCCTGGAGACGCTGGGCGACGGCGACCGGCTGCACGTCCTGGGCTCGTTCCGCACCCGCGTCTCGCCCCCGCCCCACTTCATCGAGGAGCGCCTGGAGTGGGCCGAGCCTCCGCCTGAGACCGACCAGATCCTCGCCCAGCTCGACGCGCTGGGCGTCGGCTTCGGGGCCTGCCACACCGAGTTCGTGGTGCACGAGGGCCGGGCGCGGATCATCGAGGTCAACTACCGGCTGATCGGCGACCACTGCGACTTCCTGCTGGCCGACCTGCTGGACGTGCCGCTGTTCGAGCACGTGCTGCGCGTCCACCTCGGCGAGCCGCTGCCGCCGCCACCGCCGCGCACCGGCCGGTACGCGGTGGCCGACACCGTGCGCGCCGGCCGCGGCGGCACGCTCACCGCGGCCCCGGAGGTCACCGAGACCACCGACGGCCGCGTCCGGCTCGCCTATCGGCCGCAGCGCGCGGTCGGGGATAGCTTTGCACTGACCCATACAAACCGGGACTATCTCGGCACGATCCGGGCCATCGGCCCGTCGCGCGACGAGGTCGAGTCCGCCGTCGCCCGGTTCCGGGCCGCGCACACCTGGACGGTCTCATGAACTGTTCGGTCGAGGGGGCCCTGGCCGCGCGCATCCTGGACACCCTGCTGCGCGAGGACTACGGCGGCCTCAGCAAGTACGTCGATCCGCACCGGCGGACGCTGGAGGTGCCCGGCATCGTGCGCGCGAAGCTGCGCGGCCCCGGCGACCCGCCCGCGGGCGGCCTGTACCCGGGGTTCCTCAGCCACCTGGTGGTGGACGCCGAGCAGCGGCTGTGGCTGGGCGACGTGCTGGCGGTGGTGCGGCGGCTCGCCCATCCGAGCGACGACGTGGCGGCGTTCGAGCAGGAGTGCCGCGAGGCGCTGACCACCGTGCGGCTGCACGAGGAGACTCGGCCGGTGGTGCTGGACCGGCTGGCCGAGGTGCCCGACGGCCTCCGGCGCGGGCCGGGCACCTTCTACGAGACGCTGGCCGCCTACCGCGACCACCCGGTACACCCGGCGGGCCGCGCCCGGCTCGGCCTCAGCCCCAACGACCTGCGCCGGTACGCGCCGGAGTTCGACCCGGCGTTCACGATGTCCTGGGCGGCGGTGCCCCGCAGGCGCGTCACCGCGGCGGGCGCGCGGCCCGCCTGGTGGCCCGGCCCGCAGGACGTGGGGCTGGAGTCGGAGCTCGCCGCCACCCACGACCTGCTGCCGGTGCACCCGCTGACCGAGCCGCTGCTGCGCGACGAGCCGGGCGTGGTGCTGGGGCGGCGGTCCTATTTGCAGGTGATGCCGACGCTGTCGATGCGGACGGTCACCGTCGAGCCGCTGGAGCACCTGAAGACGCCGATGCCGACCAGCACGCTGGGACTGCGCAACCGCCGTACCATCGTGCCGGGCACGCTGGCCGACGGCGCGCGCGCCGAGCGCATCCTGCGGCGCGTGCTCGCGCGCGAGCCGTGGCTACCGGTCCTGCTGGCCGACGAGCAGACCTACGGGCACGCCGGGTCGCCGCTGCTGGGCTACCTGGTGCGGCGCTTCCCGGCCGAGACGGCGCGGGCGCACGTGGTTCCGGTCGCGGCGCTGCTGGCCGACTCGCCGGACGGCGGCGCGGTCGTGCAGCGGTGGAACGTGGCCGAGCTGTTCGGCTCCTACCTGGACGCACTGCTGTCGTTGAACGTGGCGCTGTTCCGGCACGGCATCGCGCTGGAGGCCCACCAGCAGAACATCTCCCTGGTCATGTCCGACTCCGGGCCGCCCAAGCTGCTGCTGAAGGACAACGACGGGATGCTGCTGGACGCCCGCGGCCGTGCCGCCGGGTACGAGCCGCGCACGGCCTTCCACGACCGGCGCATGTGCTCCGGCGACCCCGAGTCGCTGGCCCGCGTGTTCGTGACGATCACCCTGCACCTGTGCGCGGCGGCCCTGGCGTTCGGGCTGGCCGAGCGCGGGCTGCTGCCGCTGGGCGCCGGCCTGGCGATGATCCGCGACCGGCTGGACGGCTGCCTCGGCCCCGACGACCGGCTGCTGCGCGCGCGCACGCTGGACGCGCCCGCGCTGCCGGCCAAGGCGATGGTCACCGCCGGGACGCTGGTGGACAAGGCGCGCACCGGCGCCGCCGACATCAACAAGGCATACGGCCCGCTCGGCCCCAACTACCTACGGGATCCATCGTGCTACTGACCGGCCGCGCTCCCGGCGCCGGACCCGTCCCCCAGACCGCCCCCGACGCCGACACCGCCACCGCCACCGCGCTGCTGAACTGCCTGGTCCGCGAGGTCGCCGCGCCCGACCGCCAGGTGCGGGCCGAGGGCGCGCACCTGACGGTCCGGCTGCCGCGCGTCGGGGTGGAGCTGCGGGCGGGCCTCGCCCGGCCGCCGGCGGGCCCGTCGCACCGGCTGGTGCCGCCCTACGAGGAGCGGCGCGGCACGGCGTGGATCCCGGCGGGCTGGCAGCGGCTCGCCGACCTGATCTCCGGCGAGCTGGAGCTGGCGACCGGGCACGCCAACCCCGAGTTCCTGCCGCAGGTCCGCGACAGCCACACCGCGCTGACGGCGATCCTGGCCGCGCGCGAGGGCACCCCGGCGGGCGCGGACGTGTTCGTGGAGTCGGAGCAGTCGCTGATCGCCGGGCACCGGTTCCACCCCTCGCCCAAGTCGCGGCAGGGCGACCCGGCCGACTGGCTGCCCTACGCGCCCGAGGCCCGCACCCGGTTCCGGCCGCACTGGCTGGCGGTGCGCGAGGACGTGCTGGTGGAGGCGGGCGACCGGACCGCGTTCGCGGCCCTGGAATCGCTGGGCCCGGACGTCCCGACGGGCTACCGGCTGCTGCCCGCCCACCCCTGGCAGCTCTCGCTGCTGGCTGAGCGCACCGCGCTGCGCCAAGCCGAACGGGCCGGACTGATCCGCGACCTCGGCACGGGCGGCCCCGAAGCCGCGCCGACCTCCTCGGTCCGCACCGCCTACCTGCCCGACGCCGACGCCTTCTGCAAGTTCAGCCTGGACGTGCGCATCACCAACTGCGTCCGCAAGAACGCCTGGTACGAGCTGGAAGGGGCGGTCGCGCTCAACGACCTGCTGCGGCCGGTCTTCGCCGCGCTCGGCGTGCGGTTCGACGGGTGCGTGCTGCTGGCCGAACCCGCCTACCGCAGCGCGGCGCTGGCCGACCGCCGCCTGTACGAGGGTCTCGGCGTGATCCTGCGGCAGGGCGTGCGGCAGCTGGCGGGCACGCCTCTCCTGGCAGGCGCGCTGACCGACCCTTACGGCACGTTCCTGCGGCGCCTGCCGGTGCTGTCGTGCGCCGAGGGCGCGCTGGCCTGGTGGGACGCCTACGTACGGCGCGTGGCGCGGCCGGTGCTGCACGCGTTCCTGTCCTACGGCGTGGTCCTGGAACCGCACCTGCAGAACGTCCTCATCGTGCTGGACGACGACGGGATGCCGGTGCAGACCGCCTTTCGCGACCTGGAGGGCACCAAGCTGGTCGCCGACCGCTGGGCTGAGGAACTGGCCGGCCTGCCCGCGCGCGTGCGCGAGGCGCTGACCTACGACTCGGCGCGCGGCTGGAACCGCGTCGTGTACTGCCTGCTGGTCAACCACCTGGCCGAAATCGCCGCCGCGCTCGCCGACCTGTACCCGGAGCTGGAAACGCATCTGTGGCAGATCACGCGCGCGCACGTGGAGGACTGCGCCGACCGCGACCAGCCCGAACTGCGCGCGCTGCTGGCGGGCGTCCCCCTGCCTGCCAAGGCGAACCTCCGAGCCCGCTGGGCGCGTACCGCGGACCGCGGCGCGACCTACGTGCCGGCCCCCAACCCCCTCGCCTGACAGGACACGCCATGCACCTCCCCCACCGGGTGCGGTCCCACATCCGCTCCCTGGACCGCTTCCCCGCCTACGTCTACGACCTGCCCGGCCTCACCTCGCACGCGCGCGCGATACGGGCCGCGCTCACCACCCCCGAGTTCTTCTACGCCGCCAAGGCCAACCCCGACACCGAGATCCTGCGCACCCTGGCCCCGCACGTGGACGGGTTCGAGGTGTCGTCCGGCGGCGAACTGGCCCATGTGCGCGCGGCCGTTCCCGATGCGCGCCTGGCGTTCGGCGGCCCCGGCAAGACCGACGAGGAACTGGCCCTCGCGCTCGACCTGGGCGTGGACCGCGTGCACGTGGAGAGCCCGTACGAGCTGGCACGCCTGGCCGAGTTGTCCAGAGGACGCCCAGTGGACGTGCTGCTGCGCGCCAACCTGCCGTTCCAGCCGCCGGGCGCGGTGTTGTCGATGAGCGGCCCGTTCGGGATGGACGAGGACGCGCTCGCCGACTGCGCCGCCCTGCTGGCCGACCGCCCCGACCTGCGGCTGCGCGGCGTCCACGCGCACCTGGCGTCGGGCCTGGACGCCCCCGCCATGCTCGACCTCGCCAAGCAGATCACCGGCTGGGCGCTGCCCTGGCTGGAGGCCAACGGCGTCGCCGACCCCGAGGTCAACCTCGGCGGCGGCATGGCCGTGGACTACACCGACCCGCAGGCGCGCTTCGACTGGAACGCCTACAACGCGGAACTCCCCTCCGGCGCGCGGCTGCGCGTGGAACCGGGCCGCGCGGTCACCGCCTACCACGGTTGGTACGTCACCGACGTGCTGGAGGTGAAGACCACGCGCGGCGAGACCTACGCGATCGTGCGCGGCGGCACCCACCACCTGCGCACCCCGGCGGCCAAGGGACACGACCAGCCGTTCACCGTGGTGGACGCACGCGAGGGCGAGCCGAGACCCGTCACGCTCGTCGGACAGCTGTGCACGCCCAAGGACGTGCTGGCCGCCGCCGTCCCCGCTCCGCGCCTCGCGCCGGGCGACGTCGTGGCGTTCGGAATGGCGGGCGCGTACGCGTGGAACATCTCCCACCACGACTTCCTGATGCACCCGGCGCCCGGCTTCCACCACCTCCGGTGAGCTGTGGAACGGCTCACATGTCGAGCACGGGACATCGCTATTCCACTACATATCTAACTGAAAGCCGGGTATCCCACTGACCCGTTCCCCCCAGGCAAGGAGAGCTCCAGTGCTGCTCGACCGGGTCCGAACGTTGGCGAGTCAGGGAGTGCGGGCGACCCGCGCCGTCCGCGACGTCGGGGTGCTGCGCCCGGTCAGGCCCGACCGGCTGGCCCGGCTGCCGCTGCAGTACCTGCGGTACGGCCCCGTCCCGGCCACGGTGGGCGCGATGTCGGCGCTCCGCTTCCCCGACCGCACCGCCATCATCGACGAGCGCGGCTCGCTCACCTACGGCGAGCTGGAGGACCGCGCCGCCGCCCTGGCCGCCGCGCTGCGCGAGCGGCTCACCGACGACGGACGCGTGGGCGTGCTGTGCCGCAACCACCGCGGGTTCGTGGAGGCGGTGCTCGCGGCGTCCCGGCTCGGCAACGACGTGGTCCTGCTCAACACCGACTTCTCCGGCGCCCAGCTCGGCCAGGTCGCCGAGCGCGAGGGCGTCGAGCTGCTGATCCACGACCAGGAGTTCGACGAGGTCGTGGACGACTCCTCCTTCGCCGGGCAGCGCGTGCACTCCTGGGACGACGCCGGCGCGGGCCCGTACGAGACCGCCGACGACCTGATCGCCGCGCACGAGCCCGCGCCGTGCAAGCCGTCCGCCCCCAGCAAGGTCATCATCATGACCTCCGGCACCACCGGCACCCCCAAGGGCGCGCGGCACGACATCTCGGCGGCCGCGCTGCTCCCGGCGGCGCTCAGCCACCTGATGCGCGTGCCGGTCCGCTCGGGCGCGCCGATCGTCATCGCGCCGCCGCTGTTCCACGTGCTCGGCTTCGCGTACCTGTCGGTCGGCCTCGGCCTCGGGATGCCGCTGGTGCTGTCGCGCCGCTTCGACCCGTCCGCGACCCGCGAGGCCATCGCCGAACACCGAGCCGAAACGCTGATCGCCGTCCCGGTCATGCTCCAGCGCCTGCTCGACGCCGACGGCCCGCACCCCGCCTCCCTGCGCGTGGCGGTGGTCGGCGGCTCGGCGCTGCACCCGCACCTGTCGGAGCGGTTCATGGACGCCTTCGGCGAGGTGCTCCACAACGTCTACGGCGCGACCGAGACCGGCTGGGCGACCATCTCCACGCCCGAGGACCTGCGCGCCGCCCCCGGCACCGTCGGCAAGCCCTCCTTCCGGCTCACCATCAAGATCCTGGACGAGGACGGCCACGAGCTGCCGCCCGGCGAGACCGGCGAGATCTACACCGGCGGCGGCCTGAAGTTCGCCGGCTACACCGGCGGCGGCTCCAAGGAGGTCCGGGACGGCCTGACCTCGACCGGCGACCTCGGCCACTTCGACGAGGAGGGCCGGCTGTTCATCGACGGCCGCGCCGACGACATGATCGTGTCGGGCGGCGAGAACGTGTTCCCCGGCGAGGTGGAGGACCTGCTCGGCGGCCACGAGGGCGTGGCGGAGGTGAGCGTCACCGGCGTGGACGACGAGAAGTTCGGCCAGCGCCTGGCCGCGTACGTGGTGCGCGCGGACGGCTCGCAGGTGAGCGAGGACGAGCTGAAGGCGTACGTGAAGAAGAACCTGGCCCGCTACAAGGTGCCGCGGGACATCTCGTTCGTGGACGAGCTGCCGCGCACCAGCACCGGCAAGGTGAAGGCGAAGGCGCTGAAGCAGGACTGACCCTGGCCGAAAGCCCCGACTCTCACTTCACACGCGACGGGCAACCTCAGCCCACGCCCAACACCCCCAGCCCCGCAGCCATACATGCCCAACAACCTCACCCCGGGCAGGCGGGGGTGCAGGGGGCGGAGCCCCTTGCCCAGGGGCTGCGGGGGACGGAGTCCCAGCGGCTTTTAAAAGGCAGGCAGGCGCGGAGCGTCTTCCTTGTCGGGGGTGTGGGGGCGGAGCCCCTGCCGGGGGCGTGGGGGCTGGCCCCCGCCCGGACGACGCACGCACGGCGCGAGTCCTGCGAGCGCCGGGCGTGCGGCGCCCGGATGTGGGGGTTTGGGGGGACATCCCCCCAAGGCAAACACAGCCGCTTTCGCCGAGGGTGAGGCACCGACTCAGCCCGCGCGGGGTTAGGCACACACGCGCGCCGGCCTCAACCCCGCGCGGGTTTGCCCACACACCCCACAACCCCGGCCACGCGCGGGGTTGCGGTGAGAACCCGCGCCAAGCCCAGCCCGCATGTTCTGCCCCGCGCAAGCAGAGGTTAAGACCGCGCCTGCCGTGGGGGGGGCGCGGGGGGGGGCGCCCCCCGCGGGGGGGGCCCCCCCGGGGGGGGGCCGGGGCGCCCGCCCCCCCCCCGCCCCCCCCCCCCCCCGGGGGCGCGGGGGGGGGGGCCCCG